>CBDICC010000032.1:0-10068 GCA_965277185.1 Cytophagales bacterium | reverse complement strand
CCAATGTGATGATAATCAATGAAATCACAATCAATATAATAGAGTACACATTTACCAATTGGGTATTCATTGACTCACTTGCTGTATAAATTGCAATCGACGCCACTTTCGTTTCCTCGGTTTGTCCACCGATCATTAAAATAACACCAAACTCTCCCATCGTATGTGCAAATGTTAAAATCGAACCTGTGATAAGCGAATATTTGATGTTTGGAATTATTACTCTGATCAATGTTTCAAATTTCGTTTCCCAAGTGTATATGAAATGTCCCAAAAGCGTTTTGGGATGTTTTCAAATGATTTCTGAATGGGTTGAACCATAAATGGAAAACTATAGATCAGCGAAGCAACTACCATACCTCTAAACGTAAATAACATTGGCAAGTCAATTTTTCGGAGAAATTGTCCAAACCCAAAGTAGGTGAAAATGCTACTAAGAGATAAAAACAATTACCGAAGGCGGTAAAACGATTGGAAGGCTAATAAAACTTTCAAAAATGACCTTAAACTTCGACTTCCATTGACTTAAATAATAAGCAATAGGTAAACCGATTAGGAGTAGCAATACCGAAGTAATCAATGCCAATTTAAGCGAAAGATAAATAGGCATCAAGTCGGGTATAGGAATATCCATTGAAAATAATCCTAAATCAAAATGATGCAATTCAAAGCCCTTTGTTTCCCAGGTTTCCTCCACTTAGTTTATTTATTCAATTAATTCTTACCGGGTTCTTTATTTCAATCCTGTTAAATCCAGAAACAAAATCACAATTTCATAAAAAGGGTATACCTTCTTACTTTTCATAACCATATTTTTTCAAAATCTGAGCTCCTTTCTCAGACATTATGAAGTCCATCAATTTTGATTTGATCGGCGATGATCCTGAATTAGTTAATTCCACAACTCCTTGTGGCACCCAATATTTCTTTTTCTAATGGCAGATAAAGTCCTTTCAATTCCACTTTTGGTGATAGGATAATTGATTTTGCACTAATTCCTACTTGCGCACCTTGGTTCATAATGTATTCATTCACTTGTGAAATACTTTCTCCATAAACCAACTTATCCTTTACGTCATCATATAAGTTATTTGATTTAAAGAAATTCACTGCCATGGCTCCGTATGGAGCATTGGTTGGTTCCGCAATCGCTATTTTTTCTATTCCTGCTTCAGATAAAAAAGTCCCAGATGCATCCAATTTCATTGTTGTATCCATTGTCCAAAAAGTAGGTACTCCAAACCCAAATATTTGCGGCTCCCCTGCAGAGATTCCACTTTGAAATACTTTATCCGCATATTTCATGTTTGCTGCAAAAAACACATCATAAGGTGCTCCATTAGTAATTTGAGTAGTTAACTTACCTGAAGAACCAATAATAACTTCGATCTTAAAATCATTGTTTTCTTTTGAAAAAGCATCCGCAATTTCACGCACAGCAAACTGAGTACTTGCCGCAGCTGCAATGGTTAGCTTAGCTGGTCCTCCGTTATTTGTCCTAGCCGAATCACTTGTTCCGCAAGAAAAAAGAAGTAAAGTAAGCATCAATCCGACCACGAACGTGGTTATGCCAGACAATTTCATAATGGTACGAGTGTAAATATGTTTGATTCCTAGGTTATTTTTTATTCAACTATCTTGATAATTGACTCAAATACAAAGCAATAGACGGGACTTCATATTTCCAGCATATCCAGTGTTTCTGATCAATCTACTTATTCATAATTAATCTTCCTCAAATACAAATAGCAGCCCAAAAATGCTAAAAACATCAAAATAAACAATAATAAATAGCTATTAATTGGATTTACCGATTGCGTATATTCAATGTCAATTAGGTTGGTTCGAAGAATGTTGCTCAAATGAGACAGAGGATTGTATTTAGCAATGCCATTCAACCATCCTGGTAGTCCTTTATTTGGTACTAGTGCTGTACTTGTAAAAATGATCGGAAGATTAAACAATTGTACAAAGGTTGCCATCAACTCCGATGTTTTAGTTTTAATTGCTATTAAACTGGAAAGTGCGGCATAGAAATATGTAAACATAAAAATGCCTGAAACTGCAAGAAGAAATGACACTGGTGAAATTTTAATATAATCCACTCCTATAATCGCACCTAATCCAACCAACACAAATACTTGAATCAAAATTCGACTGAAATCCGCAAAAATCTTAAAAAATAGAATTTGAAATCGTGAAATTGATGTGAAGTTATACCGCCCAAAAAAGCCCGTCTGAAAATCCTTTATAAACAAGATACCGGCTTGAGAGCTTGATTGTATCACTGTCATGGCACAGACACCAGGTAGTAAATAAGATAGATAGTCTCCTTTGGCAAATTCAAAATGCCGCTCAAAAAGAAATCCGAAAATTGTTAACCAAAAGATGGGTTGCACAAAAGAAAAAATGATATGGATCGGCCTGAACCATAGCTTTTTCCATGTACGCAAGCAAATTTGATATCCTACTTTCAACCAGTGCATTTTACGATTATACTACTTCCCTTTTTTAAAATTTAGTTTTATATCAATTCGTATCTTCTTAGCTTAATTAAAACTAAGATCGATTTCGGCCTTTACCTCCGCCTCCACCACCTCCTGTTCCAGAACCGGGACCATTACCTTTTTTACTTCTTTCTTTTGCTGCTGCTTCTACCTCTTCCTCATTTTTATGGATGGATAAATCATGAATTCCAACAACACTGGATTTTAATGTTCGACCTGATACGGTCTCCTTGCGAATGTCATTTTTATAGCGAACACGAAAATTTTCCATGAACGTTGTCATTGCTTCCTTTATCGGATAACTTAACACTACACGATTTTGTTGGATCATCACTCCCATTTCAGATGGCCAATCTGTTTTGCCTTTAATTTCTTCCATAACGGAGATGTTCAAATCAAACTCGGTTAATTCAAAAGGATGCTTTTGGATCAATTGATCTGGTTGATCCTGTTCAAGCAGCTTGCCATTTTTCAACAGTAGCACCTCCGTTGCATATTGTTCGGCTAAATCAAGATCATGGGTGATGCAAATAATCATTTTATTTAATGCGCTCAACGCACTCAACACCTTCACATTTGTGTAATAATCCAAGCCTGTAAAAGGCTCATCAAGTAAAATAATGTCTGGATCATGAAGTAGAGATAAAGCGATATTAACTCGTTGCTTTTGACCACCTGACAATTGTTTGATTCGTTTTGGAAGAAATTCATCTAATTCAAGCGCTTTTGTTGCCAATTGAATCCCTTCTTTTAATTGATTTGATGATCGTCCTTGAAGTGTTCCAATAAATTGAATGAGATCGATGACCGACATTTCCGGATCCAAACTTAAATCCTGAGGCACATAGCCAATTCGTTTTGCTCGTTCTTTTCGACTTGATATTTGCTGATCATTGAAGAGGACCTCACCATTTTGAGGTTGCAATGCTCCCAATATCAACTTTACAAATGTGCTTTTTCCGCTCCCATTTGCACCTAAAATAAAAAAGAAACCGTTTTTATTCAAGGAAAGATTAAAATCCTTAAAAACGGTTTCTTTACTCCCGGGATATGAAAATGTGACATTGCGAAGTTCAATAGCCTTCATCTTATCCCCGGTTTAATTATATTAAAATGTGTATCACTCAAATAGTCCGTCTCTGGACTATCCGGTGTATCGGTCATTGTGAATAATTGTTCCCACATGTTCTCCATTAATTGAACGTTCGATCAAATCAGGATCGTTTCCATTCACTAATTGGAAGTGATTACATGTTTTATTTTCTTTCAAGATATCAATGTTTACCCGGTTAAAAGGCAATGTAGAAATATTCATTTCTTCCAATTCTCTTACATTGATTTTATCGATGAATTTTGCATCGCTAAATTCTTTAGGATCTTTGTCGTAAAGACCATTTACATCTTTCACCAAGGTTACAGTTTTAAAACCAAAAGTCTCGGCTAAAATCACTGCTCCAGCATCGGTTCTATGTGATGGAATATTTCCTTTCTTAGAAGGGTGCTCCCAAATAGAATATGGTGGCATTCCTGCATAAATAACTCCTGGTGCTGCTTTCAAAAACAAAGGAAGTAAATGTCCAATTGATTCTGGTGGAATCGCAATCACACCTTCAGGTGATAATAGTGTTCCTAAAATATGTGCATTTCCAAGGGCATCTTCCCCTGCCAACTGAGCCAATACTCCTGTTGGTAAACCTAAGTCTAAACCTACAGAAAACAAGTGTCTGCTTCTTGCTCCTCCTCCAGTACTAATTACCAGTCGTTCATTCTTAAGAATCTCACGCATTTTATCCACTACTGGATAAAGTGCTTCTTTCCCTTTATCGATAAATGAACTTGCTCCTATTTTTACAATGTGTACATCCGGTAACATTTTGAAGGTTGGCGTATCGGAAGACTGAGACATTACGTCTTTGTCTAACAAACTTTCCCTCATGTACATTGAGTTTATATGATTTTCGTGTTTCATAATAATTTCTGCTATAATCTAATATCCAATTCTTTTATTGCGTCTTGGATATTATCTATTTTACTATCTATATATTAATTAGTAGTCAATCTCTTTTTAATTTCAATCGAATATTGATAAATCAAGCTATGCTCAAATTTATGCTCTAATAATGGTTCCTACATGCTCCCCGTTTAAGGCTTTTGTAAGGTTACCTTCTTTCATTCCATTGATAATTTGGATTTGACGTCCATTTTTAGCGTTTTGCATCATCTCGATTACGGCGCGCTCTACAACCACATCCTGTAAATCTCTTGCAATTAATTCCTCCGCTGTAATTTCAGGGATGAATTTCGCATTTTTATCTTTTTTAGGATCATTGGTGTACAATCCGTCTTCATCCTTCACGTAAATCATGCTTTTAGTAGCATACACTTCACTAATTAGATAACATCCAGTATCCGTTCTGTATGGTGGAATTTTCCCAATTTCTGGACTTCTTTGCCAATACGTATAAGGTGGCATTCCAAAGAAAATAGCAGCATTTCTTTCCGCTAAATACAAAGGCAACTGAGAAAATCCTCCTGGCTCAATGTAAGGAATCCCTTCATCCGCAAGTAAATAGTGGATCATTTTTGCATTTTGGATACTTACAAATGTTCCTAGTAATCCTAGAACACCAGTAGGCATTCCTTGATCTATTCCTACACTGTAAGCATGCCGAGCGCGTGTTCCAGCTCCTGTTCCAATGATCATTTTATGATGTGGAAGATTTCTCTTAATTTCCTCAATTAATGGGAAAACAGCCTTCCTACCTCTATCTATGAAACTTTGCCCACCTATTTTAATAACATTTGCATCTGGTAAAATTCGCTTGGTGGCCTGCAATTCTGTTCCTGCCAACACATTTGGATCTTCCAAATTTTTGGTTAGCAAGGTTTTTGTAAGTTCTTCTATTAACATTCCAATTCTATTTTATTATACTTCCGCATTTCAAATACGGCGTGCAAAGAAAGTTAAATCCAAATGGAAATACAACATTTCAATTATGAATGTATCCTTTCCTCTTTTTTGAATTAGTGATCTTGTACATTTCAAGGCAACCTATTAGGCACATATAATGTCTTTAATATAGGTCAATGCATTTTTATTAGAGATTATGAGCAAAAATCAATATCTTTGAATGCTGCAATATGGTCTTTCCTAGGCTACAAAACATAAATATTTGTTATGAAAAAAATATTCTACGTTCTCTTATTGGTACTTATTATAAGTCCATTTTCTTCCCTTTTTGCGCAATATCATTCGGGTGATTTAAGTGTCTTGTTAGGCATACAATCTAATAATTTCTCAGCTGAAACAGAATTAAACTGGACTTCAGATCCTAATCCTGGAAATTGGGATGGAATTGTGTGGGATAATTCTTCCCCAAAACGAATTTCAGAATTACGTCTTGGAGAATATGGACAAGGAAAAAGCATCAACGTAAATACCGGCTTTCAAGGCGCCATGGATTTAAGAGGTTTGGATTCCATGAAATACTTGTTTTTGTTTCGAAATATCAATTTATATAATTTGGACATTCGAAATCTACCTTCTCTTATAGAAGTATATTGTCCTCGAACAGGCCTAAAAACCATTGAAGCTTCCAATTGCAAGAGTCTTACCGTTTTAAAATGTAAAAAAAGCAATTTGATTCATGTGGATGTGGCAGGGTGTAATAATCTTGTAAGTCTTGAATGTGCTGAAAACGGAATTACATCTCTGGACTTAGACAGCTTAGAGAATCTAATAAGAGTTGAAGCGAGAGAAAACAACATGGCTTCTTTAAATCTATCTGGGTGTATAAGTCTTGATTCCTTGGATGTTGGCAGAAACTTATTAACCTTTATCGATGTTACAGGGCTTACTAATCTATCCTATTTTGATGCCGAACGAAATAAGCTGAATAACATTAAAAATATAGATACGATTAACCTCAACAAGCTTTTTATTAACAACAATTTATTGAGTTTTAAGCGTGCGGTACAACTTCAAAATCACGCAACTTCAACGGTCACAAATGCCTTATATCAACTTGGATATGCACCGCAATCTGTTGCAATCAATGATTCTGTGGATTTTAGTGATGTCGATAGTTTTTTGGTTAATGGAGCAATGGCTTCTACATCATTTACCTTGTTTAATGCAGGTACAGGTGCAACTATAGCGACCAACAATACTGGAATATTTCAAATGACTGCGGCTGGAGCGTACTATGTCCGTCTAATCAACAGCGGGTATGCAATGAACAGTGGGACGATTCTTGTTGATGGCGGATTGACCCCAGATGCATCCTTTTCTAGTTCGGATTACACTATTCTTATGAACATTCAGAGTGCCAACATTATTGGTGGAAATTATAACTGGGGAGGCGTAACAGATTTAACCCAAATGACAGGAGTAGTTTGGGACACAACCATTACCCCAAAACGAGTAGCTGAAATTAATTTATCCGATAATGGGAGCAGTAAATCCAGCGGTACAGCAATCATCGTTGCCGGTACTATTGATTTTACTGGTCTCGATTCGTTGCATAAACTTGAAATTGTAAAACAACCTTCCGTAGTTGGAATAGATGTGACAGGTCTTCATTCCATCAACAGATTGTTTCTTGCCCGAACAGCGATCCAAGTACTGGATTTAACTGGGAATTTAAGTCCTATGTTTCTGAATATTGCAGGAAGCAACGTAAAAGCAGTAAATTTAACTGGTTGTGCGAATTTGGATCGCGTTAAGCTTAAGAAATCTATTAATTTAAGTAGCTTAATACTTACAGGATGTACAAGCATTCGGCGTGCCGCACTTCGTGAAACTGGACTTTCTCACTTAGATATATCCGGATTTACAAATGTAACTAGTGTAGGCGCTGTGCGAAGTCGTTTGCAAACCCTAAATGCTGCGGGATGTACTAGCATGACCAAAACCAATTGCAGAAATAGTTATATCTCCAATCTTGATTTGACGGGTAATAACAATATGACATTGGTTCGATGCTCTAGAAATCGATTAACCTCCATTGACCTCACAAATAAGAATGTAATGCTTCAAGTTCGAGCAGGGCGGAATAAAATAGATGATATTCCCAGCTATCTTGGACCAACTGGAATCACGCGATTCAGAGTTCCTGAAAATCGCCTTACATTGACGGAAGCTGCCCAAATTTACACCATTACCACACTTAATAATAGAAATGTATTAGATCAGGATCCATATCCGCCCGTTACAATTTTAATTACAGATTCGATCGATCATAGTATAGAATCTTCGATCATGATTAATGGAGCTGCCGTTCAAAGTAATTTTATTTCTTATACAAGTTTGGGGATTCCTGTAGATACAAACATCACTGGCGTTTTCCATTTTGACACGGTGGGCACCTATTACATTACTATGTTTAACAGTGGTGTATATATTACAACTGGATTAATTACCGTAATTGACACTGCTAACCCATTAATTGACGCTTCGGTTTTGTATGATTTCGGAGATGTAATTGTAGATTCAAGTAAAACAGAAACTATGACTATTTACAATACAGGAGGTTTAAATTTAACAGTTTCTGATATTGTGATGCCGATTGGATTTGTAGTAAGCTCTACCACTGCCGTTGTTCTACCTGGAGATTCTACCTTAGTTAATGTTACGTTTACTCCAACGGAAGAAATTCAATATAATGGTTCTATTTTAGTTCTTAGTGATGCCGTAGCTGGAACCAATATTTTGAATGTTACTGGTAGAGGATATATTCCGCTTGACACATTGGAAGATAGCACTTCCGTATTCGAACAATTAATTATTGAAGAACAGATTTCCATCCATCCAAATCCTTCTCGCAACATGATCGAATTACGTTGGGATCAAAACGCATTGGACGCTACGCAAATTGAGTTGGATCTCATCAATGCACAAGGAAGATTGATTCGTTCTTATTCGTTCTTTTCGAATCAACAACCTAAAATTAACATCTATGACTTACCGAATGGATTGTATGTAATTCAAAGTACAGATCCAAGTTTAAAAGGACTGCGTGGAAAGTTCATGAAGTATTAAATGACTAGCTAATTTAATGGTTGTCATTCAACTAAAAAATCCCTGATTTTCAATATAAATCTTGAAAATCAGGGATTTGTGCTTTCTGATGATTAAATAAAATATAGATCTCCTAATTTAAACGAACTTGTCTAACAGCCTAATTAAGACTTATACACCAAAGGAACTTTTGCTTCTGTCATGTTGTACATGTTGCGAATCGATTTTTTCATGACCCACCGCCACATAATCTTAGTGAAAAACCAAACAAATGGACTAAGTAAAAAGAAAGTTGGCCAAAATGAATAGGTCCATTTAACCTGAGTACTATTTTCAGTTGAAGTAAAGTGCATTTCGCCTTCTGCCTTTTTAACCATTAGGCTGAAAGGAGATGTAAAATCGGTCAGCCTCCATTTCCAGTATTCATTTTCTCTTCGTTCTATAATCTCATCGTAAAACGCCTTTTTTTCAGGCCACCATAAAAAGCGAGATACAATTGGAATCCGTGAACCTCCAACCTTTCCCCAAGACGTATCTGCTTCAAAACCCACTAAATATAAAAACGAACCTACTTTTGGAAAAAATTGAATTGCATCACCTAAAATGGGTGTTTTAAATACCCATTCCTTCTCTGCATGGAATTCAAGTGAAACGGAGGTGGAAAAATGCATTAGCATATTAATATTAGCGGTCTTAGGTCAATTCTCACGTAAGTTACTATTAAATATTAAAACGCATTATATATATGTTTTGGAGTCCAATTTGAATTTAACCAATGAAAGATTTTCCTTAAATTTGATTTATGGCAAAGTCAGACTATAGTGAAACCCCATTAGTAAAAAAACTAGGCATCAAAGAAGGGTTTAAACTCTTAGTGAAAAATGTACCTGCCAATTATTTTGATCTCATTCATCCCATTCCGGAAGATGTCCACATTACTGATCGAGCTAGTAAAAACTTGGATATGGTGCATGGATTCGTCACTAAAAAAAGTCAGTTAAAACAACTCATCAAGAGCAGTTTTCCAAACATAAAAGTAGACGGAATGATTTGGGTATCCTGGCCTAAAAAATCTTCTGGTGTTCCTACTCAAGTATCTGATCAAGACATTCGAGACCTCATTTTACCAATGGGATTAGTAGACGTAAAAGTCTGTTCTGTGGACACTACTTGGTCTGGATTAAAATTAATGATTCGGAAAGATCAACGATCCAAGCTTTTGCATAGATAAAGCTGCCTTTTATTCTATTTCTTCAAACAGCATCTCCATTGTTTTTCGAACTTTAGGGCTATTTTGATTTGGTTCGTCTTCTGATCTATATCCAACAGGTAATACGACACATGATGTCAATCCTTTTTCTTTTAATCCCAAGATCTCATCATATTTATCCGATTCAAATCCTTCCATAGGACAGGAATCTATTTTCAACTCTCCACATGCCACCATTAGATTTCCCAGGGCTATGTAATTTTGTTTGGCCATCCAATGTTGCTTATCCTCACTTGTAAATTTAGACAGTGTAGTTTTTATAAAATCTCCGT
>CBDICC010000031.1:0-227373 GCA_965277185.1 Cytophagales bacterium | reverse complement strand
TTCTGATAGGGGCACATATGATTATTTTGGTTACTCCGTATCTATTTCTGGGGGCAATGTTATTGCGGGGGCTTATCGTGATGGTGAAGACGCAGCCGGTGGAAACTGGATATCTGAAGCCGGATCTGCGTATATATTTGAACGATGCTCGCGTACAACCTCGGCTTTCAGTGTAACGGCAGCTCAATGCACTGGGTACCCACTTCCAAGTGGAGATTCAACGTATACTACGGTTGGAACATACACTGTAAATGATACCATTAATAATGCGGGAGGATGTGATAGCGTAATGACGATAACCATTACTGTACTTCCTATACCAACAGCCACCATTGATACAACAATCAATACAGGAGAAAGCATTACAATTGGAACCAGTACCTATTCTACTACAGGAACTTACAGCGATACTTTAACCAATGGGCAAAATTGCGATAGCATTGTAACCACCAATTTAAGTGTCATCAATGGTGTAAACTCTTCTTTATTAAACAGATTAAGTGTTTACCCAAATCCAACAGAAGGTGACTTTATGTTAGAATTCGAGCGCTTTCAAGAGAATTTATCAGTGCAATTATTTTCTATCGAAGGGCAATTAATCTCTACTAAAACAGTGCAAAACTCTAAAAGAGTTGAGCTCTTTATCGACCAACCTGCAGGCGTTTACTTCCTAAATATTACGGATCAAAACGATCGTAAAGTGGTATTGAAAATTGTTAAGAAATAACGAAGAATCTAAATCACGTTGATTTAAAAATTAAGTTCCATGAAATACATTAAAAAACACGCGTTGCTATTAGCATTTTCTTTGCTAAGTATTACTGGCTTTAGCCAAAGCTTTGATGAAATAATAAAAACGGTAGCTTCTGATAGGGGTGCTGGTGATTATTTCGGTTATTCCGTATCAATTTCTGGAGATTATGCCATTGTAGGTGCCAATGAGGAAGATGAAGACACCGCTGGAGCAAATCTATTAGGTGGTGCAGGATCTGCGTATATATTTGAGCGAGACGGAAGTGGTAACTGGAGTGAAAAACAAAAAATAGTCGCTTCCGATAGGGGCGCTGGTGATTATTTTGGTTGGTCCGTATCTATTTCTGGGAACTATGTCATTGTAGGGGCTATTCACGAAGATCATGACTCCGCTGGAGCAAATCTATTAAATAGTGCAGGCTCGGCATATATATTTGAGCGAGACGGAAGTGGTAACTGGAGTGAAAAACAAAAAATAGTCGCTTCTGACAGGGATGCTCATGATAATTTTGGTTATTCCGTATCAATTTCAGGTAATTATGCCATTGTAGGGGCTCATTCTGAAGATCATGATACCGCTGGGCTAGGCTCGTTAGATCGAGCTGGCTCTGGGTATATTTTTGAGCGAGACGGAAGCGGTAATTGGATTGAACAACAAAAAATAGTTGCTTCAGATAGGGGCGTTGAGGATCATTTTGGTTATTCCGTATCTATTTCTGGTAGCTACGCGATTGTGGGAGCGTATAATGAAGATCATAACGTTGCTGGGGTAGACTCGTTAAGAAATACTGGCTCAGCATATATATTTGAGCGAGATGGATCTGGTAATTGGATTGAGCAACAAAAGATAGTTGCTTCTGACAGGGGACGTGGGGATAATTTTGGTATTTCCGTATCCATTTCTGGAGATTATGCCATTGTGGGGGCATACTATGAAGATCATGATACATCTGGATTAGACTCATTAAATGCTGCCGGCTCCGCATATATATTTGAGCGAGACGGAAGTGGTAACTGGATTGAGCAACAAAAAATAGTCGCTTCTGATAGGGGTGTTGATGACTCTTTTGGTAATTCCGTATCCATTTCTGGTGACTATGCCATTGTAGGGGCTTTCTATGAAACTCATGACACCGCTGGAGCAAACCCGATTAGTTATGCGGGCTCAGCATATATATTTGAGCGAGATGGAAGCGGTAACTGGAGTGAGCAACAAAAAATAGTCGCTTCTGACAGGGAGGATTCTGATGTATTTGGTGTTTCTGTATCAATTTCTGGAGGATACACCATTGTGGGGGCTTATTTAGAAGATCACGACACAGCTGGAGCAAATCTATTAGTAGACGCAGGTTCCGCTTATATTTTTGGAACATGTATGCCAACAATCTCTACCTTCAATGTAACAGCGACTCAATGTACCGGGTACACACTTCCAAGTGGAGATTCAACGTACACTACGGTTGGAACATACACCATAAATGATACCATTAATAATGCGGGAGGATGTGATAGCGTAATGACGATAACCATTACTGTACTTCCTATACCAACAGCCACCATTGATACAACAATCAATACAGGAGAAAGCATTACAGTTGGAACAAGTACTTATTCTACAACAGGAACATACATAGATACTTTAACCAATGGGCAAAATTGCGACAGCATTATAACCACCAACTTAAGTGTCATCAATGGTGTAAACTCTTCTTTACTAAATGGATTAAGTGTTTACCCAAACCCAACAGAAGGTAACTTCTTATTAGAATTTGAGTCAATTCAAGAGCATTTATCCGTGCAATTATTTTCTATCGAAGGGCAATTAATCTCTACTAAAACAGTGCGAAATTCTAAAAGAGTTGGGCTCTTTATCGACCAACCGGCAGATATTTACTTCCTAAATGTTACGGATCAAAATGATAGTAAAGTGGTTTTGAAAATTATTAAGAAATAACGAAGAACCATAATAACGTTGATTTAAAAAATTAAGATCCATGAAAAAAACATTTACAACCAACTTGTTTAAAGTAAGCATAGTCGCAGCTATCTTGATTGTAGCAAATAGCTCTTTTGCTACAATCATAACAGTAACAAATACTAGTAATGATACCATTCCAGGGTCATTGAGGCAAGCTGCAATAGCTGCAAATAGTGGAGATACCATTCGTTTTTCTCCTAGCTTATTAACTGTCAATGGAGACACGATTACACTAAGTACCGAAATTGATTTTGGTGCGAAAGGCATAGTAATAAAAGGGCTATACACAGCAACAGATACCTTGTTTATATCAGGAGGAGGAACCTCTAGAATTTTTTCTTTTGAAGGTGCAGGAAAAATAGTGTTAGATTCAGTATTACTCATAAATGGGAATGGCGCAGGAATCTTATACAACGGTAATGGAGGTGCGGTAATTACCGTAAATTGCTCCGATACATTACATATTAATAACTCTATTATTTCGAGAAATACAGCTTCTCTCGGGGGCGGGGTGTATTCTTACTCTTCTACCTCACCTTCTTTGGTAGTGATAAATAACTCCACCATCTCGGAGAATGAAGCTTCATTCGACGGAGGTGGGGTATATGCTTATGTTTATTCTACTATTTCTACTTCTTCAGTAACAGTAACCAACTCTACCATATCGTGGAATAAAGCTTCTTCTGACGGAGGTGGGGTGTTTTCTTATGTTACTTCTTCTACTTCTTCTACTTCTTCAGTAGCAGTAACCAACTCTACCATATCGTGGAATACAGCTTCTAAGGGGGGTGGGGTATATTCTAGAAGTTCTACTTCTTCTTCTTCTAATGCTTCTATTTCTTCTTCTTCAATAACGGCAACTAACTCTACTATCTTGGGGAATAAAGGAACTTCTTCTGGGGGTGGACTGTATTCTTATTCTTATTCAAGTTTAATATCACCAGTATCAGAACCATTATCATCAGTAGCTGTAATTAACTCTACTATCTCGGAGAATGAAGCTCCTTCTGGGGGAGGAGTATATTCAGCTTCTTATATATCATCAGTAGCGGTAACCAACTCAACCATTTCGGGAAATAAGGCTTCTTCTGGGCCTGGGGGAGGAGTATTTTCCTATTCTGATTTTAGTTCCTTGTCTAGTGTGACGGTAGGGAGTTCAATAATTGATTCGAGTAGCATATACAATATTGCCCCAATTACCATTACTTCACAAGGCTATAATGTTTTCACAGACAATCCTAGTGGGACTATTGGTACAGATCAAATTAACAAATTGCCCTCAGAAATAAAATTAGCATCGTTAGGTTTTTACGGTGGAACTACGCAAACCATGCCTCCATTAACTGGAAGTATAGCTATTGATATGGGAGAGCCTACAGATTTGTCTAACGCACAAAATACTTCAATAATTGGTAGAAGAGATGCGGGAGCCGCAGAATTCTATTGTCCTCATACAACCGCTACTTTCAGCGTAATAGTAAGTGAGTGTAATGGTTATACCTTACCAAGTGGCGATTCTACGTATACAGCTATTGGTACATATACAGTAAATGATACTATTAATAATGCAGCAGGTTGCGATAGCATAATGATCATAGCCATCACCATTAAAGCATTAGACCAAAGTGTAACAGCAACAAATGCAACACTTTGTGCTAGCAATACAGGTACGACGATCACAACAAGTACAAATTCAGGCGTAAATTATTACTTACGTAACGATGCCAATAACGATACTATTGTTGGTCCAATTGCTGGTACAGATAGTACACTTTCTTTCAGTACTGGTAATCTTTCCGCTAGCACTACGTATAATGTATTTGGAACTACTACAGTCACTGACTCATCAACCGTTGGAGCATTAGAGTTTTCGGTTGATGCAGATAAGAAAAAGGTGAATTTAGGAACCGATTTATGGACAGATAATTTTGTAGGAAAAACGCAACTTACCGTTGAAGCATGGATTAAACGATCGGGAAATTCTACCACTCAAAACATAATTTCTAATTATCAAACAGGAGGTAATTTCCAGTTCCTTCTTAGGCTTGATAATACGGACAAATTGATCTTTTACCTTAATTCAGCAATATTAGTAACAAGTACCACTACTATTCCATCAAACACGTGGACACATATTGCAGCAACGTACGATGGCGCAAATTTAAAATTATACATAGACGGTAATTTAGACGGGACATCAGCATCATATACAGACACTCTATTAGCATCTACAGATACTATGATGATTGCAGGTGGAAATGCAGGCAATGAATATTATGAAGGTTCCGTTGCTGACGTGCGGTTTTGGACAATAGCTAAAACACAAGCAGAAATCAGTGCTGGTTTATCGTCGATATTGAATGGAAATGAAGCAAACTTAGTTGCATATTATAATTTAACCAATGTTGCAGGAGATTCGATCGTTAATGCGGTAAATGCAAATGCAAATGCATATACAGGTACATTAATAAATACACCATTACAAGTTACAGGTCCAAAATTAAAAGATACAATAGTTTGTGAGCAACAACTGTCACAAACAGCTACCGTTACTGTACTTGAAGTCATAATGACAACCATAGATACCACCCTCAATTTTGGTGAATCCATCACATTTGATGGGAATTCGGAGAATACAGATGGAACCTATACCGCTACATTCAAAACTGCAGACAACTGTGATAGTACGGTTACGTTAAATTTATCAGTATTACCGAACGGGATTCATTCTTCGTTAGCATATGAATTAAGTGTTTACCCAAATCCTACAGAAGGTGATTTAACGTTAACTTTTGAAAATCATCAAGAATTATTAACTGTTCAATTATTTTCTATCGAAGGCCAATTAATCTCTACTAAAACGGTGCAAAACGCTAAAAGAGTTGAGCTCTTTATCGACCAACCTGCAGGCATTTATTTCCTAAATGTTACCGATCAAAACGACAACAAAGCTGTTTTGAAAATTATTAAGAAATAAGTAACAAAGGAACTTTATATAAATAGATCTATTTATATAAAGTTCCTTGAAAACCATTAAAAAAATCTACGCTTTACTTTTAGCATGCATGCATGTATTATGCTAAGTAGGGTAGGATCTAGCAAAACGTTAACACGCTTATAAAAACGCTTTTTGATTTGATTTGATCCGTAACTCCATCAATTTTAGCAGCTATAAAGAAACAAAAAAAGCCCACACTTTCGTGTGAACTTTCTATTCTTAAGTGACCCCTGCGGCGGGAGTTCGAACTTTTTGTTGGCTGATTTGCAGGAGATGGTGGTTTTTATGGAATGATTAGGGTTTCGTCCAAGGTTTGTTTTGGTGATTTTGATGAAATTGACTCTAATTTTATAATGCAAGCTATTGGTTCTTTTGATCTTAGTACAAATTGGTTGAATACAGTTCTTTGTTTCGTTTCGGAGACACTACTTACCATATCCAAATCGAAGTCGTCCGAAATTGGAAGACTTTAGTTAGCTAAGGGCTTAAACCACTTTAATCAAAAAAAAGACCAATACGGCATGTGTTGAGCGTTTCTTTGATTAATAAACCCCGAAACCTCCATATCTGATGAATTAAATAGGTGGAGATGAATAGATTGAAAATATAGAGTCGACTGAAATCATGTCTTACTTTTTGATTTTTCTTTAAAAAAGGCTAATTGTAATTATTTATAAATGACAACAATTGAGCCGATAAGGAATTGTCCTTATCGGCACTAGTTAGAAAACATTACTCCCATGTGATTCTTTTAGTTTTTCAATAACAAGGATTAATTAGGCTCGATTAATTATCTTTGTATTTATCAAAATAATCATAAACATATTATTCTCTCTTTGTTTTTCAACAATTTGCCTATCTCAAAATTTTGCTGATAAAGATTATTATCTGGTGGATAGTTTAATCCTTGAAAACATATCAGATGCAGAGAAAACTAATCTAAACACTGCGTTAAAAGCATTTCATCAAGCTAAAGATGATACCTCAAAACTAAACGCGCTATCTACTTTCATACAAAATAGTTTTGATGACGATCTGTGGCCAAAATACAATGCTTGGGTACACCATTTCTCAAAAGAAAAACTTAAGAATAAACATACAAATAAAGAGGAGCTTAGACTGAAGGAATATTTAGCTGACACATACAATGATTTTGGACAGGTGTTCCAGTTACAAGGTAAATTATTGGCAGCACTAACCAATTACACACATTCACTTAATATTAACAAGGAAATTAGCAATAGAAAAGGAATCGCAACTGCACATAACAATATCGCTATTATCTACTACAATCAGGGATATCAAGATAAAGCATTAGAATCTTTTTTTAAGAGTTTGTCCATCTTCGATGAACTAAATAGAACAGCGGAAACATCAACCATATTAAACAACATTGGAAGTATATACCGGAGGAAAGGTGACCTAACTAAAGCTTTGAAATTTTCGCAACAGGCTTTGCAAATAGCCAAAAAGAGTAATAAAAAAAGCGTCCAAGCAACTTCGTTGAACAATATCGGTGAGATATTATGCATTCAAGCTAATGACGAGGAAGGTTTTGAGTATTTTTTACAAAGCTTAAAAATTAACGAAGAAATTGGTTACAAAACATGGTTGTCCGTCTCGTTGAAAAATTTGGGGGAGTATTACTTAAGAAGAAATGATGTGAAAAAAGCAAAAGAATATGGCCAAAGGAATTTGATGATTTCCAAACAACTTGGCTATCCGGCAAATATTTCAATAGCAGCAAGATTACTCCACGATATTTACGTGAAAGAACAACGATATAAAGAAGCTTTAGAAATGCACATACTCTGGACACAAATGAAGGATAGCTTAAATAATACGGAAGTTAAAAAACTGATAATTGAAGAGCAAGAAAAAAATAAGTACACTACTAGGATTGAAATACAAAAAGCTAAACATGAAAAACAGGTTGAAATTGACAACTTGCAAAATCAGAAAGAACGTTCTATATTGATTTTTAGCTTTGTTTTTATTATGTTTATCTCTGGATTTCTCTATTTTAGAAAGCGGACTAGATTAAATTCCGAAAGACAGCTCCTATTAAAAGAAGTAGAACTTTTAAAAGAAAGCGCACTTTCTAAAGCGGTAATACC
Source organism: Cytophagales bacterium (assembly GCA_965277185.1). Taxonomy (GTDB): domain Bacteria; phylum Bacteroidota; class Bacteroidia; order Cytophagales; family JAHDFW01; genus JAHDFW01. Next base: position 219,527 of record CBDICC010000031.1, on the reverse strand, counting down.
CGGTAAGAAAGAAGCTGATTTAGAGCTCAACAAAGAAGCTATTGAAAATCATATCAAGATTAAGTTGAACCCAACCGATTGGAGTATTTTAACTATTCTATATCAAAATCCTGTAACCAGTAATCAGGAATTGGCTGACCAAATATCCTTAAGTATCGATGGTGTTGGCTCTTCATTGAAGAAAATGTACTTCAATTTTGACCTAGTAGACACCAAAAGAAGCCAGAAGAAACTGGAGTTAATAGTTAAAGCTTCACGAATGTCAAACACCCCTAAGAATAGTTAGGAATAACGCTAAGTTACCGTTTTAATTACCATTTTGTTACGAATATAGCCCTTCGCTCGGCACTTTTATTAATTCATCGAAAACCCTGTAACACTATATTTAACAGCCTTTTTATTCACCTTTATCCGTGAATATTACATGTTCATGGATGAAGGTGAGAATTATTTTTATGTCTGTAGCTAAGTTTGGTCTATAACTAAAACAACGGCATGAAAAATTTCTATCAAACATTATCCTATCTTACTTTTATCACATTATTTATTAGCTGCGTAAGTACTGCCAACGCACAAAGTTTTACAAATGGAATATTTGATAAAGCATCTTATGCTGCACTTACAGCTAGTCAGCTGCCTGACGGTTGGCAGAAGGTTCCTAGTGCGGATATCAATTGTCAAGCCTCAGCGTCGGGAAGAGATACTCCTGATTTAGTAGACCTAACTAACTCTAGTCCTGCAAGCGGAATCCATGGCAACCCACAAGCAGGGAATTATTATGTTTCGGGAATGTACGCCGCCTATGCTGCGGGTGTGTTTCATGAAGGCATACAGCAGTCGGTCTCTGGTTTCACTATAGGTATTCCAGTTACTATTTCGCTTTATCAAACAGTTGATAAAGCATTAAATTGTTTGGATCAATCAGGAGGCTGGGACGTATATTTTGACGATACTTGGGCTGGAACAACTGCCTCAAGTTCAAGCATATTGGCCTACAATTCTAATAGTTTGGTTTGGGACCACCGTACAGTTACTTTTACACCTACTGCAACTACACATACAATTAAGTTTTTACCCTATGATGCGGATGGAGATCATGGCGATTTAAATTCGAATCAAACGGAGACGTTAAGAATTGGAATAGATAATGTAAGTATCATCGCAATATTACCAATTAAATTAACACAGTTTGATATAGATTGTCAAAACGAAATACCAGTATTGACTTGGACAACAGTATCAGAAACAAGCAACGATTATTTTACCATTGAACGAAGTAGCGATGCAATTAATTTTGAACCTGTTGGAACAGTAAGAGGAAATGGAAGCAGTAGTATTAGCTATAACTATACTTGGAAAGATAACAATCCAATATATGGAACCGTATACTACCGCTTAAAACAAACCGATTTTAATGGGGCATTTGAATACCATGGAGTTAGAACTGTTAGTTGTGAACCAACAACCAAAATTAGTATTTACCCTAATCCGTTTAAAAATGATTTTATGGTACAACTCTCAGAAAACACGACCTATCCTATAACTATTGAAGTAATCGATTATTTAGGGAAAACAGTGTATGCACAAGAAATAGTAACGAGAAGTGCGATAGTTAATTTAAACCGTCTTCCTGCAAACACTTATTTCGTTAAGATTTTTAACGAAAAAACTCAAGTTGTTGAACGCATTGTAAAGATGAAATAACATGGAGAAAGTAATTAAAACAATATATACCCTGTTTTATCAAAAAACGACAGGAGTAAGCTATCGAGAACAAGTTGTAGTAGCATTAACTACAATTGGATTTATGCTGGCTATAATTGTTCCATTATTAGGTCTTTTATTTTCTTAATAAAAAAAAAAGTGGAGTTTGTTAAGGATTATTTCATGATCCTTAACAAACTCCGTAGTCTAAATTGGAAGCCCCAATGCTTGCGCATTGCACTTTTTTAGTTTTCACTGCGACTTGAACTAAGGTTCAGTCTGGCTCAAACAAAAAAAGCCCATACCTTCGTGTGGGCTTTCTATTCTTATGTGACCTCGGAAGGATTGAATATCCTTAACAAACTCCGTAGTCTAAATTGGAAGCCCCAATGCTTGCGCATTGCACTTTTTTAGTTTTCACTGCGACTTGAACTAAAGTTCAGTCTGGCTCAAACAAAAAAAGCCCACACTTTCGTGTGAGCTTTCTATTCTTATGTGACCTCGGAAGGATTCAAACCTTCAACCTCCACAGCCGTAATGTGGTGCACTATTCAGTTATGCTACGAGGCCATTCCCTTAACGGGAGTGCAAAACTAGCAAATTATTTCGTTCCTTTCAAAATATTGTGACCCATTTTGTCTCGCTTGGTCTCTAAATAATTTTCATTATGCTTATTTGGTGCTACTTCGATACCGATTGACTCCACAATTTCTAACCCATAACCGATCAATCCAGCCCGCTTCTTAGGATTATTAGAGATCAATCGCATTTTACTTATACCCAAATCGCGCAAGATTTGTGCACCTACTCCATAATCTCTTTCGTCCATTTTAAAACCTAATTCTTCATTCGCTTGTACCGTGTCGCGCCCTTGCTCTTGCAATTTGTATGCTTTCAACTTATTAATCAGGCCAATCCCGCGTCCTTCTTGATTCATATAAAGCACTACACCGCGACCTTCTTTTTCTACCATTTGCATGGCAGATTGCAATTGTTCACCACAATCACATCTACAAGATCCAAAGATATCACCTGTTACACAAGAGGAGTGCACTCGTACCATTACTGGTTCTCCATCCGTTACATCTCCTTTCACCAAAGCCAAATGCTTTTCGCCTGTATTCTTTTGAGTATATGCTATCAATTCAAAGTCACCATGCTCTGTGGGCATTTCAACACCTATTTCTCGCTGAATGAGTGATTCATGATCCAGTCGATACTCAATCAAATCTTTGATACTGATTAATTTAAGATCGAATTTTTTTGCAATGATTTTTAAATCAGGCAAACGAGCCATGGTTCCATCCTCATTCAAAATTTCAACCAATACACCTGCTGGTTCCAATCCTGCCATTCGTGCTAAATCGATTGTCGCCTCCGTGTGTCCAGATCTTCTTAATACACCTCCCTTCTTTGCTTTTAAAGGAAAGATATGACCAGGTCGACCCAAGTCTTCTGGTTTTGTGTTAGGATCAATCAAGGCTTGAACGGTCTTGGATCGATCGCTAGCTGAAATACCAGTGGTGCATCCATTACCAATTAAGTCTACCGAAACAGTAAAAGGCGTGGCGTGCAATACGGTATTCTTGCCAACCATTAAATCCAAACCTAATTCTTCACAGCGTTCTTCAATTAGCGGAGCACATACCAATCCACGGCCATGCGTAACTAAAAAATTGATTACTTCCGGGGTTACGTGGCGAGCCGCGCAAATGAAGTCTCCTTCGTTTTCACGATCTTCATCATCCACTACAATTACAATTTTACCATTTTTGATATCTTCAATGGCATCTGCGATTGGGTCAAGATTTGAGTTCGGTTCCATAATACGCTCCGTTTAATATATATGTAATTACACTTTTAGTAAGTATTGAATAGAATGAATAACATTCTATTTCTTTATTCAGTCAACCTTTATTCTATTGATATCGTTCCGTGGGTTTCCAAATATTAGTTTGTACACCCGTCAAAAATTTAAAAAAACCAATCATCAAAGCCAGATTCATGCTCGCAAAATGAGTTAAAAATCGAATTAACTTGATATTGATGTTTATTTTACTCAATAAAATTTCCGCGAAAATAATCAAAATTAACGATAGCGTAGCGAGAATAATCACGTAATAAATCGGATTGCTCCAAGCTAAAATCAATGAGGTCGCTAACGCAGTTATCAATAAAAATGGCGTGAACCATCGCAAAATTTTATGCGACCAAAAGGTATAAGAGATTGCAGAAAAAGGGTTCTTTAATAACGTTAGATAAGCAAATAAGTTTTGAAAATTACCGGCTGAGATTCGAATTTTTCGTCGAAACTCTTCACTCATTTTATCTGAAACGTCTTCATAGCATTTAGCTTCTAAGCTTAACAATGCACGTTTCTTTTGTTTAAAGACATTCATCGAAATATAAAAGTCGTCCATTAAAAATCGATTAGGAACTTTTACAAAGCACGATTTACGGATGGAATAGCATCCTCCAAAGGCACCAATCATGGTTCCCCATACTTTTCCTTCATCGTGCTTTAGTTTTTTCTCTAATTCTAAATAACGACGTTCCTGAAACGAAATGCCTTCTTTTTTATATTCAACATTAATTATGTTGGCGCTAACCACACCAATGTCTGGATTCTTATAATGTTTTACCAATTCAAAAATGGTCGATTCATCGAAGAATACATTGGCATCCGTAAAGATGAGTACGGGTGCAGAAGAACGATCACTTAGCGCATTAACAATGCCTGCTTTACCGGTTCGCTCTGTAAATGGAATAAATTCGATTTGAAATTTGTCGCCATGTTGTTTTTGAAAATCCTCAATCAGTTCATTCGTTCGATCCGAAGAATTATCTGAACCGATAAAAAAACGAATTTTTTCAAGAGGGTAGTTGGTCTCAAAAGTCGTACGTAACTTCTCTTCGATTACGGTTTCTTCATTATAAACAGCAAGTAAAATGTCTACAAATGGAAGTTCATTTGTTTGATCAGGATCCATTTCATATACGACCTCATTTTTCTTGAAAAAGGTACTTAACAAAGCCATGAACAATGGAAAGATCAAATAGGTGTGTGCAACACCATAGATGCATCCCCAAAAGATTATTTTTAACCATAAGTCCATAAAATCGATCCGTTCAACCAGGTGTTTAGGCCAGTTCTCCCGTCGCGCAAAGGTCATACTCTCAGCAACCAAAAGCAAGCCTAGCCATTTTTATTTAACAAGGTCATGTACGGTGCAACAATTGTGTTGTTCGTCCGAGCAATCATGTTTAATCTTAGGATGTTACAGCACTGCTAAAAATGAAACGAAACGCAAATCAAGAATAAAACTATAATTTGCACCCATTAAATTTCACAGATTAATTAAATTTTACTTTCTGCTTTGACCTGAAAATTGATGTTCTTTCTCCTTAAAAAGCACGTTAAATGAGGTTAAACTTCCGTAGATCCGGGTGATGTATTGCTGTAAATCAACCTTGTCTTGATCCTCTAGATTACTTGAATTAATCTTTTGTTCCATTACTCTCAGTCGATCCCGCACCATTACAATTTTATGAAAGAAAGTATCAATTGGAATTTCTTTGGCCTGTAAATTTGTGTCGCCTGGCTCTAAGACCATATTTCCACCTTTCCACTTTTCACCAATGGGAATGATTTCAGAGGTATCACTCCATTTTTTTAAGATGCTAATTAAGTTGGTTTCAACTTCAAACAAGCTAACCGTATCATGATCTCCATTACTTGCTTCAATTACTTCAAATTCACTGTCAATGTCAATGGTTTCTAGTCCATCTTCCATAAACGTAACCCAATAGTGTTTTGATGTTAAATTGGTAACAACGCCTTTCCCATATTCCGGATGATTGATCCGTGATCCAATTCCTAATAGTCTCATTTTGTTTTTATATTTGTGCTGAAATTTTGTTTAAGTGTTTGTCAAAAGCATTAACGGTAAAAATCTAGATTAGTTACTTAAATCCTGACCGGTTTTAAATTTAGTTAAAACAGTTTATATTCAATGCTATTTGTAAGTAATAAAGCTGCAGCTCATGGATTATAACTTCGAAAATAGAATATAACAGAAAGCAATAGGAAAATATATAGCCCCATGTTATTCGGATTTCCGGTAACCGTAGGATTCAAGTAGCCCTTTTCTTCTTCCTCTATAAATCATTTGAAATTTACGAGGAATTTCAATCTCTCTATCTAGATCCCATAGAATTGCTTTAAAAAATAAAGCGTTCCCTCTGATAAAGTCAAATCGGATGCTTTTTATAATCACAGTATTTATAGAATTAGCATGCTGTTCTTTTGGAGATTTAGAATTTATTTCTCGTTGGATAAGTCGATTCACAGGAACCGAAGCTCTAAAGAAAAATCGGTCATGGTCTCCGAGCCAAACTGAAAATGAACTTTCTAATAAACGTTGGTTTTTATAGGTGTGGGTAGATTTAATGTTAAGTTTCGTGGTGATATTACCATAAGGAACTATAGTCACGTTGGAGTTTGTGTCCGTGTGAAATTCCGCTTGAATTTGTGTTTCTTTTAATGTTTTATTGTGATTTGTTGATCGGACTTGCGTCTCGTTTTTGCAAGAAAATAGCAAAATTGGTAGTATTACATAAGTACAAGCTGAATAGATTTTTGTCTTATTTATTACGAACATTTTGAATGATTTTAAAACTGATTTTATTCAAAAATGAAGTGAAAGATCTATTGTAATACAGCCATTAGATACCAAATCCAATAACGCAAATATCATCCAGTTGAGACTCTAAACCTTTCCAGTTTTGATATTCGGACAAAAAAGCTTCTCGCTGAAGGTTTGGATCCATGCTGTGCCACTCCAGCATTTTTTCACGCATTTTTCGATAGGTATATTTACGACCATCCGAACCGCCAAATTGATCTGCGTAGCCATCTGTAAATAGATAAATCATATCATCCTTTTCTAACTGAATTGTATGCGTTTGAAAAACAGGCATGTTTTTTCTGCGAAAATATCCAACAGGCCGCTTGGTCCCTTTAAATTCTTGTAACGTGTTATCCCTAATTAAATAAAGTGGATTATATGCGCCAGCAAACTTCAATTGATTGGTATCAAGATTCAATGAACACAAAGAAATATCCATTCCATCTGCGATGGCATCTTCATCCTGATTGGCGTTAACTTGCTCAATGACAAAAGCCGTTAGCCGTTCTAGAATTTGTGCAGGATCGGTAATTCCTTCTTCTTTAATCACTTGTTTTAATCCATTCGATCCGATAATCGACATAAATGCCCCGGGAACACCATGACCTGTACAATCTACCACGGCTAGATATAATAAATTATCGGAATTGAATTCAGAAGCTGCTCGATGATGCATCCAGTAAAAATCACCGGAAACAATGTCTTTTGGTAAATACAATACAAAGGAGTGGGGGAGTAATGCACTCATCTTTTCTAACGGAGGCAAAATGGTGTGTTGGATCTTTTGCGCATATTGAATACTTGAAACAATATCCCGATTTTGTGAAGAGAGTAGCGTATTTTGATCTTCAATTTTTTCAGAGATCGCCTTGATTTCCTCATTTTGCTGATTCAACTCTTCGTTTTTATTTAAGATTTCATCTTGCTGATTACTTATTAAATTTCGTTGCTTTCGGGTAATAAGCAAACGTTTATATATGATAATGGAGAGGATAAAAACTAAAAATAACCCAATCGATACAACAATTAGAATAGTCCGTTGCTGTTGTTTTTGCACTTCTGTAAGAGCACGTTCTTTTTGATATTCCACTTCTTTTACGGCCTCTTTTTTTTCGAATTCATAATTCAGTTCCTTTTTTAGGGAGGCTCTTTTTGTTTCTTGATTAAACAAGCTATCCTTCATGTCATTGTACAGGACAGACATCGCATGGGCCTCTTTCCAATCTTCTGTACGGAAATAGATTTGTTCCAGAATATAAGACGCATCTTTTATGTTTTCAATGTATTCAATTTCACGTCCAATTTTCAATGCTTTTTCGGCGTAAACCAATGCTTCCGGATACGCTTTTTCTTTATAATAAATGGTCGCCAAATTGTTGTTAACGGATCCAATTCCTTCTCGGTGATTGAGTTCTTCATAGATTTCCAGGGCTTGTTTATAGAATATTAATGCGGAGTCACTTTTTCCTTGTACGTTTAAAATATATCCAAGATTATTAGTGGCGGCAGCAATTCCACGTTTTACACCAGTCGATTTCCATAATCGTAAACTCTCGAGATAATAATTTTTCGACTCCTCATATTTCTTTTCATGATCCGCGAGACCCCCGAGATTCAACATGGTATTGGCAAGGCCCATCGTATCTTTCAGTTCGATTTTAATTGCCTTACTTTTTAAGTAATAATTCCGTGCATTTTCGTAATCTTCTTGCTGCCGAAAAATATACCCCGTGTTGTTATAGGAAGAAGCTAATCCTTGTTTGTCACCCAACTGCTCTTGAATTTTGATGGCTTTAAAATAAATTTCCAAAGCCTTACTTATTTGACCTTCATTATCATACATGAATCCAATATTGTTGTAAGCAGTAGCTTTTACTATTAATAACTGTCGTTGCGCTGCTGTATCAGATTGTTCGAAGTGTTGATCTATAAGGTCAATAGCCTTTTGACAAAGAGGAATGACAGTGTCCGGAGTGGTGACATAAATGATCTCAGTTAATCCTACATACGCTTCTGCTACATTAAGTGCAGATTCATTTTTGATGATTACCTGATTTAAAGAGTCTATTAGTGCCGCATCACTTTCCTGAGCATAGGCAATATTAAATCCTCCAAGCATTAGTAAACCTAATATCAGAAAGCCTAGGTGCTTAATCGGTTGAATTATATTGGCTGTTAAACGGCGTATCACAGAGCAAAAATAAATGAGCATCAATCCATTGAGAATATCAATGAATTGATGCTTTGTAAATTATTTAAATGATTAGTTCGTGAGAACTGATCATTATTGTACAGGACAATATTTAGTAATGTCAAAATAGGAAGTATCCAATCCCAATTCAACGGCTTTATTGATGGCCGGACAAACTTTACTTTTGTTACCTAAGTTATGATTGACCAATCCACGATAATAATATCCATCTGGATCCGTGTCATCTAAAGAGATGTATTTTTCAATGGATTCAGAAGCTCCTTTATAATCTTCCATGTCCACTTTGACAAGGCAGATATTATAATGAACGGTTACGGCGTCTTTACGAACATCCAAATACTTATAATAATAGACAAGTGCTGAATCAAGTTCACCCAATTGATCATAGTTGATTCCAATCGTGTTCAGTACGCTAGGCAATTCTGAATTTAATTTGTAAGCCATTTTTAAATCAGCAATTCCTTCCTTTCGATTCTTGAGCTTAACTTGAGATTTACCTCGATATTTATAACCTATTGCATCCCAACGTCCTTTTCTGTCAATGACTTCGGTGAAATAAGGAATGGATTTTTTATACTTTTTGTCTTCATATAAAGCTAATCCTTGTTGATAAATAGTGGAGTCAATGCAAGTTTTCGAAATCTGGACCAGTCAGCAAAATCACCTCCCGAAGTACCTTCTTCTGAACTGACCTCTACTTGTGTTTCAAGCTCAATTGGTTCTGGGAGCATCTGTTGTGATGAAAAAGTATACGCTACCTGCCAAAAATGCAATCGCCCAAATCCATACTGGAACAAACATAAAGGAATGAGGACCACCAGAACTTTTTTCTCCTGTTTCTGCATCTGGTAAATTCATACCAAAAATAAGTAAATGCTTGAAGACCAACTAATACTCCCGCACTTAATAAGGACCAAGGGCAGTGCTTGATCATAGAATATTTTGTCGCTTTCAGGGAAAAAGTAACTAATAATCCATGCGCATAAAAAAAATAAGATTGGAACTGTGATTCCTGAACGTTTCCAAATGAATACCATACTATAATTATATTAAGAAGTTTTAAAAAGGGACTATAATTACGAGACTACTCGATTGAAGCCAAGTTAACAGATTTTTCATAAAGTATGATAAAAATTGGATTGTTTTAGAGCAACTAGGAGATTAATACCGCCTTTAGATAGGGAGATTATTTTAGTATAAAGGTGGAAAAATTATTGGGTGTAAATTTAGTTTTGGTCATTGTAGTTAAAATAGGAGATGATTTAATTTACTATTTTAAAATAATATTTATTAGTAATAATTATTATGATCTATCAATATTATTTACTATGTTTACATAGGTTATTATGAGTCTCGAAAAACATAAAAATGCGCAAAGAGGGGGACCAATAAAAGTTTTATTGGTGGATGATCATTTAATGATTTTAGATTCATTGCAATATACATTGGAAGCCAATGAAGGAATTGAAATTGTTGGTGTCGCCCAAAATGGGAGGCAAGCAGTAGAATTTACAGATCAAGAGGAGGTAGATGTGATCGTGATGGATGTAAAGATGCCTATAATGAATGGTGTCGAAGCAACTAAAGTAATTAAAGAACATCACCCCGATATAGAAATCGTGATTTTGACGGATTATGGTAATGTCGATGTTATTAAATCCTTAATCTATCATGGAGTTTCTGGATACTTACAAAAGTCTTGTGGCGTGGATGAATTGATTAAAGCGATCTACAATGCAGGGCAAGGGGACGAGTATTTTTCAAAATCGGTGACGGATCTAATTATTCAAAGTTTTAGAAAGAAAGATTTAGAAGAAGATAAAAGAGAGTCTAGTTTGGGATTAGAGGAGACTGTTGCAAGTAAGATAACGATGCTCTCACCTAGAGAAATTGAAATATTAAAATTAATAGCCGAAGGGAAAAAAGTAGTCGAGATCGCTAAAGAATTACAAATTGCAATTAGTACAATTCATGCGCATCGAAAAAATATTATGGTAAAAATGGGTTTTAAAAACGAAATGGAAGTATTGAAATTTGCACTTAAAGAAAAATTGATCCAAATGGAGTGAAAAATGAACATGACATAGAAAAACAACATGATCTGGTCCAATCAGAAACGCTAAGACAAGCACGAGAAACATTTGATCAGCGAAAAACGCACGACCGATATTGGTTTATTACTAAAATTGATTATGGGCTATTTAACCATTGTCATTTTACCGGTGGTATTAATCTTTTCGTGTTACATTATTCTTAACCACAAAGACTTTCCAGTCATGCTTATTACAACAGCAAGCACATGTTTATTTCTAGACCTTCTTGCTTTAATAACATTGGTTTGGAAAGTAATATTAAGTCCAAAATCAACAGCACGTTTGAATCCAATTCTGAAATTGGATAGGGAAGGATAGATTTGTTTTAAATGCCTAATCTAATCCAGTTAGAGAGATTCAATCAACAATAATTACATTAAATAGCGACCAAAGCAATTTATTCAATTTTTACAAACCCTATTTCTTCAAAGTGATCCAACATCTTCTCGAAATTCTGTGCGTTTCGGACGTTCCCATTGGAAACCAAGTTCGGATAGCAGAAGATTGGTTCGATGTTTTGACACGTAGAATAGCGTTGCTACTTCTCCGCCATCCAACACTTTTGAATTACTAATGTAATCTTCTAATAAACCGGCATATTTTTGGTCCTCCAAATTATCAATAAAATCATCTACCATTTCTTTTAGTGGACGAACTTTGAAGTTTTTACGCGAGGCTTGAATCAAGTTGCCCATTTCCACATCATTAATTTTATTGTGGATTTGAAATGTGATGTGCCGTGTTGAATAAGCCAGGGCATTCCATCAAAGTACAAATAGCTTCGGCTGTTTTGTTGATGAAACTGAAATCATAAATTTTTGGTATGAAAGCCGGGATTTCACCAAGGATGAAATACATTTTTAAACTATTAATAAAAGCATTGTCCTCTATGTTTTCCTGAAAAATACCATTTGTAGAATTAAATGCAAGATTACCAACTCGATATATGGAGGTGTTAATTCCTTTTTCACGCGCTGCTATTATTATTTCTTCTGCTTGGTTTTTAGATTCAATGTAATAATTATCTGATTTTTTTCTATTAAATAAACCAGACTGTTCATCAAAAAACACCTTCCGTTCACCTTCAATGGTACCGGATGCCACACTTAAGGTTGAAATATAATGTACATCTTTTTTACTTCCGGTTTCTGCAAGTTGAAGTAATGCTTCAGTTCCTGAGATATTGATTTGTTCAAACTCTTCCCAATTTCCATAATGCGTGGTTTTGGCAGCTGAATGCAAAATCCCGTCGATGTTGGCGCTTAAGAAGGCATAATCTTCCGTCGTAAAGCCTAATTTTGGTTCAGCGAGATCCCCTTCAATTAAGTGAATTCTTGATGCATAGTGCACTAATAGATTTTCGTTCGGGAAGTAAAAGTCCAATTTGGACTGAAGTCGTTCTTGGATATTTTGTGTGTTGGAACTTCTCAAAAGTAGATACACATTGGATTCTGTTTTGCAAAGTAATTCTAAAAAGAGATGCATGCCTAGAAATCCAAGTCCACCCGTTAGTAATATATTTTGATATTCTTTCTTCTCTGCTAAAGTGGATTTTTTAGACTGAAAGTCATCGACGGAACTTCGTAAATTAGGGCGAAGAAATCGCAGCGTAGCGCCCGATACTGGTCGACGATTCATACCTGTGTCGGCAAGTCCTTTTAATGCTTGCAATCGGTTTTCTAAATACCCTTTTTCATATTTAGCCACTTCGGATAATGAAGCGATGGTCGGATTTTCAAATAATTGATTTACGCGCATGTCGAAGTTTTTAGCGAGCCGTGCGACTAACTTTACAGCAAGTAAGGAATTTCCACCAATGTCAAAGAAATTATCATAAATCCCGAAATTTTGATGGCCTAAGATATCTTTCCAATCCGCGTAGAGTAATTCACGTACATTCGTATCAGGCAGGTCAAGAGACGCTGAACTTGATATGGCAGATTCAATCTCGAGTAATTTTCGCTGATCAATTTTACCAGCAACGGTCAACGGAATTTCGTCCACTGGCAGTATAGAAGATGGGACCATATACGCAGGCATAAACTTTCGTAACCCATCTTTAAACTCATTTTCAACAAACGATTCCGGTGAGGTAACCACAAAAGCAATCAGTCGTTTTTCATTTGATCCATCTTGAGAAACGACAACGGCCGCGTCTTCAATATCTTGTTGCAGGACTAGTTGATGCTGCACTTCGCCCAATTCTATTCGATAACCTCTAATTTTAACCTGATCATCATTTCTTCCTACAAATTGTATCGTTCCATCCTCCAAATAGTAGGCCAAGTCTCCGGTTTTGTATAAGATGGGATAGGGGGAATCGGAAAATGGATTTGAAATAAATTTTTCCTCTGATAATTCCGGTCGGTTAAGATATTCTTTGGCCACCCCTATACCGGCAATACACAGCTCTCCAGGAACTCCTGGCGGTAAAATTCGAAGGTTTACATCTAAAATATACGATTCCATATTCGCAATGGATTTACCGATAGGAATGCTTTGCCCGATCTCCGTGTTGGCTTCAATTTTATACATATTAGTACAAATAGCGCCTTCCGTTGGTCCATACGCATTGAAATAGGGGATATGTGATTGGAATCGCTTTACATCGATCGGTCGTGCCGCTTCTCCTCCAGTTATAATCGAACGAAGGGTTGGAAGATTATTTTCATTGAGTAGGGCCAAATAAGTTGGCGGTAAAATACCAATGGTCGCCTTGTGCTTGGTTAAATAGGCTTCAAAATCTTCCGGTGCAGTAATTGCTTTTTGATCAATGATGATCAGCGTTGCTCCGCTTATAAGGCTGATGAAAATTTCCATGACAGAAGCATCAAAGGATAACGATGCAAAATGAAATGGCCGATCCTTTGAGGTTGTTTCTGTGATTTCCGCAAGGCTTTTTAACGTGTTGGAGATTGCCTTATGTTTGACTTTAACTCCTTTTGGTTTACCCGTAGATCCAGAAGTATAAATCAAATAGGCGAAACCTTCCGGACTCAATTTTTGGGAATTAAAAGATGTGACTTCCTCTGTGTCAAGTAAGGACTCAATGAAAAAGGTATCTATTTCATGTTCTAGGGTGATTTGAAGTAAATCACTTGTAATCAATGCCTTTGTCTGACTATCTGCTAAATAATATTGAATTCGTTCTGCGGGAACATTCACATCCATAGGCAAAAAGGTGTTTCCTGCTTTAAGCACTCCCAACATGCATATAATGGATTCTATTCCTTTGGGAAGTAATAATCCAATTACATCACCCGGGTTAATATCCTTATGCTGATGAATTTTCCAAGCGACTATGTCCGCTAGTTGATCCAATTCGAGATAAGTCAATGCACGTTCATTATATATTAAAGCAGTTTTGGAAGGATCAATGCCTACTTGCTTCGTGATAAGATCCACTAATGTCAGCGTTTCTGCGGCATCACTAGAAGGGAATTCAGATTTAACCAAAGAGCGTAACTCATTTTGATCAGCCAACTCAAGTGAATCTATCAATATAGATTCATTTTCAATTACCTGCTGAATCATATACTCGAAAAACGAACCTAATCTTTTTATAGTGGAGGGTTTAAAAAGACTTGTAGCATATTCAAACCCAAGACTTATCCCATCCTCAAATTCTTTAGCACCGAGAGTAAGATCAAATTTTGAAGTGGTTAATTTGGTTCCGAACGAGGATACTTTAAAATCCTTCGCTCCCGTTTTATTACGCACTTTCCCTGTAGTCTGTAGCGTGAAAGAAACGTCAAACAATGGGTTTCGAGCAAAGTTACGAGGTAATTCTAATTCTTCTATCAGGTTTTCAAATTGATAATCCTGATTGTCCAAGCCATGAATCACTTGTTCTTTTACACTTTGTAAAAATGCCGTGAAAGGTTGTTTTTCCTGGATTTGATTTCGAATGGCAATGTTGTTAACAAACATACCCATTACCCCTTCTATTTCGGGTCGATTTCTTCCGGCAACAGGTGTACCCACAATCAGATCGTTTTGATTGGTAACTTTAGAAAGAAGAACGTTGAATAGCGCAAAAATTGTCATAAACATGGTTGAATCATGTCTTTTTGAGAGTGAATTCAAGGCCTCCTTCGTCGCCTTATTCAGTAATATATGATGGTACGCACCCGAAAAGTCTTGGCTTACAGGTCTAGGGAAATCGGTAATCAGATTTAAGGTTGGAATTTCACCTTGAAATTGATTCTTCCAATACACCTCCTGTTTTTTCAGTTCTACATCCAATCCGTTTTGCCACCAGGCATAATCTTTATATTGAAGTTTTAACGGAGGTAACGTCGCTCCTGCGTACAGTTTGAGCACTTCGTCGACCCAAATTTCTAAAGAAAAGCCATCCCCGACGATATGATGCATGTCATAGGCCAATACATGTTGCTCTTCACTGATTTTAAGAAGTTTTACGTTCAATAAAGGGGCTTTGGCAAGGTCGAAGGGAGTGACTAGCTTTTCGACTAAGGTATGTACCTGATCTTCGGCACATTCTACCAGGTCAAGTTTAAATTGGATTTGATGGATGCGTTGATGCGGTTCTCCATCAACTAGTTCGAAACTGGTACGCAATGATTCATGTCGGTTGAACACCGTTTGAAAGGCGCTTTCCAGATTTGTATAATTCAAAGGTCCATCAATTCGTACGCCTCCGGGCATATTATATGCCGTTCCGATTCCTTCAAACTCATTTAAAATAAATATGCGTTTTTGAGCAGAGGATAATGGATAATATGATCGCTCAGGAGCAGGGTCAATCTTCGATGTAATCGTACCTGCATTTTCGATTATATTGGAAAGTGCTTGAATTGTAGGATTACCAAAAATAGTACTCAAATTGATATCCGATTTGAAATTTTCTCGAATGCGATTCAATAGGATTGCTGCCCGCAAAGAATGCCCCCCAATTTCGAAGAAATTGGCGTCTTCATAAAGCGTTTCGAAACCTAATATTTCTTTCCAGATCGCTACTAACTGTTCCGATGTATCAGAATAAGGGGTGAATATGGTTTTTTCATTATTCGACGCAATATCAATTTCTAATAAGGCTTTTCGATTGACCTTTCCACTTATACTTTTAGGAATTGATTTGAGAGGTACAAAATAACTAGGAACCATATAGTCTGGTAAAACCTTTCTCAATGCAAGCTTTAACTCATTAGGACTTATTTCAGAATCAGTTTTGTACACGATGTAGGCTATGATTTCTTTTTCACCTTCATTTAAAGCACGTGTTAATACAACAGCTTGATCAATTACGGCGAGTTGTTTTAGCTTATATTCAATTTCACCTAATTCAATTCGGAAGCCTCTTAGTTTAACCTGTTCATCATTTCTGCCAAGATATTCCACTTGCCCATTTGGTAAGATTCGAGCTAAATCGCCCGTTTTATATAAAACTGGATATTTCGAAAATGGATTTTTAATAAATTTTTCAGCCGAAAGTTCTGGGCGGTTTAAGTATTCTTTAGCAACTCCATTGCCAGCCACACATAGCTCTCCCGGAATCCCAATGGGTTGGATTTGAAGATGTTTGTCAACGATGTATACTTCTGTATTCGCAATGGGCTTCCCAATGGGAATATTTTTTCCAGGTGACTTATCGACAAGGGTCGAAGTAGTATAAATGGACGCCTCGGTAGGTCCATAGGCATTGTAAAAGTCAACGTATTTCCCAAATCGAACAGCATCTTGTGGTTTGGCTTCTTCTCCTGCAGAAATGATCTTTTTTAATGTGGGTAAATTATGTTCATCCAGTAGTGCTAAATAAGCAGGAGCTACCTGTAAACACGTGACCTGTTGTTCGGTTAAATATTGCTCAAAACGTTTCGTGTCTTTTATGATTTCAGAGGAACAAACGACAAGCGTCGCACCCATTAGAAGTGATCCGAAAATTTCAGCTCCAGATACATCAAATGCCAAGGATGCGAACTGTGCATTTATATCTTCTTGATTCGATTTAAAGGCGTTTTTTTGCGCATAAATGGTGTTTAATAGAGCGCTATGTTTGATTGAAACACCTTTTGGTTGTCCTGTAGATCCAGAAGTGTAAAGGATGTAGGCAGCAGCCTCAGGATCGCTGAAGGTCCTAGATAAAGCGATGTCACCGGTACATAATTCGGTTGCCGTACGAATCGTTAATTGAAGATCATTCAGTTCCGAAAAATTAGTTACAACCGAATCGGAAACAATTAACATTGTAGCACCACTATCTTCTAGATAATACTGAATTCGATCCTGTGGATGTGCAAGATCCATTGGCAGATAATTACATCCAGCCTTAAGGATTCCCAGTATAGATTGAAGCGGTTCAATTCCGCGATGTTGTAGAATTCCAATCGTATCTCCGGGTTTACATCCATTTTCCAGAATTTGATTGGCAATTTGATTGGAGCTTTGCTCTAATTCGCTATAAGTTATTTGGTTTTCAAGATGGACTATAGCGACTTTATCAGGATTATTAGTGGCTTGCTGTTTGAATAATTGATGCAATCCTATTTCTGAAGGAATTTCTAATTGGTTATTATTTATTTCGTTAAATAAATCATGATCTTCTTTTCCTAGCAGGGAAAAATCCTTGACTTTTGGATTGGTGCCATCCACGATTTGATCCAAAACCCGATTTAAATAACCAAGTAATCGTTCAATTGTAGCGGATTTGAAAAGATCCGTGTTATATACGATGCCGGAGGTGATACGCTCATTATGTCGGTTAAAAGTGATAGATAAATCAAATTTGGCTATGATTTTATCGTCATTCAACATACCTATTGCCAGCGCATCCGACTTATGTTCGCTCTTCCCATCTCCAGTCTTTGGTTGATTTTGACTTTCATTGAGAATAAGGAAAACATCAAATAGTGGATTTCGATCCAAATCACGACCTAAATTTAATTCATTGACTAATAAGTCAAATGGATACGACTGATGCTCAAAACTCTTGATGGATGTGTGTTTAACCTTTTCTAAAACCTCCGTAAATTGATCTGTGGAACGCACTTCATCTCGAAGGGCTAATGTGTTTACATAAAATCCAATTTGATTTTCTAGGTCCGGATGAATTCGGCCTGATACAGGAGTCCCAACAATTAAATCTTCCTGTCCTGTATAACGTTGAAGGAGAATTTTAACGGCTGTATGTAACAGTACAAATAAGCTGGTGTCGTGCTCTTGTGATAATTGAATTAACGCATCCGCCGTTTTTTGCTTAATAGTGGAACTAATATATTCTCCATTAAATGTTTGAATAGGTGGACGTGGAGCGTCTGTAATTAAATCTAAAATTGGAAGATCTCCGTCTAATTTAGAATGCCAATAACTTCGATCACTCGAATCACTGTTGTCATCAATTTTTGAATTTAACCATGCCGCATAATCCTTGTATTGAATGGATAATGGAGGAAGGGTAGAGCTAACTCCTGTTTTAAATCCGGTGTATAATAGTTGAAATTCTTTAAAAAGTACTTCTAATGAGACGCCATCACCGATAATGTGGTGCATGTTGATCAAAAGTGCGTGACTGTCTTGAGAAAAGCGAAGTAACTTGTATACAAAAAGAGGACCCTTCTCTAAGTCAAAAACATGATTCGCATTCTGTTTTATTTCGTTTGGTAAGTCTTCTTCGGCGCAAGGCTCAATTTGGAAATGTTGCAAAGAAAAAGGATGAATTTTCTGGTTTGGAATCCCGTCTTTTATGCCAAATGTTGTACGTAATGATTCATGTCGTTTAATTAATTCTTTTAACGCACTTTCCAAGGCAGGGACATTAAGCGTTCCTGAAAAACGAAAGGCAAAGGGCATGTTATATGCCGTTCCTACATTCTGTAATTGATTTAAAATCCAAAGTCTGCGCTGTGCATTCGAAAGTTCATATTCATCCTGCTTTGCTACAGGATGAATCGAATCAAATTCACCAGATTCTTTTTGATCTACTAAATGCGCTAAATCTTTTACGTAAGGCGCATCAAAGAATTCCCCCAATCGAATAGTAACCTTGAGTTCTTTATAGATTTTACCAAGTAGCTGATTGGCTTTTAAGGAATGCCCTCCAATTTCAAAGAAATTATCATTGATCCCGACGGTGATACCTCCTAGAACTTCCTCTACAAAACGTGTGATGGCCTTTTCAGTTGGCGTATTTGGAGCATCTTGAACTTCCCTATGTTTTTCAGATTGGGGTTCAGGAAGCGCTTTTCGGTCAATTTTACCATTTTTTGTAATTGGAAATGCACTAAGCCAAATAAAATGAGCCGGAATCATGTAAGATGGAAGCATCTCGTTTACAAATGCTCGAATTTTGCCGGTATCTGTATCCAGCGGAGCGATGCAATAAGCGCAAAGATAATTTTCATCGTTGCCATCTTTTCGTGAGATAACCAATGTTTCCTCAATACTAGGATGTTGGATTAATCGACTTTCAATTTCTCCTAATTCAATACGGAAACCTCGAATTTTGACTTGATGATCAATTCTTCCCAAATATTCAAGTTCCCCATTTTCAAGGAATCTAGCTAAATCTCCAGATCGATACATTTTGGCCCCAGGCGAATGGGGTGCATCAATAAATTTCTCCGCCGTTAACTCGGGTCGATTTAAATAACCTTTAGCCAAACCATCCCCAATGATGCATAGTTCTCCCGCAACTCCGACGGGTAATAAACGTTGATTTGCATCCAAGATAAATGTATTTAACGTTGGAATTGGTTTTCCAATATTGCTTACATTTTTGGAAATTTCGTGTGCCGTAATTTCTTTGTACGTAACATGAACGGTCGTTTCAGTGATCCCATACATGTTAATTAGCTTGGTTTTCGGATAAGCAGTTTTCCAATCCCTCAACTTGATAGGATTTAGTGCTTCTCCACCAAAGATGATGTTTCTTAGTTTTAAATCGAGCTGATTTCCTAGCGCTTCAGCAGAGAAATTATAAAAGGCACTTGGGGTTTGATTTAGAATCGTAACTCCTTGCGTGGAAACTAGATTTGCGAATTCAACGGTGCTTTGGGCAATCAGTTTTGGAACAATTACCAATTTACCTCCAAACAACAAAGCTCCGTACATTTCCCAAACTGAAAAATCAAAGCAAAACGAGTGGAACATCGTCCACACATCTTCATGATTAAAATCAAATAAAGGTGTTTCGGTGAAGAAGAGTCGTACTACATTGGAATGGGAAATTAATACTCCTTTAGGCTTCCCAGTTGATCCAGAGGTATAAATAACATATGCCGTATCAGAGGCCGTATTGATTTGTTCTGGATTCGTTAATGTATCCGAATAATTACAGGATTTATCTAAATTCAAGACCAAAAGATCGACCTCAACTAATTCATCAAAATCGGAATGCGTGAGTACAATATCGGAACCACAATCTTTCAAGGTGAAGTTGATTCGGTCTTTTGGATATGTAGGGTCAATGGGAACATACCCAGCCCCCGATTTTAAAATGGCTAAAATCCCAATGAGCATCTCCGGGGATCGATCCAGCATAATGGCAATAAGGTTATTCGACTTAGTGCCTTTCGCGCGTAACAAATGAGCCAATTGATTCGATTTTTCATTCAACGTTTTATAGCTGATGTGCTCGTTTTCAAATATAAGAGCAGTGCTTTCTGGTCGAAGATTAGCTTGCGTTTCGAAAAAAGAATGAAGCAATTGATCTTTTGGGAAACCTATATTGACCTGGTTAAATTTAGTAATGAGCTTCGCAGTTTCATTATCTGTAATAAGATCATACGTACTGATATGTTGTGATGGGTCACTAATTATTCCATCCATTAATTGAGCAACATGTCCTCCCATCCGCTCAATTTTTTCATTAAGAAACAAGGAGGTGTTATAAGTGATGTTTAATGACAATCTTTGGTCAAAAGCGAAAAACATGAAGGCAATATCATGCGAACTACCAGTTTTAGATTGATTGGATTGAATTCGTAATTCCTGTGCTGGATTCGACTTCGAAGCGGTTTCGTTTGAGTTATTTTTGGTGTGATTCCGATGATCTTGAACGGTGATCATTACATCAAATAGGGGAGAACGACTTAAGTCGCGGTGCGTATCTAAATCATCAATCAATTTGTCATATGGATATGCCTCATGCGAAATGGCATCCAGATTCGTTTGTTTCACTTTTTTTACGACTTCAGAGAAGGTGTCAGATGCTTGAATATCATCTCGAAGCGCAAGCATATTTACATAAAACCCGATTTGATTTTGTAATGCTTCATGGGTTCTTCCAGCACTAGGCGCTCCGATAATTATATCATTCTGACCAGAATACCGATGCAATAACGTTTTTACAATAGCAGTACACAGTACAAATAAGGTGGTGTCATTCTCCTTTGCGAGCGAATTAATCCCATCTAATTGACTTTTTAGAAAGCGGACGTCCACGCTTCGTCCGTCGTAAGTTTTCATTGGAGGGCGCTGGAAATCCACCGGAAGATTTAGCACGGGCAAATCTCCACTGAGTTTAGTCCGCCAATAATGTTGACTTTCTGAATTTACATGATCAAGTTGTAGGTTTTGCCATGCCGAGAAATCTTTATATTGGATGGGTAACGGATCTAATTTGGCAGGTTCATTTTCTGAATAAGCTTTATAGAGAATTTCAATTTCCCGGATTAATACTTCCATCGACAAACCATCACTCACTATGTGATGCATCGAAAGGAAAATTTTATGTTGTTTGTCTGCTAGTTCAACCAAAGTACCCCTAAGTAAGGGACCGGAGGCAAGGTCAAATAACTCATAACTATGGTAGTTTCGGATTTGTTGAAGTTCACTTTCGGTACTCTTATTTTGACTTAGGTTGACTTCGTCAAATCGGAAGTTAATTTGAGGGTGGATTTGTTGTCTTGGTTCTCCATTAATAACCTTAAAAGTGGTACGTAATGATTCATGACGGTCAACAATTGTATCAAATACTTGTTTTAATATGTTGACATCTACCGATTTCCCAAGCAGTGCTTCGTCTGAGATAATATATCCGTAATAACCATCGTTGATTTGATCTAAAATCCAAAGACGCCGTTGAGCAGAAGAAATAGCATAATGCTCTTGAATTGCAATCGGTCTAAGCTCCAAAGATTGCTCAGCCAAAGTTGTACGTTCCGTACGTTTTTTAACCAGCAACTGTTCTAAAGGATCAATCGTAAGGTTTTTTACAAATTCACGGGAGACTTTTTGCGCCTGATCGGAATGTTTTTGATACGTCTCATCATTTTCAAACAGGGTTTCCAAAGCATTGAGCCATGGGGTCAAATCTTGTGGAGGCAATACTGCTTTCGCAAATGAATTTTCATCCAATTCATCAGTATATTGCTCAATACCTTCTACTGGTATGATGAAATCCGTGCCTAATTTAGCTTCTGGTAACCCTCCTTGATTACTGGAAATGACTGGTATCCCTCGAAGCATGGCGTCCACACAAGCCATACCAAATCCTTCTTGCCATAAACTAGGCATGAGCAATGCACGGGTTTGTTTAAATATGGAGTTTAAATCGGACGTAGGTTGGATAAAGTGCATGTTTGGCAGCGACTCTAATTCCTTCATTTGCGATGGAGTTGTACCCCAACTTGGAATTACAGCAAACGACCAATTTGATTTGACACGAGCAAGTTCAACAAGAACAGAGATTCCCTTTACTTCACTAGGGTTGATCATTAATATATGTCCATCTTCAGTCGAACCCAGATTCGGATGTTCGACCTGACCAAAATGCGGAGGGTGATTATAGAGGGTTTCCACTTCACCCCATTTTTCAATGTATTCTCCTACAAACTTACTTATCGTTACAATCGCAGCAGATTGTTGAATTAATTCGGTTCGTTTAGCACCAGGATAATGACTTTCTGGTCCGAATGGCAACATGGAAGGCGTATGCGCAAGATAAATGATGCGATCTGGAGCTACTTCATGTGCTGCACGAAGCAACGTCTGTGAAGGATCCTCTGCCGACATTAAGATCCAATCGGGCCGCAAATTTTGAATACTTGCAATAAGGTAGTTGCGTAATTCGGATGGATCCACTACCGCATGAACTTGAACACCATCTATTGTATATTTATCTAAATTTCCATCGGAATGCACTTGAATACCCTGAGTTTCAAGTTGAGCAAGTAATTCCGGATGAGTGATGTCGCTAGGGACAGCCAAAGCTGGGGTAATTACAATAACTTCATGGCCCTTTCGGACAAATTCTTCTGCTAGACTTTTATTGGATTTGTTGGCTCCACCATGCGCTCGTGTATAGGGCAAATTCATCGTAAGAACCAGTTTCATTGGTCCATCTTGGTTTAGTATAGATGAAGAATTCCCTTTAGATTCAATTAAACCGGCAAGTGCTCTAACCGTAGTATGATTGAAAATTTCGCGAATGGTAAGTTTAATATTTAGTTTGCTTTTTATTGATGCGACCAATTTTACTGCTTTGAGGGAATGCCCGCCCAATGTGAAGAAATTATCTTTTACACTTAGGTATCCTTTATATTCCAAGACTTCCGACCAAATCTCAGCGATTGTGGCCTCTAATTCAGTCTCAGGAGCCACATAGTTTACATCATCTTCCAGTTCGATTACTGGCTTCGGAAGGGCTTTCCGATCTAATTTCCCGTTAGTAGTGAGCGGAATTTGATCCAAAGAAATAAACGATTGTGGAATCATGAAATGCGGTACTCGTTCATCCATATAGGCACGTAAATCTTCGTTGCTGATGGAAGTGTTAGCCACGTAGTACGCAAGAAGTATTTTTTCTCCTGCCTCATCAGTTTGAACAGTTACAGCGACATTGTTAATATCAGAATACGTAGAAAGTACGTTTTCAATTTCTCCTAATTCAATTCGAAAACCTCGAATTTTAACTTGTTCATCTGTGCGACCAAAAATTTCAATATTCCCATTAGATAACCATCTGCCTACGTCCCCAGATCTGTACAAAATAGAGGGAGATATAGAAGGAAGAAGGATGAATTTCTCTTGAGTTAATTTCGGATTATTTAAATATTCCATTGCAACTCCATCTCCGCCGAGTAGCATTTCACCGGGCATTCCTGGAGGTAATAATTGATTATTTTGGTCTACAATGTATACTACTGAATTGGCAATCGGTTTGCCTATAGGTATTAGCCCTTTTATCTCTTCTTCAATGGGGTAAAAAGTAGAGAAAGTGGTGTTTTCGGTAGGTCCGTAACCATTGGTGATTTTGATTTTTGAATTGTATAAACGGAGTTTATTCACATGAAAAGAAGAAAGTTTTTCTCCTCCTGCTAAGACATGTTTTAAGGGATCAAATAATGTGATATTTGAGTCGATTAGCTGATTGAAAAAGGATGCGGTAAACCAGGCAATGTTTATTTTTTTATCGAAAATATAAGTTTGTAGATCCTCATTGTTTAGTAATAATTCTTGACTAACAATGAATAAGGTTCCGCCATTTAAAAGGGCTCCCCAAATTTCGAAGGTAGAAGCATCAAAGGCAAATGAGCCGGATTGCATAACATTATCCTCCGGTTTGATCTCAATGTAGTTGGTGTTTCGAATTAAACGAACGATACTCCGATGATTAACCACCACTCCTTTAGGCGTTCCAGTTGAACCGCTGGTGTAAATGCAATAAGCAGGACTATCTCCATTTAGTGATAAAGTTGGAGCTTGGCTTAATGGAGAATTTGCTTCAATCAGATCAAGTTCGTCTGTGCTGATCGTGCGGCAAAGTTCAGACACTCGATGTTTATTTTTAGGATCACAAACTACTACAGACGCGTTCGAATCTTCAATAATATAGTTAATGCGACTATCAGGATAGTTGGGATCAACAGGAACATAAATGGCACCGGCCTTTAGAATTCCCAGTAGAGATGTAGCTAAGTCCGTTCCTCGTTCCAATAAAACCAAGACATAATCCTTTTCTTTAACCCCTGTTTTTAGCAATAACTGAGCTAAAATATTAGAACGAGTATCCAGTTTTTGATAAGATAAAGTCTGTGAATCAAAAGAAACGGCTGTTTTGCTTGGGTATTCTAGAGCTGTTTCAGCGAATAATTCGGGTACGGAAGCGTCAGAAGGATAGACAGTTTTAGTATTATTAAATGTATCTAGAACTAATTTTCGATCCGTTTCTGTTAAGAAGTTGATAGAGTTTAGGCTGGTGTTTGGAGATTTTAATGCCTGTAGAACCGTATTTAAATAGGGTCCGAATTTGGTCGTTATTAACGGACTGATACGTTCCTCAAGATAGTGTAGCTTTAATTCATAAGCTGCTTCCGTTTTTATTATTTCAACGTGGAAATCTATCCACTCTGATTTTGAAATTTCCGGATGTAATGCATTAGAGGAAACGAGAATGTTGGAATAGGCTGTTGTATTTTCGTCCAATAAATCCAAAGGATAATTTTGATGCTTATATCCTCCAATTAACCCGTTTTTCACTTTACCTAAAAGCTCCTTAAAAGAATCATTCGACTCGATTTCGTTGACTACTAATACTTCTTGGCACAATAAATCTTCAATTGGCTCATTATTGTATAATGGCGTATATAGGGATATTGTGGAAGATCGAATGTATTTCGAAAGGAGTACGTTGATGGCAGTTAGGTACGTGATGAAAACACCCAAGTCGTTTTTCTTTACCAACTTTTCTACAAGATCAGTTGTGGAAGCAGGAATTAGATAAGATTGTGTTTCCCAAGAACGTTCGTTCTCAAAGGATTGCAGATCGGATAATATAGTAGGTTCTTGAATCTTGGCTAATTCAGTACTCCAATGAACCTTATATGGTGCAAATTTCTTAGATGAAAATTTTAAATTTCGCGATTTATTCATAGTACAAACTTTGCAATCACAAAGTGCTTTAAATTCAATGTATAATTTGTTTGTTGCAGTGATTCACTTTTTTTCTTTTGGATAAAGTAAACACACACACACACTCACTCACATGTAGCTCCTTCTATCAAAAATCGAAATCCAGATCACTTTCAATGCTCAGTGCTGAATTTTCGTTTTCATCCTTTAGATCACCCTCCTCTGTTAATTCTAGATTTTCCATTGTTAATTCTGGGTTTTCTACGATTTGTAGAATCACTTTGTCCAGTAAAATGGAAAGTTCTTCCATGGATGATCGTTCAAATAGTTCGGTATTGTATTCCAGCGTAATACCAATTTGATTTCCTTCAAACACCTTGAACAATAAGTCAAATTTGGAACGAACAATATTGGAAACCTTAGATGAAACATAAATCTTATCCGCCATTTCTTCTACTTCTTCAGTAGATTCCCTGTTTTGATCAATATTGGTCATCACAATTGCAGTATCAAACAATGGGTTTTGATTTAAGGAACGTTCTTCTTTCAAATCTTCAACCAATTGATCGTATGGATACAATTCATGTTCAAACGCTTCTAGTATTGTTTGTTGAACGTTGCCAAAGACTTCATTAAAAGTCTGATTACCATTTAGCACATCTTTCAAGACTAAGGTATTGACGAAGAATCCAATTTGATTTTCTAAATCAGGATGACTCCGACCAGCGACATAAGTTCCCATGGTAATTTCATCTTGATTGCAATACCGGTACAACAACGATTTAATAGCAGCAGTTAAAAACATAAATGTACTTGAGCCATGAGCCGTGCAAAGTGCCTTTATAGCCTTAGTTCGTTCAGGATTCAGCATTAATGATACCCGATCACCAATATTTGAAAGTTTTTCGGGACGATCGAAATCATACGGAAGTTTAAGTCGAGTAGTTCCCTCTTTCAATTTAGTGGCCCAATAAGATTTTAATTCTGAATTATCTTGTTCAATTTGCTTGTTTTGCCACGCTGCAAAATCTTTATAATTAATATTTAAAGGGTTAATTGGATTGGGTTTGCCAAGTGAAAATGCTTTGTAAAGTGTGAAAATTTCCTGCGACATTACATCCATGGACCAACCGTCACTGATAATATGATGCTTGCAAAGGAGCAAAACATATTTTTCTGAGTCTAAATGAAGTAAGGTGACACGCAATAGTGGTCCTTTTTCCAAATCAAAAGCATCCGTTGCATCTTTACGAATCCATTCTGTTACTTGCTGTTGTTGTGCTTCCACTGCCTGATCTGTTAGATCTACTTTTGTGATTTTTAAATCAAGTTGATCTACAATTTGCTGATAGCCATCTCCTTCAATTTCTACAAAACTTGTTCGCAGAGATTCGTGTCGGTCCACAATAGCTTGCATAGTTTGATCTAGTGCAATTACATTCAATTTCCCATTGATTTCATAGACACCAGGTAAATTGTACTCCACACTTTTACCTTCCTGCATTTGGTCAATGATCCAAAGCCGTTTTTGAGCGTTGGAAAGAGGGTAATACGGTTGCTTTTCAATGGAATCAATGGAAACAAGGCCTTTCTTCCCTTTACTTAGAATAATACCTGCCAGTTGGGCGATTGTTGGGTTCACAAATAAATCGCGTAAACTCAATTCGTAATTCAAATGTTTGATCGTTCGAGAAACAAATGCTCCAGCATGCAGAGAATGTGCTCCTAACTCGAATACATTTTCATCTCTTCCAAGCTGGTTTAATCCAAGAATTCCTTTCCAAATATCAGCAAGATCGGATTCAATTCCCGGTTTCGGAGGGATGGATAACCTATTTTCTTGTTGTTCATCGGGTTCCGGAAGCGCGTTTCGATCAATTTTCCCGTTGGAAGTAATAGGCACTTGATTAATTCGAATAAAAATGCCCGGAATCATGTAATCCGGTAATTCTTTTTGCAGTGCAGATTTTAAAATTTCATTGGATATATCTCCTTCTAAAACCACATAGGCACATAAGAATTTAGAATGGTTATTATCTTCTTTTGCAATTACAACGGCCCGCTTTACATGATCAATTTTCTGTAACTGGTTTTCGATTTCGCCTAATTCAACCCGGAATCCTCTGATTTTTACTTGGAAGTCTTTTCTACCCAAAAATTCCATATTTCCGTCAGACATCATACGACCTAAATCCCCGGTTTTGTACATGCGGGCATTCGCGATTTTAGCAAAAGGATCGTTGAAAAAGGAAGCGTTGGTTTTTGCTTCGTCGTTTGCATATCCTGCGGCCACACCATATCCTCCAATATAGAGTTCTCCTGCAACGCCGCGTGGAACAGGATTTTGGTTGTCATCTAGAATGTAGAAGAAATTATTATCTATAGGAACGCCATAAGGAATACTAATTTGATCTTTCTTCACCGATTCAATAGGATAAAAGTTGGACCAAACGGTACCTTCCGTTGCGCCACCCAAGCTGATGTTTTTCGAATTTGGAAAGTATTGGTGAATTCTACTTGATAAGTTGACTGGAATCCAATCTCCACTCATGAATACCAATCTCAAATCCGTTTGCTGATAGTTTTTAGCACTTTCCGAACTTTCGATCATGTCTACCAAGTAATTCATCGTGGTCGGAACGGAATCCCAAAATGTAATTTCTTCGTCAACCATTAATTTCTGAAGGATCTCAGGATCCTTTACCTGATCTTGTGTGGCAATCACTATTTTTCCTCCAGCAGCAAGCATCCCAAAGATGTCGTAAACGGATAAATCAAAACACATGCTGGTGATAAACAATAGTCGATCGTTTTCATTCACAGAAAATGTCTTATTAACCCATTCAATAAGGTTTACAGCAGAATGATGTTCGATCATTACGCCCTTTGGCCGACCGGTGGAACCAGACGTGTAGATGGTATAAGCCAACTCTTGAGCGCTTTTTGTACAAGTAGGATTGGAAGATGAAAAGTTCGTTAAATCTAGTAAACTGAAATTTGTACTTTGAATCTCAAACCCTGCTTCGTTGGTTAATGGATAATCCGAATCCATTAAAACAATAGAAGCACTGGAATTTTCTAAAATATACTTTTGACGATCAGTAGGGTACGATGGATCAACGGGGACGTATGCACCTCCGGCTTTTAAAATTGCCATGAGTCCAATGATCATATTGAAATTTCGATCAGCGATTAATCCTACATTATCACCGGATTGCAGATTGTTGTACAAGAGCCAATGAGCAAGTTGATTGGCTCGTATATTTAAATCTGAATAGGAGAGTGTGTTACCAGATTGAACCAATGCAACGTTATTCGGAGACTTGTGCACTTGTTCTTCAAAAAGTTCGTGCATCAATTTTTGATCTGAATAAGGAACAAGGGTGTCATTGAAAGTATAGAGAAGTGCATTTTTCTCTTCTTCATCCAATAAATCGGATGCGTTTAACGCTTTATTAGGATCAGTTACAAATGCGGTTAATATTTTCGAATATAAATCAAGAGCGGATTGAATATCTGTTTTGTCAAAATAAGCGAGAGCGTATTTAATTCCTACCGTTAATTTGCCACCTGTTTTATCCACTTCTACGTCAAATAGGGTATTGGTCATCAAGTTGTTTTGATCGATGCCTAAAGCAGCAACATTTTCGCTGGCATAATTTAAGTTTTTGTTCTCTTCCGTTAGATCCTCCATGATGTGGAAGTCTGTAAAATTGAAAATGCAATCAAACAAAGGATTTCCTGCAGATGCTTTTTCCCCAGAAGCCTCTGCAATATCAACCAAGTAAATTTCATGTTGTTTTACTTCGGTTAAAAAGGTAGAAAAGGCTTCAATTAGCTCTTTGTATGTTTTAACAGATTCAAAGTCAATACGAAATGGAATGGTGTTTAGAAAGCAACCTAAGATTTTATCGCCATCTTCAATTTCAGGTCGATCGTTGGAAACAACGCCAGAAACGACGTCTGTTTCCGAACAAAGAATATGCATTAAATAGGCATATCCAGCCAAGCAAATTGCCTTGTAGGAAACGCCTAATTCATCTTTTAAATCTTCCAATTGATTGCCTAAAGGTCCAAGGTAACGTCCTGAACGTCGCATTCCCTTGGATTCTGAAAGTTTCTTCCCACTTAAATTGAATGGTAACTTATTTCGTGTGAAACCCGATAAATAGCTCTTCCAGTAATCCACAGATTTGCCGGAAAGTTCTTTTCCTAATTGAATTGCACAATAGTCTTTATAGGAAGATTGAAGTGGAGGAATCGAATTAATATTCAATACGTCGATGTTCCCCGCGAGATTGGCAAATTCCATGACAAATGAACTTTCACTCCATCCGTCTAAAATAGCGTGATGGACACTCCAAATTACATAAAATTGCTTTTCTTGAATTAAAAAAGCTTTCAAATTCCAGAGTACATCGTCTTCAAATTCCATTCGAGTATCTCCATCTTTTTTCAAATAATCATTGATGCGAATGGATTGATCACTTGTTGATAAATCTGAAATGTCTTCAATGTCTATTGGGAGATCAATCGACTTTTCTACAATTTTTAATGGGTCTGAGAATTGCTGCATATAATATTTAGACCGCAGAATAGGATGCTTTTGCACCATTAGCTCAAACGCCTTTTCAAATGCCTCAGTACTATGAATTTGCAAATTATATACAAATTGATCATAATAAACCGGTTCTTCTGGTCGGAGCATGGAGGAAAAAATCATCCCTTTTTCGATAGAAGTTAGTGGATAAACATCGTCTATTTGATCCGAAATTATTTCAGGATTATTTTGAAAGAAACTGGTTTTCAATTCGATCAACTTATCCATCCCAATTTGCCAATCGTTTGCACTTTCTTCGGCATTAATAGCATCCAATTGGTTCGCCAATAAAGCAACAGTTTGAAACGAAAAGATGTGACTTACTTTGACTGTAGATTGAAGTTGTTTGTTTAGGAAAACGACAACACGGATGGCTTTCAACGAATCTCCTCCTATGGCAAAGAAGTTGTCATTGATTCCGACTTCTGAAATACCCAATACATCCTGCCATATTGCACAGATTATTGTTTGAACTGCGTTTTCTGGTGCAGCATATTCAACTCCACTGCCCATCCCTGATTTGTAAGGATCTGGAAGCGATTTTTTGTCTAGTTTACCATTGGTAGTTAGCGGAATCTCGTCTATAGGGACGAAGTGCGATGGAAGCATAAAGTCAGGTAAGTCAAGTAACATAAATTCCCTTAGTTCTTGTACTTCCAATGGTTCTTCGCTTACGAAATAAGCAACCAATTCATTTTGATCTTCTTTTAAGTAAGGTACAATAACAGCTTCTGTGATCTTGGAAAACGTATTTAGTACCGATTCAATTTCACCCAATTCAATTCGATACCCTCTGATTTTAACTTGGAAATCTTTACGACCGTGGTATTCCAAGTTTCCATTTTCCATCCACCGAGCCAAATCTCCCGTTCGATAAAGTCGCTCACCAGGTTTGACAGGATTGTCAATAAATCGTTCAGCAGTTAATTCCTTTCGATTTAAATAACCTTTACAAACGCCAGTTCCACCAACATACATTTCACCTACAATACCTACTGGAACAGGTTTTTGATGATCGTTCAAAACGTACACAGTTGTTTCTGGAATTGGACGCCCAATAGGACTTACCGCTTTGTTTATAATATCATCTTGTGTTATTCGATGATAGGTCACATGTACGGTGGTTTCGGTTATCCCAAACATATTGATCAGTTGCACTTTCTCTGGACTATATATCTCGGCCCATTCCGCTAATTTTTGTGGATCCAATTTGTCTCCTCCAAAAACGACATAGCGCAGGTGTTGATCTAATTTGTGATCAGATTCCTTTAATTCTTCCTGAATAAAGAAGTTAAAAGCAAGTGGTGTTTGGTTTAAAACAGAAACTTGATGTTTTTTGACCAAATCAAGCAAACCTGAAACATCTCGAACTTCGGATTTGGTAGGAATGACTAATTTACCTCCGTAAAGCAATGCCCCATACATTTCCCAAACAGAGAAATCGAAGTAATAGGCATGTGCCATAATCCAAACATCGTTTTCGTCAAAATTAAAGTCATGACGATCGTTTTGCATTAATCGCACGACATTCTTGTGCGAGATTAAACAGCCTTTTGGTTTCCCTGTAGACCCAGAAGTATAAATCACGTACAACGAATTTTCAGGGGTAAAAGGGGGCTTTGGTCGTTCGTGGGAACTAGAATCTAATTCAAATCCATTGAACTGAATTTCGTGCTTTTTCGGAAAGATCTGGAGTAACCAGTTGCGTCTTATCAATTTCAACAATCGCATCATATCGAAATTCAGTTAATTCATTTTTTATCGTATGTATCTTTTCCTGAACATACTGTTTCTTGAATCGCAGGATATTCGAAACGCAAATCACTTAAGAAACTTTTAGAGATGAATATTTTCATTCGACCAATCGATTTTGGTCGAATATCCCTTCCCTATATTTTTCCGCTGAAAGGCTTTAAGTGAGTCTACTAAATCATCTTTGCGATCCTGATCCTGCAAATCACCTAAAAATAGAATTCCTTTATCGCTCATTAGATTGATGGCCTTAGTGAGCACATCACGTAAATAATTATGACCGTTAAATAACTGAATCACACTATTTATGATTACCACATCGAATCCAGAATCCTCTACTTGATCAACTTCATGAGCTGGCAATACTTGAAGATGAATGTTTTCTAAGCCAAGATTCGTACGTTGCTCTTCCGTCTTTGCTAGAATTTGAGAAGACATATCTGTCCCATAGTAGGATTGAACTAGTGGAGCAATGCGAAACATACTGATTCCAGACGAACATCCGATTTCGAGTACTTTTGTTTCTTTTGTGAGATATGGCTCTACTTTTTTAAGGATGTTGTCCGCGTATTCATCCATGTCTGCACGAGGAAGATCTTCTCCGGTGTAGCTAGAAAACCATGCACCTCCTGAAATGTCATCATGAGATTTTTCACCGATGAAATCCCACAATTCTTTTTTCATGATGTCCCCATGAGCTTCTACTTCTTGCAGGACATTATCGCTATCCACACACACAAAGGATTGGAGAGAACTACATTCCCACTGCAGTTTATTTAGTTTTTGGATATGCTTTTTAGACGAAATAACAAACGAAACACCACTATCATTAACGGTAAATTTTAAGCGCTCCGTTGGATAATTGGGATCCATTGGTAAGTAGGTTGCTCCGGCTTTAATGCATCCAATGATACTATAAATCATTTCAAGTGATTTGTCAAATAGCAGTCCTACAATTGAGTCAACAGATACATCGTTTTTGAGAAGGAAATTTGCATACTGATTGGCTTTTTGATCCAATTGTACATAAGTGATTTCCTCATTGCCAAAAACCAACGCAGTTTGATTTGGGTTTTGATCCACCCGATCTTCAAATAGCTGAGTTACGGTTTTATCGGGATAGTTAGCTGCGGTTTTGTTAAAAGAGTCGAGTAACTTAGACAACTCATCTTTTCCTTGATCGTCCTCGTCATCTAACAAATTAAAACTGGATAATTTCATGCTTTGTATTGTCCTGTGTGTTGCGTTCGTATGTCTTTTTTAGGCTTAATTAATATAATAGGCCTATTGTTGTATTTTCTTGTTTTGTATTGACTTATCAAATAAATCTACCTTTTGCTAACTTTCCGGTTGGGTCACCATCGTTAAAAAACGGTTGAAATATTGCAAGTATTTTTGAATAGTTGTGCGCTTAAATAGTGCCGAATTATATTCAAAGTTTAAGTCCAATGTTCCATTTATATCATTTACAAATAGGAGCAAGTCAAACTTAGATGTGTTATTTCCTTCTCCAAATGAAAAAATGGAACGTTTCAATCGATGCGAGTTCGAATTCCATTCCGATCCTACATTTGATTTACTCGCTTCTTGACTTTCCAATACTAAGTCGTTCAAATTTTGAAATGAGTATGTTACATTAACCAGAGGTTGATGATTGGTAAATCGTTCTGGACTTAATTTTTCTACCAGTAAATCAAATGGGTAGTTTTGATGTTCAAATGCATCTGAGGTAGTTTGTTTTACTTGTTCTAACAAATCACCAAAGGACAGATCTCCACTCAAGTCTGTTCGAATGACCAGGGAATTAACAAAAAATCCAATCATATCTTCAATTTCACGATTCGTTCGATTGGCACTTGTTAAACCAATAACCAAATCGGTTTGCCCAGAAAGTTGATTCAGTAGGATATTAAATACCGTGAAAACTACATTGGAAAGTGTAGTTTGATGTTCTTGTGCTTTGATTTTTAGCAAATCAACGATATCAGGTTCAATCCGAATTCGTTCTTGTTCTCCTTTTCCTTCATTAAAATCATTCTTAGGAAAGTCCGTAGGAAGTTGAATCAAATTAAGATCTCCGGAAAGTTGCTGAAGCCAATATTGTTCATCCTTTTCCAAAATTCGTTGGTTTTGCCAAGCCGCAAACTCTTTGTATTGAAAAGGCAATTCCCTCAAAGAATGTGCTACATCCAATACGTTTGATTTATAGATTGCAATTACTTCATTCATTAATATTTCCATGGACCAACCATCAGAAATGATATGGTGAATGTTAAAAAGGAAAACATGCTTATTTTCTTCCAGTTTGAATAACGTCGCGCGAAGTAATGGGCCTTTGGAGAGATCAAATTCAATGGAAGAATCTTCCAAGGCACGTAGGCGAATGTTCTCTTCTTTTTCGGATTCTTCAAAACTGGAATAATCTTCTAGACCAACATGAAATACAAAATTCTCTGGGGAGATGATTTGCTGTTTCGGGTCTCCGTCTATGTTTAGAAAAACAGTTCGAAGAATTTCATGGCGCTCCGTGATTGTTTTAAAAGCAGATTTAAATGCCTGTAAATGCAAAGTGCCCTCTAATACATGTGCGGCAGTCATGTTATATACACTCCGATTTCCACCAAGTTGATCAATAATCCAAAGCCTACGTTGTGAATTGGATAACTCAAAATATTCCTGGTTTGAATCTAAATGCTTTATTCCATTGAATGATCCATAGGATTGCTTTTGCAAATATTGAGTTAATGACTCAATGGTCGGATGAGTAAAAAAAGCTTTTAAATTCAGATCATATGACAGCTGATGCTGGATTCGCGAAACAACTTGGGTCGCTTTTAAACTGTGTCCTCCCAACTCGAAAAAGTTGTCTTTTATACTGATTCGATCTTTTTTCAATACCGTCTGCCATATTTCGACCAATTGTTCTTGAAGTATTCCTTCCGCGGCAATATATTCCACACCCGTATCCAAATCTGCTTCTGACGGTAAGGGGAGTAGTTTCTTGTCAATTTTCCCGCCGGCCGTCAAGGCGAACGATTCCATTTCAACGAAGTAGGAAGGAATCATATAGGAAGGAAGCTGTTCAGTAAGAAATGTACGAAGCAAATTGGAATTGATCGTTCCCTCTTCTTTTTGGGACGGAATATAATAAGCAAGAAGCTCATTATCACCCGCATTATTTTGAATCACATGCACAACCGTTTGTAGAATTAACGGATGACTTTCAATCGAAGACTCGATCTCACCTAACTCAACGCGATATCCTCTGATCTTAAATTGATGATCGTTTCTCCCCAAAAATTCAATTTCCTGCTCTTTGGTCCATCGACCTAAATCTCCGGTTTTGTACATTTTGGAATTTGGAATGAAAGGATCTGAAATGAATGCTTTTGAAGTTAATTCTGCTTGATTCAGATATTCCGTTGCAAGGGAATTACCGCCTACATAAATTTCTCCAATCACTCCATCGGGAACTAAATTTCCATCTTCCGATAGAATATATACAGGAGTGTTAATAAGCGGTTTCCCAATGCAGTTTTTAGTAAATACTTTTATGTTTTGTTTTGCTAACGCATCTACTGTTACTTCGGTTGGGCCATAGTGATTATTTATTTGTGCTCCCGGAAAAGCATTTCGAATTAATTCTACCAATTCCGACGTAAGCGATTCCCCTCCAATACAAAAATGCTGAATAGCATGATTGGACTTGTCAAGTTGTTCAATGCTTTGAGTAAAGGTTTTAAAGAAACTTGGAGTTCCCTGAAGTACAGATACTTTTTCTGAATCGATCAACTCATATATGTGCTTAAAATCTAATAGTTTACCCGAAGAAGGAATAACTAGTTTCCCTCCCAAAAGCAACGGCGGAAATAATTCTAGAATAGAAGCGTCAAACGTGTAGTTGGTTGAAAATAAAGTGGTTAACTCTTTGTTCCATTGGTATAAGTCAATTTCGGCAGCCATTTTGTCGGCCAATGCCCTATGCGAAATGGAAACTCCTTTGGGAGTTCCAGTACTTCCAGAAGTATATATGACATATGCTTCCGAATCTAAACTTGATTGACTTGGAGATACTTGTTTCACAGAATCGATCTCATTAGAAGAGATCTGGATTGAAATTTCTTCAATCTTCGATTTATGGGAGTCCGGCAAAATGGAATCTGAATCCGTAAAAATTGCTTTTAAATTGGCATCTTGAATTATGAATTCAAGTCGTCGATCTGGCGCTTCAGGATCAATTGGAACATAGGAATTGCCCGTTCTCCAAATGGCAAGAATTACACAAATTAAATCGGATGATTTTGGAAGACGAATTCCAATTCTAGCATTGCGAATATTTCGTTTTTCAATCGCATCGCTCCAGTAACTGACATTTTTGTTTAATTGAGCAAAGGGCATGGAATTACCTTGAAAAACAAGTGCCGTATACTCTGGAAATTTGATGCTGACTTCTATAATTTGTGCATCAAGTGTTTGTTTAATCCCAAAATCAAAATCACGGGCCTTACCGCGGTTCAAAAGCAGTTCCTTTTCTTTTGGATTCAGAATCTCAAATTTCGAGAGTAATGTGTTCGGTGTTTTCGAAGCTTGTTCTATAATTTGAACAAGTGATTCCAACATGTTTTGTACAGTTGAAGACTGAAATAAATCCGAACAATATTCAAAGACAAGTTGAATGTTTTGATCACTTTGATATGCAATTAAACTTAAGTCAAATTTGGACGTCTTGATGTCCTGTTTATAATTTTCGAAAATCAAATCGGAATCCAACGAAACGTTGTTTTTAGCTTGATCTTGCAAAACAAACATCGTGTCAAATAACGGATTCCTAGATAAATCTCGCTCGGCTTCCAATTCATCCAAAATTTCTTCAAATGAAAATAATTGATGATCGAACGCGTCAATAGAGACCTTTTTAACCTCTTGTAAGTAGGAAGCAAACGTGTGGCTCCCGGTAGGTTTGGACCGCAATACCAAAGTGTTGACAAACATTCCAATGAGTCCTTCTAAATGTGCATCCGATCGTCCAGAAATTGGACTGCCCACCGTTACATCCTTATTGCCGGAATAATGATGTAAGAGCGTTTTGAAAGATGTAAGCAGGACCATAAATAAGGTGCAATGCTCATTTTGTGCTAAGCCTCGAACGGATGCAGTAAGCTTAGTCCCAAGCTCCATTCGTATTTGCTTTCCATTGAAACTCTGTAATTCAGGTCGAGGAAAATCATAGGGTAATTCAAGCGCAGGGATTGGTTCCATTAATTGATCCAACCAAAATTGCTTTAATGTATGTCCTGCTTCGGAGGCATTTAGTCTATTTTGCCAAACCGCATAATCTTTAAATTGTATTGGCAATGAAGCTAATTCGATCAATTCCGAACCTTCAGGGTGGCTGGCATTATATAGTTGAATAAAGTCCTGCTTAATTACTTGTAACGACTGACCATCCGAAACAATGTGATGAATGTCAATAAGCAATACGTGATGCGGTTTGTTTTTAGCAACTGAATCAGACACGTGAATGAGTCGAACCTTAAACAACGGATCGGTTTCCAAATTAAAGGGCTGAACGAAAGATTGAATTATCGTAGATAACTGATCCTTTTCAATGGATTCAATTGTTAATTCAAATGGATTTGCTGGATGAATGATCTGTACTAGTTCATCTCCTTCCATCCTGAAATTGGTACGAAGGCTTTCATGTCGTTTAATTAATAGATGAAATGCCTTTTCAAAACGTGCAAGATCAATAGTGCCATAAACATGCATAATTGAGGGCATGTTGTAGTTGGTACTTTCTTGCTCCAATTGATTTAGAATGTACAAACGTTTTTGCGAAGATGATAACGGATAAAAGTCTTGTATTGGTGCAGGAACGATTGCATCGTAGGTATTTGATTTGCCGGCGTTTGATTCAACGTAATGCGATAGGGCTTTTACCGTCGGGCCATCAAAGAAAATACGTAATGGGATTTGAATTTCGAATTGGCTGGCAAAGCGAGCAGTAAATGCAATGGCTTTCAAAGAATGCCCTCCTAAATCAAAGAAATTATCAAGTATTCCAACTTTTAACGCGTTGGAAGGATCAATTTGTAATACCTCCGTCCAAATTTCTAGAATATCCTCTTCCAATTTAGATGTAGGAGGGACATATTCCAGCGATCGGACTAAATGCAGATCTGTGGGGATAGGCAATTGCCCACGATCTACTTTTCCATTTGGAGTAAGTTGAAATGACTCAAGTTCGATAAAGTAAGTTGGAACAAGATGTTCGGCTAGCTGTTGTTTTGTGAATTCTTTTAGAACCGTTAAGTCAATCGGTTTTGAAACGGTAAAATAAGCCGCGATGGTATGTTGATCTTCGTCATCCAAATGAGCGATAATAATGGTTTCTTCCAGATCTTCAAATTGTCGTAGTGCATGTTCAATTTCACCAGGTTCTACACGAATTCCACGTATTTTAACCTGATGATCCTTTCGACCTACAATGTGTAGTGATTCGTCCGAACTAAAATAGCCTACATCTCCGGTTTTGTAGAATCTCTTATCCTGAATTGTGAAAAAAGCCTTTTCATTTAATTCAGCATTGCTGTGATAGCCCGGAGTGATGAACGGGCTATGTACGCAAATTTCACCGGCTTCCATAATCCCTACGGCCTCGTTTGTAGCGTTTAAAATGACCATTTCAGTACGTGGTACCAATTGACCCGGAGTTACCAAATTGGTAAAAACATTGGAGTTATTCGGAACGACGTGTATGGTGTTTAAAGTTGATTCAGTAGAGCCATAGCTCACCACAAAATCACAGAAAGCAGGCGCAATTGAATGAAACAAGTTGAAATCATGACGAGAAGTAGGTTCTCCCGTCATTTTTATAATTCGCAACGAATCAAGTTTTAACAGAGATGATTGAAGTTGCTTTGCAAATAATCGGAATACAGAGGGAACCGAATGCCAAATTGTAACTTTTTCAGCGTTTAAAGTATTGACCAAACTGTCAATTTCCCATCCTTTTTTAAGCGAAATAGGAAGGTAACAAGCTCCATGCAATAAAGCACCAAAAAGATCATTTACAAAGGAGTCAAAATTAATGGATGAAAAACCGGTGAGTTTATCATTTGGTTGGATATCAAGTGCCGCTCCATAATTTGAACTAAAATGCAACACTCCTTTATGGCTTTGCAATACTCCTTTCGGTTTGCCTGTACTTCCTGATGTATATAGGATGTAGGCTGTGTTTTCTCCAGTAATTGAATGAGAAGGAGCGAAGTTGTCTTTCGTTTTTGGATTCCAATGATCTTTATTTAATACGATCATTGGAGCATTGTTAATTAATTCTTTAGCGAGTAAGTTGGAGAATGAATCAATCGTAAGAAGCAACACTGGATTCGTTTCTTCCAAAATGTGATTCAATCGCTCTTTTGGATACGAAGCATCCAATGGAACATAAATATGACCTGCTTTGAGCACTGCTAATACAGCCAAAACCATGTACTCCGAATGATCCGTACAGATCGCAATCGTACTTGGGGAAGTTTCAGAAACCTGATCACGAATTAAGTGAGCAAGTTGATCACTCGCGATAGATAATTCGTTGTATGAATACGATCTTTCAGTGCTCCAAACCGCGTCATTCTCAGGGTAACTTCGAACTATTTCTTCAAAACGATCAACGATGCTATTGTAAGATTTGGATTGGAACCAGTCGTTTTTAAAAGCGAGGTTGGATTGAAACAATTGTTTTCCCGCGATAAGATTCGAAACAGGAGTAGTGACTTGTTCAACAGACAGATCTATTAAATCTATATACTTTTGGAATATCGTTTCAATCGTTTTAGGTAAAAATAGCCCTTGCTTGTAAACGCAATTGAACTGAATCCCGTTTTGATATTCTGTCGCGTAAACGTTTAAATCAAATTTTACAACTTGTTTAAGCTTTGTATGCCCCTCTTTGAATACAGCAGATTCTACTTGTTCTGAGCTTCCAAAGTTTAGCATATTAAAGAACACCGAAGTGATTGGAAAAGAATCAGGGTTTCTAGGGACATTCAGTTCATCTACCAATTCTTCAAATGGATACGATTGATGATCCAGTGATTGTAGGACGTTTTGCTGAACCTTTTGAAGAATGTCTTTAAATGAATCTGTTGAATTGATTTCATTTCGAAGAATGAGCGTATTCAGAAAAAAACCATTCATCAACTTCAGGTCTTCATGCGACCGTCCGGCTGCAGGTGTACCAATTAGAATATTATTGGAATCACTTAGCTTGTGTAGTACTATGTTGAATCCGGTTAACAACAACATAAACAGGCTGGCGTTGGAAGTCGCACCAATTGATTTTAACTTCTTCAATTGTGCTTCGTTCATATAAAAACGATGTGATGCACCTTGATTTTTGTTTATTTCGTCCGGAACTCCATTTTCAAAATCATAAGGAAGTCGAAGCTCAGATAAATTTCCTTTAAGCGTGTGATGCCAATAGGTCCGATGCTGTTCGAAATTTGGATCAGTCAATTGACTATTTTGCCAAGCGGCATAATCCTTATATTGAATCGGTAACTTTTGTAACGTGGGATCTTCCCCTTTTTTGTAAGCCTGGTAGATTTCAATAAGCTCCGAACGTACTATTTCCAATGACCAACCATCGGTAATAATATGATGTAAACTGAAAATCAACTGCCATGAATCGGTTTCCTTTTTTATCAAAACAGCTTTTACAAGGGGACCTTCTTCTAGATTAAAAGCAGTAGTACCCATTTCTTCATAAATCCTTGCTGCATCGGAAGATTGAGTTTCCTTAGATGAGGAAGTTAGATCACAAACTTCCAGCTGGGTTAGCGGTTCGTCATGAATTATTTGAACGGGAACACCATCCATTGCAGTAAACGTAGTGCGCAATGTTTCATGTCGCATCAACAGAAAATGGATAGCCTTTTTAAACGCGGCTAGATCAATTGATTCATGAAAATGCGATTGAAATACCATGTTGTACTCAATGGACGATTCTTGAATTTGATCAACCAGCCATAGTCTCTTTTGTGCCGGTGAAACAGCATAGTACGTTTGTTTTTTTAAGATTGGAATTGATTCAAATCCAACCGTACCCGCCGTTTGAATTTGCTCTGCAAAGGATCGAATTGTTGGGTATTCAAACAGCGTCTTTAATTTTATATCCGTATCAAACGTCTTTTGTACCCTTGCGACAAGCGAAGCACCTTTCAACGAATGCCCTCCTAATTGAAAGAAATTGGAAGCAACACTTATGTTTTCAATACCTAATATATCTTCCCAAATTAGAGCAAGCTGTTCTTCTGTTTTGTTTCTAGGAAGTATTCTTTGGCTAGCATCATCCAAGTCAAAAGAAGGATCCGGTAATGCTTTTCGATTTAATTTTCCTGTAGCGGATAATGGAAATGTGTCCAGCACAACAAATCGATCTGGAACCATGTAAGAAGCCAATGATTTAGACAATTGGTTTTTCACATCTTGCTCTGACCAATCGTCTTGGGCTAGGATAATGTATGCACAAAGGAAATCCACTCCTTGATTATCCTTTTTAGCCACAACAACAGCCTCTTTAATTTCTTTCAATCCATGCAAAGCATGTTCAATTTCACCTGCTTCAATTCGAAATCCTCGAATCTTCATTTGAAAATCTTTTCGACCAATGTATTCCAAAATGCCATGCTCATTCCAGCGAGCCAAATCTCCAGATTTATACAAACGTTCCCCAGGAACAAATGGACTTTCAATAAAACGTTCTTGGGTTAATTCAGATTGGTTCAAATAGCCCTTCCCAACTCCCGTACCTCCAATAAATAGCTCACCAATCATATTAATTGGAACCATTTGGAGCGCATCATCAAGTACATGAATCGTTGTTTCGGCAATAGGACGACCAATAGGACTTACTCCAATATGTTGAAGATCTTGATTTGTTATTTCATAATAACTAACATGGACGGTTGTCTCCGTAATTCCATACATGTTGATCATTTGAATTTGGTCCAAAGGATATATTTCAACCCAAGGAATTAACTTTTGAAGCTCCAATTTATCGCCACCAAAAATCACGTATCGAAGATGTGTATCCAACGAATGTGTTTGGTTTTGAAGCTCTGCTTCCATAAGGAAATTAAACGCAATGGGTGTTTGGTTGAGCACAGTAACTTTCTGCGCGGAAACTAGATTCAATAAACCATCTATAGCAAGCACTTCTTCCCTGGATGGGATAATTAATTTACCTCCATTTAAAAGCGCTCCATACATTTCCCAAACGGAAAAATCAAAGTAGTAGGCATGCGCAAGAATCCATACGTCTTGCTCGTTAAAATCAAAATCTTGCTTATCGTTATGGATAAGTCGCACTACATTTTGATGTGAAATAAGGCATCCCTTTGGTTTCCCCGTGGATCCAGAGGTATAGATGATGTAGGCTGTATTATCCGGGTTAATGATTTTCTCCAGATTCTCAGTTGATTGATTTTCGAACACATTTTTATCCGAAACGTCAATTGCTTTAAGATCAGTAACTAAATTTGGATGTGAAAATCTGCCGTTATATAATATAAATTTCGCGTTGCTATCAGAGAGAATGAATCTTAATCGATCACTCGGAGCCTCGGAATCAATAGGTAAATAAGTTCCACCTGCTTTCAATACTCCCAGAATTGACACCAACATTTCAAACGAAGGGGTAAGCTGGAGCGCAACAACATCTTCCGTTTTTAGTCCGTTTTCTAGTAAATGCCTAGCGACTTGATTCGCATTGGCGTTAAGAGCGGAATAGGATAGATGTTCTTCTTGAAACCAAAGCGCATTTGCTTGAGGCAAAAGGGTTACTTGTTTTTCAAATAAAGAATGTAACGTAGCTTGTTTGGGGAAAGAAGCAGAAGTATCATTGAAATCTGTTAAGATTTGGTTTTGTTCCGGTTCCGAAATAAGTTTTAAATCCTTTAGTGCCCTGTTAGGTAATTGTGTTACTTGATCAAGAATTGTGATGAAATGACTCGAAAGTCGTTGAATTGTTGATGCTTTAAAAAGTGAAGTAGC
Source organism: Cytophagales bacterium (assembly GCA_965277185.1). GTDB lineage: Bacteria > Bacteroidota > Bacteroidia > Cytophagales > JAHDFW01 > JAHDFW01. Next base: position 176,612 of record CBDICC010000031.1, on the reverse strand, counting down.
GTAATTAAAGGAAAGTGCGATTCCCTCATTCAATTCCCTAGCGCTTAATGTAATGTCAAATTTTGCAATATTCGAACGTTGACTAAAAGAGGAAAATTGCAATGCATCCACTGACTCTGATACCTTTTCAAAGTTTTGCATGGTAAACATCGCCGAGAAAATAGGGTTTCTACTTGGATCACTTTGATTATCAAGCATTTCTATAATGTCTTCAAACTGGAAATGTTGATTTTCGAGCCCTTCCAATACCACATTCGCCACTTCTTTTAAGTAAGAATTAAAAGTCTTTTCTGCCGTTGGAAAGGAACGAAGCGCCAATGTATTGATAAACATTCCAACTAAGTTTTGTAAATCCGTCGTTGGCCTACCAGCTGAAGGAGTACCAATTACAATGTCTTCTTGACGTGCATATTTAGCTAGAAGAATTTTAAAAGTGGAGAGTAGTACTGTATAAACAGTTGTTCCGTTCGATTTCGCTAATTCATTAATGCGTTGAGTTAATTCAGATGGAATATTGAGAAGTACATAGCCTCCCTTAAAACGTTGAATCGGAGGTCTGTTTAAATCGGTGGGTAAATCTAAAATTGGAAGATCGGTACCGAGTTGATCAACCCAATAGGATTGTTGCCCTTTTAAAATGTCTGAACCAGAAATGTCAGATTGCCAAACGGCAAAGTCCTTATAGTCTAGTTCTTTGGATGCAAGCTGATTGCCTTTAAATAAGGTTAAAAACTCCTGCATGATTAATTGCATAGACATGCCATCTGTGATGATATGGTGCAAATCAAACATTAACAGCGCTTCCTCGTTTTCGGATACCGCCAATTCAACGCGAAAACACGGGCCATTTAATAAATCAAAAGGCTGCGCAAAATTTTCTGAAATGGCTTTAAATTCAGTCGAGGAAACTACATGCGTTATCTTTATTTTCGATGAGATTGTATCGTGAATTTTTTGATAGGGATTTTCATCCTTCCAAAGAAACGTGGTTCGTAAACTTTCGTGCCGCTCCACAAGTTGATTAATGCAATTTTGAACATTTACAATGTCTAAATGCCCTTTAATATGGAGATACGAAGGGATATTGTAAGCGACACTTTGTTCATCCATTGCGTGCAGCAAATACATTCTGCGCTGTGCAGATGATAAGGGGTACAATGCAGCAGCTTTGGCAGGCAAAATGGTGATTTGTGTATCAGATGAAGCCTGTTGCTTCTCTAAATATGCAGCTTGATCTTTTAGGATCAATGTTTGAAAAACCTGCCTTACCGAAAATTTCAGAGATAACAGTTCTGATATTTTAGAAGACAAGGCAATTGCTTTAAGTGAATGACCACCTAATTCAAGAAAATGAGCATTTCTACCAATAGTTTCTATTCCCAATACGGTTGCCCAAATTGCGGCGAGATCGACTTCGAATGGAGTTGAAGGAGGAAGGTCTCCCGCAGTAGTATGGGATGCGAACGAAGGACTTGGAAGTGCCTTTCGATCCAGTTTACCACTTGTGTTGAGTGGCATATGATCAAGTTCGGTTAGGAACGAAGGGATCATGTAAGCAGGCAATTGTTCGGAAAGATAAGAACGAATGTCTTGTGGACTTACTGCTTTTTCGTTTGATTTAGACAAAACATAGTAGGCCAAGAGTTCACTATCGCCAGACGCATTTTGAATCACTTGGGCTACCGTTTGACTTACAGACGGATGATTTTCGATGCAAGACTCGACTTCACCCAATTCAACACGATAGCCTCTGATTTTATATTGATGATCTCTCCTTCCTAAAAATTCTAATTCACCAGTTGCTGTCCAACGTCCTAAATCTCCTGTTTTATACATGTTGGAGTTAGGAATAAATGGGTTGGAGACAAAAGCCTTTGAGGAAAGTTCGGGTTGATTTAGATATTCTATGGCAACGGATGAACCGCCAATGTAGATTTCGCCCACTACACCATCTGGAATTAAGTTTTTATCCTCAGAAAGTACGTATACAGGGGTGTTTGGGAGCGGTTGTCCTACGATGTTACGAGTGAATTTTCGAACATCTTTCTTTGCGAAAGCATACACGGTGACCTCGGTAGGGCCATACTGATTATTGATCTGTGCGCCCGGTAAATCTTCACGGATCAGTTCAACTAATTCGGAATTAAGCGATTCACCGCCGATGCAGAAATGTTCAATAGGATGATTGTCCTTATCAAGTTGTTCCGCACTTTGCATAAATGCTTTTAAATAACTCGGTGTGCCATGAACTACAGATATCTTCTCAGATCTAATCGTATCATATAGATGTTTGAAATCCAGAAGTTTACCGGGAGTAGGTATAACCAATTTTCCTCCTAAAAGTAAAGGAGGAAATATTTCCAAAATGGTCGCGTCAAATGTGTAGTTACTTCCAAATAAAGTGGTAAGATCTTTATTCCAAGCGTAAAATTCGTTTTGGATTCCGAGTTTATGCGCAAGTGCAAGATGTGAAATGGATACACCTTTAGGCACGCCAGTACTTCCGGAGGTATATATAGTATAGGCTTCCGATGTTAATTTAGATTGACTAAGCGAAGTGTGCTCAAGTGAATGGATTGCTTGCGAGTCAATGTCCATTGAAACTTCTATCGCATTTGTATCAATTCCTTTAGGTAAAGAGGTTTCAGATGTAGTGAAAATGGCTTTTAGGTCCGCATCTTGCGCAATTAATTCCATTCGTTTGATTGGCGCGTCTGGATCAATTGGAACATAACTATTGCCTGATCTCCATATCGCAAAAATCGCATAAACAATATCCGGTGACTTTTTAAGACGTAGCCCAATTCTGGAATCCTTAATACCTAAATTCTCAATAACTTTAGCCCAATAATTGATGGTTTGATCCAGCCGTTCATAGCTTATGTTTTTTCCTTCAAATGAAAGGGATGTGTCTTGAGGGAATCGAGACGCTATTTCCGAAACTTGTGCTTCTACTGTTTTTGTTACCGTAAAATTTGTTTTTTCATAACGATTTAAAAGTTGCTCTCTTAATTGAGTGCTGATCACATCAAAATCAGCTAACTTTTTACTTGGACTTTCAGATGCTTGTTCAATAATTTGAAGTAGGCTTGCCAACATCTTTTCCATCGTGGAAGCATGAAACAAATCCGTACAATATTCTAAAATTAATTGAATGTCATCCTCATTCTGTACAGCAATTAAACTTAAATCAAATTTGGAAGTTTTTATTTCGCGTCGGTAATTTTCAAAACGTAAATCTGAGTCCAGTGTAACTTCATTTTCGAATTGTTCTTGTAAAACGAAAGTGGTGTCAAACAATGGGTTTCTGGATAAATCTCGCTCAAGGTTTAATTCTTCAATTATTTCCTCAAACGAAAATAACTGATGGTCATAACCAGCGGCGGCGATCTTTTTCACTTCTTGCACGTAGGAAGAGAACGTATGATTTTGGGTAGGTTTTGAACGTAGAATAAGTGTATTAACAAACATTCCAATAAGTCCTTCCAGTTTTTCATCAAACCTTCCCGATATCGGACTACCTACCGCAATATCCTTGTTGCCTGAATAATGGTGTAATAGCGTTTTAAAAGCAGTTAACAATACAATAAATAGCGTGGTGTTTTCGGCTTGTGCTAACTTAAGAAGGGAAGTGGTGAGTTTGGATCCGATGTGGACTCGGACCCGGTCTCCATTGAAACTTTGTAGTTCTGGACGAGGATAATCAAATGGCAATTCAAGTGTAGGAATTACATCCTCTAGTTGATTCAACCAATATTTTTTTAAACGATCGCCTTCCTCAGAAACATGTAGTTTATTTTGCCATACGGCATAATCCTTAAATTGAATTGGCAACGGTGGCAAACTGGAAACGTCCGTTTTATTAGAATTATAGAGTCGAATAAAATCGTGCTTGATTATCCTTAATGATTGACCATCTGCAACTATGTGATGAATATCAATAAGAAGCAAATGATGTGGATTGGTTTCAACATCTGAATCAGAGATTTCTAGCAATTGCACTTTTAATAATGCGTCTTTTTCCAAATCAAATGGTTGCACAAATGCGCCAATCGAATCCGAGATTTCATCCTTTTTTATAGTTTGAGTTTTTAACTCAAATGAACCCTCAGGATGAATAATCTGAATAATTTCATCGTTTTCTAATTTGAAGTTGGTACGTAAACTTTCGTGCCGTTGGATTAATTGCACAAACGCGTGTTCAAAGCGCGCAATATCAATTGATCCATAGATATGCATGATCGACGGAAGATTGTATGCCGTACTATTAAGTTCAAACTGATTTAGAATGTACAATCTCTTCTGAGAAGACGAAAGCGGATAAGAATCTTGTGTTGGTACAGGAAGAATATCTTCGTATTGATTCCTCGTTGCTTGGTTACTTGCAACATAATTCGAAATACTTCGGATAGTGGGTGATTGAAAGAAAATGCGTAGCGGTATTTGAATACCGAATTGGGTGGCAAAGCGTGCCGTAAAGGCAATTGCTTTCAAGGATTGTCCACCCAGATCAAAGAAACTGTCCATTACCCCAATCTTTAAAGCGCTGGAAGCATCGATTTTCAGAACATCTTTCCAAATTTCATGAATATCCTCTTCCAATTTGGAAGTTGGCGCTACATATGCTAAAGACTGAACCAAATGTTCCTTGGAAGGCTTAAGTAATTTATTTCGATCTATTTTTCCATTCGGCGTAAATTGAAAAGAGTCCAGTTCTACAAAATAAGTCGGAATAAGATGTGTCGCAATTTGTTGCGATAAAAAAGCCTTTAACTCAACTAAATCAATTGTTTGGGAAGTGGTAAGGTAAGCGGTTAATGCCTGTTGTTCTTCAGCATCCTGATATGCGATGACGAGTGACTCTTTAATACCTGGATATTGAAGTAAATGATGTTCAATTTCTCCAGTTTCGACTCGAATTCCGCGTATTTTAATCTGGTTATCCTTTCGTCCGCTTATATGTAAAGCTTCTTCTGAATCAAAATAACCAACATCCCCGGTTTTATAAAATCGTTTTTCTTCAATGGTTAAAAATGACTGCTCATTTAACGTCGTATTAAGGTAATATCCTGGCGTGATAAAATCACTGTGTACAAAGATTTCTCCTGATTCAAGAATACCAGCTACATTTTCATTCTTATCAAGAATAATCATTTCTGTGCGCGGAACGACTTTGCCGGGCGTGATCAGATTGGTGTAAATCTCGGCATCATTTGTAATAACCTGGATGGTGTTTAGTGTCGATTCTGTAGAGCCATAGCTTACAACAAAAGAACATGATTTAGGAGCAATGTCCTTGAATAAGGAATAATCATGGTTTGAAGTGGCTTCCCCGGTCATCTTAATGATTCTTAAGGAGGCCAGTTTGAGCTGATTTGATTCCTTAAGTTGGTGCGAAAACAAACGAAAGACGGAAGGAACAGAATGCCAAATTGTAACGTGTTGTGCATTCAATGTATTTACCAGATTTTCCAACACCCATCCGTCTTTTAAGGATATTGGAATATAGCAAGCCCCATTCAGAAGTGCACCATAGAGATCGTTTACAAAGGAGTCAAAATTGATCGATGAAAATCCTGTTAATGTATCTTGGGCGCTGATTTGTAATGCGGAAGAATAGTTTGAAATAAAATGCAGTACCCCTTTATGTGTTTGAGCAACCCCTTTTGGTTTGCCAGTACTTCCAGAAGTATATAAAATGTAAGCGGTATCCTCCGCAGCAATAGATTGAATAGGAACGAAAGCGATGTCCATTTTCGCGTTCCAATGATGGGCATCCAAAACAATCATTGGAGTGCTGACCGTCAATTCTTTAGAAATGAAGTTTGAAAATGAATCGATCGTGATAAACAATGCAGGATTTGTCTCGTTCACAATATCGTTCAGCCGTTCTTTTGGATACGAAGCATCTAATGGAACATAGATGTGACCAGCCTTTAATACAGCTAAAATAGCCAATACCATTTCCTCAGAATGATCAGTGCAAATAGCAATATTAACTTGAGAACTTCCTGAAACCTGATCATTAATTAATTGAGCAAGGTGATCACTGGCTCTAGATAACTGTTGATAAGTATAGGATTGACTTGGTGTCCAAATAGCCTTCTTATCAGGGTTTAGCTTAGCAACTTCTTCAAATCGATCTGTGATGCTTGCATAGGATGTGGATTGAAACCAATCATTTTTTGATGTCGATAGTCCTTGAAATAGTTGTTTTCCAGTAATTAGCGTAGAAATAGGAGCCGTAGACTGATCGATAGCCAAAGACATTAAGTCAACATACTTATCAAAGATGGTTTCAATGGTAGAAGCTAAAAATAAGTCTTGTTTGTAAACACAAGTAAACTGAATCCCATTTTTGTATTCTTTTGCGTATATGTTTAGATCAAATTTAACGGCATCCTCCCGCTTTTTATGCCCATGATGAAAATTAGCTGACTCCATAACCGGAGCATTGCCAAAGTTGAGCATGTTGAAGAAAACGGAGGTAATAGGAAACGAATCTGGATTTCGAGGAACATTTAGTTCGTCTACCAATTCTTCAAAAGGGTAGGCTTGATGATCCAGAGCTGAAAGTACATTCTGTTGAACCTTCAAAAGAATTTCATGAAATGAATCGGTTGAATGGATTTCATTTCGCAGAATTAATGTGTTTAAGAAAAAACCATTAATCAACTTGAGATCATCATGTGCACGACCAGCGGATGGAGTTCCAATTAGGATATTGTTGGAATCACATATTTTATGAAGTAAAACGTTGAAACCAGAAAGAAGAACCATAAATAAGCTCGCATTGGAAGTTGCCCCTAAGGACTTTAGTCCCTCCAATTGCTGCGCATCGATCTGAAACTGATACGACGCGCCTTGGTTTTTATTTAATCCTGCAGGAATCCCAGTTTCGAAATCATAAGGTAATCGAAGTGCCGTAATATTGCCCTTTAACGTTTGATGCCAATACTGCTTATGTGCTTCAAAACTTGAGCCTGATAATTGATCGTTTTGCCAAGCAGCATAATCTTTATATTGAATTGGCAATGCTTGTAAAGTAGGATCAGCTCTCTTTGTATACGCCCGATAGATTTCAATAAGTTCAGAACGTAAAAGATCAAGCGACCATCCATCCGTAATGATGTGGTGTAATCCAAATACTAATTGCCACGAGTCTTCATTCAGTTTAATTAAGATCGCTTTTACCAAGGGTCCCTTTTCCAAATCAAAGGCAGTCAAACTCATTTCAACTTGAATCTCCGCAAGGTTAGTGGATTGTGATGCTTCAGGAATAGCGCTTAGATCTCGAACTTCAAGTTTTGTAAGTGGTTCATTGTGGATAATTTGAATTGGGACTCCACCAGAAGAACTAAACGTAGTTCGAAGCGTCTCATGACGCATGATTAAGAAGTCAACTGCATTTTCGAATGCAGCTACGTCAATTGATTCAGAAAAGTGTGATTGAAATACCATATTGTATTCAATCGAAGATTCCTGAATCTGATCTACTAACCAAAGTCTTTTTTGCGCCGGAGAAACAGCATAATGAGGTTGGAGATCTAATATAGGTATAGACTCAAATCCGTAGGATTCCGAGATTTTAATTTGCTCCGCAAAAGATCGAATGGTTGGATATTCAAACAGTAGCTTAAGCTTGATCCGGGTGTTTAATACTTTTTCTGCTTGAGTAATCAAAGAGGCACCTTTCAGCGAATGTCCTCCCAAATGGAAAAAGTTTGACGTTACGCTAATTCGCTCAACATCTAAAATGTCCTCCCAAATTCCCACTAGTATTTCCTCTGTTTTATTTGCAGCAGGGACAAACTCGTTGGCATTATCGATCTTCATTGTGGGCTCGGGGAGCGCTTTTCGATCTAATTTTCCACTTGGAGATAATGGAAATTTGTCTAAAACCACAAATGCATCCGGAACCATAAATGAAAGCAAGGTGTTGGATAATTGCTCCTTCACATTTTTCTCTGACCAATCTTCAATGGCTAATGTTATATAGGCACATAAAAAATCTACTCCGTGCGGATCTTTTTTTACCAGAACAAGTGCCTCATTAATTTCGTCTAATCCTTTTAACGTATGTTCTATTTCTCCTGCTTCAATTCGAAATCCACGAATCTTGATTTGGAAATCTTTCCTACCAACATATTCTAAAATCCCTGTTTCTTTCCATCGTGCGAGATCACCAGATTTGTATAATCGCTCACCAGATTTAAAAGGATTATCAATAAAACGTTCAGAAGTTAGTTCGGGTTGATTCAAATATCCAACGCCCACACCTGAACCTCCAATATACATTTCACCAACTACGTTTATTGGAACCCTTTGGAGGAAGTCGTCTAATACATAAATGGTCGCTTCTGGGATTGGTCCTCCAATCGGACTTACCCCGACTTTATGTAAATCCTGATTTGTAATGGAATAACTGGTCGAAATAACCGTCGTTTCTGTTATACCATACAGATTGACTAATTGAATTTGGTCTAGTGGGTATAACGCTACCCACGGAATTAATTTTTGAAGATCTAATTTATCTCCGCCAAAAAAGACATATCTGAGATGATCACTTAAAGTATGCGCTTCGTTTTTAAGTTCCGCTTCAACGAGAAAGTTAAATACGATTGGCGTTTGATTGAGGACGGTAACCTTATGTTTAATAATTAGATTGATAAAGTCTCCGATGTCTAACACTTCGGCTCTTGTTGGGACGATTAACTTTGCACCATACAAAAGTGCACCGTACATTTCCCAAACGGAGTAATCAAAATAATAGGCATGGGTAAGGATCCATGTATCCTTATGGTTGAAATTAAAATCATGCCTGTCATTGTGGATAAGTTGAATTACATTTTGATGTGAAATCAAACATCCTTTAGGCTTACCTGTAGAGCCAGAAGTATATATAATGTAGGCTAGATTATTTGGATCGATCGATAGCGCTACATTTTCAATGGAATGATGATCTAAAAAATCAGTAGTGGATAGATCTATAAGTATCTGTTCTTGTGATAAGTCAAGTGATTTAAATTCGCTATTGGATAAAATAAAACGCGCCTTGCTATCGCTTAATATGAATTTCAGTCGATCAGAAGGGAGCTCTGGATCAACAGGTAAATAGGCACCTCCAGCTTTTAAAACTCCTATAATTGAAATCAACATTTCAAACGAAGGTATAAGATGTAAGGCAACAACGTCTTCTTCTTGCAAGCCTTGTTCTAAAAGATGTCGAGCTAGTTGATTGGCTTTTGCATTTAGAGCGGAGTAAGTTAATTCTTCTTCTTGATGAGATAGGGCTATGGTTTCAGGTAAAAGACCCACTTGTTTTTCAAATAATCCATGTACTGTCGTTTGTTTTGGGAAATCAGCATTAGTATTATTGAATTCCGTAAGAATTTGAATTTCTTTTTCAGAAAGGATTGGAATCGACCCCACCGTACAGTCCAAATTATATGCAACCGAATTCAGGATGTTCGTGAAATGAGTATTCATTCTAAGAACAAATGCTTCATCGCAAATATGGTGTTTGTATTTTACTTCTACCTGGTTAGACTGATTTACACAAAACAAAATGTCGTAATCCTCTAAATAATCATTTGAAGTTTGAATGGATTCATAAATGAAACCAAAGTTTTTTGGGAGATTGGGAAGTTTTTCTTCCAAATCTAAAATGGAGTGACTTTGATTCTTGTACGCTCCAAGAACAGCCTCTTTTGTAGCGTTCAAAACATCTTTAAACGTGTTTTTGGATTGTAAAGGGGTAAGAAGGTGTAATAAGTTTTTAGGACAAGAATTTGGGTTCAAAAGAAATTCAGATGTACCAACTAAAATTGGCTTTTCATCCAATGTGTAGCGTGAAATCAAGACATTAAATGCACTTGCTAGGAACGTATAGTAGGCAATATCCGTTTTGGTAAAATTAGTGCGGATGTGTTGCACCGTGTCATTAGGAAGGGCAAAGGAATAGGATCCAATCGATTTAGATGAATCAATAAATTCTTCTGAATTTCGATGGCAAGTTACATTTGATAAATCTTTATTAAGTCGATTTATCCAGTACTCTTCCTTGACTTTTTCTATTTGCGAATTCGTAGTATTCATTTTATGTTTTACCGACAGTGCATAACAAATGCAAACCGCCAATTTTTGGGGGGGCGTTAAAAAGCTGAAATTAAGTTGAATTATACCCTATGCTTAGAGGTAGAATTCCATTCGGTTTTTTACCTCTAATTTTAACCAATACAAGCATGAATATCTGAAAATAAATTCAAAATTCAATTTTGTTTGACTAGATTTTGGACAAAAGAAAGAAAAAATTAGACAAAGGTTATTATGTTGTATTGAAAGTGCACTGAATTTTCCTAAAGGCTACCACCTGACTATACCTCCAGTCATGTTCGTGACATGTTTAAATCCAGCTTCTTGCAGAATTTCACTTGCCTGAACACTTCGGATTCCATGCTGACAATAAACAATGGTTTTAGCTTGACTGTCAAGTTCTTGGATTCTGTTCGTGAGTTCGTTTAGTGGGATGTTGATGTTTCCCAGTTCTTTAATTTTAGGTTGCTCATGGGGTTGTCTTACATCGATTATTTGGAGGTGTTGTCCTTGCTGGATTAAATGCCTTAATTCATTAGGGGTAATTTCTTCGGACGTAGTGAGTCCACAGAAAAAATCATAGTTATACTCGGAAAAATGGGCTTTACGATCGATCACTTGTTGAATTTCAGTATCTACACGGGTTATGTTCAATATGTAAGATTGGGTGTTTAAGGCATTGTAATTCATGATTTTGCCTGAAAGAACGTTCCCGATTCCAAGAACTATTTTTAATGCCTCATTGGCTTGTTGAGTTCCAATCATTCCCGGAAGTACACCAAGAACTCCAATTTCAGAACAATTTGGAACACTTCCGGCTTCAGGAGCAGAGGGAAATAGGCATCGATAGGATGGGCCTTTTTCATAATTAAACACTGAAACTTGCCCTTCAAATTTAAAAATAGCTCCGAAAACAAGTGGTTTTCCAGTAACGACACATGCATCATTTACCAAATAGCGGGTAGAAAAATTATCCGTGCCATCTATAATTAAGTCATATTGCTCAAAAAGCGCAAGGGCATTAGACGCCTCAAGTCGGTATTGGTAAATGTCAAACTGAACATGGGGATTGAGTTGTTCTAATCGTTCTTTGGCTGCAACGGCTTTATTTTTTCCAATATCATGAATGCCAAATAAGATTTGTCGTTGCAGATTGGATTCATCCACGTTGTCAAAATCTACAATGCCTATCGTTCCGATTCCCGCAGCGGTGAGATATTGTAAAACAGGACATCCCAGACCACCTGCACCGATAACCAGAATCCGAGCATTTTTTAGCTTTTCTTGGCCTTCTAGACCGATTTCTGATAGAATCAGATGTCGGTCATATCGATTTTTTTCTTCTGGTGTTAACACTTGGCAAATTTACTGCGCAAAATACGTATAAAGCTAATGGAATGTTCGTAAATTTGCACAGTTGGCGAAATCGTATAAAATAGCGATCATCGGAGCCGGTACCGCCGGAGCTGCCTCAGCCTTGTATCTGAGTAAACAAGGCCATACCCCTGTTGTTTTCGAAAAAGAAAAAGAACCGCGTCCCTTTGGAGCAGGAATCATGATTCAACCTACCGGGCTGAAATGCATGGACGAACTAGGTTTAGGCGATCAAGTACGAGAACGTGGTACTCCTTTATATGGAATGATTGGAAACAATGAAGCAGGCAAGAGCGTGGTGAAATTAGCTTTCAATAATAATGAAGGTTTGCACGGCGTAGGAGTGCATCGGAGCTCGTTGTACTTGTTGCTCTATAATAAGTTAAAGACAGAAGGGATTGAATTGTGCACTGGGGTTTCGATAGTTGATATTCAGAATGAATCCAATGCAGAGACAAAAGAAGTGGTTGATTCGGATGGGAAGGTCTATGCTGGATTTGATTTTGTAATTGTTGCAAGTGGAGCACGCTCATTACTACGACAAGGAAAATCAATTCTTGTGAAGGAGTCGATACAGAAATACGGAGCACTTTGGGCTAAAATCGAACACGATAATAGTATCTTAGATAACACAATCCGCCAGGTTTATAAGGGCAGTTATAAAATGGCTGGTCTAATGCCCATTGGGAAAATCGATAAAGATTCTTCCGAGTACATAAACTTTTTCTGGAGCATTCGAATGAGTGATTTGGAGAAGTGGAGAAACACACCTTTAGAAGAATGGAAAAAAGAGGTGATAGAGTTATGTCCGGAGTATAAAGAGGTTGTGGATAAAATCACGGACAAATCACAGGTGATGGAAGCTCCTTATATGGATGTGAAGTTGAAACGAAGTTATGAAGATAAGGTTTTGTTTCTGGGAGATTCAGCACATCCAATGAGTCCACAATTAAGTCATGGAGTGAGCTTTGCTTTGTTGGATGCTAAATTTTTTGCGGAAAGTTTGGCTTCTTCCTCTTCTATTGAACAAGCCTTTAAGCATTTTCAAAAAAGTAGATATAAGCAAGTACGTTATTATCAGCAACTCTCCAATTGGATTACCCCAATGTTTCAATCCGACGCAAAGAATACTTGGTTTAGAGATACCATATTTAAATTTGCCTGTGCATTAAAAATCAGTCGATCGCTTTTGCAAAGTACAATTCTTGGATATCGAGAAGGCTACTTTACCAATTTAGATAGCAAGTACTATCAATCTTAGAAATTAGTTTTTCCCTAAAGAGGAAGAATAAGATCAATGATCTGACTCTTTTACTTTATCCTCCAATTCTTTATACCAACCTTCTCCAAATTTTCGAATTAACGGTTCTTTAAGAAACTGGAAAACAGGTACATTCAGTTCTTTTCCAAAACTACATGCATCCGAGCAAATGTCCCATCGATCATAGTTGAGAGCAGTAAACTGATCATATTTTTTCATTCTGATCGGATATAGATGGCAGCTAATTGGTTTTTTGTAATCGATTTTGCCGTCCAGTTGTGCTTGTTCAATTCCACACTTTAAAATGTTTTGGGCATCATAAACAGCATAAGCGCATTCCTTATTATTGATGGTTGGAGTAGAGTATTCTCCCTCAAAGTCTAAAATATATTTCCCTTCACTTTCAATAACATCGATTCCTTCTTTGGTTAAATAAGGTTTAACCTGTTCATATATGTCATCTAGGATTTCTAATTCGTCTTCCTCTAGTGGAGCACCTAAATCCCCTTCTACGCAACAAGCACCCTTGCATTTTTCAATATTGCAAACGAAAAATTCTTCTTTGATATCATCGCTTATTAATACGTTTTGAACTTCGATCATATTATTCTGATTTGAGGGAACAAAGTTAATCGTTTTGTTTGTTTCAATAAAGCTGGAATAGCCTTATCTTGCAAACGAATTTCATATGGATTATTTATCGACACTTAACCCCGAACAACGAAAAGCCGTTGAGCACAAAGACGGTCCCGCCATGATTATTGCTGGAGCAGGATCAGGTAAGACCAGAGTGTTGACGGTACGGATTGCACATTTGATAGGCCATCATGGTGTGGATCCGTTCAATATTCTTACCCTTACCTTTACCAATAAGGCATCCAAAGAGATGCGACAACGGATTGAAGGAGTAGTAGGAAGGGAAGCTAGAAATATTTGGATGGGTACGTTTCACTCTGTCTTTGCTAAAATTTTGAGAGTGGAAGCAGGTAAATTAGGATATCCGTCCAATTTCACCATTTATGATACAGATGACGCCAAAACATTGCTAAAAAGCATTGTAAAGGAGCGAAACCTAGATAATAAGGTATACAAGCCAAATGTAATTCTTAATCGAATTTCAGCGGCAAAGAATAGATTAATCGATGCGGCTCAGTATAGCAAGGACGCTACAATTAGTTCTTACGATACTAAAAGTCAATTGCCTGAGTTAGGCAAGATTTATAAAATTTATGAGCAACGTTGTTTCAAAGCTGGAGCAATGGATTTTGATGATTTAATGTTCAATACGTATCGGTTACTGACACAGCATACCGATGCTTTGCTAAAGTATCAAAACAAGTTCAAGTACATTTTGGTAGATGAGTATCAGGATACCAACTTTGCACAGTACCTAATTGTAAAAAAACTAGCGGCTCAAAATCGAAACATCGTAGTAGTGGGAGATGATGCACAGAGTATATATGCATTTAGAGGGGCCGATATTCAGAATATATTAAACTTTGAAAAAGATTATCCAGAACTAAGGGTGTACAAATTGGAGCAAAATTACCGTTCCACCAATACCATTGTACAAGCATCAAGTTCTATAATAAAGCATAACAGAGCCCAACTTCCGAAAGAAATTTGGACTCAAAACGATGAAGGAAAACTCATTGATGTACTTCGGGCCAATTCAGATAATGAAGAAGGGAAACTGATCGCACATTCGTTATACGAAAATAAAGTACAGCATCAAGTCTTGTATGAAAATCAAGCGATCTTGTATCGAACAAATTCGCAATCCAGGGCAATGGAGGAAGGTTTGCGAAAATTGGGGATTGGTTATCGGATTGTAGGAGGAATGTCGTTTTATCAACGAAAAGAAATTAAAGATTTAATTGCTTACCTACGATTAACGGTTAATCCGAACGATGAAACAGCCTTGAGAAGGGTAATCAATTTTCCGAAAAGAGGAATAGGAGACACCACAATTGCCAAAATGATTGTGGCGGCGGATCAAAAGAATCTTTCCCTTTGGGAAGTGGTATGTGATGTTCGAAATCAAATTGGAGGCAACGCAGCAGGTAAGATCGAAGGATTTTCCTTACTGATTAAAAGTTTTCAAGTGGTTGCCAAGCAAAATGACGCATATGAATCAGCTATGCATATTGCAAAAACCTCCGGTATATTGCGCGAATTGGCCAATGATAAAACAATTGAAGGAGTTGCACGTTATGAAAACTTAAATGAACTTTTAAACGGTGTAAAGCACTTTGTTGAAGACGAGGAAAAGGAAGAAAAGGATTTAGGAGCGTTCTTGCAAGAAATTTCGCTGCTCACCAATGCAGACAATGAGGAAGATAATGATCAGGATAAAGTTACCCTGATGACGATTCACTCAGCTAAAGGGCTGGAATTTAAAAATGTGTTTGTAGTTGGGTTGGAAGAAGATTTGTTTCCATCAGCGATGATGCTTTCTTCAAGAGAAGATTTAGAAGAGGAGCGAAGATTGTTTTATGTAGCAATTACCCGAGCTGAGGACCAATTAACGTTATCTTATGCAACCAGCAGATATCGATATGGAAGGCTATTTAATTGTTCTCCGAGTCGATTTTTAGAAGAGATTGATGCGAAGTTTTTAAATGTAAAAAGACAAAAAGAACGTGTTTCGATCTTTGAAGAACGAAAACAAAAAACGTTTGAGGCAAAAGACAAGGGAGACAAAGCGGACACTCGAAGCAGTGGATTTCGCATTAAAGCAACTCCGGTTCGAAAAACATTTGCAAAAAAATATACGACCTCACCTGATTTTAAGCCCGACGATCCAGGACTATTGGAACAAGGAATGAAGGTAGAACATAGTAAATTTGGGTTTGGCATTATTTCTAAAATTGAAAATGCTCCAAATAGTAAAAAAGCAATAGTTCTCTTCGAAGAAGTTGGAGAAAAGACATTATTGCTTAGCTTTGCAAAGCTAAAGATACATTCGTAGGAAAATTTTAGTCCCTTCTTAAGAATAGTATCGGATTATTTTACCCAATTTAAAATGAAAATGTTGAACAAACGATCGAACTGATCGTCATTAATGTTCAAAATACAAAAGGATAAAGTCCACTTAAATTGCCTTTAATAAATAAGTAATGAAGGCTGGCTATCCAAAATAACACAATTAAGAGAATAATAAATAAAAGTACATCATCTAGAATTGATTGGTTTGTGCTTAAAATGGAGTAGATGTAAATTGTAAATGATACATCTTGACTACTATTTATTATTCTACAATTAGAAGGAAGGAACGAACGAAACAAAGAATACAAGGAAGATATTAATTAATATGGAAGACGTTGTAAAGTTTAAAAAACAGTTGTTGTCAAGAGAATACGGAACAAACATCCGGAATTTGGTAGAGTTTGTAAATGAGATAACAGATCGGACCAAACGAACGGAACAAGCTGTTTTACTTAAGAAGTTGATTGAGAAAATGAATCCATCTCTAAAGTATGCTGAGAATTCAGACCTAAAGGTTTGGCAGGATATGTATGTGATGGGAGGTATGTCGTTGGATATTGATGTTGAGTTTGAAAAGCCAAGCTTAGAATCATTAAGAAAGAAGGCAGAAACGGTTCCTTATAACAGATACAAACCTCGTTTCAAGCATTATGGTAAGAACATCGAGCTGATAATGGAGAAACTGAAGGATGAAAAAGATGAAGAGGTGCGTGCCCAAGCAATTATCGGAATGGGAAAATTGATGAAGACGTTCTATCGAAGTTGGAATAAAGAGTCCGTTGATGATACGTTGATTGCAAAGCAAATTGATCAATTATCTAATGGTGATCTAAAAGTACCGGAAGGAGCGCTGGATGATCCGAATGTATTTGAGTCTAGAAAAATCAAAAATTCAGGCAACAATAGCAGTAACAATAACAACAACAATAATAATAGCAATAACAATAATAACAACAATAAGAACCGAAACAGAAATAACCGGAATCGTAAAAAGAAATAAAATAACAAATAAACTTCGTTCATTCCCGCTGAGTTTGTAACTTTCCCATCCAATTTACAAACAACTAAAGCGAACTTTATGGCATCATTTGAGGTTACGGGAGGAACCAAGCTGAGTGGAGAGATTATTCCACAAGGAGCAAAGAACGAAGCGTTACAAATTTTATGTGCGGTATTACTGACTCCAGAAAAAGTAATAATCCGAAATATTCCCCAAATTCGGGATATCCTTAAACTAATTGATTTGCTTAGCTCTCTTGGAGTTAATGTAACTAAAATAACAGATTCAGAATATGAATTTGAAGCATCCAATATCAATTTGGAGTACTTTGAATCGGACGAATTTAGACAAAAAGGAGGAGCACTACGAGGGTCAGTAATGATTCTTGGGCCATTATTGGCTCGATTTGGAAAGTGTAAATTACCAAAACCAGGAGGAGATAAAATTGGTCGAAGAAGGCTCGATACCCACTTTCTTGGGTTCGAAAAATTGGGAGCACAATTCAATTTTGACGCTGATAGCCACTTCTACGAAGTAAATGCAGAAAACCTTACAGGAACGTATATGTTACTGGAAGAAGCTTCGGTAACTGGTACAGCGAACATTGTAATGGCTGCCGTACTTGCAAAAGGAACGACCACTATTTATAATGCCGCTTGTGAACCATATTTACAGCAGTTGTGTAAAATGCTCAACAGAATGGGGGCAAAGATCAGCGGAGTAGGATCGAACTTACTAACTATTGAAGGAGTAGAATCATTAGGAGGAACCGAGCACCGGATGCTTCCAGATATGATTGAAATCGGTAGTTTTATTGGATTGGCGGCAATGACAGGTTCTGAAATTACGATTAAAGATTGTCAAATTGCGGAGCTAGGAGTAATACCATCCGTATTTCAAAAAATGGGTATCAAGCTGGAATTTAGAGGAGATGATATTCATATTCCAGCGCAAGAGTCTTACGAGATTGAGACCTTTATTGATGGATCAATTCTTACGATAGCGGATGCACCTTGGCCTGGATTTACGCCTGATTTGTTGAGTATTATATTGGTAGTAGCAACTCAAGCAAAAGGTTCTGTATTGATTCATCAGAAGATGTTTGAATCAAGATTATTCTTCACGGATAAATTGATTGACATGGGGGCGCAGATCATATTATGTGATCCACATAGAGCGAATGTAATAGGATTAGGGAAACAGCAGCAATTGAGAGGAATTCAAATGACTTCACCGGATATTCGAGCAGGAGTTTCTTTGTTAATAGCAGCATTATCAGCGAAAGGAAAAAGTTTGATTCATAATATTGAACAAATTGACAGAGGTTATCAGTATGTAGATAAGCGTTTAATAGCATTAGGTGCGAAAATTAAACGTATTGATTAAGACCAAGTAAAAGGAGAACTTGGCCAGATTTATTAAACGATTTATTTTAGATCCAGACGTACAAAACTAAAAGTGTAACACTTGTTTTATTACGAGCTGAAATAGCAAAGAAGATGCTAGAGGATTAAAACATAAAATTAATTAATAGCACAAACGGAAACCGTTTTTAGCTTTTGGATGAGGAACTCCAAACCAGCTAGAAACGGTTTTTTTTTAGAGAGGAACTACTTAATTTATTCATAACGAAAAAGCAAATTCCCGACTCTAACTCCTAGTAAGCCGAAGGCAAGCGATAACTCCCTCTAATTCTAAATTCTGTATTCTAAATTCTGTATTCTAAATCCCAAAGACCTACTTCACAATCTTAAATTCAACTCTTCGATTCAACTTTCGCGACTCCTCCGTGGCATTACTTGCAATCGGTTTACTCCCGCCATATCCTTTTCCTGAAATTCGTTTTTTCGCAATTCCTTTTTCCGTTAGATACTTCTTTATTGTTTCAATTCGTTCCGTAGATAATTCCAAATTTAGTTCTTTGCTACCGCGACTATCCGTGTGGCCTGCTAATTCGATTTTAGAATCCACATTGTCAATTAAATATTTACAAAGCATATCCAATGAACTAAAGCTTTCCGGAAGCAACTCCGCTTTACTCCGAACAAATAATACATTTTCTAATTGAATGGCTTCGCCTGCATTGATGAAATGCAACTGAAAGTCCTTACGAATCTCCGTGTTTGAAAAGTTTGCTGGAGCCACATATTCCGTAGTTACAGGTAAATATCCATTAGCGGAAATAATTATTTTATAGCTGATTCCAGCCTTTAATTCAAATCGATAGTTTCCTTTGTTGGATGCGTTTTTTGATTCATTTGCAAAAGTCAATTTAGCTTTTATTGGAGCTCCATTTGCGGCATCTGTTACGGTTCCCACTAAAAATAGTCCAGAATCATTTTCGATGACATCTTCCTCTTCTTCGGCAGGTTCTAAGAATAGTTGTCTTTCTATTTGCTTATTTAAAGAAGGAACGCTTAAGTCAATAGTATCTAAAGCGGTTTTGAATCCTTTTTTTGAGGCCTCTAAAATATAGATTAAATCTGCGTTTAAGGTAAAGTTAAACGAACCTTTATCATCGGTTTTAATCGAATGGGAGGCCGTATTGGCATCTGCGGTCATTAAGCGCACCTTCGTCTTAAGGGGGGCTTTAGTTTCGTTGTTGAATGTGGTTCCTGCTAATTGTAGCGTACGGCTTGCGAGGCCTTCACCTGTTACTTCTATTTCCAAATCTCCTAGGGGAAGATCCGTATTAAAACGAACCCATGTTGCACTAATTCCTCTTTGTGTAGGATTAAAGATGATTGGGATTGATTTTGAATCTCCCGGTTTTAATTTGAATCCTTTCGTTGAAGGTAGGCGAAACTGACCATTTTCATTCTCGGATAGTTCCATAGAACGGATAATAATCTTTTCGGAACTTTCATTTTTTATAATACCCTCTAACTCCACTTCTTTTGAAGTCATAACATTAAGTTGGCCAACATGAATAGAACGTTTTGTAATCTTATAATTAGGTGCCAGTCCATCTCCCGATATTTTTTGAACAATAGAGTCAAACGGTGTTTTAATCACTATTTCTGCTTCAAAGTGTCCCGATTTCGTAGGCGTAAATTGAAATTCTAATGCACGTTTCTTTAGCGGCATGATGAACTTTGGTTGAGAAGATACAAGCCCAAAAACATCTTTGTTTTCACCTCTTAAATATACCGTATCAATTTTTACTTTGGTATTGTTAGAATTGATTAAGAAGTTCGCTTGAACTACGTTTTTGTTATTTTTCACCAACGAAGTTCCCATGGTAACGTCGGTCGCCTTTATTTTAGGCTGTATAATCCGAAAGGTCTTATTTGATTGATCTTGAGCTAATTGTTTCCCCATTTTTTCGTATTCAATTTTGTATAAATTTAGGATTGCAGGATACAGATATAAACTTGCTGTATTAGGGGTTTCAAGGGAAACAGCGCTTGATCCATCATTCGAAATATAGATGAAGTCCTGAGGCCATTTAATTTCTTTTACAACGTTACCTGTTGAAGTTTCTAGAAGACTATGTTTGTGATTTTTTTCTTGTTCACAAAGCATTAGATTTTGATTTAGAACTTCAGGATGTATTGTTCCAGCACTTAGTATCCCATTATCTCTGGTTTGAATAGAATATTTCTTTTTCCCCGTTGTCAAATCAAAGACGGTAAGGGTGGACTTTAATGTAGACGAAGGAATTTGGGAATGTACCATTAGGTATCGATTGTCCGATGTTAATCGAGCGAAAAATATCTCATTTTCAACTTCGAATTTAGCAAGGAATTTATGGGTATTGAGATCATAAAGTGTGCAATGATGATCTTTGTGACCTAGCGTAACAACGATGTTTTCATTGAATGTATGGAGACGTTCGGGAGTAGCCATGCTATCCAATAATTCACCACTTAGAAAATCATATTGAACGCAGTGTTTATTGCGATAAATGAGATAAGTTAGTTGTTTTTGAGCCCCTTCTCTTAAAATTCCTTTCCCCATTAAATTCGGTAAATCTCGAATCTTTTCAAATGTCGTAGCATCATATTCATGCGTAAAAAAGTCGGATCGATCCATGAACATTTCCATGGAGTAGATTCCTCCAGTTCTGTAAACGTAAATTGACTTTCCATCGGAAGAAAAACGAGCGTAATTTTGCCTCAATGTATTGATGTTCTTGAATTGGAATTCATGTAATATCTTGCCATTAGGAATTGAGTAAACCCGGATATTGTCTTTGTACGGACTCAAAAACATCGTACGTGCTGGATTTACATTGGCCCATGGTCCAAAAAAGTTTTTGGCTTCCATTATCTTGTCAACGCTTTTAACGGGTACAAAGCTTGGGGCTAATTGTGCGCTGGCTCTGATCAGCGCTTGATCTGTTTTTATATTTGGAATTTTCCATCGATATGAATTTGGTTGGGGGGTATGTATAATTGGGGTCCAGGATGTACCTCCATCCGTACTATATTCCAAATTGGTATTGTCAATATAGTTGGGGCCGGACCATTTTATAGTAGTGTCAGATCCGGCGTATAATGTTTCACCTCCATTAGGAAATTCTACGTTAATGTCAACCTTCCTATTCTTTGTAATTGGAGTGGTGGCGAAGATATTTAAACTTGAACATTGATCATTTTTAATGGTGATAAGAGATTCTGAATACGCATCAACAGGCCGATTGTTTTTGATATTAAAAGAAGCTGATTTACCTTTCTTAATCGTGAAAGGAAAGACTTGATCTATTGCTACTATCGTGTTTGGTTTAGATGAAAATGATTCAATTACAAAATCATGGTTTATAGCGGTGAGTTCAATTTTCTGATTATTGTTATATTGATCGAATTGGATCCATCCGGACTTCGCATCAAGTTTCATTCGCTGCGAGATAGGCGTTCGGTAAACGGAGTTTGTGTCTGAAATCCGATAGTCATTTAGCGTATAAGTGATGTTTCGTTTGGCATCGCAATCCATGGCACTTCGCCAGGTTATAGAAGAAGGTTTTAATCCTTGCACTGAATCTAGGATGGCGTTAAATATTTCTTCTAAATCGTTAGGCGTTTCGATTTGTTCGAAGCATTGACCTCCCGTAGATTTAGCAACGGACTTTAGAAGATCAGGTGCATTCATGTCAATCATTAGGCAATAAATGGTAATACTATCCAGTAATGCTTGCCCAATAATTTGGTATTCTTTACCATCACCCATTCCGTCAGAGAGCAGAATTACCACTTTTTTTTCCGTTCCTTTTTTTGCAATGTCCAGTGCACCTGTTAATGGATGACTGAAAGCTTCATTAAAATCAGTCCCTCCAGTTGGTTTGAGTTTGTCAATGTGGTTTAGCAGTTTTTTTCGATTCTTTGTAAAATCAGAACTTAAAAAGCTTCTATGATCGAATCTTGTCAATGCACATTCCGAATGTTCCAAATCAATCTTTCGAACAAATGACTTTGCACACTTTTTAACGATTTCAAGGCTTCTCCCGGTCATGGATCCAGAAACATCTACACTGAGCACAATTGAAGTCTTTTTTGGAGGAACATAAGAAGGGTTTTTTACCTCAACTATTTCTTGAGGAGTGTTGTTTTCCAACAAAGAGACGTTTTCTTTTGTAGAGGATAAGATTTGCTTCCCTTCCGAATCGAAGGCAATAAATTTGGCACTTATTGTGGGGTAATTCGATTTATCAAGATCAAAAAGCTGATTGCTTTGAGCGTACGAACGGGTTAATGAGATAAATACGCCTAAAACCAGCATCAAATAAATATTCCACTTCATAATCTTATACTAAAATACACGTCGTTTTCTGTTTGAATATACGAATCTATAGTTACTTCGTAGTGTAACAAAAACATTGCTTTATTTTCTTTTTGAGAAATAGGAATCATGTAATTTTATTCCAGATGAAAATTCTTAGAAAAACTTATTATCAACAAGACCGAAAAAAATGGTCTGGAGGTACAACCACAGAACTTTTTATTTGGCCGAAGGAAGCGAAATTTAGCGAGTTAGATTTTAATGTTCGAATCAGTTTAGCGACGGTAGAAGTTGAAGAATCTATTTTTACAAAGCTAACTGGGGTGGATCGAACCTTAACGGTGATGGAAGGAGATCATGCACTATCGATCAATCAAAGTGCCTTCAAGCAAATCGTTCCCTTTATTCCTCAATCTTTTAAAGGAGATGATGAGGTTTCAAGTACAGGAAAGGCGCTCAATTTTAATGTGATGAGTTGCAACGATAAAGCGCATCAGGTAAATATTAAAACATGGTCTAGTAGAAGTAAAGTAGAATTAGGATTACCCGAATCCTTTACATTTTATTTTGTAGCAAACGGACAAATTTCAATTGGAAAAGAAGAATTGTTAAACGGAGATGTCGTTTTATTGACAGCAAATGAATTGGTGGAAGGAATAGTTGGGGGGGAATGCCAATTAATCCAAGTAACATTCGAATCTGAGTAATAAGCTTACTTGATGCGAAAACTTGGCTTGGATCGTAAAATAGGATAAATCTCTATTAAAAGTGAAACCCCAAATCGGAACTGATGCTCCAATTTGGGGTTTTATATATAAACACTCTTATATGAGTGGGACGTACAGTTATTTAATTAATTAATTATTCGTCTGTTGTACGAATCTCAAAAGCTGGGTGTCATCCCCGAGGGAATGACACCGCAGAAAAATAACGAACCGAATTTAATTGGGTGTTTGTTGTTCGACTATGAAGAGAAAATCCGGTCAATTTATTTTACTTTTGAGTTGTTTATCTTATCACATTTAAAACGATTGTTGCGTAATTATATTGTAAATGTGTATGCTCTTAAGACGATTTAAATCGCCAAATAGTTACTGAAAAAGCTGGTTTTAAGACGAATGGCTGAATTTACTCGCTCAATGGCCAAATCCAACCGATGAAATGCGGAGAAAAAAAACAACTTTTTTGAAAAAAAAAACTGCAGTCGATTGAGTTTAGAATTTTGGAGAAGAAATGAAATACAACGAGTCTAAAGTAGCAAGACTTAACACCGCCAACTTATCAGTTATCCATTCTCTCAAAACGGCTAAACAATGTCTAAATGGCATAGCTTTAGTTGGATGCATTTGTGTTTCGGGACAAAATGACATGTTTATTGACTTGGTATATCATTTGTAAATGAGTTAATAGTAATTCAACTTAAGAAATATTAAGATACTGATAATGAATTTTAAGAACTATACAATAAAGTCACAAGAGGCGATTCAAAAAGCAACTGAGATTGCAATAGCTGAAGGGCAACAAGCAATTGAAACAGGTCATGTATTAAAAGGAATGTTGGAGACCGATGAGTCTGTGATCTCCTTTGTATTTAAAAAGTTGGGAATTAATACAGTACATATTAAAACTGTGCTGGAAAAAATGGTAGAGTCCTATCCGAAGGTAACAGGAGGAGATCCATATTTAAGTAGGGATGCATTGAGTGCTTTCAATAAAGCTAATTCTTACTTGAAAGAATTGAATGATGAGTATGTAGCGGTGGAACATTTACTGTTAGGACTTTTGTCTAATAAAGATGATGTTGCTTCCCTATTGAAAGATGCTGGAGTGAATGAAAAGGATTTACTCACCGCGATAAAAGAATTGAGGGGAGGAGAGAATGTAACGGATGCAAATGCCGAGTCCAAATATCAGGTGTTGGAAAAATATTCCAAAAACTTGAATAAGATGGCAAAAGAAGGGAAAATTGATCCAGTAATAGGGAGAGATGAAGAAATTCGTCGTGTACTTCAGATTATTTCACGTCGTACCAAAAACAACCCTATTTTATTAGGAGAGCCAGGTGTGGGAAAAACAGCGATTATAGAAGGGATGGCTCAAAGAATTGTAGATGGAGATGTTCCGGAAAATTTGAAGACCAAGACCATAATCTCATTAGATATGGGATTATTAGTGGCCGGTGCAAAATATAAGGGTGAGTTTGAAGAACGGTTGAAAGCTGTAATCAAAGAGGTGGTAGATGCCCATGGAGAAATCATATTATTTATTGATGAAATCCATACACTAGTAGGAGCAGGAAGTGGAGGAGATGGAGCGATGGATGCAGCTAATTTGTTGAAACCTGCATTGGCCAGAGGAGAGTTACATGCGATTGGAGCGACCACTTTGAAAGAGTATCAGAAATATTTGGAAAAGGATAAGGCATTGGAACGTCGTTTTCAAACGGTAATGGTGAATGAGCCAACAATGGAAGATTCAATTTCTATTTTACGAGGAATCAAAGATAAATACGAATTACATCATGGGATTCAAATTAAAGATGATGCCGTAATTGCTTCCGTAGAATTGTCAACCAGATACATTTCAGATCGATTTTTACCGGATAAGGCGATCGATTTGATGGATGAGGCAAGCTCTAAATTACGATTGGAAATCAACTCTGTTCCAGAGGAAATCGATGAAGTAAACCGTCGGATTATGCAATTGGAAATCGAGCGGGAGGCTATTCGACGAGAAAAGAATAAAGCAAAAGAGCGTATGCTGTCGGAGCAGATTGCGAATCATACGGAAGAAAAGAATCAATTGATGGCAAAGTGGAATTCTGAAAAAGAAATTCATGATGGTATTAAGGAAGAAAAGGAGAATTTAGAACGCTATAAATTAGAAGCAGAACAAGCCGAGCGATCAGGTGATTATGGGTTGGTAGCAGAAATTCGATATGGAAAGATTCAGGAATCAGAACAACGATTGGAAGCCCTGAAATTGAAAATGCGGGAAGTAAGTGATGCCGGAAGTGCGATGATTAAGGAAGAGGTTACCTCTGAAGATATCGCAGAAGTTGTAGCGCGTTGGACAGGAATTCCAGTGACTTCGATGTTGAAAAGTGACAAAGAGAAACTATTGCATTTGGAAGATGAATTGGGAATGCGGGTAGCAGGACAGTCGGAAGCAATTGAAGCGATATCAGATGCGGTAAGAAGGAGCAGAGCAGGACTGCACGATCCATTGAAACCAATTGGTTCCTTTATATTTTTAGGAACAACAGGAGTTGGGAAGACGGAACTGTCCAAAGCATTGGCGGACTACCTTTTTAATGATGAAAAGGCAATGGTTCGAATTGATATGAGTGAGTTTCAAGAGCGGCATGCAGTAAGCAGGTTGATTGGCGCACCTCCTGGATATGTAGGATATGATGAAGGAGGACAATTAACGGAAGCTGTTCGTAGAAAACCATATTCCGTAATTTTATTGGATGAGATCGAAAAAGCGCATCCAGACGTATTTAATATTTTACTTCAAGTATTGGATGACGGAAGGCTTACTGATAATAAAGGGAGAGTGGCAAATTTTAAAAACGCCATAATCATTATGACATCCAATATCGGATCGCAAATAATTCAGGAGAAATTCAAGGAATTTGACGATAAGACACCGAATGAGCAATTTGAAACGATTGAAAATACAAGAAAAGATGTAATGGAATTGTTAAGACATTCCGTTCGACCTGAATTTTTAAATCGGATAGATGAAACGATCATGTTCAAGCCGCTAGGTAGAGAAGAAATAAAAAAGATCGCTCGAATTCAGTTTGATCTAATAAAGGAACGATTGGCGCAGGGCGAAGTTGCAATTGATATAACAGAAAAAGCATTGGAGCATTTGTCTAACATTGGGTTTGATCCTTCTTATGGAGCAAGACCATTGAAGCGGGTAATTCAACGAGAGATTCTAAATGAACTATCGAAACAGATTATCGCTGGTGTCATTCAGAAGGAAGCGGTGGTATTGATAGATGTAACCTTGGATGGGACTTTTACATTTGAAAATGATGTGCGTGCGAAAGCAAAGAGTGAGTAGGGGAGAAGAGAAAAGGAGAATTCAGAATTCAGAAGGGGAATTTTGCAGATTTGAAGGAGGAGAAGGATCGTGAAATCTAAATATCTATAATGAATGAACCATGAGAAATGGGATTAATTAAATAATTAAAACTCACACAAAAACAACGTGAAGAGTATAAACGTGACCGTTATTCTAACAATGGTATAGGCTTAGCCATCGTCAAGAAAGCGAATGAATGCAACCAAAATAAATCAGCCATATAAATCAAACCAACAATAAATAGTAATAATAATAATAATGAAAATTGGATTCGATGTGATTGGCAAACCTACCAGGTATTTGCCAGTCCGTCAATTCAAACAAACAAACAAACAAAAAAGTTAATTTTTTATAACTTATGATGTAGTGAAAACTACGTTTCCTAATCAAACCAACAAATACGAAATTGATATTTGTTACACAACTAAACTAAACTAAACTAAACTAAACAAACAAAAGTCCTGGCAGAATAGAAAGATACGATTCATAACACAACTACAAGAATAACAACAAACTAATCATAAATTTCATATTCGTAAAACCGAAGTTTTCCAGACGGGGAGACTTCGGTTTTTTATTTTATCTACTTAGCCAACCTTTAAAAAGTTTTTGAAGAATAGGCAATAGTACAAAGACCATCAATGGAACCAAAACACCCGTCAAAAGTAATGTTCGTAGCGGCATTGGATTGATTTGACTTAACTGCTTCCCAAATAGAAAGAACATAAGTGTAACAGAAGGGTAGATCGCCATCCAAATGACAATGGCCATTTTCCATTTTTTAGGTGGTTGCATAAATTATTAGGAGTTAGAATTGTGATTTTAAAACTAAATAGCGTTAAATTACAAAGTAATATGAATTGAAATTCAATCAATCAAAATTAATTCAAATCATGTGTACGATATGAGAAAATTATTATTATTCATCGGTTTTTCAGTAGTTGCATTGTCGGTTTCAGTAGTCAATGCGCAAAGTTTCTTTCTTACTACTTTGGATACTTCTTCTACAAGAAGTACACTTGAGACATTTGAAAGCTATACTAATGTGGTGAATAATACGGATAGTGTGTTGTCCATGAAATGGGTTATCGAGGAGGAATCAGTAGATCCAATGTGGACAAGGTCGATATGTGGGCCGGATAATTGCACTCCTCCTGGAACAATGAGCGGTGAGTTTGGATTGGTTGGAAAGGAATCTAAACTGGTTAATGTACATCTTTCGACGAATGACTATTACGGTTCGGGATTAATTAAGATCCGATTCTTCGAAATAGGCAAGGAAGATTCGGCGGTAACCTATACCATTTTTGCAGAGGCGAAATTAGATTCAATTTTGGGAGTACAAAGTGACATTTTTCGACCTAAACTTCAATACAACCAATTTAATCATGAAATAAAAGTTCAAGAGGCCTTATCTAATTTCGAGTTATCTGTATTCAATTTAGAGGGTAAAAGGATGCTTAAAGGAAATAATGCATATCAATTGAAACTTACAGGATTGAAACACGGAGTGTATATAGTGAGACTTGTAGCAAATAACTCAAATCAAGTGTTCGTCCGGAAAATCCAAGTTCTTTAAAGCTTATTCCTCTTTTTTTGACCTCATTACCCTTTTTTAATTAAGGATTATGTTTTTCCCATCTATTAGGGTTGAAGAATATTTAAATCAACCTCTAATTGATCTAATATATATCCTGCAAGATTAAAGAGATACGTGCTTTCATCCAAAACCCAAGCATCTGAACTTACTACTATCTGCTCGGAGGCAGCCAGCACACGATCGGGATTATGATCCAATTCCACATCCCAATTTTTCCAGCCCTTTTTGGTCGCTACTTCCATGATAAATTGACCCAACCGCCCGCTGTTTGAAACTGGCTGATCCAAGATCCACCGCACGTTCAATACCTCCAACTTGGCTAGACAACGACCAATTATTTCAATCACCTCTTCCGTTTTTGAAACGCGCTTGTACCCCCCATGCACACTTGATATATCTCGATAAAAACGGTCCCTTCCTTTAAATACGTATGCGCCGGATAATGCACTTTCCAATATGATTAAAATATTAAACCCATCCAACTCAAGTGTTTTTCCGGCTAAGTTCTTTTCAGAGACAAGTTTGGAAGTCCTGTTTTGAATTTGGGACTCTGACGCGCCCATATTTCGTAGTGCTTGCTGTTGTCGGACATTTAGTTTGTATCGGTTTCCGACCAATGCTACAGATGATTTCTGTCCGTATCCTCTCGTTAATAGATAGCAATAGTCATCTAGCGCAATGGTGAAAATAGCTTGCAATTTGGGACCAAAGAGCCGGTCATCATTGCTCTCCTTTCCTCTATTCCGGTTTTGATGTCCCATTTTGACTAGAAGATGTCTACGCTGATTCCTCCAGCACCATATTTTTCTACTTTTTCTACTTCTTTGCCCATTTTATCTGGCCATTCGGTAAATAATTTACCAGACTCGGAGTTCATCGCGTCTTTATACCAAGACGTTTTTTTAACTTGTGCATACGTGTAAGAAAAAACGATCCGAGCCATGAAAATGTTGTCCGTTAAAGAAACCAACGCCTGGTCGGAATTACGACTGTTTACATATTCAATGATTTTATCCATTTCTTTTACTTCCGATTCAGATAGTAGAGGGCTGTTTCTTAATTCAGTCAAATTGTAAAGCGCTTTCTCCTTATCTCCTTTTTTGGTATAAACGACCGATCCAACGATCCAAGTTAATTCGTTTTCCACACCTAGTTTTTCAACGTCTTTCATGAACAATTCCAAGTCATCGTAGGCCAATTCATTTTTATCTTCATCATCCATAGAGAAACGAGACACGGCGCGCATTAATGCGGATACCGCATGGTATTCCAATCTGTTGGCTTCTTTAGCAGGTAATTGGGCTCCTTCGAAAAATTTAAATTCACTGTTTGATTGAAATGTGATTTGATCGGCATCAAGCAACGTCATTGATTTAGTGCAATTGTGTTCTGATAAATAGGGACTTTTTAGCCGAAGATAAGCAATGGATTGAGCCAAATACGTTAAAATTTTGAGCTCGTCATTTGATAACTCATCTGGGTTGGACTTGGTGATTTCATATAATGGAAATGAGGCAGGTAGTACTCGGGATCCCTCCAGCAAAACGTAAAGGGCCAAATGTTCTTTCGTATTATTCCAACTAAGTATGGAGGATAGTTTGGTTTTGGTTACCCCATCAGTAACTTCTAAAATTGTAGGAAATAAATCTTCATCCGTTCGATTTACAAAATCATTCAATGAACTCAAGTCTTTCATGATTTTGAGGTAATCCATTACGCCAAGTTCCTTTGAGGTATCGGTACTTGTTACAATCAGTTGTGCTGCCATGGTGCGCACCTCCTTCAATTCAGATAAATCAACTCCTTGTGGCGGGTTGGTTTGATCCGTTGTGATCGAACGAATTCCAATTTTTACGCCCTTATATAAGTTAAGCATAGGGCCTTTCATTTTTTTGTCGATTTTTTCCTGCTCTTCATCGCGCATTTCTTCATCGGTTCGCTTGCTCGAACATCCAAAGGAAACAACAATTAATAGAACACAAATTCCGATGTATTTGATTTGATTGGAAAATGACATAAGCGTATCGATAATGAAGTGATGAAGATTAAGTTGAACTTGAAAGTTTAATGTAGTTTATTTTTATGGCTAATCCAACTTAGGATTGAGTCGAAGTCCACTTTCGATCCGTATTTACCTTGATTTGACCTGTGTCCATCAATGCACGTAATGCGGTGGTAAGATCTT
Organism: Cytophagales bacterium; assembly: GCA_965277185.1. Lineage (GTDB taxonomy): Bacteria > Bacteroidota > Bacteroidia > Cytophagales > JAHDFW01 > JAHDFW01. The sequence continues at coordinate 146,293 of CBDICC010000031.1, read as the reverse complement.
CCCTTTGGTAGTTAAGAAACGCCTTTTTCAACTCATTTTTGTCCGGAGAATTGGTTTGGATGAAAGAAAGAATTTTGCCTTCCAAGGACATTGTTTCAGAATCGTTCTTTTCGTCGATTGAATTGGAATTCGAACGAAGGCAAAAATCACAATTACCACAATCTATATTTCGAATCTCATCGAAATATTCCAAAATCATCAAGGTTCTACATCGTCGGGTATTTTGGGTATAATTAACGATGGAACTTATTTTTTTAGTAGCTAATTCCTTCTGATGTAGGATGATTTTTTGATTAATTGGAAGTCGTTTTGCATCGTGTCGTGGCGTGAGTAGGATGATTTTTGGATTCCGTGTCTGTTCTTCATACTCAAGAACATCCATGCTTTGTAGTAGCGTTAACGTTGCTCGCACATCTTCTACTTTTGCTTTTAATTCACGTGCAAGATGCGATTCATTGATTGCCACATAGTGGGTAGACATTTCTCCACCATACATTCGCAGGAGCAGTTGAATCAATACATCCACTTTTGGGTTTTGGACTTGGAATTGATATAATTCACGGCGGTCCATTCTGAAATAGATTTTGGAAGAGTTGCTAAAGGCATCGTTGAGTTCAAGTAACCCCTGATTTTCTAGTTTTTTAATCGCATAAAACGTTTCTATTTTTTTGAGATTATATTTTTTGCAAAATGCGTCCAAATCTAGAGAATATCCTTCCAATTCACCGCTTCCTATCGAAATCCTAAAATGATTGGCAAGAGCCTGATAAACATGCCTGATTTGTTCAATAGGAGGATGTTGTTGCACAAATCGTTCTTGTAAATTTTTAATGTCCGTATGATCGTACAGTAAAACGGTATGTGCTAGTTTTTCGTCTCGACCAGCACGACCAGCTTCCTGATAATAAGACTCAAGATCTGGCGGGATATCTAAGTGTACAACCAATCGAACATCTGGTTTATCAATACCCATTCCGAACGCATTTGTAGCAACAATGAGTTGTGTTTTGTTAAGGATCCAGTTTTCCTGTCGTTTCGAACGTTCTTCTCCGTTTAACCCAGCATGGTAAAATTGGGCTGAAATCCCTGCTTTTTGAAGTAATTTACTTACTTCCTGCGTTTTATGTCTACTCCGAACATACACGATGCCAGAGCCAGGGTGTTGATGGATTAATTGCAGTAGGTCCCCCTTTTTATTTTCGCTATAAGTAGTTTTATAATGCAAGTTGGCTCTTCCAAAACTTTGTCGAAATACCTTCCTTTTTGCAGGGTCAAAAGTTAATTTCTCTTGAATGTCGTTACAAACGATATCAGTAGCAGAAGCCGTAAGTGCAATGGTGGGAACGTTGGGTATTAACTCCTTTATTTTGGCTATTTCAAGATAAGGAGGCCTGAAATCATAGCCCCATTGAGAAATACAATGCGCTTCGTCCACCGCAATCATTCCTACATTCATTTTCTTTAAGCGCTCTGTAAATAACTCCGTTTTTAAGCGTTCAGGAGAAACGTATAAGAATTTGACGGTACCATAAATACAATTATCTAATGCGATGTCAATAGCACGTCGAGTCATTCCTGATGTAAGTGAAATTGCATTGACGCCGTGCTTTTTCAGGTTGTAAACCTGATCTTTCATGAGTGCAATTAAAGGCGAAACTACAATGCAAATTCCTTCTTTTGCAATTGCAGGGACCTGAAAACAAATGGATTTACCACCTCCGGTAGGAAGCAGTGCAAGGGTGTCATTCCCTTCTAAAACAGAACGAATAATTTCTTCCTGTTTAGGTCGAAAGGAGTCGTATCCCCAATGTTTCTTTAATATTTCATGGATTGAATCAGACACATTCACCAGATCTGATTAGTCTATGATTGAATTGATAAATGTAGAAAGCCTTATTTGTCTCCGTCATCTTCCCAGTCGCCATCTTCATCCTCATCATCGCCTTCTTCATCTTCCGAATCCGTATCCTCTTCGTCTGAATCATCCGAATCATCGTCCTCTGATTCTTCTTCCTCTTCTTCTGGCGTTTCTTCCACTGGGACTTCAGGTGTATCATCTGAACCATCGTCCTCCATTTCATCTCCCATATCTTCTCCGCCATCTTCTAGATCATCACCACCATCTCCGTCTCCACCGGATCCGCCGCCGTCTCCGCCTTCACCTTCTGTTTCATCTAATTTAACCGTTTTAGGATGTTTTCTTTTTCCTGAAGGATTGAACTCAAGACCAATGGAAGCAACCAAAAATCGATCATTTGGTGTGCCTAATGCGAGTGCATCTATTTTTTCTGATAACGTATAATAGAATTGAATTTCTGGGATGATTTGGAATCGATCACTGATTCGAAAAGGCATGCCTATGCCAACTGGAACCGATAATCGAAAGCCCGCTGCTTTTTCACCAGATGAAGCAGAAGCACTATAACGAGATATATTTAGACCTGAGGATAAAAATAACTTCCAAAATTTAGGAGGTTTTCTACGATCCAAATTGGTTCGAACACGATCGTATCGAAGATATAAACGTCCCAGTCCATTCAGTTGATAAAATCCAGTAGAAGTCGAAATAGAATTGTCATTTGACTTCAAATTGAAGTATCGTAATCCTACTACAAGATCCAATGCAGCGTTGGTTTTGTAATTTCCAGAAAAGCCTATACCATAAGATAATCGTTTTTTACGTACATCTCCCCATTGAAAAGTTGGGCCAGGTTCCAGCGCAAATTTAAGAGGTCCCTTTCGATAATATGAATCGAAACGTTTGGAGTATTGTAATCGATTTTTGTTTTGTGCAAAAACTGCACTGCAACTAAAGATCAAAAGTATGGAGCAAAGAAGTAATAATTGCTTTTTCATGCATGCGTTTATAATTCCTGCACAAAGTTAACCATTTTTTTGAATCCTAAGGGTTGTAATTGCGCAAGGGGTTCCTAAAACTTAAACGCAATTATTGTGCTAAAAATTGCTCTTTTCGATTCAAGGATGAATTGGGCGTGAATCACTGGAATCATAATTTCTTTAACAAATCCTGCGTTTAGCGCATCATTATGTATAATTTAGCACAAATTTAAATGCCCTTCTATTATAATCGATTTTTACTAAAATAGGGCCTACAAAGACTTGAAATTTAAAATTACAGATCGGGTTGTTTTTGGAGTGTTCTTGGTACTTTGGGGCGTCCTTTGCCTGATTCTTAATCCAATAGCGGACTTTCCGCTGAACGATGATTGGTCGTATGCGTATGCAGTGAAGTCACTCGCGGTTGACGGCAATTTAGAATATCGCGGTTGGATGTCGATGACATTAATTGCTCAAGTATGGTGGGGGAGTGCATTTGTGAAAATATTTGGCTTTTCATTTACCGTTTTACGCTTTTCAACATTGATTCTGGCTTTTTTCGGGTCATTTTTCACCTATAAATTGTTTGATGAGCTTCGGGTGAAGCGAAATTTGGCGTTGCTGTTTGCGATTGTAATAACCCTAAATCCAATTTTTTTAAACCTGTCTTTTACCTTCATGACGGATGTGCCCTTTTACGCATTGTCGATCATTTCTATTTATTTCTTTGTACGCTATATCAATACAAATAGCCTTTTATTCTTTTGGATAGGAATTGTGGCTATGATTTTTTCCATATTAATTCGGCAACTAGGATTAGCCATTCCCATGGCATTAATGGTGGTTGCAATTCAAAGAAAGCATTGGATTTTTATTGTTCCTATTGTCGTCGGAGCAGGAACTTTTCTTCTTTATCAGTGGGTTATACCCAATCTCGTTTCTGATTTAGGAAGAGGAAATGAACTGAACTTACTTTTGTGGGATCGTATCACCTCGCGTCCTTTTGGAACCATTCTAGATGCATTTAAACGAACTGCAATCTTCTTTGTTTATTTTGGTTTGTTGTTTGCGCCTATTCTAATTTTCCTACATACGCCCAAAGGAAAGTATGTGGATTGGGTGTGGCTGGCTTTCGCTGCAATTGGAACGTACATTTTATACCGCGTGGATTTTTTAATGCCACTAAACAAGAATATTCTAATTGATTTTGGAGTAGGACCGCGTACGCTGTACGATACATGGGTAAGTAAAGAAACAGATTTACGGGCGGCGTTGCTTTTATCGCGCCTTCAGCTGACATTTGTTGGGATGATATTCGGTTTAAAAGTACTGGAAGCCTGTTTTGATAAAATATTTAGACTCAAAAAAGCCAGTTATCAATTAGTGGATGCACAGAGGTTCATTGTGTTGGTAGGTGTGTTCTATTTGATTCCAATTATGTCTGTGGACAATTTTGATCGATATTACCTTTTGTTGTTCCCGATTGTGATTATCATGATCTCCAATCATCTTACCGTTCGGAGAACGGTTTGGAAAGGAATTCAGTGGGTTTTTATGACTACGGTTTTATGTACTTTTACGTTGCTTTCTAATTCCTATTATTTATCATGGAATCGGGCGCGATGGCAAGGAATTGAATATTTAACCGAAGAATTAAAGATTCCTAGAAATAAAATTGATGGTGGTTTTGAATACAATGGATGGTATAACTATAATCCAGACGATTTTAAGAATGGAGTGGAAAATATGTGGGTACCGGATGATTCCTATCGTATTTGTTTTGAAGAAATTGATGGCTACGAAGTAATTAAAGAATACGAATATATTGAATGGCTCCGGTTAGGGAAGAAACGAACAATTAAAGTATTGAAAAAAGTAACACAGGCTTCTTCCCAAAATCATCCGATTCAGGAGTCAAATGAAAACATTGAATTACAACCAGAGAAACCGGATCAAACAGGAATTTAAATGAAAAGCGCAATCGGTACATTATATCTTATTCCAACGGTGTTGGCAGAAGGAACTCAACATGAAGTTTTACCCCCCATGATTACTCGTTTGATTGGTGAGTTGGACTACTTTGCCGTGGAGAATTTACGCTCGGCACGTCGTTTTATTCGATCTGTCGATAAAGAAAAGGTAATTGATGAGTTGGAATTCTTTCTTTTGGATAAGCGCACGAATAAAAGTGCATTGGATAAATTGATTGAGGAGATGTTAATGGGAAGAGATGTTGGAATTTTATCAGAAGCAGGGTGTCCGGGAGTAGCAGATCCTGGAGCGCTGTTGGCAAACGCAGCACACGAACAAGGAATCAAAGTGGTACCGGTGGTTGGACCAAGTTCCATATTACTAGCGTTAATGGCTTCTGGGATGAATGGACAAAGTTTTACATTTCATGGTTATTTACCTATTCCAGACAAGGAACGGATACAGGCGATTAAAGCTGTGGAGCGAGAAGTGACAGGGAAAAATCAAACACAAATATTCATGGAGACGCCCTATCGAAATGATAAAATGCTACAGGATTTGGTGAAGTATTGTCAACCAAATACATTGCTTTGTATTGCGTGTAACATTACGGCGGAAGACGAATATATAGAAACAATGCCGATCCAAGACTGGAAAAAAATGAAAGTAGATTTGCATAAAAAACCCGTAATTTTTGTGCTTGGGAGATAATGCATTTATTTTGTCTTTGAGTTTGAATAGCAACATCTGTTATGTTGGAATCAACACCGATTAAATCAAGTAAATAGAGATAGAAATTAGATCATGAAGGGAATATTGCTGGTTAATTTGGGTACGCCTGATAGCCCGGAAGTAAAGGATGTCCGGAAATACTTGAGGGAATTTTTAATGGACGAACATGTAATTGATTTACCATACATCACACGGTGGTTTTTGGTAAATGTGATTATTGCTACATTTAGAGCTCCTAAATCTGCAAAAATATACAAAGAGGTATGGACCGAAAACGGTTCTCCACTTTTATATTATGGATTGCAAATGGAGAAAAAGTTACAGGAACAATTGGGATCAGACGTATATGTGCGACTAGCAATGCGCTATCAAAATCCGTCGATCAAAAGTGTTTTAAAAGAGATTCAAGCAAAAGGAATTACTGAATTGGTGGTTTTGCCACTTTATCCTCAATTTGCATCTTCTTCCACCCGTTCCAGTATTGAGAAAGTGAAAAATATATTGGAAGAGCTGAATTATACACCTAAAGTCCAATTTATTGAGAACTTTTTGACGAACAATAAGTTCATCAAATTGCATGCAGCACTAGGGAATCAATATTGGAAAGACGGAAATGGAGGATTTGATAAAGTGCTTTTCAGCTACCATGGGATTCCGGAGCGACATGTAATGAAAGACAGTGTTAATAATTATTGCAAGTTGGGTGATTGTTGTAAGAAGTACGGGAAACCAAATCGACTTTGTTATCGCGCACAATGTTATGAAACATCTCGATTAATAGCTGCGGAGATGGGACTTTCTGAGGATCAGTATGATGTGGCTTTTCAATCCAGATTGGAAACTCGTGCACGGGATCCATGGTTAACACCGTATTCGGATATCGTAATCGCGAAGTATCCAGCACAAAATGTACATAATGTGTTGGCGTTTTCCCCATCTTTTGTTTCGGACTGCTTGGAAACTACAATTGAAGTAGGAGAGGAATTCAAAGAAATATTTAAAGAAGCAGGAGGCAAGAAATGGCAGTTGGTAGAAAGTTTAAATGACGATTCACGCTGGATTGATACCTTGCAGGAATTGACGATGGAGCGATTAGACGCCGTTTAGGTAGGGTTTTTCATTAAAAAAGTGTAGTTTTGTATATAAGCAAACTATGCACGTAGCAAATATGAAGCGAATTGTAACGTTTTTTTTAATTGTATTATTTGTACTAACTCCTGTATTCATGCAGGCAGAAGGTATCAAAGATCCTAATTTAAGGGATGTACGTGGTATCTCGCGTTTGAATGCGTTTAATGTGAAGATGATGCCCGCTTTCTATTGGGATTGTGTTGGCATTGAAGCTGAATATCCACTAACCGAGGCGTTAACTTTAGGGTTTAATGCATTGGTGCGATATGGACGAACGGACAATGGAATAAACGTGAATTTTAAGATTCGGCCAGAGCAGTTTCAAGATCCGGGAGCTCGTATAGAATTTGCAATAAAATATTACTTTCCTTATAGCAAGAAGGTGGGGTATAATGCACCTATTGGTCTTTATGTTCAAGCGAACGTAGCATTCATGCATCAAAACAATCTGTTTTTTGATGGAAATAGTAGGCCTTATACGTTTAATAGTAGATGGAAGGACACAAAAGATGATGATGGAATAGTTCAAACAAGGGTGCCAACGAGTTTAGATTCCCCAAGAAACTTAAGTCTTGGAATAGGAGTAGGTTATCAAGTTATTGTAATACCTAATCATATTATTGCGAATATTATGCTTGGTACAAATGGTTATCTTACTCAGCCGGGAGCAATTAGAAACGGAGCTTATTTGGGGTTTTACGCATCCCCTTCTATTGGATTTGTATTTTGAAGTGTGGAATTAAGTGAAATGGATGAATGTAATGAGGAAGTTAAGCTATCGAAAGCAAATGTTTTTTAAAAATAATGTTATTAAATTAAGTGTAGCACTTTTAATTTTTCCTCTACTATTTAGTTCATGTGGAGATAAGAGAAAGGTAACACCACTGAAATTTCAAAATGCGATGGATCCAGTTTTAATTAGAAACTCGCCTGATGGAAAAGCTGCGTGGTGGGATACTAATACAATTTATTATTTTGAGGAAGTAATACATACTGAAAAAGATTCCAATATGTTATTCTATAAGAAGAAGCATTTAAGAGCAGGGCAAAAAGGAGACACTATAACTACCGATTCCGTATGGGGACGAATGTATGTGGATACGTTAAGAAAAAACATCACGTTCGATTTGCACGGATACATAACGAGAGGCGGCGATACGGTACGTGACCCTCTGAATTCTACTACTTGGCACTATGCAGTATCTGATACATCTCTTTATTATGAGAGCAGTACTACCTTAGGTACCTTGACTCCTTATAATCCTTAATAGCTTGAACTAATTAAAAGTTCCTTTCTCTTGCAAACATGCTAAAACGTTCGATTGTTGTACTTCTCGAAAATTAGAAAGAGAATAGAGCCTAATACATCATTGCAACACATTAGCGCAATCCAACCCAATGAATCTGGTCTTCTTATTGTTAAAATAAAGTAAAACAGGATGTAAGTGGATAATTTAAAGAGGATAAATCCAGAACTGATGAGGAACACAGAAATGGATTCCGAATAGCCCAATACAAGAAGTAATCCACCGAAAAGCGCAAGTATAAAACCAATTACAAAACTGAGTGTGATCGTATTCTTGACTCTTTTACTTAAAATGGCGCTTATTTTTAGATGTTGAGGTCTTGATGAAGGATTAGTATTTTAATTAACAGTTTGCTTCGGTTCCTCGTAAATACGTTTCTTTTTATTATGAATTGAATTCAATTGCTTGTTTGATCAGTTCGCACGATTTAGTGATCTCTTCTTCCGTAATGGTTAAAGGGGGAGCAATGCGCATGCTGTCGTTGCAGAATAGAAACCAATCGCTTACTATGCCAAGTTCCAATCCTTTATCAATGATGGATTTAAGGGTGTCGTAATCTTTAAATTTGATTGCGATCATTAATCCAATTTGACGGATTTCTTCTACTCCCTCTACATTTTCGAGTAAACTTTTAAACAGTAATCCCTTTGATTCAACGCTTTCCAAAAGTTTTTCTTCTTGGATAACCTCTAATGTTGCCAATGATGCAGCGCAACTTACCGGGTGTCCGCCGAAAGTAGATATATGGCCCAACATTGGATTGTTTTTAAACAGCGCCATGTGTTCTTTGCTAGCGATGAAAGCACCAATAGGCATTCCTCCACCCATGCCCTTTGCACATACGATAATGTCTGGTGTGATGTCAAAATGCTCAAAGGACCAAAAAGTTCCTGTTCGTCCAAAACCGGCCTGAATTTCATCAGCAATAAGCATTACGCCCAATTGGGTGCATTTGGCCCTCAAGGCTTGCATGAAATCCGTACTTGGAATTCGGACGCCAGCTTCTCCCTGTACAGGTTCGATAATCACGGCGGCAGTTTCTTCATCAATGAAGTCCAGCGCATCTAAATCATCGTATTCAATGGAATACACCTCCGGCAACAATGGGCGAAACTTATTTTTTAACTCTTCGTTCCCGCACATCGAAAGTGCTCCATGAGATGAACCATGATAGGCGTTGGTAAAGCCAATTAACTTTCTTCTTCCTGTAATTCTCTTAGCTAATTTAAGCGCTCCTTCTACGGCTTCACTCCCAGAGTTTAAGATGTAGGTGCAGTTTAGATTGTCAGGAAGTGTATTGGACAGCGCTTCTGCCAGTTTTACTTGAGGAGATTGTACAAACTCACCAAACACCATTAAATGTAAATGAGAATCAACCTGATTATGAATTGCTTCGGTTACTTTAGGATGTCTATGGCCAACATTACTCACTCCGATACCCGCAATAATATCTATGTATTCTTTGCCTTGTTGATCATAAAGGTAAATACCTTCTGCTCGTTCAATTTCCAACATGAGTGGAGTGTCGCTGGTTTGAGCTAGATGCTGTAGAAATAAAGCGCGTTGATTCATGAGTTAATTGTAAATGTGCGTTGAGTTTCGAAATTTATGGTCTATTAGACCAATAAATCGATTAGTGTTCAGTCAAGCATTCATAATATTCCAGACGATCTCCGATGCTGCCATTTTATAATTAATGGAGAAGCTATCTACTGTCCAAACTACGAATGTGAAATTACTATTTGACTCCTCCTGGTCCGGGAATTTGCTGCATGATTTGCTCTGCAACTTGCGGCATATTATCCAATACAATCTTTTGAACATTGTTTGAATTGGAATGATAATAGGTAGTAATTTTATTACCTGCCAACTGGTTCCCTTCACTGTCAAATATGGAGAAATGGGTTAAGAAATTTCGCTGATACTTATTTGACGATCGATCCAAACAAGTTTGATAATCCGTACGCACCTCAAACTGATTAATAAATACATAAATGTCAATGCCATATTTGACTTTGAAATATTCATAGAATCGGGGATCTTTTATTTGAACGCCAAAGTATCGACTGTCTCTATGATCTCTTGCATCCTGAGTAGGAGCCTTACTGTGAGAACCAGCTAAATTGTCTACGAATTTGATTCCAAATCCTTTTTTCTTCTTTTTTCCATGGTCAGAAGGAGTAAAGTTGTCTTCCTGACTAGTACCATTATCTAGAATCTCTTGATAATTGTAGGTAACGGATTTGTAAATTTTGTTCAAGTCTCCAAGTGAATCTTTCAGTAAACCTCCTAGCAAATGAATAGTCTCATATCCCTTTGGTTGTAACATCGCATTCAGCCTTCTCCTAAATACTTGACGCACTTTGGTTTGCTGTATACTAGACGCTCGTGCAATTTCTGCATCGGCATCTGAAAAGTATAAATAGGGATCGTAAGGGATAATCATTACCCGTTGTTTAACCTTTGGACCTAATTCTGGTGCAGGTTGAAGCTCATCCGTCCAATATGGATTGGGTTTTATTCCGTTACCGTTTTGAACAACAACTTGTTTTTGAGGATTTGATTTTTCAGGCGCTTCTTTTGTAGGATTAGACTCTTCCTTTGGTTTGGTGTCTTTCTTTGGATCTGTCTTGTCTTTCTTTGGATCTGTCTTATTTTCCTCTGGTTTGTCTTCTTTTAAAGCAACAGCATCAATTTCTTCCTTCGTAACCTCCGATTCTTTGGTATTAAGATCGTCTGCAGGTTGTTCTTGCTGTGGACTGCTTGAGCTAACGTATATGGTTTGTCCAGCTTTCAACTCCATTCCATTCCACTTAAGGAGATTGTTTAACGGAATTTTGTACTTTCTTGAAATTGCAAATAGGGTTTCACCGGGTTGTACCTTGTGTACTTTACGCGTTGTTTTGTGATCGTCAATTAACTTTTTGTTATAAGGAATATTTAGAATCATGGCTGTTTTGAGGCCATTAACCAATTCGGGGTTGTGCTGCATTAAGATGTCAATAGGAACGTGAAATTTGCTTGAAATTCCGTAAACTGTTTCTCCTCCTGAAACCAGGTAAACAATAAATTCCTTGCCATCAATGTTTCGCTTACCTATTGAATCGGTAGCACAAGTAGTGGCCCATACTCCATTTGTTGAAGCGAAAATCAGAAGCAACGCGATCCAAAGTAATTTTTGCGTTTTAAATTTATCCCTAACACTCATCCCTATCTAAAAATGCGTTTTAATATGTTGTTTTATTAATTATTCTATACAATTACTGAACTGAAATTCAGGTTTTAGAATTAAGTATATTGTAAACTTTTCTTCTAATTAACCGACAATCAATGCCCATATATCCTTTCCGAATAGTAGTGCCATCAAAGTTAATAAAATTATTGCACCTACCTTCTGTGTGTTTTCCAAAAATTTATCAGATGGTTTTTTACCCGAGATCATTTCGTACAACAGGATAACTACATGTCCTCCATCCAATGCAGGAATAGGGAGTAAATTCATAAAGGCTAAAGCCAATGATATCAAACCAGTAAGTTTCCAAAAACGTTCCCATTTCCAGGTTGTTCCGTATGCAGAAGCCATGGCAATTGGGCTGTTCAACGTTTTACTTGGATCAGCTTCCCCTTTAATCATTTTTTTGATGGCCAAAATATTACTTGAGAAAACAGAAAAACCTTCTTCTGTTCCTCTTGGAATAGATTCCATAAAAGAATAAAAACGTGTTTTAGGTTTGTACTCTACAATTTGTTTTGCGTGAAATCCAATATGTCCATCATCATCCACCATGCATTTTATGGTTACATTTTTTCCATTTCGAGATACGAGCAGCGTAACTTCTTTCTCCTTATTATCTTGTACTTCTCTTGTGAAACGATCAAAATGCAAGGCATCCACCTTGTTTATTTTTAAAATTTTATCGCCCATTTTGAGTCCAGCTTTCTCCGCATTTTTTCCGGCGATAATGGTATCAACAAGGAATGGTAAATAAGGGGAAAACAGCGCGTTCAATTTTTTACCTGCGTCAATTTGATTTAAAATGTCTTTTGGTACATCTACTCTAAATTCTTTTTCACCTCTTTTAACCGTGTAATACATGTCATCGGCCAATAAAACTTCATGGCTAATTAAATCACTAAAAGCAACGGGTTTCACTCCATTTACAGCAATGATTTGATCTCCATCCTGAAGTCCCATCTTAATTCCTACTTGTCCAACTCCAATTCCTTGCTTTAACTCGGACATTGGAATGTAAGTTTCTCCGTAATAGAAAAACGATAGAATAAATATGGTGATTCCGGCTACGGTATTTACGATAATCCCTCCAAGCATTACGATCAATCGCTGCCAAGCTGGTTTGGTTCTGAACTCCCACGGTTGAGGTTCTTGTGCCAATTGGTCTTTATCCATCGATTCGTCCATCATTCCCGCGATTTTTACAAATCCACCTAAAGGAAGAAGTCCTAAACAATATTCTGTGGCGTGCTTATCTTTCGAAAATTTGAATCCGAATAACTTTGGAAAGAAGAAAATGGAGAATGTTTCAACCCAAATTCCAAATCGCTTAGCGGCAAACATGTGCCCCCACTCATGGATTGCAACCAAAAAGGTCAATGACAACAAAAGTTGTCCAACCATTACTACTATATCCATACCTTAATTAATTACTTAATTTTAATGTTTGTTTATTCAATTTAATCATGCGATTTCCGATTCTTCTTCTTCCTTCAACAGTTCATCCTAATGGATTAATAGCCGTTATTTGATGAATTCCAGAGCCTTTGCACGCGTTTCCTCGTCAGTGCTTACAAATCCTTCATAATCAGGGGTCGCAAGATAGCCAACTTTGTTCATACAATTTTCGATAATATCTGATATTTCCAGAAACTTAATTTGGTCTTTTAAAAACGCATCAACCGCAATTTCGTTGGCTGCATTCAAAATACATGCCATGTTGCCTCCTTTTGCCATTGCGTCATACGCCAGTTGTAAATTGCGAAAAGTTTCCTTGTCGGGCTGCTCAAATGTCAGGGTTGGATAATCAATGAAGTTCAAACGTGGATAATCTGTTTTTATTCTGTTTGGAAATCCTAGAGCGTATAATATAGGTAATTTCATGTCTGGTAATCCCATTTGAGCTTTTACACTTCCGTCTTCAAATTGAACCATGGAATGGACAATGGATTGCGGATGTACCACTACATCTATTTGGTCATTTTTCAACGCAAATAACCATTTTGCTTCAATTACTTCCAGCCCTTTATTCATTAAAGTGGCAGAATCAATGGTGATTTTAGCACCCATTTCCCAATTTGGATGCTTCAACGCTTGTGCTTTGGTAACATTCGCCAAAAACGCCCGATCCTTTCCTCTAAAAGGTCCGCCGGAAGCAGTTAATATTATCTTTTCAATTGGATTGTGAAACTCTCCTACAAGGCATTGGAAAATGGCAGAATGTTCGGAATCTACGGGGTAAATATTGACTCCTTTTTCTTCTGCAAGTTTCGTGATTAGTTGTCCCGCAACGACTAATGTTTCTTTATTGGCCAAGGCAATTGGCTTACCAGCTTCAATCGCTGTGATCGTAGGCCTTAATCCTGCGTATCCAACTACGGAGGTAAGCACGATGTCGACCGTGTCCATCTGAACAACTGAACAAGCGGCTTCTACTCCTGAATACACCTTTATGTCCAATCCGTTCAAGGCACTAAAGACCTTGTCGTACAATTCTTCCTTGTTGATTACGACCACATTTGGAGAAAATTCCTGTGCTTGTTTTACGAGCAGTTCCCAATTGCTATGTGCTGTAAGCACTTCTACTTGAAATCGATCCGGATTCTCTCGGATTACTTCTAAGGTTTGTGTACCAATTGAACCAGTTGATCCAAGAATGGCAATATTTCTTTTCTGATTTTCCAAAACGCCCCAAAGGTAGTTAATATTTTATTCAGATGTTAAGAGATTGGAAAAGAGCATTCGCTTGTGCTAAAATGAGACCTCTTGTTCTCAAATTTAGATGAATTTCTTGTGCATTAATCTGGGTTAGGGGAGGAATCTAGATTGCTCTTCTAGCGTTGGAATTCTACAACTTTCTTTTTGACCAAACCAGGCATATCTCCGGTTGGCAACGAAGTTGTAAATCGCATCTCTGATGAAGCGAGGAAGGACTTTTGTTAAAATGATTGTTTTCCAAATTCCACCTACAATCCATAGGGTTTTAATGGAGGCATCAGATTTTTTATAAAGCTGTCCGTTATGGTAAAATACAAAAGTGCTTAATTCTGTATAAAGTTCCTCCGGAAGAAATTTTGAAGCAGTTGATCCTTGCAGGGGGGCAAATAGTAGCGCCTTGTTTTTATCCATGCGCATGAGTACATCTACTAACTTATTGCACATCCCACATACACCATCGAAAAAGACGATATTATTGAGATTGGGTTGATTAAGTGCGGCTTTATCCGGCATTCAAATTTGAATTGATAAATTGTATGCTTCGTTTTGAAATTCGAAGATACAATCAATAAACCGGATTTTAAATGAAGGTCGCAATCGAATACGTTTCTGATGTTGATTCGTTAATTGTAAATAGAAGAATTTGACGGGTAAATCCAACGTAAGTTCGGATTGTTCAATGTTTAATTTTGGATATACGACCTTTCCAGTTTGGTTTATGACAGAAAGATTGACCTGAATGGGCAGATTCTTAAGATTAAAAGAACTTACAGTCGGATTCGGATAAATTAAAATGTTTTTCAAGTCCATATCTGAAATACCTGTATTGAATTCAATCGCATGAATAATGGATACTTTGCAACCTGGTCCATCCAGAATTTGGATGAAATTAGTATAGGAAGTAAAAATGTTAAGGTTGAAAGGAATGTGTGAAGTCACCTCATTTAAGTGCTGTGTCTGGTTTGTGTTTTAATAATTATTTGAGATTAAAAAAGGTAGCCACTCTTGGTAGGGATGAAAGTGTTATTTTAAAGGATTTCACTTTGTAAGTAGGTGTGCACGTTGTGTTAAAGATGGTTTTGTTGCCAGGTTGTTATTTTAAATTATAGGTTAAAAATTTGATTTAGCGAACGTGTTCTTTGCTGTTGTTTATAGTGAGATTAGAGCTTAAATCCATGAATATTAATATAAGTCCGGGATACAAATTAAATGAATCTTGCATTGTAAATCCTATATTGAATTTTTCAAAGTTGGTGCAAAGTAGGAAAAGTGCTATATTTAAGCCTTATAAAGTCTGATCGCCCATTGGAATCTGATTTTTGGGAAGAAAACTATGCTATGAATAAGTACCTTATTGAAATTTTGAATGCACAGGAGTCGGTCATTGTGACGGGGCTTGGGCAATTAACAAAAAAGACCTATTCAACTGGATTGGTTCATGTAAAGCTGGACACATCCATTGATGAAGGAGAAGCCAATTTATCGAATTTTGTCTCTGAAAAAGAGCGTATTTCTAAGCAAGATGCGGCAAATCAGATTGCTAAATATGTGAAAGAAATTGAGTCGGAACTTTCGAAAGGGGCGAACTATGAAATTTTCGGTTTAGGGAAATTTTCAAAAACAGATGCAGGTAACATTTATTTTATTACCAGCAATGATTCGCATCATTCAAATGCTTCTCAGGAAGCTACAAAAGCCACTAATAGTGATTCTAGTGGACCGGTAATAAAGGAATCTAAACCGGAGCCAAAAGCTAAGGATGGAAAGGAAGAAACTGCTACTAAGAAAGTAGAAGATGATAAGCCTACGAAGGCCGCTCAGGAAAAGAATGAGGAGGCAAAAGATTCCGCAAAACCTAAGGTGGTTCGAAGAAAAACTACAGAGGAGGAATCGGTAGAAAATCCAGCAGAAAAGAAAAAGGAAGAAAAGAACGAGGTTAAAGAGGTTGCCCCTGCAGTTAAGGTGGAGGCAGAATCAAAACCAGAATCCAAAAAAGAGGAAGCGAAGGAAAAGGTAGCTGAGGAGAAGAAAGAAGTGAAAGAGGTTAAGGAGACTGTTCCGCCAGTTAAGGTGGAAGCAGAATCAAAACCAGAATCCAAAAAAGAGGAAGCGAAGGAACAGGTAACGGAGGACAAGAAAGAAGTGAAAGAGGTTAAGGAGACTGTTCCGCCAGTTAAGGTGGAAGCAGAATCGAAACCAGAATCCAAAAAAGAGGAAACGAAGGAAAAGGTAACGGAAGATAAGAAAGAGGAGAAGGAAGTTAAGGAGGCTGTTCCTGCAGTTAAAGTTGAGGGAGAATCGAAACCTGAGCCTAAAAAGGAGAAGGCAGAGGAAAAAGGAGCGGCGCAGTCTGAAGCAAAAGCAAGCGAAGAAGGAGAAAAGGAGGATAGTTCAGATGCAATATTGGAAGACCGAACGGATCAATTTGAAGATCACGAACCTGAATTGGTAAATAAACATTTGCAGGAGATCCTTCGATTGAAAGAATCCGTAATTATTACAGGATTTGGACAAATTTCGGGGAAAACGGTTGATTCTGGGTTACTCAAATTTACGTTTGATTCAAGTGTAAAATCAGGAGATGAAACACTTGCTGCTTATTTGGTTGTCAAAAATAAGATTAAAGAAGATAAAGCACGAACAATCCTTTCAAACTACATCCAAAATATAGATGCTAAATTAGAGAAAGGAGAACCTTTTGGGATCCATGGAATTGGAAGATTCATTCGTGGAGAAGGGGGAAAGAAAGAATTTACGACTTCTAGTGCTCCAATTTGGAAATCGGATGATGCAGTAAGTTCCAACGAAAAGGAAACAAAACCAGCAGATAAAAAAGTAGTTGTATCAGATAATCCTGTTAAGGAAGTAAGTTCTGATTCAAAAGAAACAAAAGATAGTTCGAAAAATGAACAAACTGTGGCTACCGCTGCGAAAAGTTCAGACAAGGCAGCATCAGATAAAAAGACTAAAGAATCTGAAAAGAAAGACGGAGGAAAAGCGAAATCAAAAAAGGAAGAGCCAAAGAAAAAGAAATCTAAGCTACCTATAATTTTGATTATTTTGATCCTATTAGCCGCGGGTGGAGCTGTTGCAGGGTATATGTTTAAGGATAAAATTAAAGCATTAATTACAGATAAAAGTATCACTGCAACTGGAGATGATGTGGTTACAGGAGATGATGACGCGATTGTTTCAGATAGTAGTAAGGTAGATGATGCAGGGATGTCAGATGTTGATGGTGGAGAGGAATCAGGAGATTCACTTTCGGAAGGAAATGTATCAATGGACGATGATGGAGGCGAAGCACTTTCAGAAGATGGCGTAGATGGAAACGAGGGAGGAGATGAACTACCTGTCGATGAAGTAGATGTTGTTGCAAATGATGAAGTGATTGAACCGATTGATGACGGGGGTAATTCTTCTACAAGCGATGATGTTTCTAATTATTCCGGAGAATTAAGATATCATATAATAGGAAATGTTTTTTCAGATGCGGATAACGCAAATAAGTATGTAGAGGAATTGAATGCTAAGGGGTATTCTGCTCAGAATTTAGGTATAATTAATAAATTAAATTATGTTGCAGTCAAGTCTTATCAAACAAAATCTGAAGCAATAGCTGATATAGAAAAGGTAAAAGGTGATGCTCCTGAGGCTTGGGTCTATCGTTTTCCAAGATAGATTGTCGAGGATTGAACGGAATTTAAATGTTGAATAACTAATCCTTTTCCAATTTTTGAGGATTTTGATGAGAAATGGTGCGTTTTGCGATAAAATTAATTAATCGATAAGTACATATGAAAAGAATGAAATTTGCTGAATATCTTGATTTTGTAAAGGATGCACATAATAACATGAGCCAACAGGATATCATTTTAATGTATGAAGGCACCATTAATCAGCAAATTATAAAGTCATTTGCTTATTTGACAGAATGTCGTTTGGAACAAGCCAATGAAAGCGTAAAAATGCAACGGACGGTATATCACATCATGCTAGAGTCTTTGCAAAATATTGCGAAACATGGAATTGTATTGTCGCCGGAAGATTCGGATGATTTGAAAGCAGGCTTTTCCAAATCAGGAATTCTGATAGTAGGAATGGACTCTATGGGTTGGTTTATTACCACTGGAAATTTAATTTCCAAGAAAAGTCTTGAGGGTTTAACTGAACTGATTGACAAAGTAAATGGAATGGAACATGAGGAGTTGAAAAAACTCAAAAAGGAAACCATGTTACAGACTAAAATCTCGGAAAAGGGAGGAGCAGGGCTTGGAATAATTGATATGGCTAAGCGAACAGGAAATGAGCTTCTTTACAACGTAGAGGATGTAGGAGAAGATTACTGCTTTTTTATCCTTACAGTTACGATTACACCAAGTGCATTCGAAAAACAAAATAATTCTTAAGTAACAATCTGTTTATTCTTTTATCAGAAGTAATGTTTATTCTTTATTTAGATAAAGAATGTTATATTGCTATGTGAATACGGAGTTGCTAACGTGAAACAAATAAACAAGTATGGTCTTTTTTTAAGGTTCATTCCATGGGCTGCAGCACTGCTATGCATTTTTTATACAAGTCTAGTTTCTGCCCAAGAGGATGCTCAACGTACGATTCGTGCACAAACGGAATTAGATTCGTTAAGTCAGGTTGCCAATGGATCAGGAAATAAGTGCGATAGGGCAATGGCAATGGTGGCCTTGACAGAAATCTTGTATTATACAAAACCGGATACTGTAGCGTTGCTTTGTCAGAAAGCAGTTGATCTTATAGGAGAGACGGATGATTCAGTTTGTCTTTCAGTTTTAGCGGGAGCACACAATAATCTAGGTATTGTAGAGGATGATCACGGTGAAATATTAGCGGCACTAACCAATTACGAAAAGTGCTTAGAAATCCATGAAAAGCAGAATAATTTAAAGGGGATCGCAACCGCCTTGTCTAATTTAGGCTATGTCTATAAAAATTTGGAAGAGTATGAATCTTGCTTGGAATACAATAAACGAGCATTGGAAATACGCCTTCAATTGAAAGACGAACGAAGAATTGCTAAATCCTTGAATAATTTAGGGTTTGTCTATCATAAAATAGGTCAAGTTGATTCTTGTTTGCATTATTATTATCGAAGTCTAGCCTTAAGAACCAAAATTGGCGATAAGAAAGGAGTTGCGTATTCTTTAAATAACATCGGCGTAATTTATAAAGATCAAAAAGAGTATAAAAAAGCATTTGATTATTATCAACGAAGCCTATCGATTGATCGAGATTTAAAGAATGAAGTAGGTACGATTAATCCTTTTATCAATTTAGGTGAACTTTATTTTATTGGTCAAAAATTAGATTCAGCAAGATGGTATGCAGATACTTCCTTTGTGTTGGCGCAGAAGTATCAAATTGCGGAGAAGATTATGAATTCAGCTCAGTTATTGTATAAAATCACGCAGGCGCAAAAACATTATAAGGAGGCTTTGGATTATCAAAATTTGTTTCATGAGATGCGAGATAGCATAAATAATGAGGCAAATCATAAAGCGATTAATCGACAGCAGGCACGTCATAAATATGTGGAGCAAAAAGCACATATGGAAAAGGAACTTGCCATTGAACATCATCATACGGAAGTCCAAATTGTAATCAATTATCTAATTGCCGGGATCTTAATTATGGCGGTGGCGTTTTTAGCGTTTGTATTTTCCCGATTGAAAATAGCAAACAGACGTAAACGTACGATTGAGGAAAAGAATGCGGAAATTACGGCTTCCATAACGTATGCCAAAAGATTGCAAGATGCAATGTTTAATAGTGAGGATACTAATAAATTGAGCATGTTAGAGCATTGCATATTGTTTCGGCCAAAGGAAATTGTGAGCGGTGATTTTTACTGGATTTTTCAAAAACAAAATCACTTATATCTGGCCGTAGCAGATTGTACGGGACATGGAATTCCTGGTGCATTTTTAACGATGATAGGAAACCGTATATTGAATGAAATTAATTTAACTATTGATCTATTAAATCCTTCTGAAATATTGAATCGTTTGCGGCCTGAAATTGCAAATGAGTTAACACAAGGAGGAATCAAGGAGGAAGATGAAAGCAAAGATGGAATGGACATCTCGTTGATTCGATTGAATTTAGAATCGGGTGAATTGGAATGGGCAGGGGCGATGAATCCGATCTTGTTGACACTTACCAAAAAGTCATACGAATCTAATAAAAGGATTCATCCCGAGTTGACATCGTTGGAATCATCAGATACGTTTAATCTTATACATTTAAAAGGAGACGCTCAGCCAATTGGATATATGGAGAATCCATTTCCGTTTACCAATCATTCTCTTAAATTGTCTAAAGGGGATGCATTTTATCTGTTTACGGATGGATATGCAGACCAGTTTGGTGGACCAAATGATCGTAAATTTGGACTTAATAATTTACGAAAGCTTATCCTTCAGATACAAAATGATTCCATGTCTGATCAACAGCAGAAATTAGAACTTGCCTTAGAAGACTGGATGAAGCAAGGAAATCATGAGCCAATTGATGATTTATGTCTAATAGGAGTTCGTTTTTAGAAAAAGAATAAAGCTGAGTTCTAACAAATTCAATTAAAATTATAAAATGAAAGAGGTAATAAGAAAAGTTGAATCTGATTTGATTCAGAATATTCTAATAGAGGTAGATGAGGATGTTCCTGAGTTTCTTGTAGCCTATTTGGCTGACTGGTTGGAAAGTTATATCCAATCGGGAGCAAAGATAGAAAATGAACAAACGCTCCAATTCGGATTTTCGTTGTTGAAATTTCGGATAGCAAACAGGACCTTAACTATTGACGGCCCGGATTATGAATCTATACCGTTTAAATGGACGAATGATTTGACTAAAACGCTGTTGGTATTTAAGGAACATAAGTTTACCGTGGAAAGTTATGACTTGGAGTCGGAATATTCAAAACTGCAAGATACCGTACTAATAGGAAAAGGATTTGAAGAAGAACCATTTATGTTTAGGAAGGACGATGCTTCTGAAAATAATCCAGAGGATTCAGGTTGGTTTGCAGGTAGTTTAAGAGAAGATATTGACAACGATGATCCGGAAAATATTTCAATGATATCGTTGTATGAGTTGGTGTTGAAACAACCCCTTGTATTACCATATTTGGCTTTTCCAGAAGGATGTATCATTTTATTCGAAAATGAAACGGTGGAAATAATCAATGATGAATATTATCTCGAGCCGATTGAGGGAAGTTATGTTTATGAAAAATCGGTGGAGAAGGAATAGATTAAATTAACTTAACTTAACTACCTTACCTTATTCAATTCATTGTGTGAAATTGCACGAACGTTATTCAGCTGATCGAAAAACAGTATAATCAATCTATATTATTAGTATTATGGGAAAGTACATCACGGATCAGGATTTCTTGAATCAAGATTTTAAAGAGGAAAAGCTCGAATTAGGCGAATATGAATACTGTAACTTTAGCCAATGTGATTTTGGGGAAATGGACCTGTCAACGTATAGATTTCAGGAATGTAAATTTGAGGATTGCAATTTTAGTGGTGCGAAGTTATTTAATACATCATTTCAAGATGTCACGTTTAAGCAATGCAAAATGTTGGGATTGTTGTTTGAACATTGCAACCCATTGGGAATGAAAGTGTCGTTTTATTCCTGCAATTTAACACATTGTTCATTTTACCAGCTAAGTCTTAAGAAGACCATTTTTGAGGATTGCAATTTACAAGAAAGTGATTTTTCTGAAACTGATTTGACGGAAGCATCATTGATTCGATGTGAATTAGGTCTAGCACAATTTGAGCACACCGTGCTAAAGGAAGCGGATTTAAGGCAGTCGCAAGGATATAATATTGATCCAGATCGGAATCAAATTTTCAATGCCAAAGTCTCAATGAGTGGACTTAGAGGCTTTTTGGAGAAATACGACCTAGGTATTGATCCCGATTTAGGCTAGCCTGATCTGTAGCCAGTTCACGGTTAAAGATTATTAATTTATTTATTTACAAGTTTTAAAAGTTGAAGTCAAAGCTTTCGTTTTCGGATGTAGTTGCTGCTGGAGCCGTGATTAACTCCAGTTCACTTACCGTAATCGTTGGATTAGATAAAATTTGATCTATAATTTTCGAGAATGATTCGGAAAACTCACTTACCTGCTCGGCCGTAAATAGATCTGTATTATACTCAAACGCAAATTGATAATTGGCTTCATTCTTTGTGCCATATAACCATAGATCATATTTAGCAAATTTCAATTCGGTAGGAAAGGTCTGAATCGTTAATTGATTACTGAAATCTATTTGTCTTGCAGCTGCCCCATCACTTGTGGACAGATCGCCCATATCGTTCCATGACATCCCTTCATTAATTAATGGAAGCCTGGAATCATCTCTCTCTGGTTTTAATTCATTTAGCAATAAATCAAATGGATATTCCTGATGATCAAATACATCTAACGTAGCCTCATTTATTTGCTGGAGTAATTCAATGAATGTTTGCGTACCTGTAACGTTATTCCGTAACGCTAATAAGTTAGTGTAATATCCAATTTGATTTAATAATTCAGGTCGGTTACGTCCAGAGGTAGGAGTGCCAATTATAAGGTCATTGGTTCCACTATAACGAAATAATAAAATGCTTAGAATGGTTTGAAAACATACAAATTCGGATGTATTCCATTCATTGGTTAGTAGTTCATTTAATTGTTTGCCTTGCGCATCACTCAATTGGAAAAAGTAACGATCTCCCGCATATGTTTTTATTTCCGGCCGGGTTTGGTAGGTTGGGAGTTGAATAGGGAGTGGTATTGTCGAGTATTTAGTAGTCCAAAAAGATTGTAATCCATCATTGGATGTTTGTGCTATTTGTGCGTTCTGCCAAGCTGCAAAATCCTTATAATGAATGGGAAGTTCTGTTAATTCCGGCTCTAGATCTGAATGCAAACTTTTATATACATGCATGGCTTCTTCCATGAATATTTGCATTGACCAACCATCACTAATAATGTGATGCATATTCATCGCAAAGACGAATTGAGATGGTTCTGTTTGAATTAGCTGGGCTTTAAAAAGGATATCTTTTCTAAGATCAAAGAAAGCATTTGCATGCTTATTTGCAATAATTTCGGCTTCTTTGAGGGCATCATCTTGCTGACTAAGGTCTAAATAGGCTAACTTGAATGCCGTACTGGATTGAATAAATTGTTTAGGAATGCCGTCAACCAAATCAAAGGTAGTCCGCAATACTTCATGCCGATTAAACATGAAATCCAATGTTTTTTCGAAGGCAGATTGGTTAAGATCGCCGTTTAAAATAAAAGCAAATGGAATATTAAAGACATTGGATGATGCCCCCATTTCATTTGAAACCCATAGCATCTTCTGTGCATGTGATAAATCATAATGAGACTTTAGTGGAATCGCCTCTATTCCAGTAGATGAAGAAGTAGTTTGTTGTTCAAGGAACTGAGCTTGATCTTGTATTGATGGAAGCTCAAAGATCTTTCGAATGGATAATTCCTTATTGAATGTTTCTAAAACAAAATTAGCCAATTGCGTGGCTTTTAATGAGTGACCTCCAATTTTAAAGAAGCTAACGTTGGTACTGATCTTGTCAGAATCTAGGTTTAGAACTTTAGCCCACAACTTGGTGAGTTCTGATTCTAATGGATTGACAGGTGCAACATAATTATGAAGACCATGCTTATTTGGCTCAGGAAGTATGTTTCGATCGATCTTTCCATTGCTAGTTAAGGGAAATTGATCCATCTTAACAAAGAAAGTGGGAATCATATATTCAGGTAGAGATTGAGTCAATTGGGACGAAATCAAATCTGAATTAAGGTCAGCATTGCAAACGATATACGCACACAAATAATGTTCTTCTTGTTCGTTGGTTTTGGCAAGAACTAGTGCTTCTTTTATTTGAGAAACTTGAAGCAATTGATTTTCAATCTCTCCTAATTCGATTCGGAACCCTCTTATTTTTACCTGATTGTCACTTCTTCCGATAAACTCGATTTCGCCGTTTTTATTCCATCGCCCTAAATCACCTGTGCGATAAAGCGTACTATTTGTTTCGAAAGGATGTGCTACGAATCGCTTTTCAGTTAATTCAGGCTGATTCAGATACCCTTTTGCTACGCCCATTCCTCCAACACAAATTTCGCCGGGAATGCCTATGGGCTGAATTTTTAAATCATTGTTAAGAATGTAAAGTTGCGCGTTGGAAGTAGGAGTACCAATAATAGGTTGCTTTAATGCGTCCTTGTTTGGATGCGTGGTACAAAATATTGTCGCTTCCGTTGGACCATAGAGGATGTTAACTTCCGCATTTGGAAATACCTTTTTTAACTCTTCCGACATTGCTAAAGGAACTTTATCTCCTCCTACAAATACTTTTTTGATTCCAGGAAATGTATGGTTTTGCCGATTTGAAAAATGAATCATCTGCTGAAAAAATGCAGGAACAGCGTGAATGGCGGTAAGTTCATTCAATATTTTTGTAAGCGCGACTTCGGCTAGAACTTCATCTTTGGTATAAATTTTTGTTTCTCCTCCTTCAAGTAATGCGGAAAGAGATTCAAAGTGCGCAATGTCAAAAGCACTGGATGCGATCCATGCCATTTTATCTTTGGAGGTAAATTGTGTGACTTGCTTAGAGGCTTCCAAAAAGCTACTCAAATTTCCATGTGAAACTAAAACTCCTTTTGGTTTGCCAGTGGATCCCGAAGTATAAATAATGTAGGCTGTATCACTTTCTTCTGGAATTGATTGATCTGAAATTAGTTCAGAAGTTGAATCAGTTTGCTCTGAAATAGAAAGGTTCAATTTGATTCCCTGAAAATTTGGAGTCAAATTTTCAGTTGTACCGTCTGTGATTATTAATTGTGCCTTACTATCCTCTAAAATATATTGGATTCGATCTTTTGGATGGCCAGGATCGAGTGGGAGATAGATGCAATTGGCTTTATGAATACCTAATAAAGTCACCAACATGTTTTCGGTCCGAGAAAGCATTACTCCAACGATTGATTTTGGCTTTGTACCTTGCTCAATAATCCGGTTGGCCAGCATGTTGGCTTGCTTGTTTAATTCAACAAAGGTTAAGGATCGATTACTTGAAGAAACGGCGATTGAATCGGAGGAAGTCTGTGCTACATGATTGAAACGATTCAATAAGGATTTAAATTCAATATCATTGTAACCCTTGTTAAAGTCTTCTACAAGTGTTTTTCTTTCTTCGTCTGAGGTGATTTCAATGTTTTTAATTGCTGTTTCAGGGCTCTTTAAATAAGAGAGAACTTGCGACAGATGCTGATTAAAATGCGTGTCAAAATCTTTTGGAAATTCATCGGCTTTGAATCGAAGTTTAATTTTTATTGGATTCGATTCATTTTCGGTCGATGGGGAATTGCTAACTACTTCAATATGAAGGCTAGGCTTGCATTGAATGGGGCTGCCTGCATGGATGTTTGCATGCGAAATCATTACGTTCGTAAATTCAGGTTCTGATGTTACGTTTAATTGGTCGTATGGAAAGTTCTGATATTTATAACATTCGATTAATGACTTTTTAACTTGCCCAAGTAGTTCTTTTAGTGAATTATTAGAATCTATTTTGCTTTGTAAAAGCACTCGCTTCTCGAATAGGGCGGGTATACTGATGGCCTTAAAAAGGGGAGTGTACACCGCCGTGGAAGTTGAATTGGAATAACGGCTTAGAACAATTTTCACTCCAGATAAAATAGTGATGAAAACGCCAATGTCGTTTCCTTTAACCATTTGCATTATTTTATTGGATACTTCTTCTGGTAAGAGGAACTGAGCTTCTATAAAATTGTCCGATTCGTCTGAATTTTCCGTTTGAAATTGCAGCATGTAGGGTGCATCCCAATCTTCAAATTGACTTTGCCAAAAACTACGGAAGGGTTGATATGGATCGGAGGAAAATAATAAGTTTTCAGAATTATTCATATACAGCCTTTTTTACATTTTTCAGATCAAGTTAAAATTCAAAATCCCAATCCTCCATTGCCTCTAAATTTGTATTTGGAACATCGATCTCATCCTCCATTAACTTTAGTCTGGCAACGGTAATCTCTGGATTATTCGTTATTTGATCAATAACGCTTAGCAATTGATCAAGAATTTTTGCGATTGTCTCATCTTTGAATAATTGCACATTGTAATCAATTCCAATGATCAATTGTTCCGCTTCTACCAAATTAAATAATAAGTCGAATTTACTGGAGATTTCTTCTGATTTTTTGAGTTGTACGTCCAGTGCAAGCCCTTCATTTGGTTGTGGTTTTAAAGAATCATTATTAGAATGTTTCCTTGTCTGGATTGACTGAGTCATGTTGACGGCTACATCAAATAATGGATTACGATTCTTTTCGGATTTAACCTCCAAGTCTTTTACAAGCAAGTCAAAAGGATAACTGCCATAATCCATAGATTCCAATACTGTCCTTTTTACATTGTTTAGTACTTGAGAAAATCGATCCGTAAGTAAAATGCGGTCTTTTAATACCACACTATTAACGAAAAAGCCTAATTGATCGAATAAATCCGGATGATTTCGTCCTGCAGAAATACTTCCAATTACGATTTCTTCTTGATTGCAATAGCGTACCAACAATACCTTGATGCAGGCGATCATTAACGTATAATTACTTACGCCATGTTTTGATGCAATCTGTTGAAACGCTTGTGTATCCGCTTCGGATAATTTTTTACGGACAACTTGCCCCTTCGTATCAAGATTAGTTGGTCGTTCGAAATCAGTCGCTAGTTTTAATGGTTCCGGGTTTGGTCCCAATTTTTGTTTCCAGTAGGACATTAAATCATTGGACGAATGATTGACAAAGCTATTTTGCCATGCAGCATATTCTTTGTACTGAATAGATAATGGTTTTACGATAGGAGTTTTATTAGCCAGAAGCGATTTGTAAAATGAAAAGACTTCTTTGGTCATGATTTGAATCGACCAACCATCGCAAATAATATGATGTAAATTGATTAGAAAGACAAACTCGTCTTCTGCTAATTTGATCACCTTTAATTTGATCAGCGGAGCTTTTGTTAAATCAAAAATCCAACTTCTAAATTCGGCTGTTTTAGATTGCACAATGGAAACTGAATCAGTCGTATTTTGTAATTCTTCAAATTCCAATTCCAATTCAATTTGATCATGAATGATTTGCTTTGGTACATTATCAATTGTCTCAAAAGTTGTTCGGAGAGATTCATGTCGTTCCACGAGCAAATTAAACGCAAGTTGCAGAACGTCTACATTCAACTTCCCTTTGATTGAATAGGCTGTAGAAATGTTGTATTCTGGACTTTTTCCTTGTTGGATTTCATTAATGAACCAAAGACGTTTTTGCGCATTAGAAAGTTCGTAGTGCGCTTGTTTTGGAATTGGAGCTATTTGAGCATAACTATGCGGCGTTTTTGATTCCAACAAAGCCGCTAATCCTCGAATTGTGGAGTGACTGAAAATTTCGGATAAACTTACTTTGAGCTCTAATTCCTGAAGAATCTTACCAGAAAGCATATTGGCTTTTAAGGAATGTCCTCCTAAATCAAAGAAGTTTTGATCTAATCCGATTTGTTCCAGTACTAATAATTCTTTCCAGATAATGAGTAACTTATCTTCATAGCGTGTAGAAGCAATGGTATCTAAACCAGCATGGGCTCCCAGTTTATTCGGGGATGGGAGTGCATTTCGATTGACTTTACCACTGTTGTTTAATGGGAACGTATCTAATTGCACAAAGAACGCAGGAATCATGTACGCAGGAAGTTTTGTCTTTAAGTAAGAAGATAGAATTTCAGAATCTTCTTTTCCAATATAATATGCGCATAAATAAGCTTCATTTAAATCATTTTTCCGAGCCATCACCAAGGAAGAATCCACGTTGGCATGATCATCTAGAATTTTTTCAATTTCTCCGGGTTCAATTCTAAATCCTCTAATTTTTACTTGATCATCGGTTCGACCTAAAAATTCCAGTGTTCCGTCTACTCCCCATTGAACCAAATCTCCAGTGAGATACCATCGATCATTGGCATCTAGTGGTGAATGAATAAACTTTTGTTCCGTAAGATCCGTTCGATTTAAATATCCACGTGCTACTCCTGTACCTGCAATGGCAAGCTGTCCCGACACACCTTTTGGAAGTAATTGGTGTTTTGAATCAAGCACATACGTTTGTGTACCTAGGATTGGTTTTCCAATCTTAATAGCTAGATCATCGAATTTCCCAGCATTAGAGATTGGTTGATACGTTGCACAAACGGTTGCTTCCGTTGGGCCATAGGTATTGTAAACGGAGGTGTATTTTAGAAAATGATCTATATGGGAATATTTGAGCACATCGCCTCCACTGATTACGTAGCGTAAATTGGTAAAAGGTTCTTCCTGATTCAGTTCATTGAGTAATAACGGAGAACATGTGATTAACGTAACTGAATTAGCTCGAATCAAATCATTTAATTGTGCTATATCCGTGACTTGTGCTCTTTTAGCAATTACCATGCAGCCTCCACTCAATAATGTTGGATACATTTCTTCTACAAAGGCGTCAAAGGTATATTGGGTTTGCTGAAGAACGACATCAGTAGTATTTAGTTTAAATTCGTTCTGAAAAGCCTGAATATAAGAAATGAGATTTCGATGTTCGATGATACATCCTTTTGGCAATCCAGTAGTTCCGGATGTGTAAATTACGTATGCCGCTTGTTCCGGTAGGATTGGTGTTGAAAGGTTTTCATCAGATCCTTTGAATTCAAAGGTGCTTAAATCTATATTTTGAACACCATATGATTCTCTTTCGATAGAAACGATACTACAAATTGGTTGAGCGTCTTCAAGAATTGTAGCGATTCTAGTTTCGGGATTTTTCGGGTCAATAGGGATGTAAGCCGCACCACTTTTTAAAACGGCTAGTATCGAAATGATCATATCGAAACCAGGTTCTAATAATAAGGCAATCATTTGCTCACCTGATGCGCCAAATTGGATCAAGTGTTGCCCAAGTTGATTGGCTTTGTTATTCAATTCTTCATAAGACATTTCATCGTCTTGAAAGCGAAGGGCAATTGCCTTTGGGTTTTGGCGAACTTGTTCCTCAAATGTCATAACAACGTTTCCAGGAGCATATTCCCAGCTTGCATTATTCCATTCGTTTTGTATGCAGGCTAGTTCCGGCTCACTGATTAATGAAATTTTACTTAAAGGCAAATCTTGCTGAACTAATAAATTCTCCATTAGCGTACACAAGCGGAGGTGCATTTGATCAATTTCTTCCTCTGAGAAATAACGTATTTGATAAGCCCAAGATAATTCCAATTCACCGTGAATATTTTTATTGGATTCATTGATGTGAATGGACAACGGACTGCTATCACTACCCGGGAAAACATATTGCATTTTATAACGATCTTCCTCCATATCTGGATGACCGATTAAGTTGATATCTAGTAAATAATTGGGGTCCGAAGAGGACTTACTCCGAATATCCTGAGCTAATAGATCATAAGGATAACGGGTGTGATTCTTTACAATAACGTTCAATTGTTCACTCAATTCGGCTTCCATTTTTTGGAATGAATGGTTCGAGTCAATTGTAGATTTTACAGGGAAGGTACTTACAAACATACCAGCGGTATCTTTGTTTTGGGCACTGGTTCTTCCATGGTTTACGCTTCCGATTACGACCTCCTTTCGTTCTTCTATTCGACTGATGTAGTAAGAAAGTGCTGCGAAAATCACCTTGTAAATGGAAGAATTATTGTTTTCTACATAGTCTAGTATTTTGGATCGTAATGGGGCAGGTATTAAAAGTGCCTTACTTTTTGCTTGGATTCCAGCGTTATGATCTTTAATCGCTGGAATCACTCGTTCCATTCGCTCCGGCAATGGGAATAAATGTGTTTCCCAAAATTCTTGATCCGATTGAAAGGCATCTGAATTAAGATAAATACGTTCTTCGGCCACGTATTCCATATAGGAAGGATTGGTTGGTTTGTATTCTAATCCTTTTTTTAATGCTTGATATGCTTCATCAATTTGTTGACAAATAAGAAAGAAAGTCCAGCCGTCGCCAATCAGGTGATGTAAGTTGAGATAATATGCTGATTTATTATTAGGTAAGGATAAATAAGAAAATTGGAATAAGTTGTTTTTTAAAACCGGCATGTGTTTTTGCCCCTCTTCGGAAAGCCAATCTTCCAGTAATGTATCTCCATCGACACCTGAAAAATCCTGAACAGAAAATTCCGGTTTTTCCATTCCTGAGACAAATTGATACGAATCTGGAATTCCTTCAATTTCAGAAAATTGAAGTCGAAGAGCATCATTGGATTCGATCACGAGTTCAAAGGCCTTGGCGAGTAAATCTTGATCTAAAATGGAATCGTAGCGAATGCAAAATGGAGTATTGTTTACGCCCGTATTTGGATTGAAGTGTTCGGTATTGAGGATGCGTTTTTGAGCATGGGTGATTCCGGAAAGGGAATTTGAATTTTGGAATGTAGTTAGGTTAAGATCTGCAAGGGCGACTTGTGGTTGTTTGATTGCATGGTCTAATAAGCATAAAAACTGTTCAAATATTTCTGAAATGGTAGATTCTTTGAACAGGCTGCTTTTGTATTCAATGGCTAATTCAATGTCAGAGTTACTTTCATAAACGTACATTGTTAGATCCATTTTGGACACGGTTTTCTCGAATATTGGATGCTTGGAACCGTCTTCTTTATTAGTAGAACGTACGTTTGCTTTTTCATGCATGTTTTGCACGATTAAGGCATAGTCTGTTATTGGATTTCTGCCTGGAACGGAGGGGTAATCTAGTTGATCTAAAAGTAATTCGTACGGATAGTCCTGGTGTTCAAAGGCATTAAGTGTATGTTGTTTTACCTCATTTAAGAATTGTGCAAAAGACTTGTATGCATTCGGTTGATTACGGATTAATAAAGTTCCAAGAAAGAGGCCTATGGTCTTTTCTAATTCTGGGTGCTTTCTACCTGCAATGGGAGAACCAATAATGACATCTTCCGTCGAAGCACGCTTACTTAAAATAATATTGAAAGCAGTAAGCAGGGTGATGAACAGGGTCGAATTTTCGGAAATGTTAAAGTTTCTAAGTAATTCGGTCCGTTTTTCTCCTAAAAAGAACGAAACACGTTTTCCGCTAAAATCAGGATTTGTTGAGCGTTCAAAATCAGTTGGGAGGGATAGCGGTGCTAATTTGTTTCCTAAATGTTCTAACCAATAATCTTCATGAATCTTGATTTCAGGCGATTGTAAAAGTTCATTTTGCCACTCCGAAAAATCCTTAAATTGATAATCCAAATTGTCCAATGTGCCTCCAACGTATAATTGTTTAAAATCATTTTTCAGAATATTGATGGAGGTCCCATCAAAGATCAAATGGCTTAGGTCATTTAGAAGATAAAAACCTTGTGATTCTGTTTGTAGAAGGGTAGTTCGAATTAATGGAGCCTTATTTAAATCAAATGGAATCGAGTACGTTTTAATAAAATCAGCAAGTAAGTCGTTCTTTACTTTTTCATGCTTGAAGTCCAATTCAATCTGATCAAACGGTATGATTTTTTGGTAAATCGAGTCCTTGTATTCTTCAAATTGGGTACGAAGTGCTTCATGTCGTTCTAC
This sequence comes from Cytophagales bacterium, assembly GCA_965277185.1. Classification (GTDB taxonomy): domain Bacteria; phylum Bacteroidota; class Bacteroidia; order Cytophagales; family JAHDFW01; genus JAHDFW01. The sequence goes on along the minus strand of CBDICC010000031.1, from coordinate 114,658 downwards.
TAATTCATTGAGCACCTTTTTTATCAATATTGGATCGACATCATTTCCCATAGGTATGACTGAAGGCATATTGAATAAAGTGCTGTTAGGATAGCGTTGTTGTAATTGATAAAAGTTGATCTGTCCTTTCGTTGCCAAATACTGCTCTTTGTCTTTGGCTTTTTTCAATGTCAATTCGGATATGCTTAGGGTGTTTTTACCGAGGGAACCGTTGCTCTTTTGAATTTCCGAAGCTAAGTGTTCAATGGTTGGATTTTCAAAAAGCGAAGCAAAGGAGAGTACCACTCCAAATTGCTGTTTAATTTTACCAAAAAGCTGCATTGCTTTCAACGAATGACCTCCCATTTCAAAGAAATTAGAAGTTCTGCCAATGGATGATTGATCTAATCGTAAAATTTCTGACCAAAGCGTTTGCAGTATTTCCTCGGATTCGTTTTTAGGATGTTCGAAGTGAATATCTGAATTTAGTCCGTCCAAAGAAGGGAGAGGAAGTGCTTTACGATTGACTTTACCGCTTGACATTAATGGGAATTCCTTTAAAAATATGAAATACGAGGAAACCATATAAGAGGGAACTTGACTCGCAAGAAACGACCTCAGGTCATTGGTCGCTATATCATTGGAGCCAATAATGTAGCTGCACAGATATTTTTGAGTTGAATCATGTGCTTCTTCGTATGCCAATGTTAAGGCATTTTCTACGGAAGGGTGCTGTATTAATATTTGATCAATTTCGCCTGTTTCAATGCGGTAACCACGAATCTTAACTTGATCATCTGTTCGTCCTAAGAATTCAATTTCACCTGATGGGAGCAAACGGGCAAGATCTCCAGTTTTATAGATTACTTGATTTTCAATAAATGGATTTGGAACAAAACGTTCATTTGTGAGTTCATCTCGATTTAAATATCCACGACCTATTCCATCTCCTCCAATACATAATTCACCCGGAACACCTATTGGAGCAAGGGAATCACTGGAACTCAGGATGTAACATGATTCATTTAACAATGCTTCTCCAATGGTTAAATTGGAATCGGAAGTGATTTCTTTCGCTGTACTCCAAATGGTAGCCTCGGTTGGTCCATACACATTGAAAATTCGAGGCTTTTTAATAGATTTAAGTGTTTCAAACAGTGTATTTGACATGGCCTCGCCACCGACCAATAACAGATTTAAATGCTCCAAACAATGGCTGCCGTATGCTTCTAGAATTAATTGTAATCTGGAAGGCGTGATTTGCAAGGCGGTGATTTCTTGTTGTAGAATAGCCGAATGCAATAGATCGATGTTTTGAACGGTGTCCGTAGAAGCTAGATTTACTTGAATTCCTGAAATAAGATTGCTTAGAATCTCCAACACAGAAATATCAAATGTGACCGTTGTGATAGCTAAAAAGAGATCTTCTTGTTCAAGGCCAAATGTTTGTGTTAAGTTATTGGTAAAACTGGTAACATTGCGATGCTCTAATAATACGCCTTTGGGCTTTCCTGTAGAGCCCGAAGTATAAATCACATAGGCAAGTTGCTCAGGAGATAAATCAACTCCTAGATTGTTAGAAGCAAGCTCTGAATTTTCCAAATCTGCATCATCTAAATAAATTAGATTGGATATGGATGGAATTGTATCTTTTAGTGTGCGTTGAGTTACCAAGAACTCCACTTGGCTATCTTCTAATATGTAATTTACGCGATCCGTAGGATATTCTGGATCGATGGGAAGATAGGCACCGCCTGCTTTCAGAATGCCGAGCATTCCAATAACCTTTTCAAGTGAACGAGTAGTGAATAATCCAACAAGGGTTTCGTTTGAAACTCCCTTCTTTTGCAATGTATGAGCAACAAGATTAGATTTACTATTTAATTCTGAGAATGTCAGTGATTTTGATTCAAACTGGATTGCGATTCGATCTGGATTGATTTCAACTTGAGATTCAAAGAGTTGGATAATGTCAAAGTCCATTGGGAAGTCCAATTGATTCTTTTGAGCGTTGGTAACTAGTTGGTTTTCATCTTCTTTTGAAATTAATTGTAGGTCCGAAATGGACGTGTCCGGAATTGAAATGACTTCTTGAACCAGATGTGTAAAATGAGACTGTAAATTAACAAATGTTTGTTTTTCGTATACCGAAGGATCAAAGGTGAAATGCACGGAGAACTCACTTCCTGGAACAATCCGAACATCGAAATTATAGGAGGTTTGTTCGACCACTTGTACATTCTTAATTTTCGTACCTTCTTGTTTCGAACTACCTGATTCTTCTACCTCTTCTTCCAGTGGGTAGTTTACAAATATTAGAATGTGGTCAAATAGTTCTGTTTTAAGGTTTGAATTTGCTTGAATATCAACCAGAGGAGCGAAGTCATGTTTTCCTGATTCCAAGGCTGATTCTTGAACTTGTTTTACCAACGTGGCAAATTCGGAGGCGTCCTCAGAGCGTACTCGAACCGGTATGGCGTTGATAAAGAGTCCTAGAATTTTTTCAATTCCTTCAATTTCGGTTGGTCTTCCGGATACAATGCTTCCAAATACTACATCGTTTGTGTTATTGTATTTTTGAAGCATTACCCCCCAAAGGGTTTGAAAAACATTGCTTAACGTAGATTGATATAAACTGGCAAACTCCTTTAGTTTATTGGTCATCTCCTGACTCAATGCAAATTTATACTCTTCTCTACTTGATTCAACCAGTGCCTGATTTGATTTGTATTTAGGAAGACCAGCCGTTTGATTATAGTCTGCTAGATAATTACGCCAGTAGTCAATGGAGCCATGAATGTCCTGTTTGTTGTACCAATTAATGTAATCGCTGTAAGGATAGGCTTTTGGTAATTCTGGCGTTCGATTGAATACTTTGGAACGATACATCTCAAAGAAATCTGAGATTATAATTCCCAAACACCATCCATCCATTAAGATATGATGGTAACTCCAAACCAATTCATATTCTGATTCACTTACTTTAACGAGTACTACCCGGAATAATAAGTCGTGACTAAGTTGAAACCCTTGTTTTTGATCATTGGATTTAATTTCATCCAGTGCTGTTTCTCTTAAATCAATGTCGAGTGTTGACAAATCTTCAAAACGAATTTCAGCCGTTTGATTTTCAATTACTACTTGCCGACTTTCTGATAAATTGTCGTACAAAAACAGCGTTCGAAGCACGTCATGGCGCTGAAGAATGTCGTTTAAGCAATCCTTTACAAGGTTGTAATCTAGAGATCCGCTTAGCTGAAAGGACAATTGCCGGTAATAAGGGTCTTTGTTTTTGTTAAGTAGGTAATGGAATAACATTCCCTCTTGCATTGGAGAAAGGCGGTAGATTTTCTCTATTTGAAACGCAGGATTGGTTCGATGAATTTGAGACTTAATTTCGTCCAATTCAGATATTGATAGGTTGAGATCATTGTAATCGGATGGAGTAACAACGTTTTTTTCCACTAAGGAGCAATGATCTACAATTTGTAAAAGGTTTATTCTGAATAAATTACTGAGCTTTTCTACCTCATTTTCTTTAAATTCATTGTCATTATAGGAGTAGGTAAAACGAAGTTTCCCTCCTGAAACTAAACCTGTAATATTGAAGGCATAATGACTTTCTGATTCCGGACTAATTGATTGTCCAGAACTTAAACCGGACAGAACTATAGCATCTGCTGTTGATACATTAGATTTTACAGATTCATCAGTCGAATTATCTTTTGGACCAGAAATACTGCCATCAAATTGCCCAAGATAATTAAAGTTTATCTCAGGGTTTAGGTTAAAAGAAAGTCCTGTTTTTGACTCTTTATTAGTTACTCTTTTTAGAATTTCATACCCAATTCCTTTTGAAGGGATCTTTCTTAAGTTTTCTTTTATTGTTCTTATTTGAAGGCCTAAATCTTCTGCTTTAGAGGCGTCAAGTAGGGTTGGATAGGAAGAAGTAAACCATCCAATAGTTCGTGTTACATCTACTTGATCGGAGATTGATTCGCGTCCATGACCTTCAAGCCGAATCAGTACTTGACGCTCTTTGGTCCAATCCTTAAAACTCAATGCCAATGCTGTTAATAAAATATCATTTATTTCAGTGCGATAGGCCTTATTGGTTTGTTCTAGAACTTGTGTTGTCTCTTCTTCCGAGAAGACCACACTGTATGCTTTCTGATTTTTAAGTTTAGGTCTTTCTTGTGTTGAATTTCTAGGTAATGGTGCAAATTCCGATGATTCCAAACCTTGCCAATATGCTATTTCCCGCTGTAATTTTGGGGACTGCGCATAATCGTATAACTCTGCTGCCCATTTTTGATACGAACTAGTCTTATCTTGAAAAGTGATCGATTGTTCATTTTGATATTGCTCGAATCCTATTTTCAGATCATCCAATAAAATACGCCAAGACACACCATCGATTACTAAATGGTGAATGGCAACTAATAAATGGTCACCGTCCAATGTTTTGAACAATCCAATGTGTACCAATGGACTTGCTTCTATATCGAAGCTGGATTGAATTTGATTTGCCTCTTCCTTTATTAAGGGTTTGATTTCGTCCGGCGTTTTTTCCGTAAAATCAAAAACTGAAAGCTGATAAGGTTTAGTATTTTCTTGTTGACCTGATTTTTGAATGGTTTGAACGTACGTATTCGTATCACTTTCGAATGTGAAGCGAGCACGTAAAATATCATGGTGTTGGATTAGCTGATCAAATACCGCTGTTAATCCGGATTCATTAAAGCCGGATTTCGCAAAGAGCATGACCGACTGATTGAAATGATGTTGATCCGTAAATTTTTGATCAAAAAACCAATGTTGAATCGGAGTAAGCAGGGTAGGACCTGAAACGATTCCCTGATCAATTTTGATATTCACTTGCTTTAATTCAGGCGCAATTTCTGCAATGGTAGGATATTCAAAAATATCCGCTACTTCCATTTTTAAATTGTGCTTAAGCAATCGAGAAGCGATTTGAACAGACTTTATAGAATCACCTCCAAGTACAAAGAAATTGTCATGGATCCCGATTTGATCTTTATGAAGTACTTCCTTCCAAATAGCAGAGATTTGTTCTTCTATCTCGTTTCGTGGGCCCTCAAATACGGAATCGGTAGTAAGCGCACTTGAAGTGCTGGGGAGCGCTTTTTTATCTAATTTTCCATTTGAAGTAATTGGGATCGATTCCAACATAATGAAATGTGCAGGAATCATGTATTCTGGCAAAAGCGGAGCCAAGAAATCACGTAATTCTTGAATACTCACGTCATCTGTATTCACCAAATAAGCTACTAGATCTTGAGATTGATCGGAATTTTCGATGGTTATAACGGCTACATCTTCTACCAATTCATGTGTGGAGAGCGTACGTACAATTTCATTTGTTTCAACCCGATATCCTCTTATTTTAACCTGATCATCCTCTCGACCTAGGAATTCGAGTGTATTATTAGTAGTCCATCGACCTAAATCTCCTGTGCCGTACATTAAGGTTCCGGTCTGGATAGGATTGTCAATGAACTTTTCTTTGGTAAGTAATTCTTGATTTAAATAGCCTGAAGAAAGTCCTGGTCCTGCGATGAAAATCTGTCCAGGAATTCCGTGCGGAACTAGATTGTGAAATTCATCTAGTAAGTAGATTTGAGCGTTATCAATTCCGTGTCCTATTACCGGTTGTTTTTTGAATTCCTCCCAATTGGCATTTGTGATGGTATGAGCAACGGTACCAATGGTGGTTTCCGTTGGGCCATAATGATTAACAAATACGGTTTCGTTGTTTATTTGCTTGAAAATATCGACATCACTGGTTCTAAAAGTCTCTCCTCCAAGTAAGATTAGTCTCATGGACTGGTCGTTTCCAAATTTTTTCAGATTGGAAGATTGAACCAATAAGCTAAATAAAGAAGGGGTGATTTTTAGAAACGAAATTTGATTGTCTACGAGATAATCGGTGAGTTTCTCGGGATTCTTTCGGGTATTGTTATCCACTAAATGGATGGTTCCACCGTTGAGTAAGGTACCCCAAAGGCAAGTGTAGCCAAGATCAAAAGCGTAGGAAGATAAAAGGACCGATTTGTCTTCCGCACTTAATTGGTATGTATTGGTCAACCATTGGATATAGTTTAAAAATGACCGTTGATTGATTTTTGTTCCTTTCGGTTTTCCAGTTGTACCCGAAGTGTAAATAACATACAATAAATCATCTAATTTTGTAGATATAGTAGGTGTAGGCACATCTTCTAGCATTTCCAATTGAATATCAATGGCAAAGATATGTCCACTATATTCTCCCAATGAAAACATATCATCGGAGGCAACAATAATACCTTTTGGCTTACTGTCTTGTATGATATAATCAATGCGATCTTGTGGGTTCTCCGGATCAATCGGTACAAATGCAGCACCCGACTTTAAGATTCCTAATAACCCTACAATTAACCAGTCCGAAGGTTCCACCATAATGCCAACTAAATCGTTGGATTCAATGGCGCAATTTTCAATCAAATATTGTGCAACATTGTTGGAAAGTTGATCCAACTGTTGATACGTAAGCTGAGTAGATTGATGCGATACTGCAATGTTCTTCGGAAAGGCAGAGGCTTTTTCTGAGAATAGGTCAACCGTAGTTTGGTTGATTGTTGATTCGCTTGATTTTGGAATTAGTGATAACAACTCATTATGCTCCTGAATAGTGCACATTCCTACAGAGGAAAGTAAGATTCCAGGTTCTTCCGTAACTTGTACTATTACTTGAATAACGTGCTGTAGGAAATTGGTCGCCGCAGCTTCAGAAAAATGCGATTTCTTCGAATCGAAATCTAATTCTAATGTCGGAGTTTCGTTTTCTTCTGACAGGCTTAAAATCATGTCAAACGACTCCATGAACTCATTGCGCGCATTGATGTTTTTATAAAGCAATGCAACGTTGAAAAATTGATCTAATTCAATGTTTGTTCGAATCTTTAATTTTTCTGCTACGGTAATGTAATCGAATCCTTGATTGTCGTAAGCGTTATTGACTCCTTCCATTACTTCTCCAAGCAATTGCTTGAATTCAATGGCTAAATTGGATTGATTGTGTAATAACAATAATCCATTTGAATCATCCTCATCCTCTAATTTAAACGACGAGGTTCCAATTAGGAAATGGGATTCACGTGTGTATCGATTTAACACTACATGCAATGCCGTTAAGAAATAAGTGAATACATTTAATTCATCTTCCTGACAGATCTGAACAATTTTATCAAAGGTTTGCGAAGGGATAATAGCTTTAACAGAGCTGGCTTCGGACGTTTGATTTTCTGTTTCCGATGTCGACGGAAATCGAAAAGAAGTCCAATCACCCGATAAGTAATTTAACCAGTATTCTTCTATTTCTACGTCGTGTAAATTATTTTCCATCGTGCTTAACCGTCTTTCTTGTTCGTTCTTATGTTGTGTAGTATTGGATTGGCTTGTATAGTGATTTATTTATTTATGCTTCTACCTCTTTTCGATAGAAAATCTCTTTTTCTCCATACAATCGTTCTGTTTCAATGCCTTTGGCTTTACATTCCTTGATCAATTTATTTGAATCGACAATAGGACTGGAATCATCGGCATATTTGACGCTCATGATATAATTTAACCAAGGTTCCTGTCCCATGGCGTATACAAAAACAGAGGATGGATTGAATCGATCTACTAAATCCTGGGCACGTTCATAGTTGCAACCTGCCAATCTTCGAGATTGATCTTTATCCCGATCTAGGGGTTCGGTTAACAATGGCCCATAAAGCCAAGTAAGGGGGGCTCCTTCGCATTCCATTCCAAGGAATAATACGTCTAGATTTCCAATCAACTTTTGTACATGTTTGTATAGATGGGGTTCCACATTACAAGCATCCGCCATAAATCCAATACTGAACGTACCTGCATCTACTTTGTAAGATAATTTCGTTTGAATGTCTAAATCCGAATGTTCCCCAATGAATGGAAATCCTGTGATGGTCACATCCTCTTTTACGATGGTTTCTAAATCTGAAAGTTCAATTACGTTCTCAAATCCAACTTGATTAAACATCAACTTTAAATTCGGGTCTTGCAATGAGCTAGCTCCATTTCGAGGCACAATTATGTTTTTGATCTTGTGTCGAATTTGGAGCATTGTTTCAAACAAAATGTGATCCTGATGATTATGGGTGATCAATACATAGTCAATTTCTTCAGGTAATTGTGCATAGGTATAACGCGCAATGTCGTAATCATATCCATAGTAACTGATTACGGGATCAACTAAAATAGAAACATCTTTTGTCTCAACTAAAATGCAAGCATGGCCAAAATATCTAGTTCGAATTCCGTCCCCATCATATTTTGGATAAGGTTTGGGCGCTTCTTCGGTGAAAAAGGAGCGGAATAATTCTACTTGTTCGTCCTCGATTTCTAAAAGGTCTTTGATGGATTCAAAGGTTTGCGGGACTTCTTTCATCTGAAATAAAGCATCCCAACCTTTATGACGAAATGGTAGCTGAATTTCCACTATTTTTTCATTGCCCAATTGTGGAGTACTCAATATAAATGGCCGCTCGTCATCTTCTACTAAATATAAAGCTACGGATTGCAAATCTTCTCGATACAGTTCGCTATTGTAAAGCAAAGCTTCATAAAATCGATATGTAGGATTGTTATTTAAATCATACACCAATTCTACATACCCTTTTAACATTTCAGGTACTTTTTCATACAATGGATCAAGAGAATACCCTTTTGCTTCTTTTTTAAGCATGGCATCCAATTCCTTAATGGCATTGGAGAAATCAACCAATACTGTGGCATTGGTTAAGGTGTTTTCTTTTAAACTTTTGATTTCATCTACACGTTTTCCACCATAATCCATAAATGGACCTCCGAGCATTTTTGGATTTTTCACCGCTGCTGCGTGAATGTGGGGTGCTTGAATGTATGAGTTCATTATTTTTAAATGACGGTCAGCTACATTCATTGCGGCAGTTGCCGGTGAAATCAAGTGGGACCATGCATACCATCGGTCAAACAATGGTTCAGGTACTACATTCGGTTTAAGATATAATTTCGTCATTTATTTCGATGTGTAAATTCTTATTGTTTGTGTTTTCAATTCAATTTTATTCATTTTTATTCATTTCAGTTCCATCCAGATTCATTTCTGTTAGGCTTCAAAAGCAAAACCGGCACGGCCTCTTTTTTTCCGTGTTTTAGAAGGGGATTGGTCCAATCCTAAAATGGAACCAATACTTTGATCGGGATTTTGAACCAAATTGGTTATTAATTTTTGGTAGTTGTCCAAGTGCAATTTAATTTTTTGCGTTTCGAACAATTCAGCATTATATAACACGGTCAGGTTGATGGTTTCTTCATTTGAATTACCATAAAACCACAGGTCTGTTTTAGCGACTTTGGATACCATTTGATAGGATGCAATTCGCACATCTGGAATCAGTTCTTCTTCTACTTCAAAAGAATTTACTGAATCAACATTCCAGGTAAAGCCGACATTAAATAATCCTTGTTGCGAAGTAGGAAGCTTCGATTTTAATTCAGATACCAATTGATCGTATGGATATATTTGGTGATCGTTTGCTTCGAGTACCATCGATATCACTTCTTTCAAAAATAAATTAAATGGCTGGGTTGAATCTACTTTTGCTCTCAAAGCAAGGGTATTCAAATAGTACCCAATTTGATCTTCTAATTTTTTATCCATTCTTCCGGCAACAGGAGATCCAATGATAAGATCTTGTTCTTTGGTCATCTTAAATAGTAATAAATAGATAGATGAAAGTAGGGTTGAATAAATCGTCGAATTAGCTTGACTTGCCAATTGTTTTAGGGCATCTGCTTCTGTCTTATTAATGGAAATGGACATGGTAGCCCCTTGCATGCCTGTTTCTCTTGTTTGAGGTTTGTCATACGGGAGTTTTAGCAATCCGGGTACAGCCTTCATTTGTTGCATCCAATAGGATTTGTGCTGGTTGCTATGCTGATCAATTTGTGTATTCTGCCATTCGGAAAAGTCCTTGTATTGGATTTCAAGCGGAGCCAAAGGATTTGGTTCGTTTTTTAAAAATGCTTGATATAACATCATCACATCTTTCACCAATATACTCATGGACCAACCATCGCTGATAATGTGATGCAATGTGAATAGAAACAAATGTTTGTTCTGTTCTAACTTGAGTAGTTTGAAACGGAGTAACGGCCCTTTTTCTAGGTCAAACATCTTTTGCGCTTCTTCCAATACCATTTCTTTAGCGACATCATCTTTTTGAGGATCTCCCTCCAGGTTGACGTGTTCAATTTTGCACTCGATTTTGGAATGAATCTTTTGTTTAGGTAGATCATTTACGGTTATAAATGAAGTACGGAGGGATTCATGCCGATCAATTAATGCAGTGAATGCTTTTTGGAATGCGGTATAATCGATGTTACCTGTTAGAATGTATGCGCCAGGCATATTATAGGCTCGATTTTGGGCATCACTGAATTGAGCCAAGAACCAAAGACGCTTTTGAGCATGCGATAAATCGTAATATTCTTGATTGGATGCATTAACCAATTCCACAGATACGTTTTTTTCTCGATTATCAATGATCGAGGAAAGCTGTTTGATGGTTGGCGCATTGAATAAATCGGTAAGTTTTACTTCCACTTGCATCCGATTCGCAATGCGTAAAATGACTTGCATTGCCATAAGGCTGTGCCCACCTAATTCATAGAAGTTATCTTCAATTCCTACTTGTTCAATTCCCAATACTTCTTCCCAAATTTCGGTGAGTATGAATTCAATTTCTGATTCAGGTGCCGTATAATTTTGATTGGATTCTTGTTCAATGGACAGCAATGAATTGCGATCTGTTTTACCATTCGGTAGCAGGGGGATTTCATCCAGTTTGGTTAAAAAGGATGGATTCATATAGTCAGGCAAACGCGTTTGTAAGAACGCCTGCAATTCGGAAATGTTTAATTCCAATTTTGGGTTTTCTATTGTGAAATACCCGCATAGGTGATCCGAATTATGTACTTCTTTGACTAAAACTACCGCTTGCTTAATACCGTTAAATTCCTCCAAATGACGTTCAATTTCTTCTGGTTCAATTCGGAATCCGCGTAATTTTACTTGTTGATCAATTCTTCCTAAGTATTCTAAATTACCAGAATCATTCCATCGAACTAAGTCTCCCGTTCGGTAGAGAGTGTGTTGGGAGATTTGTGGCAGTAAGACATATTTTTCGGCACTTAAATCGGGTTGTCCTAAATAACCTTTTGTTACGCCATCACCTGCTAAACAAAGTTCACCAGGAATACCAGGACTTTGGATTTTGTTATTTTTGTCTAGGACAAAAGCTTGTGTGTTTCCAATCGGTTTTCCAATAAACTGCTGTGCTTCGCTTTTGGTGATTCGATAACAAGTGGAATACGTTGTGTCTTCCGATGGGCCATATAAATTTCGAACTTCAAGCGCAGTAAGATCCAGATTTTCTTTGATTTGCAAAGGAATTGGTTCTCCAGCCATATTGATCCCGATTACATTGCTGAAATCAGCTTTGCCTTTGATTAATTCTAATATTACGCTTGGTACTGTGTTTAGTAAAATATTGGATTCGCTGGTTAAATAATTGTTGATCTCTAACGCATCGTTGATTAAACGAATTTTTTTACCAGAACATAAGCTGTAAAATAATTCGAATATGGATAAATCAAAAGATATAGACGTATTTGCAAATACCGTAGTGGCGCTTGTATTTTTAAATTCAACAAGGCACCATTGAATAAATGCATGTACATTTTGATGACTAATAGAAACCCCTTTTGGTTTTCCAGTGGAGCCTGATGTGTAAATCACGTAAGCTAGTTGCGATGCTTCAATCGTTACTAGGGAAAAATCAGTAGTCGTAGAATCCGATAGAATTTGAGCTGGAAATACAGATAGCACATCGCTTAGCAGCTCAAGTTTTTCTATAATTTCTTTTTGAGATACGATCAGTTTACTACCGCTGTCTTTCAACATGTATAGCACGCGCTGTTCTGGATAACTTGGATCAATTGGAACATAAGTGGCGCCTGCCTTTAAGATCCCAATCATGCTAATAAGCATGGATGGAGACCGTTCCATCATGATTGCAACTAACTCACCACTTTTTAGACCTTTTGATTGAAGCTCCGCTGCAATCAGGTTGGATTTTTGATCCAATTCAGAATAGGTCAATTCTTCCTTTTGAAAGGCAAGAGCTACCGAATCAGGTGATTTTTGTACCTGGGTATGGAAAAGTTGGAGAATGTTTCCTTCTTCAGGATATGTTAATTTAGTTGAATTGTATGAATCTAATTTATGTCGATCTTCCTCATTTACCAATTGTATTTGGGAAAGAGAAATGTCCAGATTGGTTGAAATAGAACGAAGAATAGTTTCGTAATCTTTCGTAAGCCGCTCAATCGTACTTTGGTTAAACAGCTTGGTACAGTAGGAAACATTCAATTGCAATTGCCCCTTATGTTCCCAAGCTTGAAAAGTAAGGTCAAACTTGGACGTTTTGGTTTTGTTGCCAAATGGAGTAAAACTTAAATCCTTAATTTTCCGCTCGTTCTCTCCTAAATTTTGGAAAATGAACATGGTGTCAAACAAAGGATTTCGACTTAAATCACGTTTTACGTCTAGTTTGTCGACTAAAGTTTCAAATTGGTAATCTTGATTTTGAAAAATGGCTAATGCATTTTCCTTTACTTCATTTAGAAACGATCGGAAGGTTTTATTGGACGTAGGATAGTTCCGCATCGCGAGTGTATTCACAAACATTCCAATGATTTGGTCTAGATCCGCATGAGATCGACCTGCTATTGGTGAACCTACTACAATGTCTTCCTGACTAGTATGTTTTGCCAGTAAAATGTTATATGCTGTTAGCAACAACATATACATAGTCGTACCGGAGGTTTGAAGAATGTTATTTAAATCGCCGGTTTGTTTTTTAGAAAAGGAAACATGAAAATCGGCTCCATCAAATTGTTGTACCGCGGGTCGAGCATAATCTGTTTGAAGATTTAAAATAGGAATGTCACCTTTGAATTGATCCATCCAGAAAGCTTCTTGTTTCTTAATTTCGTCCGTTTGAAATAATTCATTTTGCCAATGTGCAAAATCCTTGTACTGCAATTTCAAATCAGGTAATTCTTCGTTTTGATAGATTTGAATAAATTCATCTACCAAAATTCGCATAGACACTCCATCTGAAATAATATGTGGCATATCGGCCATTAGAATATGATGCTCCTCGTGAATTTCGATTAACGCGACGCGAAGCAATGACTCTTGTTCTAAATCAAATGGACGTACAAATTCCTTTACATATTTTGGAACGCCTTCTTCTGTTGAAAATAATTGTTCTACATTCCACTTAATATCATGGCTAATAACCTGAACGGGTTTACCATCGTGCATTTGAAACGACGTCCGCAAGCTTTCATGACGTTCGATTAGCTGTTGGAATGTATTTTCAAATTGTGTTCGATTTAATTTCCCTCTAACATGCATGATGATGGGCATGTTATAAATGGTATCTTCTGGTTGCAATTGATTCAGAATGTACATTCGTTTTTGAGCGGCTGAAAGCGGATACGAATCTTGCGTAGCTATAGGCTCTATGTTACGGAATGTTTGATGTTCTGCTAGTTCAATGTGCTTGGCAATGGCTCGAATGGTTGGCGAAACAAAAATTTGTCGGATAGGTAATTCCACATCTAAGTATTTATGGATGTTTGTAATTAGCCGTGTAGCCTTTAAACTATGTCCACCAATTTCGAAGAAGTTATCTTCCATACCAACACGCGGGTTACTCAACACATCTTGCCAAATGGTTTGTAACTTTAATTCCAACTCGGATTCAGGAGCAACATATTCTCTTCCTAAGCTATTTTCTAGGTTTGATGGATTAGGAAGGGCCTTTTGATTGATTTTTCCACTAGGCGTAACCGGGAATTGTTCCAACTTGATAAAATAACCTGGAATCATATAATCGGGCAGGCCGTTTCCAGCAAAAGAACGGACATCTGAGGCATTGAAGTCTTCATTTGAAAGAATGTAGGCAATGATTTCATTCTCATTGCTCTCATTCGAAGTTGGTTTTGCAACGACAAGCACATCTTGAATAGAAGGATGTTTTAGAAGTTGATTTTCAATTTCACCCAGTTCAATTCTGAATCCACGTACTTTTACCTGATGATCGATTCTACCCAAGTATTCTATTTCTCCGTTTGGTAATAATCTACCTAAATCACCAGATCGGTAAATTGGATTTTGGGAAATAGCGTGCTCCGTTACGAAACGTTGCTTTGTCAGTTCTGGTTGATGAAGGTATCCCCTGGAAACTCCGTGTCCTGTAATGCATATTTCACCTGGAATTCCAACAGGAAGTTGATGCAGGTTTTGATTGAGAATATAGCATTGTAAGGTTGGAATGGCCATTCCGATATTACTGGTGCCATTTTGAATTTCTTTCGAAGTTACCTCTTTGTAAGTCACATGCACGGTTGTTTCCGTAATTCCATACATGTTGACCAGTTTTGTTTCTGGATATTTTTGATGCCATTTGTTTAAAGTAGCAGGTCTTAAGGCTTCTCCTCCAAAAATAACATACCTCAGATTCAGTTCATTCCCTTCCAATCTTATTTCTTGATTTGCTACATGGGCAAATAGAGAAGGGATTTGATTTAAGACAGAAACTTGTTTTTCTTTTAATAAGGAAAGAAATTCAGCGGGGTTTTGAGCTGTTTCTTTTGGAACCACAACAACTTTTCCGCCATTCAGGATCGCTCCAAATATTTCCCATACAGAAAAATCGAAGCAAAACGAATGAAAGAGCGTCCATACATCTTGTTCCGTAAAGTTGAATTCAAATCCATTTGAATTATAGCCATCATTTTTCATTAAAGAGACTACATTTCGATGCTCAATCATGGATCCTTTCGGTTTCCCAGTCGATCCAGATGTGTAAATAATGTAAGCAAGGCTTTTAGGATCAATGGTGACGGAAGGAGCAGCACAAGATCCAGTGTCCTCCGAAAGTGTTATTTCGGTTAAGTTATAACGTCGGCCTTCAAAGTCTGGTAGTTCAATCGCCACGGAAGTATTATCTTCTAATATTATTTGAATTTGACTATCAGAAACCATGTGATGAATCCGGTCGGTAGGATAGTCGGGATCGATTGGAACATAAGCTGCTCCGGTTTTTAGAATCCCTAAAATTCCGACGATCATTTGCTCAGAACGAGTAACCATTAAGCCAATTAAATCATCCTTTTGAATGGAATGTGCCTGTAAAAGGTGGTTGGCGAGTTGATTGGATCTTTGTTCTAATTCTTTATAAGATAGCGTGGTTTGATTGTATTCTACAGCTATTCGAGCAGGGTGTGATTTAGCCGTTTCACTGAATATTTCTGAAATCGATTGATTTGGGAACGTACGTTCAGACCAGTTTTCTTTGGAGGAGGAAACTTGCTCCGTTTCTGTAATGAGATTTAGCCCTCCAATAGTTGAAATCCCTGCAATAATTTGATCTGAAATGGACATTAGTCGATGCAAGAAATCATAATCATTGAAGAACCGGTCATCATAATCGAGTATCAACGATGTGCCTTCTAATGTTTCCCTTACCAATAATTGAATTTGATTTTCAGAATAAGTATTGATAGATTGAAGCGGAACATCTTTTCCAAAAAGAGCAAGATTAAAATAGGTTTGATAATTATAATAAAATGTAATCTCTTCCTTTCCTAATAATTCGTTTTGAAGAAGGAAAGAGATGTTTTGATGACTTCCAAGTTCTTTTTTCTGCTGGCGCACATAACCAAATAAGTCCGTGATTGCTTGTTGCGAATCAAAGGCCGTAGGCGTAAAACAAACAGGGATACTGTGGTAAAAACAACCAGTTCCATCCAAATGTTTGGCATCCCGTCCTCCTAACAGTTCTCGAATGGTAAAATCCGATTCTGCTCGGCCATACAACTGGATTAATAATCCAAATAAAGATTTGAAGTAAAGCGATTGTGAAATTTTATTTGCAGTGCAATATGCTTCAATGGCTTTTAGTTGCGCCGGTACAATTTCGAATGTTTTTGAAATGAGTTTGCCTGCATCATTTGCATTTGCATGATGGTGAATATGCAATGGTTCTACATTGGCTAATTTATCCTCCCAATATGATTTAACTGAAGCTGTATCAAATTTTTGTAAATGCTCATTTACATATTCCAAAAACACAGTGTCTTCTTCTTTTGAAGGGATTTGGCTCGCTTTTAATTGCGTATAAATATCCGATACTTTCTCAAAAAATAATTTAAAGGACCAGCCGTCAAACAACACATGATGTGCACAAAGCAACGAGTAAAAATGGTTGTTTTCACGTTGAATCAAAACATGGCGAAGGAGGTCATCTTTTTTGAAGTTATACGGGACTTTAGCTTCTTCTTCAATGAATTGATTGATTTGATCATCTGTAAGTTGCTTGTCCCGAAGGTCTTTTTGGATTTGAGCTAATTCGAAGTTAGAGCGTACTCCCTGATATACTTCGTTGTCTCGGATGATTAGTTCTAATCGTAGCGCTGGACTTTTATCAACCAAAAGTTGAACTGCTTTCTTCCATAACTGAACATCCAAATCTTCTTTCAGTTCAATGAAAAAGGCAAGACTATGTGTAGCCTCGTCCGGATTGAAAATGCTGTCCAGATATAAATCACGTTGAATAGTGGTTAATGGAGCAATGTGCGAATAGGTTTCTTGTTTTACATTCAGGTGCTGGAATAATGCGGTTTCCGTCCCATTGATTAAGCTATATTGTTCTATTTTTTGATCGGGAGCAGTGACAACTTGTTTTAAGAGGCTTTCAAACCAGCTGGCAAATAATTTTATTTTTGATTCATGAAATAATTCTGTTCGGAAATTAAATGAAACGTACAATTGTTGATTGGACTCATTTACCGTTAGCAATAAATCATTTCTGGCAATGCTTCCTTCAAAATTGAGTTGCTCGACCTCCATTGAACTTAAGTTTTCCTGACTTTGAAGTGCTGCAATGGTATTCAGATTTTGAAGTGCAAAACTTACATTGATCAGATTTTCTTGATTTGCATGTATGGGCTTATGTTCATTGAGTACTTTTTCAAAAGGATACATGCTGTGATCTAAAACCTGAATGTATCTTTCCTGAACGGTACGAAGGAATTGATCAAAAGAGGTGCCCTTTGTCACGTTATTTTTGAATCCAAATACTCGAACAAAATAGCCTACAAGTTGCTCCAACTCAGATTGATTTCTTCCTGAAGCAATAGAGCGAATAGTAATTTCTTCCGAATTGCTTATTTTGGCAAGAAACAGATTATAAACAGCGATTAAGTATACGTTCAGCGTTACTCCTTTTGCTTTTATTTGGTCATATATTTTTTCGGAGAGTTCAGGTTCTATGCTGAACCCGATGTTTTTCCCCTTGGATTTGTTGGAAGAATCAATGCGTAATTTGTCCACAGGAAGATGAACGGATTGGATGGAACCCTGCATGTGTTCACTCCAAAAAGTTTCTAGCTTTGTTAAACGTTCACCAGATAGAATTTGATTTTCCCAAGCTACATAATCTTTAAAATGCAAAGAAAGAGGCTCAAGATCAGGAACTTGATTGTTCGATAGTTGATTGTATACCTGAATCGTTTCTTGGATCATTAATCCCATTGACCAACCATCACTTATGATGTGATGCATGGAATATAATAGGGCAAATTTGTTTCCAGAGAGTTGAAGAATTGCGATTCGAACCAATGGTGCTTTAGTCAAATCAAACGGGGAATATGCGTTTCTGTGTAGTTGTTCGTTTAACCTTGTTTGTTCGTCATCTTCTTGCCTCAAATCAACCAATTCCACTTTAAAAGGAATGTCATCATGTATTATTTGACGGACCGTGCCTTCTATTTCATGAAAGCTTGTACGTAACGCCTCGTGACGTTCTATAATTTGCTCAAATGTTTGCTGAAATGCTTCTGCATTGACCGATCCATTTAGTAATTTTCTACCTGATAGGTTGTATTGAGGGTTTTCTGGATTCATTTGATGCGCGAGCCACAATTGATGTTGCGCATGCGAAAGCGGATAATGATCTTGTGCTTGAATCGGAATGATTTCCAGATATCTGGTGGATTCTTTTCCAGCTATTAATTGAGCCAATCCAGATATGGTTGGATTACTAAATAGCTCCCGAAGCGTAAGTTCCACTTCTAATACTTTATGAACTCTAGATACAAATGCACCTGCATGGAGCGAATGTGCTCCTAAATCAAATATGTTCTCATTGATTCCAATGCGTTCTATTTCTAGTAAATCTTGCCAAAGTTGAGCAAGTTGTATTTCCATTTCACTTTTTGGAGCCTCGAATTCTGTTGTTTCATCGATAATGGTTTTTGGATCGGGTAGGGCTTTGCGATCTATTTTGCCATTGGAAGTAAGAGGCAGCGCCTTTATTTCAATGAAATAAGCAGGAATCATGTAATCAGGTAATTCTTGCAACAAATGTGCTTTTAGTAGACTTGACTCTACTGAGTTTTTCTTTACAACATAGGCACATAGAAACTTTTGATTATTTCCATCTGTTTTAGCTAAAACGACCGCTTCTTTTACATCTACATGGGTTAATAATTGATTTTCAATTTCGCCTAATTCAACTCGGAAACCTCGAATTTTAACTTGAAAGTCTTTTCTTCCGAGAAACTCCATGTTCCCGTCCATCTGTAATCGACCCAAATCTCCCGTTTTGTACATCATTGCATTTGGAAGTATTGAAAACGGATCCTTTACAAATTGAGCAGCGGTTTTTTCGGCATCATTGGCATATCCTCTGGCAACACCGATACCTCCAATGTGTAATTCTCCCGCTACTCCACGCGGAACAGGATTTTGGGCGTCGTCAAGGACATAAAAGAAGTTGTTGTCAATCGGTACACCATAAGGTATGCTAATTTGATTCTTTTCAACCGATTCGATTGGATAAAAGTTTGACCATACGGTTCCTTCCGTAGCACCTCCAAGACCAATTACCTTGGTTTTCGGGAAGTAGTTTAAGATGCGATCTCTTAAGTTTACAGGAATCCAATCTCCGCTCATGAACACAACGCGTAAATCATTTTGAACAAATGATTCGTCTGAGGTTTCGATCATGTTTACCAAATAATTCATGGTTGTTGGTACCGAATCCCAAAAGGTGATCTTTTCATCGATCATTAACTGTTTGAGTAATTCTGGATCTTCTACTTGTTCCTTTCTGGCAATCACTACAGCAGCTCCGCAAGCCAAAGTGCCAAAAATATCGTAAACTGATAGGTCAAAACACATCGATGTGATGAATAACAGTCGATCTTTTACCCCAATATCATAGGTTTTGTTTACCCATGTGATCAAGTTTGTGGCAGAATGATGTTCGATCATTACGCCTTTTGGTCTTCCGGTTGAACCGGAGGTATAAATGGTATATGCTAAATCGTTTGGATTAGAAGCAATGTTTGGATTTACCTTAGGGAACGTTGATATTTCTTTATCATTCAGGTCAATAAATTGCTTTTCGTTTGAAAGATCATTTTCAATAGGATAGGGGAAGTCAACCAAAATGAGTGAAACATTAGAATTGGAGACAATGTATTTCTGTCGATCCAATGGATATGTTGGATCAATTGGAACATAGGCACCTCCTGCTTTCAAGATTCCATACATCGCTATTATCATATCAAAGGAGCGACCCGTGATTAATCCTACGTTTTCAGTTTGTTGAATGCCTTGAGCAACGAGATAGTGCGCTACCTGATTGGATCGTTCATTTAATTTCTGATAGGTCAATGATTGACCTTCTTGAATTAAGGCAGGAACATTTGGTGATTGAATGACTTGTTCTTCAAATAATTGATGCATGGCGGTATCCTTTGGATAGTCCACAATGGTATCATTGAAGTCGTATAAAATCTTTTGTTTTTCCTCCTCAGAAAGAATGGAGGCAATGTTAAGTTTTGATTCTGTTGCGACAATAAGTTGATCTAGAATTCGTACGTAGAGATTTAATGCGTAACGAATGTCTTCTCCATCGAAAAATGCAGGGGTGTATTTAATCTTGACGCGCAAGTTCCCAAAGGTTTTATCTACCTCTAAATCAAAAAGCGTATTGGTCATTTGATTGACCTCACTAATTTTTGTTTCGTTGGTTATTGGTTTGGAACTTACAGAGATTTGATCTGACCCAACCGCATCTTCAAGTACATGAAAGTCAGTAAAATTGAAAATACAGTCGAATAATGGATTCTCAATCGTTGTTTTCTCACCTAAAAGATTGGCTATGTCCACCAAATCAATTTCATAGCCCTTAACTTCAATTAAATAGTCATTTACCTCATGTAAAAGGGTCTTGTAATTATCTGTATTGCTAAAGTTTACCCGAATAGGAAGCGTATTTAAAAAGCAACCGAGTATTTTATCACCGTCTTCAATAGCAGGACGGTGGTGTGAAACAACGCCTGTAAGTACATCTGTTTCGGAGGAGATCACATGCATTAAGTAAACATGGGCCGCAAGACAAATCGCTTTGGCTGTCACATTTTGTTGTTTAGCCAGCCGGTCAATTTTTTCTCCCCAATCGCCTTCTGGGTAAATGGAAATGCCTTTCATTCCTGCGATATCATTTTTTCGCTTTCCAGAAAGGTTAAATGGTAATTTGTTTCGTGTATTTCCTTCTAATTTATCGTTCCAAAAAGTCTTATGATTTTCTGATATCTTTCGCGCTAAACTAATGGCGCAGTAATCTTTATAATTATGTTTGAGAGGTTCTAGTTGACTTTTATTGGGAAAATCAGGATCCGAACTTAAATTCATTAGTTCGGTATTGAATGCATTGATACTCCATCCATCTAAGATGGCATGATGCACGGTCCATACAATTCGATACGTATTATCACCGAGATGAAATGCCTTCATATGCCAGATTAAATCACCATTGAATTCATATCGGCCGGAATAGTCTTTAGCTAAATAGGCATTGATGGTTTTTTGTTGGTCTTTTCCCGATTGTTCAGAAATGTTTTCGATTCGAATCGGAAGTGCTTGCTTTGAGAGTTGTACGATCGCTTTCAGCGGTTCCCTGAATTGATTCATGTAAAAACGTGCACGTAAAATGCTATGTTTTTCAACCATTAAATGAAACGCATCTAAGAAAATATCTACGTTTTCGATATTTAGGAGGTACGCAAATTGATCATAATACACAGGTTCTTCCGGGCGAAGAATTGAACTATAAATCATTCCTGCCTCAATCGAACTTAACGGGTATAAGTCTTCATAGGAAGCAGGAAGTTTTTCCAAATTATCCGGTTCAGATTCAATCTTTGTTTTGAATTTGGCAATTTCTTTTCTCCCGATCTCTAATTGCTCGCTTATTGAAAGTTCTGAATCAGCAGAAATTTCTATTTCTAGTAATTCTCGAATTGTAGGGTATTGAAAAACATGTTTGATGGAAAAAGGAATTCCTAATCGTTTTTCAGCCAAGGACACGATTCGAATGACTTTTAACGAATCTCCACCTAAGAGGAAGAAATTATCCAACACACCGACTTGTTCTTTTTGAAGTACTTCGGCCCAAATTTCAGACAATCCTTTTTCCTTTTCCGTTTTGGGAGCTACATATTCTGTTCCCAATTCCATTATTGATTCCTGCACAGAAGGCAGTGCCTTTTTATTTATTTTACCATTTGACGTGAGCGGAATCTGGTGAATAGAAACGTAGTAGGATGGAATCATGTGATTTGGAAGCGATGCCAATAAATGCGTACGTAAGTCGGAAGCATTGACTGAAGTCGTTTCAACGATGTAGGCAACCAATGTTTTATAGGAATCGGTTTCGTTTATAAACTCATCCGAAACAATTACATCTTTCACCTCCGGATGTTGACGTAGGGCGCTTTCAATTTCTCCAAGTTCAATCCGATAACCTCGGATTTTCACCTGATTGTCATTTCTTCCAAGGTATTCTAGGTCCCCGGAAAATAGTTTTTTCGCTACATCCCCGGTTTTATAAAGTCGTTCTGAAGAAAAAGTGGAGTCGTTAATAAATCGCTCTGCAGTTAATTCGGGTCGATTAAGATAACCTCTGGCCACTCCTTCACCGGAAACGAACATTTCTCCAGGTACTCCGGTTGGTTGTTGATTTCCATGAGGGTCGAGAATGTAAATGGAAAGCGTAGGGATCGGTTTCCCAATATTACTGCTTCCATTGTTTATGTCAATGCTGCTTATTTCTTTATATGTAACATGTACGGTGGTTTCAGTAATCCCGTACATATTGATCAATTTAGTATCTGCATAGTGATCATGCCACGTTTTTAAACGATCGGGAGCAAGTGCTTCTCCTCCAAAAATCACATATCGTAGCGCGTTGAGTTCTGTATTTTTGAAATCACGTGTTTCCTCAGTCTGAATCAAATTGTAAAAAGCACCTGGAGTCTGATTTAGAATGGTCACTTTTTGCTCAATCAACAATTGACGAAAAGCCACCGGATTTTGAGCAATTAGTTTCGGAACAATGGCGATTTTACCACCAAATAATAATGCCCCGTACATTTCCCAAACAGAGAAGTCAAAGCAATACGAGTGGAATAAAGTCCACACATCGTCAGGGCCAAATTCAAATAATGGTTGGTCGGTAAAGAAAAGGCGAACTACGTTTCGATGTTCGACCATTACTCCCTTTGGTTTTCCAGTGGAACCTGAAGTATAAATTATATAAGCCAAATCGGCTGGAGTATTTACAATCGGAAGGTTTTTTGTATTATCAGGATTTGAATTTAGGTCACTTAATAAAATAGTAGTGATATTGGAATGACCGTCTAGCTTCGCTTTATGCTCAGTTTGGCTTATCGTGATTGCTGTTTTGCTATCCTCAAGTGTATAATCGATGCGTTCTTGTGGGTAATCTGGGTCAATTGGTACATAGGCTGCTCCAGATTTTAACACACCTAAAATAGCGATGACCATCTCCATTGAACGTTCCAGTAAAATGGATACAAGATCATCCGGTTGCACACCAAGTTCCCGTAATTTCCAAGCGACTTGATTGGCTCTTTCGTTCAACGTATTGTACGTAATTTCATTGGATTCATACTCCAATGCTATATTATTTGGGAACAGTGTCGCCTGCTTTTCAAAAATCGAAATGATGGTTTCAGAAACAGGATAAGACGGTTTGATGGTGGGGATATCCGAAGCGCTATTCAGCGGAAATTGCATAATTGGAATATCAATGTCTTCCGCAGCCGAATTCATCATTTCGTTTAGATGTGTGCCTAATTGTTTGATAAATTCGTTCGAATAGTTTGCTGGATTGAATTTGATTTTAAGGTTGCCCTCCTTATCAAAGCAAAAAAGAAGATTACAATCTTTTAAATGCTCTGATTCCAGTTGAATTCCCTCAAAGTATGCGCCGATAATTGGTGTGGAAACATTTTGTAATTCGCATGCCTTAAGACATTCTGGTCCTTGATGTTGATAACCTTCAAGAAGTCGATTTTTTGTATCTTTTAGAACGGTTTTAAACGAATCGCTGCTATGTATTTGAGATGAAATAAAATGTATTTCTCCTTCAATATCTTCTGGTTTTAACTTTAAAGAAGTGGTGCAGAGCGCGGGGTTTTCATGATTTATATATCGAAAAAGTAACGTTTTAATCAATGCCAAATTGAAGGTGAACAAGGCAATTGAAGATTTTGCGTACTTATCTTTTATTTGTTCAAGATTCGTTAATTCGATCGAACAAATTTCTACATTTTGTTCTTTTGGAGAATAGGGTGAAGTTGTTTGTTGAAGCGCGAAATAATCCGCTTGCTCTATTGCACATTGCTTATTCCAGTATTCTCTGGCAATTTGTTGTGGAACCTTATTCGTACTCATGATTGACTAAGAAACTCATTTACTTTTTAGGTAGGAATTAGTCAACAACATTTAAGCACACAAAACCCCAGACAAATCATGTTTATCGCGGGATATCACTCTCCACATTTAATAATTATAATTAATTAATTCCTAAATCTGTGCAAAGATAGATGGAATACAACACCAATACAATTTAAAGAACAGGAATTGCTTATGTATTGGTTTAGAAGACTCTATCTTCCAATACAGAAATGCACATATTGTGTTGTTTAAAAAAAAAGGGAAGTTGTTTTAAATGAGGTAGACAATAGAATAAGGGGTCATCCTATGCCTTTCTAATTAAAATCATGAGCAATTTGTAACAATCCGTATAAAGTTATAGAAACTATATACGGATTGCCATGCTAGATTTAAAATACAAGCAACCTTTAAATCGAATGAGGGAAGAGGGAGGTGTTTTATCCTTGTGAAGCGATAAAATCTCTTAAATTATCTTTATTGCTTTTGTGTACAAGGGCATCTACCACGATGTCATAATTTCCCGGATCCGTACATTGATCATATAGATCTTTTGCCAAGTCTAATTTATTGTCTTCGAATGAAAATGAGTCAATAATTTGAACTACCTGACTGGATCTAAAACATTTGTCTTTAGTTACGAAGCGAGCTCGTCTAATTTTATCGGATTTAAAACTTTCGCTTTCAATTTTACTTTTGATGCTGGAAACTTCGCTACCTGATACTGGATTGACACATTGCGTTTTTACGGAAGGAGGTCCTATAACTACTCCTTGGTTTGTAAGATACGCGCAGCTTGAAAATAGTATGGTGATAAAAGATACGGCTACAAGGGTTATTTTTTTCATAAGTTCTATTCTATACGTTTACTAATAATTCGAAATAACATATTTCTAATCAATTAGGACAATAAATATACCAAAATATGTTTTGAGTACATTTGAACTACTCTAAAGTGAGCATCAGGTAGGTATTTTGATTAAGTGGTAGAGATTTGAGGTTAAGCTGCTTATTACTTAAATACAAGAGTTTTGACGCTCTTGTTTGATTCCTTATTCCACCTTGAAAGGAATATTTCCCGTTGCTACGTTTCCGTTGCCGTCAAATCCAAAAAAGAATAATCGGTATTCTCCTGTTTCAGTCACCACAAAGTCCACTTTATTCTGTTTAAACGTTGCTTTCCCAAAAATCCCTCTCACTGGTTTTGGGGCACGTTCCGCATCTCCACCCGTTCGTTTATCTGTACTTTCTGGAATCAATTGCCATACGTATTTTATCTCGTCATTGTCAGGATCAACGACATTGACGGATGCATTTAACGTAGTGGCCGCTTTCACTTTTATATTTCCCCATTTATTTTTGCCGTTCAGTTGAAAGTCAGCAATAGACGGAGCCTGATTTTGTGGTTTTTTACCGCTCCATCCTTCTATCATTACGTCCATAACCTCGGTTTCTTCTCCTGTTTCAATAAACATACTAAACCAAGTGGAAGTCGTTTCTTGTTTTTGCCCCCAAAGGAATACATATGATCCCATGCATTGTGATTTGTTTGAGGTGATAGCATCTAGGCTAGCCGCATAGGTTTTCGCTTTTTCGGAACTTGATTCTTCAATTGCAGCTCCCCATTCTGTTTTACCTACTTCCCACCAGCCATACGGTCCCCATTCAGCTATGATGTATGGTTTATCCCATCCATACATTTTCATGGCGGAGGGCAAGTATGAAATATTACCATATGTATTGATCCCTAGAATGTCTAGACTTGGCGTGTTCTTTTGAATCAGTTTAATTTCAGCTACGTCCAAACCAGCTGTAACAGACATGATTGGGTGATTAGGATCTTCCTCGTGGATTACCTTGCAAATCTCTTCCAGCGCATACCAAACTTCAAAGTTGGAGTAGTCTAGATCCATTTCATTTCCAATTCCCCAGATTAATAAAGCAGGGTGGTCTTTGTATTTTCGAACGGTCTGTCGGCATGATTCTAATTGAGCTGCAACGGCATCTTTATTAGAATAATCAAACCCTTGTCTTTCTTGACCAAGCCAGATCCCAAAAGTAACCATAATGTCAAGTTCCGCAGCTTTTTCCATCAACGCATCTGTTTGATCGCTGGTGCCCCATGTTCGAATGGAGTTGCCGCCATATTGTTTTAATTTTTCTAGTTTTGTTTCCCCTCCGGCGCCTTTGATATAAAAAGGCTTTCCATCTTTGATGAGTTGATAGTTTCCGTTGTTTTTTTGAACTTTAACAACGGTTCCCGCTGCTTTTGCTCCGAATGAAATTGAAAGCAAACAACACAATGAAATTAGGAAGGAAATACTTAACGTTTTAAAACGAGGCATAAACGAATTGATTTTTTGTTTAGGAATCAAACTTGTTTGCATTGGAAATTCATAGATTCGATGTTGATGCGATACCATTTGCAGGTCAAAAGTGAATGATTTACCTTATCTAATCTAATTAAGTTGATAAACGCGAACGTAATCTACTTGCATTACACTGGGGAAAGTTAGGTCATTGACGATGTCACCAGTAAGGTTTCCTCCAATTGCAAGATTTAAAATGATATGAAAGTCGGCCTCGTATGGCCAAACACCATTTAGTTCTGGATCGTCTTTGGAAATTTGAAATACTTCTTCGCCATCTAAGAACCACTTAATTGCAAAATCATCCCATTCAATTGCATACGTATGGAATTCAGCAAAGTTAAATGTATCCGGCTGTGTTAGTGTAAAACCCCTATAATCATGAATGCCAACTGGTGTTTCATAATGAATGTTAAAAAGAACGTTGTTTGGGGTGTTCCCAACTTGTTCCATAATGTCTATTTCTCCACTTTTTGGCCATGGTTCAGAAGGATAGGAGGGTAACATCCAGAAGGCATGCCAAAGCCCATTTTCCTGATCCATTTTGATGCGAGCTTCAAATCTTCCCTGATACCAATCACCTTTTCCAAGTGTACGCATTCGAACAGAGGTGTATTTTTTGTCGCCTGCAAATTCACGCTTGGACTCAATTGTTAATATTCCATCGGAAACAGAAGCATTCTCTTTTTTATAATATTGACGTTCATTGTTACCCCAATCAAAAAGTCCATAATCTGACCCGTCTCCAAGTTGAAATTCCCACTTACTTTCGTCTACACTTGTGCCATCAAATTCGTCACTCCAAACAAGGGAATAGGATAACTCTGGGGGGTCACTTTGATGACACCCCCAGAAGCCAAATCCTACAATTGATAGACAAATCAATAAATGTGTTTGTTTCATAATTTGTTCGATAATCTCGAAAGAGATTTTTGTGAATCTAATTCAATGTTTTTTTGTAAATGAGTTTTCCTTGAATCTGATGATTCCCTTGTAAAATTTTATAGAAATACATTCCTTCTGACAAGTTTACTGGAGCATCCCATGAAAATCTATTTGTGTTAATTGATTTCTGGTCTATTAAACGTCCTTCCATATTGAATATTTGTAAACTAGCTGGTTTTGCAGAAAGTCCTCTTACATCAAATTGTATAGTTTTATTAAATGGATTTGGATATGCTCCTGCAGCCAAACTTGGTTCTGCAATTCCGATGTTCCCATTGGTATCAAGGTTACTTGTTAATTTAATATTGTCAATAAAGATAGAGTCAAACTGTGCAGATCCAGGATCCAATACCAACTTCCAACTCAATACATTTGAAGAGGCTCCCAACGTACTTTCATCTAAATTTATCGTATAATTTGTCCAGTCTGTACTCATTCCAGTTTGGAACGAAGCGTTTAACAACGTATCGGTACCATCTGCCAAAATATATTCAATAGTACTCGGAGGAGCAGGATCCATTATGGAAATACTCATTGCTCTTCGCTCATTCGGACCTGGATTGTTCGTAACCGTTCCTTGAATACTTGGAAATGGAAAATCACCGTGTCGTAAGTACATACCGCACATGTCACTCCCGTTTACTGCATCCTTAACAGGATTTTCAACATGAAGATGCCATCCGTCCAAAGTATCAACATAGTTGTAAGTCATATGACGGTTACATTCGTAATCTTCCATAATACTATCCGTTTCTCCAGCCATACAAGGATTGATTAATCGGAAATTATCAAACCAAAATTTATCATATTGATCACTTCCAGCATCAAACAGTGCTAACCAGTTATCCGCAACGTCTGTTAATGGTCCTTCTGATCGAATCCATTGTGTATATGTTACCCAATCTCCTTGATCTGCTGGATCTGTCCAGAAACCTGTTTCATGTTGATCCGTACCATTCAACTGAAATAACATTTCTGATGCATCTGGGGTGGTATCTCGAATGTCAATGGAAAAAGCTTTATATGTACTTAAGTCTTGTGGAATGATTAGTCTACCTCCTAATACTGGATAATTTGGCGACCCAGAAGCTGGGTTTCTTGTATAATCGGCTACTCTTGTCATATTGGTTGTAGCGTCATCTCCAATCCCCATCCATCCTTCTATGAAGTCATAGGTTAAGTTTCGGTGACAAAATTCAATATTATCAAGTATTGAGGTGTTCGTCGGGATGGTATCACATGAACTTCCATGTTCTACAGCCATGATACTATCCAAATAATAGGTGGCACCTGTAAATGAATTTGAATTAATTAATAGTGCAAGGGTAGAAATATCGGTAGAGGCAGAAGCTCCACCATCTGGTTGCACATTAAAATGAAATTCTAACCATTCCCATGCATTAGTAGTGGTTGTGGTATCTAAATACTCACTGTTTCTTCCAGCAGGATAGGCTCCGGAAGATGCTGGAGTTTCCAATACTAAAGTTACAGGTATTCCTGGCGCAGGGCTGTACATTAACATGCGGATCTTTTTTGTGCCTGCGATGTAAGGTGCAGCATCTAGGATGTCTGGAACTTGCATAGTAAGTACATCGTATTGTACACCCGAATTTCGAACATATTTAAGACAGGTTGCACTCATGTTAACTGGATCAGGATCGGGATTGGCCCGAAAAATTTCGAGTGTTCCCTCTCTAAAACCGAAGGTTGCTGTGGAATCTGTGTCAAAATCCGTCCAAAGTTGCTGTGCGGAAGATGTAAAGTCCATTAGAATCAGACCAGAAAGAATAAGGAATATAATTTTTTTCATAAAACTAAAATAGGTTAGTGTATGGTTTACAGTTAGTATTCAAAGATACTCATGGAATATTAAAGTATCAAATAATTAGATTGTTTTATTAGGTTTGTTTTTGTTTCAAAATATTCATTATAAGTGAGTTGTATTAGAATGTTATTGGCTTTTCGTAAAACGAATGTTGTCAATAAATACGGACCCTTTTCCGGCTCCTTTAAAATGAATTTGCTTAATTTCTGATAAGGAAAACCCTTTGCGTTTCAGGTCTAATTGCTTTACATCAATGGAAACTGTTTTCCAGGTATTGGGTATTAGATTGTGTGTACTTGGATCAATGGATACCGTTGCTTGATGACCACGGAAATCTTGAATTGAAATTTCAAATTGTTCCAGTGTATTGATTTTCACATCGAAATCTAGTTTCATTTGATCTGCCACTCCTCTAAAATTGATGTTGTTCCAACCCTGCCAATTAATCCCCCATTGTGCCCAATCGCAGTCTGCGGCATCCCAACTCCATTTCATTACGTCTTTACGATCTCCATCGGTTGTTTCGGTAAGCGATTGACACATTGTTTTTCCCATTCCCCAAGCCGCATTTTTTACTGGACCTGTATATACATTGTGTTCTGTTGTTCCTTTGGGTTTTAGTGTTTCTACCCAAGCGCGATCTTGATTGTATTGTTCTGCAGAGTATTCTATAATCTCAATGTTGTCCACATAGAATTTTCCTGCACCTTCAAACTGAAATTTCATTTGTTTGATGCCGAATATATCTACTTCATCGCGGGAATAGGGGAAATCCCAGAAGGGCAAGATCATTTGAGTCCATTCTTCATTGATTTTGATTCCTTTTAAGTACTTTTTACTATCAGCGAACAAATATGCTCCTGTTTCGCTCATGTCGTCTAGGGCAACTACGATTCCAGCTCCTCCAACTTCTCCTTCCCAAGTTCGAATGTAAAAGGAAATGGCCTTTTTGTTCAGGTCATTACTAATGTCCGCAGGAGCCCAATTGTTCCAGCTATTTCCTAATCCAACCCATTCACACCCTTTTCCACGATCCCAATCTATTTTCAAGCATTTAGAACCTTCAAAAGCTAATACTTCTTCTGTGATTTTAATGTTTCCACAATCTCCCATGGAATGCCATAGCGTACCCAAATTATCTTTATAAATCGGAGAGGTAGGGTTGTTGGCTTCTACAATACGTTTTTCTTGGCTATCATAGAGGGCAATTGGCTTAAAAGAAACACAACCGTTCAAGAATGTTAAAGCGCAACAAAATAGAACGAGTTTTGCAAACGAAAACCGCATGATTCCAGAAATGTATCCGTTCTTAAGGTTCATATGGTCTATTTGTTGAAAACACCAATTGATCTAAATGCGTAACTACTTCCCCGGCTTGTGGATCGGCAAGTAAAAAGGCGGTTACAGAAATGATCTTGTGTGGTTCAAGTAATCCATTGCCATTGGTTATTCCTCCGGCTAAATCTGCATAAGGGAAACTCACCAAGGTCCAACTTGAATCTGCAATAGTGTATTCATAGATCCAACTGTCTTCCGTGGCATTGTCAAAAACTCCGTCTTGGTTATCATCTTCTTGAAAAGAAAATTGCATGATGGAAGTTCCGACACTATTCACGCCTTTTAAGCCGGCATTAAAGTATACTGCTTGAGAATTAGAACTTAAATTGTAACTGCCAGAACTGTCGCTGAAAATGATATTTCCAATTCCCCAATCCCAACCTACAATTCCGCCCATTGAATAATAGCAAGTTCCTTTTGCGGAATTATTGTCATTACAAAGGATTTGTTGTGTAACCGTTGCTTGTCCCCATTCGGTCCATTGTGTGGCAATGCCAGATTCGAAATTGGAGATAACGGTAATACTTGCATCCTCTGATTTTAATCCAGAAATGGTTAATGTATCTCGTAAGGTGTCGCTTGAATGGTTAGGAAATGTCATTTCTACGGCACAAGTTTCAACTCCAAATGCAGGAAACCCAGAGGCACCACCATCCCATGTTGCATTGACATCATCTATAACTTTATTGTTGTCTTCAATGATTTTCTTAGCTCCAGAGCTTAAGCCCGTAACTTCGATTTTCCAATTGGCATTAATGCTAAGTTTTGCGAAGAAAATCATGTGCTCTCCTGCGGAAAAATCTACAGGGTCCGTACTAAGTGTTAAAGGTTGTTCAATAGCAAACTCGCCAAATTGATCTTGTAGACTTGGCCCTTCAAACACTTCGTCATCGTGCTTACAACCAGAAATAAAACTAAGTATTCCCAATGCAAAAATGAAGCCTATGTATTTCGTTTTTTTCATGTTATGTAATCTAAACTAAAGTAATCTAATCTAATCTAATTAGAATCAGATATGTAGTATTGTTATACGTATCAAAATCAGCTTGGAACCAAATTTTTGTTATTTAAAATTTCATGTTGTACAAAATGTAAAACTGATTTACCTTGTAGTTTAAATCATTTTGATAGTTTCCGTATTTGAATTTTTGCCATACGGCGGATAGATGTACTTTTTTGGTAAAACGATATCGTACACCCATCGCACTTATGGTTTCTTCTAATCCAAATTCGGAAGGTCCAATGTTTTGTAATTCATTGAATTGATTTCGTTGATCAATAAACTCATTTCCCCAACCAGAAATCATTTTACGTCCGACCATTAAATCGAGATTATCTTGTGCTTCAACCGTAAGGCCTAAGTCTGCCAGAACAGATGTGAAATTGATTTCTTCATACCATTCTCCAGAACGTTTTGTTCCTTCATATCGTACACCTGCAGTTAATTCTAGGTTTCGTCTCCATTTAATCCACTTGTTGATGTTTAAATTCGTTTGTAACTTGATCAAATTAAAACTTCTTTTCTGGAAGGTACCCTCCCCTCGGATTTCTGAAAGTAAATACGCATCAAGTCCGACAGAATATCCTTTGGCAGAATCTCCTTTGGAGGCATTCAAAAATAACCCTTTTCTATTTGGAGTGGCTTTACCATAAGGCATTGTATTATTGTAAAACACAAAATAATCCTGCAATTCGTAGCTGATGTTTCGATTGTTTTGAGAACTAAGCGATAAATAGTCAAAGGTTGAAACAGGACGTAAGATATTGTTATTAGTGATCGTAGAATATAAACTGGAAGGTTTAGAATAGTCCATTCGTTTTGATTGTGCCGAAGGACTTCGAAATTCTGGACCTACATCCATAAATCCTACCGAAACGGAAAGGTTAGAGGAATCATTTTTCATTTTAGCGACTACCTCCATGAAGGAATCGTCAAAGTCTTCGGGGGTATTAGGGTTAGAATAACCTGCAAACTTAGTATTTGAGAAGCCAGATTCTCCGCCTATAGAAAATAATTTGGCACCGTATTTATGATATACACTCCAACCAATTGAATGTACTTGATTTTTATAAATAGCGGTGTCGTTTGCAGTTTGGGTTAGATCGAAGATCGATGTATTATTATAGGTGACTTGGGCTTGTTTAATGTTTAAAAATTGGACACTTCCACCACCAAGCAAGCGTTCAGGAGTACTAATCCCATCTGTTACATTTTGGCGGGTTAGAAATCCATTAAAATTTATCTCATCAATCAATTTTGCTGGTTTTAACCCAAATTCCATTTGACCACCCTGCATTCTCCAGTAGTTTTCAATGTAGAATTGTTCGTATTGAGCTACGTCTCTTCGAATGCTAAATACATCTGCTTCGTTTAAAAAACCGTCTTCTTGATTGTTGAATACCGTGTAGTTGGTGAGCTTTAGATCGATATCTCCTAGTTTATATCGAACTTTATCAGCGGCAACTCCTTTTAAAGTAAGCTGTCGAACAGTAAAATCAGCTCCACCTCCCCAGAAACCACCTAATTCATTGGATATTCTAAATACTCCTAGTATTTCAGTGTTTTTATTGGGAAAAACATTTACTCCCAGATCAATTAGGGTTGTCCCGTAATTGTTTCTTGGTGCATTAATAGTATCCTCGCCTCGTTCGTGTTTAATGGCATTATTGAAATAATACGCTCTTCCCAAACCGGTAAAATCTACTTTTTTCTTGCTTGCTTGTCCATACATTATGCCAACTCCCATGGTAAAAACCAAAGCAGCTGAAATACTTAATCGTATGCAATTCAATCCTTTCATTAAAAATAAGTTTTAATTTCAAGTGAGGTTTCCTTGGCTTTAAAAGCATCATCAGGGAAGCTTCGGTCTTCAAAACTGAACCAACGATGACGGAGGTACAGTGCAGTGTTTTTTGATAGTGAAATATCCAAACCAAGTCCCATAGCAAACCCTTCCTGATTTCTTGGTCGTCGGGTATCCTGTTCTATTTCAGTATCGTAGTTACCGATGGTTCTTTCCCAGCCTAAATATGTAGAAAGGGTCATTTCTTTAGTAAGGTCCAAATAACTTTCTAACTGATGATTGTAACTTCGAATAAAGGCACGTTCGGTAAATACGGTGATCGGAGATAGATAGTTTTGAGCGGAAGCATAGGATCCAAGGTAAAACCAATACCAGTTTTTCTTCCCTATTCTTAA
Source organism: Cytophagales bacterium (assembly GCA_965277185.1). Lineage (GTDB taxonomy): Bacteria > Bacteroidota > Bacteroidia > Cytophagales > JAHDFW01 > JAHDFW01. The sequence goes on along the minus strand of CBDICC010000031.1, from coordinate 81,029 downwards.
ATGGTACTTTGCTTGTGCTTCAATGGTGTTGAAGTATTTTAAACTATCTTCTTCTGGAGTGTCGTTGTTTTCTCTTAATTGTACTTTTTCATAAACACCTCTGAAAATTACGTTTTTACGACCATATGGTCCAACATTACTAGGAAATGTCCACCTCCAAAAACGAGACATTTGAAGTCCGTTAATAGTATGTCCATAAGTAATGAAAGACGATCCTTTCACAAGTTCATGTTCAATGCTGTTTCCTAAAACAAATACTAAATCTTTCCCAACTTTAACATCTGTATTGATGGCATACGCCTGTCTATTGTTGGTCATTTGTCCAATTCCGACCATTGCTGCTCCGGTTGGTCGAAGCACTCCATTGGCCGCTACGGTCTGATTGGTTTGTATGCTTGCGGTAGTTTGTTCAGAAATGGAGGTGTTAAAAAATTCCGCATTGTTATTGTAGATATTTGGCGAGATTCGATAAAAACTCAGCTCAAAGGGCACAACTCCTGTTAGTCTCTTGGGTAATATTAACCGGATTCGAGCCGCATCACCTTGTGCGTTCTCCATGTATCTGCCTAAACCAAATTCAGATAATATGCTAAAGTACTTTCCGTTATAATCGGCGTTGATCGTACCGATACCATAATTAACAGGAAGCGTAGCTAAGCTATCTTGGAATGCACGACTTTGAATCGTATTTATAGACAAATTCAAGTTTTCGATGTTTTTGACCAAACGGCCACCGAATGTATAGTCTGGTACTAAGCTTTCAAAACCACCGTTTAATTGCGTTTTTCCATACATGATGGAGGCGTCGAAGCCCCATGGTAAATCGGTGAAATCTGTTATTATACCCTGAAAGGCTTGGCTTCCAAATCGTACATCTTGAGTGATGGCTCCTTTATTAAAGTATTCGTCATAACGGGTCATTGCAGTTTTTCCTACGGGATCCCATGGATTTCTTTCAAACAAAGTATACCGGTTGTAGCCTTCAAAAGCCTTAAAAGTAAAAGGCGTCATTTGATACCAGTGAATTCCTCCTGCACGAATATTGACATTGCCATAATCCGTTTCGAAAGAGCCATACATATTAACTCCCAACTGTAGACCACGGTAATAATCGAAATTTCCATTGTTTTGATTCCATACAACTAAATCCGTTCCAAATGAAGATCGTTTACTAGGATTTCCGCCAATATTTAAGGTGAGTTCTGGCAATTGAGATGCGTCTCCAACTAGGATGGATCTATAGCCAGAGTTGAAATCAACGGCTGGCGTTCGTACGGTAACGTACGGATCACTGGTCATCATTCGATGTTGGGTGAGAAATCGATAACTTCCACCAACATTAAGTGATTTAAGTCCGACTGGTTTTTGCTGAATTCCAACAAGCGTATCCGAGAAATTGGATTGGCTTTTGGCGGAGAGAATGCCAATGAAAAACAGGAATATTAAAGCGGAATTTTTCAACATATTGTAAATTATACACTAACATAGTTGATAATATTAGCTTTTACAAATAATCATTTGAAAATTACGTTTAATTAGTGGAAAATAGGTGAGTGTTACACCAAATCCCTCCCTAATTCATCTATAAAAGAGAGGGAATATATTACAACTCAAATACGAGTCCTTTCGACTTAAGCATTTGGTATCTTTCTTCGTCGAACTGAAACAATTTGGCAGGTCTATGAGAAACACTAGATTGTAAGTTTCCAGTATCTTGAAGAAGATTCATAGAGAGGATTTTTTTGCGAAAATTTCGAGTGTCAAATTGCTGTTGAAGTACCGCTTGATACAAACTTTGCAATTCTCTTAAAGTGAAAAATCGAGGTAAGAGTTCAAAACCAATTGGACGTACGCGTACTGACTGTTGAAGTCGTTCTTTGCAAGCAGCAAGGATTCGATTGTGATCAAACGCTAATTCGGAAACTTTGGTTACACTATGCCAGCGTGCTTCGGTTGCAAAAGAGGATGGATTTAGATTGTAATCACTAATTTTGATCAAACTGTAGTACGCTACGGTAACCACTCGTCCTAATGGATGCCGACCTAAATCACCAAAGGTTTTAACTTGTTCCATAAAGACATCAGATAAACCAGTAAGTTCCTTTAGTACTCGAGCTACAGATGCATCCAAATGTTCATCCAAACGTGCCAAATCTCCAGGCAATGCCCACATATTGTTATACGGATCTTCACCTCGTTTAATCAATAAGATCTTTAGTTCTTCGTCGTCAAAACCAAAAATCACACTATCCACCGATAGTGATAATTTCCCTTCTAAGTTAAATTCCGCTTGCATAAGTTCCTCTTTTAGCAGGATCAAAGGTACAGGAATCCACCAATTTAGCAAAGACAAGATCAGGAATTGATAAAGTATGAATGCAATACGAGGTGTTTAATGAAGGCTTTGATGAAGGGAATGTTTATTTAGAACTTGAAAATGTAGTTGTATAAAACGCTTGATTAGGCTAAATTTAAACAATGGTTAATTTAATCATATTGGTTCTCTGACGCTCGTTAATCGGCATACTTGCTGTGTTAATGAGAAGGTCTCCTTTTTTTACGAATCCTTCTTTTTGTAAAATTTCTTTTAGATCGGAGATCGTTTCATCGGTGGAGCTAAATTTATCATAATGAAAACATCGAACTCCCCATACCAGATTCAATTGTTTTAAAACTTGTTTGTCTGCGGAAAAAAGAAAAATTTGTGCTTTTGGGCGGTGCTTTGCTATCTGGAAAGCGGTATAACCGGATTGAGTAATACCTATAATCGCTTTAGCTTTAACCTCCTCTGCCAATCGACAAGCTGATGTTACTACCTGGTCATTCACAAACGTATCAGAGTTTGTATCTACTCCTGGATATTTATGATAAATTACGTCTGCATCTTCTAAGGTTTTAATGGTTTTAGTCATACTTGTGACTGCTTCAATAGGATACTTCCCAGCTGCAGTTTCGGCAGATAGCATTACGACATCTGCACCGTCCATAACGGCATTGGCGACATCATTTGTCTCCGCACGTGTTGGTCTTGGATTCGTGATCATACTTTCCATCATTTGGGTGGCAATAATCACAGGTTTAGAAGCGGCATTGCATTTTTTCACGATGGATTTTTGAATCATCGGTACTTCCTCCATATAAACTTCCACACCTAGATCACCTCGTGCAACCATTACGGCATCCGAAGCTTCTATAATGGCGTCAATGTTATCAAGGGCTTCTGGCTTTTCAATTTTTGAAATGATCTTAGCATTGCTTCCGGTTGCTTCAATTCTGGCCCTTAAATCATGAATGTCGTTTGCATGTCGAACGAAAGATAAAGCAATCCAATCTACATTTTGGCTAAGCCCAAATTTCAAATCTGCGATGTCTTTGTCCGTTAAGGATGGGGTGCTAACTTTGGTAAATGGTAAGTTGATTCCTTTGCGAGATTTCAGCATGCCTCCTACTACAATTTCGGAGTTGATCGTATCGATTCCATTGGTGTCAACAACTTTTAATTCCAATTTACCGTCATCCATTAAAATCATTTCTCCTGGGTGCACATCTTGCGCAAGAGAAGGGTAGGAGACGCTGATTTTTTGAGCATCTCCAATTAAATGTTCCTGAGTGGTTAACACCAACGAATCGCCCGTTTTAATCTCTACACCATCGTCTTTAATAAGGCCGGTACGAATTTTAGGTCCTTGCAAATCTTGAAGGATTGTAACATTTAACCCGTATTCCAGATTAAGTTTTCGAATATTCTGAATTACTTTTTCATGGTCTTCATGTGTGCCATGAGAGAAGTTGAGTCGAAAAATATCTGCTCCCGCTTCTACAAGTGCACACAAGGTTTCATACTTACTGCACGCAGGACCTACGGTTGCTATGATTTTTGTACGTTTAAATGATTGGATCATGATAAATATGGAATGTTAATGATGGATGATTAGAGAGGTTAGAGGGCGCTAAGTATGAATTAAATAATCCAGGAATCACTGACAAAGTTGGAATGACGCTTTTCCAGAGTTTCTTCTAAAATTTCCCGATTCTGATCATTGAGTTTGTAGGCCGCCATCGTTCGGATTGAGAAAGATCGAAGCGCATCATAGACGGAAAGTGTCCCTTCAGCCGAATCTTTTCGACCCGTGAAAGGAAATACGTCTGGGCCACGTTGGCATTGTGTGTTTACGTTGACTCTACACACCTGATTTACTAAACTGTCAACCAATTCCCCTAATTTTTGAGGATTAGATCCAAAAATGGAAACTTGTTGTCCGTAATTAGAAGTGTATAAATAATGAAGCGGTTCTTCAATATCTTCAAATTCTAGAATTGGAATTACCGGACCAAATTGCTCTTCGTGATAAACCCTCATTTCTTTTGTAACAGGAAAAAGCACTGCTGGATGCACATATGAATGAACAACCTCGCCTCCATCTTCATTCATTATCTCGGCTCCATGCTGAACAGCATCGGTAATAAGCTCATGTAAATATTCTGGTTTATGTGCTTCAGGAAGTGGGGTTAATTTTACTCCTTCTTCCCAGGGCATTCCAGCTTTTAAGGTTTTTATTTTAGCACAGAATTTTTGAATGAACTCTGCACGGATGGATTTATGTACATACATTATCTTAAGTGCGGTACATCGTTGTCCATTGAACGAAAGCGCCCCTGTAACGCATTCATTCACGGCATTGTCTAAATCAGCATCTGGTAATACGATGGCCGGATTTTTTGCTTCAAGACCTAGAACTCCACGAAGTCTGTGTGGGTAAGGGTGCAATTTCTTTAATGCAGAAGCAGCTTTACTGGATCCGATAAATGCAAATACATTTATTTTGCCGGATTCCATTATTTCTTGTACAATGCCGCGTTGTTTTCCGTAGATCACATTAATAACACCTGGAGGAAATGATTTTGCAAAAGCTTCGAGTAAAGGCTGATGTAACAAAACACCGTATTTTGGAGGTTTGAAAATAACGGTATTCCCCATTATTAAAGCGGGAATAAGTAAAGCAAAAGTTTCATTAAGCGGGTAGTTGTAAGGACCCATGCACAATACAATTCCCAAAGGACCACGGCGAATTTGAGCCGCAATGCCGCCCTCCACTATGGGTTTAGACATTTTTCGATCCAAGACTTTTAATTCCTCAATGGTATCTTCAATGTATAAAACCGTTCGATCAAATTCTTTTTGAGCATCTTCCAATGTTTTTGCAATCTCCCACATGATCAGGTTAACCACTTCTGATCGCTTGGATTTCATGATTTCTAAGAAATTAAGCATGCATTTAACCCTGTATTTGACCGTGGATTTAGGCCAAAGTCCATTTCCTTTATTGTATGCATTTTCCGCCGCATCTAAAGCTTCTTTCCCTTGAGCATGCGTAAGACTTGGATAGTAACCGATGGGTTGATCCTTAATTGTCCCTTCTTTCTGTAAAAGAATAGGGGAGTGTACTTCTTCCGTATCTCCTTTCCATTCAATAATTTCCCCATTTATCAAATACGATCGTTGAGAAAAAGGAAAAGGAATTTGATAAGGTAAAGGCACGTCGTTTGCGTCCCAAATTTTAATCATTGGTTTTTTTGTAACTTCCATCTTTAATGTTTTGTGTGCTCTAGTCTTTATATCTTAGTCAATACATCACTGACTTCGAGTAGGGTTTTATCAATATTACTTTTACGGTTCAAAATATCCGTAATCGGATTGGTAATGAGTTTTCCAGCTTGAATGCCTACCATTACATTGCTATTTTTCTCCATTAATTGCTGGATTGCATAAACTCCAAATTTGCTTGCTATAATTCGGTCTTCACAAGTAGGACTTCCTCCCCGTTGTATGTGTCCCAAAACAGCTACTTTGCATTCATAATTATCTAATTTTTGCTCTACTTTCGAGGCAATTTCGTACGCATTACCTGAACCATTTCCTTCGGCGACAACAATGATGTGTGATGTTTTTCCATTATCAATACTTGTCATCAATTCATTATGAACGGTATCTATAGAAGTGAATATTTCAGGTATCATGATGATCTCTGCTCCCGCAGCCAATCCTACATGAAGTGCTAAAAATCCAGCCTCTTTTCCCATTACTTCAATGAAAAAGATTCGGTTGTGAGAATCAGCAGTGTCTCGAATTTTATCGATGGCATCCAATGCCACATTTGCGGCAGTATCGAAACCTATGGTCTGATCTGTGCCGAAAATATCATTGTCGATTGTAGCAGGGATTCCAATGACCGGAACGTCATATTCAGAGCTAAAAATATGTGCTCCGGTCAAAGAACCATCCCCTCCTATTATTACCAACGCTTCGATCTCTTGCTCCTGGACATGCCGGTATGCCAGGGCACGACCTTCGCTGGTTCTAAACTTTTCACTGCGGGCACATTTTAGAAAGGTACCACCAGTTTGTATTATATTTCCAACAGACCTAGGATCTAGGATCTGCATTTTATTTTGAATCAACCCTTCATACCCCCGGTGAATTCCAATGGGGGTTATACCTTGTTGCCAGGAAGCACGAACTACACTTCGAATACACGCATTCATTCCTTGCGCATCGCCTCCTGACGTTAATATTCCAATTTTTTTATACATATTGTTAAAAATACAATAAGGTGAATGAAGAGAATTCTAGACTGCTATTGTTAGTCATAAAAAAAAGCTAATAATTAGTTAAATTAGGACTTGGTTATTTTTGAGAGCACAGGAGTAGTATGAAACTCCACAAGGCCATCAATAGGGCATTGTTCAATTTTAAATACGGACATGCCATGAATTGCCGCAATTTTTTTAACATGCTGTTGGAAATGGTAGGCAATGGATCCAACAAATCCAAGTTTAAGTTGCCGATGATTGTCATATTTTATTACGCGCTTGTAATAGAATTCACAAAGTGCTTTATAAACAACCTCATTTAGGATTACATTGTCTTTGTGCTCACTATAAAAACGAGCATATCGAGCAAGAAATACATTTGGATTTGTCCCTCGATAAACGTTTTCTAGAATCTCAGAATCAATGGGATGAAATTTGCTTAGGAAATCTTCTGTTACACTTTCAGGAAGTTCATTATTGAAATAAAGTTTCAATAATTCCTGACCTAGTCGAGCGCCACTTCCTTCATCTCCAAAGATAAAACCATGCGAAGGAATGTTGGACAAGATTTGCTCGCCATCCCACACACAGGAATTCGATCCGGTTCCAATGATGCAAGCAATACCAGGTTTGTTTCCCAAGGTAGCTCGACAAGCACCGAGTAAGTCATGTTCCACAGATATTACAGCGTTCACAAAAATGATTTGAAGCCCTGATTCTACCCGTTGACAATGTTTGGCAGAAGAGCAACCAGCTCCATAAAAATATATTTTTGATACGGAATTTAATTCCAATTTGATATCTGAAAAGCTTTGTTTCAATTCTTCCGATATGAAAATGGAATCATGATAATATGGATTAAAACCGATGGTTTTTCGGGAATAAATTACTTCACCAGATTCTTCTTCTATAAATTTCCAATCTGTTTTGGTTGACCCGCTATCTACTACTACTATCATACTCGTTTTATCAACTTAACTTCAAATTTCTTCTATCTTTTTACTCCATAAATTATTACCAAAATACTACGTATAGAACTGTCAACGTCATAAGTACGGCAAATGCGATCACATTAAACGTTGGGGTAGTTTTAAATAGGCTTTTGTCGATGTCAATCCCTTTTTCATCCTTTTGGCCCTTATTGGAAAAATGTGAAATTATTAGCATAACCACAACGGTTACAACGAATGTAAGTCCCATTTGTGTAAGGAATGGCAAATCAGGAAAAATAGAGGCTGTACTCCATCCTTTCGGTGCTACTTTGAAAAACAGTGCAATTGGAATTGAGATGAAAGCACCTGAAACAGCTGCTGTGGTACTGGTCCTTTTCCAAAACAAACCTAAAATGAAAATAGCTAATATTCCAGGGCTAACTATACCGGTCCATTCTTGAATCAACTGAAATGCCTGTCCGAAATTTTCGAGGAAAGGTGCTAAAATTACAGCGATGATTAATGCCACTAACGCTGTGATTCGACCTACCGTTACTAATCCTTTTTCGCTAGTTCGATTTTTGGTCAAAGGCTTATAAATATCCATTGTAAATATGGTAGAAGTACTGTTTAGCATCGATGCCAAAGAAGATACAATCGCGGCAGCCAGTGCGGCTAAAACCAATCCTTTTATTCCCGTAGGAACATATTTTGCAATTAAAAACGGGTAAGCTTTATCATAATTAATATCACCATTTGCCTTCGTAAATTCTGCAGCTACTTCAGTGTTTTCTTGAAACATTACATACGCAATGATACCTGGAATAACGACAATCAACGGAATGACCATTTTTAAAACTGCTGCAAACGCAATTCCTTTTTGTGATTCCTGTAAACTTTTAGCAGCAAATGTTCGCTGGATAATGTATTGATTGAATCCCCAATAGTAAATATTTGCAACCCACATTCCACCTACTAATACACCAATGCCGGGTAAGTCTTTATAAAATTCATTGTCTTTGTCCAAGATCATATGAAACTTATCGGGGGCCTTTTCAAATAAATACGAAATGCCTCCCATCACGGTATGATCTGGAGCTACTGCACCAAGTGCGATGTAAGTAGTTATTAATCCTCCAATAACTAGTAAAACCACCTGAATTACATCTGTCCAAGCTACAGCGGATAAACCACCCCATAAAGAATACGCAGCTGCAAATGCAGCAAGACTAAGAATTGCGTAAAATAGCAGACCGCCATCACCAGTACCAATAATAGTATCAATTGCTTTGGCACCTAAAAATAGTACGGTGGTTAGATTTACAAATACAAATAAAAACACCCAGAACACAGCTAAAATAGATTTAACCGTTGAGTTGTATCGTTTTTCTAAAAATTCGGGGATGGTATAAAGTCCTTTTTCTATAAAAACAGGTAAAAAATATTTCCCTACGATGAGTAGCGTAAAGGCGGCCATCCATTCATAAGATGCAATAGCTAAGCCCATCGCAAATCCAGAACCTGACATTCCAATAAATTGCTCTGCTGATATATTGGCAGCTATCAATGACGCACCAATAGCCCACCATGGTAAAGATTTACTCGCAAGGAAATAATCTTTTGAGTCTTTCTCTTCTCCTTTTTTTGGACGTGATACCCAGAAGCCGACACCAAGAATGACGACTCCATAAACGACCAATATTACTATATCCCAGAACTGTAATCCCATAAACTTTTCACTCTTAGTGGAATGTAAATATAGGCTTATTGTTAAATATACAATAACGTTTTTTTGTTTTTTTTACTTCATTGAGCTAAGGATGAGCTCAAATGATTGAAAAAGAGGGAGCTCGATCTAGGACAGGGACGCGCAAATCGGTCGAAAAGGCAATTTGTGCTCGGAAATGGTTGTTAAATGACGAAAGGTGTAGAACTGGTCTGGGTCAATGCTACCAGAAAAGGGAGACTTAAGATAGAACAGAATCCTTGTAGCTCTTCGAAATGGGGATTTGTACTCCGTTGATTTCAATACTGGACGACGTACGAGCTTCAATTGCGTTTAAGTTTACAATGTAGGACCTGTGCACCCGCGCGAACAAGTCTTTTGGCAGCAATTCCATGAAATCACTTAATTTGTTACGCTGAACAATATATTTGTCTTTTTGATGAATTTCGATGTATACATTATCTGATTTGATGAAGCAAATTTCTTCTAATTTTAATCGATGAACGATGGATGCATCTTTTACTTCTATGAAACCATCACTTAATTCCGATAACGCTTTTGCTACTACGTTTTTGATTTCAATTTTTGAAAAAGGCTTGATAATAAAACCAAGAGGGACTAATTCAACGGCACTTTGTACAGTGTTTTTATCCGAAAAGGAAGTTATGAAGATGAAATTAACGCCAATTGATTTCAGATGACGGGCGATTTCAATTCCTTGGTCCTCATTATGCATTCGAATGTCTAACAGCGCCAAATCTGGGGTAGGATGATTTTCCAAATGCGTTATCGCACCATTGAAACTGGAAACAACCCCTTGTACGGAGTAATTAAGATCCTTCAGGATTTGTTTTAAATGTTCGGAGATGAAGACATCGTCTTCCGCTATAAGAATGTTAAACATGTGGTTTGAAATCCAGATTAAATTTTATTTCGGCACAAGCACCATTTTGATTATGCGTTTTAATTGTTCCTTGCAACTGTCTAGTTACAAAAGATTGTATTAGCGTGGACCCCAATGATAAATTATCTGAAAACGAAAAGCCTTCAGGATATCCCTGTCCAGCATCTTTATAATTGAGAGTAACGTCTTTATTTGAAGAAAGTTTTAGTGTGATTTGAATGGTCTTTTTCTCGTCTTCTAAATCAGTCGGCCAAGCATATTTGATCGAGTTGGTAATCAATTCATTTATGATAACGCCAATGGATTGAGCCTTCTCCACGTGAATCGAAAGATCATCGGATTGAAAATGGATTTCGTATTGTTCTGGGTCGACCAGACGATCAATGAGTGAATTGATATATATGGATAAGTTAACCAATGCTAATTGATCCTTCTCATAGAGTAATTGATGAGCTAGGCTTAAAGCATTGATTCGTTCACTGCCTGATTCCAATGTTTTTTTGATTTCGGGATCATCCACTCGTGCATTTTGAAGTTCTAGCAAACTTGAAACCATTTGCATGTTGTTTTTAACCCGATGATGCATTTCTTTGTAAAGTGCATCTTTTTGACTAATAGTGTCTCCAAGTTCATTGTTGGTTTCATCCAATTGTTTGTTAACTTTTCTTATTTTTAAATAGAATCGAATGACCGCAATCATAAGTAATGCCGTGATTAACAGAGCAATCAAAGTGAAATTTCGCTGCTTAGTTTTATTTTTGGCCTCTTTTCGGGCAGTTTCCTTCGCTTTTCGTTCCTCAAGGAATTTTTGTTCTTTGGATTGTACATCGTACTTGGTAACTAGCTCTTGTACGTTTTTATTACTTAAGTTTTCTACTCTTTTTACTTCGAAAAATGAATGCTTTGCTTGTTCATCATATGCATTTTTGTAATCATTTTCTACTGCATAAACAATGGATGATAGATAATATAATTCGGATTTTAATGCTGCCCATTCTTTGTCTTTACTTAGTTCTTTTGCGGCGTTCATATATTTGTGAGCGGTTTTAAAATCTCCATAATGTATATAGTATCTGGATATGTTGATTAAAGTTCGAATTCGATCACGATCTTTCGAGTTGCCCAATTCTTTCCATAAAATTAAGGCGTCATTGTAAAAACCTAAGCATTTGGAATCAAATCCTTCATTACTATAGATAAATCCAATCTCGTTTAATGAGGCCGCCTCTTGTTCTTTATCTCCAATTTCACGCGCAATTTTAAGGACTTGATTTGAGTAGTACAATGTGCTATCCGTATTGGGTCTTGTCTCACTAATTACAGCCGCTTTACGGTTGTAATAATAGGCCAAAGTGGCTTTTTGAATATTGTCATGTTGTGAAATGATGTTTTCCGCCTGATCGATTAAATCCACGGCTAAATTAAATTCCTTCATGGAACGATAACATTCGGACTGAGATATTTTAGTGTAGGCCAATCGATCCCAAATTTCCAATTGTAGGAATTGAGAAGATGCATACTGGAGATAGTAAACCGCTTTTTCATGTTGTAATGAAGCATTATTTAAGCGGCCAGCATTTAAAAGAATTGCAGCACTTAATGAATCTACCTTGGTAGAGTCGATCATAGAAATGCACGTAGCATAAATATTTAAGGCACTGTCTGTATTCCCCGTGTTGATCCACTTCTTAGCTTGTTTATTTAGTAGGCGTAAGCTATCCGCTCGCTGTGCATGCACAGAAATAAATGTCATCAATGATAAACATATGAATAATATTACTTTCCCTTTTTTCATGTATTCATAAATAGGTCCACAAAACTCTTGAATAAGTATATGTACCAAATCTTAGTAGAAGCGATATTCGGATATTTTACAAAGCTAAAAAAACTTTAGAACCTAGTTTGTTGTGAACGACCCTAGTATTGTTGAATACGAACGAAAATTTTATTTTGATGTTGGTGATTCGAGGGCAGCGTAGAAAGTTAATTTTATATGTATAGTGCGTAAATATTGTATATATGTGGAGTTTTGTTAATTGAATTATTTTAATGTTTTAGTAATGTGTTGAAATAGTGTTTAGTAGAGGGGGATCCCCAAAAGGCTCTAAAATGTTATTTGGGGGTGTGCAAACTCCACATAAATTAGATCATTCACAACAAAGCAATGTAAATATAGTGGGATTGTTTTTTTTATGAAGTAATGTTGTAGCTGATTACTATGTGGAAGAAGAACAGAAATGTTGTTGCCACAATTTAACCATAATAGCATAACAAGAGATGAAGAAAAGTTGGAAAAATAGAAGTGTTCTTAGGGTATTTCGATCATGTGTTGAAGCAGCGAAGTCGAATAACTTAATTGGTTGGCAGACTAAACTCCTGATTTTTATGCTGGTGGGATTGATTTCATTAAGTTCGAATGGACAAATTCATTCTTATGAAACGACCTATCCTGCAACAGAAATCTTATCAAACGATGATTTCAATAAAATTGAATACGATCGCTGTACAGGTACACTTAATATCGCCATGGAATCGACCAAGTCAGGAACAAATGGTACATGGCCAATTGTAAGTGCTTTTGTGTATATAAAAATAGGGACAACATGGCGAATGATTACTTCCATTAGAAGTGCAAGTTCTACGTGTAATGGAACTCATGCTGCCGCATGTACGGGTTCGATTGATCCAAATCATTGGCTAGGAACAAAAGACGTAACGACGCAAGCATGGTCACCTACATTTTTTTCAAACGCTGCTACCAATGTATTTGGCACAACGGTTGATGTCGCCGGTGATTTAAGAATTGCGTATGCAAATGGAGCATACGGGAATCACTCTTGGGCAACATACGTGGATAATAATATATGCAGTCAATACAATGCTAATTTAGATGTAGTATCGAACACCCAACCAATGGATCTTGTGCCATGGCAAGATGCTCCAAGAATAAAAACGGATCATAGTTCTAAGATCCCTCAGAATATGGAGAAAATTGGTTTTTATCCTACCGATGGATCAGAATGGGGAATTCAATTTGGGGTAACCAATATTCCTCATGAGGCTATGGTCGGAGATGTTATTAATGTTCGAATTTACAAGCACACCAGATCAATATGCTGTCCGACTTCTACTGCGATCGGAAATAATGGATATCAAGTGTTAGAATTGGCGACTTCTGTAAATGCAGTGGATGCTCCTTTTGGGCTTTCGGCCTCGGATGATGAATGTGGACAGGTAAGGTTGAACTGGCAGAATCCAACCCAATCATGGAGTTCATCTTTAAACTGTACCAATACGCAAACGTATCAAAATGTAATATTTCGGGATGGAGTAAAATTGGCCGTTTTGGCAGGTAATACAACTTCTTATGTTGATAATAGTGTTGGGCTTCAGCAACGTCAGGAATACACTTACACGGTTGCAAAAACTTTGTGGAATCGGAATAGTAAAACCTATCGAAGCAGTGGTGTTTCGAATGTAGCAATTGGGAATATGAAAATGCCCCCTGCGCAACCAAGTCCTTTTGCTGCTACAGATGACAAGTGTGATACAAAAGTAGAATTAACTTGGTCTCAACCTACTGGAGAAGCAGCCGACGAATACATAATTCGACGTTATTTGGGTGGAGTACTTAATTCCACATTTTCTGGGATTACAGGAACTACTAAAGCATACACTGATAACACCGTTACTCGTGGCGTGAACTATGAATATCGAATTACTGCTGAAAACAATTGTAACTATGCTTCGGATATAGGAGTGGAGTTTGGATTTTCACCAGCTGATCCCGCTAAGGCTACCAATATTACCATTACGCCTGACTTGGTGAATAATGATTTTCTTATTGAATGGGATGATAATGCCAATAATGAGACTAAGTATCAGGTGCAGCGACAAGATGATCAGGGGAACGCGGTTTTCTTTGATGCGAATGCGAATGATACTACGCTTTTGGATGATGCGCCTGGAACGTGTAAGGGATATACGTATAAAGTAAAGGTGTTTAATGATTGTGTACAGAGCGGGTATTTGTCGGATACTTCGGCAAGTGATACCCTTCCTCCACCAAATTTGAGTTCTACTTTTGATGGAACCAATTTTCTTACTGCATCCAAAGGGTATTTTGGGAACCGGGTAGAATTGAGTTTTAATAATAACAACAATGATGTGCTTGATTTCATTAAAGTATATCGAAAAGTGGTAGGGGCTTCAGGCGACTCAACACAAATTGGATCCGTTCCTCCAGGTAATGGATTGTTTATAGATCAAACTTCATCAGCGGGGGTGTTTTATGAATATACACTTGTAGGTGAAACGACTTGTGTGGGAGCGGTACTTAGTTCAAATACAACACAGGACATTGGATATAGAGCTCCAACCGGAGTAATCAATGGACATATAGATTATACTGGTGGAATCGCAGTGAAAGATGTGAAAGTAGTGGCAGAAGCTACTACAGGAACACCGGCACGAAGTTTAGAGTTATTAACGGGGCCTCAAGGAGTACTTATTCCTAATTCAGCTTCATTGGCTCCAGGTACTGGGCTAACGTTGGAAGCCTGGATTCGCCCAACTTCTTTGGCAGCTAATTTTAATATTTTCCAAAGAAATAACATGTATCATTTATCTTATGTTCAGGCAACAAATTCGATTCGATTTGTAATATATTCTGGTGGAGTTGCAAGATTTGTAGATGTACCAAGTACGTTAGTTGCTGGAAGTTATACGCACGTTGCTGGGGTATTTGATGGAACCACGTTAAAAATATTTATAAATGGAGTAGAAGCAGGATCCTTGGGATTTGTTGGTGCGCTAGATGCAGTTGCTATCGATGTTTTCCTTGGAAACGGATTGATTGGAAACATGGATGAAGCTCGGATTTGGAACGTTGCCAAAGATTCGCTTAGTATGGCAAGAGACTTCTCCCGTTTCCTTATTGGGAATGAACTTGGATTGAAATGTTATTTGCCTTTCGATGAAGGCGCATTAGGAAATGCCTATGATCAAAGTTTCTATGGAGCGATTTATAATGAAAATCACGGAACCATATCTGCTGGAGCGAATTGGTCGACAACAATTCCTACGGCAAATCAGCTTTCATTTGTTGGTTACTCCAACGCGAGCGGAGATTACTCTGTAAATATTAAGTATTTTGGTGCAAGTCAGAGTTTTACGGTGACGCCACAATATCTAACCCATCAATTTGATCCATCCAATCAAACCTTAACGTTAGGAGATGGTGCTGCTACAGCAAACAATGTAGATTTCGAGGATATTTCATCTTTCCTTGTTACAGGAACCTTATTTTATGAGAATACAACTTGTCCAGTAGAAGGAGCAACGTTGAAAGTAGATGGTACGATCGTAGTTGCGAGTGGAAATCCAGTTAAGAGTTTGGCAGATGGAACCTTTTCAATTCAGGTGCCAATTGGTGAGCATTTTGTAACGATCGAGAAGCATGCACATACAATGAGTTCAGGTCGTTTTCCACCAACGGGAACATTTGATTTTCAAGCCCCAGAAAACATCAACTTTCTAGATTCTACGAAAGTTAAAATTGTTGGTAGAGTAGCAGGAGGCTTGAGAGAGGCTCAAAAATTACCCGGGTTAGGAAGAGGAAATAACAATATTGGAGTAACTCGAGTTATCTTGGCTTCCACAGCGGGTGGGGGATGTATTAGAGATACTGCATTTACCGATACGTCAGGTGAGTACGTTATGTACGTTCCGCCGTTACAGTATACTCCAGAGATTACCGTTCTTAGTAATCTTACGATTTCCTTCCCAGTTAATAATTTGGATTATACAAACGTTCCCCCATTAGTAGAAACGTATGATACCTTGGGATACGATACGTTGGCATCACAATATTTTGTAGATTCTATTAAGTATCACCATTTACTTGATTACATATATAGAGTTGATCCTGAAATTGCGGTTTTGGATTATGAAAATCCAAATTTGACTTTTAATGGAAATAAAACATATGAGTACACGCATCCAAATGGAACTAGTCAAAGTATTGATTTAACACAGCCTACCTCTCCAATTAATTGGGCATTATTTGATGCGCGTGGGAAAAATGATTCCGCCATTTGTTTGATTCGAGTATTTGAGGATTACACAAATTACGATGATTTAAGTAGAGATTCTGTTCCAACCACAGACGGCGAGCTGGTATTTATCAACGAACTTTCCAAAATTGGAGTGCACAGCGTGAAAATGAAGGATGTGAACACCCTTGATAGTCTTAAGTTTTTACGATACATTTTTAAATTAGGTAAGCCAAATTTCACGGAAAATACGTCGATTCCAGAATTGAGTTTTGTACGTAAAATGGAAATTAGATTGATTAAAACGGATGGAACAGCTGTTCCGTGGTTACCATATAACTTTAAAGGCGTGAAATCACCTCTTTTTGCTGCTGCAGATGATGGGATCTTCCGTGGTTATATTATGGGAGTAAGTTCGAACGGAAATCAATTTGCAACTGCAGGACCACAAATCCCAGAATATATTTTAAGAGATCCTCCAGGTAGTGGAAGTTTTTCATCTAGAGAAGTAGGATCTACAAAAAGCACGGAGAACAACTGGAGTTGGAATTCGGGAGGAAGTGTTTCATCTACCGATAAATTGTTCATTGGTACAAAATTCACCACTGGTATTGGAGTCGCGGTTGAAACGGATGCGAAAAATAATGTAAGTGCTGGTTTTACAACCACTGCTTCAGGAGGTAATTCTGGTTCGGAATCGATTACGACAACCAATACTCAAACTTGGGAAACAAATTCGAATAACTTCTTACCTGGAAGAGGAAGTGATTTGTATATCGGAAAATCTAAAAACGTTGAATTTGGAGTGTCAGAGACAATGCATTTGGTTCCGGATTCTATGTGTACTAAAGTGGAATGTATAGGCGCTGGATTTACAGGATATTCTTTTGCGAAGCAATATGGATTGTCCATTGTTCCTGGAGGTTATGGGACTCAATTTATGATTAACGAGTCAGATGTAAAAGAAACCATTATTCCGACTTTGGTAAACTTGAGAAATGTAATGATGCAAACGGATTCAAGATATACGTCGCATATTCCAATAACAGATGACAACTATGCATTGAATAATGATGATTCAAGAGTTGATGCAAGTTTACCACAATTAACAGGTGACGGAAGGATTTCATATATGTTGCAACTTCGAGATTCAATAGGAGTTGATACGTTGTTTAATTTACTAGGAGTAGTGGTAGCAACGGAAAATATTAAAGTTAATTCTAAAGCACAAGGAGCTGAATGGAAGATACTTGATGCGATGAAGAATCCAGACTTCAGTATTTTATCAGGAAACAGTTATACGTTTACTGCAGCTACATTACAAGATTCTCTTACCGGGGATAGCGTACGTTGGATTAATAATCAAATTCGTCAGTGGGAAGATGCAATAATGTTGAATGAATGGGAAAAAGTGAATGTAAATAACGCAGCACTTAGAGAAGATTTGAAGAAGTCAGAATTGACTCGACATTATGAAAAGAATCTTCCGACGCTTATTGCGTACAATTTGTTGGTAGGAACTTCAGGCGCAGCAACTGCGGCAACTGCAATTACAAGTGCAGTTCCAGTTCCAGGTGTAGGTTTACTGGGAGCAGCGTCATTTGCGGTAGGCTCAGGTACAGGAATAGGTGCAGCGGAATTGTTTGCAGAGTTTACCAGATATGAATTAGATAAAAAGCGAATTGAAGATAAGTATGATCAGACCGGTGTCAATCATACCTTCTCGGCAGGTAACACATTTACCTCTTCCATGACGCACGAAAGTGCTTCTTCCTACACTAGAAGTGTAGAATATGGAATGTCAGCTACATTAGGACTGGAGATTGAAGGGAAAATAAACAATACTGGGATAGGTATGGAGAAGAGTGTAAGTGTTGATTTTTCTTCTGGTCGAGATTGGAGTGAAACTACATCTACTACATCAACAATATCTTATACGCTAACGGACGAAGATCAGCAAGATCTTTACTCAGTTGATGTTTACCCATCTTTATTAGGTTGGGGACCCATCTTTAGAACAAGAGCAGGAGGAAGAACTTCTTGTCCACATGAAGGAGAGCAGCTAACAGAGTACTATATGGATAATCCAGCAAATGCAGGAACAAATCCAACTTACCCGAACTTTATTTTAGCGGACAAAACGCAGCAAATAGAAAAAGTGGAAATTAGTGCAGCGCCGACATTGTTGACCAACGTGCCATCAGATGCAGCGGCAGCATTTAACTTAACATTGGCTAATTTATCCGAAACGAATGACGACGTATTATACCGAGTTAGATTAGATCCAGCAAGTAATCCATTTGGAGCAATTGTGAAGATTGACGGAATCGCACCAACGCAAGACGTCTTTGTATTAGGATCTTCTGCATTGAATAAAGTGATCACGATCGAAAAAGGAGCTGGTCCAGTATATGATTATGACAGTTTAAGAGTGGTATTCCAATCGATTTGTCAATATGCTCCAGGAGATGAAACGGATGACTTTCCAAATATAGCAGATACCGCTTATATCAGTGCGCACTTCTTACCTACGTGTACGGATGTATCATTTATCTTACCAGAGAACTTCTGGGTATTGAACAATAGCTTCAATGATACGATGCCGATAGCAATTAAAGATTATGACATCAACTTCTTTGATTTCAATCAGATTGACTTGCAGTATAAGCCAAGCGCTTCTGCAACATGGATCGGATTGGAGAATTTTATCAAAGACACCACGGGAATGAACGATACTACCTTGCTAATTATTCCAACGGTAAGTCCGTTTACAACTTGGGAGTGGGTAACGGACCAATTAGTTGATGGAGATTATGATTTAAGATTGGTATCCAAATGTACCTTGGCGGATAAGACGTCATTGACACATACTGGAGTAATGGATCGAATTGATCCACATCCGTTTGGGAACCCGTCTCCAGCAGATGGAATTCTTTCGCCAAACGATGAAATTATGATCCAATTTAACGAGCCTGTAGATTTAGGAGCGTTGACTCAACTTAATTTTGATGTAAGGGGAGTAATCAATGGGGAAGATATTCGACATGACGCAAGTTTATTCTTCGATGGTGTAAATAATTATGTTCGAATGGTATCAGGTTTGAACTTGAATAGTACATCTACCGTAGAAATGTGGGTTCAACGAAATAATAATAGTGCCGCGGAAATATTCTTCTCACAAGGGATCAATGCAGCACAATCCTATAGTCTTGGTTTTACAGCAGGGAACAACCTTACGTTGAACCTGGCAGGTCAGACTTTTAATTCTACCGGAACGATTGCGGATAGTGCATGGCATCACATTACATGCGTGTATGATAAACCAAATAATACGGTTGAATTCTATATTGATGGAGCATTGTCTGGAACAAACAATACGTTTGTCACAAATTATACGGAAACAGGAGATGTGTACATCGGAAAGAGTACGCATTCTGCAGCAACATTTACTGGAAATATTCACCAATTACGTGTGTGGAACAGAGCACGAACGACCTCTGAAGTTTTTGCAGCATTGAATATTACAATGTCCGGACAAGAATTTGGAGTAGTAGGTGTTTGGCCAATGGATGAAGCCATTGGAGGTTGGGTTGAGGACGTATCTCGTCAGCGTAATGGAGAAATCTTTGGTGCGACTTGGGCTATTAATCCATCTGGCCGTGCCATGGTATTTAACGGAACGGAATATCTTCAACACAATACCGGAAGAGTATCTTTCACGGATGAGATGGACTTTACCATTGAGTTTTGGTTTAAAGGAGATCCACAAGCGGATAGTGCTTGTTTATTTAGCAATGGAAAAGGGAAAGATTTTTCTACTTGGGCAATTTATACAGATGCAACTGGACACCTATTTGTGCAGAACAATGATAAAACCTTCCAAATTGATAATACAGATTATATGGATGGGAGCTGGCATCATTTAGCAGTTGTCATGAATCGAATTACCAATATGGTAGCTTACGTGGATGGAACCCAAGCAGGATCTACTCAAAGTACTACGTTCGGAGAATTTGGATCGATTAGAGCATGGGTTGGTGCAAGAGGTTATCATACTGGAGTAGGAGTTATTTATAACCAAGACCAACATTTCGATGGAATGATCGATGAAGTTCGAGTTTGGAACCTTGCTAGAAAGCAAGAGCAAATTGAGCGTGATCGAGTAAATCGAATGAAAGGAGATGAATTTGGATTGAAATTATACTTCCCATTTGAAGAATATCAAGAAGTTCTTGGCGTACCTGTTCTAACGCCTGTTACCACCAATATTGTAAACGACAGTACTTCTGTAATTGCGAGTGGAGCAGTAGTGTATGAAGGAACAGATATTCCTCCAATAAAACTTCCAAGACCAATCAAGAATATTCCGCTTACCTATTCTGTGAATGACGATAAAATTATCATTACACCTGGATATGTACCGGCATTGATTGAGAATGTAACATTGGATGTGACTGTTCAGGGAGTACTTGACTTGCATGGAAATGTGATGCAATCACCTAAAACTTGGATTGCATATGTAGATCGTAATCAAGTATTCTGGCAAGATCTTCGTCGAGATATTAGTTTGAAACTAGGAGAACCATATCAGTTTACAACGAACATTGTAAATTCTGGTGGAGCGACTAAAGCGTTTGACATAAGTAATTTGCCTGAATGGTTGTCTGTAGATATATCTTCTGGAAACATTGCACCTAATTCAACCATGGCCGTAACGTTTACGGTAACTCCAGGAACGAACATTGGAGATTACGAACAGGATGTGTATTTGACTACCGATTTTGGATTCAACGAAGCATTATTTGTAACGTTGAAAATTCGAAAAGATCCACCTAACTTAGATTTGGACCCTGCAGATTACCAGTATTCAATGAACATTGTTGGTCAAGTAAGTGTAGATGCGATCATCTCTACAGATGACGAAGATATCTTAATTGCGATGGTCGGAAGTGAAGTAAGAGGTGTTGCAAATCTGGAATATTACGAAGATTACGATGCATACCTAGTATTCTTGGATGTGTACAGTAATGTAGTAGCAGGTGAGAATCTAACATTCCATGTGTGGGATGCGAGTGCAGGTAAATTGCATGTAGAGGTGGTGCCTAGTTTAGTGTTTGCACAAAACACATTGACAGGAACGCCAAATACACCACAGTTATTTGCAGCCGTAAATACCATATCAGAACCAATTGCATTGAATGCTGGATGGAACTGGGTATCATTTCCATTGAATTCGGTGAAGCATTCTAACATCAATACGTTGATGCAAGAAGTTACATCTACCCATGGAGATTTATTGAAATCGAAAACTGCATTTGATCAGTACAATACATCTATTGGATGGGTTGGAACAGTTTCTTCTGCCGGTGGTGTAAACAATGTGGAATCGTATAAAATCTATTCTGCCCTGGCTGATACGATCGATTACACAGGAGCCAAAGTTGATCCGGATACAATCACAATTTCGATTGATAGCGGATGGAACTGGATGGGATATGTAGCGGTTAAAAACCAAACAGTAGATGCTGCTCTTGGTAATTTCAATCCATCGCACGGTGATCTATTGAAGAGTCAACTTTCGTTTGCCATCTATGATTCTATTCTTGGATGGGTTGGAAACTTAGACTTCATGGTTCCTGAAAATGGATACATGTACAACGCGTCGCAAGCAGGATCATTTGTGTATCCTAGATCTGGAATGTTCAATAAATCCACGGAAATGGAAGATGAGCAAAAAGCGCTTGTCAACCAATATGCGTTGAATCCAGCTAAGTACAAGTACAATATGAATGCAGTAATCAACTTGATGTTATGTGCAGATGAGCAGGCTGGAAACGATTTAGAACTGTTTGCATACTACGGAGGTACATTGAGAGGTGTAGCGAAAGGAGAAGATGGTAAGTTCTTTATGACTTTATACGGAAATGCTCCAGGAGATGTAATGCGATTTGTAGCTGTAGATGAGTTTGGAAGACGATTTGAATTCGAAACGAGTATGTTGTTCACTCCAAATACATTGTCAGGAACGGTTGCACAACCATCCTTACTGAAGTCAAATAGACTAATAGTTGAAAACTGTGAGGCACAAGTCAATGGAGTTAAATCGACAGTAGAAGTGAGCTCAGACGTTTCGATTCACCCAACAATCTTCAAGGAGCGATTTACAGTAACATTGAAGTTGGATAAGTCGCAACCAATCAGCCTTAATTTGTATGACATTACAGGTAAGTTGATTACAGAATTGGTGTCAGATGTATACGCAATTGACGGTTGGAGTCAGACCATTGATGTGAAACGATTCAATTTAACCAATGGCGTGTATATCGTGAAAACGTCGCTTGATGATGGGACTACGATTGTAAATAAGATAGTAAAAGTGAAGAACTAGATTGAAAATATCTAGTTCCTGATCTCGCAAATATTAATAATAAAGATTTTAATCAAATGAAGATAAATATGAAACGATGTAGCTTTTTGTTCGGTATGATTCTAATGAGTCTGGCCGTATATGCCACACCACCAACTTGGTCTGTAAATCCAAGTGCCTACAATTACTCCATGAATGTAGTTGCAAAATTGAATGTGGATTGTATCGATTTAGCCAATCCCAGCAATATTGTTGGAGCCTTTGTGGGCAATGATTGTCGCGGAGTTGATTATGCATACAATGTAGTAAATGGAGAATATTTAGCATTTAGTACTGTATATAGTAATGTAGCAGCCGGTGAAACGGTAACGTTTAAGATTTATGATGCTTCTGCGGATCAAGAATACGATGCATCAGACAGCGTGCTTTTTCAGGACGGAGCTTCTTTTGGATTTGCAGTAGCGCCATTTGAACTGTTAACAAACTATCAGCCAACGTCACTTACAATAAGCAACTTGATGGTATTGGAAAATGAGTTGAACCCAGTTGTTGGAGGTTTCACTACGGTAGATCAAGATAATACAATGCATACGTATAGCTTGATAAACGGAGACGGAGATGAGGATAATGCAAACTTTAGCATTACCGGAGATTCTTTGTTTGTTGTTGGAACATTTGATTTTGAAACAAAAGCGAGTTACAATGTACGTGTATCGGTAAATGATGGAAGCTGTACGTTTGAAGAAAAGTTCGTGGTAATTGTAGTTAACGTGGGTGATGCTCCAACGAATATATTTGTATCTGATTCAGTAATTGACGAAAACATGCCAGCGGGAAGTGTGATAGGTCAGTTTACAAGTGAAGATGCAGATGTAGGAGAAACGTACATGTATTCATTGGTTGCTGGAGCAGGAGATACGGATAACGGAATCTTTAATATTGTAGATGATGAATTAGTGACAAGAACCGCAATGGATTTTGAAGCGGGATCGTCGTTTTCTATTCGAGTACGTACCGAAGAAGATTTAACCGGACTGTTTTTTGAAAAAGCTTTCAACGTGTTCATCAATGATGTAAATGAAGCGCCGGTTGTTACTGGTGGAGTATTTGAAATTGAAGAAGGAGTAGATTTAGGAACCGTAGTAGGATTGATTTCATTTACAGATGAAGATGCGGATGATGTAATCACTACTTCCTTTTTAGAAATAACTCCACGATTTGAAATTTTGGATGAGGAAATTAGCACTGCGGGTGCTATTTTATATGAAGATGCGAGTTCTTATACCATCATTGTAGTAGGAACAGATGCAGGTGGATTGCAGGATACCGGTTTGGTAATTGTAAACATTGTGGATCGGGTGGAGTTTGATAAGCCACTTGGTGTAAACAAAATCATCACACCAAATGGAGATGGAATCAACGACGTATTTGCCATAGAGAACGTAGCAATCTACAATGATTTTTCTTTGATGATCTTTAACGGGTCAGGGCATATTATTTATCAAGTTTCAACAGGATATGATAATACGTGGGGAGCAACATCTAATGGTGAAGTTGTGGATCAAGGAGCGTACTATTATGTACTGCAAAGCAATGCAAATCAAGAGCAATTGTTCAAAGGAGCCGTTACGGTAATAAGATAAAAATAACCAATCGAATCAAACGAATAGAATCAACTTTAAAATCATGAAAAAGATGAATTTACAAATGATAAAAAAAGTAGCCTTAGGATTGGTTATCAGTGTAGCTGGCCTAAGTCAAATAAATAATATAGAAGCGCAAGATTTGAATACGCATTATTCATATCAACTCAATTGGTTCAATGTGAATCCCGCATATACTGGAGAAACAGATGGAATTCAAACGATGTTGAACCAACGAGCGCAATGGACAGGTGTGGACGGAGCTCCCGTAAATTCTATGATTGGAATTCATACAGGAGTAAAAGATAACATGGGAGTAGGAGGAAAAGTAATCTTGGATCGAAGAGGATTGCTTTCCAATGTTTCTGCGGAGTTTAATTATGCATATAAAATTCAGTTAAACGAAACTTCGAAAGTAAGTTTCGGAATGTCTTTTGGGATTTTCCAAACCTATTTACAAGACCGTGATTTATTCAACGACCGCTTTACGGATTTTAACGATCCAGCGATCAATCGTTCGTACATCAACAACATGCACTTATTGACAAGTTTTGGAGCGATGTACAAGTCGAAGAACTTGGAATTAGGATTGTCTGCACCGCATATGGCAACGACGTCAAGTGGATTATCGGATCACTTATTATTCATGACCCGTTATCGAATTGCGGCGAGTGATAAATTTTCAATTCAACCATCCTTAGTAGCGCACAGCTTATCTCAAAGTCCAGAACAATTGGATATAGGAGTAAAGTTTGAGTATGACAGTTTGGTATGGGCTCAATTTATATATAAAACAACAGGAAACATGGCGCCTGCAGTGGGACTAAATATGAAGCAATTTAATTTTGCATATTCGTATGATATAACGCAACAACCTATAAACGTCCTTGCTGCAGGTGCTCATGAAGTTTTCATCACGTTTACATTTGACAAAAGAAAGTCAGCAGCAGGAGGAGCAGCAGGAAGAAGACGTTCAAAGCATTTGAAAGAAGTATTGAACAACTTGGATAACATGGATACAAATGGGGGCGATTCTGAATTACAAACAGAAGTAAAAGGATTGCAGGATGAATTGACTGTTTTCATCAAGAAGATGGAAACCGAGCCATTAAGCGAGTCAGATTTGAAGCGCATGGACGATATTGAAAAAAGAATTATAGAGATCAATAGTAAGTAAGGGTTTTTGAATTTAGATTCAGGATTCTTGATTGAGAAATCAAAAATCAGAAATCAAAAATCAGAAATCAAAAATCAGAAATCAAAAAGGAGTTTATAATTAGGTTCACTCAATTCAAGCATCCCTCAGAGTCACTCGAAAGAGTACTCTGAGACTCTGATGCTTCTATTAAACGATCTAGCAAGGCCAAAGTAACAAGGCAATTTTTTGAATCAAAAATCAGGAATCAAAAATCAAAAATTAGAAATCAGAAATCAGAAATCAGAAATCAAAAATACATAATGAATAAAGTAGCGAAACTAATAATCTGTATAGGTCTGATTTTTATCGGAATCCAAACCATAAACGCTCAAACTGAATCTCAGGCAGACCGTCTAAAGGCCTTGCAAAAACAACTCGATGAAGCGCATAAAAATGTTGGAAACGAGGACGATGTAGACTTTCGTTTAATCTCAGATAAAATTTCCGAATTAGAAGCTTCTCTTCGAAAAAAGGATTCATTGGATATGAAAATTTCCCTTTTAACTTCTGAATTGATGATTACCCAAGCAAAACTGCGTAACTGCGGTGAAAATGATGATAACTCTTCCTTACGAGCAAAAATGGTCTTATTTGCTATGAATAGTACCGCGTTGAAATCCGAAGATCTAGTGGTGTTGGCTTCCGTGATTGATGATTATAAATCAAAACAAACGGATAAAAAAATCATGTTGATCGGTCATGCCGATGGGGTTGGTACGAATAATTATAATTTGAATCTTTCAAAAAGCAGGGTGTTGCAAGTTAAAAAATACCTAATCACTCAAGGGATTGCAGCGAATCGAATTATGTTAGATTATAGAGGTGAATCAGACCCGTTAGATACAGCTAGTAAAGACAAAGAGTCAGAGCAAAACAGACGAGTTGAGTTGTACTTGTTGTAATGGCTAGCAATTAACCAGATCTAGCGTGCTAGTTCTGTGTGCCGATTAGAATTGTTTACCAAAATATATTAATTAATTGAATAGGTCAAACAATCAAATCTAGAATTACAAACTTGGATAGTTGCAATAAAATAATACAATCTTAATCGGAGCACAATTCATTATTAACAGAAAAGATATCGATCTTATGATAGTTGATATCAAACTCCACAAACATTAGGACATTCACAACAAACTAATATAAGTAAGCATAGCAAGATCGCACAAATTTGTGATAAACTTGTTCTGTGGAAGGAGTGCACAACCATATGAAATTTCTGAATTAGTAGGAATAGAACTTACAGAAATTAATCTGGAATTGAAAGCATACCTAAACCCTACAACCAATGTGCTTAATTTAAGATAGGTAATTACAGGAATGAAAAATTATCTTATCAATTGTTTGATCTGCAGGGGAAATTGATCGAGGGAAAAAGGTAGTTGGCAACGGCACTTTAATCTCGATGTTAAACCTTCCAAAAAGCATGTATGTGCTGAAAGTGTTGGATAATAATTCAGTAATAAAATCATTACAACAGCCCCCATTCGTGATCCTCCGAAAGACACTTTAATATCGAAGCACCACTAAATTGGAATTGAGCCTGATAAGTCTGCTCTGAAAAATATTGTTTAGCCGCTCCAAATTTAGGCCTTAGATCTTTATAACCTATTGTGATATGGGGAGCATATTTTTGAAAATAATGAATCCGTTCCTCTGCCAAATAATAGGTGTTATTTATCGTGTGTAATAAGTTTTCCTGATAGGAGGTGAGCGCATCACAAGTTGCAACATTGACAAACAGCGTATGTTTCCCAAAATGAGAGAAATCCTTTAACTGACATTCAAAAGGTAGTTGTTCTTTATTGCAACGATGTACAAGTTCGATTAAGTATTGTTCTTTCTCAGCGTCCATTTGAAAAGGAGGAATCAAAGTGATGTGAGGAATTTCTCCCAAACATTGTCGCGCATCAAATTGATCGGCAAGCACTTGTTGAAAAGCCTTGATTGAAGTAGTAATTTCTTTAGGAGGAATAATGGCTATGAAATAGGATGCTTCCAAAGGCTTCGAGTAAAATTTAAAGAAGTGTTGCTTCGGCCATAAATTTGGGAGGCCGAGCAATAATAGTAATACAATTTTTAATCATTATGATGATTGTGGTCGATAATTCTGCCTTGTTCGTGGAATTATTAATTAGAAATGGATGATTATTAACACTTTTAGTATCGAACATCGCATTCATAGAAGTAGATAAAAATTATTGTATTAAATCTCCATCACTTAAAGTTCGTTCTGATTATGAGACAAATTATTAAATCCATTGTTTTTTTTGCACTGATTAGCACATCGGTTACATCCATTCTATTAGCTCAATCCCTGCCTAGGAAAGGAGCTTTTGGGGCCCAAATGAAAAATGATGCGCAAGGAAAAGTATTTATTATTTCAATAATTAAAAATACAACGGCAGCCCAACTAAAATTACAAAATGGAGATCGGATCTTGAAGTGCAATGGAGTAGAACTTGAAGATATAGGTCACTTTGTAAGTTTAATAGGGGAATGGGAAGCGAATGATGCGTTGGAATTACTTGTAGAGCGCGATGGGAAAAAAGTAAAACGAAACGGAAAAGTGAAGGGGAAGCCGTTTGAAACATCCGCATATGGGGATGTGACCTATGGTTCAGTAAACTTTGATGGAGGTCAATTACGAACGATCTTGATTGTCCCAAAAAACGTAGCGAATCCTCCTGTAATTCAATTTATGCCTGGAGTCGGATGTGGATCACTGGATTACTATTTTGATTCAGAAGCACCGGTGAAGAAGTTAACCGAGCAATTTGTAGAAAACGGAATAGCTGTTTATCGGGTTGAAAAACCTGGGATGGGAGATAGTAAAGGATGCACACCATGTTGGGAAATGGATTTTAATTATGAAGTTCAAGCCATGCATGCGGCGTTAAAAGAATTGAAAAAATCAACGAAAGTAAACACTGAAAATATCTTTTTGTATGGACATTCACTCGGAGCAATAAGTTCTCCATTAGTAGCACAAAAAGAGAAAGTAAAAGGAATCATTGCTTGGGGAGGAATCTCGCGATCTTGGTTTGAATATGAATTAGATATTCAAAAAGAACAAGCATATCTAAGAAATGCAGATTATGAAGCTACAGAATCAAAATTTAGGAAGACATTGCCATTTTTGTACGATTATTATATTAATCGAATGACTCCAGAGGAGCTATCAAAGAATCCGGAATATACAACATTAGTAAAGCACCATTTTCAAGGAAATTTATTTCATGGAATGCATCATTACACTTACTTTCAATCATTGAATGATGTCGATATTCTTACGGCGTATCAAAAAATAGATTGTCCGGTATTGGCATTGGCTGGAGCACATGATTTACATACGATCAACACCAATTGGGCAAAGGATATTGAAGATGCAGTAAATGCCGTGCGGCCAAATGAAGGGGAGAGTAAAATTATTGCAAAAACCACGCATCACTATCATACGATTCCAACCATGGAAAAGTATGCCGAAATGCAAAAAGACGGAAGTTTGGATGGAAAGTATGTTTCAGAGCATTATAATCCAGCAATCGTGGATCATTCAGTTCAATGGATCAAAGACGTGTTAAGTACAAGTGCAGGTTGATGTCAAAGGAATAACTAGGCCTTTGTAAAAACTTCTTTTCCTTTCGCATGATAGGCCACTAAAGCATTAATTGGAGATGGCTCAATTCGATCTACTTCCATGCCATGATGAGCAGCAATTCGGTTCAATAAATGCTGAAAGTTATAAGCAATGGACCCCACAAACCCTACCGAATAATCTTTACAATTATCATATTTCAAAATTCGTTGATAGAAAAAGTCGTATAATGCCTTATACACAATACCACTCAAAATAACATCCTCTTTGTGTTCACTATAAAACTTAGCGTAGGAAGCCAGATAAACATTTGGGTTCGTACCTTGATATACTTTCTTGATGATGTCAGAATCGACAGGTTTAAATTTTTTCAAAAACGAATCTGCCACATTTGTGGGCATTTCATTTTTAAAATAAAGTTTTAGAAGTTCCATGCCCAACTTGGCCCCACTGCCTTCATCTCCTAAAATATATCCATGTGAAGGAATATTTTCCACTATTTTTTGACCGTCCCAAATACACGAATTAGATCCGGTACCGATGATACAAGCGATTCCTGCCGTATCACCAAATAAAGCACGACATGCGCCAAGTAAGTCGTGTTCCACATGAATCTGGGCATTGGAGAAAACCATTTTTAAACCATCCTCAACAACCTGATTACGTTCAGGAGATGAGCAACCAGCACCATAGAAGAATACCTTTGTAACGGATAATAACCGCATATTTATCTCCATGAAATTCTGATAAATTTCATTTCCTATAAAATCGGATTGATGAAAATATGGATTAAAACCTACCGTTTGCTTTGTAAATAAAATGGTTCCATCCTCATCTGCAAATCTCCAGTCTGTTTTAGTAGATCCACTGTCTGCAATAACCAACATACTTTCTCTTTTATTTTAGATTCTAAACTTTTGAGATAAAACCAATTTACTTCAGTTTACATCAAAAAAGAATTAACGTAATTGTAAAAATACACTTAATGTTTAATATACAATAAGAATATCTAAATTTAATGTTATTTTTTATAGGAGGGCTTTTTCGCTTAGTGTTACTTGGACGCTTAGCTGTGTTTAAATTGCTTTCCAAGATTGGTTCGTAGTCATAGAAATTATGATCATTGAATTTTATTGGACATTGTTGAATTGAGTAGTTAGGTTATAGTATTGAAAAGTCAAAATAAGGACGCCGTATTAGATTTTAACCAATACAAAAGCAAAATGCGATTTGGTTTCATAGGAGATTAAAATAATGAAAAAAAGTATTTATAAGGTGATATGAGCCGATGGGAGTAATAACAAGAAATCACGCTTAGCCGTGATTTCTTGTTTCATCAACAATAAGCCACTGTTTTTCTTTCAAAATTGGATAAGAATTAGTTACTTTTGTAACTTACCTAAGCTATAGGGGGCAAGAATTAATCTGATATGAATAAAATTTTAAAAGGGGGGAAGTTGGTGTTGCTGACTGTGATCGTTTTGCTGGTAAATCAGGAATTAATAGCAGGAGGAGGACCGGCAAATTTTAATTTGGTTGGGGAGACATTAACATTGGCGGCAAACGATGGATGTGAGAAGACTACTTATACTTTTTCACAAACAAATGCCAACGATAAAGATGCAAAAGCCGATCCAGGTGAAACGATTACCATCACATTTCCAGCTGGTACCGATGCATCCACTGCAACAGTGACTGGAAGTAGCTGCGCAGGAACTGCGATAAACGGCTTTACCGTGCAAACGGCAACTACATTGGCATTTCTTGTACCGGCCAAAATAGACAAAGATGTTGCATTTAATATTGTGATAGCCAACGTTACCAACGGGGCCTCGCTGACTTCGAGTTGTTCCATTAACATGGAAAATAAAACGGGAGGTTCGAATACTGGAGTAGGCTATAATTTTACGACTACAGCATGTGTCCCCATGTCCTACGTGTCCAATACATGTAATAGGACCGATACGACTTCGGTCGACACGACGGATATTTCTAAACAGATTATTGGAATTGAAGTCGTCATGACGGGGACGCTTACCCCGTTTGACCTCACACAGATTATATTTAATATGGCTTCTACAACATCGATTGCCGATGTTTCCAATATAAATATTTATTATACCGGGACAGATGCTTCGTATAGTGCTTCCAATTTATTTGGTACCGCTGCTCCAGCGGGTGGAAACATAACTGTAAATGGAACTCAAACACTTTCAAAAGGTACAAATTATTTCTGGATTGCGTATGATATCACTTCAGGTGCAGCCTCAGTAGGCAATATAGTAGATGCGGCTTACACGCAAATAACGGTAGATGGAGTGAATCAAGCTGGTACGGGTAGTTGTACTGGAGGAAGAGAGATAGAAGCGCTACCTCCTGGAGGATGGGATTCCCCAAATCCGCCAAGTGATTTTCAAACGATTCCAGCAGGATCATTGGTGATTCCAATGGGGAATGCAACTCAAAACGAAGGAGCAAGAGCGCCATTATTTAACATGAAAGCCTATGGTTTGATACATGCGTTGCTTCAAGAAGATATTCCAGTCAAATGGATTATTACATCTGGTAAAATGAAAGATGGGATAGACATGACTGCAAATGTGACCAAGGTATATCCAAATGCAGCTGCTTCTGCTTCGGTGGATTTTGTGGCAGGAGCCTTTGTGATTGACCCGGCCTATATCAATACTCCGAAAAAAGTATGGACAGAAACAGCGACCCAAGTAATCAATGCCTACGGAAATGATGTAGTGATCTATACATTGGACGCAGATAAGGACATGGATGTGCGTTATGAATTGGATTTTAGACCAAAAATTGCGGTTTTTAGTAATGGAGGAAATCAGCAAATTCATATGGATTTGTTAGAAGAAGCAGGGTTAAGCTCAGATTTAAACTTCTATGTAATTGATGCTGGAGTTTTTACCGGAATTATACAGTGCTATACGTTCTGTTCAGAGCCGCATTGGGCTGGAAGTGGTGATTTTGCAGCAGATAAAGCAGTGACTGATAATATTTACGATTATGTGCAAGATGGAGGTAACTTTCTCGCTCAATGTAGGGGAATTGAAACTTATGAAAATCACAGTACATTTAAAACAACCGACGGAATTGATATTATAAACAATAATTTGGATTATCATATTGAGTCTAATGGTGACTTGGCATTTATGCAATATGAAGGAGAAATCACCTTGAATGAGGGAGGTTCGGAAAAGAACTGGTGGATGAATGCCGCATCTGATGCCAATGGATGGAATGATGGATATTACGATTGTATTGAGGGTGTATCAGGAACTGATACAACGGTTGTTTCTACTGGAGCGCACTTGATTTCGGATCAATTACCAGGAGGAAATGTATGGTATTTGGGAGGGCATGATTATGGAGACTATGATAATTTGACAGCCATTAATGCAGGAAGAATGTATATGAATGCTACGCTAGTGCCATCTGGAAGACCGGTTCCTTTTGAGGTAGATGTAGTAGGCGATACCACGATTTGTAATGGCGAGTGTATTAATATTGGAGGGACAGCGAAAACAAATACAACCTATATTTGGACCCCCGCTGCAGATGTGAACAACGCATCTAGTGCGAATCCAACTGCTTGTCCATCTGATACAACAATTTATACTGTATTTGCGGATAATGGAGGATGTGAGTCAGAAGGAGGAATGCAGATTAACGTAGCACCTGCTCCGACTGTGGATGCAGGATTTGATACAACAATTT
This sequence comes from Cytophagales bacterium, assembly GCA_965277185.1. Taxonomy (GTDB): domain Bacteria; phylum Bacteroidota; class Bacteroidia; order Cytophagales; family JAHDFW01; genus JAHDFW01. Next base: position 48,282 of record CBDICC010000031.1, on the reverse strand, counting down.
GTGGAGGTACACCAACAATCGATCTAATTGGAGCAGTGACAAATGCTACAGGTGGGTCTTGGAGAAGCATTCCAGGAGGAGGTACTTTTTTCCCAGATTCAACTTCGTTACTTGGCTCAACATATACGCCATCAGCTGCAGAGATTGCGGCAGGATCAATTATGATAGAATTGACAGCAACAGGAGCTTGCTTTGGTAAAACAGATACATTTAATGTAACCATCATCCCAATCCTAACAGCGGTTGCAGGTCCAGATGATACGGTATGTGTGAATAGTCCAGCAGTAGCTTTGACAGGAATCGTAACCGGAGCTCCAGGAATTTGGTCGTCAGCTACAGGAACAGGATTTACTCCTACCGTGAATAGTATGTTGGCAACCTATACACTTGACGCGTCGGAATTGTTGCTGCCAAGTGTGGAATTAATTTTAACAACCGATACAACAGGAATTAGTCAATGTGCAGCAGGGATTGATACGTTAGAGATTTTTGTAGTTGCGTCACCGATCATATCGGCAGGACCAGATGACACGGTATGCGACAATAGTCTTCCAGTAGTATTACAAGCTTCATCCAGTACAGGTGCAGGAATATGGACAAACATAAGTGGAGATGTAACCGGATTCGTTAATGTAAATGATTCTATAACAACTTACACCGCAACAGCAGCAGAAATATTGGCAGGATTTGCGGAATTAATTTGGACCTCTCAAAACAATGGATTGTATTGTATTGCAGAAACAGATACCATGCGAATTATCATTAATAAGGCTGCGGTTCCAACCGCTCCCGATGATTTTAATGTGTGTTTTAATAATGCAGATTTTTCGATAACAGGTACCACCATTCCAGTAGCACAATCGGTAATTTGGTCTACTACGATGCCTGGATCTTGGTCGTCCAATGATTCTACAAGTTATACGGTTACTTATAACCCATCTAGCGTTACGGAAAATACTACATATGATGTTGTTTTTTGTATTGCTAATCCAGCAGTAGCCTGTTTACAGGAATGTGATACAACTGAAGTAACAGTAACTCCAGCTCCACAAGTAAATGCTTGTGATGGTTGTGGACCTTTGGATTATGAGCTTTTATGTGCAGGAAATTGCCTTGCCAATTTAAAAGGGGCATTTACGAATCAAGTAAATTTCCCTGGAAGTGGAGTGGTTTGGGATGTACAAATTGGAGGGACATCTGTAACCGACATTAATGCAGTGGTGGATAATGTAAATGATCTTGCATCACAGTACTGTCCAGGTGTAGATGAGACACCAGTTTTGCCGGTGCAATTACAACAAGTAAGTTTAATATTAACTCCAACAAGCGTAGGTAATTGTTTGGTAGTACCTGATACGGCGAATTTAACAATCGTGTCGCTTCCAGCTATTGAAGCAGGTCCAAATCAACAAGTGTGCGAAAATAATTTAACAACGCTGACAATGAATTCCACAGCTACTTATGGAATTACGAGTCAAGCTGCTGCACCAACTTGGACTTCGAATCCAGTTTCAGGAACGTTTTCTGCAGACATAGAAGATCCTGATTTTACATTTACAACGTCACCGACAGCGGGAGATGTTATTAACATGAAAATTTGTATTTCAAGGTTGGCATTATTTGATATTTGTCCGCTCGTTTGTGATAGTATGGATGTGACAATTATGTCTATACCAACCGCACATGCAGGAGTAGATCAGGTAGTTTGTGGAAACAATCCAGATGTAACATTTACGGGAGACACGACTAGTGGTAATGCAGGTGGCGGATTAAGTTTGCAGTGGACCAATATTTTTGGAACTGATGGAACATTTGGATCAGCAACCGATTTATCAACAACTTATTCTCCTGATGCGAGTCAAATAGCGACTGCAGCATCACAAACACCAGCACCTCCAGCGGATAGTACATGGTGTGCGGAGTTCAGAGTATCTGATGTTTCTGGATTATGTTCTTCAGTAGCAGATACAGTGTGTGTGTCAGCGACACCAAGTCCATTGGTCGAAGCAGGTCCTAGCGATACTGTTTGTGATAATAATCGATCGGTTGTTATCGGCGGTACTGTTGGTCAGGGAGCAACGCAAGGAATTTGGTCAGGAGGAACAAATATCTTTTTGCCTAATCCAACGACGCTAATCAATGTAGGATATTCACCTGTTACCGCAGATTCGGTAACACTTATGTTATGTTCTACCAATGGTGCAACCCTCAATAATTGTTTAGAAGTATGTGATTCCATGAAAATTTATGTGACATCTGCACCGATGATAAGTGCTGGTCCAGACGATACATCCTGTGTGAATAATCCAAATGTGACTTTAGCAGGAACGTTTGATGCAGTCGTATCTAATGGAATAGTTTGGCGTAGTTTTGCAGGAACGTTTAATCCAGCAATAGATAGTACAAATCCTACAGGGTTATACCAACCAGACGCCTCTGAAATTGGAGCAGGAAATACATCTACGGATTTAATCATCAGTACAACTGGTTCTGGAAGATGTGTTGAGATTACAGATACCATGACAATATTCTTCGAGCCAACTCCTGTGGTTGATGCGGGGAATGATGTGTTTTCTTGTGCGAATAATCCAGTGGCAACAGTAACGGGTACCGTGTCTAATGCAAACGGAATCATTTGGTCCACAAACCGACCTACAGATGTAACCATTGTGCAGCCGGATTCATTAACAACAGATGTAAATTGGACATCTGGACAACCAACCGAAGGAGATAGTGTACGAATGTATTTGACCTCTGTTGGAAACGGAACATGTAATCCAGTGTTGGATTCGATGACGATTTATTATACGCCTTCGCCAATTGTGGACGCAGGATTACCGGATACTTCTTGTGCAAATAATGAAGGTTTATCATTAAACGCGTCCTTGTCAGGATCAATTTCAACCTCTGGAATTTGGTCTGGTTTTGATCCGCTAGGTTCATTTATTGGAGGAGATGAAACTGATACCGTTGTAACGTATATTCCGACTGCAACAGAAATTACAGCTGGAAGCATTATGCTATATTACACGACTACGGATAATGGTAATTGTACGTCCGTTACAGATAGCGTATTAATGGAGATTTTAGTAGCACCAATTATTGAGGCCGGAGCTGCGGATACAGTGTGTGCAGATAACTTACCACTGGCGTTGGCGGGCAACGTTACATCAGATGGTTCTGAAGGGGGAGTTGGAATAAGTTGGATTGGTCCGGCTGGAAGTTCTATTGTTACTTCAACGAATCCTAATGGAAATTATACGCCCGCATCTGGAGATATTCCAGGAGCTGGAACAACGACGCCTGTAACGAGTACCATATTTATTGTAAGTACTGGAAGTGTTCGATGTATTGAAGTAACCGATTCCGTAAATATTACAATCATGCCTTCACCAACGGTTGAAGCAGGAGCGGATATAATTGCTTGTGGTAACGCAGCTACCATTACACTTTCGCCTACATCTATAAATGTAACGAGCGGAAGTTGGACAGGAGGGAATGGTTCTTTTGCTGGAAATGTATATACAGTAAACGCCCAAGATATTACGGACTCAATCATAACGCTTTATTATTGTAGTAACATATTGGATTATGCGGGATGTTCCAATGTTTGTGATAGTTTACAAATATCCTTTGCAGACGCACCTATTGCAAGTGCAGGAGTACCTCAAACAATTTGTAGTACAGATTTTCCTGTGCAATTAGATGCTTCTGGATCTTCTCCAGGTGCATGGGTTGCCTCAGAAGCAGGGACGTTTTTACCTAATACTGCCGCCTTAAATGCAACATGGACACCAACCAATTCAGTGTTGGCAGATCGAACCGTTACATTTACATGGAATACTACCGCGTTTGGACCTTGTGCAACCATCTCCGATAACGTAGATATTTTATTAAAACCAGGACCAATTGTAGATGCAGGAGACGATGATACACTATGTTCCGACATCGCTTGTGTGACATTAGCAGGTTCGATTACCAATGCTGGAGGCACTGGATTTTGGAATGTTGCCGCAGGAGAGGACTTAGGAATATTTGGAAATGGATTTGGAACAGTAACACCGAATAGTTATTGTTTTGATGCAGGAAATTATAGCAATGGATATGTAAATCTTGTGCTTTGCAACAGTGATTTAAGTAATTGTTCACAAGTTTGTGACACTGTAAAATACACCCTTACCGATTTGGTTGTAATAGATGCTGGAATCGACCGAACGATTTGTGGAGATCAAGATACCTTACAATTGTTTGGAACCGTTCAAACCGCGACAGGTGGAACTTGGACAACTACAGGATCAACCGCAAACGGACCATTCGATAATGCATCTAGTTTGACGCCGGTTTATACATGGGATCCAAGCACCTTAGCTCCAGGAGATACCGTTGGGACAGCAGATTCAATAAAACTTTATATTACTTCAACTGGAAACGGTCTTTGTCAACCACAAACAGATTCGATGGTAATTCATATTACGCCAGCTCCAACGGTGGAAGCGGGGCCAAATGATACCATTTGTTATGATGAAACATTCTATACATTAAACGGTATTATATCCGTCTCTAGTCAAGGTGTATGGTCTAACAATACCCTTGGTGTAAATGTATATGATAATGGAGGAATATTTAACTCATCGACCGCGCCTATAAATTATTATAGAACGGTAGAAGATAGCAATGCCACTTGGCAATTTAATTTAACTACACAAGGAAGTGGACAATGTCAGGACGTATCGGATAGTATGTTACTGACCGTATTACCAGCACCAGCTGTGTTTGTTGGAAACGACACCTCAACTTGTTCAGAAGCAGGAAGCTTTACGTTAAATGGAAGCATGTTAAATTCGAGCACAGGGACATGGTCTTCTTCCAGTTCCAGCGGTTCATTTAATGGAACGGAAACGAATTTGATTGGAGCGGTATATACATTTGGTCCAGCGGATACGAATGGAGTTATATTCTTTAAATTGGTATCTACGGATAATGGAAATTGCTTTGCAGATTCGGCCACAATGCAATTAACACTAACGCCAGAAATAATTGTAGAAGCAGGGCCAAATCAAACATTTTGTGCAACTACAGATACCGTTCAATTGAATGGTTCAGTACAGAATGCAGGAGGAGGAACATGGTCTACATTAACGGGAGGCATGTTTGTGAATACGTTGGATTTGGGAACTAAATATGCCCGTTCGCCAGCCGATTCCGCAGCCGGTTGCATCAATTTATATTTGGATAGTAGATTAGAAGGATTGTGTTCTGCACAACGGGATAGCATGACAATTTGCTTTACACCCGTTCCAATTATAGATGCAGGACCAAACGATACTGTATGTGCAGATACCGCTGGAATTTTAGTAATGGGATCTGTATTAAACGCTACAGGGGTGCATTGGTCTTCTTCAAGTGATAGTGGATTTTTTGTAAATCAAGATACCGTGAATGCGACTCTCGTCTTATCAGATAACGATACAGTTCAGGGAATTCAGCCGCTTCAACTTTGTTTGACAAGTACCGGAAATGGACTTTGCGCTGCAGTGACGGATTGCATGGATCTATTAGTAACGCCAATTCCTACGATTGCTACAGCCGGATTTGATACCATTTGTGCAGATGTGGACAGTGTGCAAATAACATCGGCTATAACCGTAGCATCAGGTGTTCGATGGACCACTACTGGTAACGGTAGATTTGCTGATTCATTGCAATTAACCACAATGTACGATGTAACCGTTTTAGATACATCAGTGCATGACATTCGTTTCTTTGCCGTAACTACTGGAAATGGACTTTGTAAAGAATATACAGATATATTAGATCTACATATTATCGAAGCACCGAGTATGGAAGCTGGTCCAAATCAAACCATTTGCCGCGATGTGAGCATTGTTTCATTAAATGGTTCCGTAGCTTACGGTGATGCCGTTTGGACTTCCGCGGATCCGCTTGGAACATTTGCAGATAGTTCAGATGTAGGAACAGATTATATCCACAATACAACTAATCCTACAATACCGGATACCGTTATGTTGACATTAACAAACTTTAATGTAGGTGGATGTAGTCCAATATCGGATAGTATTAGATTGATTATTACGCCAATTCCAATTATGGATGCGGGAGACGTTGATACGATTTGTGCTGATTCAGCAGCGCTACAATTATCAGGTACGTTTGCGAATACAGGAGGCGGAGTTTGGAGTTCTCCAACTTCAACTGCATTTAGTACTTCACCAAATGAAACAAACGCCACCTATACCTTTGATTCATTGGATTATGTAAATGGAGGAGTAGTATTAGATTGGACTTCTACTAGTCCCGGTACGTGTAATCCAGTTACCGATCAACTGGCAATTACAATTACACCAGCTCCAACCGTGAATGCGAACATAGATCAATTGATTTGTGAAAGCAGTGGAGGTACTATTATTAATGGAAGCATTACGGTTGCCTCTGGATCCGTTTGGAGCACATCGGGAGGAGGAAGTTTTGTAGACAGTTCATTGCTGTTCACTACATATGTTCATGACACCACTGATATTAATAACGGGATTGTCATACTTACTTTAACAACCACTGGAAATGGATTGTGTAACGCCGTTTCAGCAAATATGCAGTTAAGCATTGATCAAATTCCTTCATTAAATGCAGGATTTAGTCAAACGGTTTGTGCCAATTCAGATACAATTTTGATGAACGGAACGTTTGGAGGTGCGGATTACGTATTGTGGAGTACGAATGGCTTTGGAACATTCTCTGATTCAAGTGCCACACCAGAGTATTATGTGGATCCATCGGATAGTTCAGCCGGTGCAATTAAGATATTTGCAGAAACCGTTGATACCAACGGAGTTTGTGGAGCGGCTTTCGATACCATTGATATTGTCTTTACGCCAGTTCCAACAGTGACTATCAATTCTGTGGCAGTGTGTTCCAATGATGGAGGACTATTTTTATATGCTACCAGAACGAATGCTAATGGAGTAACTTGGACAACAAATGGAACAGGTGGAGGATCTGAATTCTCATCTATTGCAGCAGATACGACGTTCTATACGCCACATCCTACAGATGTACCTGGTTCGGTATTGATTTCAGTTAAAACAAATGGATCGGGAGGTTGTTCAGCAGGAGAAGATGCGAAGGACATTGCAATGGATTTGAGGGCGGACCCTATTGTGGAAGCAGGTCCGGATCAATTAGTATGTGAGGATGAGGATTCAGTCTCGGTAGGTACCGGTGCTTCAATAACGAATCCTACAGGAGCGCTATCTTGGAGTTCAAACTCAAATGGAATATTTGATGATAATTCGGTAATCAACTCCATGTATGCCATGAATGGAACCGATTTAGCGTTGAATTCAACTACCCTTTATTTATGTACCGAAAACAACGGAATTTGCCCTCAAATTTGTGATTCAATTGTTGTTACTATTGTAAATACACCAACCGTTCTGAAGGCCAATGACTTGACACGTTGTGCGGATGAAGATTCCATTTGTCTAGATGGAGCAACTGCGGGTCAATTGTACGGAGGAGAAGTTTCATGGACAAGTTTGGGCACAGGTACATTCAATGATTCAACAAGTTTGAACCCATGTTATTTGCCTTCACTTAAAGATGATACCACGGCAATTATTCAATTATCGATTTGTGCAACAGGACATTCAACATGTCAAACGTATTGTGATACATCAATCTTAACATTAACACCTATTCCAACTGTTCAAGTTCGAAATTTTGATACCATATGTGCAGACTACATTTTAGATGGAGATCCATTTGACGTATTTGCAACTACAGTAACAGAAGGAACCTGGACTTATTCAGGAACACCAGATTCACTTGGATTAGATTCACTTACTGGCTTCATTTTAGAATATTATATTTCATTAGCAGATACGGCTAATGGACCATTGAAATTTGAATTCTGTGCAGACGATGGGAATGGACGATGTCAAGTATATTGTGATTCAATGCAATTGACAATTAATCCAGCTCCAATCATTGATGTAGGAGATTCAGCGCTTTGTTCAAGTGAAGACAGTGTGTTGGTTACGGCAAGTATGGTTGTAGCTGGGGAAGTAGCGTGGACATCAGATGGAGATGGAACATTTGCCGATACCAGTGCAAACCCAACTTATTATCGATTTGGAACACAAGATAAGGCCACAACTAAAAGAGTTGTAATAACCGGAACTACCGCAGGAAATGGATTTTGTAATGCCGTTTTGGATTCAGTAGTAGTAAATTATACAGATCCTTATTTTGTGTATGCAGGACCTGATCAAAGCGTGTGTGCGGATACAGCTATAATTCAATTGGATGGAGGATATAACAGTCCAACGGTTGATTCCGTAGTATGGACTTCTCTTGGAAATGGCCTTGCTGATTTCTCAGATATAAATGACACGAATGGAACGTATAAGATCAATCAGGATAATATAGACTCGAACATTGTTCAGTTGGTTCTAACCACGGCAGTTGGAGCACTCTGTCCTGAAATTTCGGATACAATGAACATCGTGATTTACGATTTACCAATTGTAACAGCTTCTGCGTTAAATGCATGTGCTGAAACAGATACTATTGCAGTAATTGGGACTGTGATTGATACTGCAGGTATGGTTGGAACTGGATACTGGTTGTCAAGTGGAGATGGATCATGGGATCCGGATTCGTTGACATTATCTACCAATTATATTAGAGGGTCAGGTGATTCAACACTTGGTAATTTCTTACTAACGTTGACCGCGGATCCTTATGGATTGTGTAACACCGTATTTGATACGATTAGAATTAACTTGATTCCAGTTCCACAAGTAATTACAGTGGATACCGTAATTTGTAAGGATGCGGATTCGATTCAGCTAAGAGCCGATTTCTTTGCCGATACCAATGCGTTGGTAACTTGGTCAGGAGGAAATGGAACATTTAGCATGGGAGACTTTGCCAATGGAGTAGATTCCATTTTCAAAACGGATAGTTCGTTTATGACGTATTATTTTGATGCGCTGGACACCGTAGGAGTAGATTCACTGACGATTTATATTACCAATGATGGTGGATCATGTTCTGCTGTAACCGATAGTATAATAATCAGATTTAATCCGGTTCCTGTAGTAATAGCAGCTTCGGACGCAGCATGTAGTGTATTTGATACGGTTAATTTAATAGGTACGGTATTTAATGCAGACAGTGGAAGATGGTCGCACCTAGGAGCAGCAATCGGATTCTTGTTCCACCCAGATTCGTTGTTGAACGAATATGAGCCAGTAACAGCGGATACAGCAGCACCAGCAACTAAATGTGTGGATTTCATATTGACATCTAGAGCTAACAGAGGATGTAAAGCATATTCAGATACAACTAATATCTGTTTCACAACTCCTCCAGATATTAGTGCAGGTGTGAATGACACCGTATGTGCGGATGTTCCATTCTTTACTTTGACGGGTACAATTGATTTAACAGCTTCTACGGGAGGTGTTTGGACACCATCTGTAACAGGAGGATCGTTCGCAATAGATTCGACAGATTTAAATGCAACGTATACCTATCCAACATCGATTATATCACAAACCAGCGATACGACGATTTCGGTTATACTTACGAGTACAGGAAATGGTCTTTGTCCAGCTGTAATGGACACGGTGTTGTTAACGGTAACCCATCCATTAATTACTTCATCGGTTGATACAATTACGGTATGTGGAGATACATCTTCTGTACCTGTTCAAGTAACCATCAATGACGTAGTAGATAGTTTAGTATGGAGAACAGTGAATGGTTCTGGAACGTTTGCAGACAGTACTGCAAATAATACAACGTATGATTTCTCATCAGCTGATTCAACCAATGGATTTGCGACAGTAAGTTATACCGCTTATGATAGTGCCAATTGTAAACCGATCTCAGATACAATTCTAATATTGATCACACCGGTTCCTACTGTGGATGCAGGTACTGGAGAAGTTTGTGCAGACAACGCAATTATTAACTTAAATGGAACGATAACTTTGGGAGATACAATCTCGAATGATAATGGCGAATGGATGACCTCCACAAATGGAACATTCTCTGCATTTCCAACGGTCGCAGAAGGGCAATATCTTCTAGGTTCCGAAGATACATTAGGAGCAACGGTAATCCTGAAACTGACCATTAAGAATCAAGGATTATGTAAATCGTATTCTGACAGCTTAATATTAAACGTGATTCCTACACCATCTGCAGATGCTGGATTAAACCAGATAGTATGTGCTGGAAACGATTCGGTTACAATTTTAGGATTAGTATCAACGGATAGTTCTGCTTGGATTTCAAGAGGTACAGGAACCTTTGTGGATTCATTGTCAGATACTACGGTTTACGTTTATTCTCAAGGAGATTCGTTGGCTGGAAGTGTGGTACTAGTTCTTGAAACAACCTTTGATAACAGAGGATGTACGCCTGGATTGGATAGTATGTTAATTACCATTGCGGATGCGCCGATTTTGGATGCAGGACCAGCAGATACAGCTTGTTACGAGAGCACGCCAGGTGTAATAGGAGAAGTTCAATTGAGTGCAAGTTATCAGTTTGCAGGAGGAATAGAATGGACTGCAGAAAATGGAGTGAATACGCCAAATCCAAACTTCAGTCCTAGTAATTCAGATACATTAGCTCGATATCAATTTATTCCGGCCGATTCATGTGGACCAATTATGTTGTATGCAATTACAACAGGAACGGGAAGCTGTAATCCGGTGATGGATTCGGTAGAGATTTTTGTACGATGTGTTCCTTCTATTACCCAGAATGCAGATACTACCGTTTGTTCGGATATTGACAGTGTACAAATTTGTGTGGTAGTTGACAATGCCACAGGTGTAGCATGGACGACAAGTGGAGATGGATCATTTAATGATACCTCTTTATTCTGTTCTCATTACATTCCTGGAGTACAAGACTTGGCGGATAGTTTGGTTGTTTTAACACCTTCTACAACTGGAAATGAAGAATGTCAGATCTACTCGGAGTCGTTTACTATGAATTTCACAGAGTCACCAACAATTGAAGCTGGTTTACCTCAAAGTATATGTTCTCAATCCGGAGATAGTATTTTCCTTACGCCAACCGTTACTATAGCAAATGCATATGCATGGACAACTGTTAATGGATCGGGAACGTTTGTGGATTCATCCTTATTGGATGCGGTATACGTGCCGGGTGCTACTGATTCTGCCCTTACGGTTCAGTTAGTATTAATTGTTTCGGATACGGTAACAGGATGTAAATCGTATACGGATACGGTAGATGTAGTATTTGAACCAGCCGTTTTAGTATCAGCAGGTGGACCATTAGATACGATATGTGCAGATATTGGAACTATCAATTTGGATGGTTCTGTTTTGGTAGCTTCGGGAGGATTGTGGTCTACAATAGATGGAGATCCAACGATGTTTAATCCATTACCACCAGCACAAGACAGTGTACTGTATACATTGACCGCGGCGGATACCGTTCGTGGAACAGTGTCATTTATATTGCAATCTACAGGCGGAGGAAATTGTTTGACTGTATTTGATACGGTTAGATATGTGATTAATCCAGCTCCAGAAGTGTTTGCAGGGATGAATGATACCATTTGTGCAGACGCGGTAGTATATGGATTGAATGGATCGATAGATGTGACTGGTCAAGGTGTTTGGACTTCTACTGGAGATGGAATGTTTGCAGATAGTTCTCAATTGAGTACGATTTATACATTAGGTGTAACGGACGCGACTTCTACACCTAATCTATTGAACTTTACGCTTACGTCAACAAACAATGGATTATGTAATCCTAAGCAGGACATTGTTCAATTAGCCATTACGGAAGTGCCAATTGTTACCGCTGGATTCAATAAGTTTGTTTGTCAGGACAAAGGAACGATTGATTTCTCTGGACAAAACGCGTCTATTTCCGGAATTTCCAGTGAAGGAGTTTGGAGTACATGCAATGGAACGGGAACCTTTAATGATTCAATCTTTGGTTTGATGCATACTTATACAATGACACAAGCAGATCAAGATTTAGGAAATACGAGTGATTCACTTTGTTTTGTTTTGAGATCTACTGACAATGGAACTTGTAATCCAGTTTCAGATACGATGTATGTGTTGGTAAGACCGCAACCTACGGTTACGGTTGATAACACACCTAATCTGTTGAACGATACACTAAGCATTTGTGCAGATCGCGACACGATTACATTTGTAGGAGTAGTGACCAATACGCCATCACAAGTTTGGAGTTCAACTCATGGAAGTATTTCACAATTTGATGATCCAAACGGACTAGCACCGGTGTTCAGTCCTGCTGATTCGTTGAAGCCCACTCCAGGTAGTTTGGTTTCTAATTTCGTTGGAATTACATTGACGACTGTCGGAAATGTGAACGGTTGTGAAGAAGTAGATGATGCGTTTATATTAGAAATCACACCGGAGCCAATTATAAATATTGTGGAACCGGATTCTGTTTGTGCGGATGTAGATTCAGTAGAGTTTACAGCAACGTTTGCAACAGCAACTGGAATTCTATGGAGTTCTTCGGATCTATCGTCTTCGTTTAATACGACTACGTCCTTACCAACATGGTATGTGCCTGGAGATACGGATCGTGCTTTTGGATTGGCTAACATTACGATCAACACAACTGGAAACGGATTGTGTTCTTCAGTAACGGATCAATTAAGCATGGTGATTACACCTCGTCCTGAAATTGATGCAGGACCTGACTTAGAAGTTTGTGCTGATTTTGATACATTACATATTCAAGGAGCATCCACTAATACGGTTGTAAAAGCCGTTCGTTGGACAACTTTGGAAGGGAATAATGCCAATTTTACAGATCGATTTAGTCTATCTACAGGGTATCTATTCGAAAGTGCAGACATTCCACCAGTGGGAGATACGGTGTCTAAGTTCATGACATTCATTTTAGAAACAACGGATGTAGGAGATTGTAAGAATATCTACGATACGGTGATGGTTGAAATCAAGCCTCGACCATTTGTTACTGTAACAACCGGAGATATTTGTGCTGATTTAAATGGATTAGAAGTAAATGGTACATTCAATAATACGAACGGACTTTTATGGAGCTCAGCGCATGGTATTTTTGGAGACTATGTGGCAGTCAGTACTCAATTTACTCCCGACGCCAGTGTGAAGCCTGGTGTGGCAGTGGTGAAGGTATGTTCTGATGGTAGTGGAACATGTCAAGAAGTTTGTGACAGTTTAGATGTAATCATAGATGATCTTCCAGAACCAGATGCAGGATTGAACCAGTTAATTTGTAGAGGAGATTCCGCTCAATTGTTGGGTACGGATTTATTAGGAACAGGAGTAACTTTTACGTGGTACGATTCCACTGGGATGGCTCCGATTCTTGCATCAAGTGTATTGGCAAATGTGGTTGTAACGAACGAAAATTCGAAGTACATCTTTGAAATATTCGATGCGAATGGTTGTTCGAGAAGAGATACAATGGAAGTAGATGTAGTAGATCCACCTCGATTTAATCTGTTACCACATTACTGTTATAACGATACATTGGAGTTAAACTCTGCAGTATCTGGAATCCCACCAATTCCTTTGACAGGTCAATTCCAATGGTTTAATGATGGAGCAGTGCTTACAGGAAACGGTGCAACCGATTCGATTTATCGAGCACCAGTGTTGAACGAGTATACCATTACTTGGACACAAGGAAGTTGTGTGGTGAAAGACACGACGAGAGTTACACCATTACCTGAATTAACCAGTGAAGATCCTACGATTTGTAATTTTGGATCTGTTGATTTACTAACGAGTACTGGATTGTCCAATTATTCTTGGTCAGAAGTAGGTGGACTTGGTCAAACAGGGGCAGGGAATCCATTTAATGCAACAGGAATAGGAAGTGACAGTGTTGATCAGATATTCTTAGTTTCGGCTGATGATTCATTGGGTTGTAGAGGAACAGATAGTGTGTATTTATCAGAGATAACAGGTCCAGATTTGGCCATTGATCCAGGTAATACTTGTGAGGGGATTGAAGCTACATTAGTTGGGTATCCGTTGAATGATACGATTTACGATCTGTTTGTTTCGGACCCTGCATATACATGGTATTTTGAAGGAGATTCAGTAGGGAATGATACGACATATACCACGTTGATAAGAGGAGAGTATGTATTGAAGTATCAATTGGAAGAATGTATTTCATATGACACAACGAACTTAGCGTTCCATGTGAATCCAATTGCAAATCCACAAGATTCAGGAGAGTTTTGTGTTGAGTCGGATGTATTCCTTGACATCGATGGAGGAACGATCGCAACCAGTTCATTGACTTATTTATGGGATGAAAATGCAGAAAATCAAACTACACAAATAGCGCGTATTTACACAGAAGGAATCTATGAAGTAGAAGTGACAGATACCAATGGTTGTAAGGATACAGCGGATGTATTTGTAAACGAACTATGTCCTCCAGTTTGTCATCTTCCAGATGCATTCTCACCGGATGGTTCCCCTTGTGATCCTACTTGTACACAGGATGATAATATTACATGTGAAGATAATTGCTTCTATGTATTCTGTAAGAATCATAAGGATTATAAGCTTACCGTATTTAACCGATGGGGTGAAATTATTTTCTATTCAGAAAGGAGTGATTACGTATGGGATGGAACTTATTTAGGAGAAGACATGCCTTCTGGTTTATATCCATGGACTATGGAATATAATGCAGACGATGTTGAATTTGAACGACCTAAATACGTAAGTGGTAAGATTTTGATTATCCGATAAGTAGAATCAATCACATAATATAATCGTGGAGCTAGATTTATAGCTTTATTATTAAAACAGCCTCACAATCATTATTGATTGTGAGGCTGTTTTTTTGATGGGGGAATCAGAATGAAGTTACCATCCCTCAGAGTCCTCTAACATTCCTCAGAGTCACTCGCAGAGGACTCTGAGATAGGATGTACATTAGGAATCGGAAGGTAAAAAAGAACATCACCGCTAGTTGGAGTTTGCAGAGCAAAACTTCAACGTTGTAATGGAATGATGAAAAGAAATAAAGAATAAATAAGCCGTTTGCAACGGCTGCACAAGAAGCTACTTAGGAATAAAACCTGAGTAGCTTTTTTTATTAAACAATCCAAGGTTCATAAGTTTTTGTTTCACTCAAACTTAAGCCAGACCCTGAAATCTCCAAATCCACGAAATTTGCGAGCCATGCGACAGCATGCCGAAGCAATCTGTTGATTAGAAAACGGATTGTTCAATCAAAAGATCGCTTCGTCGCCCTCCTGTCGGAGGACTCGCTCGCGAATTCGTTAACCTTTGGCGTTCAAGTTCTTAATGTTTAAGTTCTTAAAACATGCATGCTAGTCAAATTAGCGTAATTGTAATTCCAACTAGCGCCCATTTGTTACGATTGCGGTTTCATTCAATTCATACCACAGGCGTTCAATTTAGTTCAATCGGGCACAAAAAATCTGCAAAAGAAAAATAATTACAGCTGACCGTAAATCCCCAAATCCACGAAATTTGCGAGCCATGCGCAGCATTGAGAAGCAATCTTTTGATTAGAAAAAAAATAAATAATCAAAAGATCGCTTCGTTCCCCCTCCTGTTGTCGGAGGACTCGCTCGCGAATTTCTTCGCCTTTTGCATTTAGTTCCTTAATCAATTAGAAATCACACCAGTCCAATCAAATGTAGAATGAAACTGTCTTTGCTCAATTAATTCAGCTAATAAGATTTCTTTTCCATTCACCACCACTTTTTTGTTCTTTAAAAGAGGTTTCAATTCATCCCATTTAACAAAACAAACAAATTCATGCCAGCCATTAGAATTATATTTGGTAAGCATCGGTAAGTACAATTCAACTCCATAAACTTCATACGACTTTTGGTTTCCAAGTGCGTCAAAATGAATATTTTGAATCAAACCAAGTTGAGTAAATTCGGTTGTCGGAATTAATTTTCCATCGGTTGAATTAGAACTTGGAGTGCTCGTTTCCGACTTACTTTCCTCTGAGGTAACTGTAATAGAATGATTGAAACTTGCCATGGAGACCATGTTTTCTGAAATTATTTTTCCGTTTATTTTAGGATGCAATGTTAATTGGCCGTTTTTGACATTGTCAATAATTAACTGCACAAAACTTGTCTTTCCACTAATTAGCGGTTGATTTTTTTTGATCGTTAAATCCAATTCTTCTCGCATGATCGTACCAAAGCGATCCTTTAAATTAACTTCGGCTGGGGTAATTGTTGAATTGGGAACAATCTTTACTTTAGATTCTGTTTCAAGTTGTTGAGTAGAAAATTTATAATTAGTGCTAAACGAAAATAAATTCATGCGAACCGCATCAACCATCTTATACATCTCTGGACTGTAATCATTTTTTTTAGTTTTTTTCATTAAAAGTTTCCAATCAATAGTGTAAACGTTGGCCAATTCGCCCTTGTCTTTACGAAATTTGGGAAGCCATTGTTTAAATATTAACGTTTCAATTTCATAGAAATCTCCCTTTCGATTTTCTTTGATGTGAAAAGAGCCAAGGGGCATTTCGAAACGACGAGAACTATTAAGATGTAGCATGGTATCCAACGCTACTCCCTTTTGATTTTCTATTTTTAAATTATTTGATAAAGCAAGTCTAAAAAGGTCGGTTCCTAATTTTTTAGATTTTGCGGTGCTTGAATTAGTAATAACATTTGCTGCATACCAGGAGTCATTTGATCCACGGTAATAAATGGAGTTTTGTTCCTTTAAAAAAGCAATTGCATCACTCCATTTTATGGAAAATAGATAGTCTGGCTTCTCCATTATCTTTTTTTTCCAGGGATGATATATGTTGATATAATGGTATTGGGTTATTTCTTTTCCTTTTATTGATCCAAAAGTTTCATCGAGACTAAAGTAATTAAAATCAGTTGCCTTATATCTTTCCGGACCCGCATGAACCAACTCCCACTTACTTGTCTCTTCCGCAGGAATGGTTCCTCTATTGTGACTTTCCTTAGACCGATATTTATCTCCTTCATAGTATGCGATACTTCCATTACGATACCTTCTGTTCTCACACCAAAAGCGATCATAGTCAGGTTTCACATCGAATTTTTTGTCTAATCGTTCCCCTTGTAACTTATAAGGATACCTGCTGGGGTTCGGATATCGTTGTAAATAAGCAGTCAACTTTTCATCCATTACACCTTGAATCAAC
Source organism: Cytophagales bacterium (assembly GCA_965277185.1). Taxonomy (GTDB): domain Bacteria; phylum Bacteroidota; class Bacteroidia; order Cytophagales; family JAHDFW01; genus JAHDFW01. The sequence goes on along the minus strand of CBDICC010000031.1, from coordinate 31,029 downwards.
ACACTCAGCATAGAGTGATTAGGCTTCCAGAACTCGTCGTTGCTCCCTTCCCATTCGGTTACAAATTTAAGCTGTCGTTTGGCATTCATCAAAGTGACGCTAGGGGCACTTTCTTGCGCATATGCATTGGATAAAAACATACCTTGAACCAGTATGATAAGAGATAAAAGGAGAATGAATTGTTTCATGCCAAATTTTCAAAAAGTGTACGTCAGACGTATGATGGATTTTGAACGTGAAATGAACTAACCCCAAAAACTGAACAACCGAAGAACCGAAGAACCGAAAAACTGATAAGTTAAAAAGTTGAAAAATCCAACCTACTTCGTATACGATTTAAATTCAAAAGGCAGCTCCAACATAGCTTCATAATCCTTTCCGGCAGATTTCATTTCCACGTCAGAGATTTCATGATGCCACCGAATAACTACTTTATACGAATGACCATCCTTTTTATTCTCTACAATTTCTTCAAACGCATGAAAGACATCCAGTAAAAGTTTAGATGAAGAAGTATTAAAATAACCCATGATTACTTCTACCACAACTTCGTCGTTTGGATATCGGGAATATTCTTTCAACCATTCCAATAATGGGGCATAAAAGTCAATGGCATTGGACATTAACGAGCTTCCGTTGATCTCAAAATAATCATTATATGGATCAAATATAATCTCAGGAGTGTCGGAAGAGCCTTGTTTACGAAATGCTTTCATCAGAATAGTAAGTGAAATTGATTCAATTCAATAAAATCAAATCAAATCAAATTGAATTCCACAAAAGTATATAAACACCCACAGTAATAAAAGCAGATATACATAAATTAAATACTTGAATACGACGTGCAATGGGCAACGGTTTTACACATTTTAAGACATTTTATATTTTATTACTTCAAATTATGATAATATGAAAAAGAGGTGCAATTATTAATATTATTCGACCGTTTATAGTGTATATCCTACCGTTGACAAAATTTATTAGCTAATCGCATGATAAATTTTGTTTTGAACAGATAGGACCATCCTTTTTTATTTATATTTGTAAACTTGATTATAATGAACTTAGTCATGAAGAAAGCGATATTAACAAAAAAAATAGATGCATTTACCTTAACAGAGCTATTAGTGGTTTTGGTAATTGTTGGAATTCTCTTATTACTGGCACTTCCGAATTTGATGCCATTGATTACGCGTGCACATTCTACGGAAGCAAGAACGCAGTTGGGGCATGCTCAAACGTTACAAAAAACCTATTTCTATGAATACGCAAAGTATTCAGATGATTTAGAGAGCATTGGTTTCGAACAAGCAGAATTGAAACCAACCGGAAATGCAAATTATCGTATTTCGATACTAGAAGTGTCTAATTCGGGGTTCATTATTGAAGCGGAATCGGTAGTTGATTTTGACCAAGATGGCACATTTAATAAATGGCAAATTGATCAAGATAGAAAATTGGAAGAAGTCGTAAGGGATTAGATTAAGAGATCGGAACAGAATGCTTGGCGATTGGATAATTAGAGGAGGAATGATGATGATGTTGGCATTGCTAGGCTATCAAGATCTAAAAAGCAGACAGGTGTCTTGGGTTATATTTCCATTTCTATTCGTCGGAGCAATCTGGCTGGGCAAAACGAAAGTGGGCTGGGAAGGAGCAGGATTGAATGCAATAATTAATATATGTATTCTGGGAATTCAAATGTTGGTGATGATGGCGTATTTTAAAATGAAGGGAATTGGAATGAAAGATTTACTGAAATCCTACATCGGATTAGGTGACTTATTGATGTTTTTGGTTGTGGCAATGCTTTGCGCACCATTGAACTATCTTCCATTTTTCATTGGGAGCCTGATAGTATCCATCATCTTGTTTTTAGGATACAATGCCATCGTTTCAGAAAAGAGAAAAGCAAAATCAATTCCATTGGCCGGCCTGCAAGCCATAATGATCATAATTACTTTTTTAACGCCAATGGATTTGTATGAAGATAAATTTATGGTTGACTTAATTACGACGAGCTAATTTGAAAATCAATTGATTTGAGTAGCGTACAGAGCGACCATAAAACCAACGAACACGAGATTCAGTTAAGCACTGAAATCTTGCAATTGCTTACGACCGAACAAGCATGGCAATATCGTATTATACCTCTAGCGAATGCGGCAGGTTTTATTACGTTCTATACCTCATCTGAAAATGATACTTCGTTGATTCAGGATGAACTGGAGTTGATTTTTGGAAAAGAAATCCGATTTGAGGAAGTAGAGAATGAATTATTCGGCAAAACACTGGGTAAGTATTATCGAAGAGACGAGCGACAAGGAGCAGCAAAAGTAATCAAGGAATCAGATGACTTTCTGACAAGTTTGATTCAAGACGCAAAGCACCTTGGAAGTAGTGATATTCATATTGAACCCTATGAAGAGAAACGTCGAATTCGAATGCGAATTGATGGCGTATTGGTAGAGCGTTACATCATAGAAAAAACGGAATATCCAGCCATAATCAATAAGATTAAGATTATGGCTAATCTGGATATATCAGAAAAGCGATTGCCACAAGACGGACGGATTTTCTTTAACAAAGACGGAATGAAATTCGATATCCGGGTTTCTACGTTACCTACTTTATATGGAGAGAAAGTAGTACTTCGCCTTTTGAGTAATGATGCAACCAATATAGACTTAGCAACATTGGGATTTTCCGAAAGCGATTTGGAAAATTACCTGGAAGGAGTAAAACAGCACAATGGTATTGTGTTGATTAGCGGTCCTACAGGTTCAGGTAAGACGACCACGTTATATGCGACTTTAAAACTGTTAAATCAGGAATCGCGCAATATCATGACGATCGAAGATCCGATTGAGTATACACTGGAAGGAATTAATCAGGTGCAATTAAAAGAAAGCATTGGGCTCGATTTTGCAAGTGCACTAAAAACATTTCTTCGTCAAGATCCTGACATTATTATGTTGGGGGAGATTAGGGATAAAGAAACCGCATCTATGGCGATTCGGGCATCGTTAACAGGCCATTTGGTGTTGTCGACGATCCACACAAATTCTGCGTGGGATACGATTTCTAGATTGATAGATATGGGGGTGCCATCCTATTTGATAGCGAACACCTTGCGATTAAGTGTAGCGCAGCGATTGGTGCGTGTGTTATGCACCCATTGTAAAACGAATCATGCATTTGATACCAAATTATATCCAAAGCAGTTTAAAGCAGCGGAGAAGGTGGAATTTCATTATCAAGCCAATGGATGTGGAGAATGTCATTATACAGGATATAAAGGAAGAAAAGCATTATACGAAGTAATTCCGATTGATTCGGTTTTCGAAAAAGAAGTACGAGCGAATACACCAGACGTAATGCATTTAATGAATGAAAAAGGAATTAGTCCATTAAGTGCCAATGCGTTTAGATTATTTGCTGATGGCGTCACAAGTTTGGAAGAAGTTTATTCCATCTTATTGTAATGAATAAGTGAAATGAAATTTAACATACAAAACAATAAATGCGTCGAATAAAGTTGAACGAATTAAGAATCATTGAATAATACGATTTTGATAAAACAAAAATATATAATAGGACTATGGTTGATACTGAGTATGCTTGGTGCCAACCTTAACCTGTTTGCCCAGGAACAATCCCCTGAAAAAATAGCAAGAATTACTGCGATTAAGCAAAAATTGGAAAAGCTGAGCAGTACAGCATTGGGATTAAATGAGAAAGGAAATGTTTCCGTTTCTGGCGTGGTTATTCAGGAGTATTTAAGAGGAATAGCGCAATCACATAACTTAAATGTGAACATTGATCCAAACATTAAGGTGAAAGTGTACAATCGTTTTACGGACGAAAAAGTATTGAATATTATTCTCTTTTTGTGTGAAGAATATGATTTGAATATTCGTTTTACCGGATCCATTATGTCTTTTTATAAAGTGAAGGAAGTAATTGAGGATAAAACAGAAGAGAAGAAAGCGTTGGCAATTTCATATAATGCAGCCAAGGATTTTTTAACGCTTGATTTGACAAATAGTCCTTTAGCAGAGGTACTTAAAGTAATTAGTCACAAAACAGGGAAGCACGCAGTACCAATGAATGGGGCAGGAGACAAGGAGGTGAATATCTTTGTAGAAAATGTATCGTTTGAAGAGGGAATTAAAGAGTTGGCTAAGATTAATGGATTGGAATTGGAAAAGACCAACGATGATTTCTATGAAATTAGTGTGGGACAGGTAGTTAATAATAAAGCGAGTGGAAATAAAAACATCCGTTCTGGCAACGTGCGAGACGGTGGACGGAATGGCGGAAATACCCAAGGGCCCCAAGAAGGAATGACAATTGGTTTAAACGGTACAACCAAAATTGACATTGATGCCATAGACGTAGAAATAGGAGAATTAATCAAGGCAGTATCGAAGGCAATGGATAAACCTTATTTCCTTTTCTCAAATCCAAAAGGGAAAACGACCACACATGTAGTTGGGGTAACCTATGACGAATTTTTAAATTACGTTTTGCAAGGGAGTGATTTTACCTATAAAATGCAGGACGATGATTTGTACTTGATTGGAGAACGAAAGCACGAAAGTTTACGAAAGACTAAAATGATTCGTTTGCAGCATCGTCCGGCAGAAGAAATTGTGGATTTGATTCCAAAAGAATTAAAAGACGGAGTAGATATTCAACACTTTCCAGATCTAAACGCAATTATCGTTAGTGGAAGTAGTCCTGGAATAGCTGAATTACGTGAGTTTATCAATGAATTGGATCAAGTGGTTCCTATGGTTATGATTGAAGTGATCATTGTAGAGTTGAAACGAGGAAAAACAGTTAAAACGGGGATATCTGCAGGGATTGGTGATTCCACTACGGCTACAGGCGGAACATTGTTGCCCGGGGTAGATTTCACCTTGTCATCAAGTTCCATTAACAATATCTTAAACGTGATTGATGTCGGAACGCCAATTAATTTAGGGAGAGTAACCCCTAATTTTTACATGAGTGTAAGTGCGTTGGAAACGAATGAAAATGTAAATGTAACCTCTACACCAAAATTGGCTACGCTTAATGGACATGAAGCAAAGTTATCTATTGGGCGAACCAGTTATTATTTAGTAGAACAAACGAATTCATCTACAGGGTTAACGCCGATCTTAACGACCAATCAGCAATGGAATAATGTGAAAGCCAATTTGGAAATAAATATTACTCCAACCATTGCAGGTGACGAGCAAGTAACGTTGGACATTAATGTGAAAAACTCTGACTTCGTAGGAGAAGCAGTAGATAATAGACCTCCAAATACAGTGAATACCAGTTTTGAATCAATGATTCGAGTTAAAAACGAAGAAATGATTGTGTTGGGAGGATTGGAGAAAAAATCCAAGTCAGAATCTGGTTCGGGAACGCCTATTTTATCACGTATTCCTATATTGAAATGGGTGTTTAGTGGCAGATCAAGGTCGACCAGCAAAGAAAAATCATTGGTATTTATCAAGCCGACAATTATTTATTAATCAAATAGGAAAAAAAGAAACAAGACATCACATCAGATCATAAATAAGAATAGATAAAAGGAGTGGTTAAAAAGATTTTAAATAGCATTACAAAAATTAAGCAACTGTACGGAGTTGATTATATGATCAATCCGGAAGGAGAAGTGTTGTTGCAGGTGATGCTATTGGCTTTTGAAGGTAAATCTGTTAAAGTAGTAGAAAGCAAAACAAATTTGCCATTAGCAGAATGGAAAAATGTGGCGGACGAAGCGATTCCAGTGGCATTGAATGTTTCTGGAAAAGGAGTATTGGTGAAAGCGTTGTCGGAGCAACAAACGTCGATTGAATCAGTGTTGCCTAATTTAAAAATTGCTGAGTTCTACGTGCAACAAGTAGATCAGATTGCGGCAGTTTCCAGAAAGGATTTTGTAGATCCTATTATTGATGCATTTAAGGCTGATAAGAGTGAAGTGATATCAGTGAGTCTTGGCGGGTTAGCAACACGTTCATTAGCTGCTGTTTTTTCCGGAAGAGACGGGTTTTCAAACAGCGATTCATCGGTTTGAAGTCGTACAAGGTAAACTGGCAGGAGTGTCCAATTCCAGTGAGAAAGTGTCATATACGATTGGAGATGAATCTGTGTCAAGTAGTTCATTAAGTGCTTTTGCAATCGCGTTTCAGGAGTTTTTACCTGGATATGCAGGACATAGTTTGAGCGATGAACGATTTAAAAATTTCAAGGAAGAATACGCTCAAAAAAGGCAATTTAAGACCTTTGGTTTTGCGAGTTTGATCTTGGTATTTATGGTGCTTCTGGTCAATTTCTATTTTTTCAATGACCTGAGAGATACATTTAATGCGAATGAAGAAAAATTGGGTGTTTCCGAAACACAACTTTCCAAGTTGAGAAGTATTCAGGATGAAGTGAAGCTGAAGAAAAATTTTATGGAGCAATCTGGATGGTTAAAACCTTCTAAGAACTCGTTTCATGCCGATCGCATTGGTGCTTCGGTACCTCCTTCCATCTCATTGACCACGATTGAAATCAATCCAAGAGATTCAAAAAGATCAAAGAAAGAAAAGGAAGACATCTTTGGAAGCGATCTGATTTCGATTGAAGGATTATGTAAAAGTAGTTACACCATGAACGAGTGGATTAATGGATTGAAATTACTCGAATGGGTAGATAATGCAGAAGTAATAGAATATGTAAGAGTGCCAGGAAAAACCAAGGCCACGTTTACGATTGAAGTAAAAATTAAAAGCCAACCAAATTAAAAAAAAAGAGAAATCAAAACAAGGCGAAAGATTGAATTGAGCTAATTGGTTGATTGAGTGATTGGTTAAAGAAAAATGAAACATGTTTAATTGGGAAAAACTCACATATAAGCAACGAAACAGAGTACTTCTTGGAGGAATGGTCTTACTAATGATCATTTGTTACCAATTTGGAGTTCGGAATACGCTGGATTTATCTAGTCAGGTGAGTGAGCAGCAAGTTCGATTGCAGCAACTGAATAATTATCCAGAACGTTTACAATCCAATTTAGCGAAGTTGAAAAACATCAATGGAAGTGTCGACCAATATGTGCGTGATGACAACTTTAATCAGGACGAAATTCTTGAAAGTTTGAGTGAATTTTGCGGTACTAATAAATTGGTAATTCGTTCGTTTCCAAAATCGAAGCTAAAACGAAAAAATGATATACTCATTGAAACGCATCGTTTTGAAGTAGAAGGAGGGTTTACAAGTTTGGTAGAATTATTATACCATATTGAAGTAACAGAGAAATTAGGACGAATCGCATCTTCTAATTTTGAAACAAGATTAGATCGAAAGACAAGAAGGAAAAGATTATTTCTAACCGTTTATTTACAAAATATTCGAAATGAAAATGGAAAAGATGAAGGATAAAAACAGAGGTATAACGTCTTTTTGGCTCGCACTGTTTCTTCCGGCAATGCTTATTGCATTGATCGGATGCAATGAGATTTTTGAGAAAAACATTCGAGAGGATATGGTGGAGATTTTATCTCCAGTGGATTCAACGCACTCAAGTAGTAGGTTAATTTATTTTTTATGGAATGAATTAGAAGGAGCGGATCAGTATCATTTAAGAATTGTGTCGCCGGATTTTACGACAACAACAGAAATATTGGTAGATACGATTTTAACCACTACGAATTACAATTACACGTTTCCTAATCTGGGAGTGTATCAATGGAGTTTGCAAGCTGTAAATCATGGATATGAAACGGACACCATTGAGGTGAGAACGCTGTATATTGATTCGATTGATTATTCTGTGGAATCGGTAGTATTGTTATCTCCAGATGATAATGCGGTATCGGATACCATGGTAGTTTATTTTGAATGGGATGCATTTCCAGGGGCAGATCATTACTTATTTGAAATTGGGAATCCAGATTTTTCTACAGGAACATTAGTAAGTCAAACGCTTACCAAAACAAATTACAATCATACGTTTACTGCCAATGAAACATATGAATGGAGAGTGTCGGCATTTAATTCAACGGGGGGGCAAAGTCAGTTGAATAATACTAGAATTTTAGAAGTGGATACCGCAATTTCAGTTGTTGTAGGAACGCCAGGATTGATTGAGCCTTTAAGTGGAACAGTGGAGCAAACGGAGGCAGCTTTTCGTTGGGGAAATCAAGGGAGTTATGATTTTGATAGTATATATATATACGAAGATTCAGCACAAACTACATTGCTAAACGGTTATCCACATGAATCTTTGAATCAAAGAGATACTTTAGTGGAGCTTGATTCTGCCATATACTATTGGAAGGTAAGATCATTTAGCAATTCAGGTAGCAGTAGTCAATTTAGTGATACATGGGTCATTGAATTTCAATAGAGAATGATTAAAAAAGGAAAAAATAAAACGGTTACTTACGTACTGCTAGCAGTGGTGGCACTTGTTTGGGGAACGATCACTTATAAAGTAGTGATGGGACTTTCGGACGATGAAGAGCCTGTATTTCTAACTGCTTCTGAAGTAAAAATTAAGGAAGAGGTTACTGAAGTTGATTCTTTTTCGGTCATAGCAAAGTATCGTGATCCATTTTTAGGAAAAGCAGCTCGAGTAAGTGTGAATCGTCCTGCAAATAATAATCCTTCGGGAGGAGGAGGTCAAACGGTTCGGCCAAGTCAAATAAAAAAAACGCCACCAAAACCAGTAGGTTTGCCGCGGGTAAATTTTATCAATTACCTTGGTTATGTGACGAGTGAAGAAAAGAACAAAGTGGCATTGTTGTTAGTGTCTAATGAAAATAAATTATTGAACGAGGGAGAATCCATTGGAAATTTTAAGTTGGAGAAAATTTACGAGGATTCCATTAAAATATTTTATCAAAATCAATATGTCATTGTGGAAAAAAGATAAAAGCTTAAGAAGCATTATGATGTTGTTGGGGCTATCGATGATGGTATTCTTCAATACTGCATGTGGACCTTGGGCAAAATACAATACCAAGAAATTTGGGAAGGCAAAACAATTGCATTTTTCAACGTACATTTTAAAATTTGATGTAGCGGCAAAAAACAGAAAGGTAAAAACTAAAGACGATGTATACTATACATGGTTTGCAGGAGATCGCATAAAAGAAACGCAAGGAGGGTATTCTGAAAATTTACTTCATGGTGTTTATCAAGAGCTTTATTCGAATAAAAATCTAAAGGCGAAGGGAGAATTTTGTTTAGGAAGAAAGACGGGGACTTGGCGTAAATGGGCAGAAAACGGTGATTTGTTGGAGGTTTCGAATTGGAAAAAAGGAAGAAAGACGGGGCGATTTGTCACTTATGAAAATGGAGTAGTAGTGAAAGATTTGACGTTTAAAAAGAACGTTGAACAAGAGCCAAAAGAAAAGAAAGATAAAGAAGAAAGTAAGAAGAAGGATACCAGTAAAGACTTGGATCCTGAAAGTAACAAACCTGAAGAGGTGGCTACCAAGCCATCAAATTCCAAAATACCAACCAAATGATCCGGGCTGGAGCACTGTCATATGTAGTGGCGGTATCCGTTTTTATTGCCCTTATTTTAGCATCCCTAATCACCTTGGGGTATTATTATCGATTACATCATATTCAACTCGAACATTCAAATCGACTTGTACGAAATGCCAATTCTGGATTTAACCTTTTATTATCGGGAGAATCACTAGGGCGCACAGCAAGCCAAGAAGTAGACTTGTTTGAAGAAGGTCGTGATTCGGTACGGTTGATCACCCGCCATTGGGGCGTGTTTGAAGTAGGAACGGCCATTGCGCATCATAGAGGTAAGGAAGCTTCGAAATCAGGTTTGATAGGTTACTTAATGGATAGTACCCAAAGGACGGCGTTATATCTGTCAGAATTAAATAGACCATTATCATTAGCGGGAAACACATTAATCAAGGGCAATTGCTTTTTGCCTGAAGCAGGAGTGAAGCGAGCCTACATTGAAGGACAGAACTTTAGCAGAAAAAAGTTGATTGATGGACTGACAAAGCGCAGTGATCGACATTTGCCGAGTCTTAATGTAAAAGTAACATCCAATTTAAGCCAGTGGTTAAGTGACATTCGATTTGGTTCGCAAGAGATGGATTCAGAGTTAAATGGAGGTTCAGATGAAGATGAGTCCCAGCGTTTTGATAGTGTAGCAAATCCATTTTCAAAGCCAACACGTTTTTTGGAAATGAATTTAATTGATGGAGTTTCATTGTCTGGGAACATTGTGGTGACCTCTACCGGGACCATTCGAATAACGGCACAAAACAATTTACGAGACATCATTGTGATTGCACCTCGAGTTTACATTGAGAAAGGTTTTGAAGGGAATTTACAGATTATAGCAAAAGAGCAAGTGGTGGTTGAGCCCCAATGCAATTTGCAATTTCCATCCGTTATTTTATTGGATGTAGCATCTCAACAATCAACGACCCTAAAAGACGAATTAATGGTGCAAATAGGAGAAGAGTCATTGGTGAACGGCGAAATTATGATTGCCAATCTATCTGGAGCTGCAGGATATGCCTCTTCTGCAAAAACGCCTTTGTTGAAGATGGAGAGAGAATCAATTATACACGGTCAGGCATATGTAGATGGTCGGACGGAACTGCATGGGAAGATTTTTGGATCGTTGTATACAAATAAGTTTTACTTAAAAACACCAAGTTCGATTTATGAAAATCACTTGTTAAATGGAGAAATTAACATTGATAGGCGTTCAAGATATTATATTGGGACCGATTTGGTAATGGGAGGATTAAAAGCAAAATATAAGGTGATCAAGTGGCTGTATTAACAAAGAAAATAGCAGGAGCCACGTTAGTAGAGGTCATTATTGCTTTGGTGATATTGTCGATTGTCTTGGTGTTAAGTTTAGGAACTTATTTAAATATAATCCGAAGTAATAATTTGGACCGAAAAACACTGGCAGCGAATAGAGTGAATTATTTAGTAGAGCAAACGTTAAAGCAAGGAGTATATTTAGATCAGGAAGTAGAAGAAGAGACCTTCACGGTAGCGATGGATTTTGAAGAGTATAATGGAAAACATTCAGGGTTACTAGAAATGCGTACTGCCGCGATTGCGAAAAATGGAAGCACAATATATGAACGAAAGGATGTAGTGATTAAGGACTGAATTAAATACGTCATTAAACAATAGTAGAAATAGAGAATGTAGCTTGAACCGTTTATTAAACATAGGAAAAGAATTGAATCGACAGACGAAGTTGAAAGCCTTTACTTTGATGGAACTCACGGTCACGATGATTATATCAAGTATCGTAATAGCATCTGCTGGAACGGCAATAAATATGGTTACAAGTCAGTACGGTACATTTCAGCGGAAAAACGATCGATTGCATGATTTGAATCAATTTAATTCGTTGTTGTATAAGGATTTCTTGCGTTATGAGCATATCGAATATAATTCAGCTGATTTAGAATTGAAACTAACTAATTCAGATGGCATCGGAATTGTATATAATTGGGAGGAAGAACGAGTGATTCGAAACCACATGAATTTGGTGATTGACACTTTTCCATTAATAATGACTGAACCTGAAATTGTACAAAATGAGTTGGGCCAACTTTCTGAGTTGCATAGTGTAATCACATATCGAAAACATGAATTCCCGTTGATGTATCGAAAAGTATATGCACCCTCAGAAATATTAAATTCGAAGGAATTTGAACAAACATTGAGAACCAAGCACTAGTAGGAGCAGGAAAGGGGAGTATAAGTGAATAGAATGTAGGACAATATAACATGGCAGGAATAGACTTATCAAACATAGACATTGATCCAGAGATAGAGGGAGGAGGAGTTGGAGACGAAGGGTCCATATTCGACTTTATGAATAAGGATCTTTCGTTTGGAGGAAATAAACTTTCTGATAAGAGTAAAGAGCAATTTTACTCCGATGTAGGTGAATTATTGGATTCAGGGATTGATATTCGATCTGCTATGGAAATGGTAGTGGATAGTACGCCTAAAAAGAAGGAAAAAGCATGGTTTGAAGCGATCAAGGAGGACATAGTGACGGGGAGTAGTCCCTCAGAGGCATTAGATAGGCAAGGAGTGTTTTCCAATTATGAAATTTTCAGTGTGAAGATAGGAGAGGAGACGGGGAAGTTGCCTTCTGTTTTAAAGGAATTGGGAAAATACTTTCATGAACGAATCAAACAGCGCAGGCAGATCACAGGTGCATTAACGTATCCTGTTTTGGTATTATGCGTGGCGTTTGGAGCGATTGGATTCATGTTTTATTTCATTGTACCGATGTTTTCGGATGTATTTAAGCGTTTCGATGGAGAATTACCTTGGATTACTAAGCAGGTAATTGGGATTTCAAAAGCCTTTACGGATTACGGCTATTATTTTAGTGCAGGACTACTGGCAATAGTAATCGCTATTTTTGTAGTCCGGAAGCAACCATGGTATAAGCAGTTTAATGCGTGGATGATGATACGGATTCCATTTTTCGGAGAGATCATTCGAAAAAGCTATTTAGCTCGTTTTTGTAGTAGTATGAACTTGATGATTGGTTCCAGTATTCCGTTGCTTCGCGCCGTAGGATTAACCCGTAAAATGATTGATTTTTATCCAATAGAAAAGAGTTTAGAGATTGTAGAAGCAGATATCTTATTGGGAATGAGTTTAAATGTAAGCTTGCGTAAATTTCCTATTTACGATCAAAAAATGGTATCACTATTAAAAGTAGGAGAAGAGATTAATAAGCTCGATACTTTTTTTGAGAAGTTAGGTAAGCAGTATGCCAACGAAGTAGAGCATAAAACCTCGATGTTAGGAAGTGTTATTGAGCCGTTATTGATTATTTTTTTAGGAGTGATGGTAGCGGTAATTTTAATTTCGATGTACTTGCCACTGTTCCAATTGAGCAGTAATTTTGGATAGAGAGGGTTTTATAAAGGATCGTTGATAGACAATTAACTATCCTTCCAAGTTGTCTGAGTAGTGACCTGGACATTACGCACAGATTTAGCAAAGCGTAATGCGTGAAATGTATTTTGTGCATTCAGACTTAATTGGTGGAGGACTCTATAAGATATGGATTTCGCTTTTGGATGATAAGTAAGTCGCATCATAAAATCGTCATTTTAGCGATCGTCTTTTCGACGGGAGGAGAAAACTAGTGTAAAAAGAGTTGTAAATACGATGTTTTCTTCCAAAGGTCAGAAAGGGCTTGCCACGTTATTTTTATTGTCAGTGATGCTGCTCAGAGCACGAATTGGAACCTAAAATAAAGCTTGAAACCCTCGAAATTCTTTTGTTTTACACTTATGTGTATAATTGTACTTTTAGAGTAATTAATTTAATATTTCTCATTCGATTATCTTGAGCTTTACGAAATAACCAAATGCAGCATTTCCGCTCATTTTACGCTTTTTTTTGATGTATTAAAGAGTCTTTGCGAAGAGTATTTGTAAAAATGCGGTTACTTTTTCTATTGATTACGTATATAGTTTTAATTAGGACTTTAAAGATAAAATGATTATCTTTATGACTCAAACGGATAGCTTGCCCATAGCGCCGTTTACCAACCTTGGAATGATTAACTACTATGGAAGCAATGTTGACTATTGTGTAATGCAATGGTTGAATTGTGGAAGTGAATATAAAGAGCCTAAGTTTAACAAATTTCTCAAAAGGATTTTTGTAGTTTATTAAAATACACACAAGTACGTCGTTGCTAGTTTTCTAGTGGTGAATGGAGGAGGTGTGTCGTTTGAATGGAAATTATTGCAGCAAAAATAATTCAATATAATACAGTATGATCGTGCTAAAAAATCTCAAAAGACAAGTTTCAAAACAATTTAAGATCGGATTGTGGTTGGTGTTGATGTTTGGCTTAATAAGCCAGAGTCAAATGTCCTATGCGCAAAAGCAAAACAACGTAGCGGAGCTTTCGGATAAGTTGGATCAGTCTTATTATGAGACGGAGCAAGGGGGTAAATTTTATTTTAGCTATGAGGAGAAGTATAAGGAGGGGGATTTGGAATATGTTATATATAATAATAAGAGAGAGGTTGTTCCTGCTACGCTTGTGAATTTGAATTCAGGAAATGTTGCGAATTCGAAGATTATTGGGATTAATATTTATATGCTAGATGTGTTTGGAGCATCGAGTGGTTTTCTATTTAATGCTTTCTATACTATTGAGGTTGACGATGGTAAAGGAAAAGTTACGAAGCTGAGATTTCGTTGCAAGGCAAATGAACCTGATGGACAGGGCTAATTTTTTCTTTTATCAAATTTTCAAAAAAAAAGATTTACAAGATATAAAGAGATGTTTATGAAATTAGTAAAATTCTGTTCACTTGCGGCAGTCGTACTTTTTATTGTTAGCTGTGGAGGTAAAGAAGTTGAACGTGTCGGATTTGTTCGTATTCATAAGCTGTTTGCGGATTTTGATGGTAAAAAGGAACTAGAAAAAGAGTTGTTAACATTGAAAGATAAACAACAATTTGTGCTGGATTCGCTGCTATTGGAAGTGAAGACATCGTCTTTAGAAGGCGTAGAATTGGAGCAAAAGAAAATGATATTACAGCAGGTTTCTATTGAATTTGAAAATAATTTATCGAAGCAGGCGACTCAATCGGATGAGCATATTTGGAAGCAGATTAATCAATATGTGGAAGAATATGGGAAAGAGAATAAATATACGTTCCTCTATGGGGCTGGTGGCAACGGAGCCATTATGTATGGAGATTCTACCAAAGATGTAACGCAAAAAGTATTGGTATATATTAATAATAAATATAAGGGATATTAAGCATTTTAAAAACATAATATTCGGGGTGCTAGTCAGCCTCTTTTTTCTCACAAGTTGCGGAGGACCTTTGTCTGAGAAAGACTATGTGGAATGGGTGCGTTCGACAGAGAATGGTCTAAAAACGGTGAAGGAAGTAGACGATTTAAAATTAACGGTGCAATATAAGCCGCATGATTTTGTGGCGCTTCAGGAATCTAAAGGGAAAACAGGCGATGCAGCGGGGTTTAACGAGCTTAAGAAAGAATTAAGAGGTCTGGATTATTACGAGATCAAGATTCAAGCTGAAGCTGGGCAAAAATTAGAAGAATTATTGCAAGTAAATGGAGTAGAGAATCCAACATACTATTTGGCGTATGGATTGCAAAAAGAAATATATATGGAAGGACCGGACGGGGCAAAACAATTTCCTGTTTTATATCATTTTGAGCGATCTCATGACATGGCTCCGCATAAAACATTGATGATTGCTTTTGAAGTAAAAGAAGGCTCAAAAGAAGATAAGATCTTGGTGGTGCATGCGAGTGGGTTTCAAACGGGACCGGTGAAAATGGCCATTACAAAAGAACAATTAAATAGTATACCTAAATTAAAAATAGGATAAATGAAATTGATGACACTAGAGACGAAAAGAAGGATTTACAAGCGCGTAGCGGTATTGGTTCTCATTAGTTTTTTCACACAAATCTTAGCTCCAACGGTGGGTTATGCTTTGACGAGCGGGCCTTCTCAGCCCGAAGTTCAATCCTTTGAACCGATAGGTACGACAGAAATGGTTGATTTGTTCTCAGGTGATTTCACCTATAACATTCCCCTATTTGAATTGCCGGGACCTAATGGAGGTTATCCATTTAATTTAGCTTATCATTCAGGAGTAACTATGGATCAGGAAGCCAGTTGGGTTGGACTAGGTTGGAATATAAACCCAGGCGTAATCAATAGACAGATGCGTGGCTTGCCGGATGACTTTGATGGAGATATAATAAAGAAAGACTTAAATATGAAGCCTAACATTACTATAGGGGCTAACTATAATAAAAATAAAGAAATTTGGGGTGCAGATTTAGCTAAATTGGAGGAAGGAGTAGGGCTAGCTTTGTCCGTAGGAGTGGGTGTGTATTATAATAATTATCGTGGATTGGGATATAATCTTAGTCCAGGATTGGGGTTTCATAAAGTTACTAGCAATCATTTTTCAGCAAATTTAGGATTGAATTTAAGTTTGGATAGCCAAGAAGGTTTAGGATTTAATCCAGCTCTTAGTTTGTCTCAATTGAATAAAGAAAAGGAGAGAAAGTTTGAGTATGGAGGAAGTTTGGGGGCAAACTATAGTTCGCGTCGGGGATTGATGGATATAACGTTAAGTACGAAAGTGATTGAGCGAGCAAAAGATAAGGAAGCTAGCGGGTATAAGTCCGTATCTGGAGCTTCAAGTTCAAGTTCATTGTCATTTGCTCAAACTGCTCGTGTTCCGCAAATACAGCAGGCAATGCTAGGGCAAAATTTAAATGTGTCCTATAAGTTTGGGAGTGAAGGAGGAGGGATATTAAGCGGTGTAAGTCTTTCCGGATATTATAATTCACAAGGTTTGTTGGCTAATCATGTTCAAACGAAAGGATATGGGTATTTGAACTATCAAAATGCTTTGGATGAGGATTTACTGGATTTCAATAGAGAGAAAGATGGAATGATTCGTCGCAATATGACAAATTTGGCTGCTCCAAATTTGACATATGATGTGTATTCGGTTTCAGGACAAGGAACAGGAGGGATGTATCGCCCTGTGCGAAATGATGTTGGAATAATACGTGACCAAGAGATAAAAAGTAAGACCATTGGAGGTCAGGTAGGATTTGAAGCTGGACAACCAGCGGTTCCAGGAGGTTCTACCCATCTTGGGTTTGATGCAGGATTAAATCATTCATCCACACGTTCAGGGTCATGGAAAGAAAACGATAATGATTTAAGTGACATATATGATTTCAAGAAAACTTCGGACGGGAATGAAGGTTTGTTTAAGCCTTATCGATTTAAAACGTATGGAGAACATACGGCAAGACCTACGAATTATTTAGATTATATCGGTGGAGAAAATCCGGTAGCAATTAAAATTAATAGTAATCAGAAAGCAGAGAATAAACTGCTGAAGCGAGAGGTCGGAGTTGGAACCACAGAGATGCAAATTGATCCAGAGGATGGCCAGGAGGCTGATCAGGGAAAGGCGAATATGGCAATTCAATCTTTTACGAATGAAGAATTACGCTCAGGGATACTGAAGGAGTTTAATGTCGAATATTATGGAGTAAGTGGAGATGCAATTATGCCTGTCGAAAATCTGGATCGTATGGAGCTGAAAGGAAATCATATTGGTGGGATCACAGCAACGAATCCAAATGGACTTCGGTATAACTACGGACTACCTGCATACAACAAGAAGCAAATTGAGTACAACTTTACGGTGGAACAATCGACGGCGAATCGATGTGAAGGAACAGTGGAAAGTAATTATGTGGAAGGTAAAAAGTATGCTGTTGAAGGGACAGATAAGTATCGAAGTGTGACTGAAATTCCAGAGTATGCACATTCTTTCTTTTTAACGTCCATTGTTGGTCCGGATTACATAGATGCGGATGAAATTGATGGTCCTTCCGCTGGAGATTTAGGGTATTGGGTGAAGTTCAACTATACAAAAACGAGTAGTGGATATAAATGGAGGGCACCCTATTTGAATGCGAATTATGCACCAGGGTCCAATGCGACCGTTTCAGATGACAAGGGGGCATTTATATATGGTGAGAAAGAATTATATTATTTAAGAAGTGCTGAAACACGAACGCATGTTGCCATTTTCGATTTGTCTCTAAGAAATGATGGGAAGGGAGCGAAAGACGTCGTTAATGATGATCCATTAACAGCGCAACAACCAGGACAATTAGGGGCACAATTTAAAATCGATAAGATCAGTTTGTTCACCAGAGCAGAGTACGATGCACATGGATTAGATCCAAGACCAATTAAAGAAGTACATTTTGAATATAATTATGCTTTATGTCCAAATGTACCTAACAATGATGGAGGATTTTATGATCCAGACAATGATGGTATTAATGATAATCAAGGAGGGAAACTGACTTTAAAGAAGGTTTATTTCACTTATGGGAAAAATAGGAGAGGAAGATTAAGTCCATATGAATTTAAGTACGATGAAAATAACCCACTTTATAATCCTGAATACAACATGTTTGCGGTGGATCGTTGGGGAAATTATCAAGTAAATAGTGATTTAGAGGGCGCAGTTTGTGAAAATTCTCGATTTCCATATGTGAATCAAGATGAAAGTGACGAAGAACGTAATAGGGAAAAATCAGTATGGCATCTACGTACGATCGATTTACCTTCTGGTGGAGAGATTAATGTAGAGTATGAAGCAGATGATTATAGTTCTGTACAACACAAAGATGCGATGCGCATGTTTGCTATTGAAAGTTTACATGATGCGAATTTTGTAGGGGATGCTAATGAAATTAAGGTCAGCAATAATGCAAATGCGACAATGCAAGAAAGAAATGAGCCTGCGGATGAGTTTAGAAGAATCTACTTTAAATTGGCAAATCCGGAAGACTATCCGTTCACTTCTAATCCTTCGGAAGTTGATGCGCTGAATGAGAATTTGGCAGATGATTATTTGGGTGGAATTGATAAACTTTATTATAATGTCCATGCCTATCTTAGGAAACCGACAGAACCTTTAATTAAAGACTATGTAGCTGGATATGCTGACATCGAGGCAATTGGATTAGATGGCACACGTCAATCTGCGAATTCGTCCACATATACACATGCTTATGTTCAGTTGAAATTAGGCAAGATTCCTAGGGGAAATTTCGATGCGAATAATGAAGAATCCTTTATGAGGCAATACCACCCTTTGTCTTTGGCTATTTGGCAGCACCTCAGAATTAATCATCCGGAATTAATGGATATTCCGGGACAGATAAAAGAAGGCGAAAATTTGTCCATTGCGCAAAAGGCCGCTAAAGTAAGGGAATTGGTTTCAATTATAGGAGGGATTCGGGATGCATTTCAAGGTTTTTACGATAAAGCATTTGCAAAAGATTGGGGAACGAAATTAATCCTTAAAGGGGAATACCCTGAAACAGATCCTCAAAATCCAGATACTAGAGATAATCAGGTCATTGAATCTTTTATTCGATTAAAAAACCCAACAAAAGCAAAGTTTGGAGGAGGAAATAGAGTGAAGGAAGTTAGAATCAAAGATGCATGGGATGCAATGACTGTGGATGAGGAAGCTTATAGTGAATATGGACAAGTATATAGTTATACAGATAAAACAGGAAGAAGCAGTGGAGTAGCTACTTATGAACCAATGATTGGAGGGGATGAAAACCCTTGGCGTACACCGAACGAATTTTCAGAAGACCTGAAATTAAGGACAAACAATAATTTGTTTTTCGAAAACCCAGTGAATGAACAGTATTTTCCAGGTGCATCGGTTGGGTATAGTTGTGTAGAGGTTCGTAGTTTGGCTTTGGATAAATTGACTAAAAATCTGCTTCCAGATGGAACGGGGACTACAGGGTCGACGGTGAATGAATTTTATACTGCTAAGGATTTTCCAGTTAAAACGTCTCAAACAGATTTGCGAGAAGGGGGAAGTCATCCTACGATGGAAGTGTTTAAGCTCATTGTTCCTATTCCTTTAATAGGAATGGTGAAACAGCACAAGTTAACGGCAACTCAAGGGTATTATATTGAACTTAACAATATGCATGGTAAGCCTAGGAAAGTGGCGAGTTATGCACATGATGAATCGGGCGTAAAAATTGAAAACCCTATAAGTTCTGTTGAATATTTTTATAAGCAGAAGTTGGCAATTGAAAATGGAGATCCGTACAATGAATTAGATAATGAAGTAACCGTGATTGAATCGGATAATTTCATTGATAATCCATTAGATATCGCGAATCCCGAAAACAATAAAGCGATTGTTGGAGTCGATTATGAGTTTTTTACGGATATGCGTGAGAATCGAACGGTTTCTGTAAGTGGCGGATTGAATTTTAATATAAAACAATGGCCCGCGCCACTTCCTCCTATTCCGCTTCCTTGGCCAAGTATGAGTGAGACGGAGGATCATGTGAGGTTAGCGGTAACCAATAAAATCGTGCATAAATCCGGAATTTTGGATCATGTTGTTGCTAGCAACGAAGCTTCCAAAGTAGTTACTCAAAACTTAGCTTTTGATGCACAAACAGGTCGTGCAGTACTAACCAGAGTAAATAATAACTACGACGATCCAGTTTTCAATTATAACATGCCAGCGCATTGGCAATATAAAGGTATGGCTTCTGCTTATGATAATTTAGGAATGAGTTTTAAGTTGGCTGGTGCCCAAACCAATCGAGACGGTGAATTTGAATTAGGCGTCTTGGATTTAGGAACAGAGGTGATCTCCAAGTTGAGATTAGGTGATGAGTTTATTGTTTCGGATGGAACAAATAAAGAGTATGTTCAAAAAATAGTATTTGCAGGGTTGGACCCAAATCAAGTAGCGAATGGAATTTTCACCTTTTTGAGTGACGATAAAGAAACTTCCATACCTGCTGGATCCACGGTTTTACTTACACGTTCTGGCGCTCGAAATCACTTGGAAACAGACATGACCTCGATTACGGCATTGTCGGATCCAACCATTGGAAGAGCGCAAGGTACTTGCCTGTCTAAAGCAAATTACATAGAAAATGTACAAAATACCCAAATAGTAATTAACGAACCTTTTGTGGGTAATTTGGTGAAAGGCTTAAATGCTTTATTTACTGCAGATCGTACAGTTGTACCTTCCTTTACAATACAAAATGGAGGTTCTTGTACAGCTTCGCAAGCTGTAACGGCTGATTATGACTGGTATCGTTGGGAAAATGGAGGGGTTGGAGCAGAAATTGATCCGTCTGAAGTTGAAACATTCCAAGTTTGGAAATATAAAAACACAGATATTGCTTCGGTGATCGTAGAATCACCTAGGTTTAACTTATACAATGCCTCGGATGACGGAAGGCAGCAATTTGGATTGGTTGATCTAGAGACAAATGATAATAGATTTCATGTTATTTTTAGTCAGGAAAACCAATGTTTTGTGAACTATGGTGTTGCCAATTGTATTATTCCAAGTGACCTAGAGGCTGCTAGCGGCACGGGACCAAATTGCTTGTTACCACTTGGGTGCGATGGCTATGCTTCTAACTCGGCATTTTTTAGGTTCTTAGATGAAAATAATCAAGCAATACTGATGAGTGAGATTGCAGAAGTTGAATCTTATGCATTAGAACCAAATCCATCAGGAACGGATTTTATTTTGAAGTTTACATTACGAAAAACAGATAATTCAACCTTAATTGCTGAATCTTCATATCTATTTGAAAACACCGGAATATCTAATCGATGGAGCTTGCTTTTAGAAGAAAAATTCACAGAATTAGGGCCAGAAAATATATTGTCTGAAAATGTGCCAGTTGGGAAAATAAATAATGTGCTCAATATTTCAGCACAATCGTTTTCTGATAACTGGAATCAGGATTTTTACGAAACGAAGGAACATGGTGAAAAGTTAAATGGTCTAAACGCATTTTCAAGTGGGGAAAAAGGAATCTGGAGACCAGAAGAAACATATGCGTACGTAGCAAAACGAAATCAAAGGAAGTCAGTGGATACCAGAAAAGATGGTACCATGGATGATGTGGCAATCTTTAATCATACAGTTGCTGATTTTGATGAATGCAGTGAGCCTTGGCGCTTGGTGAATGAAGTTACTAAATATAGCGTTTATGGGGATGAAGTTGAAAATAGAGATATCCTGAACCGTCGGTCATCTGCAGTGTATAGTCATAATGGAAACTATGTTGCTGCGCTAGCTCAAAATTCTGCCTATTGTGAATTAGGATACGAGAGTTTTGAAAATTATTCACTTGATAACCATGGTGAGATTTGGAGTCAATTGGCGAATTGTTCTGGTAATTTGGAATTTGCAAATTCCTTAGGAAATAGTGGTGTAATCCAAGCTGTAGCTGCCCCAAATTTGATCAAGTTTAAAACGGTCGATATTCGAATGGCGAAAGATTATATTGCAATTTTAGATATGCCATATGATGCAGATTTAGATTGGAGTACCGTGAAAATAGCTGCGCATTATCGGGATAAGAAAGACGCTCAGGAGCTTTATTATGAAGTGAAAGTACAGGATTACTATGAAGACTTAGGAGATCAAACCCGAAGTTTCTTGGTGATTGACCAAAACGATTTAACATTGAATGGTTTTTGGAAAGGGAAAGTTAGTTTTACATTGGAGTCGACCTATGCAGCAGAGGGAGAAGCGATTGGATTTGTAAATGGAAATAAGGCCCATACTGGAGACAAAAGTCTTGCGATCATACCTAATGCAACTAACTTCTTTATTCAAAATGGATTGGATTTGAGGGTAGGAGTGAATTACGAATTGGCAGCGTGGATTAGTTCCGATGAAGATAACGTGCCTTCATTTGCGATTAAACCGATCATTGATCAATCTCAGGTACCTGCAATTATCATTCATTATTTAGATAAGGACGGAGTAAGTATCCGGACACAACAATTGAATCCGGATGGACCAGTGGTGGAAGGTTGGCAACAAATTGAAGGCAATGTTTTATTACAGACGGGAGAACGTAAAATAGCATTGCAATTTCAGAATAAAACACCGGTGAATTTTTACTTTGATGATATAAGAATCTTTCCATTTTTGGGCAATATGGAGTCGTATGTATACGATGTTCAAACGAATAATTTAACGGATATATTGGACAATAATAATTATTCGTCTCACTATGTGTATGATGAGCAGGGGAATCTGACTGTATTGAAAAAAGAGACGGAAAGAGGAATACGAACGATTCAAGAATCTAGAACGCATATATCTGAAAGAGGACAATAGAATCTGGATAAACTAATGAATAGCGTAAAATAACGAGGGGAAAAGACAGTAAAAGGGTGTTGTAGAATATGTTTTATACGAATAAATATAGGTGTTTGAAATTGGAATGGATAACCAAGCATATTGCATTTTTAGGTTTTCTATTTTTGATCAATTCAGTCATGGCTCAAAATTTGGCTAAAGACGCTGAATCAATGAGTACGTTTTATGCCAATGCTGGAAATATAAGAACCCAGATTCAAATCAACATGTTTGAAGATGAAAATCAAAGTCGTCCAACGGAGATACAAACTACCATTTTGAGAAAAAAGGGACTTGAATTTTATTATAAATTAAAACATACAGAAATGCTGATTACATCTGATTATGTTTTGATGATTAATAACGTTGAAAAATCGATGTTGATTCAAAAACGAACAGCGGAAGAAGCTGAAGAGCAGAAGGGAGCTGCGGCTAAGCAACAAAAAATGATTCCTGAAGAATTAACGGAGATGTTAAGAGAAAACGATAAAGTGATTTATAAAGGAATTAAAGGAAATACTAAATGGTACGAAATTCAAAGTGAAAACAGTGCGATTGTGCGTACAGATTTATTCTTAAATGTAAAGGATTATCATATCTCAAAATTGATTTATCACTATCATGAGAACGCGGGTTCCTCTTATGAAAAAATAGAAATAAGTTATAATGGATTTGAGTTGAATCCATTATTTAAGTCAAATGACTTTTCAATTCGTCCATACGTTCGTTTGAATAATGGGGAATTCGAATTGTCAGAACAATACAGAAATTATCATTTATCCACTGTAAATTAGATTGAAACAGGATGAAAGAATTTATTAGAAATATGGAAAAGGGAATGCGATGGATGTTGTTTTGTGGGGCTGTTTTTATTGCGGTGGCGATGAACGCGGGAGATTTGGTTCGAACATCCTTTTTACAAAAACAATCCAATATTGTTGATGGAGCAACGCTGGAGGTGTCCAATCAAGATGCATTTGAGGTTACGGATAACCCAAGGCTTAAACTGAATATTGCCTTGAAATACACTAGAGAAGAGTTCTCTGATATGTATGACGTAGAAGATTGGTTTTTTAATGTAAACTACACAGTAACATATGGTAGTGGGGCACCTTATACAGGTTCCATTTTAATTAGTCACGGTCAGGGGGAAGATGTGTATGAAGCAAATGAGGCGATAGGTGGATATGGTCAAAATGCAGTATTGACTATAAATTCGGTGGTAAAGTCCGTTAAAGCTCCTAATGGAGCTTATAATGTGCCTCCAGAAGATATTACATTGGAACTTAAATTAACATCTGAAGTAATTAAACCGGTAGACCCAATACAAACTACCACGTTAGATTTAAATACGACGACGACTAATGTAGCATCTTGGGATTATATTCATGGAGCAGAAGAATATGAGTTAGAGTGGGTGTTTGTGGATAGTGAGAATGACAATGTGTTGTTGGATGCAAACTTTGATGATGCGGTTCGAATCACAACATCGGAAACTTATTTTCCGATAGATGCCAATTTTTTTACGTATCCGAATGGATTATTACATTTTAGAGTAAGAGGAGTAGGGCGACATTTGAATTACCCAGAGGCTCCTAACTACTCGATGTGGTCCGTTTCACAAACGATATCGACGGATCAGTTAAACTTTCAGGAATTAAAAAATTGGACTTCCGTTACCACGTTTGCAGAAGATGGAAAACATAAGAAAATTGTAAACTTCTTTGATGGCTCCAATAGAAGTCGTCAATTAATAACCAATTTAAGTACTCAGCAGCAATCTTTAGTTGCAGAAACAAGGTATGATCATGAAGGGCGTGGAGTGTTGAGTATAATTCCGGTTCCGGATAATACCAATCAAATGCAGTATAGGCCTAATTTTAATCGATTGGTTGGAGGAAATGGAAAAGATAATTACGATAAGGTTGATAATTTTGCTCAAATGGATCAAGGATTTGGGGCAGGAGAATATTATTCTAGTAATAATCCAAGTAATTCGCTTCACAAAGATTACATCCCGGATGCAGAAGGATTCCCCTATGTGCAAACGCATTATAAAAGAGACAATACTGGACGTGTGACAAATTCTTCAGGCTTAGGAAATACTTTTAGGCCTGGAGGTGATCATGAAACAAAAACCTTTTATGGCACTCCTAAAAGCACCGAGTTGCAACGATTATTTGGAGCCAATGTAGGAGAAGCGTCACATTATAAACGGAATGCTTCCATTGATCCAAACGGTCAGATGAGTGTGGCTTATTTGGATCAGTATGATCGAGTAATAGCAACAGCTTTAGATGGCAAATCTCCATCATCTCTTATTGAGTTAGATTCTAAACCTCAGAATGAATCTATGGTGTTTAATTTAACGGATAATAATGTCAAGGATGTTGCAAATGGTATGTTGTACAGCAATAATATTATTTTGAACGAATTGGAGCTTCCAGCTCCAGGAAAGGAATATACCTTCAATTATGATTTTACCGGTGGAATGTTGGGGGACTTCATTCCTTGCAAAACATGTGAATATAGGGTGCACATTACGATCACGGATCCAGATGGACACTTGCTTCCAATGTCTGGTGGAGGATCTTATTTGTCGGCAGATTTGAAGCATATTGAATACAATCCACACGATTTGGAAAATTGTATAACCGGAACAACTTCCTACACGAAACCTGTGGTCACATTTAGCGCGTTCTTTCCAGAAATAGGAGAATATACTGTTCGTAAAGAGGTAAGATTAATAAAAGATGTTCTAGCAGACATTAAAGGAAGTTTGAATCTCCCGTTACTAGAGGATATAACCAATCAATACATTGAAGAAATTGATTTTTCTGGTTGTGATTTTACTTGTGCGCAGCAGGCAGCGCGTAATTGGGAATTGGCGGATCCAGCAACAAAAGGACCATTAGAGGATTTCATTGAAATGGCTTGTGGGAATTCGGCAAAGGACGAGGCGAATTTGTTCTTAGAGAAGAATTGCCAGGCAATGTTGGCAAATATGATATTAGAAGTGAGTCCAGGGGGAAGATATTTTGAAGAAAGTACGTCTTCTGAATTTTGGGAACTAGTAGAAGGCACAGCTTTAGTTGGCGCAAATGGAGAACTTATTGCGCTCAATAACGGTCAAACAATTCGAGAATATCTATATGAGAATGTGGATGGAATCGAAAATGATAATTGGATCGAGGAATTTGAATTGCAGTTAGTCAAAGGACATCCTGAATATTGTCATTACGAAGCATGCATGGATGAAACGATCATGGCTATGCGAGAATACAATAATAACTTGTATTTCATCAATAGTTGGGAGGAAGCTTTACTTTCAGGAGTATTGGATCCATTAGATATGAGCTCAGATTGTCCTGCATGTACTGATTTTAGTGGGTTAGGATCAGGAACACCGAATCTAGGACCGGACCTTAGTTTTATAAGTATTCTTAGTAATAATGATTTAGACGATTTGGTGTTAAGATTAACCGAATATTATGATGAAGCGGCAAATGGAATTAATTTAGATGGGGACTATAATGGAGCGGAAAAGCTGTCTTTGTGGGAGTTTGCAGAAGCTTCTGTGGAAAATCCGTCGAATGTAGAAACCGAAAGTTGGAACATCTTTCGTAATATTTATATTGGACTAAAGGAAGAGGCCATTGCTAATTATATCGAAACGGATTTTGTACATTCTCAAAGTCCTCCAAATGGATGTAAATATCTTGAAGCAGATCAAAATCCTATCATAGCAGATCCAAGAATCGATGTAGGAGGTTCGGTAGATGTACAAGTTTACTTGGAAGAGCAATTAAATGAAGGATGTGATTATTTATGCGAAGGAAAGGTAGATTTCTGGTATAGTAAGCTTCAGAATTTGGAATGTGTGAATGGAGCTTCGGAGCAAGAAGAAGCGCTAATTCGAGCGCAGTTAAGTAGCATGTGTAATCAGCTATGTGATATAGGTAATCCGGCCGCACTGATTACGGAAGAAAGTATATTGACGGCTTTATTTTCGCAATCTCCAATTAACCTTTCGGATTGTAATCCGTCAGACATGGTAACGACAATTGAAACAACGACGGAGTGTGAAACGGCAACTCGATTAATCGAAAATGGATCAGGTGCAAAGTTATTTGGACAAGATATATTTTTGGATCGTACTACAGGAAGAAATGATGTGATGACATCGTTGAAAGCTACGGGACGTTTCACTGATTGTGGAAAAGCGATTTTAGATATTTCTCAGGTTTTAGCAACGTCACAAAATCCTATTCCCATCGCATTTCCTAAACTATCGACGATCGATATTGGGCAGATATGGGAGTCCAGTCAAACGGGGATAGGCACCACAAGAGGGACTCAAATTTTGTTGCCTACCGATTGTAGTTTGCCAGCATCCATTATAACTACCGCAGATGAAGCACTGGTGTCGATAGCACTGTATCCTGGCGGAATAGAATTGACTTGGGGAATCCCTACACCCAAACCAGTGATTTGGGAGCAAAATGGTATATTAGAAAAACCACGTGCTAGTATTGCGAATTATGAGGCATATTATCTCCCGTTACAAGTGACCAATGAAAGTTATATTATTAGGTTGCGTGAAGAGTCTTGTTCACCTACTGGAGGAACATTGGTTAATCCCTTGGATATAGCTTCCTATGGTGAGCCTTTTGTGTATTACGGTTGTAGTGATTGCAATGCAGGGACTTATGTTGACGGATATTCTCCTTCTTGTTTAGCGGTAGAAGTAACAATGTCTGGTCCTGGGGCAGGAACTAAAATCGTTTTTTTAGAAATCGATACACCATCTAATCAAGAATTTATTAAGTGGAAGGAATTAGATGAGATCAATACGGATGCGTATGTAGCGAATTATGGATGGAATACCAGTGGTTTGTCATTTCAAGGATGTTCTTTGAAGTTTTTTGGAGTAGATGGAGTTGAAGTGGATATGACTTTGAATGATTTCTATGGAATTTATTCTATTACAGATTGGACTTATACGACTGAATTGTCACCAATGTTGGCAATAGCGATGGGATCATATCAGTTTAAAGACGCAGTAGCGACTGTCACAACTTACACCGGAGAGGAGCAATTGGTTTTTATTTACGGAGCATGTAATGATAAATTTACTGAAACGTATCAACAGTGTTTTATCACTGAAGTGAAAAATCAGGAGTTGACATTTGATTTGGAAGAACTTCAAAATGAATGTGCGAATTCATTGATTATACAGGCACAGTATTTAGCTAGATTGGAATGGCAGCGGCAAGTTGATTTATTGTTGGAAGAACACTATAGTCGTTATTTAGAGTTATGCATGGAGCGGTTGGCAGATGATTTTTATTATGAAACTGAGTTTAATGAACATCATTATACACTTTACTATTACGATCAGGCAGGTAATTTAGTACAGACGGTTCCACCTGAGGGGGTACAGGTTCTTGAGGCGTCTAGTTTTACTGATGGAGTATTAATTGATCCTACGGAAGTGCCTGTTCATTCCATGGAGACTCGCTACTCATATAATAGCTTAAATCAACTTATTGCGCAAAGCACACCGGATGGAGGAAGAACCACGTTTTATTATGATTTGAAAGGACAATTACGTTTCTCTCAAAATGAAAAACAATTGGCGCGTGGAGCTTATTCCTATACAAAATATGATTCGCAAGGACGAATCTCGGAAGTGGGAGAAACCATTGTTGGTGACGAATATAATTTTGATCTTTATAATTTGCCAAACGCCTTTTATTTATTTGACCCAATTCCTGTATTCGGAACGACCTCAGCCACGGTAAATACAGGTGAAATCGCTGTAAGTCATAACGGAGGTATAGGTCAGGGATTCAGATTGGGGAATATAGCGTTAGATCCAGCATTAACGTATACTATTATATTGAACTTGGACAACGAAACCACGGAAAAGGTGGAATTGGAAATTAGAGAAAATGGTGTATACACAAAGCATGAATTAACAGCAGGAGCAAATGTGATTACATTTAGTGGAGCCGCATTTATTGATTTAAAAGTGACGAATGCAGCTAGTGGCACTGCTGGAACCTTTAAACTTACTGATTTAAAAATATATCAACCAAGATTTGAGTCACCATTGGGATTGATCGTAATTGAAGATCAAAATTTTCCAACGTCCAATATCGATTTTATAACCCACACGGTGTACGACGAATCAACAGGAAGTCCAGGAATAGCACAAGAGCATTTGAGAGGACGTGTAGCTAGAGTGTATACATCTCAAGTTGAAACAGCAGGAGGAAGCCCTATGTTACAGACCCAAACATTTTACAGTTACGATCCACACGGAAACGTAAAAGAAATGGTACAAGAAGTCAAAGGGTTGCTTCGAAAAACGTTGGAGTACAATTATGACTTGGTAAGCGGCAATGTGAATGAAGTGATTTATCAGAAGGCGGAGACTGATATGTTCATCCACCGATATAATTACGATGCAGATAATCGTATAACGGAAGTATATACTTCGATTGACGGAGAGATTTGGGAACGAGATGGACGTTATTTCTATTATGATCATGGACCATTGGCCCGAATGGAAGTGGGAGAAGATTTAGTGCAGGGATTGGACTATTATTATACCATTCAGGGGTGGTTGAAAGGAATTAATACACCGGATGAAGGAGCGGCGAATGAGTTAAATCCAACTTCGGATCCAGGAAAAGATGGGTTGAATACAGGAGCTAATCCTTGGGTTGGAAGAGATGAGATGGCACTGGCATTAGGTTATTTCTCGGGAGATTATAACCCAATTGGAGCAGGAGTGCCAAGAGGAGCCGCTGAAACGGCGTTGTTTTCAGGTACAGATAATGGGCAGACAGTAACAGGTGCATATTCGGGCGAACTTCTAGGGAACGCCGAAGGATTGTATAATGGAAACATTAGTTATATGCAGACTGCGAATGCCAAGTTGAGTAAAGAATTTGGGGAGCCGGTAGTTCAGGCAATGGTGTATAAATATGATCAACTGAATCGTTTAAAGCATGCACGGAGTTTTAGAGGGTATAATGCATCCAATGAAACTTGGAGTCAATTTGAATCTGGGAATGCAGGTGCTTTTGATGTTGATTTAACTTATGATGCCAATGGTAATATCAAAAACCTAACTAGAACTGGTTTGCAAGGCCTTATGGATAACATGAACTATGTATACAAAGAAGGGAATAATCAGTTGGTTCGGGTAAATGAAGATGCTCAAATTGCGAGTGCCCTTTATACGGAAGATTTGGATGTACAATTAGCGGGAGAAACCTATCAGTACGATGGTATTGGAAATTTGGTAGCCGATGCCAGTGAAAACATATCTATAGATTGGACGCCATATGGAAAAGTTGATGCTGTAAATCGAACGAACAGTGATGGGAGTGATTTAGACTTTATTTATGATGGGACAGGTAATCGGGTTAAAAAAATAGTAACTCCAGTTCAAGAGGCAACGGATGTCAAAACATCCTATTATATCCGAGATGCCAGTGGAAATGTAATGGCTATTTATGAAGAAGTATTGGATGCTAGTGGAGCGACGATTACTAGATTGATTGAGCAGGATATTTATGGAAGTAGTCGATTAGGGTATCGATCGGGCAATATTATTGTAGCAGAAGATTGTAACAATCCTGGGTGTAATGGAAACGGAGGTGGAAATGGAAACGGAGGTGGAAATGGAAACCAGCAGCGATCTACGATGAACCTTGCTGTAACAGAACTATTGTATGATAGTCCATTGGAATTGGTGGAAGGAATAGAGGAGAGTTTTGGGGAATTTATGACTATTGTGAATTTCGGTGAGGTAGCAGAACCTTTAAGAAATGTGGAAATTCGTAATGTTTCTACCGGAGAAAAAATTAACTTTGGTAACAAAGATATAATCCAACCGGGAGAAGCCTTGTTGGTAGCCTTTGGTCAAGAAGGGGATCAGGCATTGTTTGAAGACGTAATAATGTACCACGATACAATCTTGGATACGGGAGCAACTTGGGTATGGCAACAATCCTTGCATTTGCAAAATGAAGGAGGAGAGCTACAGCTGAGAGAGAATATAGGAAATCGATATAAACTGATCGACCGAGTATCGTTTGGATCAGGAAGTATGATTGCCCAAAATGAATCAGTAGCCTTAGTGGATATTAGTAATGGTAATCGAACAAATCCCAAAAGTATCAAACGTCAAGGA
>CBDICC010000030.1:0-118109 GCA_965277185.1 Cytophagales bacterium | reverse complement strand
CCACTAGGCTTGGGAGTGGCAGCCGCTTCTGGTTTTCCTCCCGTTGCAGGATTAACCTCAGCAATAATCGGTGGTATTGTGGTAACTCTTTTCAGAGGAAGTCATCTAGCCATCAATGGTCCTGCCGCCGGACTCATTGCGGTACTCCTTTCTGCCGCTTATTCACTTAATGATGGGTCGGGGCAAACGCTCAATTATATTCTGGCAGCTACATGTATCGCTGGATTAATACAGGTTTTGTTGGGTGTTTTAAAATTAGGCCAAATAGCAGAAATTATACCTTCTTCAGTGATTCAGGGTATAATGGTCGCCATTGGTATTATTATTTTTTCCACCCAGATACATGTGGCGATGGGGACAAACCCAGAAGGAGGAAGCACCATAGAACTACTAAAAGAGATCTTTGTTCAAATACCAAATATTCATCCTGTTATATTCGGAATATCTGTGCTGGGTATTTTTTTGTTAATTGTTATTCCAAAAATTCAATCCCGGGTGTTTCATTATTTTCCAGCTTCTTTGTGGGTACTGGCAATGGCGATTGTCGCGGCTTATGTCTTTAATTTCTTCGAACCGCATAGCATGAACCTGTTTGGAAAGAGTTACGCCCTTAGCCCGCATAATTTAATAGAACTTCCAGATAAATTGATTGATGCAATCGTGTTCCCTAATTTTAGTAGGATAGCAGATTTTAGGTTTTGGCTAGTGGTATTATCCATTACTTTGATTGCCTCAATACAAACGCTGGCAATGGCAAAAGCCGTTGATAAATTGGACCCCTATAAACGCAAGACCAATTTAAACAAAGATCTTATAGGGGTGGGATTGGCAACAGCCTTATCGGGAGCCATAGGAGGACTGCCTATTATTACGGTTATCGTACGCAGTACCGTAAATGTTAATAACAATGCCATGACCAAATGGTCCAATTTTTATCATGGCATATTGATTATAGTACTCCTTTTTGTACTTACGCCTGTAATACAAAAAGTTCCCGTCGCGGCCTTAGCTGCGATCTTGGTATATATCGGATTCAGGTTGGCATCACCTACCGTATTTAAGAAAACATACGAGTTGGGAATGGAGCAGATCTTAATCATGATTGTGACCATGGTTATTACTCTATATACAGATTTGTTATGGGGAATATTGGGAGGTAGCTTTTTCACCCTAATGTTACATATTTTATTAGCTAGGTTGTCCGTTAAGGATTTTTTTAAGCAATTGTTTTTGAACAAAATAACATTATCTACGCCAAAAAAAGGCTCCTATCATTTAGAAATCGGAGGCGTAGCTAGTTTTCTTTCCATTCCTAAAATCAGCAAGATAACCAATAAAATTCCTGCAGGATCGGATGTAAATATCGACCTAACAAATACAATACTGGTTGGAATGACTTACATGGAATACTTGATTGATTTTTTGAAAATGCAAAAAGATACAGGTGGAAATGTGGTTATTTCCGGATTGGATTCCCATGTATCTTCTTCTACCCATAACAGGGCTTTAAAAATTTCCTTTAATAAAATTCCAGCTAAATTATCTCCTCGACAGCTTAGACTTGAAGGCCTCGCAAATGAAAAAGGATATGAATATACCTCTCAGGTCGACTGGAATATATCCTATCTCAGAAATTTTCACTTCTTTGAAACAAGGCCAATTGAACGAAAGGAAAATTGCTTGTCTGGAGCCTTTGACGACCTTAATGTAAACTGGGAAATTGCT
This sequence comes from Cytophagales bacterium, assembly GCA_965277185.1. Classification (GTDB taxonomy): domain Bacteria; phylum Bacteroidota; class Bacteroidia; order Cytophagales; family JAHDFW01; genus JAHDFW01. The sequence goes on along the minus strand of CBDICC010000030.1, from coordinate 116,384 downwards.
GAAGTAACCTTTAACGAAGGAGCCGCTTTTAATGCTGAAATTTTCACGGTATCGGTTATGGTTCTAAAATTGAATAAAACGATACCCGTATTCTCTTTAGAAAAGGAAGGTGTTGTTGAAAAAATATTCGACCGAGTATTGGCCTTTTCAGGATATAAAGATATCGACTTCAAAATGTATTCCGATTTCTCTGATAAATTCTTAGTACTGGGAAAAAATGAGACGAGAATCAGATCCTTTTTTACGGATGAATTTGTTCGTTTTATGGAAAACCACCATATCTATCATTTGGAAAGTAACGGTGAGGCGCTATTAATTTTTGACAAGGTTAAATTGGCAAGAACTGACGAAACCATTGCCTTGATAGATTATGGAAAAGAACTTGCCACGCTTTTGGATTCGGATTCACAGGAGACTTAAGGAAGAATAATGGAAGTGTAAACTAATGGGAAAAGAATATCAAATAGTAGACTAGACGTAAAGTTCAAGGTGAAAAAATGAACAGATTACTAACAGTCAATAAAAAAGTATGCCCGCCATTAGATACGGATATGCATTTTTATTGTCATCGTACGTTTTTGTCGGTTGCGAAGGTGTAGTGATAAAAGTTAATGTGTAAAGTGCATAGGAATAAATGCTTGTGAAGAGCAGTGATCGCTTTGATGTTACTCGTGACCTTTTCTAGATCTTCGTTTCTTTTACCAGATTGAATTGCTTTATATTCCAGCATCGATAGAATCATTTGAAGGTTATTTTTAATACGGTGATTACTTTCTATAAGCAACATTTCATATTTGTCATTGGCCGTATTTAACTCCTCAACCATTGCATTCAGTTCATAATTGGTTTCTTCAATAACCAGTTTTTGAGATTGGGCTAATTTAAAACGATTAAAAAGCAAAATAAGCAAGGCCAATACAATTATTGATACACGAATCGCTGCATAAATGATTTTTTCTTTGCGATTCTTGTCTGAAATTTGTCTGGCAATTTCCTCATCATGTTTAAACTGATCTAAGACTTTTTGCTTTTCATACTCATATCTATATTCCTGCCTCATTACATTCTTTTGCGTCTCTTCACTTTCGATTGAGTCTTTTTCCTGAATATTTAGCTTAATCAACTCGTATGCTCTTCCGTAATTTTGTGTTTTCTCGTAAAACTTGTGCAAATCGCGTGTGGATCTTTCAAATTCCTCCCAATTTTTTATTTCAAGAGCTAAAATCAATGATTTTGCTCCATACTCAATGGCTTCATTTATTTTATTCTGATGACTCAATATACAATTAAGATGCGCAAGAAATTGAGGTTCCTTTCCCTTATAACCGTGCTTTCTAACGTGCTCTAGGCTTTTAATATGATATATGTAGGCGGAATAAATCGGGCTTTATGAAAAATAATTATTGCGATGCTTAAATAACATGATATTGCCACATAATTGTTGTTGTTCTTCAGGGTTTTATCTAATTGTTTAAACAGAATTTTCAATGTATTCAAACGTATTTATCATGAAGGGGATAGTGTGTCAATCGTTATGTTCAAATTGAGATTCTATGTAATCTTCAGAATCAATCCTCACGTTTTTTAGAAAATATTATATTTGTGCTCTAAATAAATTTTAGATTGTATTAAGTTAGTTAGGTTAGGTTTATGGTTAAGGTTGCGCACTATTTCTTGGCTCTGTTGTTGATGTTATTTATACATCGAATTGTACATGCTCAGGATTCTACAACGGTTTCTAGACTGGATTCAGTGTACAGCGTTTTGAAAAATACAAAAGAAGATACCATCAAAATTAAATGTTGGGTGGATCTTATGGAGTTGGAGCAAGTTCAAAATCCAGAAAAACTTAAGTTATTTTCATTGAATATTTTAGAATTGGTTCGTAAGAATATTGGTGAAGATGCAGCAAAAATTGCAAATCATCCTTTCTATGCTCCCCCAGTTGGAAAGGCCTATATCAATTTGACGAATTATTATTTAAGCTATCAGACGATCCCTGATTCGGTTCGATGGTATCATGGAAAGGCCTTGAAGCTATTTACATTGTTAAAAGATCAGAAAGGTCTGGCTGAGTGTGATGCTTTATTGTCTTATCTGCACTATAATGAAGGAGAACTGGATAAATCTTTGGAAGTCGGTCTAAAAGCATTAAAAAAATATGATCAGCTAGATGATCAGAGAGGAAGAATGGAGGTGTTGAGTATATTAAATGCGATTTATACTAGCCAAGATAATTTTGAAAAGGCGTTGGAAGGATTTAAGCAAATGGCCTCTTATTATGAAGGAGTTAACGACCTTTTAATGACAAGCTATAGCAAGATTAATATTTCCGGAGTATATGGACACATGGGATATCCAGATTCGTCTATGATGGCGGCAAAGGAAGCCTTAAAACTTGCTACAATAGTAGAAAACCAGCGTTTTATTGGGATTTCGATCAATTTTATTGCTGATATTTACCGTAACCAGCAAAATTATGATTCGGCCTTGGTGTATGTGTATTCAGCTTTAGAAAACATACGATTGACGGGAGACTCAACATCCATAGCTACGACGGAATTAAATTTATCGGAATGTTTGCTTGAAACAGGAAATCCAGGCAAAGCTGAAAAACATGCCCTAATATCTCATGGTATCGGGGTGCGGTCAGCCAATGAGGGATTAATGGCTCGATCATCCGGCGTGTTGAGTAAGATCTATGAGAAGATTGGGGAATTTGAGGATGCGCTAGCCATGTTCCAATTAAGGGATAAGTTGGAGGATAGTCTTGCGAACCAGGAATATGATCAGAAGCTAATAGAGAAAACCACAGAATATGAATTTGAAAAGAAACGCTTAAAAGAACAAGAGGAAAGCCGTTTACGCTTGGAAGAAGAGAAATCGGCTACGGAACGACAAGAGCTTATAACAGCGTTTGTTATTGTGATTTTAGTAATTGTGGCGATAGCACTCATCTTGATTTTTCTACGATTGAAAAAGACCAGAGAGCAAAACGCAATTATAGCTTCCCAAAAGGAAAAATTGGAAGCCCTAGATGCTACGAAAAATAAATTTTTCAACAATGTAGCGCATGAATTGCGCACTCCGTTGACTCTAATGTCGGGACACATGGAATCCATGTTAGGCGAGCGATTTGGAGGCATTAACGAAAATCAACGAAAGAGTTTGCTTGTCGCTAAAAACAACAGCAAACGGTTGCTTGAAATGATTTCTGAGATTTTAGACTTGGGAAAGTTGGAATCGGATAAAATGGAACTTAATAGTAAGCCTGTAGCCTTTAAGCCGCTTTTAGATCGAATCTTTTTCACCTTTGAATCCTTAGCACATCAATTTCAAATTGAACTCGATTTTAAATTTGACATCCCAGAAAATACCACATTAAATATTGATTCTCTTAAGATCGAAAAGGTATTTAATAATTTAATTCATAATGCAATTAAGTTTACCAGTCGTGAAGGGAAAGTCACATTACATGTGTTCGAAAAAGGAAATGATATTTTAGTCAAAGTGGTTGATAATGGAATAGGAATTGACGTTTCAGAACAAGAAAAAGTATTTGATCGATACTTTCAAACAGAAAGATCTGGTCCTGCATATGGTGGAACAGGTATCGGTTTAGCTATTGCGAAGGAATTTATGAAACTTCATAATGGTCAAATTACACTAAATAGTGAACCGGGTAAAGGTTCTGAATTTACGTTAGCTTTCCCACAAGCATTATCAGTTGATCCAGAAGAGCTTAATGAGCAAATTGAATCTGTTCAACAAGAATTTAAGATAGAAGAATTACCGGTGTATCCAGTATTATCGCAAAGAGATAAGGTGATTTTGGTGGTGGAAGATCATCGAGAAATGCAGAATTATATCAAGGAAGTATTATCTCCCTATTCAAAAATATTGTTGGCAAGTGACGGGGTAGAAGCGTTGAAGATACTTGAGACCAATAAAGTCGATCTTCTTACCATAGATTTAATGATGCCTAATATGGATGGAATGAAATTGCTCCGGGAAATTCGGAAGAACTCAAAGAATGCGAAAATACCAACTATTATGCTCACGGCACGGGCCGCAGAAGAAGATAAATTGGAAGCGTTAACCATTGGTGTAAATGATTATATAACCAAACCCTTTAGTCAAAACGAATTATTAGCTCGTATTTCAAATTTGATCGAAAATAAGCAGGTACGTGAAGAAATTTTATTGACTAATATTCAGGGGGGAACAGAGGTAGATACGGAAGAAAATGTTTTTATTGAAAACTTACGAAACCTTATAAATAAGAACCTTGACAACTCCGATTATTCCGTAAAGGAATTATCATTGGAAATGGGTATGTCGGATAAGCATCTTACACATTTAGTTAAGAAGATCACGGGATTGACTCCCTTAAAATTTATTAGAGAGATTAAACTATTGTACATACAAGATCAATTAAGATCTAAGAAAATCACCTCTGTTGCAGAAGCTTCTTATGCCATTGGAATTGAAAACCCAAGTCATTTTACGAAGTTGTTTACGCAGCGATTTGGTAAAAATCCTTCAGAATATTTGTCGTAAAATATATTTTTTTGAAGCAGTTTTAAGCGTAAGTAGGATTCAATGAAATTTAGGACTTTGAATTCATGAATGGAATAGAATGTCAGGAAGTCGAATTATTATATGGAGAATTGTGTTGTTTTGTGCTGTATGGATTTTAGGGCAAAAGACCATAGCACACAACGATTCAACCATTGCTTCTGGTAATGAATCGGTAAATCTTAGTCCGATCGTTGAATTTGTATTAGACACGGGGAATCATCAGACACTTACTCATTTTTTATCTTCGTCAATCGCTGAAAACTTTATTCGATCCGACAAAAACACGCTGAATTTTGGAACCATTAACCATCCTGTATGGTGTAAGTTTTACTTAAGAAATTTGTCTGACGAAGCATCAATGCTGAAAATCACATCAACAAGAATTAACGGTCTGAGCTCGTTGTATTTACCTAAGTTATCTGGGGGATACGATGAAAAAGAGTTTTCCTTAGTTCAAAAACTGTCTGAAAGAGATTTAGAATTAAATACCTTCGTTTTTAAAATACCTTCTAATTATCATCCAGATAAGCCCGTTTACTTGCGAATAAACGCGACCTATTTACAATTTTCAATAATACATTCTGGAGAAAAGGCTTTTATCGAGTCACAACATCAGTATGATCATTGGATTGGCTTTTTGTTTGGAGGATTGATTATTCTCTTCGCTTATAATCTGTTCATCGCAATTTCAACTAAAGATAAGTCCTATGTGTATTATGTAGTATACTTGGCCACAGCTATATATTACATGGCAGAATCGAATGGAATTTTGAAGGAATACCTGTTTGCCAACTTTGGATATGTCAATGGAATGAATATTGGGCCAGGCATGTGCATTATTACGACCGTCTTATTTTTTAATGAATTTAATAATACAAAGTCATTTTATCCGCGTATTCGTACCCTGCTTTATTGGTTTTGTATTCCAATGGGAGTAGTAATTCTTGCTTCTATATTTGGTGAACGCTATTGGACACAATTGTTGAATCAGGTTTGGGCAGGCTTGTTATTCCTGATTCTAACGTCTGTAGGCCTTTTTATAAGTATTCGAAAAAAGTATAAGCCTACCTATTATTATATGTTAGCTTGGTTTCCGCACATTATATTGAGCCTGATATACATCCTAGCGGGAGCTAATATTTTGCCTTACAATGAATTTACAAGTAAAGGGGTCCATATTGGAATATTATTGGAAGCAGTCCTCATTTCATTCGCTTTGGGGGCTCGAATAAATTTTCTTAAAAAGACGAAAAATAAGGTGCAAGAAGTAGCTTTTAATAGGGCTAAAGAGAATGAAAAAATGGTCCGAGAGCATAATCAGCAGCTTGAAACGAAAATTGCTGCAAGGACAGAAGAACTTAGGATTATAAATTCCAGATTGGAGGAGGCACTGGATACGGTGAACCAAAACAGTGAATTGAGGACGCGTTTTTTCAACAATATTGCACATGAGTTGAGAACGCCATTAACTTTGATGTCAGGTCACATGGAAACCATGTTGGGTGAGCGTTTTGGAGGGATTAATGAGAACCAGCGTAAAAGTTTGTTGGTGGCAAGGAATAATAGCAAACGATTACTTGAAATGATTTCGGAGATTCTAGATTTAGGAAAACTCGAGTCGGACAAAATGGAATTGAATAGTAAGCCGGTTACATTAAAGCCTCTGTTAGATCGCATATTCTATACATTTGAGTCGTTGGCACATCAATTTCAAATTGAACTCGATTTTAAATTTGACCTACCTGAAAATACCACATTGAATATTGATTCTCTTAAGATCGAAAAGGTATTTAATAATTTAATCCATAATGCGATCAAATTTACAAATAGGGGAGGGAAAGTTTTATTGCATGTATTTGAAGAAGGCAATGATTTTCTTGTGAAAATTGTTGATAATGGGATTGGAATCGCCCTTTCTGAACAAGAGAAAGTATTTGATAGATACTTTCAGACTGAGACTTTGGGTCCTGCACGTGGCGGAACAGGTATTGGATTAGCCATTGCAAGAGAGTTTATGAAACTCCATAAAGGTCAAATCAAATTGGAAAGTGAGTTAGGTAAAGGATCTGAATTCATCTTGTTTTTCCCCAAGACGTTATGTGTTGAACCTCTGGAATTGAATGATCAATATGATCAGGAAGAATTTAAGATGGAAGATTTACCTGTTTATCCAATTCTTTCTCAAAGAGATAAGGTGATTTTAATCGTGGAAGATCATCGGGAGATGCAGAACTATATCAAAGAAGTTATATCTCCGTATTCCAAAGTTTTAATTGCAAGCGATGGAATAGAAGCATTGAAAATCTTAGAAACTAATAAGGTTGATTTAGTAACCATTGATCTCATGATGCCCAATATGGATGGCATGAATTTATTGCGTGAAATCAGAAAGAGTCCTGAGAATGTTAAAATGCCTACCATCATGCTCACGGCAAGGACGGCGGAAGAGGATAAATTAGCAGCGTTAACGATTGGTGTCAATGATTATATCAGTAAGCCATTTAGCCAAAATGAATTGCTAGCTCGGATTGCTAATTTGATAGAAAACAAGCTTGTTCGGGAAGAAATTAGGGAGGATGATACCAAGGGAAAAGAGGAAGAGAAAACGGAGGAAAACATCTTTATCGAAAGCTTAAGGAAACGAGTATATGGAAATATGGATAACTCCGATTATTCTATAAAAGAACTATCATCTGAGATGGGAATGTCCGATAAACATTTAACCCATATCGTTAAAAGAATCACTGGATTAACTCCATTAAAGTTTATCCGAGAAATTAAGTTACTGTACATACAAGATCAATTAAGATCTAAGAAAATCACCTCTGTTGCAGAAGCTTCTTATGCCATTGGAATTGAAAATCCAAGTCATTTTACGAAGTTGTTTACGCAGCGATTTGGTAAAAATCCTTCAGAATATTTGTCGTAATAGATAATAAATCAATAGTTAAGCAGCAGGTAATCAGCTGTTTCGTTCACTGGTGTGTTTTCGATTGATCTAGGTAAGTTTTGAGCAGATCGTTTGATTAGATCGACATTACTTTTGTTAAAACGAATTTTAAAACAAAAGTAACTATGAGAAAAAAGCTACCCTTTTCGACTCGCAAAACTTTACAACTTTGCATTATTTTTTGGCTGATAATATTCAGTCAACCTTTGCTTGGACAAGTAACCCTTATTAAGGATTGTGTTCCGGGGACTTCTTCATCGAGCGTTTTATTACACGATACCATAAACAACAAAATTTTACTGTCTTATACTGACCCCGTATATGGCTATGAATTATTCGTATCCGATGGAACAGATGCTGGAACGGTTCTTTTGAAGGATATTAATGTGTCTGGAAACAGTTCTCCCAGTGGATTTTTTAGATATAACGGACATATATATTTTTCGGCAATAGATGCAGCGAATGGGAGAGAATTATGGCGGACAGATGGTACTCCAGCTGGAACGATTTTAATAAAGGACATTAATGCAGGAGTAATGAGTAGTTCTCCATCTGGTTTTAATGTTTTAAATGGAGAACTTATGTTTTTTGCTGATGATGGTATTATGGGGGGGGAACTCTGGAAAACAGATGGTACCACAGCTGGAACAGTGTTAGTAAAGGATGTTAACTCCGGTGTTAGCGGTAGTTATCATGGAGCTTCAACCGTTGCAAATGGTATATTATTTTTTTCTGCTTATGATGGAATAAATGGAGTAGAACTCTGGAAAAGCGATGGAACCGATGCTGGTACCGTTATGATAAAAGATCTTCACGTTGGTGGGCAATTTGACGGGAGTAATCCTGAGAATTTGATCACTGTAGGCAATACTGTTTTTTTTAAAGCGGACGATGGTAGTAGCGGGAAAGAAGTGTGGAAATCGGATGGAACTTCAGCTGGTACTGTGTTGGTGCAAGATTTAAACCCAGGTAGTTCCAACAGTATTCCGAATACAATGCCGCTAATTGAAATTAATGGTAAAGTCTTGTTTTATGCATACGATGGAGGAACGAATTCAGGTATATGGACAACGGATGGCACGGCGGCAGGTACCTTTTTCATTACGCCTGGTTCCATAGCCTATACTACAGAATTTAATGGTGAAATATACTTTACTAGCTCTGCAAATGAAATATTGAAAACAGATGGTACCGTGGCAGGTTCAGTACCAATCAAAAATGTTGGTGCAATTTTAACCAATTCAAAAGTCATTGGAACTAAATTCTATTTCACAGGAAATAATGGAGATGGAGTAACTGGAGACGAACTTTGGGAGTCTGATGGTACGACTTCAGGAACTGTATTCGTACATGATATATATCCTGGGACATATGAATATGATCCCGGATTTGGTATAGTTCACATACCAAATTCTTCCAATCCATCAAACTTTATATATTATAATGGAATTCCTTATTTCACAGCTACGGATAGTGCGCATGGAAAAGAATTATACGCGGTATTACCTCCTTGTCAAAATCCTGATATTCCAACGTTGGCAATTTCAGCCGATTCAGTTTGTAAAGGAGGAAATGTTACCATTTCCATTTCGTCCTCAGATTCGTTAAGAGAAGCAACGGAATGGGTTTTGTATTCGGGTTCATGCGGAGGGCAATTAATGGATCAAAATGCCACTGGGAACTTTACAGTTACAATAGATTCGAATCAAACTTTCTTTGTAAGAGGAGAGGGAGGTTGTGCTTTACCTGGGAATTGCGGGTCTACTTCCGTTAAAATAATTTCAACCTCTTTTGGGAGCGATGTACTTTCCAGTTGCGATAGTGCATATATCAACGGTAATTGGTATTATTCGTCTACATCCGTAATTGATACTTTGATCGGACTTGCAAGTTCTGGATGCGATAGTATTGTTACAACAACGCTTACTATCTTAAATACGCCAATTACAAATCTAACCCTTACAGCTTGTGACAGTGCTTTAGTTGCAGGAAACGTTTATTACAGTTCACAAGTAGTTTATGATACATTGGCTGGTGTAAATTGCGATAGTATTGTAGCAACGAATCTTACCATTTATAATACTCCTGAAACAATTATTCAATTGGATGGTTGTGATAGTTTGGAATTTAATGGACAATATTATTTTACGAATACAATCATTAATGATACTCTTTCCGGAGCACATTGTGATAGTATTGTGAAGTATGAACTCAGCATAAGTAATCATAATTCTGTTCATATAGATACAAATCTTACCATTGGCGACACATTAATACTGAATTCAGGGGCTTATACAACCGATGGCATATATATAGACAGCCTCTTAAATGAATTTGGATGCGATAGTATTGTGACTTTTACCGTTTCCTTTGATCCAAATGGAGTAAATGATTTGTTGAATTCTGAGCCTCAACTGATTCTTTATCCAAACCCGGCTACGGATTTACTTTTGGTAAAATTAAAGGACCAGCAATTAGTTCATTCAGAAGGACGTATTTATAACAGTATTGGAAGAGAAGTAATGCATGTGCAGAATCTGGACACTCCAATTAACGTCGGTAGTCTGTCCACAGGTATTTATACAATTCAGGTTCGACTGCAAAATTATACCTACACCACTACTTTTTACAAACGAAATTTCTAGTTTCTTATTAATTAATTGGTTTCAATAATCTCATTATCAAGTCATTCCATGAAGGTGTGTTTTGAGTTGATATCAGTTTTTTTTGAGTTGATGCCTCTTTTTTGATATCGATAGATTTGTTCGAAATTATTTTAAACAAACAAAAATCAAAACATTTCAATTATGAAAGAAAAGCTACCCTTTTTCATGTTTTGGGTTTTCGGAAAACCTAATTACAGGACTAACTTAGTCCAAAAATTATTACTTGTCTTATACTTATTTTTTGGTGGGAGTAACTTGATGCAAGCTCAATTGCTTCAACCACAATGGCTAAATACGGTATTAAATACGGGCGGAGTAGAATCTTATTCCATAGATGTAGATGCCAGTGGTAATGTCTATCTATTAGGACAGTTTTTGAGCAGCACGGATTTTGATCCTGGGCCAGGCACGGCTACGGTTGTATTTGAACCCTCTTATTATAATGTTACCATAGCGAAATATGATCCTAGTGGGAATTATATATGGGCGAAAAGTTTAGGTAAAAAAGTTGGCGGTGCAGATTCCTATATAAAGGGAGAATCAATCAAAGTGAATTCAGCTGGAGAGATTTATATTGCCGGTTGGTTTGATGGTACCATTGATTTTGATCCATCTACAGCTACCACGGACACAGTACATCGAACTTCCGCCGGAAGTTATGATATGTACCTAGAGAAATTGGATGCGAATGGTAATCTTCTTTGGATTAATCAAATGGGTGACCTTAGTAATGATCGTGTTAATCAGATGGTATTAGATCCATCGGAAAAACCATGTATAACAGGTCAATTTGCGAGAAATGTTGATTTTAATCCACAAGGAGCACCTGTAGTTGTTTCTTCTGCCGCATTTGGAGCGGAAGTATTTTTAGCTAAGTACAATGCGGATGGAACATTGGACTGGGCCAAGAATACAGTAAGCAACATTAATAATAACACTGGATATGGAATAGATTGTGATGTTACCGGAAATTTATACCTAACTGGTGGATACCAGGCTACCGCAGATTTTGATCCAAGTGGCGCAACGGCTAATTTAACTTCTAATGGTCAATCGGATGTTTTTGTCGCTAAATATGATCAAAATGGAAACTATATATGGGCAGAAACAATTGGTTCGACACGGGCGGATGACGGATATCAGGTAAGTGTGGATGGTTTGGGAAATGTATATGCATTGGGTACTTTTAGTGATAGTATTGATGTAGATCCTTCAGCAGGAGTGGATATGCGATACGCAGTTGGATTCTATGATTATTTTCTGGTGAAGTATGATGCTGCAGGGAGTCAGCAGTGGACACAAACATGGGGGACCACGAATTATGATCAGGTTTATGACCTTGCTACCAATTCAAGCAATGAAGTAATTGTTGTGGCTGGTTTTGACGGTGCATTGGATGTGGATCCATCAGCAGGGACGGAAAACTACGCTTCCCCTTCCGGATTTTATAATACGGTAATTTCCAAATACGATGGTTCGGGAAATCATATACAAACCAATTTCTTTACAGGTAGTTCGAATTCTAATGTTTCTATTCAAGAAATACATGTGGATGCAGCGGATGAAATCTATATTACTGGTAACTTTTATGGCAACTTTATGGGAGGCGCAGTTGTTGATTTTGATCCATCGGCAGGTACCTTAGATAGTACAGGAGTCAATTCTTCATCGGATATCTTTTTTGGTAAATATGCTCCTCCGTGCGTAACAGATCAATCGGTTTCTGTCAGCAATGGAACGATTAATTGTCCAGGTTCCGAAAGTGTCATCTTAGGATCATCTGAAGTTGGAGTAGATTATTTTTTAAGAAACAATGTAAATAATGCAGTGGTAAGTGGGCCAGTTGCAGGTACGGGAGGATCAATAAGTCTCAACACAGGTATTGTTGATTCGAACAGTACGTATCAGGTTTTTGCGCAAAATAATGGCGGAGCAAATTATGCGTTGACATTTGATGGGGTGAATGATCGGGTTGCGATTACAAATTCATCAGATATAACAGGTACTGGTACTGCAAACTGGACCGTAGAGGCTTGGATAAAGTCGGATGGAACGAATGCTAGAAAATCAATTTTTACCTGGGGTGATTCAAGCAATACGACCAATACCGGAGCGTGGTTTTTTATTAACCCGTCCAACCAATTACAATTTGATTTGAATGCTTCGGGCGGACCATCTTCAGCGGCGATTGTAGCTGATGGTACATGGCATCATGTGGCTGTTACGAATACAGCCAATACGATCCAGCTTTATGTGGATGGAGTTGCGGATGGATCTCAGGTTAAATTGGTAAATATTGGACCTGGTTTGGCATTTATAGGTTCAGGTTGGAGCTATACAAATGGCTTTGCTCCTTATTTAGGAGAAATAGATCAATTAGGATATTACAGTAGAGCTTTGACATCCGGAGAAGTATTAGCAATGTCATCAACCTGTCGGGTTGGGAATGAAACAAGTTTAGAGGCATTGTACGACTTCGATAATGGTGCTGGTTCACTTATAATTTCTGATGTAACAGGAAGGGGACATGAAGGTACGCTTACTTTTATGGATGAAAATACCGCTTATGTTTCGGGAACGACGGCTTGCCCTTCTGGTTGTGATCATATTATGGCGCAAACAGCAACTATCAATTTTGTAAATAATCCACCGGTTTTCACCTATTGTCCTAATGATACTACTATTTATGGGCCTATTTCTGGATGTCAGGCTGTAGTAAACTGGACTCCTCCAGTTGCTACAGATGAATGTGTTACTCCAATTCTTACATCAAACATCAGTCCGGGAGCAACACTGCCAGTAGGAGTTACTACTGTTACCTATACAGCAAGTGATTCCATTGATCCGGCTTCGATTGTCACACAAGAAATAATAATTCAGGATAATGCGGGGCCAAATTTAAGATTATTGGATATGGATGGAACGAATGCCATTTCCGCAGCGTCTTCAGGAAGTTGTTTTAGTGTAGTTGTAGATAGAAATACTGGGAAGGTTTATCGAATGGTTGGTTCTGATATTATTGAATCCAATGTAGACGGTAGTAATGCAGTAAACATAATTACAGGTCTAAACACTCCTTCTGAATTGGAGATTGATCCAACGGCAGGATATATTTTCTGGACAGAGTATACGGGTAGACGAGTGATGCGAGCAGATTTAGATGGAACGAATCAACTAGTGATAAAATCAAATTTGCCTTCTGGAGCCAGACACTTTGGATTAGGATTGGACAAAACGAATCAAAAGGTTTATTGGGAAGATCATTCCGGAGTGAGCATGGCAACCTTGTGGGAAGCAAATTATGACGGTACAGGACTTACCATGATTGGTCCAGCAATTTTTGGAATAACAGATGTCTGCCCAGCGCATGGTCGATTGTATTTTACGGTTAATAGTTCAACAAATACAGGGTCAATAGGGTACCGTGATTTAACGACCTTGGCAACGGTTACATTGGTTTCAAATACCAATGCACGAACAATGTTTGTATCAGAAGATGGTGAAAAATTGGTTTGGTATGATCAGGTGGTGGATGAAATAATAACAGCAGATACCAATGGAACTAATTTAACCACAATCGCTACAGGAATAACTTCGGCAATAAATATAGGTAAGGCAATTGGAACTCCACCTACTGCTTCTACCAATGTTCTAAAAACGACATGTAGTTTTAATATTACAGTTCTTGATACGGTAAATCATACACTAGATCAAACGGTTGTACAATGTGATAGCGCTCAGGTATTAGGCACGTGGTATTATAGCACTCAAATGATTGCAGATACACTTTTTGGTGGAGCAACTAATGGATGTGATAGTATTGTGAATACAGATTTAACAATTAACAGTATTGCAAATGAAACTGTAATGGTGAATCGAACCAATCTTGCTTGTTCCGATTTGGATACGGTTACTATTGCATCATCCGCGGTAGGAGTGAATTATTTTTTGAGAGATAATACCAACGATACTATTGTTGATGGTCCCGTTGCAGGGACAGGATCAGGCCTAGCGTTTGAAACAGGAATGATCAATCAAAATATGTCTTACAACGTTCAAGCAGAAATTTCTTCCTTAGGCGGAGGAGGATTGTTGTTTGATGGTACGGACGATCGCGTAGATATGGGAGATAATTTTAATAGGGAATTTAATGAACCTGTTTCAATTGAAGCATGGATTCGTTTAGGATTTGATCCAACGGCAATAGGAGGAGTATATTTAATATATTCTAAAATGACTCCTTCTTTTCAGCAAGGGATGCAATTGTATGTACATGATGGTAGGCTAAGAGCTCAATTTACAAATAACTATGGGGTCAATTATTTTGATGCTTTTACAGGGCAAATCATTGGTACTCCAAATCAATGGTACCATGTTGCAATGACCTACTCCGGGACTCCAAATAATTCTAACGAGGTGAAATTTTATTTAGACGGGGTACAACAAGTGACATCTACAATAGGAAACAACTTGGGATCATCTATACTAGTGTCAGAATCAGCATTCATCGGAGGAAATAATACAGGCACATCTCCACTAAATGGAGAATTGTCGGATGTACGGATTTGGGATGATGTTCGAACCGCTGCAGAAATCACTTCCAATATGAATGCATGTCTTTTAGGAACAGAGCCAAATCTTATTGGTTATTACAAATTTGAAGATGGAACGGGGAGTAGCACATTAACGGATGCAAGTCCATCGGGAGTTGATGGTACATTAATCTCTATGGACAATGCAAATGCATGGACGGCTGGCAAAGGCAATTGTAATAGTACACTATGTTCTCGTGAAATGACAGATGTTGTTTCAATAACTCTTGAATCGACGGGTTTAATATCCAATAATCCTACCTCTACTATTGTATGTGAAAACGATCCGGTATCATTTGTATTAAATACAAGTGGAGTGTTAGATTCGTTGGTGTGGTATGTATCTACAGATGCGGGTGGAAGTTGGAATTCGATAGGTTTACCTTCAGTAAGCTATAGTGGAACGCAGGATAGTTTGTCAATTGATACTGCATTGCCAAGCTTTGATAATTATCAATTTAGAAGTGTAGCGTATAAATGTGGAAATTCGGTTGATACTTCATTGTCAGCTACATTAATCGTTAATTCACTAGGAAGAGATACAATAGGTCTAATAGTGTGTGATAGTGCAAATGTCAATGGTACATGGTATTTTACCACGCAAACAATTGTGGATACATTAGCCGGAGCATCAGCAAACGGTTGCGATAGCATTGCAACAACGAATCTTACTATTAATTATACTCAAACAGGCACAGATGCCATTACATCATGCGATAGTGTGCTCGTAAATGGAAATACCTATTACAGTTCCCAAGTTGTGATGGATACGTTGGCGGGAGCATCAGCAAATGGTTGCGACAGTATTGTAACAACAACGTTGACAATTAATTACGCTCAAACAGGAACAGACGCAATTATCTCATGCGATAGCGCCTTGGTAAATGGCACGATGTATTACAGTTCCCAAGTTGTAGTTGATACATTGGCAAGCGCCTCGGCAAATGGTTGCGATAGTATTGTAACAACTACGTTGACTATTAACTATACACAAACAGGAACGGATGCCATTATCTCCTGTGATAGCGCTTTGGTAAATGGCACGATGTATTACAGTTCCCAAGTTGTGATGGATACGTTGGCGGGAGCATCAGCAAATGGTTGCGACAGTATTGTAACAACAACGTTGACAATTAATTACACTCAAACAGGAACAGATGCCATTATATCATGCGATAGCGCTTTAGTAAATGGCATGATGTATTACAGTTCACAAGTTGTAATTGACACATTGGCCGGAGCATCGGCAAATAGTTGCGATAGTATTGTAACAACAACATTGACCATAAACTATACTCAGACAGGTACGGATGCAATTATCTCCTGTGATAGCGCCTTAGTAAATGGCACAATGTATTACAGTTCACAAGTTGTAGTTGATACATTGGCAGGCGCCTCGGCAAATGGTTGTGACAGTGTCGTTACAACAACATTGACCATTAACTATACACAAACAGGAACGGATGCCATTATCTCCTGTGATAGCGCCTTAGTAAATGGCATGATGTATTACAGTACACAAGTTGTAGTTGATACATTGGCAGGCGCCTCGGCAAATGGTTGCGACAGTGTCGTAACAACAACATTGACCATTAATTACACTCAAACAGGAACAGATGCTATTACATCCTGCGATAGTGCTTTGGTAAATAGCATGATGTATTACAGTTCACAAGTTATAGTTGATACATTGGCAGGTGCCTCGGCAAATGGATGCGATAGTATTGTTACTACAACCTTGACAATTAATTCCACACAAACCTTTAGCAAAACGGATTCAATTTGTACCGGAGATAGTGTGTTATTAGGAGGTAGTTTTCAAACTCAATCTGGAATTTATTATGATACCCTTACAGGGGCGGCTTCTACCGGTTGCGATAGTATCATAATTTCAACACTGGTGGTTAAAAATCTTCCAAACGTGGTAGCCAATGCATCGAACGATACGTTGTGTTTGGGAGATTCCACCATTTTATTTGGTTCAGGTGACGCAATAAGTTATGTATGGAATAATGGTGTAACGGATAGTGTTGAATTCAGCCCAACATTAGGAACTACGACTTATACAGTAGTTGGAACAGGGGCAAACAGCTGTCAGAATAGTGATTCAATTGCTGTTTTTGTTGCTCCGTCTGCTGTAGCGCCGACTGGTGCTCCCAACTCTTATTCATATTGTGAAAGTGATGTGATCGCCTCAATCGATGTGATGGCAGGGAGTGGAAATATTGTTTGGTATAGTGACGTAGCATTGTCAAATTCAATTCATACTGGAAATAGCTTTATGCCTACTTTCAATTTCGGAACAACTACGTTGTATTTAGTGGAAGAATTGGGATCATGCGTTAGTTCCACAGTAGTTCTAACAATAAACTTCAATGAAGATCCAATTGTGGATGCAGGACAAGGAATTACCTTTGACGCCAATGCCGTAGCACAATTAGATGGAACGGTTTCCGGAGCAATAAGTCATACTTGGTATCCGATAGATTTGGTTTCTGATTCTACTATTTTGAATCCGGATGTATTGGCGACAGAACCAACAAATTTCTATTTAGCAGCAGTATCTGATTCTGGATGTACAGCAATAGATTCTGCAATGATTGAATTGAATCAGGTCATTACAAACTTTACCTCTCCGAATGGAGATGGACAAAATGATACATGGGAAATACGTCCCGTTTCCACAGTACAAGGTTGTTTGATAAGCATCTTTGATGGACTTGGAAACGTTATCTATCAAACCACCGACTATAACAATGAGTGGGATGGAACAAACAGCGATGGAGAATCGATGCCGGATGGAGTTTATTATTATTCCATTAAATGTGGCGAGGCCGCGCCAATAACTGGTTCAATTACATTAGTTAGATAAATGAACTATTGCATTAGTATGGATACATATTTTTTAATAGTTATCAACTTCATAAAAGAAATTAAGATGAATTCTATATATAAGATCACAATAATTACGCTGTTGTCTGCTTTTAGCATGATGGGAGCAATAGCTCAGCAAAGATTTACGTTGAGCAGCATGTACAATCAAAGTTTGTATAATATCAATCCGGCCGTTGCAGGGTTGCAAAATTGCTTTGAGGCCAATATTCAGCATAAAAATCAGTGGAGTGGACTGGATGGAAAACCCACTAATTACTTGTTTCAAGGTCATATGGGACTAGGTAATGCCGGAGGTATCGGATTGAATATCAATAATTGGGAAGCAGGACTTTTGCGCACAAATACAATTGGACTAACATATGCACATCATGTAGCATTAGGCGAGACCATGAAATTGAGTCTTGGGTTAAATGGGAATTTTATTAGCCATCGGATTGAATCTACTTCGGCTGTAGTTTTTGGAGGTGCGGATGAATTGCTTACCGGAGGAAACTTGTCTTCTTCTGGATTTACGTTGGACGCGGGAGTCTTATTGAGTTCGGATAAACTTCGAATTGGACTAGCATTACCACAAATTGCAACAGGAGGTCTTTCATACCAATTGGTGAATTCTGACGGGATTACTGCTCAGCGACATTTTCTTGCGCACGCTTCATATGATATTGCTTTAAGTGAGAAACTAACCTATACACCAATGGTTTTGTATCGGAACATCCCTCAATCGTCAAGTTTATTAGATTTCAACAACAAACTAACTTTTAACAAATTCCTAGGATTAGGAATAGGGTATCGAACCAATAAATCGATTTTTGGAACCATTGATTTAAATCCAAACGAAAAATTCCGATTTGCCTATGTCTTTGATATGTTTAATTCCGGAAATTTAGCTGCTCCTGGAGGCCTTTCACATGAGTTATTGTTGGGAGTGAAATTTTGTAAACAAAAAACGATATATCTTCTGAAAATTGAACAACTGGATAATTCATATGTGAGTCACGAATTTAAAAATATGTCTAAACTAGGAGATTTCATTGAAACTACCCGACTTGAAGAACCAGATATGGCACAACGAATGAAGGAAGTTGTTGATGCAAATCCTGGTGCAACTGAATTTACTGTAACGCTTCCGAATCCAAGAATAATTTTTGTTCAAGGAGATCGCTATGAATTTCAAACATTGGAAGAAATGAATCAAATTTTAGAGGCAGCAAAAACGAATGATCCCTTGCTTCATGAGCAATTGATGCGATTAGTTGATGAAGAAGGAGATAGTGAAGGAGGCCCAATAATTTTGGAAATAGAAAACAAAGAGATAAAATTCAGAACCTTGAAAGAATTGGATCAATTTGTTTTGCAAATTGAACCGGAGCAGCCTGAGTTGGCGGGATATTTAAAAGAACTTCGGGATGCGGATCCGGATGCATTCAAGTATAAAGTTGTATTTGGTTCGTTGGCTCGGATGAAACAATTGTTATTGGATTTGAAAGAAGACGATATCAATTTGACTGAAAAGGAACACGAACTGACGGACGAAGTGAAAATGCTAAATCCGGAGGAAGTTAGAGTATACTTTGACTTTAATAGTACCACACTAAAACAGGAAGGAAAAGCTAAACTCATTGAGATAGCCGATCAAATGAAAAAAGATCCAAAACAGAAACTTGTGATAGTGGGACACTCCTGTAATGTCGGAACCCCCGAATCTGTAATGTATTATGCATATCAAAGGGCGCAAACAGTAAAACGATTCTTAGTCAAACAAGGCGTTGATTCGAAAAATCTATCAACAGAAAGTAAAGCGGATGATTTGCCTCTTGCACCAAACTCATCAGAAGAAAACCGATCAAAGAATAGACGAGTCGATTTTAGAAAAAAATAACACAACTAGCAGAATGGATTTAACTTATCGGTCAATACGATGATAAGACATTTAGTTCGCTAAGTTCACGATTTTTTACACGGGTAACTCCTGACCTTTTCTTTGAAAGAAGAACTAAGGTCAGGAGTTTTTGTTTTAGGGGAGGTACAGGAAATATAAGTCAGAGTTTTAAGAGTGATTTACGGTTGATTTCGATGCTTTCGGATAACGTTTTAAAGTAAAGTGAAATTCGCTAATGTGAAAAAAAATAAAATCACTTTTTGCATAGCTTTCTGCTTTTAAAGACATAAAGGGACGAAAAATAAGCGAATTCTACATTAGGAAAAGAACAACGAACTACAAAAAATGATAAGTCTTAGTTTTCGTGCGCAGGAAATTTCTACAATTCAATTTTTGAACCTTTAGAAAGTACTACTTTTGTAGAAGTATGAAATATAAAATTTTACTAGTATTATTTTTTAGTTTATGGATTGTAGAGTCCCAAGCGAATCTTTCTAAATTGGATAGTTTGCAAAAGGTATGGAACAATACAAATAATGCGGACAGCGCACGATTAAAAGCGGTGCATAAATTGATTTGGTCTAAGTGGTTGAATAGAAATCCGGATACAGCTCTTATTTTGATTAATGAACAATATAAATTAGCAAATAGTATTGGGAACGAATATTACCAGGGGAAAGCTTTAAATTCCATGGGAGTTGCCCAAAAATATAAGGGAGAATTAGACTCTGCCGTGTACTTTTTTGAAAAAGCATATCAAATTAGATTAAAAATAGATGATAAAAAAGGAGCAGCAAATTGTATTAATAACATCGGCGTAATTTTAGGTAGACAAGGACAATATCCTAAGGCAATCGAAATGTATTTTAAGAGCCTTAAGCTGCAAGAAGAGTTAGGCTATAATGAAGGGATTGGTAATGCTTATGTGAACATAGGTAGAATTAAATATATGTTGTTAGATTTTGAAAAGGCCAATTTTTATTTTGATAAATCCATAGAATATTTTGAGAAAGAGAACTTGCAACGAAGGATTATTTATGCAAAACATAACAAGGGGCTCATCCTTTTTGAACAAAATCAATTTTCAGAAGCTTTAGACGTCTTCAATGATGTAAAACAATTTCAGATAGAAAACAGTGTATTAAACGAATTAGGAAGAACCTATACCGTATTGTCAACGTGTTATTTGCACATGGAAGAGCTAGATTCAGCATTTTCTTATCAAGAGAAAGCAATAGCTCTGAGGTTGCAAACAAAAAGCCATCGCGATTTAGCGTTGAATTATGCAAACATGGTTCGACTTCTCAACACAAAAAAGATGTTTTCGGAAGCATTAGTGTATGGAGAAAAAGGAATGTTAATAGCTGATTCTACGGATTATTTTTTTGCAAAAACAAAAATTAATCAATACTTAGTTAATAGCTATAAAGGACTTAGTAATTATGAAAAAGCGCTTGAAACACATGAAATTTACAAGATTTTTAGTGATTCGATATCATATCAAGAATCTAAAAAGAAAATAGAATCCCAGGAACTAACGTATGAATTTGAAAAAAGAGAATTAGAATTAATTAAAGAGAATGAAAAACAAGTGGCTTTAGCTAATCAGGAAAAAGAACAACAAATTCTGGTTTCTATTATTATTTCAGGCGCATTACTTTTAACACTTGTCTTATTGATTTTAATCTACAAAAAGTATTTACAGAGTTCGATTCAGAAGAGAAAAATAGAAGAACAGAATACTGAAATAAAAGAATCTTCAGAGAGATTGCTTAGCGAGCAAGAAAAAAATTATGATTTAAAGCTCCAACAAAAACAAAAAGATTTGGAAACTTCTGTTGCCGAAAATAAAATGAAGTTGGAACTAAAAGAATCCTTGATTAAAAAATTAAAGGAGCTTGAAGAAGGAGATAAAAAAGGATTGAAAAGTCTTATTTTAGATATGACACAACAAGTTCAACGAGAAAAAAAGTTGGATTTAATGGAAGAAAATAATGATATTGTTAACTCTGATTTTTTTAATCGAATTTCTTCTTTGGGTAATTTTTCAAAAACGGAATTGGAAATATGTTCATACATTCGATTAAATTTATCGACCAAAGAAATATCAGAAATAAGGGGAGGAACGGAAGACTCCATTCGTGTAACGCGTTCCAGAATTAGAAAGAAATTGGGACTTACTTCTTCGGAAGATATGTATGCTTATATAAATCAAATATAAAAAAGTGGATTTTTTTTTACCTAGCGATTTCAAAACAAGCTCTGAGGAATTACAAAGAGAAATTCAGCTTGATATTAAACTTACCTTTGTAGGTATTTCATTTACGTTAATCACATTACTATTTTATTACCTCATGGGGTTGAATAGTTATGTGCTCTATGCGGTATCTGTGTCAGTTATTGTAATGTGTTTGAATCTATTCGTAATCAAAGCAAAATACAATTATCTAGCTCCATTTTTTGGCATTATTATAAGTTGTATTGCCGATATGATCGCAAAATACTACTACCCATCGATCTACTTTGAATTCCATCTTCTACCTGTTCTGGTAGCAAATATTTCAGCACAACATCGTATAAAGTTTCGTGTTATTTCTCAGGTATTAATAATCTCAACCCTTATCGTATGCATCTATTTTAATTTTCAAATAACCCAATCAATTCCACTCGAAGAGCATACTAAAGAACTAGTAATGGCTTATATCTTGTTAATTTCTTTCTTGCCAACTTTTGCAATTTTCATGGAGTTTAAGAAAAAAGAGAATGAGCATAAAAATTTCATTAAAACTCAAGCGGAAGAGTTGCTGGAACAGAAAGAAGAATTACTTACCGAAATAGAGAAGAACTATGATCTACAACTTGCTCAGAAGCAAAAAGATTTGGAGGCATCTGTAGCCGAAAATAAAATTAAATTAGAGTTGAAAGAAACGTTGATCAAAAACTTAAAAGTATTAGAAGAAGGAGATACCAAAGGATTGAAAAGTCTGATTTTAGACATGACGCAGCAGGTTCAACGAGAAAAAAAGTTGGATTTAATGGAGGGGAATAACGACGTTGTTAATTCTGAATTTTTTAATCGAATTTCTGCATTGGGAAAGTTCTCAAAAACGGAATTGGAAATATGTTCTTATATCCGCTTAAATTTATCTACTAAGGAGATAGCTGAAATAAGAGGAGGCACAGAAGACTCCATTCGGGTAACACGCTCCAGAATTCGGAAGAAATTAGGACTTTCTTCCACAGATGATATGTATACATTCATAAGTCAAGTTTGATTTTTTTAGGATTTCTTATTTATCTCGAAAAAAATCAGTTCAAAAAAAAACCTATCTAATGTGTTTTTAATGCACTTTTTAACATTTTGTTACGCTTCGATTCACTTTATGTAACGCGCATAATCAAGTAACCCCCTTAGACCTTTCATAGGTTTGTTTCATCAATCGGAAACAAAAATCTATGAAACGAATATTAGTTATCTTACTTATTTTATCTCCTTATGTAGGAAGATCTCAAAATAATGTTGGAATAGGAACTTCAACTCCAGATTCAAGCTCCATATTAGATTTGAAATCACAAATTAATAAACCACAAGGCTTATTAATTCCAAGAGTTAGCGAGGCGGAAAAGACATCATTTGAAGTTTTAAATGGAAGTACGCCAGCCACTGGATTATTATTATATGTTACGGATGGAGTAGATGCTAATACTTTTCAGTATTGGGATGGGACAACTTGGAAAATTATTGGTTCAGATAACCTAGGGGATCATGTTGCTGATCAAATTATTAATACAAATAATTTTCAAATTTCAGGAGATGGCGATTCAGAGGGAATTTCGGTGGATGATAATGGTCTAGTAAAGATGTACAGAGAACCGTTGGCAATTAATCCCCAAATTGACTATAGCTTAAACGTTTTAACCAATTATGGGAATGCAGATGACCAACACACAAATGGGATTCTATTTGGAATAAATACTAAAAAGACAGGAGGAAAAGCAGCACTGGTTTTTAACAGAACGGATGTATATGGAATTGGAAGTTTACATTTTTTATTGGATTACTATCCTTCTTCCGATACAGTACCTGATTTAAATGATGCGATTTTAACGATGGCACCTTATTCCAATTTTCCGAGAAGACGTGTTGGAATTGGGACAAAGGTTCCCAGGAATATATTGGATGTTGCTGGCGGTGCTGTAATCGGCAGTGGATATGCGGAAAATACTTTGGCTCCTACAAATGGACTTTTAGTGGAGGGGAATTTGGGGATTGGCACAACCATTATAGATGTACCTGGAATTAATTTAAAAGCAGGAATTGCCACCAGCGCTGTCGGTATTACTCAAGCACATTATGATGGAGGAGTCGCGACGTTAGAATTCACCACAGAAGATGGGAATGGAGTACAGTCAACCAGAATGTTAATGCGAGGAGGTAGCTCCAACGCTAATGTGGAATTTTATAGAGGAAATCATGGAACAAATATAGAGACAATGCGCATTGATGGTTCCAACGGAAACGTAGGAATTGGAACGTCTAGCCCCACACAAGCCAAGTTGGTTGTTTTTGGGGGGATTAGTTCAAGTAACACCTATGGATACCTCCAATCTACTGGCAATACTGGCGTGTTTACGGGAACTTCTCAATATTCTATTTGGGCAGAACATAGGATTGCTGCGAATGAGTTTCATGCCATGTCGGATAAACGGATTAAAAATGTTCAAGGCGTCTCAAATTCAGTAGAGGATCTTGAAACGTTAATGGGAATAAAAATCACTGACTATACGATGAAGGATACTGTATTGAACGGTGATAAGCAATTTAAAAAAGTAATAGCACAAGAACTTAAAGAGGTTTATCCACAGGCTGTTAATAGCACTACAACTTCTATAATTCCAAACATTTATAAGATTTCATCTATAGATGAGAAGGGGTGGATTTCAGTAGAGCATGCGCTCCGAGTTGGGGATAGAATAAAACTAATTACGCCAAAAGGAGATGAAATGACGCGTATTGTAGCAATGCGTGATGGAGCATATATGTTAGAAACATCAACCAGAGGGAGAGTGTTTGTTTATGGAATGGAAGTGAATGATTTTCATACGGTTGATTATGAGGCTGTAGCAATGCTCAATGTAAGTGCTACTCAGGAACTGTACAAAAATATCATTGAACTTGAAAAGGCAAACAAATCCTTACAGCAACAATTATCAAATCAAGACAATAAAATTACTTCAAACGAAGAAAAATTAGAAACACTCAACGCTCAGCTTGAGGATTTAAAATTGTTGTTGATCACTTCATCTAAATAAGCATTTACATAATTAAAATAGTCATGAAAAAAATAATCATATTTAGTACAATCATTTGGAGCTTTGCGTTCTCCTTAAGAGCACAAAACATTGGAATAAGTTCTAATGGAGCTACTCCTGATTCTAGTGCAATGTTAGACATTGTATCTAATAGCTCCGGTATTTTGATACCAAGAATGACTACAACACAGCGATTGGCAATTGTTGCTCCTGCAAACGCGTTATTGGTTTTCGATTCAACCACAACTACATTTTGGTATTATGATTTAGCTAATACGAATTGGATAGAAATAAAGAACGAAGGAGGAAATCCATTAATTGACAACGATGGAGATACGAAAGTAGATGTGGAGGAATCACCAGATGAAGATAAGATAAGATTTGATTTGGCCGGTTCCGAAAAATGGATAATGACTGGAAACAGAATTGAAGAAAATAATCCTCACAATTCAATAAACATAGGAGTAGATGCAGGAATAGGTTTTGGAAATTGGGCTGATGAAAATATTGCGATTGGGGATAATGCACTGCGTTCAGGGACGGAAGCATGGGCTTCTCTGGCAATTGGCCATCGCGCTATGAATGCGGCAAAATTTCCACAGGGAAATATAGCAATAGGGTATGAATCAATGGAGAATAATGCGGCAAACTATAATGCGTATAATATAGGATTAGGAATTCAAACCATGCAAAATTCTGGAGCCAATGCAAGCGATAATATTGCCGTTGGAAATAGATCATTACGAAGTATTACTGGACACGAGAATGTAGGTGTGGGTAGTAGAACGTTGGAAAGTCTTGCAAACGGAAATCATAATGTAGCTATTGGAGATCAGGCAGCCAGAAGTAAAAATTCGGGTAGTAATAACGTGTATTTGGGTGAATATTCTGGTTTGTCAAATAACGGAAGTGGAAATGTTTTCTTAGGTCGTCAGTCAGGTATGAATAATGGGAGCGGATCTAACCAGCTTTATATTGAAAATTCCAATTCCAATACTCCGCTTATTTACGGAGATTTTGCAAACGACACGGTAAAAATATTTGGTTCTCTAAGTGTGAAAAATGAATACACTTTTCCATCTACCGATGGTGCTACTAATCAGATTTTACAAACAGACGGTGCAGGACAAATTGGTTGGACTGATATTTCCCAAAATCCATTAGTTGACAACGATGGTGATACGAAAGTGGATGTAGAGGAAACATCAGATGAAGATGTAATACGCTTTTATACCCCGAATGATGCAGGAACTTCTACCAATTTTTTTAGTATTTCTGATGGAAGAATTAGAGAACACAATACGGGTGATAATATCATTTTTGGTTCAGACGCAGGTTTACTTTTAGACTTAACGAATGGTGATTCTTCCAATATTTTTTTAGGGAATTCTGCTGGACTATCTTTAAATGGAGATAGAAATATAGGGCTTGGCGTAAACGCTATGGGAGGCACGGATACGGGAGATGACAACATTGCTATTGGTTATAATGCAGGTGATTTTTTAAATATTAATGCTACGGGAAATGTCCTTATCGGTAGTAATGCTGGAGATTTTAATACAACAGCACAAGAAAATGTATTTATTGGTAATAATGCAGGAGGAGACTTGCGGACAGGCGTTGATAATTCTGTTTTAATCGGAAGTTATGCGGGTCATGGCTTAATGTCTCTAGCTGCTGCGGACTTAAATAATAACACAATAATAGGAAATCAAGCATGTGTAGCTCCATTTTCTGACGTAAATGAATCTGTTATAATAGGATCTGGTGCAGGTTCAACAATAGGTAGTGGTACCGGAACATCCCGAGGTGTTGCGTTGCCTCGAAATACAATAGTAGGGACAAATTCGGCAAGTTTCATGGATGGATTTGAAAATGTTACGCTTGGAGCATTGGCAGGAAGATTTTTAATAGGAGATAATAATGTTGTTTTAGGAACTAATTCCGGAAGTTTTTTAGGCGGAGATCATAATGTTGTTGTTGGAGATGCAGCAGGAGTAGGAATAGGATCAAGAAATGTTCTTCTTGGTGATGCTACTGATGGAGGTTTTGGGACAGAGGATAACATTATTATTGGTGCAAATTCAATCGTTAATGGCGATAGAAATATAATAATTGGGAACACTGCTAATGGTGGTAATTCATCCGATGTTTTTTTAATTGACAATGGAGTTAATCCAATTTTAAGAGGTGATTTTGCAAATCAAACACTTGGCATTCATACCAATAATCCACAAGGGGCATTACATGTAGAAGCTAATAATCAGAACATTATTTTTAATGAAGTAGGAGCGGGTATGCCATCAGGAACATCTATTCGTATGTTATCAAATACAGGAAATTTAAGTTTTAGAATGAGGCTTGGTAATGGAGCAGGAACAGGGGTGAAAACTTGGGATTTAAGAGTAGTTGATAATGCAGACGATGATTTTGTCGTCAGAGATGTAACCACAGGGATTGATCGTATCGAAATTAATGGTGCAACTGGTCAAGTAGATATTGGTACAAACGGAGATGGTTCTCAAATCAGAGCAAATGCGTTTACAGCTTATTCTGATAGAAGATTCAAAACGGATATAGAACTGTTGACGAATGCACTTGAAAAACTTAATAAAATCAATGGCTATACCTATAAATGGAAAGATAAACCGGATACAACTACGCAAGTGGGAGTTGTTGCTCAAGAAATAGAAAAAGTATTACCAGAAATTGTGAGTACCGATTCAGAAGGATATAAATCAGTAGCGTATTCCAGACTTACGGTTCTACTGATTGAAGCGGTGAAAGAGCAACAAAAAATAATAGATGATCAACTTAGTAGAATTGCTTCAAATGAAGCAAGAGTTGAAAACCTGGAATACCTAATCAAATCAAATTTTGGATTTACCTCCAGTAAATAACGAATCTCATAGCGATAAACGATTTAGCCAAAGAAGGGGATTGCACTCATTTTTTTAAGGACCAACATGAAAAAATTATTTTTATATATCTATCTCTAATCTCCGTATTAGGATTAGGTCAAAGCCAACTTATCCTATCCAATAATGTATTTCTAAATATATCGGATAGTGCATATTTAGTAATCGATAATCCAAATTCAAATGCGTTAGACACTACCAATGGAGGTGGAAACATAATCAGTGAAGGCGAGTTTAACGTAGTAAAATGGAATATTTCTAGTGAAACAGGAACATATGCAATTCCTTTTACCACCAAAACAAGTAACACCAAAATACCACAATCTACAACTATTACCAACGCCGGATCAACAGAAGGAAGTATCCTTTTTTCAACGTATGAAACAGTCAACGATAATAATAGAGACTATCCAAGCGATGTAACGAACATGAATTCATTGTCCGCCGGAGGCGATGGGAGTGCATTTGCGATAGATAGATTTTGGAGGATAGACGCAAGTTCATACTCGACCAAGCCAGATGTAAGCATGAGCTTTGGCTACGATACTTCTGCAAATGAAATAGGAGGGACTAATACAATTTCAGAATCCAATTTACGGGCTCAACAGTTTAATTCAATGGAAGATCAATGGGTTAATTTAGAAGGCACAGCAAATATAATATCCAAGAAAGTATCTCCAGTAATTATTGAAGGGACGAATCTATTTCAAACCTGGACGCTTGTAGATGAAAATACTCCCTTGCCTATAAACATGTTATATTTTGGAGCAAAACGATTGAATAAAGAAAAGGTAGAACTGAATTGGAGTATTTTCAATAATGAAAAATGTAAAGAAATCTTGATTGAAAGGAGGTTCGAAAATGAGTTAGATTTCACTACGATTGATGTTGTAGATTGTAATCAATCTTCATTGATGGATTATAATAATACCAGTTATTTAACCTACTACCGCTTGAGAATTGTAAAAGAATTTTCAGAAAATAGGAGTAAAGTAAGACCAGTAGAAGGAAATCTACCAATAACTGTGGCTAGATTATTTCCAAACCCAACTGCCAGTGTATCCAATTTGATGATTTGTAAAGATTATGAAATACTATCCTTTACAATATTTGATAGTAGAGGAAGAATTGTAGTGCAGCAAAATCACGAAAGTAACTTAAAGTCGATACAACTAGATTGTATGAAGGACCAACCTAGTGGATTTTACTTAATAAACTTACAAATCGACAATGAAAATCAGCAACTAAGATTGATAAAAACGAAATGATTACCATGAGAACGTTAGAACCTAAATCTGATAAATTAGAAGCGTTAGAAATTAAGCTATTTCCCAACCCAACAACAGGGATTTCTATTTTGGAACTTGAAGGGAAATTCACCTGTATGAATTTAAAAATCAACAATCAAAATGGGGAAGAACTATTTGCGAAGTTATATGAAGAAAACATCAAAATGATCAATCTTGGCTTCATTTCTACTTGGGATAAAGGGGAATATACTGTTCAAATAAACCTGGACAATAGCTATATAAGAGAATTAAAATTAATTAAGCTCTAATTTAAAATGTGCATTTATAGTTAGTATAGGTGCTTTTTAACATTTTGTTACACTAAAAACAATAGGTAATAACGAAATTAAGCATACGTTTGAAGTGTTCAAAGCACGTAAAATCTTTAGACAAAAAACATGATGGATATAAAAAGTAAGATAAAAAAATATGTTGCAAGTACAGCAGCCGCCCTTGGTGTTGCAGCAACCGCAGGTGCACAAGTTAACTATGTCGATATTGCAGATGTAGAATTAGATGGGGCAGCTCTAGACTCCTTTAATATTGATATAAATGGAGACTCAATTAATGATCTACTATTTTATAATAATAGAACAATAAACACTACAGGTACAAATACGAATGTAGCCAGTAGCGCATGGACTCAGGAAATAATGCAAGCAATTACGGGGCAGGCATTTTTTGATGTGAACAACGGTGGGTTTAACGGATCAACCTCTTCGGGGTCGTATAGTATTGATAGATTAGATTTAGGGGATAGAATAGCTATTGGAGCATTTGCCATTTACGACAACATTCTTTTAGGTTCTGCAAATGGTACTAAAACAATTAGCAAAGCGGGTACGGGTAGTGTTATAGGCAGTAATTCGACTTATTCTGCAGATACAGACAACGTGTCGGGATCTTTTGGGAATTGGGTGCCTAACGCCAATGACACCATAACTGCTTATGTTGGGTTTCAATTTGATGCATCAGGGGAATCGCACAATGGTTGGGTAAGGATACAGGTGTATGATTATATGAAAATAAAAATACTCGACTACGCTTACGACAAATGTGCCTCTACTAATTTTAAAGCTGGGTATAAATTTGGAGATAATAGTTGTGGTGTGATTGCGCAAGGGAGTTCTTGTTCTGATGCCGTGCCGCTTAAATGTGGGGATTTCTTAAAAGGAACAACTATCGGAGGAATTGCATACCCAGGAGATTGCGGATTGGATACCATTACCACATACCCTACAGCTTGGTATAGCTTTGTTGGAGACGGTGCTCCAATAATAGTTGATGTTCGTATAAGAAATGGAACAGC
This sequence comes from Cytophagales bacterium, assembly GCA_965277185.1. GTDB lineage: Bacteria > Bacteroidota > Bacteroidia > Cytophagales > JAHDFW01 > JAHDFW01. The sequence continues at coordinate 85,992 of CBDICC010000030.1, read as the reverse complement.
TACAAACAAATGGGATCCTAACTTAAGAATATATGAAGGAGATGATTGTGGTAATCTTACCTGCGTTACTGGAAATGAACAAGGTTTTAGCTCAATTAACGCAAGAGTTGAATTTACCACAGTAGAGGAAAAGCAGTATTATGCTGTGGTAGGAAGCAATGGTAAATTTCCTGCCTGGACAGATACAACGGTTGGAGATTTTGATATATCGTTGGAAGGAGGGTGTAATTTCTATGCATTGCAAGAAGTTACAGGAGAATGTGGTGAAGCATTGGTTAATGGTAAATCATACTATAATGATACGACCATTAGCGTAGCAATGAAAGATGTGCAAGACAGCTTAGTTTTTGATTTAACAACAAATGTTTACGAATACATTAATGCTAAGATTACATTCAATGGACCTGCTGTTAATACAGAAGTTGTCAAAAATGGACTTGATTTAACTGCGTCGCAAGACAGTGCAACGTACCAATGGTTGGACTGTGATAATAATAATTCTCCCATTGCCGGGGATACTAATCAGTCTTTTGCAGCATTAAATGATGGGAATTATGCTGTTGAAATAACGAATGATCAGGGGTGTGTAGATACATCTCAGTGCGTTACTATTTTAACGGATGGATTGGCTGAATTAAATGCAGTAGGCATCTCGATATTTCCAAATCCAACGGAGAACGACATAAATATATCGTTTGAAGAAACTCAAGAATCGGTTAATGTTGAAATTATTAATTTGATTGGAGAAGTAGTACAAAGAAGTTTTTATCAAAATACGAATTTTGTACATGCGTCAATGGACCTTTCTTCAGGAATGTATATTGTAAGAATTACAAATGATATTGGCTTAAATAAGTCTTTAAACATTATTAAGAAATAAGAATCGAATATGAAACGATTATTTTTACTGCCTTTTTTGGTTTTTATTTTCACTAATTCTTATAGCCAAAGTACTTATAAAGTACTTTGGCTAGGGAATAGTTATACGGGAGTTAATAATTTGCCGGCTTTAACAAAAAGCGTAGCGCAATCTGTTGGAGATGATATTATTTATCAATCGGTTACTCCTGGAGGGGCTCGATTTCTTACTCATTCTCCAAGTGGTAGTACTGCGATGAACACTATTTTTACAGATGATTGGGATTATGTTACACTACAGGCTCAAAGTCTAGAAGGTGCCTATCCAGGTGCTCCAGCCATTCAACTAGACAGTTTTGTGGCTTCACATGCGAAAATTTTGTGCGATTCCATTAGAAGTAATAATGGATGTACAAAACCGGTTTTTTTCATGACATGGGGAAGGGAAAATGGGCATGCTTCATTATGTAGTAGTTTTAGGGATTATTACTGTACGTATGCAGGAATGGATAGTGCTCTAAATGTCAATTATCGTTATATGGCTGAACAAAATAAGGCCTTAGTTTCCCCAGTAGGAGCTGTTTGGCATTACTTAAGAGATAGTTTCCCAACCTTAGATCTGTATTCCCCCGATGAAAGTCATCCAAGTACGAGGGGATCTTATGCAGCAGCCGTAACATTTTACACTATTTTTGCTCAAAAAGACCCAGCATTGGTAACGTACGATTATAGTATAGGGACTACAGATGCTAATATTATACGGAATGCGGTAAAAGCCGTAGTTTTTGATAGTTTATACAAGTGGAATGTAGGGAAATATGATCCGGTAAGAGATTCAATTGTATCCGATTATGATAGTTTAGAACTTAACTCGACATGGTATTATTCCGACACTGCATTTACGGATACACTGTTTGGTTTATCTCAATATGGCTGTGATAGTTTAGTTAATTATCATTTAACCATTCATAATACAATAGGCATAGAAGATAGTACAACGAATAACGACACTACTGTAATTGAAGGCATTATGGAGAACGGGATGAGTGATATTAAAATTTATCCAAACCCTGCAAAAAATGTACTGCACATTGCAAGTGAAAAAGGGATGTCTAAAGTATTAATAAGTGATGTGTTTGGACAAAAGAAAATGGAGGTTTTATCGGGTCAGCAACTCATTTCGGTCGATTTGAAAGGGATGAGCAGAGGAGTTTATGTACTTCAATTACATGATGATTACGGGGAAGTGAAAATATTCAGGTTTTTGATTGATTACTAGGGATTGAAAATCGAGCCGTCAAACTTAGAACATTCGGTATAGAATGTTCCATCAGAGAATTGTAGGATGTAAACGAAGTATTTTTCGATTGGAGAAGTATTTATAACACAAACTTAATAGAAGGGAAATCAAAGCAAAACAGACGAGACGTAAAACCAAATTAAGATAATCTAAAAACAAAGGCGAAGTCAAGCAGCAATAAAAAAGAAAATAAGCTATGAACGAAAATTCAGTGGAGCTTCTCCACCGATCACCTACGTTTTAACTTCGGTGATCGCTGTAGTCCGGAGAGGCAAGCGTTTTATTAGTAAAACACAAGGTCAAGAAATCCAAAAAGCGATGGTGCAAGCCAAGCCATAAAAAAGAATAAACTATGAACGAAAATCCAGTGGAGCTTCTCCACCGATCACCTACGTTTTAACTTCGGTGATCGCTGTAGTCCGGAGAGGCAAGCGTTTTATTAGTAAAACACAAGGTCAAGAAATTCAAAAAGCAATGGTGCAAGCCAAGCTATAAAAAAGAATAAAACTATGAACGAAAATTCAGTGGAGCTTCTCCACCGATCACCTACGTTTTAACTTCGGTGATCGCTGTAGTCCGGAGAGGCAAGCGTTTTATTAGTAAAACACAAGGTCAAGAAATCCAAAAAGCGATGGTGCCAGCCAAGCTATAAAAAAGAAAATAAGCTATGAACGAAAATCCAGTGGAACTTCTCCACCGATCACCTACGTTTTAACTTCGGTGATCGCTGTAGTCCGGAGAAGCAAGCGTTTTATTAGTAAAACACAAGGTCAAGAAATCAAAAAAAAAAACGATGGTGCCAGCCAAGCCATAAAAAAGAATAAACTATGAACGAAAATTCAGTGGAGCTTCTCCACCGTAGCTCTCCGGATTTAGAGTTCGAATGTAAAAGGTCCGCACCAGATATATTTAAAAAACGAAGCTCTCCTTAACCCTAAAGGGCTACGGAGAGCGAAGGTGGAGAGAGGAGGAGTCGAACCTCCAATCAGTTAATTTTCATACCTCGAATAGAAAACGCCCTTTACCAATGTTTTGTGGGTAGTTTGTTCTTTTCAAACAAATCACCGCCACTGGCTCCTTTACCATTTGGACATCTCCCCATGCCCCTTCCCTTTTCAATGTCCTTCATGAGGGAAGGGTTCTGTGTAGAATCTCGTTCAGAAGCCTTAAGCTAATGCTGTTTTCTAATCAATTGCTCTACCCCTGAGCTATTCCCCCTTAATTATCTTGAAATATCATATAATACTTCTATTCAGAGGGAGAAGACGGATTTGAACCGACGACCTATTGACGCTATCTTTTCAGATATATGCATTCTGGATTTTCTACCCATAAACCTAAAACTGAAGCTTTGACCCAACACTAATGTTAATTATCGAGGATGATATAACGTTAAAGTTTATGCTAAAGCTATAGGTCATTTTCTTTATTATTTGTTTATATCGTCTATAAAAACAAATTTGTAATTTTTATGAAGTACTTAATCAAATAAGTACCCAAAGATTTTTTTAGCGTTCAAATCCGATTCAATCACATCGACTTCATTACATTTTTTCAATGCTTCCACAATAGCGGCAAGCAATATAGATCTTCGACGAAGTGCTTCCGCCTTCTTTCGTTGTGTTGTTTCTCCTGAAAATATTTGATGGGTGTAATCTCCCAATTCCTGTGTAATATTTTTTACTGCAACCTGAGGTGTATAAGCTCCTGAATCTTTTAACTTTGAAATGTTCGGATCTTCCAGTACATAAGATTCTTTCAATGTTGTTTTTTCAACACCCGCGACCATATCTGTTTCATAAATCTCGCGTCCAACATACATGTCGTTTTCTGTTTTGGTCCAATTGTTTGAATCAGATCGAACAGGCATGTTTTCAATAACATTTTTTATATCAGTGCTTTCCACTAATGATTTCAAGCGTAACAATTCCAAAGAAGTATAGTTGCCCCACGTTTCTCCATCTACCACTAAATCAGCTTTGGCTTCACCAGAAGCATTGGTTTTTTCAACAGAGAAGAGTGCGTCAATATATTCTTTGCTGGTGTCTTCCATCCAGTCAATTTTTTCTTTTACCGTAGTCTGAATTAATACATTTTTTCTTTTGGATGGATCATCAACGGTGCCTTCTCGTGGAGTATAAGTTTTCTTCTCACCAATAAAGGCTCCTTGTGAATTTTTGAAATACTTACTGTATTCTTTAAGCATTGTACTATAGGAAGCAGCTAGGTAATCCGTTTTACCTAACAATACATTTAGTTTTGTTTTATTATTTTTCATTGGTATTAATTTTATTAGTGATCGCGTTGAAATTAATCTAATGGAGTTATGGATGAACTAAATTACACCAGCAGATATTCTATTAGGATGAACATGAAAAGATCTACTTTTAAAAAGTGGAACTTCATTTATTCTAGCCCAAGATAAAAAGCCAACGCTGTGATTCCAACTTTTGAGGAAACTAATTAAAAGATGACTTGATGTTTTGTTGAAATTTGAGAATGTTTTTCCAACAAGGAGGCGTGTATTTGATGCAGCGTTTAGACTTTTTTGTAGAAGGAAGATGAATTTACACGGATGACCGTGAATTAACTTTTTTTAGTCTAAATCACATGAGCGCGTGAAGAATTTCTTCAATGAATTGATCATATTTGGATACCTGTTAAGTTTAGAAACAAAACAAAACAGAAGTTAATGTAATGTATTGTATTTCATTTCATAGCAACTCCAATATTTGGAGGAAATTTAGAGTAACCAGGTCTTAGGACCTAATTCACAACAGGAACAGCCTTTTCTAGACGAGAAAAGGCTGTTTTATTATTTTTCTTCTGTACAACCTCAAAATGTGTTTTACCCAAATGAATTGAGGAGGTCTATTTTATATTTAACTTATTCAGGGAAGGTCAATTTAGAAGGGATGACATCTAGTAATATGTCATCCCTTTTTATGTTTCATGATACGAATAAATATATATATATATGGTCTAGTATCCAAGAGCTGGCATCCTATATCCACCACCTTCTCGCTCAAAATGTTCTTTCTCTCGTACGTGACGTTCAGTCACATGTTCATGGTAAGCACGTTCAGATCGCTCTTTAGCGGCTTTTTCTTTAGCGGCTTTCGCGGCACGAGCTTTTGCATCTGCGGCTGCTTTAGCTTTCGCAGATGCAAGAATTTTAGCTTTTCTTGCCTCCTGTGCCCTCGCGATATTGTATTGCGAATTTGGATCTTCTACTTGAGCAGATTCAGGTGTTATTGGATTCCCCTGGGGAGAATTGAATAGACCATACCCTGTGCTGGCTCCTGTTCCCGCGATTATCTCAATTCCTTTGCCTATTGCTTCTTCTTTTGCAAAAGTTACTACGTCATCCGTTGCAGTTTCTGTTGCACTTACGTTGCTTTTACTAGGATCACATTTGGCTTTAGATTCAATTTTCTTGAAATCATGTCGCTCAGGTCGGTCCACAAATTCATGTTGTGCAGCTGCTCGCAACATGCTCAAGGATCCTATTATTATCATTAATATCTTTATCTTATTCATGATCTTCTAATTCTTAAAATGGTTATCTTCTTTCTTGTTTAAGGTTAAGTTCTTTCTATTTGATGTTTAAAAAACGCTGATTTTGCCGTTGTAAATGTAAATCGTAGGTACATCTCAGGTTTACGAGTTCATCTCTTTTGATGCTGTTTTCTAATATCGACGCTGAAACCATTTTTTCTTTTTTGGAAACAGTAAGTTTGTTTACTTCGGACCTATTGGTAACCTCTGTTTGTTTTACATTAGGATGGTAACGGCCCTCATTTTCTGTGATTTGCCCCTGACAGAAAGCGCCCCAACTAGCAGTCAAAATGATTGCTGCAGCGACTGTTATTCTTTTTATTTCTGTTTGGTTTTTCATAATTGACATGTTTAAAATGACTGTTATTATAATATAAACTTATTTATTTCCCAGTTTGCTGTCACGATGCCTTCAATTTAAGTGAGCGTTATTTGTGATGCGATGCTGTTGGTCAAGTATACGATGGTCGTTTCTGCAAGGTTTAGTCACTTTAAAGATCAATGTTTAAGGACCAAATTTGGTTGGCTCATCCTTTGTTGGTAGGTTGAAAGAGGATTGTCATCCTTTGTTGGTAGAAAGAAGTATGGAATCGAAAGTTACTGTAAACTGCACTTATCCAGAGCTTTGTGTTTGTTTTGCCATTCGAATTTGGAATATATTTTTTAAGAAGGAGGGAGGTGAAAAACAGAATTAAAAAAGTTGGACCACTTAAAAAATACTTGTGTTTTATTTCTTTTCGATCGAAAACATCATCTAAAGTGAGTAGAGAATATTGTCTCAAACTCCCTAAGAATTGGAACCAGATTGGTTTTGAATCAGAAATATATTAAGTATTGAAACCTTCGAAAAACCAAAAACACTAGCTTAAGTATGGAGGTTGGCTTTTGATGACGTTAGTTCAACATTTAACATTACCAATAAATAATCTGGGAAGGGAAGAAAGGTGTTGACAAAAAAAAGCCCATCACTTTCGCAATGAGCTTTCATTTAAAATCAAAGTGGAGAATACCAGATTCGAACTGGTGGCCTCTACACTGCCAGTAATGTGGCTGAAATATTTTATTAAACCTGCAATGATGCTTTATGCTCTCTATTGCTTGTTTATTTCTGTTGTGACAAAATCATTAAATAAGTCTGTTATAACAATGTTACAACATTTAGGTTAAAATATCAAATTTATAAGGATAGAATTCAATTAATTCAAATAGTGCAATCCTTTTCTAATAGCGAAGTGTCTATGCCAGATTTGGAAAGATCTTTTAGCTGATCAGAAAGTTTTACTATTAAGAGAAAGCAGAGTTCATTTATTTCGATCGTTTTTTCGACTCGATTTATTCGACCTATTAAAATGCCATGATCATATAATGACCTTATGAATTTAGGACTCCAATTTAAATGAGTTTTTACTTGTGGGTGTTTTTCTATTAATTCACTAGCTGTATAATAGTCGCCAGTAGATATGTTGATCGTTGGGATATACATGTTTATTCCTTAATGTAGCCTTTTGCATTGCTACAATTTACCCTTGAATATAATTTGATTTTATATTTAAAGGTAATTATGTTTTGTTTAGCCTTGTAAACGTAAAATATTAATTGTGATATATCAAGAATAATACTTGGTAAATTCTGAATTTATGTCCCTTTTTTAATATATGATCATATTTTTAGGGGCTTTTAAAAATATAAGTATTATAAGTGAGCGATTTATTCTGTTTTTTGCGTTTCACTATGGAAATCCCGTAACGCTCCGTAAGTAACTTTTTCCGACCATTTTTTAGTTGTCTTTTTGCGTCAAACAAAAGGCAATTATGACAAAAGAAGAATTGAATCAAGTAGCAACTGTGGAGGACTTGGAAAAGTTGAAAGATAATATTTTCAATTTTCTTAATAATTTCTTCATTGAATTTACCGAGAAGGAATTTTATACCCCCAAGGAATTCTCTAAAGTGACCGGATTAAAATATACCACGGTTATCAACTATTGCAATAACGGCAATATCAAAGCTAGACAGGAAGGTAAAAGAGGTGCTTGGGTGATTCATCAGGATGAGTTAAAGGCATATAGGGAGCAGGCTCAAAATAATACGGAATGGATCAAATAGAGAATAACTATTTAACACCCCGTGAACTGTTGTTGAAATTTCCAGCCTTAACCACAAAATTGGGATGGACAAGTTCAATCTTGATTAAGTTTCATCAATCTGGATTACTATTAGGTTATAAAAAGAAGAGTGGGTGCTTCCTGCACATTCATTCAGTAATAGCATTGGCAAAAGTGACGAACAAATTGACGAACAAAAAATCAAGCTAAGAGTATGGCAAGAAATAGAAAGTTGATAAAGGAGCAGCAAGAATTTATTTTGAGCGTCTATCATTCGTTAAGCCAACAGGGCAAAACGCATGAAGAAATCATTGAAGCTTTAAGAAAGGAATATCATCAATTTCTGACAGCTACTACAATGGAGCGCATAATATTCGGCCATTACTATACGAAGCCATGAACGGACATTATTATACAGAAGTGGTGTTTCCTACCGCTGTAGCTGAATCCATGGAGGTGTTAGTAAAGATGCAAAAAGACTTGAATAGCTATAAGAAAAAGCATCTAAAAGGAAAAGAGGGGTGGATTGAAGAACGACAAAACCGTTTGACTACACTCTTTGAATTTATAGGAATAGCGAAAGAGGCATATCAAGTATTACAAAAGGAAGGCGTTCAGGCACGAAAAGATGGCTTTAATAAGGGGAAAGAAGTAACGGAAAAGTCAATACTTCACAAAGAGCAGTACGGAAATTTAAGCTTTGATCGAAAAAAGGATCGGGAATTAATTCGAGAACTGAGAATCCAACAGGTACAGGAACAATTTAATATTTAAGACGAGACAAAATAAAATGAATAATATCACATTAGAAGAAATAGTAGAAGATCAAGAACAACACGATAAAAATAAACACAACTTTTATGATGTAAAATTGGATAAGGATGGGAGATTGAAAAGTATAAATATTGATCGGGTAAAGCTTCTGGAATTGCTTATGGATAACGGTTTCTATCGATATGATTTAACTGTTGATCGGTTTTGTTTTGTTCGTGTGAAGGATAAAAAGGTGCAGCAAATATCCCTAACCTATATAACGGATTGGTTTTTTAATTATTTAGATGAATTACCCGCCTATTCCTGGACACTGTCCAAATACAATGCGGACGGTGAATTAGATGAACTTGAAGTTACAATAAGCAACGCGGATTTAAAGAATAAGTTTTTGATGTCCATGGGCTCGTATTTTTCGGAAACGATACTGTCAAGGTTAACGCCAGAGCAGGAGATTAAATTTACAGGAGATACAAGAAAAGAAAAGAATGTGTTTTACAAAAATGGTTTTGTACGGATTAACAAAGCAGGCTGCCACTTTAATCCTGATTATTCTAAGTTGTCACATCATGTATGGGAAAATCAAATTTTAGCACGGAATTATAATCCGGCTAGATCAAGGGAATATCAAAAGGCGGAATTTTATCAATTCTGTTATAACATATCAGGTAAACGAGCGGATCGCTTTAAATCCCTTCAAACTATAATAGGATATGTGCTGCATTCGTACAATAACTATAAGATGCAGGCGACCATATTAACGGATGCACAAATTGGTACGGATGGTGAAGCGAATGGAAGAACGGGGAAAGGGGTGTTTGCAAACGGGTTAGGATTGATGTTAAACAATTCAGAAAACAAGGAGGCGAAGGTGTACTGTCAAGTCAATGGGAAAGGGTTTGATTTCAATGATAAACACAAGTATTCCAAGGCGGACATTAATACCAAATTGATTCATTTGGAGGATGTAAAAGCCTACTTCGTTTTTGATAATCTATTCAATGATATTACGGAAAATGTAACCGTAGATATTAAGAACGAAAAACCGTTTAACATTAATCCAAAGATTCTAATATCCACAAATAAGACCATAAAGATTAATGGTGCAAGTGCTGAAGATCGTGCCATACAATTTGAATTTGCTGAACATTACACACAAAACTATTCACCAGTAGATGAGTTTAAAAAGTGGTTCTTTACGGACTGGACGAATGAAGAGTGGGAGTTGTTTGATGCTTTTATGTGCCAAAGTATTTCTGAGTTCTTTGCAAACAATGTGGAGGTAATCGACCCGCCAAAGATTAATCTTACCCGCAGGTCATTGATTGAACATACCTCACAGGAATTTATAAACTTTATGGACTACTATAAATTTACAGATAAGGATCACCATGAAGGAACTACACCAATTAGTTATTATTTGATTCCAGCAGGGAAGGAAAGCCATGAGTATGTAAAAAAGGAACTTTACAATGAGTTTATTGAAAGCTATCCTGACATGACGAAACGGAAGCGTTTTAGTCAAGCTAAGTTTACTACTTGGTTGCGGGCCTATACGGCAGCTTCTGATGTTTTACAGTCCATTAATCCTGAATTGGATGAACGCAGGTCTAGTAATAAGGATTATATTGTTTTTAGGAGGGGGGCGATAGCGAGTTTATCTGGGATATATAGTACTTGATGATTTATTACTCAAATATAATACTGAAGTTTAAGTCATTTTTCTTTATTTTACTTGTGTTTTAAAACTCTGATACTTTTCAAATGAGGTTAAATAATGCAAATCATATTAAAGCTGTATTGATTCAGCAGCTGATGCTCCTAAATAAGAGTAGTAACGTGTTATTTGGGAATGAATTTCCTTTTGGAACCGCTCGAAGGATGTCAGACATAGTTATGCTAAACGGCAAGATTACGGGGTTCGAAATTAAAGCGGAAAATGATGATTTTAGGAGGTTTAGAGAACAATTTGATGATTATGGAAAAGTCTTTGACTATCAATATTTAGTTGTTACAAGTAGATATTTGAACCTTGGAAAATCCCAAATCGGTAAAAAAGAGGGGTTAATATTGGTGAATCCTGATGGCAGTGTAAAACTGATTAAAAGAGCGTTGTTAATGGGTAAACAAGAGAAGAGTGAGATATTAGCCTCAATACCAAGTAAATTCTTGAGAAAGAGTTTTAAAGTTAATTCAAATATTGATGCGTACACTCTAAGGGAGAGGTTATTGAAAAGGTGTTTGCGTGATCTCAAAAGCGTATTTAAAGCGTATGTGTTGGTTGCTTTAGGTTCAAGAAACAAGGTGTTTCTGTCGGAAGTCGGATGCAAGGTGCATTTTGAAGATATCAAGTTGTTATCTGCAAATGGTTCAACCGTAGTTTAGCTATGATTTTAATCTTCTTAATTGTTGAGAAAGGTGTATAGACATTCTTACAGAAATCCAAAAGCTAGGGTTAGATCCGGGAGAATTTCCATCCGCACATAGTTGAATTTGCTGAACACCCCAATTATCTGAAAGATGAACTGGGAAATATCGATTGCGCCTAGCTTCCCGAGCGACTTGTATGTAAGTGCTGGCATAACTTCTTTCCCCTCGTCGTTCTCTATTATAATATATTTCGTCAGAGGTTGGGACATCAATGCGAGGAATCCAACCTCGTGCCATTACCACTTGGTCATTTCTAACCGGGTTTATAGAGCAATAATCTCCATAAATTATTTCCGGATGTTCTACTTTGATTCGATTAAAAAGCTTGATTTCACTTAGATAGAAGTTATCCGAATACTCATTTCCAATTTCACTTACATTGTTTGGAAAAGAAGTAGAGACCAGAACTAAATGTAATTCTAACCCAAGTTCCTTGATTTTATTAAACCGCGTTATCGCTTTTTCAATTACTCCTTCCGTGGCTCCAGAAGGAACATATTCACAGTCAATAACGAATATTAAAGACGTCTTATTTTCTATTAGAATGTTTTTGATGCAATCCAAGTCATCATAACAACCATCATCAGCTATGCTGTTTCTGTAAATAAGAGTTTGGAATTCTGAGCAAAGAGAATTAACCTGTTTTTTAAGGTTTTTTTCTAAATTTACATCTTCAATATCTACAAGAATTGTAGGCGCAATTTCCTTAAATACATTTTCATTTTTTAAGTTTTTCAGGAATTTGAGCCAATTGCCATAACCCCCATTGAAAGAGTATAATTCATCGATTTCAGAGTTGGATAATTGACTGGACGTTGTTATGTCAAGACCAATATTACAATTAGAATAAATAGCTTTTAATTTGTCCAATCGTTTTTCAACTCTTCCCATCTGGTCATTTTTAGACCTTCTTCCTCTGGTTAATTCAATCAATGGGAACGTACTGATTTTATCAAATTTGGTATTCGACAAAGCACGTAATTCTGAATCACCAGATTTAACCAGTGTACAGTAATTAACTTTATTTAATTGCATAACCTAACTCTATTGCTCTGTATTTAATTGCTTGAACCGATACATTAAATTTTTCAGATAACTCAGATATACTAATAACATCGTGATTGATTGCTTTAATAAATAATTTCTTAGGCATAAGCAACGAGGCCGCAAATTCATCTGCTTTAAATTCAATAGAACTGGCGTTTCCATTTCTAAAATAAATCTCTTCATCTTCAAATGAATCATATTTACCCCGATGTAATACATAATGTGCAAATTCGTGAGCCATAGTATATCTTTGCCTTTTAGGATGGTGATTTCTATTAATTCCGATTTTCCATTTCCCCTCGTTGAGTTTTAAATATCCCGATAGATGAGATTCCATATCTTCTTTAGCTAATTCAATGTCCTGTTTTAAAATGATTTTTTCGATATCTACGCAGTATTCATCAATAAATCCATTTTCCATGGCCTTCCTGATAATTTCATCAATATCATTCAATAAAGTAGGTTCTCCTTCAATCTTTTTACTTCTTCTTCCCTTTACACCCATTTACATTTTATTTTTCATCACTTGTCATTATCTGTTTTAATTATCTTACCTTCATTTGAGTTGCCATCTACAAATGAATTGTTAATTAGGTCAATTTTTGATTGTAAATCATTTAAATTTTGTTTGAGTTTATCAAATTCTTCCCGAGTTGAAAAACCCTCTTCTGCCTTTCCAAAAATAGTATTTAAAACTGTTTGTTCAAATTCCTCTGATTTTAATCTCTTTCTTAAATGTTCTTCCGATAAGAATTTCAAATGAAAGTAAGATAAAAAAGAAAATACCACTATCATAGCTGACAATATAAGCAGCGCAGTGTTATAGTAATTCACCAAGTTTCCCGTATATCTCTCAGGTGTTTGGATAATGTCATTTTTTAACAAATCCGCTATGATTTCCTTATTGGTACTATCCGTTTTAAGGCACTCATCTTTAGTTTGCGCTCTTAAGATTGAAACATTATAATTGAAAATATTTAAACAAAGGAGAGTAATAATAAACACTCCGATAATTAAACATCCTCCTAATAGCCCCGCAAAAAAAGATTTTTTGAATTCAATTTTCATACTTATGTGCAATATAAGCAATGTAATCTATAATATAAACATATATTTTTTACTGTTTGATTGCGGAATGAAAAATAGAATAGCAAAATCGACGTCATCTGGTGTTTAGGGCTATTGAGGAAATCACTAAGGTTTGAAAGGATAATGCTCTTTTTTTATCTTCAAACCTACATTAACTCATTTTACTTTCTTCGTATCGTGATTCCCTAATTCGTTAAAGTATGCTTCAAAAAAACTAATTAAGTTTTTATTGCTTGTTACGAAAACTTCCACAACTGGTTTGTCAATTTGAGAAGACCAACCAAAAAGAGATTCTTTTTTTTCATCCTTATATTTTAATGTAATATGGTTAACTATAGGCATATTATTAGGAATAACTTTTGTATATAATTTTCTACGGTGAGGTTTTTCCTTCACCCATTCAATAATTTGTTTTCTGTATTCACTGCTTTCTCCTAATATGTCATTCCAAATAAGCCCTTTGTCGACCTGCTTTTTGAGAGCCGCAACGTATTTTTGGTAAAAAGGTTCATGGTAAATAGCATCTTGTACATGATCTCCAACTTTTACATGTGTGTTTTCTACGTATTCAAGTTTTGGTAAACGATATATTATGTATTCCAAAGCATCTTGCGTACTTCCTATCGATCTGCAATCAATGGTTTTGCTAATTATAGATTTAACATTTTCAAGATGTTCGTCCAATTCATTTTTTGCAACAATTCGTGACAACGTTTCTGAGAAAAATAGCGAGACTATAAAGATAAGTGTCGCCCTTATTAATGGGTCCAAGGATACATTGTCAGGGAAGAAATTTACTTGAACTGATGTGAAGAAAAGAACGCTCGAGAAGATGAGACCCACTATACTAATTTTTTTCTTAAAGTTTTTCTTAAAATTCCCCATAAATAATGATAGATAATTATAGAACAAGACTAGTAAGATTCATTCTTCGCGTAAGCCCTCGAATTTCAAAATAGAACAATAGTTACTTGCTATTGCAATCTACAAATTCATACACTTATTTACAATTAAAATATAGGCCTAACTAATTCCCTATTCTTAAGCACTATGCATTAAATGTGTCTTATCAACTGATATCCTATTACTTATATTAATACATGAACAATTAAAATTATGTATTAATATGTAATACATGCACTAATAGTAGTGCATACCGAAGAGTAGTACATACCTGTTTTAAAAACCATTGTAGTTAAGTGATGTCGTTAGGGGTTAAAATTCAGTAGCTTATGGATGCTAGTGCAATAGTACTTGAAATACACTGCATGTCGGAACCTACCAAACATCATAAAGGGGGAAATCTACTAATTCAAACTAAAAGCGTACCAAATGAAGACTAAATGGGTACTAATGCAGACTAATGCATTACTAAATTTCTGCCTAAATCAACTAAATTTCACTGTATACACAACAAAATCCATCAATTCGATATTCATAGACTCTAAAGCCTGAATGCCTTTATTCCATGGTGGAATGGTTCTTTGGAAACGCTCCTTTTTCTCCTGTTAAATTGGTTTTTTTAAGTATGAAACCAACACAACAAAAACAGAAAAGCGAGTGTGCTAGGCATCTCCGATCTGCAAGACAATTGCTAAACAATATTTTAGATTCTGAGAATGAAAACTTTTTGGAATTGCAAGGCGAGCAACTTGAAACTAAAGGTGGACAAATAGCCTTAAATCTTTCCTTTTTGCAAGAAGCCCGAAACGAACTAAAACAAATCCTTAAAACCCTATCATACATATGCTAGATGAACTGCAACCCAAAGCAAGGGCTATGAGCAGAAAACAACTAGCAGAAGCCTATGGGATTACAACAAAAACGTTGCGTGGTTGGTTGGCTCCCTTCGCATTAGATTTGGGAGTACTTCGCAAACGGATCTTAACACCAAATCAAGTAAAAGCAATATTTGAAAAGATAGGTGCTCCCTGAATAATGGAACATAACGATACCTAATCAATCTTATCTGAACCTAAACGCCCGTAACGTAAGTTAACGGGCGTTGGATTTTTGGCGTGTCCTATACTTGGGACATGAAACAAACGATAATCATTTCTATCCTCGTCTTACTGCTCCTATTTGGAACAGCTGGTGCAGTAATAGCAAGTGACGTGAGTATTAAAGTTGATAACGCCTCCCAGTTAACCTATGAGTTAGACTCTGTAAGTGTACCAGAATTGACTCCTAAGACTGCTTTAGAAATTCTGGCAGGTGATTATCATAAACCCATATTGTTGCATGTTAATGAGCGCATAATTAACCCTACCAAATCAAACTTTGTCATTGATGAAATCGACATTCAAGTTCTAACCCCTTTAACCCGTTCTGAGGTCGCAAAACAAGTTGGCAAGCTATCTAAGCCGCTTACTATCAAAGCAAATAATAGAGACAACTTTCTTACACTAGGATTTGACATTATCCCTGCCAATATCGCCTTACTTGTTGATGAAAACGGCGGGTCGGATAAGATAGCAAAGAATAGACTATGGAGTCCGGACTATGGACTTGAATTTATTCTGACAGGCACAATAAAAGTATTTGGAATCCCCATTCCCATTCCATTAAACGAACGCATAACGATATGACAGAACGGATTTTTATTACAATTTTTTGCATGTGTATTTCCTTGTTGGTGGGTGTGCTTGGGTATTGGCTAAAGACCGCACACAACGATTTTAAGGGCCTTATTGGACACTTAACGAGTTACACCACCCAACTAAAGGAAATTATTATCGGAATTCAAATGCAGATTGAAAAAGGCATTGAATCAGACATTATTGAACTAAAAACAGAGGTTAAAAAAATCGGAGATCAAATCAACCAAAACCGAAGCCAAATTTCAGCACTCAACCAAAAAAGCAAAGCTTAGTAAATGGAGCATTTCACCAACATAGAGTTAGGAAAGATTTTCGACACGAAAAATAGTTCTGGTAGTGCCTCTGATCTTCATTGGCAACGAGAAGGTTTTGACGTATCGACCATAAAAAAACTGTTCGGCTCCATGCCAAGTCACAAGTTTTTAGAAGATCAATTTACCGTTGAAAAATATTTCAATCTGAACGGTATCACCTTTGGCGAAGGGTTAAACCCAAACGAACGTAAGAATTTATTGTACGCTACGGGCTTATCGTTTCATCATTTGTCAAAAGTTTTAGGAGTTGATCCAAAATCAATCGGATTCAATGGTAATCTGAAATTATCTATTGGGGCTTACGGAAAGGGAGGTGTAGGAAATAAAGGTGCAAGGTTTTTACAAGATGGCAAACAGTTCATAATAAATATTGATTCGTTCAATAAAAATACGGTTGGAGCGCTTGCTCATGCCTACGGAACAGCAATAGATCGCTTTTTAGCATTTGCGTTTGAAGAGGAGGTAGAGTTTGCCAGCGGAGGTAATAGTGTTCGAAAAACGTATTATCCAGCGGTTGCAAAAAGTGGCAACACCATAGAAAAACGATTCGAAGAGTTATTCAAAACACTCTATTGGAAAGGAAAGAAAGAAACTGAATTTCATAAAGCCCTGGACAAAGGAGCAACAGATTTTGAAGATTCGCGAAAAGAAGTATTTGCTCGTGTTTTTGAAATGTGGGTAGCGCGACAAATGAAGGTTAAAAACAACTTCTTAACAAAACCTTCTTATAAAAACAGTAATAACGAATGGATTTACCCATCTCCGGCAATGATTACCAAAGTATCTCACTTGGTAAAATCAATTGTAAATAATGCCTTTCACGTCTTCGAAGAAAAAGGGCTGGCCGGAGTGTCAATCGGTGACTCCGGTTATGATGGATTTAGAAAGGTCATTAAGAGAAACGGCAATCTACAAGATACGCTTGATCATATCAAATTAGTTGCTTTTCGGGATGCGGATCAAGTAAAAGGCCTTGCTCAACATTTAGAAGGGTTAACTATCCAAGAAACTGCGTCCAATATTTGGCACTATTTAAAAGCAAATACAAGATACAAAGAAGATGTACAAGGAATTGAAGAGATTCGAACCCCGTCTCGATCCATCCATGATGGACGTTTGGGCCTTATTGATGGTGTTCACGGCATTGACTGTGATGATTATTCGGTGCTTATAAGCGCACTTTTACAGAACGTTCACGGGGGTGTAGAACATCATTTAAGAGTGGTTTCTTTTGGCGAAATTGGCCGTTACGAACACATATATCCTGTTGCATTCGATGAAAACGGGACTCCATTTATCATCGATGTAGTGGACGGAATCCCGGCCTTTAATTACGAGAAAAAACCAATAACAGACATAATAATAGTACCAATGGAAATACATGAATTATCAGGACTTGGAATGGTTGATAACAAGTCTGAATTACTGGAAGAGTTAAGATCACCGTTTACATTATCGGGTGTAAGTGAAGCGTTGGACGATGAAATAATCGAATCCAATTTCTTGCAAGGATTGGGCGAAGTAGAAACAGAAGAAGAGGCTGAAATAATTTTATCGGGTTCTGAGATGTTGGACTTTTTGGACAAGGGATTGTTGGCCGAAGTAGCAAAAGCACGAAAGGCATTAGAGGATGAAAAGAACAATCCTACTGATTTAAGTAAGGTAGTTACATTGGAGGAAGAAATAGAAATTCTCGATGATCTGCTCGAAAACTGGCATGATGTAGACGAACGGCGCAATGTGTTGTTAGATGCAATTGATATTAAAAGCCCGTTTTCCAATTTCTACCAAAGCATCCGGTTTAGTATGGATGAAATGGAAGAGCAAGAAGCAAACGGTGCATTAAACGGTGCGGGTGAAATCTTTTTGGCCCGTATAAATATGGATGATTACGAAGACGATCTAGATAGTCTTGGAGCCGTCAAAAAGAGACGTTTACGTAACTTTTTTCGCCGTGTCGGATCTAACCTGAAAAAAGGAGTTAAAGCCGTGATCCGGTTCAGTCCTGCGGTTATCGCTACACGCAATGCTGCATTAGTGGCATTAAAAACAAACGTAGGAGGTTTAGCCGCTAAAATAATTTATGGATTCTTGACCGAAGCGCAAGCGAGAGCGCAGAATTTAGATTTAACAGAATGGCGAAAATTGACGAAGGCAACAAAATTGATTGAAAAGCTTTTCCTAAAGCTTGGAGGTAAGTCACAAAACTTCAAAAATGCCATTATAAAAGGTCGTGCAGCTATAAAATCTGGCCTTTCACTTAAGGGTTTACCCGTACTCCCAAAAATCATTCAAACTGCGTTGAAATTGATCAAGGGTGTGAGTCAAAAGGTGCTGCACAAGTTCAGGAAAAAGGAAGATAAAAATGGTGATTTGGTAGATACAACCACTGCCGAAAGAAACCAAAATGTTTCGACAAGAGAAAAGCGACCTGAGGACGGTGACGATCCATATAACGACATGCCTTCTGAGGTAGATGGTGAAGTTGGTTTTGTTGACACGGCAAAAGAGCATTTAAGTGAACATAAGTGGTGGTATTTGGGTGGAGTAGGAGCCAGTGTGGTTGCAATAATCATTTGGATTAGCTTAAAGATGCAGAAGGGTAAAAAGAAACGAAGCGAAAGCGCATTGCAGGGAGCGCGAACAAGAGCTGTAAACAAAGCTTTACGGGAGGCTAATCCAACAAGAAGACGAGGGGGGGCAAAATCAAAACCAAAGCCGAAATCAAGACGCAAAGCTTTGCCTGTTAAAGCCTCCAGTGCAACAAATAAAAGGAAGTCCTTTAATGGTAAATCGACGAACAATAAAAAACGGTTTGCACAGGCCCATGTGATCGCAAAGAAGATGCGTAAAGACAATCCAAAAACCAAGTATTCAGTGTTGCTAGGAAGAGCGCACAAACAATTGAAAAAGTAATCATTTAATCTAACGATAAACACAATAAAAGATGGAAATAACAGCAGAAGAAATGGTACTAGCTGGTATCGGTGAAGAATTAGGAAGAGGGCGCGGAGCAAGTGCCGGACATGGACATAGCAGAGGACGAATGAAATCACGAGGCGAAGTTGGTGCAAGCCGTACAAGAAAGCAGTTTATTGAGCGTATTCACTTGCTCCCAAAAGAGGTGCAAAAAGCATTGCAACAAGGACGGGCGCAAATTTCGGACGCTCCTTATTATTCCACTGGAACGATTCAGGGAACGCGGGCTGAATTAATCAAACTTTCCACCTCCGAAGAATTAGGTAAAACCAATATTGATAATGGTAAATTAGGTAAAGATCGACATTTGACTTTATCGGGTATCCGTGTTTTGTATGATGCAACAGCCGAGGATGGAGCATATACAGACGTTTTTCCAGCGGACTTGCTTAACGGTGAATGGGAACTGGAAATTAACGGGAAAAAGATGTTTGAAAAACAGCCGATGAGAAATTTTTTCGATGGATTCGTAGGCTACAATGTGAACAAGCCTTTTGGCTTATACATGTTAGATAACACGAAATCAATTGAGCCACAACAACCAATCGAATTTAACATTTCGTTACCAAATGCAGTTGTAGGTTTTTTAAAAGTATTCTTAGTAGGAACAACGGTTTACGGATTCTAGGGCTACCAAAACTGAACAGGAGCGGGGCGAATTGTCCCCCTCTTTTTATTAACCTTTTCAATTGAAAACCAATGGCAGATTATAGCAAATTAAAAAACGAAGAACTGATTGTTGCACTTAAAACTAAAGATGTTGAGATAAATCAACTAAACAACAGTATTGTCGGCCTGAACGACATGAATCGGGACTTAATCAACTCAAATGAACGATTGCAAAGCACGTTTAATTCCAAGGATAAGGAAATCGTTGACTTGAACGATCAATTAGATGAATCTGCACAAGAGTTAAATGAGTTGATTACGCCGAAAGGAGTAATTGCAATAACACATGAGTTAACCCAGGAGCAAAAACAGGAATTGTGCAAAATAGCACGAACTACGCCCGAAGGAATGAGCGCAATTTGCGCTTTTAAATACGGCAAGTAGTAATGAAATCCGTCAAGCGGCAAATGTTCGCACAGGAGCGCGCGGGGGTATGATGGTGGGGCAGGGAGACGCGCCCTGCTCCCACCTTATAAAAACTTAATTGGAATTCAAAACCATGAAAATACAAATACTAGAAAAGCAAGTTACAGCCCCTAATCAAACGATAAAGTTGTCAGACGAATTAGATAAAGATTATAGTCATATCACGGGGGTTGCCATGCTTTGGACGAACGGGAAAAGGAACATTATCCGTAGTAGTTCAATTGATACAATCGAATTATTTCCTAAGAATTTTGAGGCCTCTTTTTTACAGTCTAACACTTATGTAAATCCGAACGATCGTTTTTTTAACATCATGAGAGAAGCGGATGGAAATAAAATCGAATTGGAAATATTGGAAGGTGGGTTTCAGGGATCATATCCATTTGATTTCAAAATCTATTTGAGGTTGGAAAATTGTAACGATGAATTATAATAGAATTGAACGCATATTCACAGGTGACTTTGATGCTCAGGAAAGCAAAGAGATTTGTTTTAATCCTTCCAAGCACCATAAAAAAGCAGTCGGTTTATTCTTTTCTGCTGATGCTACCGTATCGCTGGCCTTTAATCATGGAACGGATCTATTATTTAGCGACTTAGAATTTGCTTACCGACACGAAAACAAAGATAAAAGCCCCAACGACCGAGTCTTTGATATCTCTGTAGCACTGGAAGATCAAATTATTTCGGGTTCGGTTACGAATCGGAAAACAACCCACCAAGGAGATGAAAAAAGGACTATTAATATTTATATGATAATTGAACATGAACACGAGTACAATGACGACTAACGATGCGCTTTTAAATCACATGATTCAACAGGATATGAAATTGAAGAACGTATCTCATTATTCAATTTCGGACAACATGGTTGAAGCTCCGGAAACAATAGAGGTGAAAAACAACGAGGCCGTTTATGTGCATTTAATTCATCAGTTTTCAGGGTCATCTTTTACTATTAGTCTGGTTTCTCCTACAAGTGCGGTTAGATTGACTAAAGATAACACTGAGAGCGGAAAAAGTAATCTCATATCAAAGCACTTTGGCAATATTGATTTAAGCCTAACGAGCAATAATAATTTTTTCGTCCATTATGTGCGCGTGAAATATTAAACCCATTAAAACCATGAATATAAGTCACCAACAACCAACCTCACCAGATGAAGCAAAAAAACGTGTTTCACGATACAAATATTGGTGTATTAAAGATGAAAAAGGTACAGTCATGTTTGATAGTGAGGGAAATGACGATGGAAGAACCTTTGATGAATATTTAGATTTAATTCTTTTACAAAACATTGATAAATATGTACAGGTGCGATGCGGTACGAATTCATCCAGTGTTAAAAATAACAATACAGCCATGTTCATTTTAGTGAAAGAAGATGAGTCGACTTGGATTCCACCAGAAGAACAAACCGTAAATATAAACGGTACAGCACATAAAGTGGATAGTAAAGGCAATGTAAATATTAACTTCCCTAAAATAGAACCCTTACAGCCAGACAGAATTGAATCCGCAACCATTGATGTAGTTAGTCAAAAACTTGAATTGCAATTGCAAGGTTTACGCGATGAACATTCTATAAAAGAGCAAAGTATGCGGTTGGAGATGGAAAACAAACTGGCGCTGCAAAATTTAGAATTTCAAAAAATGCTACTCAATCAGCAACAAAAAGAACTTGAAAGAAGAGAGCAAGAATGTTATGATAGAGAACAAGGAATTTTTGAAAAAGAACAGGAAACGCAAAACGATTTAAAAGGCTACATAAAACATGTTCCGTCGGCATTGAGTGGGTTAGTTAAGGATTGGATGAAAGATTCTAAAAATGAAGCGGAACTAAGCGGAACGGAAAAACCTAATACTGAACCAAAAAAACGTAAAAAAGTGCAATTCGAGGTAAATACGGACAATTCAGAAGAAAATGAAGATTTGAGCGAATCAGATGATGTTCTGGATGGAGATGAACTTGCTGATCAGGAAGAGCCAAGCCAAAATAAGGAGGAAAACCAAACAGATTAAAATTCTAAAAGTACAAACATGATATTTCCATTAAGTATAATCATAACAGACCCAGAAACCTTAAAGCAGGTGAAATCCCATATTGAAATAGATGCGGGAGATATGGAAGAGATGTGCGAAAAGATTCAAGCATTTAGCGAACTAACTGACAAAGAAAATTTAGAACATGAAGATTTATTAGAGGCTGTGAATGTCATTGTTGAGCATCCTGAATTGGTTGAGTTCGTCAAAGAAGTAGCACCCCAAGAAGGACAAGAGTTAGGTATAACAGACTATCTGAAAATAGCAAAAAAGGCATTCCAAAAATTCGGATAAATGAATATGTTAAGCATTCTAAGTTTCCCTTTGCGTACAGGTTTCACCATCGGTAAAACGATATTTAATAATCTTCCTATGGGGGCAAAGGTAGGTATCGTTTCCGTTCCAGTTTTGGTAGTAATTATACTTCTTATATCATCTAAAAAACAATAATATGAATCCAGCATTAATGGCCACAATTTTGGACGCTGCAAAACGCTTTACAAATTCAAAAGGGGGGCAAATTACAATGGTAATTAGTTTGGTTGTTGTCATATTTTTTGTTGCTAGAGGTGTTTGGAGTAAGGCAAAAAAGAGTAAAGCAATTAAGGAATTTAAAAAGTTCGTGGGAACTGATTTGAACGCTTTAGCAAGAAGATATCGAGCTGCGTTTAATCCTTCAGGTATCGATCGTTTAATTAATTGGGATACTTCCAAACCAGAATTGATATTGCAATTAGCGGAACAACACAAGGGGCAAACTAAGTTGGTGTCGGATCAATACAAAAAGATTGATCCTGAAGATTTTGACCTAGACGAACGAGTTGAAAAGGAATTGAGCGCGAGCCAATTTGGAACATGGAACGCAATCATATCATAAATTAACTTTGACTATTACATCATTCAAACCAAGTACCAGGACAATAGCAGTACTAATAATTATTAGTACTGCTATAGCTGTTTCAATTGCCTTTTTCAAGCGTAGGAAAATCAAATCTGTAGCGGCCGAAACGCTAAATTTTCTTAAAATGAAAACTTGGGATTTCGTTACGGATCAACGCATCAAACTACTACACCCTAATATCCAGTCGAAGGTAAAACAATTCATTATTGAAGCTGAAAAGCAAGGTTTCAAACTCCGAATAACAGCAGGTTTACGCACTTGGTTAGAGCAAACGAAACTCTATCAAAAAGGGCGTGACAAATTCGGTAAAATCATACAGAAATTAAAACACCTCGTAGTAACGAAAGCTAAAGCTGGACAAAGTTTTCACAATTATGCTTTAGCGATTGATATCGTAGAAATTAAGAACGGCAAAGCATTATGGAATAATCCGAACTGGGAAAAGATTGGGCAACTTGGTGAGCGTCTTGGGTTCGAATGGGGCGGCCGTTGGAAATTTAAAGATCGTCCACATTTTCAAATGACGTTTGGTAAAACATGGAAGGAACTTTCCGCGCTTTATAAGGCCGGAAAACGTAAAGGGGAATATGTAATTTTAACTTAAACAGATATGAAGACAAAAGAAGAAAAAGCGGAAAGAAGGTTTCAAATAGCGGTGGTAGCATTGATGGTCTTTGGAATGACAATAAATGGAGTGATGACGGGTTGGACTTTAGGAGTTAGAAAGGAACGGGAACGACAAGCCAAAAATAAATTGCAAAAATCCAACAATCTTTAGTAAAGCCATGATGCATGCTAAATTGATAATTGTAGCAATAGTGTTGATAATTGTTTTACCTTCTGGTATATGGTTTTATAGGAGGAAAAACGGTATGTCCTCGCTAGGTAAAGCAACAAAACAGATATACAAGCGTCCACCAAAAATAAAACTAGTCTATGATCGGAAAAGGAAAAACAATGAATTGCCTCAAATAAAGTCCTCAAAAGACATTTACAATATTGTTCTTCCATTTTATAAAAGGGAAATGAACTTGCGCGAAATGTTTAGTATCATAGTACTGAATAAAGCCAATAGAGCTTTGGGATTTATTGAATTATCAAAGGGCGGAATTTCTGGAACAGTCGCGGATGCGAAGCAAATTTTCGGTGCTGCATTAGGTACAACTGCTTCGGCAATAATTCTAATACATAATCATCCAAGTGGTAATCTAAGGCCAAGTACGGCAGATACTAGGTTGACAAATAAAATGATCGAAGCCGGAAAGAATTTAGACATAGCTATCTTAGATCATGTGATAGTTACGGATTCGGGTTATTACTCTTTTGCGGACGATGGCATGATATGATTAGCATTTACAATGTTTATGATAAAGCCCTAGAATTATTCTAGGGCTTTTTTTTTGCCTAATAATTACTTAATTTTACGTCAAATCAATTAATCATTTAATGAATTAGTAAGGAATTTAATTACATATAATAATACGGCTTATGCTGTAATTCTTGCAATCGAAAACTACGAAATTTCAAGCAGAACAAGAATTATGAGTTGTGAGTCTACCTTATGGGTGGGCTTCTCTTAATTTGTTCTGTGGGTATTCGTAGTACCTCGATTGCAAATAAAGATGAAGTTTCACCCTATTTTTTTGCTCATGAAGACATATTTCGTTTACTGGATACCTACGATAATGATATCCGTTCTAGTCTTGATTATTTATCATGTAAAACCGTCTTCTCTTTGGCGGTGGATTCTGAGTTACCGATTGTTCCTTTCGTTTGTTCCCAGTTGGCTTGTGTTAAAGAAGGAGTTTGTAGAATTAATTGAACTTTCAATTGAGGCCAAATTAACATGAAAGAGCTTTCTCCAAAACAAAGGCAGGTTTGTATTTTGACTTGTCAAGGATTAAGCTATAAAGAAATTGCAGCCGAAATGGGAATACCCATAGGTACAGTTTCAAAACATAAGCAACGTGCGAAGCATAAGTTAAATGCTACAAATGATATAGAGATTATGCATGCGTTAATTTCATTAGGATACACACTATATTAATAAGTTGTGTCCTAAAATTAGGACAATGGTAAAATTGTAATAGTATTTTTAATTGCATATATTTGCGTATAATTTTAAAATTATACATCATTAATAAGAGTGCGAATATGAAACAAATACTTTTTTTATTATTATCTGTTTATTCTATAGTTGCTTTGGGGCAACAAGGTCACATAGATCCAAATGTTGATCCGATAACAGAGGTTTATAGGGATCCTTTTGAGGGCTTACATAAATGTGGGTCGGATATGAGTCAATTTGATGTTTTTGATACAGAAGAATATCGAATAGCTATTGATTCGGGAGCTTCCGAATTTGAGGCAAAGATGGTACTTCAAAATTCTGGAAATAGGGCTGCCCCTCCTGCGCCTGTAGATGAAATATCTATGGCGTTTCACGTTTTTTACAATCCGGATGTGACATCGATTAATGGAGCCACTTTACCAGTACCACAATTTGAAGAACAATGGTTAGATGATGCCATAGAAAATTTGAACAACAGCCTTTTTGGAACAAATATTAAGTTCATAAAGTGCAGAGTTAATTACATAAATTTAAAAGAATACATTGGAGGAATAGCACCGGGAGTAACCCTTGATGTAGGGGGGTACAAACATCTAAAGATGAAAGCTATTCATGATGAATTTAAAATTGATGGCGTATTAAATGTTTATTGTTCCTTTTTATTGACCGCCCAAAATCCGGTTTATAATAGTGGTTGGGGAGCTGCTGCTGGTCCACCTAATCCAATATTCTCACCACCCGGTTATATAGAAGATCCACATATCGTTACACCTTGGTCACGTTTATATAGAGCAGGTGCTTATGGTTTTATCCATGAAGTAGGACATGTATTGCATTTGCCTCATACTTTTCTAAGTACAAGTGGTACGGATGAATTGGTTACAAGAGATCCATCTCAAGGTGCAAATTGTTATCTTAAAGGAGACAGATTCTGTGACACACCTGCTGATCCATATACACCTTTGTATATTGATGACGCTGATGCTACCTGTACCTATGCTGGATTAGTCAGGGACGCCAATAACCACTTATATACCCCAGATGTAAAGAATATTATGTCCTATACCCAATGTAAGGAGCATTTTTCATATGAGCAAAAGCTTCGTATGCGGGCTGCTTATGATAAATATCAAAAGCCAAAATGGTATCAGTCTTGTAGATGTGACGATTGGGTTTTTGATCAGCAATTTGGAACTGTTCAAGTGAATGGGAATCACGAATTATTGTGTGATATAGTTGTGAAAAGCGGAGCAAAAGTACGTATTAACAATTCTGATTTAACGTTTCATCCCTGGACACGAATAATCGTAGAAGATGGAGGTTATTTGGAGTTGATTAATTGCAATCTAACAGGACTACCCGATGAAACTTGGAAGGGAGTATATCTAGAGAATAGTACTTCCAGTATTTACAACTCCAATCAATATATAGGTGAGTTAGCAGCATTAAATATGAGAAATACTCAAATCACGAATGCATTTGTGGGGGTTGCTAGTAGGCTAAATAGTGTAGTCACCGCAGACTATTGTATGTTTAAAAATAATAAGGTAAATCTGGCTTTACATGGATCACCTGTAGTGAGTAATGACCCTAGTTATTTTAATGAATGTGAATTTTTAATGGATTTTAATCAAGCATTAATGTGGGGGACCTTAGAGCAGGCAGATCATGCAGGATTAAATGTGTTTGCTCAGGAAAATTGGGGAGTACAGGTGCATGCAATTGGTAGAAGTGGCACAGATTTTAATAGTTGTACTTTTCAAAATGAATCACCGGTTCCATCCAATTATTTAAATAATGGAATCGGAGTCTTAGCTTATAATTCAGGCTTGCAATTTAAATCTGCTGGTGGATTGTATCCAAATAAGAAAAACCGCTTTAACGATTTGTCTTATGGTATAGTTTCAAAGTCTTACGGGACTGGCTTGGGGTCTTTAACAAGCATTCGGGATGCTGAATTTAATAACGTTTACCGAGGAATATATTTAAACTCAGAAATTTTTGGAACAATAGAAAATTGCGAAATAAATTTAACCACAGGACCTTCAACAGGTCCTGATGGCGGTGGATACGGTGTATTTGCAATGAACTTATCGGATTTTGCGATAGCCAATAATACAATTAATGGGGCTGGATATATTATTGATGGAACTGAAACTGCGCATGGAATTGTAATTGACGGGTCTAGCTTCTGGATTGATATTCGGGGTAATAGCATAAGCAATGTCGCAACTCAACTGCAAACTCAGGGAGTTAATGATGATTTATATTTTAAATGCAACACATTCAAGGATTATAGTCAGGCGGTTTTAGTTAATCCTGAATTTTTCATTTTTGGGTCAAATCCAATTTCAGGACAGTCTTATTTACCTGCGCAGGGTAGTGGTTGTGTAATTAATCCACAGGAATGGCAAACCTATAATAATTTTGAAGATGCTTGTGTAGGTGGCAGCAATCAATTGCGTACCTCTGTCCCTCTGTTTTATGTTTCAGCTGGGAATAACATTAAAAGATTAGATGATAATTGTACAAATCTCTTGCCTGTAACCGAACACAGAACTTGTTTTGGAGGAAACGTAAATAGTTGTGAAGTCTATCAAAATATAATTCCAGATGCTATGCCTAAAGCGAATTCAGGAGGAGGTAAGCCTAGTTTATGGAAAAAATTCATAAAAGAGTTAGATGCTATTGAAAATGAATTTGATCGAAGATTAATAGTAGGGAGATTTGTTAGATTTTTATTACAAGAAAAGCAACCTGAATTGGCAGAAGAATTTTTAACCAGTGAATTGGGGAATTCAAACGATGTAGCAATGAAAAAATTGTTGGCTAGATTACAAATGGAAGTTGGAAATTATTCAGCCAGCGCACAAAGTTTGGCAACTCTTTCTTCCACGAAGAAAGAAGATCAATTTTATAAACGTTATTATTCTTTGCTACTTAATTTAAAGCAAAATCAAATACCTTCTGAAAATATGTCTATTGCTCAAAAAGTGGAGTTGGAGTCAATTCAAAATTCGAATACGTCTATTGCCTTTGCCGCAGAAAATTTAATAGAGACATTTGGACTACAAAAACAACTACACAATCCTTTTTACCTGAATATACAACCAGCCTCAACACTTAGAAAAAAGAAGAGTCTTGACAATGATGTACTAAATGAGGGATATAAACAATTTGTATCTTTATCAGGCAATCCAAATCCGGTGAATGATAGGCTATTTGTCCAATATGAAGTTGAATCAAGCGTTAATGATTTACAATTGGTTATATTTGATGTCTTCGGAAGAGAACTGCGGAGTATCTCAATAGACGCTTCGCGTAAGAGTATTGAATTAGATAATTTGGAAAAAGGGCTTTTACTAATATCATTAAAATCTAATAATCAATACTTGAAAAGTATAAAAGTGATATCTCAATAGTGTTAAAAAATAGAAACATACAATTGCTAAACTTAGAAGCAACTCAAAAGGTTGCTTCTAAGTTATTATTGTTTCTAGGTGTGGTTATATGTACAATCAATGGAAACGCACAAACTTATTTCAACAAAGCATTTAATCTTAATAATACCGCAGAACTTGGGGTGAAAATACTGCTCAGCGAACACGGTAGTATTTTTATTGTGAGTTCCGATTATAATGGAACATTGATAGTTTCAAAGTTGAACGAAAGTGGAGATACAATTTGGAATCAAATTACTGCTTCGGATACGAGCATTGAATCGTATGTTATAACCTCAGCGATTATAATTGGTGATACATCTATTCTTGTTACCGGAGCAACGTTGAATTCGGATAGTTCAACGACCCTAGCAACGGTATGGAGCCTTGATACAACAGGAAATTTAAATTGGTCTAAACAGTATAATATTGGGTTTGTATCTACATTTTTCAATCTGGAATTATTGAAAGAGGAAAATATTTTACTTAGCGGTACTAGCAGATCTTCCGGTATTCACCATCCCTACTTAGTAAAAATAGATTTACAAGGTAATTTTATTTGGGAAAGGAAGATTACCAATTTTGTAAATGGAGGGATACTGCGATCTTTAAAGGAATTAGAGGATGGCACTCTCTTCGGTGCAGGTAATACATATGGAGCATGGTGGGAAGGTTTTATTTATAAAATGGATAGTAGTGGATTTGTTGAATGGACTAAAACCTATACTGGAGGGGACGGAAATGGAGGGTTTTATAAAATGGAATTGGATTCTTCAAATAATCTAATTTTGGTTGGAAGTATGGCTGTAGAGTATAGCGGTTTTCAGCTTAAAGCAGATGCGTTTGTTTGGAAAATAGATAATACTGGCGGAGTTGTTTGGGAGAAATCGTTTGGTGGACCATATTCAGAGGAATTTGTGGATGTTGATTTAGATCCACAAGGAAATATTGTGGTAGCTGGTACAAATTCTAGTATTAATGCTCAATATGATACAAGCGGTTTAATTGAAGACCCAGAAGGGTGGATTATGAAACTAAGTCTTAATGGTGTTCAGCTTTGGGAACGATTTTATTCTCATTCCATCAATGAGCACGATTACATTTGGGATTTAGATGTGGATTCTACTGGGACTATTCGTGCCACTGGAAGTTCGCATGTTTTTACACAAGATTTATGGTATTTGCAGTTAGATTGTTGTGGTTGTGATAGCGTGCTTTGCGCTTTTTCAGAAGAAGAAAATTGTGGTATAGATACGACAGGTGTAAGTAATTATCAAATGAATGATGATCAACTTGTACTGTATCCAAATCCAACAGAAAACTCCTTTCGTTTGTTGTTGGATAACAGTGTTTGGCTAGTTCAAGTATTGGTGCAAGTTTATGATGTGCAGGGAAGAATCATTCACGAGCAAAATGTAAACCAAAATGAAGTCATTAATTTGGACAGACCGGAAGGGCTGTATTTGGTTAAGGTTTCAGATTCTAAAGGACGTTCGAAAGTTGAAACTTTAATTCTAAAGTAGTTTATTTTGATTTGCTTGCCAGCCAGAATATACTTTGAAGATGAAAAAAAGGTTGTTTCATATTAAGTAGATGATTTTTAATAACAATTAATGTACTGCAAATGATTTAGTAATCAAGGGTTAATGATTGTAAATTAAAATTTATTGTATTGTTTGTGAGTGATATATTTGAAATTAACGTTAATCTTATAACTTTGTATTGTATGATAGATCAAAATGCAAAGCTAAAGGAAGAGGGAAACTCTCAGCGTCAAAAGGCCAGTGAATTACTTTTTAATGAGTTGAAAAACACCAAAGTAGTCACGCTGGAGGATTGCTTGAAAATCTATGATAAGATGCAAGTTATTAATGAGGAGATTGCTTTTAAGTCTAAAAAAGATTAAGAAGCAATTTTATTTAGATCATTCCAAACACGCATATCTTTGTGCCTTTTTGAATCTACGATCTTGGCATAAATTTGTGTAGTCTTAATTTCTGAATGCCCCATTAAGTTTTGAACCGTTTCTAAAGGCATCCCCAATGTTAAGGCTGTTACACCAAAAGTTCTACGTGAGCAGTGGAATGTAATATGTTTGTTTTTGCAAATGCCGATTTGCTCTGTTAATATTTCTCGTAATGTGTAATTGGTTTTTGAACTTATTATTACGTTACCGGGATACAAATGATTTGAATCGGAAATGTTCAATGTATCCATAATGTGAGAGGTTAGAGGTATTTTAACCGTTTTTTCTTTATGTTTTTTCCCCTTTTGCATTTTCTTTACGATTTCATTTTCTATAAAATCAATATTTTCTTTTCTCAGGGTTTGAATATCACTAATTCTCAATCCAGTAAAACAACCAATTAAAAAGTATTGCAATATATTTTGATGCCTTTTACCGTAAGGATAGACTTTACCTCTTTTATCTTTTCGTTTTAAGCTGAGTAATTTTTTAGATTTATAATATTCCAAAGCTTTCAAGAGTTCATCAATATTTAGATAGTCCTTTTTTACTTCGACCCAATTTAGTTTAGTGTCTTCGTCATAAGGTGATTTTTTAATAAGGCCTTGTTTTAAGGCCTTCCCTAAATATTTACCAATTAATTTATTATCGGAAACAGTAGAATTGTATGAATTACCTAAGTCATATAAGCAGAAGTTTGTAAATTTTAGAATCCAGTCTTTAGTAATATCTTGAAGGCTAATGTTTGGTGAAAATTGCTGTATTTTTTTCATCTTGTATTTAAGCCCCTCAATGCTAGATTCTTTCAGCGTTAATTTTTCAGTTTCTAAACATTTCAGACAGAATGAGTAAAAACCACGATCTTGCTCACCATGAAATATATCCTTTATTCTGTCAAAAGTAACAGGTTCGTTTTGCCTTTCTAACTCGTCCACAATAGAATCTACTTTGATTTCATATTCTGATAAAAGCCGATTTAAAGCTTTTGCATTCGGAATACCCTTAACTTCTTTAACTCTTTTCTTTTTGGAATCAAAAAAATGAGGTTTGATATATTTTGATAGTGAAATGTATTTTGCATGTCTATCTATGGTTATTCTAATAGATAAAGTGGATGTGCCATCCAATTTTGTTTTCTTAGTATTACAGTAAATGGCTATGTTTACGTTTTTCATGTAGGTAAATATATGAGGGTTTTAAAAGTGATAATTCAAATTTTCAGATTAAAACAATGTTACAACAGAATTTGAATTATATGAATTGGTCTATTCAAATAGACCAATTCATAACCTCATAATATTTCAAAAAAACATACTTTATGGTGGAGAATACCAGATTCGAACTGGTGGCCTCGACACTGCCAGTGTAGCGCTCTAGCCAACTGAGCTAATCCCCCATATTTTTACTGGGGATTAGTAGCAGTGCCTGTTCCGACTTTAGTCCGAAAGCTAATCCCCCATATTTTTACTGGGGATTAGTGCAGAGCCTGTTCCGACTTTAGTCGGAAAGCTAATCCCCCTTAATATAACGATAGCAAAAATAAGAACCTTCCGCGTATCAACAACAAATTGAACCATTTATTTGGTATAACTTGATTTTGCCTGTTAATAAAGGAACTTATTATTGATTCTACTCCTTATAAAACAGCCATTTAGCCAGTTCTGCATAGTTTACTTTCTTTCCATGCATCAAAATACCTACCCGATAAATTCTTCCGGCCAACCAAATTGTTCCAATAAATCCAGCAACAAGTAAGACCATCGAAAGTGCCAATTCCCAATAATCGTGTGCTCCTAAAAATGGAACGCGAACCATCATTACAATAGGGGAGGTGAGCGGAATAATGGAAAACCAAAATCCGGTCGCTCCATCTGGGTTTTCTAAAATGCTTTGAACAACCATAAAGGCTAGAATCAATGGAACTGTGATAGGAAGCATAAACTGTTGCGTATCCGAGTCGTTATCAACAGCGGAACCAATAGCGGCAAACAACGCAGCATAAAATAAATATCCGGCCATAAAAAAGAAAAGAAACGCTCCAATAATTAACGGAAAGTTGAGTGATCCTATGGCATTCAAAAATTGATTCATTTGCATGGCTTGAACCTGATCCATTCCAGGAGCGGCCAACGTACTGGTAAGATTATCGTTATTGTATCGATCAAAACCAAACGAAGCAGCTAAAGTAACGTAAATGATAAGCGAAGCGGAAACCCAAATCATAAACTGTGTCAGCGCTACCAGAGCTATCCCCAACACTTTGCCCATCATCAACTGAAAAGGTTTTACAGAAGAAATCATAACTTCGATTACTCTGCTGGATTTCTCTTCCATTACTCCACGCATCACCTGTGCACCATAAATGAATATGAACATGTAAATAATAATAGCCATGATCAAACCAAAAGCAGTGGCTGCAATGCTACTCGTTTCTTTTTCTGTTTCTCCACTAAGATCAACCGTTTTAAGAGGAATTTTTGTTTTTAATTGATCTATCAAATGCTTGTTAAAGCCCATTTGAGCATATTTTTTCTCAACAATGACTCGTTCAATTTCTGATTTAAGGTAAGACTGGATTTCAATGCCGACGCTACTTTCTGAATAGTAGGTGATTCCGTCAGGTTTCTGTAAATCCAACTTTGGAATGCGTAACATTCCATCATAGCCTCCTTCCTTTACATTTTGCTTTTCATTATTGAAATCAGCATTAGAATAAAAGAAGAATAAGAATTTATTGTTTTGTAAATGATCTTTAAACAAGCCATCCTCGTCTATTACCAAAATCTTTTTCTCGCTCTTTGAATTTTGTGATAACCAAATAGGAACAATTCCAATTCCAGCCATCAATAATGGTCCCAACAACGTCATGATGATAAAAGAACGTTTTCGAACTCTGGTCCAATATTCTCGTTTTATTATCAGCAGGATTTTAGACATGATGAATGATGATTTCAGTTTAAACGAATTAAATTAAAATAAATCCAACTCAACTCAACACAACTTATAACCCCTGATTATTTTCGATCAGATGGAAGTCGAATTAATTTTCAATAATTAAATATATATATATATATAAATATAGGTACAAGTGGTAAAGCCGCTACTTCCTCCTCCAGAAATGAGGGGTAAAAAGAATTAATACCGTAAACAACTCGAGACGTCCGAGCAGCATTAAAAACGATAAAAACCATTTTCCTACCGAAGATATTGGACTAAAGTTGTACTTCGGGCCTACATGTCCAATACCTGGACCAATATTTCCTAGACAAGCAATGGTAGCACCTACAGCCGTGTCAAAATCCATGTTTACCCGTTCTGCAACTCCTTCTGGTAATGGAATTCCTTTCATTTCCGCCTCATAAGCTTCATCCGATTTAATATCTGTCGTAGACATGACCGCTGCGCCTACAAAAAACACCAATAGATAGATCAATATGAAGGCCGAGATGTTATAAATAATATTAAGAGGTACCGCTTTTCGATTAAAACGAACTGGAACTACTGCAGATGGATGAAGTTGTCGTACAAACTCTGCAAAACTGTTTTTAATCAAGATTAAATGGCGAACAACCTTAATCCCACCACTGGTAGAACCAGCAGATGCACCGGTAAATAATAATATGAAAAATAAAGTAGTAGCAAAAGTGTGCCAGCCCGTATAATCATCCGAAGCAAACCCAGTTGTAGTGAATATGGATATTACCTGAAATGCAGCATCTCTAAAAGCTTCTTCCACATCCAAATCGGTGTTGAGTAAAATAGTAATGGCTACAACAACAATGAGAAACAAAGTCGAAAAAAGATAGGCTTTAAATTCTTCATTGCGCCAAATCTTTTTGAATTTACCCATCATCGCAAAATAATTCAGAGTAAAATTTGTTCCGGCTAAGAACATGAAAATAATAATAATATACTGCGAATAGGCTCCGTAACTAGCAATACTATCATTTTTAGTAGAAAAACCACCCGTCGCCATGGTTGCCATAGCGTGATTAATGGCTTCAAAGAAATCCATTTCTCCAGCCATAAGTAATAGCATTTGAGCTAAAGTAAGCAGGAAGTAAATAACCCAAAGTCGCTTGGCCGTTTCTTTAATCCTTGGATGCAGTTTATCCGGTTCAGGTCCTGGCGCTTCAGCTACAAAAAGCTGCATTCCCCCAATTCCTAAAAGAGGTAAAATCGCAATGGTTAATACAATGATTCCCATTCCGCCAAGCCAATGCGTCAAACTTCGCCAGAATAACAATCCTTTAGAAGTACCC
Source organism: Cytophagales bacterium (assembly GCA_965277185.1). Taxonomy (GTDB): domain Bacteria; phylum Bacteroidota; class Bacteroidia; order Cytophagales; family JAHDFW01; genus JAHDFW01. Next base: position 51,163 of record CBDICC010000030.1, on the reverse strand, counting down.
TCAATATTAGTTAGAATCGACGCTCCAGTAGTGGTAAAACCACTCATTGTTTCAAAAAAGCAATTGGAGTACTCATCGAACATCGTGTCGTTAACCCCTGCAAATTCTCCGCTAAAGAAGAATGGTAAACTTCCAAAAATAGAAATGATTAACCAGCCAAATGTAACAATTAGGTATCCCTCGCGTTTTTGGATATCCTTTTTTAGACCACGACGAGTGATCATAAAAACGGTTCCACCAATTGCTATGGAGAGTGTAGCTGCAATTAAAATAGGTTTCCAGCTTTCTATCCCTTCTGGCAAATCATAGTAAAATGAAAATGGAAGTGTGAAAAGCATGAATATCCCAATGATTAGCGCCAGAAGGCCTAACACATTTATAATCAATTGGAAGTTGAATTTCATACAGTAATTTGGATATTCTTAACTTTACTTAATTACGTAATCAGATCTGAATTTATTTGAAAAATTCCTCGACTGCACTAATGTATTCTGGCAAACAAAATACAATTACATGATCTCCCGGATGAATTCGTGAATCGCCCGTGGCAATATAACTATCGTCCTTTGTTATAACACCGCCAATTAAAGCGCCATCAGGAAACATAAGGTCTTTGATAGAAGCCATGGTAATCATAGACTCTTCTTTTACCTCAAATTCCAATACTTCCGCATTTACTCCGTGAAGACCAGTTAATGAAATTACATCACCTTGTCGGATATGACGGAATATAAAGTTAGCGGCAATCAGTTTCTTATTAATCAATGTATCTACTCCTACATTTACGGAGAGATTCATGTAATCTACATTTTCTACAATGGCAATGGTCTTAGATACCCCATAATTTTTGGCAACTAAGCAGGAAATAATATTAGTTTCTGAATTACCTGTTACGGTAATTACAGTATCCATACTTTCAATTCCTTCCTCTTTTAATAAATCAACATTGTGTGCGTCACCGTTTACAACCAATACTTTATCTAAATCATCAGCTAAAGTAAAACATCGATTACTATTCGCTTCCACCAGCTTGATATTGTAATCGTCTGATAAAGCCTTTGCTATTTGATGTCCGGTTTTACTTCCACCAAGGATCATAATATCCTTGATTTTGAGTTTTCGTTTTCCAGTGAAGCTCAGTATTTTTTCTACACAGTTTTCCTTTACAATAAAATACACCTGATCTCCGCTTTGGAAGATGGTGTTTCCATTTGGAATTATAGTCTCTGCTTTTCGATGAATTGCAACGGTAATGAAGTCACCAGAAGGACTTAATGTGTGACATTCTTTAATCGTTTTCCCTACCAAAGGAGAAACTTGTCCCAAACCGATTCCGATTACAGACATTTTTCCCTCATCGAATTCAAACTTGTCTGTTACCACACTTTCTTTAAGTAGTAATGCGATTTCTTTTGATGCCAATAATTCAGGAGAGATTAATTCGTCAATTCCCATGTCGGTCATATCCAAAATATCACCACTCTCTAAATATTCAATGTTGGTAATTCTAGCAATCGTCTTTTTAGCACCGAGCTTCTTGCTAATCAAGCATGAAGTGATGTTTACCTCTTCCGATCCAGTGAGCGCGACAAATAAATCGGCATTTTGGATGTTGGCATCATTTAGTATGGACAGAGAGGATGCACTTCCTTTGATGGTCATTACGTCAATATGTGTCGCCACATACTGCAAATTACGATCATCTATATCGATAACCGTAATGTCTTGAGACTCATCTGCAAGAAGTTTTGCAAGGTGAAACCCAATTTCCCCTGCTCCCGCTATTACAATATTCATAAAAACTTACTTACCCGCTTATTGAATTGTCTCAAAAGTATCATTTTTTTACGAAACTACAGGACGAATTCTATTTTTTGAAAAATAGGGACTGTTACCTTGGTACAAAGTATACACGGGAAAAGTTCCTTTAATCCATCATATGAACCCTTTATAGATTTGAAACCGTATATTTTTTATTGTACTTGACTTCGAATTTTAACTCTATTTTTTTGCTTTCACCTGGTTTTAGCTCCATTTGCCAAATCAGTTTTCCTTGACCTTTGTCTTTTGCACCAGACTTTTCAAGCACAGTTACCTCTGCGTTATTATTGGATGAAATAGGATAATGATCTTCCAACTCAAGTGTAATTGCTTCTTTCTTTGCATTTTTCACTGTGATCTCGTATCCAACGGTCTTCTTTACGTTGGTACCAATGGTCTTTGTTTTGCAAAAATCTTTGATTTTTTCTCGGGTAATAATAACCTTTTTATCACGCCCTAAAGAAATAGGTAACGTATCTGTGGTGTTAGACATGTTGATGGCCGAATTTCCTACAAAAGAACCATTATAAAATACGTTGGCAGATCCTGACAGTAAATTATAGTTTTCCCAGTTGGTTAGGTTTGCTAGTAAAAATGCATCTGGATCCAATTTTGGGACTGCAGAGTGTTGAAAAGAAGAAGCAATGTCTAATTGTTGAATATCCACCGTATATTTCTTGTTATCCGATGGGATGGTTTGCTTTAAAGCAATGTCAAACGTAGTTGCTAAGTTGGACTCAGATACCGCTGTAAAGCTAGAGGTGCGTTCCGCAACAGGCTCTTCTTCCCATTCATCCTCTTCTCCTCCCTCGTCTCCCCAAGAGTCGTCAGAATCATCGTAAGATTCAAAATCATCTGAAATTTCTTCATAGGCCAAACCAGTCGAATTTTCATACAATTGATTACGTCCGTTTGACAAATTTAAGTACCATGCATTGAGATTAGGTTTGTTACCACCTTGAGAAGGGTTTCCAGTAGAAACACTGATGTTCACATTGTTCCAATCAATGTCAGTTGACTGATAAATTTGGGCTTTATAGCTCAGTTGAACTTTGTCTTTGCCTTCTGTTGCTCTAATATCATAATAAGGAATCCATCCTGCGTTCAATACAATGTAATCAAAGCGTAAGGTAATGCTTTGTGCAACTTTAGACGAAACAGAAACGACAATATTGCTGGATGCAACGTTGGCATTTCGATTGATTTCACGCAATTCATTTCTTAAATCACGGTTCGATTTATTGTTTTTGTCAATCAGGGAGCTTACTTCAATTATTTTTGAACTAATCTCCATTCGACGCTTTCTGTAGTAAGTTGTGATTTTTTCTAGTTCTAAAGCAGAAACCCCATTGTCGCTACCTCCGATGCTTCGGTTTTTTAACAAAAGATCTCGTTCTTCATTAAGGACTTGTAACTCCGCATTCAATTTCCGATTGGATGTTTTTAAACCATCAATTCGAGCTTGAATTCCCTTTGCCTTATCCGAGGATTGATTTTTGTTTAAATAATCATTTTGGTGTTTAACCGACATCAAAATAAACTTCCCAGTCCCATTCACCTGAATAGAGTTTACATCCAGCTTAGTTGTTAAACCAGTTAAGATTACATCCGTTTTACCCGCTGGAATGGATACTTTTGCCTCACGTTTGACCTGAGCCCGACTCAGAAAAACATTCACATTTTTAATTTTAGAAGGTACACGTTTTTCTGTCACCGCCTTAGCGGAAGGAATGATGACACAAATGGTGAGGAAAAATGCGATGGAAGATATGGTAATACGATTCATGATTTAACGAATTTATATTTTCGGATAATCTAATTTAGATTCTTTCTTTCTGGTTGTTATAATTATACTTCTTAATCCCTAGTTGATCTTTTACCTAGAGATTGGTTATGAAGGAATTTTTAGGGAACTTAACTTCAAATTTTAAGTAGACCTTTTTTGTTTCTCCGGGCTTTAATTCCAATTCCCACGTAACTTTCTTAGTGGTGTCATTCATTTTTCCACCCGACATTTCAAGCACAGAAACTTCTACTGTACTGTTGTTGGATATTGGGACATGATCTTCTAACGTTAATTTAACCGTTTTTTGTTTGGTGTTACGAACCGTGATTTCATATCCAGTGGTTTTTTTAATGTTGGTTCCAATCGTTCTACTTTTGCAGTAGTTTTTAATTTTTTCACGAGTAACGATTACCTTTTTATCTCTTCCCAACGATACTTGCAGCGTATCCGAAGTGTTTTTTAGATTTAAATAAGAGTTTCCTACAAATGCACCGTCATAAAATACATTGGCACTTCCTGAAATTAAATTGAGATTTTCGTATTTGGTTAAATTAGCAATTAGAAAAGCGTCTTGATCCAGTTTTGGTACAGCCGAATGCGAGTATGCTGTATTTATATCAAAATTTTGGATGTCAACGGTGTATTTTTTATTGTTTGAAGGGATGGTTTGTTTTAACGAAATATCAAAAGTAACGGCCAAGTCAGATTCTTTTACGGAAGTGTAATCAGCTGCACTTCCGGCCTTAGATCCTTTATCTAAATTATCACTTTTGCTATAAAACTTATCCTTGCTTTTAGAGGCAGGAGCTGCGTTATATGCTTTGGCATAGCTTCCACGCTTTTTCTTTTCAGCTTTGTACAAATAAGGTTCTTTAGCCGTAATATTCCAAGTGAAAAGATCAGGTCTATTTCCACCTTGGGCTGGATTTCCAGTGGAAACGCTTATGAATACATTTCCCCAATCAATCCCCGTGTTTTGACGAATCTTAGCCTTGTAGTTTAATTTAATTTTTTCACTACCATCTGCGGCGCGAACATCATAATAAGGTGTCCAACCGGCATTAAAAACCATGTAGTTAAAATCTAATTTGATTTTTTGTGCAATCTTGGAAGAAACGGAGACGACAATGCTTCCTGATGCTTCATTTCGATTTCGATTGATCTCATTCAATTGTTTTTTCAAATCGGATACCTTTTGATTGTTTTCTTTGACCTTGGTATCATTGGCAATGTAAAGTTGATCCAAATTAGTGCGTCTAGCTCGGAAATAAGTAGCATTTCGCTCTAATTCCAACGCAGTAAGGCCATTTTTAGCCCCACCAATTAGTTGATTGGAGAGCAACAATTCCTTTTCTTCAATCAAGACTTGATTTTCACCACGAAGCTTTTTATTAGAAAGCTTTAAGACATCAATTTGACTTTGAATATTTCGGGCTTTGTCTGAGGAAATATTTTTATTTAAAAAGTCTTTTTGAAACTTAACAGACATTAAAATAAATTGCCCCTTTCCATCTACTTGAATCGTGTTGATATCCAAATTGGTCGTCAAGCCTTTCAGTACTACATCCGTTATTCCAGGTTTGATCTCTACGTTGGCATTTCGATTTACCTGCGCGCGATTCTGGTACACATTCACCTTATTGATTGTGGAGGTCGCTTCTTTCGTCTGATTTTCAGCGTGCGATGGAGTAGCTACGATAAGTGCGAATGTAAATGCACAGCCACTTAAAAAAGGATGAAACAAAGATTGCATAAGTCTGTTCTGGTTTGATTTCATTTATAATGATGCTTCGGACATCTTTATTCCATAAATATAGTGGAAAATATTTTTTTTGGACAATGTATTATAACACCGATTAAAATAAAGAGATGTTTTGGCCTAAATTTAATTTTTTGTCCATTATACGCTATCTTCGGAGGCATTTACTAATTACTTTGCAGTAGATTTTATGAATTACGGAGAGGAACTCTTAAGCAGATTGGAAGAAGCCAATTTATGGGAAGAAACCAAAACATTGGATAGAGGAGCTTATTTAAAGAAAGCTGGGACCACTGATTTGAATTTGTATTTTGTATTGGAAGGAAGTCTTCGAGTATATGTAGTAGAGCAGGAAGAAGAACATACCATTCGATTTGGGTATCAATTCAATATTATTGCATCATTGGATTCCTTTATTTCTGAACAACCATCGGACATGTATATTCAGGCGTTGAAGAAATCAACTGTAAAAAGGTTGTCAAAAGAACGATACATGGATTTTATGCAGGCCAATCCGAAAAATCAATTTTTATGGAGCAAGATGTTGGAGATGCTAATCTTTCAACAAATTGAGCGGGAACGAGATTTGTTGATTTCATCTCCAAAAGAACGTTATCTACGAGTATTGAATAGAAGCCCGAAGTTATTTCAGGAAATTCCAAATAAGTACATTGCAAACTATCTTCGAATGACGCCAGAAACCCTATCTCGAATTCATAGTAGCACCTTACATTGACCTGAACGAATTGAAAATGTTGATTGTAATCAATTTTTATTCAGGCAGGAATTCGGAATTTTGTTGTGAACAAAACGGAATAAATTGGTAAAAGAATAAGCCAATCCGGTTTACACAAAATCCATTATTGATAACTACTATGAAAATGAAATCTCTAGAGCTCATTCAAACTTTAACTGCCAGTACGCACGATATAATCAATCGAGTGCAAAAATTGAAGGATCTAAGTTTGGATGAATTGAATGCAAGACCATCGCAGGAAAGTTGGAGTATTTTGGAATGTTTGGAGCATTTAAACTTATATGGAGACTTTTATATTCCTGAAATTTCAAAGCGCATGGAGAACAGCCTCAAAGATTCAGATACGATCTTTAAATCTGGTCTTTTAGGAAATTATTTTGCCAACAGCATGAAGCCCAAACTGAAATTGAACAAGATGAAAACGTTCAAAGATAAAAATCCGGCGGGAAGTAGATTAGATGAATCGGTTATCGATCGTTTTTTGGATCAACAAGATCAAATGTTGGCACTCTTGGGGCAAGCAAAAAGTAAAAACCTAACAAAAGTAAAAACAGCCATTACTATTTCTACTTTAATTAAATTAAGACTAGGAGATACCTTTCGCGTTATAGTGTACCACAACGAAAGACACCTGATACAAGCCGAGAGGAATAAGTAAAACCGAGAAAAAAAGTTATTCAGTTGATAGTTAAGGAAGAATTATTAAAAACCGAAGAACTGAAAAACTGAAAAACTGAAGAACCGAGGAACCGAAAAACCGAAGAATTATGAAAAAAGAGTTATTCAGTTGGTCAGTTACTCAGTTGATAGTTAAGGAAGAATTATTAAAAACCGAAAAACTGAAGAACCGAAGAACCGAAGAACTGAAGAACCGAGGAACCGAAAAACCGAAGAATTGTAAAAAAAGAGTTATTCAGTTGACAAGTTATTCAGTTGATAGTTAAGGAAGAATAATTAAAAACCGAAGAACTGAGAAACCGAAGAACCGAAGAATTATGAAAAAAGAGTTATTCAGTTGGTCAGTTACTCAGTTGATAGTTAAGGAAGAATTATTAAAAACCGAAGAACCGAAGAACCGAGAAACCTAAGAACTGAAGAATCGAAAAACTGAAGAACGGAAGAACTGAGAAACGGAAGAACTGAGAAACCGAAGAACTGAGAAACGGAAGAACTGAGAAACGGAAGAACTGAGAAACGGAAGAACTGAAGAACTGAAAAACCGAGAAACCGAAGAGCTGAAGAACTGAGAAACCGAAGAACTGAAGAACTGAGAAACTGAGGAATCGAAAAACCGAAGAACTGAAAAACCGAAAAACCGAAAAACTGAAGAACTGAAAAACCGAAGAACTGAAAAACTGAAAAACTGAAAAACTGTGAAACCGTGAAACTGACCTAATTTCAATCCTTCTTCACTTCCTTCTTAAGCAAATCGCGATGTTCTAAATACAACATTAGATCGCGATCGTATAACATTAGATACGGAATGAGTACATCTTTACACAACTGATCACCTCTTCTAAACAAAGCCATTACAACCAATCGCTCATAAGGATCATCCTTTGCAAGTTCGATTAGGGCTTTTTGCGCTTCCTCGCATTCGCTCATTTTAGCCTCAAAATTGGCACTGTTAGGAGAAAGAACTAATTTACTTCGATCTTTTTTTACTTTACTAACTTCAAAATAGGGAAATTCAATTCCAAAAGGAACCGTATCCTTAATTGCAAGTACCGGACTTATTTCTTTGCTATTGAAACAAATGGAAAAAGCAACAACGGCTTTTTGTGGATCTTTGGCTTTTTTATCAAAAGAAGGAAACTTTAATCCTTTTAATTTCTTCCATGATTTCTTTTTTAGGACGATCGTATAGGTTTCCCAATCCCATGATTGAATATCATCTTCAGTAATAATGACCTGATTTGGTCCATGGAAAAAGAGCGAGACTCCACGATTCGTCTTTAAAAATTTATTTAAAGGCCCTGCTTTTGGTAACTTTTGAGCAACGACAAAACTTGAAAGGAAGGATAAAAATAATATAAACGTGATTTTCTTCATGCGAGTGAATCTTCTAAAAGTAGTTGTTTCCAAGGCCTAAATATAGGAAAAAAATGGAATCCACGATTTATTTGGATTAAACCATCTACATTATTTTTTGGCACTTCGCTTTATATCTTTAATAAAGGCGTCTTTTGTTTGATTTGGGTCATTTACAGAAATGTAAAGTCCATTGCCGTTCTCGGCCATTCTTTTCAATGTTTTTTTCTCGTGTTCTTTATTCATTATTCCCACGATGGAGAGCGTGATGTTTTTGGACTGATATTTTTTAATAGTTGTCATCATTTCGCCCAATCCCGTTGAAAAAGCACCATCAGTAACCATAAGGACAAGATTGTTTTCGTTTTTAATTAATGACTTTTTAGCTTGTTTGTAGGCCATTTTTAATCCATCTGGACTGCCACTGGTAGTGCCTCCGGTTTTTAAACTTCGGATGGCTCGTTCTGTTAATACCACATCATTCCCTTTAATGGTTCTTAAAGCTATTTTTGCTTCACTGGAATAAGTGACAATCGAAATTTTGTCAATGGAGCGTAACATTTTAGAAACTTCTAGCATGGCAATTCGAAGTAAATTAATTTTATAATCTGATTGCATAGATTCAGACACATCCAATAGAAAAACAATGTTGGTAGGTTTGAATTGATCCTCGTCAAAATCGGTAGATCCTGGAGTAATCTCAACTTCTTCTACATCACAATTTATGTAATTCACTCGAACTGTCTGTTTTGATTTAATTAATGGACGGAAGGAGATGTCGTCAATTCCGAAATCATTACCACCTCGTTGTAAATTGTTGCATACAATACTTAATTCTATTTCCGCTAAATCTCCGGAATACCATTCAAAGGAAAACAGCTTCCATTTTCTAATCGGTGTAGGATAGAATGTTTCACCAACCGGTTTTCCATTGATGAGAAAGGTTAGATTGGAAGGATTATTTGTGCTAAAGTTCATGGCCCAAGTTTCCAATAGATATGAAGTGTTTGGTTCGATTTTAATCGTTTGCATCCAAATCTTTTTTTGAGGTGTAGGAGCACCGTTTATTACTAATAAATTTCCATTACCAGAATGATCTACGGTAGCAGGGAAGGCTTTGTGTGTGGCCCTTGGAGTTTTAGCAATCGCGTATTGACCTTCTTTGGAGAGTAATCCCCAAGTTCCTCCGGTTCCTTTATTGTATTGCGTTTTAAAAACACCAGACGCGTTGTCAAAATTCCCGTTTTTGACCAAATCAGTACCCGCTTTTCTAAGTTCAACGGAATAAGTACCTGATTCCTTTACCAATAGGGTGGAAGCCTTAGAACCATTATTCCATTTAAAAGAATCATATGTCTTCCCGGGATTTAATAGCCATGTTTTTCCATTGCAGATTGTAGTATCATTCCACATTGGAATTTCTTTTGATGGATTCGAATTCTTTGACTTTTTTGATTCGGGTTTCATTTGTAAACTCAAGTCGTCAAAACTCAAATCATTGGTTCCTTGCCCACCAGGAATGTTGGTTACGAGTTCAAAAGTGATGCTCTTGGATTTTGTTTTAAAAGCTTGTGAAGTGATTTGCTGCCATTTACCATTCGTAATTGTATGTACGGAGCATAACAATTTATTTTTCTTATCATAAATGTTTACCGTGATGTCATTGGAGTGATTCCAAGTTTCGCGCATCCAATATTGAAAACGATAGGTTGTATTTGATTTTGTTTTAAATGTTTTACGATACGCAGCCCCTTTCTTTTTATTTACAAAATTCAAATACAATCCTTTTTTACCAGAATGATTAGATTTGTCTGAAGGAATGGGATGATAAACTTGGCCTTTAATAACATCTGGACACGGAGTGGTATATTCAAATCCTTCAAATGCGATACGCGACCAATTGGATTGAGCACTTGAAATTGTCTGAATAAACAGCATTGAGACCAATACTAAGGATAATTTGTTCATTCGGAATATTTTGGTTGTTCGGAAGATATGTAAACTGATTTGATATTTTACGAGATGCATAGTACGGGCTAAATTTAGTATGTTCTTTTTCAACATTCAAAGATTGTGCCGTCTCTATAAAATGAATTAGCAAGGTACTCTGCATCGAAGGAAGGAATTTTATTTCATAAACCATCAAGTTTTCCTAAATTCGAACCTTCAAAACCCAAGCACATAAATTATATGCATAAAGATACGGAATTGTCTAAGTTAGATTTGCTTCAAAAGAAAAATGATGAAGCTGAATTAGGAGGAGGGGAGCGACGAATTGAATCGCAACATAAGAAAGGAAAATTAACGGCTCGTGAACGTGTCGAGCTATTGGTGGATCATGACTCATTTGAAGAGATTGGGAAATTTGTGAAACACCGTTGTACGGATTTTGGGTTAGATAAAGAATCTTATTTAGGAGATGGGGTTGTAACGGGTTACGGTACCATTAGTGGTCGACCATTATATGTCTTTTCGCAGGATTTTACAGTTTTTGGAGGAAGTTTATCTGAAACTCATGCAGAGAAGATTTGTAAGATTATGGATTTAGCCATGAAAAATGGAGTTCCATTAATTGGATTGAATGATTCAGGAGGTGCTCGAATTCAGGAAGGAGTAGTGTCACTTGGAGGGTATGCAGATATCTTTTATAAAAACACATTGGCTTCCGGTGTGATTCCTCAAATCTCTGGAATCATGGGGCCTTGTGCAGGTGGAGCAGTTTACTCGCCAGCGATTACAGATTTTATTTTCATGGTGGAAAACACCTCTTATATGTTTGTAACTGGACCGAATGTGGTAAAGACGGTTACTAATGAAGAAGTAACTTCAGAAGAATTAGGAGGAGCAAGTACACATAGTTCAAAAAGTGGAGTGTCTCATTTTTCATGCGCGAATGAAGTGCAGGCAATTGAAAACATTAAGCAATTGCTATCCTATGTACCACAGAATTGCGAGGATATAGCACCTATTTATCCATATGAACAACAAGGAGATGAAAAGCGCAAGGCATTAAACGACATAGTTCCAGAAAATCCGAATCAACCATATGATATCAAAGAAGTGATTGAGAACACGGTAGATCTAGATTCATTCTTTGAAGTGCATAAAAGCTACGCAGAGAATATTGTAGTCGGATTTGCTCGATTAGGAGGTCGAAGTATAGGCGTTGTTGCCAATCAACCTGCTGTATTGGCGGGAGTATTAGACAATGGAGCAAGTGAAAAAGCAGCTCGATTTGTACGTTTTTGTGATGCCTTTAACGTGCCATTGCTTGTTTTTGAAGATGTACCTGGCTTTTTACCTGGAACAGATCAAGAGTGGAATGGAATCATTAAAAATGGCGCAAAGCTTTTATATGCATTTTGTGAAGCGACCGTTCCTCGAATTACGGTGATTACAAGAAAGGCGTATGGAGGCGCGTATGATGTGATGAACTCGAAACATATTGGAGCAGATATGAATTATGCATGGCCAACAGCAGAAATTGCCGTTATGGGTGCTAAAGGAGCTTCAGAAATTATTTTCAGAAAGGAAATTAAAGAAGCGAATGATCCGGAAGCGAAATTGCAAGAAAAAGTAGATGACTACACAGAAAAATTTGCCAATCCATATCGTGCAGCGAATAGAGGTTTTATTGACGAAGTGATTTTGCCAGAAGATACACGTAGAAAATTGATGCGCGCATTTTCGATATTGGAAAATAAAGTAGAAAAACTACCTAAGAAAAAACACGGTAATATTCCGTTGTAATAAATAGACGGAAGAAATAATAAAATAAATAAATAAATAAATTGTTAAAAGGATTGGCATGTGCTACATGTCAGTCCTTTTTTTATTGTAGTAAAGGTGGATCAACAAGGTTGAACTTACCTCGCAGACTTCTTCTTTCTTTTTCTTATTCGATAAACTTTATTCATAATATCTGGTGTATTGGCAGAATAAAGGGTGCATTGACATTGCAGGGTGTCGTAAAATAGAGTAGCGATGGTGTCGCCTAGAATCAATGCTTGTCGTTCTTGTCTAGCGATGGAAACGCTTAAGTTTTGCTCAGGATTATAGAGGAGTTGCCTTCCTTTTAAATGGATTACGCTGCGAATATATTTCTCGCGAGTTTTAAAAGAGATGTTGTCTTTAGTCCAGTTTGAATCAGGTTCAGGGAAATAGGTCAGGTATGCAATCATTGGTACACGATTAATACTGTCTCCCAGATCATTAATCAGCCAATCTCCGGTTTTTAATTGGACAAAGTTGTTTGAACTGCAACTTACGGCCATTGGAAATTGACAGCAGTTATTGAGGAGGATAATTCCCATGCAAAATAGAATGAGTACCGTAGTCTTCCTATTTTTCATTTATTGAAATTTTAAATTTTGAGCGATTTGATCGACCGTTGCATGATGTAAGCTCCAAATTGAATATACTTCGGAGGCCCAATTTTTTATTTGACTTTTAAGTTCTGAAGCTTGACACGAGTCCGATAATGCAGAGATATCGGATGAAGTAATTTTTCCCCTCTCCAATACATTAGGAGGAGCAAGGTGTTCGTCAGGGTGTCTTTGTTTGTAAAGCTTCAAATGTGTACTTAATTTAGGAGACAATTGATACGTCCAGTGAATTTGATATTTGAAGATTAAATGGAGCCTGGAAAGATGGAAATGATTGTTCCATCTCCCGTGAATTTCAGAATGCTGCAATGTATGAGCATCTACAATGAAAAAACGGTAAATATGATTTTCTGGCAAATTGAAGTCGATTTGCTTAAACCCTAGATTGAAAACTTCAAGACATTCGTGAATTCCTCGTTGCGCGTGCGCACCACAAAACTGACAATTGCCTTCATCATGTAATTCGACCCCGTTTTTAGCAGCTAGATCAATATAACTCTGCATGTTTAAAGGAAAGTTTGGCTTTATTATGTAAAAAAGTAATTCGTAATAAAGTTAAGAGAAAATGAGCTAATTTTTAAAAACCCATATCATTTGCTTTTTTTAAACGTGAAATTGACCAATTACGATAGTAAATACATGTTTTTTTTTATTTTAGCATTATCATATTTGTAATTGGCTGACATATTAAAAATAGATAGTAGTTTTGAAAAGGCTATTTATCGTAGATTGGTTTATGAGCCTTCGACCTAAGAATGAATAAAGAAATTGAAATATTGCTAAATGAAGCGGCATCCGTTAGAATAACAGATGTGGATAAAGCAATTTCATTGGTGAAGAAAGCGATTGAGTTAGCCGAAAATATTTCGGATGATTTAGGGTATTCTCAAGCGATGGTTCAGTTTGCGCATTACACCATGATGTTGGGTAATTTTGAAGATGCAATCGATCGGTCTGAGCGTGCGAGAGTGGGATTTGATGAGTTAAATAATGAATCCGGTGTAGCGGAGGCATTGTATGTAAAAGGAAATACCTATCTTAAAAAAGGCGAATTACATCAGGGGTTACAGGATTTGGTGTCTTGCTTGAAAATATTTGAGAATACTAATAATCTAAAGGGGCAGGCAAAGGCTAGTAATAGCATTGGATACGTCTACAAAAGTTTTGAGGATTATAAAAATGCGTTAAAGCATTATCAAACCAATTTAGAAATAAGCAAGAAATTTGAGGATCTAAATGGTCAATCAAATTCCTATAATCACATTGCTGAAATTCAGTTGGAGCAAGAAGAGTATACAGAAGGTTTAGCCACGATAGATTTGGCAATTCCCATGAAACGTACGAGTGGCGACAAACGAGGTCTAGGAATAGGATTACATACAAAAGGACTTTTATTAACAAAGTTGCAGCGCCGTGAAGAGGCATTGAAAACCCTTTCCGAAGCACTTGAGGTGAATGTGGATGTGAATGACGATTATCAAATGGCTTTGTGTAATATGTCAATAGGAGCCCTTTATATAGATCAAAATAAGACAGAAGACGCACTCACAAGCATTGAAAGAGCAAGTTCCATTGCAGAAAAGATTAATGCAAAAGAAATTTTGTATACATGCGAACATCATTTTTACATCATTTCGGAACTAAAAAAGAATTTTGAAAAAGCATTGGGTCATTTCAAACGCTATCATGAGATAAAAGAAGCGGTTGTAAGTCACGAAAAAAACCTCAAGGTGAAAAATATTCAATTGGATTATCAGATTGAATTAGCAGAAACGATGAAGTCCAAAAATGAAGAATTGGGACTAGCACATGAGGAATTAGCGGAACAACATAAAAGTATTTCGGATAGCATTACCTATGCAAAGCGGTTGCAATTAGCATTGTTGCCTTCTTTGACGGAATTGAATGATCGCATTAATGACAATTTCATCTTCTTCAAACCAAAAGACACGGTTAGCGGAGACTTTTATTGGTTTGAAGAAACAAATAATGTAAAGTATTTAGCAGCAGCTGATTGCACGGGGCATGGCGTTCCTGGGGCAATGGTATCGGTGGTGTGTTCCAATGCATTGAATCGATCTGTGAATGAGTTTGGATTAGAACAACCATGTGCTATTTTGGATAAAACCAGAGAGTTGGTTATTGAGACTTTTGCTAAAAGTGGATCGGGTATTCGCGATGGGATGGATATTGCCATGTGTGCAATTGGAGAAGATCAAATGGATTTTGCTGGAGCTCAGAACCCATTTTGGATCGTGAGAAAAACCAAATATCTTACAGAAGAACAGAAGAGCGCTCGCGGAAGTAGTCTTGGAGACAAATATTCTTTAATTGAATACAAAGGATCCCGGCAACCTATCGGTCTATATGAAAGAATGACAACTTTTGAGCACAAGAAAGTTCAGCTGCTAGAAGGAGATACATATTATCTTTTTACGGATGGATTTGCAGATCAGTTTGGAGGACCTGAAGGTAAAAAGTATAAATATCGACCATTCAAGAATTTTTTAATTGAATTGGCAGAATGTACGCTAGAGGAGCAAAAAGAACATTTACAAAACGAATTTGAGTCTTGGAAAGGGGATTTAGAACAGATTGACGACGTCTGTGTCATCGGTTTTAGGCTTTAATAAACGAAGTCCAAAATATCTTTATTTCTGCTAGATTGAATGTGTTTCATCACTTGATAAAATAGCAAATCAAATCAAATCATTGTTCCGTAAATAAATCAATGAAAATACGATGAACTAAGGATTCATTTAATAGATCGTGAAGGGGCTATTTCAACTGGTTCCCAAGTACTGGAGCAGCCTTTGCTGGGATTTTTTTGACTTCGTAATTCATCAGTTTTAAGCATTCTTCATATCGAGTTCGAAGAATTTTAATATCGGCATAGACGCTTCGTTTAGTTAATGCTTTACTGAAATAGGAGTGCGCTTCTTCATGCAATCCTTGCTTCATTTTTATCAGTCCCATTTCACTTAGAGCAACAAGGTGATTCGTGTCAGAGTTAATGACTTCGGTATAGGCTAACAACGCTAGAGAATCTTGTCCCTTTAGAACATATGATTGTGCCTTATGGAATAATTTTTGAGATTTTTCAACTTGGATCACATAATCGCTTTCAATTTGAACGCCATTCCTACCTACATCATATAAAGCCTGGGGAAACGCGGTTGTGGCAATGCTATCTATGAATAAAACTTCCATTTTATCCAGATATCCTAATTCCTTAGGTAAAAAAGTGATAGGATTAAATCCAATATCTAATACCTTTAAATTTTGCCATTCTGCCACATGTTTTTTGAGCGAAGTAAGTTTATTCCGGTCGATAAATAACTTTTCTAAGTAAGGTAGAAAGTAAAATTCGTCTGGTATAACTGCGATTTGATTGGATGAAATATTCAAATAGGATAAAAAGCCAAGGTTACCAATCTCCGCAGAAATTTGGGTGATAGAATTGTGAGAAAGATCCAACGTTTCCAAGTTTTCCAAATGATAAAGATTTGTAGGAAGTTGCGACAAGTGATTATTCTTTAACGAAAGGAAAAATAGATTTTTGAGGTTGGAAATTTCTTTTGGAATGGAAGTTAAGCGATTATCTTCTATATGAAGGGCTTCCAGCTTTTTTAACTCACATAGTGAGGCAGGAATAGAATCAATCAAATTGCCATTGAGACTTAGTTTTTGTAAAGCTACCAGTTGGCTCCATCGTTGGTTTGGAAGTTTAATTAATTTATTATGAGATAAATCAATCAGCTCTAAAGCCTCTAGTTCTAATAGAGCAGTTGGAAAAGTGGTTAACTCGGTTTTTTCAGCACTAATTAAAATTAAATTTTTGAGATTTTGAATTTCCGAAGGAATCTTACCGATTGGATTTTTATCTAATTGAAGATAGCGCAGTTCGGTTAAAAGTAGAATTTCAACTGGAAATGAGGTGTAACCCTGGCCTGTTAAATCCAGCTTGTACACTTTTTTAGGGTGTTGTTTCGCCTTTTTTAAATCAATGAAAACAGGAGCTTCTTCAATTTCTTGGATGCTAGGTTCAAAAGTAAGCTTTTTGCTTTTTTTGTCCATTATAGTAACAACCGGCGTTTGCGATTGACATAAGAGCGTACATTGAAGCAAGAGACAAACAATTCCAGTGAGTTGGAAAGCAATATGTTTAATTTGAAATCTCATGGACTAAAGCACTGAAGCACGCAATCATGGCTTCGTTAACATTCCAATCAGAATGAAATCGAATACGACACAAAAATCAAATGCTTCGCAATAAAAGCATTTTCAATAAATCTTGTGAATAAAGATACGAATTTCTTCCGAAATAATTAAATAGGAAGTGGGGTAAGCGATTGGTTTAAAGCGCTATGTGTGAGGGGGTGAGGTGAGGATGCAATAAGAAGAATACTTGGCTTAAAATCGCCATTTATCTTGAATTCGCATCACTTGTTCGATCACATCACGAACAGCTCCTTTTCCTCCATTAAAAGGAGATATGTAATTGGATATTTCAAGAATATCTCGTGCAGCATCTTTAGGACATGTGGAAATTCCGGATCGCAGCATTACATTCAGATCGGGAAGATCATCCCCCATATACAAGACACGTTCTGGATCTATTTTCTTATCGCTGCAATACTTGGCATATACTTCTGATTTGGAACCCGCATTTAAAAAGATATCTGTGATACCTAAGAATTGAAGGCGTTTTTCAGTTCCAAGTTGCCCCCCGCCAGATATAATACAAACGTTGTATCCTTTTTTGAGTGCGTTGGTTATTGCCCAACCGTCTTTGACAAAAAAGGTACGTGCTTGCTCACCAGAGTCGAGTGCGATTACGGTGCCATCCGTAAGGACACCGTCAACATCAAAAATGAATGTGTTGATATGCCACAACTTCTTTTTTGGAAGGTGATCAATCATAGGCTTAAGGTCATAAGCCTGTTCATTTATGTTTTGAGAGGGTGTGGAATCTGTTGCCATATGCGCAGTAACTAAATTTAGCTGTATTAGTTTATATTAAACTAATCTACAAGAGGACTATTGGTTATCTCTCCATTCGTGCACCCAACCTGCTTGAATTTGTTCTAAATGTCCTTCGTTGCATTCTTCTTTTGTTCCAGTGAAATTGGGTAATTCAAGTACCCAATTAAGTAGGTCCGTAAATCGAATTCGATAGATTTTACCTTCATTGAAGTCATCACCAAATTTTTCGTAAAGGCCAATTGCTACATCTTCGTAGTCACTCCAGCCAAATGGAAGATCTAAATCCATAAATAATCTAAATTAATAAGTAATTGGTTATTGTTAAACATAGTAATTACAATACACAGAAACCAAAAAAATAGGTTTCATCAAATGTAATTTAATGCCCCAAAAAGTCTTGAGTAGGAATGGTGACTACCAAATCCTTCGTATTAGCACCAATTTCACATTGACAAGCCAATCGTGAATTTAGTTTAGGATCTTCAGCAAGATCTACACGATCTTCTTCTGCTTCACTCATCTCCGGAAGACCTTCTTCTCCTTTTTCAATGTACACATGACATGTGCTACATCCACAAACTCCACCACAATTGTGTTGCAATTCAAGGTTGTTGTCATGTGCGGCATCCAAAAGCGAATCCCCTTCTTTTACTGCCACGACTACTTCTTTTTTGTCTTCGTCTGCTATAATAAACGTTACGTTCACAGTATTTCCCATAATTGAATTAGTCTTTCTTAACGATTTTATTTCAATAATTGCAATGAGGCGCGAAGTTAGCGTAATTCTGGGATTTAAAAACGAGAAAAGGTGAATAAAGAGTTTAAATCTTTTTACCCAATTTTACTCAATAGAAATCAAGCCTTTTTTCTAAGAATAAATATGTAACTTGTTCGTTCAAAAAGCATTAAAATTCAACTAATATATTGATGTCTCAAATCCATTCCTTTCAAGATCGCCTGACGGAAATTAAGTTAAGTCTAGCCAATGAAGATTTAAATGTCGCCGGCAGACGTTTGATAGACTATGTATACGATTTCGACTTGGACGATTTGTATAAACATCAATCGTTGCAATTGCGAAGGAGATATAATGAAGGTAAAGAACTGGGGCATGGATCGGTGGATGATAGCGAATTGAAAACTGAATTTGATCGGTTATTGATGAAAGTAACGGAAGTTCAAATTTCAAATTTTGCAGAATTGGAAACACCTGAGACGGTTTGCAATGTAGTAGGTATTACTAAATCATTTCGATCAAGGCTACACAATTTCACGTTCGAGCCTTTGAATTTTGAAATGAAGCAGGGAGAAATTGTTGGTTTAGTAGGGGAGAATGGGAATGGGAAAACCACATTATTGCGAATGTTAGCGGGTGATTTAGCGTTTGATGAAGGAGCAATTGCTTATTTTGGTGAAGAGGTAAATGACTGGAGAAAGATTAAAGAACGGGTTGCGTTTGTTCCACAACGAATAGAGCGTTGGTTTGGAACTGCAGACGATAATATCTCATTTAGAGCCGCAGTTAGAGGATTCAAGGGACAGTTGAATGAGGAGAAAGTAGAATTTATCATTCACCGAATGGGCCTAACCAATTTTCGAGAATTGGGATGGAGTCAATTATCTAGTGGGTATCGACTTCGATTTGAAATCGCCATGGCTTTGGTTTGGAATCCAGAGATTTTAATTTTGGATGAACCGTTAGCAAATTTAGATATTCAAGCTCAGGAAGGACTCTTGCAAGATTTGAAAAACCTTTCTCAATCTTTGAAACATCCTGTTACGATCATATTAAGTTCTCAGCAACTCCATGAAGTAGAAGTAGTCGCGGATCATATCATCTTCTTGAAAAATGGTAGGGTGGTAAATCCAGATCAAATTAATGACGGAGTGAAAACATTTGAACTTAATGGAGAGTTAGACTATGAAAATTTAAATACACTTTTCAATGATTGGAAAAATGTCCGAATTGAAAAGTCAGCCTCGGCATTTGTTATTTCTGTTTCGGAGACCTATACAAACCAGCAATTCTGGAAAAAGATTTCAGACTCTGGAATTTCTATTTCGTATTTTAGAGATATTTCCAAGTCAACCCGAAAGTTTTTTAGCGATAAATATTAATCCGTGTGATGGATTCAAGACTAAAATCTCACTTCGCTAAAGAACAATCATGAGTTTACTGCTAAAAATCAGCCCATCCTTCATAAAAGAACTAGATCGTAGATTGCGAGTCAATTTGCCATGGGTTTGGGCAACACGTATTCATTTGAATTTGTTTTGGGGATTGGTACTCGGAGTACTGTTCGCGATGATCGGTTTAATCTATCAGGTAGATGAACGTAGCGTGATAGAGGAACGCTCGTTGGAAAATTTATTTATGATACTCTGCATTCCATCCACAATTTTGGGAGTGTTTTCGATATATCAATTGGCCCTTTTTAATGATGAAAAATCCTATGGGAAGCATTTCTTTGGCAAGGAAACACTGACTTTTATTATTTACTTTATTACGTTTATTATCCCGTTGGTGATTCCATTTTCTACTACCTATGTAATCAACAGAAAAATAGCAGGCATTCTGACTCATGAAGAATTAAAAAGCAAAGGTTACGATTTGAAATATGGACAATGCTATTTTCCAACTGAAAGGTATCAATATGCATTTTACACTTCTGACTATAATTATCTTTATAGTCAGACAAATTCAGATAAATATAGTTCTCTTGCCAAGAACAAGAGTATGAATGAGGTAGTTAACGCCTTTTATGCTAAATATGCGCATCAATTTACACGAAGAAATGGAGAATCAAGAATTGCAGATTCAGTTTTCTATGGATCATCTTTTTTTGAATCGCATAAGATCTTTTTGTACAGAAACATTAATAATAGTGGAGGGGCTCTAATGGCCTACGACTATGAAATGAAGAGAATGGGAATCGATTTTTTGTCAGATAGTCTTTTAAGAGATTTTATTTTTCGAAGAAATTTGGACCACGATGAATCGATTGCAATGGAGAAGATAAATCGTTTTATTCCATTATTATATCAGTTTTCTTATGTTCCAGACAATATCTCCGCGGAATTGATTTTAGATGACTATCGGAATAACCGCTATGCAAATAGTTACTCGTATCGATATCTTCAAGATAAAATAGATCAAGTTGAAGAAAACATGGGGCGGATCGCAAGAGCAAAAATGTACAAAGCAGATTTTTTTTCGCCTATCATTTTTATTGGTTTTGGAATCGCAGGGTTTCTAATCGCAATGTTATATTCAATCTATAAAAATGTAAATTGGAAGCAACTCTTATTGGGTGTAGGAGCCTTGGCGGTAATTGCAGCAATTTTTGGAGTCATCGAGGGGGTTGGACAAATGCATGGAAAATTTATATTAACCGCATCTCAAGTTGTCTTCTGGATACTAATAATTTTATCAATTCGTACTTATGGATTGCGAAGGAAGAATGTATTTGTGATTCAATCGGTTATAATATTAAATCTAACTGTGATTTTCTTCCCAATTTTGACGTTGTTTTTTTTAGATGAAATCTGTGGATTTTATTATTGGTCAATCTTCGATAGTTATTTAATCCCTAATAATCCTAGATTAAACTTAGATATGCAATATTATGGAGGAATGCATAATGTTGGAAATTATGTTTATGAATATCAGCAATTGAAATCACTGATAAAGATATGTACGAATGTTGCCGGTTTTGTGTTGTACTTCGTATTCTGGCATAGCTATTTCAAACGACTTTATTTAAAGTTATGGGCCTTGCCGTCTAATAAATAAAAGATCAATTAATGTAACATGAACATACTGCTAAAAATCAGCCCATCCTTCATAAAAGAACTGGATCGTAGATTGCGAGTCAATTTGCCATGGGTTTGGGCAACGCGTAGTCATTTGAATTTGTTTTGGGGATTAGTACTTGGAGTGCTGTTTGCGATGATCGGTTTAGTATATCAAGTAGATCAGCGGGATGTGATGAACAGTAATTCACTTGAATCATTATTTATGATACTCTGCATTCCTGCGGTAATTTGGATCCTTTTTTCGATATATCAATTGGCCCTTTTCAATGATGAAAAAATCTTTGGAAAGCACTTTTATGGTAAGGAGATACTTGTTTTTGTGATCTATTTCATAACTTTTAGCATACCCTTTGTAATTCCTTATTCTACTACTTTCGTAATCAATCAGAAAATTGCTGGAATTTTAACGAATGAAGAGTTAGATCAACATTACCATGATTTTCACTATGGAAAAATGTACTTTCCTGTGGAGGCCTATCATTATGAATATTATGATTCAGACATGGATTATATAAATTCAATAAATAATGCTGATCCAAAAAAATATGTGTCATTGGTGAATCCGAATCATACCAATAATAGAAAAGTTGCTCGTAAATTTCTTGAAGGATACCATTGGAAATATGAACATCATCGGGATAGCATGCGATTGATTAGAGATTCAATCTTTCAAGAATCACCTTTTTTTAAACCGTATAAACTTACGCTATTTTCATATCCCCGAAGAGGATTTGAAACGTACTATGATTGGGGTGAAGATGGTTTTCCCTTATATGCAGATAGTTCTTTGATAGATTTTGTGCACCGGAGAAATTTAGACAGAGATGAGACCATTGCATTGGAGAGAATAAAAAAGTTAATCCCTTTAATGTATGATTTTGCATCCGATGCAAAAGAAATATCAGAGCAACAAATACTCGAAGACTATCGAAATCATCGTTATGTGAGTAGTTATTCTTATCAGCATCTCCGTTCCGATTTTTACCAAATTAATCAGAACTTAAGTCGGATCGCTCGTGCAAAAATGTATAAATCCGGATGTTTTTCGAGTATTGTATTGATTGTTCTTCCCATAATACTGTTTCTCTTAACAATTCTATTTTCAATATATAAGAACGTCAATTGGAAGGAGCTTTTGATAGGTGTGGTGACTTTGGGGATTTTAGCATTGATTGCAGGTGTGATAGAAGTGGTTGGTCGTTGGCGCGGAGACTTTATTTTATCAGCGACGCTAATAATGTATTTTGTAACCATAATTTTGACGTTTCGAGCCAAAAGCTTGCGAATGAAAAATGTATTTGTGATGCAATCAGTTGTTGTATTGAATCTTACGGTAGTATTTCTTCCTATATGCACACTAATTTATTTGGATGAAGTATGTAATATCCATTTTAGGTCTGTACTATCTAGTATTCTGATAAAAGCAGAAGAGTGGTTTAATTGGGGGATATACAATTCAGGTAGAAATTATTCAAAAAATTATCTTCTAGATTATAGTGACCTTAATAGGATGTTGAAAAATAGCATGATTTTCTTAGGAATTGGAATGTATTTGGTATTCTGGAATAGTTATTTTAAACGGCTTTACTTAAAGTTATGGGCTTTGCCATCCAACAAATAAAAGAACTTAACCCTAATTCAAATGATAAATAAAAGCACAAAATATAACATCAACCATTTTAAAAGAACCCTGATTGGTGTGGTTTGTGTGCTCATAGCATTGAGTGGAAACTGTCAAAAATTATATGTTGGTGTTATTGGAGGAATAACGACATCTGGATTTTATGATAATACGCGGAATCACGTTACAAGAGGCCACTTTGGTTTGTCACTTTATTCAAAATTGTCCGAAGAAGATAATTGGGCTTATCATTTGAATATGGGGTATCAGGGGAATGGAGGGAGTATGTATGTGGTGAACCTGGATCAATTTGATCCCGTTTTTGTCAATTCGGCTGCGTATAATCGATTTGTAAATTCTCATGGAAGAATGTTTGCCGGAATTTATTCCAGTTACTTTACAATTAATCCGGGAGTGGAATATGACTTAAACTACAAAAATTTTTATGCTACGTTTGGAATGAAGGTGGCGTATTTATTAAAAGCAGATTTTTTGTATTATCGAACTCAATATGATTGGGACGTTCAAAATGAACGTAAGATTGAATATAATGTGGAGTTTAGGGAAGACAATATTAAGGATCGAATGAATCGATTAGATATTGATATGGTAACAGGAATAGGAAACCGTTTGGCAGAAAATTTATTCGTAGAATACACCCTCAATCTTGGGCTACGAGATCTGGGTATCATGGATAATGCCGCTGTGCTTGCAAAACCTTATTCGAATCATTACCACAACGTCTCACTCCGTTTGTATTTAAACCCATAATCAGATCTGAACTAGGTATAATTCGCGACTCCCATTTTTTGAATAGACATAATTTCAAACGGAATATTCGGGAATCAAATTGTAAACACTTATTTTTGCGCCACTTATGAAAAAAGTAGCATTCTATACGCTGGGTTGTAAATTGAACTTTTCCGAAACTTCGTCCATGGCACGAAATTTTGAAAAGGAAGGTTATGAGCGAGTGGACTTTCACAACAAGCCCGACATCTTTTTAATCAATACTTGTTCCGTTACGGAAAATGCAGATAAGAAATGTCAAAAGGTAGTGAAAGAAGCCCTAAAGCAAAACCCGAATGCATTTGTAGCAATGGTAGGCTGTTATGCTCAACTGAAGCCACAGGAAATAGCTGATATTCCAGGGGTGGATGTTGTTTTGGGAGCTGCAGAAAAATTTAATTTGCTGGAGCATGTAAAGGATTTTTCCAAAAGAGAAAAAGGAGAAGTGTTTGCTTCTGAAATTAAAGAAGTTAAAGGATTTAATGAAGCCTATTCATTTGGAGATCGTACCCGTACGTTTTTGAAAGTACAGGACGGATGCAATTATAATTGCAGTTTTTGCACCATTCCATTAGCAAGAGGGAAAAGTCGAAGTGCTAAAATCGAACAGGTTATTCGTCAAGCGAATGAGATTGGAGCTACGGAAGTAAAGGAAATTGTGTTAACCGGGGTGAACATTGGAGACTTTGGAATCAATCCAGACAACAACAAACGTGAGGAACGATTTTTAGATTTAGTAAAAGAGTTGGATCAAGTAAATGGGGTAGATCGATATCGAATATCTTCTATTGAGCCTAATTTACTAAGTGATGAGATTATTGATTATGTAGCCAATTCAAGTCGATTTGTACCGCATTTTCATATTCCTTTGCAATCAGGTAGCGACAAAATGCTAAAGTTGATGCGTCGAAGATATGATAAAGCATTGTATCGTGAACGTGTAAGTCATATCAAACGAGTTATGCCAAATGCGTGCATTGGAGTGGACGTAATAACCGGGTTTAATGGAGAAGGAGAGGAAGAATTTTTAGATACCTATGAATTCTTGAACGAACTAGATATATCCTATTTACACGTATTTACCTATTCGGAACGCGATAATACGCCAGGTCCCGACATGGAAGATTCAGTACCTTATGCTGAGCGGAAAAAACGCTCTAAAATGCTTCGAACACTCTCAGAGAAAAAGAAAAGAGCATTTTATGAATCTCAATTAGGAAATGAATTCACGGCTTTGTTTGAAACAGATGTAGAAAATGGAATGATCTCCGGATTTACCGAAAATTATGTGCGCGTTCAAACGAAATACGATCCGATTTTAGTAAATGAAACCAAAAAGTTAAAACTGCTGGACATTAATGAAAATGGATTGGTGGACGTAGAGGAGGTAGAGTTATCCTTTTAGTCACTTCATAAAATCACCCGAAATAGTTTTGCAGAGTAGACAAATACAAATACCAATTGTTTAGATCAATTGACTATTGAGATATTAAACTACTTGACAAGCTAAATAAGTAAGTAACTAACTAACTAATATGATGGTAATATGATCAGCTAGTTGAAGGCAAAATTAAAATATCCCAATTCGCCGGACAACAGGAGATAGATTAGGTCCTTGCTGAATGTAAAGGAAATAGATGCCCGATGATATAGAATAAGACGTTTTTAAAGTGAACATAGGTTCACTTGTAGTTTCGAAAACCGATATCGTATGTCCAGCAGCATCCATCAACGTGATTTTTGATCCGACATGAAGATTGGAAACTTGAATGGTCCCATCTGGATTCGAAAGTACCTTAATTCCTTTATTCCCAGCATCAATCGAAATGCCATTTACCATAAAATCAACGCAATCACTTGTATCAATGCAACCGCTTCGATCAATTTGAACAGCATATTGTCCATTCGAAGTAGGAGCAAATGATATGGCGTTTTCGTTGCTGATGGCAGTCATGTTTGTACTACAATCCAGCCATTGAAAAGCGTCAGCATTAAGTTCATTGGAACTTAGACTTTCGGTTGTTAAATCAAGGGTGGAGTCTATTTGGAAAAACGTAATGTCTAGTTCGAGAATACTATCACACCCTTGATTAGTCAAGAATGAATCAATGTAAGAACCACTTGAGTCAATTAAGTTGCCACCAAAATCATAGGTTTCACAGGTGGATACAATGGATTTTTGATAGAATTCTCCAATATTTACAGCGAAATCGTTAATCGTGTCACATCCCCAAGCATATTGACTTTGGATGGTGTCCGTAAAGGTAGAATCACGAGTAAACCAATTACCATTTAATAATACACTATCGCAATCTTGCATAGTAGTGAAATTTGAAAGATAGGTTGGGTATTCATCAATATTCCAATCTTCTAGATGATCGAAAACAAGTGATTTCACAATGCTTTTAATCGTATCTGCATCTGCTGCAGAAAGCGAATAATTATAGGTGATAAGTGTGGGATCTTTTTGCAGCATCATGGTGTAAAATACGCATCCCACCATATAGGTCCCGGTTGTAGTGGGATGTACGTGATCCGAATAAAGATTTAATCCCGGATAATTGTTTTGAATATGATTCCAAACCACACCCGCTGGTGCGACCAACGATTGGGTTTGAGTAGCGATAGTTTGATAGTGCACGCTAATGGCACTGTCCATTCCTTGATAAGTGCAAACCCACGGGATAAATCCACAATTAGGACTGGTATCTCCGTTTTTCCAACCCCAAGTCATATAAAATATAGGCGTTGTGCAGGAATTATTAGCTCGAATAGAATCTACTAGTCGAGTAGCAGCTGGATAAATCTGACTAGTCATTTGACCATCGGACCAGCTAAATTCTTGACTTTGGCCTTGAATGGCGACAAAGTCCCAATTTCTACTATTTATTTTGGAAAGAGTAGGAGCATAGGTTGCATGCTGACTTAATTGATAACCACCAGGGGTGCTCCAATCTACAATTAACACGTCGCCTGTAGAGTTGGCAATGTCCTTAGTAACATTTGGAAGATTATTAGCGCCGGTTAAACTATTTCCAATGAATAGCACGCTAGCGGTATCCTGAGCTAGGAGTGAATGAACACAAAACACGGATAGAAAAAGTGTTGTAAACGCAAAAGCTTTGAATTGAGAAAAGGTTTTATCCAAATATTCCATATTTAAATATACAGTAGATTGCTCGAACTCCATCCTTCCAACTTATCTTTTTTCCATCCTCATAAGTTCTACCATAATAAGAAATCCCTACTTCATAAATTCGAATTCCTTTGATATCAGCAATTTTAGCAGTGACTTCTGGTTCAAATCCAAATCGTTTTTCGTGAAGGGACAAGGATTGCAAAATGTTCGCATCGAATAATTTATAACAGGTTTCCATATCTGTTAAATTCAGATTATTGAACATATTGGAGAGTCTTGTAAGAAATCTATTGCCGATCGAATGCCAGAAGAATAACATTCGATGCGGACGACCTCCCATAAAACGTGAGCCATATACCACATCTGCATGACCACCGGCGACAGGTTCGAGTAGAAAATTTATTTCTTTCGGATCATATTCCAAATCCGCATCCTGAATAGTTATATAATTCCCAGCGGCTTCAGCAAAACCAGTGTGCAACGCCGCGCCTTTTCCTTTATTAACCTCATGCTGGAAGTATTTAACGCTGTTTGAACCATCCTTTTCCTGAATAAAACGTTGAATTTCAGTATGCGTATTATCAGTAGAACAATCGTTTACAACAATAATTTCTTTAGTGAAACCGTATTCAAGTGCTGTATTCAATAAAGTGACCAGTACCTGATATACGTTTTGTTCCTCATTATAAACTGGAACAACTATAGAAAGGAGTTTAGACATATGAACAATTTATTCAGTAAAAGGCAGCGAATATAGCTGAATTAATACATTCTTTTTGGCAAGTGGAGCAAATAAATCCCTTGAAAGCTATCGTTTTAGTATTTTGATAGCCTGACTTATCTCCATATCAGAACTTAAAATTAACTTTCGCTGCTCTGTTCCATAAAACACTCGAATGGCAGCAGTATTTGGCGGTTGACTACCTAAATTTTCAGCATACATAATGATGTCATTATCCAAATCCGTTAGCTGAATGGTGAATGTTTCGGGAGCTTTTGTTACCCTGTGATGGGCAACGATAATCTCATCATTTAACTTTAAAGTGATAGTGTCTCCATCTTCGATTAAATCATCCCATAGTTGAATGGTAATGGTACTTTCAGATGTTTGAATTTTGTCTTTGTATACGACTTCGCGATCATCTGCCGTTTGGCTTATCTTCATAGAACCAATGGCGGCAACTGCATCGATATCTGCCCCTTTCGTATTTCCCTCACCGCAATTCGTATTAACATCCACTAGTTTTACATATTGCACAAAACCATCAGTAGGAATATGGTCGTGAATATCAATACCTGAAGTTCCTCCATCTATTACTCCAACTTTTTCCCAAACTTCACCTGTTTTAGAAATGTAAACTTCTGTGGGTTCTTCTGTATCACCTGCTTCAAAAACATAAAGGTCGGCACCCTTAATATCGATTAAAGCATTGTCTTCAAATTTATAGATAATAGATCCTCCACAACCCAGAGAAGTATGTTTTTGTTTGTCTTCTGGCTTTTTGTAATCGGGTCGTCCCAAGCTATTCAATCCGTCTGCTGCTGGACCTGAAGCAGCTGGAGAACCATTGTAATAGGAGACTACATGATCCACAAAGGCTCTTTCTCCTAAAGGGATGTAAACCGTGTTGAATTTGTAATCCGTGTAAAAACTACCGCTTAAATCCTGGCTGAAACCGCTAAAAGATGTCCCAAGCAAAATGAGCAATCCGAATGACAATGTTAAAAATACCCCCCTTCCCTTCAATTTGATTAATTATTTGTTTGTTTATAAAATGTGTTAATAGGCATGTTAAAAAGTCTTTTTTTTTAGCCAAGTCTTATGATATGCCAACCTCCCAATTAATACATTAGATGCTTTTTGGAAGAATCTCTCCATTTCGCATCATACTTACTATCTGAAAAATAAATTCTTAAATCAGCATCATATTTTGAATCAGCAAACCAAACTTTTTTCTTGGCATCATATTTACTGGTCACAAAAAACCATAAGCCTTTATTTTCTTTTGCATCGTATTTGGAAGAGCATTTGTAAACGATTAAATCCGCATCGTATTTACTGTCGCAAACGTATATTTTTACATCCGCATCATACTTGCTTTTTACTGAAAAAACGGTTTGAGCATTGGATACAGCAATGAATCCAAATAATACGGTGGTCAGAATAATGATTTTTTTCATAATAGTAGACTAAAAATTATCCAAAGCAAGATACAAATTTCTTGCCGAAACCGAAAATTCGCTTTGAACAAACAAGTAAAATTAAAAATGTCGTAACCCATCGACCAAAGTTCGGTCATTACTAAGTCTTGGCACTTTGTTTTGCCCCCCTAACTTTCCAATACTTTTCATATAACGTTCAAAAGCGTCTGTAGAGAGTATATTTAGCTTTAGTGGCTGCAATACAGAACCGGAAATTAAATCCTTGTAATAGCTATTTAGTTCTTGCAATTTCTGATCTAGATCCTTAATGAATTTGCGCTTATCTTCAGGTGGATTGCTAAAGGCTACAAACCATTCATGATAGGGTAAACTTTTATCCGTATCTGGCGTGACTTGAGGTGCAACCGTAAATTCCGAGACCTCTGTTTTGGGTTGTTGAGCACACGCAAATACCATGGCTTTTTCAACTTCCGATCCTATTACATGTTCGCCAAATGCTGAAATAAAATGCTTTATTCTTCCAGTTACTCTGATTTTATAAGGTGCGGTTGATGTGAATTCAATCGTATCACCAATAAGATAGCCCCATAGTCCAGCAGTTGTATGTAATACCAAAGCATAATTTTGTCCAATCTCTACTTCTCCTAAAGAAAGGCGGGTAGGACGTTCGTTATGCACTTCTTCTACAGGTATAAATTCGTAATAAATTCCATTGTTTAACAATAGAAGTAAATCATCTTCCTTCTGAGAGTTTTGGTAAGCAATAAACCCTTCGCTAGCCGGATATGTTTCAATGCTTGGAATTTCTTTCCCAATACTTTCAAACAACTTGTTTTTATAAGGCTCAAAGTTAACTCCACCATGGACAAATAGTTCAAAATTGGGGAACACCTCTTTGATGGATTTTCCTGTTTTAGACTGAATTTTGTCAAAGTACATTTGAACCCAAGGAGGAATTCCCGAAATCAGGGTCATATCTTGAGATAATGTTTCCTCGACTATTTTATCGACTTTAGTTTCCCAATCTTCAATACAGTTGGTTTCATGCGAGGGCATTCGGTTTTTTTGAAGGTAGCTGGGAACATGATGTGCCACAATTCCGGATAAACGACCAATATGGATGTCGTTTTGTAATTCCATTGTTGGGCTTCCTTGCAAGAAAATCATTTTTCCATTTACAAATTTTGAATTCCCTGTTTCAGCGATGTAGCAAAGCAACGCATCACGAGCCGCTTTGACATGCGTTTTGATGGATTCTTCTGTAATTGGGATGTATTTTGTACCACTGGTTGTACCTGAAGTTTTAGCAAAATATTTAGGTTTACCAGGCCACAATACATCAGGAGCACCTTCAACTGCTCTGTCCACATAGGGTTTGAGTCCTTCGTAATCTACAATCGGAACCTGACTTTTAAAATCATCATAGTTATAGATTTCATGTAGCCCGTGATCCTCCCCAAAATCAGTATGACTTCCGTATTTAATAAGATACGAATAGATCTGTTGTTGTGCCAAAAGAGGATTCTCAATCCAATGACGATTTTTACGCATTATTCTACGTGCGTAAGTCTTTGCTAAAATGGCCTTCATTCCCATTTGACAAATGTAATAAGAAGTACAGTATTATTGATTGTTCGATGCGATTTCCTGTATTGTTGAGATGCTAAAAATTGTTTTTCGGAGAAAAAGGAATTATGCCGATGATGGCTAGTTTTGATTCATGTAAAGATTAAGGGCAACTAGCATGGGAACAAAACCTTGCCTAGGGATCAAAAGAATCAAAAAAAAATAAGAATTAAAATCAAATAACAAACAGAAGAATGCACCCTGCTAAATTATTATTGATCTTAATTCTTATTAAATTAGTTTGTTCTATTTAGAAAATGGACGAATTATCCTTGTTCCACAGGGGCTTCTTTTTCCTTTGCCGGTGCAGAGTTATTTGATTTTGCTCCATTAGTACCACCTAAATGCGGACAAGCCAATAGTTTTTCCATGCTTTCGAAAGGAACTTCAACTTTTGAATATCCATACGATTCATTTAAGCTTTGAGTCACATTATTATCGCCCATACTTAATTCTACGTCCGAGCTTAAAAATTGAGAAGGATGCTCGTACCCACTAGAGTGAGTAATGGCTAAGATCTCTTTGTTGATGTTTTTTATGTAATTTTTGAATCGTTCTGATTTCAGTTTTGGATTCACTCCTCCTTGAAGCCACTTACTTTGTGTCGCTAATCCAGCCGGACATTCATTTGTATGGCAAATTTGGGATTGAATACATCCGATAGACATAAGTGCTTCTCGTGCAACATTAATGCAATCAACACCCATTGCAATAGCGGAAATGGCACTAGATGGGAAGCCTAATTTACCTGACCCAATCCATACTATTCGTTCCGTTATCCCCGCATCAAGAAAAACTTTATAAACCTTCGCAAATGCATAAGTGAATGGAAGTGAAACGTGATTTGCAAAAGAAGGTGGAGCAGCTCCGGTTCCTCCTTCTCCTCCATCAATGGTTATGAAATCTGGACCATGATTTCGTTCTTTCATTAGATTTGCTAATTTGTACCATAAGTTCATTTTACCTACAGCCGACTTGATCCCAACTGGTAATCCTGTTTTTTCAGCAATCGTTTCAATAAAATCAAGCATTTCCTCCAAATTGGAAAAGGTAGAATGATAGGCCGGAGATAATACGTCTTTACCCATTTCTACTCCTCTTATTGCTGCAATTTCTGCTGTTATTTTAGCGGCAGGTAGCACGCCTCCTTTTCCGGGTTTTGCCCCTTGGGAAAGTTTAAGTTCAATGGCACGAACGAAAGGATTTTTTTTAGTTAGCTCTACTAATTTATCGATGCTGAAGTTACCATCTTTGTCCCGTACACCAAAATAACCCGTACCAATATGGAAAATAACATCTGCACCATTGGCGTGGTAAGGAG
Source organism: Cytophagales bacterium (assembly GCA_965277185.1). Lineage (GTDB taxonomy): Bacteria > Bacteroidota > Bacteroidia > Cytophagales > JAHDFW01 > JAHDFW01. The sequence continues at coordinate 19,163 of CBDICC010000030.1, read as the reverse complement.
ATAAACTCCCTTCACCGGTATTATGGTAGCAGCCAGCTTTGTCTGCACCTTTATTAAGAGATTCAACTGCCGCAGCAGATAATGAACCAAAACTCATTGCTGAAATATTTACGATAGACTTTGGACGAAATGGACGTTTTCGCTTATTGTATTCGCCCATTACCTTTGCGCAAGGGAGTAGCGACGGGTTTTCATAACTTACATGATCTGGTGTAAGACGATATGGAAACATATTGGGCTTTATAAACGTATGCCCAGCAGCACTTAAATCTGCATCTGTCCCAAATCCTTGGTAATTGTTTTGTCCTTTGGAAGATGCATACACCCATGTTCGTTGACTACGGTTAAAAGGAAGTTCTTCTCGATTGTTTGCTACAATGTATTGTCTTAATTCAGGACCAATTTTCTCTAGCCAGTATCTAAAGTGCCCTACAACTGGAAAGTTGTGTAGGATTGTGTGACTTTTTTGAATGAAAACATCATAAATGGCTACGATTATCACGATAAGGATAACGAGTGCAAGTCCATGGTACCAGGCGATTTTGTCCAGGTGCACATGGTTAATTAAGAATATAGCTAGCATGGTCGAATTTTGTTTTATGAATAATCCTTAAAGTTACCATTCGACAAATAATATCAAAAAAAAATGGGGACTATTTTATATGGAATAAAAGAATGTGTTGGTGGCGATTTGGTCGAAAAATGATGAAATAATAATTTTTTAATAAAATGTAACGTTTCGTTATTCGGACGTTATTATTCACAAAAGTGAATAATAGGTGCCGTAAGCGGATATTTTGGGACGGAAAAAGATGGTTATATCATGCGAATAATTTGTATACTTAAGAATCTTATGTATATTTGTCTTATGTATTCTTCAGAACTAATAAAAGGAACTTTAAAAACGATTGTTTTATCCCTGCTCAAGGACCAGGGAAAGATGTATGGGTATGAAATTACTCAGAAAGTAAAACAAATGACTTCGGATAAAATTCAAATTACGGAAGGAGCTTTGTATCCCACATTGCATTCACTAGAAAAAAATGGGGATTTGGAAATTGAGAAAGTATATATCGGAAAGCGCGTCCGGAAATATTATCGGGTAACCAAGCAAGGAACGAACACCGTAAATGAACGCGTCAATGAATTTGCCGATTTCATAAAAACAATGCAGTTTTTATTGGACCTCGAACCAGGTATAAACAATGTATAATGTTTTAAATTTTGATATATGTACAGAGTATCGGACGATGAAATAGACTACATACTCAAGGATATAAAATCACGTGGGGTTGAATTGGAAGATCTGCAATACAACCTTCTGGACCATGTGTGCTGTATTATTGAGCATGAAATGCCTGCAAACGAGGACTTTTATAAGTTCTATGGGAATACCATTCCTCGATTTTTCAAAAAAGAATTACGGGAGATCGAAGAAGAGACAATCAATTTGTTAACTTTTAAAAATTATTACGCAATGAAACGTACTTTAAAAATAATGGGATCAATTTCGGCATTTCTTATGTTGTTGGGATCCTTATTCAAAATAATGCACTGGCCTGGGGCTGGAGTTTTGTTAGTAACTTTTATGGCTGTATTCAGCTTAATTTTCTTACCACTTCTTATTGTATTGAAATTACGGGATGAAGTATCTAAAATGGAAAAGGTTTTGTTTGGTTTTGGAACCGTTTTAGGAATCATAGCTTCCATGGGAACATTATTTAAATTAATGCGTTGGCCAGGAGCTAATATGCTGATGGTAGGAAGTATGATTCTATTTCTTGCCGCATTTATTCCAATGTATTTTATTGTTAAATCTCGAAACAAAGAAGATAGATTTAATGTGATTTTAAATACTACACTAATGTTAGCTGGTGGCGGGATGTTGTTCGCTTTAATGAATCTGAAAACAAGTCAGGACATTGAAACTAGCATATTTTCGGTACACCAATTTCTTAGAGGAAATACGGAACAGTTAACGAGTTCAAATACTGTTTTGTATAAATCTGTATCGGAGATTCAAGCTGATGAATATGGAGAAGGGTTACATTTACGATCGGAAGCTTTACTAATGCAAATTCAGGATGTGAAAGCTTTACTTGTTTCAAAAGCCGATGAAATTTCGATTGAAGCGGCTAAGAAAAGGAATATGGAAGAAGTTCAAGGGTTAAAGAACTCAAGTGTGGTATGGAGTTTTGCGAATGGAGAATATGTTATCAGTGAGAAGGAGATCACGGAAGCAATAAATTTGTATAATGAAGGCTTGAAGCCAAACTTGGGTCACCAAATTAACTTGAAACACTTGCAAATGCACCAAACGAATTTGGGATTGCTTTATCACCAATTGACTCAAATTGAAATGCAAATTGCAATTAATGAAAATAGTTATTTAAATTATTTAAATGGGAGTTTGGCAAAAATGTAAACCCAAACATTTTGCTCAGAATATAACCATTAAAGCTGAAGAGTGTAAAGTGCACTCTTCAGTTTATCAATCGAATACGACCGCTTTTATTCAATAATCAACAAGATATCAAAAAAAGTAGAAGGTTTAGCCTTATTAATTAATTCCAAGTTAATTTTACTTTTGAAACTAAGATGTTGAGTTGAGAAAAGTTTTAATCATAACGATTTGGATAGTGTTGTATGGATGCGGCATGCTGCGCGCGCAAGATCCATATTACGTAAATTTTGATAGAGGTCTTCCTACCGCATCTGTTAGCCGTATTGATCCTTTGCCAAATGGGAAGCTATGTTTTTCATCCTACATGGGGGCAGGCGTGTTTGACGGAGAGAATATAGAGATGTTTTCAGTTTCGGATGGATTAAAATCTCCGAACATAAGTTGGACCAATTCGGATTCGAAAGGTCGAATTTGGATGCATTCTGCTTCAGGCAGATTAGTATATCTAGAAAACGAAAAATTACATGATTTACCAGAAGTAAATATTCAGCTGAATCAATTTTCAAGCTATAATGAATTTGAAGTCGGTCCAAACGACACACTCTTCCTAGATTATTTTGTAAAACATAAGATGGTAAAAGTGATTCCTAATGGAAAAGGCCAATGGGACTCGATTCAAATCATTGATATGAAGGATACGTTTTTCCCTTTGCGTTCGCGTTTTGTACCTTCCGAAATTATAGCGCGGCACCAGATAAAAGTGAATAAAAAAGAGGGGTTCGTTGGTTTGCATTTGATATTGAACAACGATACGTTGTTTAGACGCATAGAGGCAAAAAAATATTTAATATATAGATTTGAGCCCATTGATAATGCCGGCATAATTACCGCTAATGATAAAATGTACATTTTAGAAAAAGGAATGATAGCGGATTCATTTCAATTTAACGATGCGGTAGAAAATGTATTTGTGGTAGATGATACGGAAATCTGGGTAAATATGTTGGGAGGAGGAATTTGTTACTTTGAAAACCGTTGGTCGCTCAAAAATCCAAGAATGTTTTTTGATAATTATGATAAATACGGATCGTTGAATCACGTTACGAAAGATTATGAAGGCGGTTATTGGTTTGCATCTGGAGATAATGAAGGCGTAATGTATGTTCCCAATCTTCAAAATCAATCGTATAGAGTCAAAGAAGAATTACAAGATAGTTATTTAAGCACTACATATGTATATGAAGGTATATTGTATATAGCTTATAGTAATGGGGTTATTACAAGGATAAACTCAAATTCATTTGAGGAGGAAGTATTGTATAAATTTGATGAAGAGCCGATGAAAGCAACGATTCGAACTTTTGGAGTAGCTAATGGGGAATTGTACGCTGGTGGGAGTCATGGTGTATTGAAATGGGATAAAGAGAAACAGGAATTCGATCGTATTTCAGAAAAAGCATGCCGCTGGTTTTTTGAATCGCAAGACACATTATATGTTGGAAATTATTATGATGGTTTTGGTAAAATTTATAACGGAACCTATACCCAGGCACCTAATCCAAAGAATATGGATTTTCCAAGAGTGAATCAATTTGCAAAGTATGATTCGAATGAATTTGTTTTGGCTTCTAATGGCATCTGGCGTTGGAAAGATGGAAACATGACATTTGTAAGTCAAGATTTGTTTTTTCAACAATCTATGAGTTCATATAGACTTGGAGATAATAAATTTGTACTCTACACTTTTGGTGCTGGAATTATGATTTCAGATGGAGCAGATACCGTTTTTATTAATAAAAATAAAGGGTTGATAAGTGATTTGGTAAATGAGGTTATTCAAAGTTCGGACGGAACAATCTGGGTATCGACTTCTTCAGGGGTGAGTAAAATCATATTTGCGGAACCAAATTCTTTAGAAAAATACGAGATCACTAATTTTTCGAGCGATTATATGGTGGTGAAAGATGTGTATGGGATGGTAGAATATCAAAATAAAATGTGGGTGTTTGGTTCAGAAGGAATGGCTACGTTGGATTCAATAAGTCATTCAGTCCAACATCCAATATTCCTAGATCACATAAAAGCAAGTGGGGCATTAGAAAATGGAATCTACAAATTGGAGTATGGTGCAAACAGTATGGAATTTGCGTATGGTACGATTCAGTATAATAAAACGAAAAAACTAAAATTTGAATATCAATTATTAGGACAGGCAAAAGATTGGGTGGTTACGGAAAACAACAGTGTGTTATTTCGGCAACTACCTCCAGGTAATTATTCCTTTAGAGTGCGGGTTGCAGGAGAAAGTCAACTCTCGAAAGCAATTCGGTTTTGTGTTCCTCAGCCTATTTGGAAGACATGGTGGTTTGTCGTGATCATATCTGGAGTACTAATCATTATCGCCATTGTAATAATTCAAAATCGACTTCGACAGTTGAGAAAACGTCAGGATTTAATTAATGAATTGAACGAGGTGAAACAACAGGCATTAAGCGCCCAGATGAATCCACATTTCATTTTTAATTCTTTGAATTCAATTCAGCGATATATTATTCAAAATGACCGGAAAACATCGAATAAGTATTTGTCCAGATTTTCTAGTTTAATGCGGCTGGTATTGGATAACTCAAGACATCACTTAATTAAGTTGGGTAATGAACTGGAAGCGTTGGAATTGTATATGGATTTAGAAGCGCTTAGATTTAAAGAAAAATTAACATTTAGTCTGAGTACAGCAGAAGGACTCGAAGTAGATCAATTGATGATCTCTCCGCTATTGCTACAGCCCTTTGTTGAAAATGCCATTTGGCATGGAATTATGCATAAGGAGGAGCAATCAGGTCATGTTTTAGTGCATATAGCAGATTCTGATACGCATTTTAAATGTATAATCGAAGACAATGGAATAGGGAGAAGAGAAGCACTTAGGATCAAGAATTCATCCGCAAATGCACATAAATCAGTAGGTACCGAGGTGACTAATAAAAGAATAGAACTAGCTAATAAACTCTATGATCATGAAATTCAGTCTAAGATCATTGATCTATACGACGAAAATGGAAGCCCACAAGGAACTAGGGTCGAAATCGTGATACCAAAAAAACCAGCAAAAAGGCATTACATTAATTAGTTCAATGGGGAAAGAAGGCCCCAGTTGAATAATTCCCTATAGTTCCTTTGCTTTATTCCAATAATAATCCATCTCATCTAAAGACATAGCGCCTAATTTTTTGCCATCTTTCTTAGATTCCTTTTCAAGGTAATTGAATCGATAAATAAACTTTCTATTCGTTTTTTCTAACGCATTTTCTGGATTTACATCTACAAATCGAGCGTAATTAATGAGCGAAAATATTACATCTCCAAATTCACTTTCTATTTTAGCAGGGCTGGTATTAGAATCCAATTCTTCTTTCAATTCACCTAATTCTTCTTCTACTTTTTCCCAAACCTGATCTTTATCATCCCAATCAAAACCGACCCCTCGGGCTTTCTCTTGTATTCGTATCGCTTTTACCATGGCTGGTAGAGAAGTTGGAACCCCTTCCAATACACTTTTGTTTCCTCCTTTTTCCTTTAACTTAATTTGTTCCCAGTTCTGCTTTACTTCCTCCTCCGTTTCGGCTTTTACATCACCATAGATATGAGGATGGCGAACGATGAGTTTATCACTTACGCTGTTTAGTACATCTGAAATATCAAAGTCATCCGTTTCCGAGGCAATTTTTGCATAGAAAACAATGTGAAGAGCAAGATCCCCCAGTTCTTTTTTGATTTCCTCCATATCTTCTTGGAGGATCGCATCTGCCAATTCATAAGTTTCCTCAATGGTAAGATGCCGAAGTGATTCGATTGTTTGCTTCTTATCCCATGGACATTTGGCTCGTAATTCATCCATGATGTCTAGAAGACGACCAAAGGCTTCTAGTTGTTTGGCTCTATTGCTCATTGCTTTCGGAACTTTTTGTAGGGTTTTAATTGTTATCCTTGTAATTTTGTAATCAAAGGAAATTAAAAATAGGAAGAATGGCAACATTATTAGTAGCAATAGGATTTTTGGCAATATTTTTTGCGTTTATGTCTGTGCGACTTATCTTTCTTAAAAAAGGAGAATTTAAAGGTACATGTGCCTCTCAAAACCCTTTTCTTAATAAAGATGGCGAAGCTTGCGGTTTTTGTGGGAAGATGCCTGGGAGTTGCGAGAACGATGAAGAGGGACCTCAAAATGAAGTAGATAAGGTAATGGGTCAATTTAAATAGTAATTCACCCTAGATTACAACTTCTGTTTCTTTAATTGTCTATTCTAAGTATTCCAGATATCCATTTTCTATATTCGTACTAGTCCTATTGGCTATAGTACAATTTCAATAATCATTATAACTAATCCATTGATTTGTCAATTGGATTGCGTAGCTTTAAGGTCCGCCAGTAACCTAAATACCTACGCTATGCAACTAATCAAACTGAACAATCAAGTATGTTTTCCCCTGCATCACGCACATCAGCTGGTGATGAAATTATATCATACTGATCTCGAAAAGTTTGGAATTAGCTATACACAGTATTTAATTCTATTGGCTTTGTTTGAAGATACTGAATTGTCTATTCGGGAGCTCTCAGATAAAATTAGAGAATCAATTCCGGACATCAAAGCGAATGTTCGCGAGTTAGAGGAGCAGGGTTATTTAATCTTGCATAAAGAAGGAGATGAAATAATGAAAGTGCTGGTTGCCGAATATGCGTTGGATCTTAAACAGGAATTTGCGTGTGTGCCCTCTCATTTAATGGAGAAATCAGGATTTTCGATTGAACGATTGATTGCGCTTCGTCATGAGTTATCCGAATTAGTGAAACATTTATCCTAAAGAATAATTATGTTAGTGATTAGACTGTAATAGTGATAATTTTGCTTTTACTTGTAATATTTTACTAATTGCTAAAAAAAAATGTGATGCAGAAAGTTTACTATTTATCTACTTGTTCTACGTGCAGTCGGATCATGGCAGAACTCTCTTTAGGAGGATTTGAAAAACAGGACATTAAAAAAGACGCTATTACGGAGGTACAGCTGGATCAAATGAAAGATTTGGCGGGAAGTTATGAAGCTTTATTCTCTAGGGTAGCGATGAAATACAAAGCGTTGGGCCTAAAAGATAAAAACTTGGGGGAGTCTGACTATAAAAAATATATCTTGGATGAATATACTTTTTTGAAGCGTCCAGTGTTTGTATTTGACGAGGCAATTTTTGTTGGGAATTCTAAAAAAAATATTGAGAATTTGAAAGCCTATTTGGGGTAAGGAAAACGGATGAAATCTTATTGTCCAGATTAAATCATCACATTTTAAAGAAATTAAAGAATATTAATGAGTCACATACCCGAATATAGAAGTGCGTCAGATTCTCAGACAACTATCATAGAATTGATGGTTCCTTCAGATGCGAATTTTGGAGGAAAAATACATGGAGGACATATATTATCTCTTATTGATAAAGTAGCGTATGCGTGCGCATCTAAATATGCTGGAACATACTGTGTGACCATTTCGGTGGATACAGTTAACTTTTTTGAGCCCATCGAGGTAGGCGAGTTAGTTTCGTTTCATGCAACGGTAAATTATGTTGGAAGGACCTCGTTAAACGTTGGAATAAAGGTTGTTGCGGAGAACTTTAGAGAAGGAGTCGTGCGACATACCAATACGTGTTATGTGACGATGGTTGCAATAGGGGCTGATGGCAAGCCGCAGCAGGTTCCGGAATTAATGTTGGAAACAGAATCAGATGTACGACGTTTTTTAAAAGCAATAAAACGAAGAGAACAACGGAATAAAACACAAAATGAATATAAGCAAATGAAAGCAGATATTGAAGTGCAAGATCAACTTCATTTGCTTGATAAAGAACGTTGTATTATACATAAAGATATGGAATTCATCGATGACGATGATGAATAAGCTAACACATGTTTTGTTCTTAACATATTTAGCACTAATTTTGTACGCTTAAACAAACGAGGAAGAATGACTACTCAATTATTATTTTTAGGAATGCCAGGTGGTAGCGAATGGGTACTAATTATTCTGGCTGTAGTATTACTTTTTGGAGCTCGAAAAATACCTGAATTATTTCGTGGTTTAGGGAAAGGAATTCGAGAATTCAAAGAAGCGAAAAACGATATTACATCAGAGATTGAAAACGCAGGGAAAGAGGAAAAGTAATTTCCACTATCCGGTTCGATCCTATACTTACATTAACTTCTTCACTCGGCTCATTCATTTAGAAATGCATGATTGCCGAGTGTAATCTTATTTAATTAAATCCGACATTGAATACCATTTCATTATCAGAAATACAAAGACAAATTTCTGGAGGGGAATTGTCTTGTGTTCAACTAGTACAGCAGTTTTTAAATCAAATTGAAACTAAGGCGCATTTGAATGCATTTTTGGAAGTTTATCCAGAAGAAGCATTGAATCGCGCTAAAGAAATTGATGCTAAATTTCAAGCGGGTAATGCAGGGAAATTAGCAGGAATGGTAATAGGTTTAAAAGATGCCATCGCTTTTGAAGGTCACGCATTACAAGGTTCTAGTAAAATTTTAGATGGATATGTAAGTCCGTATTCATCCACAGCTACTGAACGGTTGTTAAAGGAAGATGCCATTATTATTGGAAGACAAAATTGTGATGAATTCGCAATGGGTGCTTCGAATGAAAATTCAGCCTTTGGTAATGTATTGAATGAGGTAGATAACACAAAAGTACCTGGAGGTTCTTCTGGTGGCTCAGCCGTGGCTGTTCAGGCAGGATTGTGTCATGCAAGTTTAGGTTCAGACACTGGAGGTTCGGTTCGTCAACCTGCAGCTTTTTGCGGGGTTATAGGATTGAAACCTACGTATTCAAGGATTTCTCGACATGGGTTAATAGCATATGCTTCTTCATTTGACCAAATTGGTATATTGGCAAATAGCATTGAAGATACTGCAGCAATAATGTCGGTGATTTCGGGAGCAGACGAATATGATGCCACCGTATCCAATGAGCCAGTACCTGATTATTCGAAGGAAGTTGGAGATGAGCGAAAATACAAAATTGCCTATATCTCAGATTGCTTGGAGCATGAAGGGATTCAGAAGGAGATAAAAGAACGTACTCAGGAAGTAATAGAGTCATTTAAAACACAAGGCCACGAAGTAGAAAGTGTTTCTTTTCCTTATTTGGAATATATGGTGCCTACCTACTATGTTCTTACCACAGCCGAAGCAAGTTCAAATTTATCTCGATATGATGGAGTACGTTATGGATATAGATCTGAAACGGGAACATCCTTAGAGGATATGTACAAAAATAGTCGTTCCGAAGGATTTGGAATCGAAGTACAGCGCAGAATCATGTTAGGTACATTTGCACTAAGTTCAAGTTACTATGATGCATATTATACCAAGGCTCAAAAAGTACGAAGGTTAATCAAAGAGAAAACGGAAGAAATTCTAAAAGACTTTGATTTTATTGTGCTTCCAACAACGCCATCTACTGCATTTGATATAGGAGCAAATACAAAAGATCCAATTCAAATGTATTTAGCGGATATTTTTACGGTTCAAGCTTCTTTAGCCGGTTTACCAGCAATTTCAGTTCCAATGGGCAGTGATAAAGCAGGGCTTCCAATGGGCTTTCAGGTTATTGGGCGTGCTTTTGAAGAAGGAGCTGTGATGAATCTGGCTAGTCAGGTATAAGTTAGTTTGCTAAATCTGATAAATAAGTTTGGTTGATAAGGCTTGAGTTCATTACGTTATTTTATTAACTCTAGTCTTCTTTATTTTTGAACTTGAAATATAGATGGTTCACCACATGTCCTGCACCAAAGCCAACTGCGGCGATCAAAAAAGTTTCAAGCCATCCGGTGCCAATAAGTAGTAGCTTGGCAGGTAAAATTATTGCTAAAGTAACAATTATTCCCGGTCCTCTCCAAAGTCCAAACTTTTTTCGAGGAGCATTCTCGTTTTCATCTTGAATGGCGTAGGACTTTGCAATGACTTCATTCAGTTCTTCTTCACTGAGATCTCTGGTTTTAAGAACCTCAATAGCACATTCAATTGCTTCAGGTAAGAATTTCGACCTTTGGTTCGATACGATATCAATCAAATGTTTTGTGGACTTTTTGTCCATTTTTTGATAAAAAAGCGCCTTTGACATAGTTTGAGTCTGTTTTGAATTGAGGCCTTTCAAGATCCGATCAATTCTAATGTTATTTTAAAGGTTTCAACAATGGCATATTAACCAACTACCCATCCGATTTTCGATAAAGTTACAAAATTATTCACTTTGTACTGTTGATCTTGTAGAAGTTAGAAATTTTATATTTCTCATTTTGAAGAATATATGTGTCTAAGAGTGTTTGTTGAGTATTTGTTTGAATATGGGTTTAAAAATAACCCATGTTTGGTTGAAAAGTTTATTTTTTACCTACATTTGCATTATAATTTAACCTTCAAAACTAAAAACAGTAAGTAATGGCTAAAATCAGGTTTAGTGCACTGGAAGAAATTCAAAATCGTCGCCCTGTAAAGGTGGAAATGATTTCGAATCGAGTAACCGATTATTTTGGAACGAATGTATATGGTTTATCAGATATGCGTGATACGTTGCCAAAAGATGTGGTTAATAAGATTGAAGAAGCAATTGCAAAAGGTTCTAAGATAGATCGAAATACGGCAGATACGATTGCCTCTGGTATGAAAAACTGGGCAATTGACAAAGGAGCTACACATTATACACATTGGTTTCAACCATTGACAGGAAGTACGGCAGAAAAACACGATTCATTTTTTGAACAAGCGCCTGATGGAACCATCATGGAGAAGTTTAGAGGTAGTGCATTAGTTCAGCAAGAGTCGGATGCATCTTCTTTTCCGAATGGAGGAATTCGAAATACATTTGAAGCAAGAGGGTATACAGCATGGGATCCTACCTCTCCAGCCTTTTTAATGGAAACAATTTCTGGAAAAACGCTATGCATTCCTACCGTTTTTGTAGCATATACAGGAGAGGCACTTGATTTTAAAGCACCGCTTTTAAAATCATTGGCCATTGTAGATCATGCAGCCACAGATATTATTAAAGATTATTTTGATAAAAATGTGACCAAAGTGACTGCTTCTTTAGGAGTAGAACAAGAATATTTCTTAGTAGATAAAGCATTGTATCAAGCACGTCCGGATTTGATGTTAACCGGAAGAACGTTGTTTGGGCATTCTCCAGCAAGAGGTCAACAGTTAGATGATCATTATTTTGGAACCATTCCTTCTAGGGTTCATAATTTTATGATTGAGATGGAACGGGAAGCGCATAAGTTGGGAATTCCGTTGAGTACACGTCATAATGAAGTTGCACCAGGCCAGTTTGAATGTGCACCTATATTTGAAGAAGCGAATCTTTCTGTGGATCACAATCAGTTATTAATGGATATAACCGAGAAAGTTGCTGAAAGACATAATTTCAAAGCATTAATGCACGAAAAACCATTTGCAGGAGTAAATGGAAGCGGAAAACACAACAACTGGGCATTAAGTACAAATACAGGTAAAAACTTATTACAACCTTCAAGTAAGGCAAAGGAGAATTTACAATTTTTAGTGTTTTTTGTAAACACAATAAAAGCGGTACATGACCATGCTGATTTAATGCGTGCAAGTATTGCATCTGCAAGCAATGATCATCGTTTGGGAGCAAATGAGGCACCACCTGCAATTATGTCTGTATTTATTGGATCTCAGCTGACGGCAGTTTTAGATGAGTTGGAGAAAAGTGCAACCGTCAGTATTGATAAAGGAGACAACATGTATATGAAATTAGGGATTGATAAAATTCCTGAAATCTTCTTAGATAATACAGATCGAAATAGAACATCTCCGTTTGCATTTACTGGAAATAAATTTGAATTTAGAGCGGTTGGATCAACAGCAAACTGTTCTGCGTCTATGACTGTATTGAATACAGTTGTGGCAAACCAACTTCAAATCTTTAAGAAGGAGACAGATGCATTAATTAATAAAGGGGAGAAGAAAGAAGTTGCTATTATTAAGGTATTGAGACAAGCGATAAAGGATTCTAAGAAAATTCGTTTTGAAGGCAATGGTTATGGAGAAGAGTGGTTGAAGGAAGCAAAGAAAAGAGGATTGTCGAATGTGACGACTACGCCTAAAGCATTGGATGCGTATGTAACGAAAGAATCTAAGGAACTTTATTTAAGATTGGGAATTTATAATGTGTCTGAATTGGAGGCACGTCATGAGATCATGTTAGAAAACTACATGATGAAGATTCAGATTGAAGGCCGTGTAATGGGAGATTTAGCACTGAATCATATTGTTCCGACGGCGATTAACTATCAGAATAAGTTGATTCAAAATGCCACTGGATTAAAAGAGTTAGGATTGGCAAAAAATGTATATCAAAATACGTTGGATACCATATCTGAGATATCTGAACATGTATCAGCAATTCAGGATAATGTACAGCTCATGATTGAAGCTAGAAAGAAGGCGAATGTAGTAGAGGATACACGAAAGCAAGCAATTATGTATTGTGATGATGTTAGGCCTTACTTTGATATAATCCGGGATCACGCCGATAGATTAGAGTTGATGGTAGACGATGAGGATTGGCCATTAGTAAAATACCGTGAATTATTATTTTTGAGATAGAGTACAGGTCAGTTGACGGAAACGTTAACAAGAATAAAATCCCGGGAGTCAGTATTGATTTCCGGGATTTTTTTGTTTGTGAGAAATACGCAGTTCTGTAGTTTGATTGATGACGTTTAATTCAATTTGATGAGCGGTTTAAAATTTTAACCAAGCAAGGAATTCTTAAATATTGGAATAGTCAAAGTAGGAAAGGGAAATTTATTTAGTGAAATTTATGGTTAATGGGAAATTGGCATCACAAGGGAAATTGGTTCGGAATTAAGATATCAATAGCAGTTTTTATTATGGGATTGACCTTTCATGTTGTGAACGGTCAATCCTATTTTAATAAGACATACGATTATCAACAAGTAGATGCTTCTATCGATTATTTTTCGTTTGTAACTCATCAATTTGATCAATCAGAAGACACGTTTTTGGTTGTGTCAAATGAACTCACCTGTGGATCAGGTTGCGGTACGTTGCATCTATCAAAAATTAATAAGGCAGGAGATCTGGTTGAAGATGTTGGTTTTTCAGATAGCAATTACAGACATTCAATAAGGAATGTGTTAGAAATAAATGATTCGATGATGATCTTAACAGGGTATGTTATTCCCAGCCTAGGTGCGTCGGATATTTATTACGGAAAATATAGCCTTTCAGGTCAACGGATTTGGGATACAACTTATTCATATATAGAGACGGATACATTTTACAGTACTAGGGCGTTTGATTTAATTCAGTCCGCAAATGGTAATTTGGTCGTGTGTGGTACTGCTCAAAAAGATCCTGGAGCTAGTGTTCAGCCCTACTTTTCAATTTTGGATCAAAATGGAAGTCAACTCTTAGAAATGACATATGCTGGAGGAGGAACTTTTTCATCTAATAATACGATTCATTCTTTGGCGGAGGAAATTGGAGTCGGATTTCTTATGGTTGGACAAAAAGATAATGAATTACGAGTGCTAAAAGTAGATTATAATGGAATACTTCTATGGGATACAATATATCCTTCATCAGGGACCTTTAAGCGGGCACAAAAAATTATTCAAACGCTTGATGGAAATTTTTTAATTGGTGGTGATGAAACGGATGGTTTTGGTTCAGCTGTATTATTAAAGATAAATGGTTCTGGTGAAATTTTATGGGAAACAAACTATGGAATATCTGGAAGTAGGTGGATCACTAATTTAGTTCAAGATGATGATTCAACTTTTGTAGCAGTTGGTATGATCCGGGAAGATTTGGATAATACGAATGGATGGATCGCAAGAATGAATAGGAGTGGAGAACTGCTTTGGGAGCGTAAGAAATCTTCAGATATAAGTTTAGTTCCTACAAAAGATCATTACTTGAACTCAGTTTCAATACTGGGGAATGGTCAAATATTAACGAGTGGATTTGGATTGTCCTCTCCGGTAAATCCATGGGTTGTACTTTTGGATCAATGTGGGTGCGATAGCATTCATTGCTATTATTTAAATCAAAATGAGTGTACGCAAGGAGTAGGAGTAAAGGAACTGGGATATGAAATGGAAATAAAAGCATACCCTAATCCTTCCAATTCCTATTTTACGATCAAGTGGAACTTGGAAGTAGGAGCAATAAATGGACAATTAGCTGTTTATAATACACTTGGAGCTAAAGTAGCATATTATAAGCTGAAACCTGACCAGACTTCCATCCAATTAATAGGACTTGAAAAAGGAATGTATTGGGTGGAATTGATTCTAGAAGATAGAAAAGGGGCTTCCTTAAAAATTGTTAGAGAATAGAGTGGATTCGTTATAATGGTAAGAATGCGTTTCTCTGAAGTTTAATCTGAAGTTTTTTCAGAAGTAGAATCCGCAGATTCATCCTTATCTTCATTCTCCTCACCTTCTTTTTTAACTTCCAAACTTCCTTTAAGCTCAGTAAGATATTTACGTAGAAGACCTCTCAATTCCATGGCGGAGATGTTCTCATGGATTTTTTGTTTCCGTACCAATGAAATTTGACCTGTTTCTTCAGAAACGATTACAATTAACGCATCTGTTTCTTCAGAAAGTCCATATGCTGCACGATGTCGTAATCCCATAGAAGCGGGTAAATCATCCTTTTGAGTCACAGGAAGTATACTTCGTGCAGACGTAATCCGACCATTTTGAATGATTACAGCTCCATCATGAAGTGGACTTTCTTTATTGAATATGGATATTAATAAACGTTTCGACATTTGGGCGTCAATTATATCACCCGATTCAATATAGAAACTTAGGCCATCCATCATGGTTAATACCATAAGGCCACCCGTTTTCGTAGATGACAATGTTTTTGATGCTTCTACAATTGGAGTAACATCCATGATGTCTTCCTGATCAGTTTTGTACCACGGTAAATACTGTAGCCACTTTTTGTCAATAAAGGCAGTTTTTCCAATCATGATTAGAAAACGTCGTACTTCCTGCTGAAATACAATAATAGTTGCGACAACACCTACTCCCATCACCTGTCCCAGAATAATGGTAAGCATTTCCATTTGAGCAGATTTTACTGTCAAATACAATAAATAGAGGGAGAGCATGCCGATGAAAATGGGTAATCCAACCCCTCCTTTCAACATTTTGTATAAACGAAAGAACAAAAAAGCAACAAGTAGAATATCAAGGATATCTACAAATCCGAGGTTAAAGAAACCAATTCTAAATGCCAGAATGAAGTTCAACATTTTGTACTTTTTGCTGTAGTTTTATGGTTTCCATTGCCTCTTTCACGTCATGTACCCTTAGAATGGAAGCACCATTTTGTAATGCAAAGGTATTCAACACGGAGGTGCCAATCAAGGCATTCTCCGGATTGCTTTCTAAAAATCGATAAATCATTGATTTTCTAGAGAGACCGGCCAAAATTGGGCATCCAAATAATTCAAAATAATGAAGATTTTTGAGGAGGTAATAGTTTTGGTCAAGGTTTTTGGCAAAACCAAAACCAGGATCTAAAATGATATCAGTTACTCCTGCAGTACGAAGCTCGTCTATTTTTTTTTCAAAATAAGAGGTGATATCACCGATCAAATGAACATAGTTCGTTTGGTTCATCATATTAGAAGAATCTCCTCGCGAATGCATCAATATGTATGGGACGCCTAATTCGGCTACAGTTTTAAACATATTCGAGTCCAAACTTCCACCGGAAACGTCGTTCACTATGTTTGCGCCAGCTTTTACGGCTTCATAAGCTACTTCACTTCGAAAAGTGTCAATTGAAATAATGACCTCCGGAATTTCTTTTGAAATGAGCTGAATTACAGGGATTACTCGTTTCAGTTCTTCCGATAACTCGATGGTTTTAGCTCCAGGACGAGTAGATTGACCTCCAATATCCAATATGCTAGCTCCTTCATCGACCATTCGATGAGCTGTAGTTAGTACATCCTTCAAGGAATCAATGCGACTTTGGGCATAGAAAGAGTCTGGCGTTATGTTCAAAATTCCCTGAACAATAGGACCTTGAAATGAAAATATCTTTCCACTTAAATTTAGTGTTTTATTTTCGTAAAAAAGTGTACCTTTATCGGCCAAAATCAAGTGGTTTTATTATTCCCGAAAATTAGAGCAATAAGTTGGAAAATCAAACTTTAAACGAGTATAATGCCGTAATTGAGCGGTGCAAGAATCTCTTTTTAAAAAAGACATCTGATTATGGTACAGCATGGCGTATATTACGTTTGCCGTCCATTACAGACCAGATTTTTATAAAGGCGCAACGGATTCGTTCTATCCAGGAAAAAGGCACACAAAAAGTCGATGACCCTATTGTAGATGAATTTATCGGAATAATCAACTATTGTGTAATTGCTTTGATGCAAATTGATTTGAAGGAGGATGCGCAAATGGAGTTGGAAGTAGGAGTTGTGGATGGATTATATACCGGAACGACCAATTCAGTACGTGATTTACTTTCAAATAAAAATCATGACTATAATGAAGCATGGAGAGAAATGCGCGTTAGTTCCATTACAGATATTATCTTAATGAAGTTGTTGCGTATTAAGCAAATAGAAGATAATGAAGGAAGTACTCTAGTGTCAGAAGGGGTAGAAGGTAGTTATAATGACATGATTAATTATTCTGTTTTTTGCTTGATATTAATGGGATTCGTTGAAAAAGAACAAGCCTAAATTTAAATTAAATTGATTGGGTTTGAGAATAGAATATCTTGATTTCAAGCAGTTAAAAAAAGAAAATAATAGGACGTAAATAAGTTATTTGTAGGATGAGCAGATCGGAGAAATTAAGTATAAAGAATATCGGATTAGGAATTGTGCGCTTGATTGTTGGCGGATTATTCATTTTTTCTGGTTTGATAAAGCTAAATGATCCACAAGGAACGGCGATTAAATTACACGAATACTTTGAAGTGTTTTCAACCGATATTGCAGGTTTTTTCATGGTGTTTGCTCCAATTGCACTACCTATAGCGATCGTTTTAAGTGCATTGGAAGTGATCCTTGGTGTAGCCGTTTTGATTAATTTTAAAATGAAGTTAACCAGTTGGACCTTGCTAGGTCTAATTGTGTTTTTCACCTTCTTAACGTTTTATTCGGCATATTTTAATAAAGTTACGGACTGTGGCTGTTTTGGAGATGCGATTAAATTAACGCCTTGGGAATCCTTTACTAAAGATATATTCCTTACCATCCTTATTGCAATTCTCTTTTTCTTCAGAAAAGGATTTACGTCAATGTTGTCTGCAAAAGTAGGGAATATTGCGATTGGAGTTACTACAGTACTTTCTCTTTGGATGGCATTTTATGCAGTAGCGCATTTGCCATATTTGGATTTTAGAGCCTACGCAATAGGCGAAAGTATTCCGGCTAATCTAAAACCAGCTGAAGAACCTGTGTACGGTGAACAAGTATACACTTATCTGAATAAGAAATCTGGCGCAGATGAATTAAGCAATGCTTGGGAGAAAAGATGGTCAGACACAAGTTTATATAAGTTTGTATCCTATGATCGACCATTATTAAATGAAGCTGAAGCAACACCACGAATTCCGGCAGATTTTGTTTTCATGAATATGGCTGGGGAGGATAACATGACCCAGCTTTTTACAGGAAAAAAATTGTTGATGGTTTCCTATGATTGGGAAGGCTGTAAGAAGGATGAAATTCGAGCCTTTAAAGATTATGCTAAAAATGCTGCTTCCAAAGGAATAACGGTTTGGATTAATTCAAATCAGGTTGATAAAATGAGCGAGTTTTGTGCCGCAAATGACATTGCTTATGAGGTGTTTTCCAATGATGCAACCATCATCAAAACGATGGTAAGGTCTAATCCTGGAGCACTTTATCTGGAAGATGGAGTAGTAAAAGGAAAATGGCACTACAATGATTTTGATGATATCGAGCGTAGCCTTTTGAAGTAGATGTAGGATTACAGAGACGAGAATCAATCACGGTGATCGAGGAGTAGGATAGTAATGTATTTGGATTAATTTAGATAAAAGACGTAGTGATAAAATTTCTCATTAAACGGTTTTCATATGGCTTCTTCGTCCTTGTAGGAGTGGCTATTGTCGTTTTTATGATATTTAAGGTCTTGCCTGGAGATCCAGTAGCTATGATAGCAGGTCCCAATGCGGACGCTACTACACGAGAATTACTAACTAGAAAAATGGGATTGGATGAGCCTACGCACATGCAACTCTTATATTATTTAAACGATATATCTCCGGTTTCCATTCATAATGATACCCCCGATAATCAAGAAACATATGAGTGGTGCTCATTGATATCTGTCAGTGACCATGTGCTTGCGTTGAAAGCGCCATATCTGGGTCGTTCATTTGATACCGAAAAGCGTGTATCGGAAATTATTATGGAATCCATATTACCTACATTCTGGTTAGCGTTTGCGGCGGTGATGTTTGCTTCTTTTGTAGGGATTACAGTTGGAGTTTTCGCTGCTTTAAATCAAAATACCTGGATTGATCGAACGTTGGTAACCTTGTCCGTTTCAGGAATTTCAACACCTTCCTTTGTGGCTGGAATATTATTAGCGATGTTTTTTGGTGTGTATTTGGCTG
>CBDICC010000029.1:0-87151 GCA_965277185.1 Cytophagales bacterium | reverse complement strand
TGGGCTCAACAACCTAAAAAATGGAGTATATCTGTTATGGGTACGGATAAAATTGGAAATGCGCTCTTTATTTTTTGTCGTTCTCCTTACACCGTGCATGATTTTATTGACTTCTTGCTGAAGTCAGACCTAAATTTAAAAAATGCAATGTATTTGGAAGGTGGTCCTGAAGCCTCGTTTTATCTAAATCACAAAGGCTTCCGGGTCGAAAAGTTTGGCAGTTACGAAACAGGCTTTAACGAAAACGATGAAAATCCTACTTTCTGGCAAATTCCAAATATTATTGCTGTTGTACATAAATAGGTTTTCAGTTTTTCGGTTCTTCAGTTCTTCAGTTTTTCAGTTTTTCAGTTCTTCAGTTTTTCAGTTCTTCGGTTTTTCGGTTTTTCGGTTTTTCAGTTCTTCGGTTCTTCGGTTGTTCGGTTCTTCGGTTCTTCGGTTCTTCGGTTCTTCAGTTTCTCAGTTCTTCGGTTCTTCAGTTGTTCGGTTTTTCGGTTCTTCAGTTCTTCGGCTCTTCGGTTGTTCGGTTTCCGATTATTCTTCCTTAACTATCAACTGAATAACTCTTTTTTTACAATTCTTCCGTTCTTTGGTTCTCAGTTCTTCGGTTCTTCGGTTTCTCGGTTCTTCTACCTTAACTATCAACTGAATAACTGATCAACTGAATAACTCTTTTTTTACAATTCTTCCGTTCTTTTGTTCTTTGGCTATCAATTGACAACTAACCATTAAACGGAGAAACTTTAAACCTCGTCTTCGTAATCTAAACCTTGGAATTTAGTGTATGCATCTCTTAATTCAGAGGCAGCATGCATTTTTCCTTCTTTTTGACAAATCTGCAATCCTTTCACATAGTTTTCTTCTGCTTTTTCCTTCATGCCTAATTCTTCGTAGAGTTTGCAAACATGGTAATAGGTCCCTACATAGTTTTCATGCTCCATAAGAAGGATTTCAAAATACTCCAATGCTTTCGATTTGTCCTCTTTTTTGTATTCGGTTGCCAAGGCATAAATAACGAATGGGTCACTTGGATCTTGCTTGTAAAAGTCGAGTAATTGGTTAAGTCGTGCGTTGTTCAAGGTCTTATTTTTTTAATAAAAGATTGGAATATTTCGTACTGACAAAGTTAATCAATTGCCTTCAATTATTTTACCGGGATTCACATATTAATGTCTCTCAAAATCATACACTTTCAATACTAAATTAAACGTAATTTAGCTTCGGAATGCGTAATTTATTTGATAATTTCGCGCCCATAAAAGCAACAATTGATAGATCATAACAAACTATAAATTTATTCAATCCAATGAAAATATTAGTATGTATTAGTTCCGTTCCGGATACAACCACAAAAATTCAATTTACTGCAGACAACAAAGAATTGGACAAAAATGGAGTGCAATTTGTAATTGGACCATATGACGATTATGCATTGTCGAAAGCAGTGGATATGAAAACATCTCATGGCGCAACTGTGACTGTGTTAAACGTTGGTGAAGCAGATACAGAGCCGGTTATTAGAAAAGCACTTGCAATCGGTGCAGACGACGCAGTTCGAATTAATGCCGCACCTACAGATGCCCTTTTCGTAGCTACTCAAATCCATAATTATGCAAAAGACAATGGATTTGATCTTATTTTAATGGGACGAGAAACAACCGATTTTAATTGTGGACAAGTACATGGTATGGTCGGTGAAATGATGAGCATCCCTTCTGTATCGCCAATCATGCGATTGGATATTGATGGTACTAACGCTACAGTTGATCGTGAAATTGAAGGAGGTAAAGAAACCTTAACTCTTTCTCTTCCTTTTGTAGCTGGATGTCAGGAACCTATTGCTGAATGGAAAATTCCAAATATGCGAGGGATCATGTCTGCTAGAACGAAACCATTGAACGTAATTGAACCTTCTGGTGATTCTAAAGCTACTGAAGTACAAACGTACTCGGTACCAGCTGGAAGAAGTGATTGTAAAATGGTAGATAAAGACAACGTGGGAGAATTGGTTGATTTACTTAGAAACGAAGCTAAGGTGATTTAATTCAATTCACCTTGTTCAAGTAAAAATCAGAACAGACTATACCACAATAGTTCTTTAAAACATTAAATAAAAAGATTAGACCAGATTAGAATATAGCATATTATGTCAGTATTAGTATATATCGAAGTTAGCGAAGGAAGCATTAAAAAAACAACCCTTGAGGCCGTTTCTTATGCTACCAAACTAGCTCAACAAACAGGAGGTGATGTAAAAGCGGTTTCCATTGGGGACATTGACAACGCTGAATTAGAAAAATTAGGTGCATATGGATGTACCAATGTTTATAAAGTAGCAGGTGGAGATTTCAATACTCCTTCCATTCAAGCGTATGCAACAGCTATTGCCGATGCATACCAAAATGCAGGAGCAACCTGTCTTGTATTAGCTAAATCCAGTTTATCAGATGCAATGGCAGGGAGACTTGCTATTAAATTAAGTGCGTCTCTTGCTCAAAATGTAGTTGCGCAGCCCAATGCAGACTTCACCGTTAAAACCAGTATTTATACAGGTAAAGCATTTGCTGAAGTTTCTTTGAAAAATGAGCACAAAATCATTTCCTTGAAAAAAGGAGCTTCTGAAATTGTAGAAACCGGTGGAACTGCTTCCGTTTCGGATCTATCTCCTGCATTAGCTGCAGTGGATACAGCTGTTGCGCAAACAGGAGTAAACAAAGCTACAGGTGACATTCTTCTTCCAGATGCAGAGATCGTTGTTTCGGCTGGACGTGGATTAAAAGGACCTGAAAATTGGGGAATGATTGAAGATCTTGCTAAAAAATTAGGTGCTGCAACGGCTTGTTCAAAGCCAGTTTCAGATATGGATTGGAGACCTCACCATGAGCACGTTGGACAAACAGGAATTAAAGTTTCTCCTAATTTATATATTGCCATTGGTATTTCTGGAGCAATTCAGCACTTAGCTGGAGTCAACTCTTCTAAAACCATTGTTGTAATCAATACAGATGCCGAAGCTCCATTTTTCAAATCCGCAGATTACGGAATTGTAGGTGATGCTTTTGAAGTAGTACCAAAGTTGTTGGAGGCACTAAACTAGGTCTTAACGGGACCTTTTAACACCGTTTTAAATTTTAGAAAAAAAATTGCGATTGAGCAATAACCTTTAGTATCTTACAGAGTTTTTACTTGATTAGTGAAAACTCTGTAAGATATTTTTTTGCAGAAATGCTTCGGAGGAAAGAAAAGAAACCAACTTTTAAACACATACTGAATTTTGGAAGATAAGATTGAACTGGAAATAATAGGATTGTCATCAAGTCACGCTCAATCCGGCTCATTTGCGCTGGTTTTGGGAGAGAAGAAAGGGAAGAGAAGATTGCCTATTATCGTTGGAATGTTTGAAGCCCAATCTATTGCGGTTGAAATAGAAAAAATATATCCAAAAAGGCCACTTACGCACGATTTATTTAAGTCCATTGCGTTGGAATTCGATTTAAAAATGAATCAAGTGCTAATTACGGGATTAAAGGAGGGTGTATTTTTTGCTAAAATACAATTTGAAGGACCCGATGGTAAGATAGTAGAGGTGGATTCAAGACCTTCCGATGCCATCGCACTAGGACTTCGATTCAATACTCCTATCTACACGGTAGAGGCTGTACTTTCAGAAGCGGGCATTATTTTGGAAGATTCCGACGAAGCCGAAGATTTTGGAATTGAAGAAGAGGTAGAAGAGGAAATCATTGCTGATCCAAAGAGTAGTAGTGGAGGGAGTGATTATGCGAATTTATCTTCAGAAGAATTGAATCAACGAATGATGGAAGCCATTGAGAATGAAGATTACGAATTGGCGGCTAAAATTCGAGATGAATTGGATAAACGAAATTAATCCTGTTAAAAACTGATTCTTAAGATTTTACCGGATATTACATCATATCGGTATCGTCGTTAACATATCAATACTTAAATTATTTTTATACAATGGATATCGTATTAAACATAGGACGAGGTTTGCTTGGTCTTGCTTTTTTTATTGGAGTGGGATATTTAATTTCCGGACATAAAAAAAACATTAATTGGCGATTGGTTGGAATCGGTGTTGCTTTGCAACTTGCTTTCGGTATCATCATTCTAAAAATACCAGGTATTGATGAAGCATTTCTCTTCGTAAGCAGAGCTTTTGTTAAATTTCTTTCCTTTTCTAAAGACGGGGCAGCATTCGTAGTTGGAGATTTATCGGATAATTCCAAACATTCACTTGGATTCATATTTGCCTTTGAAGTATTACCTACCATCATATTCTTCTCTACTGTATCTGCGGCCCTTTATTACCTAGGTGTATTACAAAAAATTGTTTATGGAATTGCATGGGTAATGGCTAAAACCATGGGATTATCTGGAGCGGAAAGTTTGTCTGCTGCCGGAAATATATTTTTAGGACAAACAGAAGCTCCTTTGTTGGTTCGTCCTTTTGTTAAGACCATGACTCGGTCAGAATTAATGTGTCTGATGACAGGAGGAATGGCTACGATTGCAGGAGGTGTATTAGCCCTATATGTAGAATTTTTGGGAGGTGCTGATATAACAATGACCGCAGCCGAAATGAATTCAGAAAAAGCAAAAATGGCTGCCCAACTTTTAACTGCCTCAGTAATGAATGCTCCAGCTGCTATTCTAATGGCAAAAATGATCATACCAGAAATGGAGGGAGACAAAATTGATCGTTCATTGGTCGTAAACAAAGAACAAATTGGAAACAACTTAATCGATGCGATGGCTAACGGTGCCGCCTCTGGTTTGAAATTAGCTGCAAATGTAGCTGCAATGTTATTAGCGTTTGTAGGAGTAATCTTTCTTTTAAACTATCTTTTATCTAAAGTTGGAATGATTGGAGGTATCAACGACATCATCAAATCTTCTACAGATGGTACGTTTGTCACCCTATCTTTTGAATACATTTTAGGTCAGGTTTGTAGGCCCGTTGCTTGGATGATGGGGGTTGACTGGAAAGATACATTGCAATTTGGTAGTTTACTTGGGGTCAAAACAGCCGTAAATGAATTGATCGCCTATCTTCAGTTAGCGGAAATTAAAACGGCACAATCCATGAGTCCTAAATCAATCTACATGGCTACGTTTGCTCTTTGTGGATTTGCTAATTTCAGTTCGATTGCGATTCAGATTGGTGGAATTGGAGGTATGGCTCCGGAACGCCAGGGAGATTTAGCTAAGCTTGGATTTAAGGCATTACTTGGTGCTGCCATCGCTTGTATGATGACTGGTACGGTTGCAGGGATGCTTTTTTAGATTAGATTCAATTAGGTTCAATTGAATTGAATAATAATATATTTAATTCATCTGAAAATTTGCTCCTGTAGAGTTAATCCCAATATTATATTCTTAAGGATAATGCGGCTCACTAGTTTGGAGACTGGAATTATTCCAACAACATATCCAATGCTTGTCGATAACCGTCCAAGCCTAAACCACTAATTGTTCCAACGCAAGCTGGACCTGTATAACTCACCTTTCTGAAATCTTCCCTCGTTTGAATATCAGAAATATGTACTTCTATTACTGGTGTTGTAATCGCTTTGATGGCGTCATGTAGGGCAACTGAAGTATGGGTATAAGCTGCGGGATTAAATACGATTCCAACATATGAAAAACCTACTTCATGCAATTTGTCAATTAATGCTCCTTCATGATTTGATTGAAAATAATACAGTTCTAATTCTTTATAATTTGCCTGCAGCGTTTTGAAATACTCTTCAAATGTCTGGTTTCCGTAAATTTCAGGTTCACGGGTACCCAATAAGTTTAGATTTGGGCCATTTAATATCAAATACTTCATAACTTTACTTATATCAATCAGTCAACAAAGGTTTTAACCGGCCTAAAGATAAATGTAAAAATGGCTTGATCATTTTATTTAAGTTCAAATTTTAATCTAACATCTGCTTGCTTCGGACGTTTTATGAGTTGGAAATCATATACTAAGACTTTTGAAAATTATCTAAAACTGGAACGTTCCTTTTCGCAGAACTCCATTTTGGCTTATTTGCAAGATGTAAACAAACTTCAACAGTTTCTAGAGCAGGCGGGAAAAGATTTATCGCCCAAAAATGTAACACATAAAGACATTCAAGAATTTCTAGTTTGGGTCAATGAGTTGGGAATGAGCCCTTTTACACAAGCTAGGGTACTGTCTGGTATTAAAGCATTTTATAAATACCTTATACTAGATGATCTTACTACCCACAATCCTGCCGAAATTATAGAAGCGCCTAAACTAGCTAGAAAGTTACCTGACACACTTTCAATAGCTGAAATTGAACTTATATTCAGCACGATCGATCATTCTACTCCAGAAGGACAACGCGATCGGGCAATGTTGGAGGTATTGTATAGTTCTGGTTTAAGGGTATCTGAATTAACAGGAATGCGATTAAGCCACGTATATCGTGATATCAGTTTCATCAAAATACTAGGTAAAGGGGACAAAGAACGGTTTGTGCCCATTGGTTCAATGGCCTTGAAATATATGGATATCTATATAAATCAAATTCGCCCACATGTTAAAATCAAACCTGGTCAGGAAGATATTATTTTTTTAAATCGACGAGGCTCTGGGCTTAGCCGAGTTTACGTTTTTACCATGATAAAGGATGTGGTAGCACGGGCAGGAATCCAAAAATCCATTAGCCCACATACATTTCGTCATTCTTTCGCAACTCATTTGATCGAAGGAGGTGCGGATTTGAGGGTAGTGCAGGAAATGTTGGGCCATGAATCAATCACTACAACAGAAATTTACACCCATTTGGATCGAGACTATCTCAAACAAACGGTTATGACCTATCACCCAAGAAGCTAAAGGAACCTTACATTCATTTAAAAAGTGAATCGCATATTTTATATTACCCAAATAAATATGCATTTTGCCTAAGAATACTAAAATCGATCATACATGTACATGTCCGGAAAAAACCTATTTGGGGTTCATTATTTTGAAACCAGCGAAAGCACAATTTTTGAATCTGCCCCTGGACAGCTCTATTATTTCAAAAGTTTCATTGGAAATAATAACATTGAAGTGGAAAATGGGGATTGTATCTATTATTTCGATGCGGATCTAGAGAACGCCTTGGTAAAAAAAGGACCTTGTAAAATAGAATCAAAGCATTTGGCTACCATTATCCGTGGTTACATGCCTCCCAATGCGCAAGTTTCTATGGAAGGAGTTACTACTCTTCCCTATATCAATGGATGCTCTACAAAACAACTCTTCCCTCCTATTCGATTGGGTGATCCTACTTTACAATACTTGCATATACCTCCACATAGCATGGAACAAAAACATCATATCCATTCTACGGTTCGAGTTGTATTGATTTTATCAGGAAAAGGGAAAAGTATAGTTGGAATGGAAGGAAAAACGGAAGAGACCGAATTGTATGCAGGTAAAGCATGCATCTTTGAACCAATGGCTCCTCATCATTTTATTAATTACAGCGATGAACCCTTAATATGTCTTCCTTTACATATTTACTCCTCCGTTGGGCATCAGGAAAAAAACCATCCAATGTTTAACGGAACTATTGGGATCTAGTCAAGTTCAATTTAATTTCACTTCACATCACATCACTTAACAAACACAACCTTAAATATGGATCAATCTACTGAAAACATTATAAAGGATTTTTTGTACGACTTTAACCAAATGTGCAAATCCAGCCGAAAAGACTTCTTAGTTAGGCACAAAACCGTTCAATATGAAAGTGGACCGAGTACAAAAACATACAATGTCACCTATCACATGAAGAAAGGCAGCAATAAATATGATATTATTGCTCAAACAGGTGGATGGATTTTTAAAAGTAAGTTTCCTTTATTGGCCATAGAATTTAAAGGAGATAATGCAGGGTTAAAAGGCTTATATACTGCTGGTTTTGGATCTTTTCCAAAAAAAGAACTTAAAGAAAAACTTGCCGCGTATTTAGAAGAATGTAAAAATTTACCGCAAAATGCATTTACCCGTTCCTAATTCAACAGGAAAAATAGAATACGTAACCAAGAAACAACTTTTTAAACATAAGCTTTTCAAACAGCAGATAAATCCCATTTATCTAAAAGCGTGTGATTTCTTTGGTGCAGTATTAATTGATCGTACGAACACCCTCGATTCCGGGCTTAATTTCAATGTATTGGATCCCATAGATCTGGTTACAAATACAGATAAATCGTTTTCGGAAATTTGTGCCATACGAGCCTCTCAAATTGTTGATCAATCTAAATTGGATCAATTTACAATCCTTTGGTCGGGAGGGATTGATTCCACGGTAGCATTAATTGCTCTTTATCAAGAATTACAAAAACGAGATCAACTAACACGCCTCCAAGTTTTATATTCGCAAGAATCCATTGACGAGTTTCCAGGTTTTTTCAATCACTTTATTGGCCCCAACATTCAAGCTCGAAAATTACAAAGCACCATTTACGACAGTGTTAAATCAAGCGAAGTCAATATTACCGGAGAACATGGTGATCAGCTTTTCGGAAGTGATAAACTTCATTATTGGGTGGAAAGCGGTGAAGCCTACCGACCTTATACTGACATTCTGGAATATGTTATTTCACGGAAATTAGCCACGGACAAATATACCGTTCAATTAATTGACTATATCGAACCTCAACTTGCGTACTCTCCTATTCCTCTAAATACACTATATGACTATTTATGGTGGATGAATTTTTCGTTAAAATGGCAAAATGTTTCGCTCCGCTTACTGTATGGTTTAGAAGAAGGTCAATTCAAACTTCATCACAATCTTGTTCATTTCTTCCAATCTGTTGAATTTCAAAATTGGTCTATTTCAAATCACGATAAAAAAATCAAAAGCACTTGGAATAGCTATAAATACGTAGCTAAGGAATACATACATGCATTTTATCCAGATGAAGAATACTTGAATAACAAAGAGAAAGAACAGTCCTTAAAACAGGTTATCGTTCGTCCTAAGAAGCGTTTTTTCTTTTTTTAATCGCTCCCAACATTTTATCATTTTAAATTTATTTCAACTTCTATTTGCTTTATCAAAAACTTTATTACTACATTTGTAGTCGTAAAACTACATTTATAGAAATGAAATCACTTTCAGAAAAGGAACTTGTTTTAATGAATCATCTCTGGCGTATTGAATCCGGCTATTTAAAGGATTTAATTTCGGAGTATCAAGATCCTAAACCTGCCTATACCACTATCTCCACTGTAATATCAAGATTGATCTCTAAAAATCATGTTGGGTTTCACCTCCATGGTCGAGACAAGCAATATTATCCTGTTCTGAAAAAAGAGGATTATTTCTCTTCGAAGTTAAGCGGTATCATATCCGAGTCATTTCAAGGTTCTGCCTATCAATTTGCCTCATTTTTTACAAAAGAGCAGGAACTTAGCTTAGATGATTTAGAAAAGTTGAAAGGATTAATTGACGAAGAAATTAAGGATAAGAAAAAATAGATTATCACAAGAAAAAATTATGGTTCATTACATCTTAATATCCGTTTTCGCACTTGCAATTACAAGCCTTATATATTTCGTGTTTTTAAAAAACAAAGGTCATTTAATATTTAATCGCGGGTATCTTTTGACTACTCTGCTTGCTGCATTACTAATTCCTTTGCTTCCATTCACCATTGATTCTATATTATCATTCCCGTTAGGTACTGATTCGCAATTATCACTTTCAGAAGATTCATTGCTGATTCCTTATCATTTAACAGAACAATTTGTTGTTACTGCCGTTACTGCCAACTACACTATATTATCCAGTATTTTATGGTCACTATTCGGTATAATTACATCCATTTTTCTCCTTCGGTTTTCCATAAGATTCGTAAGAATAATCAAACTGACCAAGCAAAAATCTACACAGAATGGAGCCTTTCAACTAATCCAATTGGAAGGAATTTCTTCTCCTTTCAGTTTTTTCAAATGGATTTTCGCACCTAAGAACATTGATCTTGAATCAGATGCTTTTAATAATGTCTTATTACACGAACAAGGTCATGGCATTCAGTATCATTCCATCGACCTAATCTTGATAGAATTTGCCAAATGTATTTTTTGGTTTAATCCAGGAATATGGTTTTATGCTCGTTTCATTGCTGAAAATCATGAGTTCTTGGCAGATCGACATGTAATCTTGCATAATTCAGATCCACGAACTTATGCTTATAGCATTCTTCAGTGGTCTTCTTCCCCTTTAAACCCTCCTCCATCTATGCTTACTAGTACTTTTGCCTATCGCAAAGTGGAGGCTCGAATTAAAATGTTAACAACTAAAAACCCAAAAACAATGTTAAATCGTATTAAACTTACTCTTGTAATTCTTGCGTCTGCAGGTCTCTTCATCCTTTTATCATTTACCTCTAAACAGATTCCGACGCTAGAGATTGGAAATCCTCGTAATGCCAAAGTCAGTAACAATGGCACTCCGAACATATTACCGATCCAATTATCCGATATTCTTCGATTTTCTTCGGGATTTGGAATGCGCTCACATCCACTCAATCAGAAACTAAAAATGCATACTGGCATCGACCTTATCGCTCCAGCTGGCACCTCTATTGTTGCTACAGCTGACGGTACTGTCATAAAAGCGGTCTTTAGTACAAATTATGGGAATCATGTATTGATTCAACATAATAATCAAGTCTATAAAACGCAATATGCCCATCTTAAAGATTTTAAAGTAAAAGTTGGCCAAAAAATTAAACAGGGAGACGTCCTTGGAACCATTGGTAACAGTGGACTTGCGACCGCCATTCATTTACATTATGAAGTAATCGAAAATGATAAAAAAGTGGATCCCGCACAATTCTTTCCTGTGAAATTAAAACCGAAGACAGCCGATTCCGAATAGTAAAAAAGTAAAACATGGGAATGGGGGAAGGATTATTCTTGATTTCTTCCCTACGTTCCATTATCGGTGCAAATGAACAAATCAAACGTGATCAACTTGCTTAAATATATACTTATGTATGTATCTAGTTATTAGCTTCATCACCTTTTCATCCGCTTTCGCTTCACGAAATAGCTCATCAATACTTTCTCAAAGTCCGTATTAATATCGACGGGAACATAATCAATTTTGAACTGATGGCATTTTAACTCTACCTCCTTAATCAATTTCGATACGTTAGCAGTGTATGATTCTTTTAATTCACTTGGATTGATTTTCAGTTGCTCTCCCGTTTCCTTATCAATAAAAAGGTACGGACGGTTTTCGAATTCAAAATCCACTTCCGTTTTATGATCTAATACATGAAAAATTAGAATTTCATGTTTATGATGTTTCAAATGTTGTAATGCAGAAAATATCTCGTCAATATTTGAGTTACGATCAAACATATCTGTAAAAAGAACGACCAAACCTCGCTTACTTATCTTTCGCGCAATGTCATGCAATACAGATGCGGTAGAAGTCGAAACATTGGTGGATTCCTTTTCCAGCAATTGGCTCATTTGCAGCATCAATTGATGCAAATGCATACTTGTACTTTTCACTGGGGACTGAGATTCAATTTTTTCGTTGAAATTGATCAGACTTACGGCATCTCTTTGTCCCTGTAAAATAGTTTGTAAAGCCGCACATGCATACACGCTAAATGCGATCTTTCCATTGGTTTTTTCAGGATAATACATGGAAGATGACGTATCCAATAAAAAATGAGCTCTTAAATTGGTTTCTTCTTCATATTGCTTGACAAACAATTTATCTGTTCGTGCAAATACCTTCCAATCAATATTACGTGTACTTTCTCCTGTATTGTATTGTTTGTGTTCCGAAAATTCTACTGAAAATCCATGATAGGGTGACTTATGAAGTCCAGTTATGAATCCTTCTACCAACTGTCGAGCGAGCAACTCCAGATTCTTATACTTTTTTATTTCTTCTAAGTTAAACTTCACCTTTTTTCGATCATATGATGTTCCAATACACTTCTCTACCTATACATTTTGCATAGATCCAACTCTGGCGAACGCTTGTAGTAAACTATACTTCCAGAATTGTCTTTGCGAAGATAATTAATTTTAATCTTTACCTAGGCTATATTTTTATTGAACGTAGGATTTTGTAAAATGTTATTCCCTGTTCGAACTAAAACCAGCTACAAAGTATATTTGATATTTGGGTATAAACCACCTAACCAGAACAGTTTAGGCTTAATTAAACTAGTAAACTACTCGATCTAATGAAGGATAGGATCTTTTGGTTGTTTTCATTTTTAGTGTATCGCTCTTTACAGCACTACTATCCGGATCATTTTTGAAAAAATCATAAATCCAATCAACCGGCCCATCTCCTTCACCTGTTTTATTTAACTCACTGCCTTTAACCTTTGTTCCTGAACTTGAACTTGAACTTGCGGCTGAACCTGTAGCCGTTGCCGTTGCAACTTTATATGAATTTATATGTCCACTAGAAAACGCATAACCCACTACAAAAACACATGCTATTGTCAATACCAATCTAAGTTTCATATGAGTTAATTTAAAGATTAATTAAATGGATTTAATTATTACTAGTAAATATAATTAGTTATCCTTCCTTATCCAAACATTACGCAACCGATTCCCTTGAATTGCTAGAAGTCATAGTATTATAATACCAAATCTTAAGCTAAACTTTCCCTTACACTATTTGTCTTTCTTTTTTTCAGCTTCAGCCTCTTTTGCTTTCTTTGCTTTTTGCATTGGGTTTTCACCACCACCACCATAGCGACTATATCCACTATTTTTAAACAACTGAAAGCGTGTAGGCTTCATCTGTGGAGGCCAAAAGTTATTATTTACATCTGTATCAGCCATTTCTAAAAATGGATCTAATGTAATTCCTCTCACTTCTTTATTAAAATAGAATATTTTAGAAATCTTAGTATTGTTTCGAGCCCATACTTCTGCTGGGATTCGGCGCACCTCTCTGCTACCATCCGTAAATACAAATTCTATGATCAATGGCATTACCAAACCTCCTTTATTAGTGAAATCAATTTGATAATAATTTCGATTCGCGTCTAATATTGCCTTTTCATCTTCTTCCAGACTGCTCAAATACTTTTTATAATCATCTTTATCCAAGACCGTTACTTCAAATGGGTCCATCTTATTGTAAAAATCCAAAATACGCGGATCTCGTTCTGAATAGGTTTCCTTTACCATTTTCTCTC
Source organism: Cytophagales bacterium (assembly GCA_965277185.1). Classification (GTDB taxonomy): domain Bacteria; phylum Bacteroidota; class Bacteroidia; order Cytophagales; family JAHDFW01; genus JAHDFW01. The sequence continues at coordinate 73,918 of CBDICC010000029.1, read as the reverse complement.
CATCATTTCTTATTTCTGAGATCGGTAACGCTCGTTCTGCATATTCTTTTTCTTTGATTGGATTTTCTACTTCAGGATTCTTAGAGTCTATTTTATACCACGTTACTTTATCCATGGAAACATCCACATGATCTGTAGAATAAAACCAACCTCTCCAATACCAATCTAAATCAACTCCGGATGCATCCTCCATGGTTCTAAAAAGATCCGCTGGTGTTGGATGCTTAAATTTCCAACGTTCACAATACGTTTTAAATGCAAAATCAAACAGTTCACGTCCCATAACCGTTTCTCTTAGAATATTCAATGCCGTTGCAGGTTTAGCATAGGCATTGTTCCCAAACTGATTTAACGATTCTGAATTGGTCATAATCGGGGTGATATTAGTCTTATCTCCCTTCATGTACGGTACAATCTTATTGGCAGGTCCTCTTCGAGAAGGGTATCCTCGTTCCCATTCCTGCTCTGTTAAATATTGCACAAAAGTGTTTAATCCTTCATCCATCCAAGTCCATTGACGTTCATCTGAATTGATGATCATCGGAAAGAAGTTATGTCCTACTTCATGGATTATCACTCCAATCATTCCATATTTGGTAGACTTGGAATAGGTTCCGTCTTCATTTGGTCGTCCACCATTGAAACAAATCATTGGATATTCCATTCCGATCCATTTTGTATGTACTGATATCGCTACAGGATACGTATAATCACATGTGAACTTTGAATATGTTTTTACGGTGTGTGCCACCACTTTGGTAGAATATTCCTCCCAAAGTGGATTTCCTTCCTTTGGATAATAGGACATAGCCAGTACATTTCTACTTCCAACTTTCACACTCATTGCATCCCAAATAAATTTTCTTGAACTGCAAAAAGCAAAGTCACGTACATTTTTTGCCGAAAACACCCAAGTTTTGGTTGCATCCATTTTTTCTTTTTCCGCTTTTTCTGCCTCCTCTTGAGTTACAATCATTACCGGAGTTTCATATTCCGATTTTGCTTTCTTAAATCGCTCTCGTTGTTTTGGAGTAAGAACCGAACTTGCGTTTTGTAATTCTCCCGTTGCTCCAACAATATGATCCTTAGGCGTGGTAATAGATACTGTATAGTCTCCAAATGGAAGGGTAAATTCTCCGCTTCCAAGAAATTGTTTGTTTTGCCATCCTTCTACTTCATTATACACACACATTCTTGGGAAAAATTGTGCAATCGTGTACAGATAATTGTCTTCCTCTTTGAAGTACTCATATCCACTTCGACCTCCTATTTTCATTCGGTCATTAATATTGTACCACCATTTTATTTTAAACGTATAAGATCCTCCAGCTTTTAAAGTTGATGGTAAATCCACACGCATCATCGTATTGTTCACTACATAATTCAAGTCCTTGCCAGACTTATCTTTAACGGCTGTCAATTTAAATCCACCATCAAAATCGCTATGCATGCGTTTCATATCTCGAAACGACATTTTATCTTTAAATGAAGCTGTTCTGATCTTCTTAGTATCTGAATCTTTAGCTCGCATATTTTGATCTAGCTGAATCCATAAATAGTCAAGCTGATCAGGTGAATTATTTATATACGTAATTTCCTCCTCTCCCGTTATGGATTGTTTTTTGTCATCCAACGTTACTTTAATATTATAGTTCGCTTTTTGTTGCCAATATTTATGACCAGGTGCTCCGGAAGCTGTTCTATAAACATTTGGGGTTGCCAACTCTTCTTTGAGTTGCTTAAACTTACTGGTATTGACGTTTTCCGTTGATTGTGCATAAACCGTAGAAGCGGTTAAAACCAACAAACCAAGAACTAAACTAGATAACTTTTTCATGCATTATTCATTAATCGTTGCAATATACTATTAATGTTATTTGTGTACTTTAGTTATCGACAAAATTGTACTTATATTAGACTAAGGTGGGATCTGGTAGTCTAATCACAGATAAAAATTACACTTTTACTCCAACTATACAAACATTCCTTCCTACACCACGCTTCCGTAGATAAAGCGAGTCCTCAGGGCAGCTTTCCTACAGTATCTTTCGGAAAACGAAGACGCCTTTTTGTGTTATAAGCCTTAATGCTTACACAGAAGCTTTAGCGTAGGTGTACGCCTATCACACAAACATCGTCTATTTGCTCCGTATCTCCAATTCTCATCCATTCCTTGAATTCATTTTCAAGTAATGCACGTTGATCAGACATTGATTTATCTTGACAAGAAAGTAACTTTTTCTTGAAGCGTTTCACCATGTATTTTTTTCCCTTCTCGCCACCAAATTGATCGATTAGTCCATCTGAAAAGGTATACAACACATCTTCTTTTTCCAATGTAAATTCTTTACTGACAAAATCAGTTGCATCCAAGATATGTTTACCTACTGGCATTTTATCCGCTTTGATCTCGATTAGCGTGTAGCCCTCTTCTTCTAAAATCCGGTATTCCTCGTTATCCAATATTTCCTTTGAGACTTTTTCGCTTTTCCGAATCACAAATAATGGATTATAAGCGCCTGCAAATTGAATCTTTGTTCCTTCCGCATTTAACACACACAATCCAATGTCCATTCCATCTTTTCGTTCCGAGTCACCAGAAGTTTTCTCAAATGCTTTAATGATTTTATGTCGAAGTTGATTCAATATTTCATGCGCATCTGTGACCTTATTTTCAATCACAATCTCATTCAAAAAGCTCATGCCCAGCATACTCATAAAACCACCTGGTACGCCATGACCTGTACAATCTGCTGCAGCCCAAATCTTCTTGCCATCCTTAGATTCATGCGCCCAATAGAAATCACCTGATACAATATCTCGTGGTTTGTAAAACACAAAATAGTTATCGAACATCGAGTTCAAATATTCATCTGAGGTTAAAACGGCTTCTTGAATTCTACTTGCATAATTGATGCTAGACGTGATTTCATGATGCTGCAACGCCACAATATCACGTTGTTTCTCCGCTTCCGTTTTTTGAATCACAACCTCTTTCGTTCGTTGTTCAACCGTGTTTTCCAACTCCCTTTGTCTAATTTGTAAGGCTCTTGTTCTCCATCTAATAACCAACCATACAATCACAATAAGACTGATTGCATATAGAAAATAAGCCCACCACGTTCGATACCATGGAGGTAAAACAATTAACTTTAATTCTGAAATTTGGGATTCTGCAGAATTATTAATTCGAGATTTCACTTTAAACGTGTATTTCCCTTCCGGCAAGTTGGTAAATCCTGCTCGATTCTTCTCATCCCAGTCGCTCCAATGATCATTCCATCCTTCCATGAAATAACTGTATTCTACCCCTGAAGCCAATGCAAATTGTGGTCTTGAAAACCGGAAATAGAGTGCTTCTTTGTTAAATGCCACCGTGATTACCTGATCTTCGTCTTTTAACAAACTAAATTCTTTTACAAAAATTGAATCAGCCTGTTTAATTTCTCCTATCAGCGTGGATTGCTGAGACTCTAAAGCCAGATCATTTTCATTTAAATCATAGTAAAAAATATTTTTACTGGTTCCAATCCAAACCGCATCTCCGGATGCATCAATACTCATGGTCATATCATGGATTTCCGTAAACTCATTTTTATTCCAAACTTTATTTTCGTCTACATATCCAAATTCATGTTCGGCTGCAGAGTAAGCTAAATTTGCCCATAGTCTTCCGTTCTTATCAAAATCTACCCGTGTTATTGCCTTATCAAATTGGGCTATTTTATCTCCAAAATCGGTAGTTCGATTGAATTTTTGAGTTTTAGAATCAAATTCTAACAATCCATTCCCAAACGAAGCAAAATACATCTTTTCTCCATTAAATACGGGCTTTAAATCACCATCATTCAATCCATATTTTTCGCCACTGTAATGAACGATGGTATTTTCAAAATTGACATAATTTGGTTTAAAGTGACCCACTCCATTCGTGGATGACGCCATCCAAAGGTTTCCATTGTTGTCTTCATCTATATATCGATACGCTTCACTTACCTCAAAAACCGTATCTACCATCCAACCTTTATCTCCATTTTTTAAAACCATCAGACCTGGGTCTAACCCTACAAATATATAATTGGAGTCAATTTTAGATCGATATAAGCACCATGGGTAACAATTGATGATCTTTTCTTCTTTTTCATCTTTGACTATGTAAATCCCATCGTTTTGAGCAACCAAAAATTTATTCGCATCCAGTTTAAGGGCATCCCAGGCTTCAATTCGTACGCTTGGATTCTTTTTCAAATGATTATTCTGCATGGTATATAGGCCCTCGTTTCCCGCAAACGTAATCTGCTCAGTAGTTCGACATATATTTTCTACATTTCCTTTAAACCCGCTTCGTTCATCAATCACACGTAGCTTACTACCTAAACCAACAATGGAAAAACCATATTCGGTTGGAATGACCAACTCGTTGTGGCTCGTCAATAATGGTTTCTTGCAATGCTGATTTTGCAAACCATAGTTTTTATTAAAAATCTCTAATAATCCTTTTGTTAAACTAAAGTAATAAGCCCCGTTTCCAGCAGTTGATATAACAAACTTATCCTCATTGATTTTAATGCTGTATGTCGGTTCTTGAATCTCCTCAGAAATAATATGCAATGATCCTTTCGGATTAATATGAATTACTTGTGTTTTTGAATAAACAATGTAGTTGTTGACATCTAACATTATTCCGCCTAATAGATCATTCCGCTCTCCTAAACCAAATCTTGAATACTTTTTATATTGTTGATCTTCATATGCGAAAACTCCATTTTTTGTAAAAACTACTAGTTGATTCCCGAAATTAACAATGTTCCCTACAGTGGTTTCAAATTTATGTCTGGAAACCTTAAGTGTTTCCTTATTATAGACAAAGATTTCCGTCCTGCTTTGGAAGGCTACAAATTTTTCAAAATTTAAGGTGTGGTAAACCTGGCCAACATCCACTATTGAATCCGATAACGAAGTATAGACTAATTCATTATCACCCAAATCAAAGTAACCAAATTCACTATCCCTAGTTCCAACATAGATTTTACCGTCTTGGGCTTTATCTAAACTAACAGCAGCGGCATCATCTTTTATCTTGTGAAGTTTCCAATCCGACCCGTCATAGGAGTATACGCCCATATTGTTGGTGATATATAGCACACCTCGATGGTCTTCAATGGCCTGAAAAGTTTGAGGTAATCCTTTATATTCTTTTGGTGGAATATTACGTACATTCAAATACCCAATATTCGTTTGCTGTGCCACACACAATAGTGACAACAAACAAAACCATATAAAAACATTGAATTTAAGCATGTGAAATTTTTCTCCGAACTGCGTGAAATACGTGAATTTCAGGGAAGATTTCAACACTTATTCTTTAATTATCCTAAAATTATAACTTCCCGATCCTGAGATTATGTTTAGAGAATATACACCGGAAGGATATTCATTTAAATCAACCGTAAATTCTGTAGCCACGGCATTGACCTGCGTTTCTTTCACCAGTTCTCCAAACATGGTATATACATCCGCCTTCAACCCTTCATTTCGGTTTCGCTTCAATGAAACATTAAACGTTCCGGTGGATGGATTTGGATAAATTTGAACTTGTGCTAATGCACTTTCACCAATCCCATTTGGATTCACAAAAACATAGGCTTCCTTTGTCATCGAATCTAAATTGGTTGCCGTATATGCAATTAATTTAGCAGAATAAACTCCTGTGGTCATGTAAGTTACAGTAGGATTTGAATCGGCAGAAATAGCTGGTTCTCCTCCTTCAAATGTCCAAGCCCAGGAATCTATTACTCCGTCAGACTCGTCCCAAAACTCAATCGATTCGCCTTCCACTATGAGCGTCATGGAACTAGAAAAATCCACTTCAATTGCAGTCGATGCTTTGGCTGTTTCTCGATTACTACGAGTGGTTCCATAAGTAGTTGCTTTTTCAGATGTACATGATTCCACAGTGGTTCCTTCAATGAAGTAGGTAACATCCAGCGATGAGGTATCGCAATACGACATTGCTTGATTATCCAATGAAGCAATCATCACCCAACCTCCAGGTAGCGTGCGACTCCAAACATTGTAATTGATAATTGTTTTCCCCTCATACAAATTCCAGATCAACTTATTTACTCCATCATTACCAATCGCTGAAAGATGTATTAAACGCTCATGCTCACTTAGCCAAGATTCATTTCCACAACTATCCACTGCTGACATTTTATAGGCCCAGGCACGGTCATTGAAAACCGTAGTATCTATAAACTCACTTAAACTGTCATACGATTGATTGGCTATCCACGTGAATTCACCATTGCAAGATTCTCTATATATGTTTACAGAAGTTACGTTGTCTAAAGCCGTTTTTTCCCATACCAAAATATTACGACCAACTGAATCTGACGTTGCTATGCATATTTCTTGATTAGCTGGAATTTCTTCATCAATCGTAATCACCTCGTAAGACATACAAAATGTTTGAGAATCTAAAACGGTTAAAATATAATCGTCCGCGGAGAGATTGTTCAAAATAGAGGAATCTGATCCGTTAGACCAATTAACAGAAACTGTATCTTCCAAAACAGTTACTCCGATCCATCCTTCGGACAAGCCACAACTTGTATTAATTATAGAGTCTATTGTAATTGTTGGTCCTCCTAAATCGCTTACTGTAATATTTTCTACCACGGAACAGCCATTACTGTCGGTCACGGCTACCGAATATACCCCACTTGTTATAAATGTCAATACAGAATCTACCGTTGAAATTGGGGCGTCCCATGTGTATACGTAAGGTGCGCTACCTCCTATTGCCGAAACAGCCAAATTACCATTGGATGACAAACAACTTGGCTGATTCAGACTGTCGAGTAGAACTTCCAATTGCTGAGGTTCCAAAATTTCTACACATGTTAAAAAAGTACAGCCTGAAACGTTTACCACTTTTAATTCATACGAACCTGCGTGCAAACCTGTCAAATTTTCAATAGTGTCCCCGTTTGACCATTCAACTTGATATGGACTTCCTGACATTACAGAAATATCAATGGATCCATCATTATCCCCTGGACATGTAATATTTTTCGCCGTTACATTTACAGCAGGAGGAGTCGCTGATTCTACTTGAACGGTTGCTGCCGCGGTACATCCAGTGGCATCCGATACTACTAAGGAATAACTTCCTGCTGCCAAACTAGTAGGTGTAAAATTAGTTGTATCTCCAGTAGACCATGCATAGGTATAAGGTTCTGAACCACCTTGAACTGTAACACTAGCTGAACCGTTTGTGATTGTACAACCTGCATCGACAGTAACGCTTTGAATGTTTATAGAATCACAATAATCATACATATATATAGACCCTGAATTCATTCCATTGTCATCATCTCGCTTTACTCCTACGCAAACGCTTTGGCCAGAAATAGCGATTGACTCTCCAAAATAATCATCCTTTGCACCGTCATCTGCAAAGATCTTCACCGATTCGTTCATATTTGTCCATCCAGCGGATGGTTTATTAAAGACATAAGCGGATCCAAGGTATGAAGTGCCGCTTTCCAGCGAATCTCCAAACGCACCAATTGCAATGTTTTCTCCAGAAATCGCTACTGTATAACCAAAATACATATCTGCTCCATGTTCAGAAGGCACCAATTTTGCGTGCTCTGTAGTATCTTTCCATCCACCTGCTGGTTTTGTAAATACATACGCTGCTCCTGCCTGTGCTCCAAATTCATTGTCCGTATATGCTCCAATCACGGCATCTTCGCCTGAAATGCCCACCGAAACGCCAAATTGCGCTCCTGCTACGGCATCGGATGGCAATAACTTAGCGGTTTCCGTCATGTCTACCCAAGTTGCACCCGGTTTTTCAAAAATATAAGCGGAACCTGATCCTGAACCATTATCATCGTCTCCACTTGCCCCAAGGATTACGTAATTGCCTGAAATGCTTGCCGATTGACCCAAGTAATCTACCGTCAATCCATCTGATGCGGTAAGTTTTGCCGTATGGGTTGTATCTTTCCATCCGCCAGGAGGTTTTGTAAAAATATATCCAGAACCAGCATAAGATAAATCTCCATATGCAGACACTACAATTGTATTTCCTGAAATTCCAACAGCCTTTCCAAAGTTGGCATTATTGGATGCATCACCGGCACGCAACTTAGCTGTTTCGGTTGTATCCGTCCAGCCTCCAATTGGTTTTTCGAATAGGTAGGTTGATCCAGAATAAGTAGAATCCCCTATTGCACTTACTACAATGACATTACTATCGATCGCTACTGCTCCGCCAAAAAAGTTGGCTGATGCACCATCTGATGCTGTAAGTCGGGCAATCGTATTCCAAGCGATGCCATCATATTCTAATACGTACGCTGAACCAGTATCTGAAACGTTCGTACCACCAACTACTGCTACATTTCCATCAATTGCAACCGCGTAACCATATTCTTCATTGGTACTATTGGTTTTGTAGGGAAAGGAATTTAGTTTGGTTGATCTTTTAAAAGTTTGAGCATTTATTGATGATGTGATGCTAAACAGTACCAAAATCAGTATAGTAGCTTTAATAATAGCGAAGGATCTCATGGGTGTTGAACGTTATTGTTAATGGCAATTTTCAGCGTGCAAAGTTAGCGCGTTTTTCTAATAAAAAATGCCTCCCAATTAGAAATATTAGAAGGCATCTTTGAAGTACAATTTCTTTACTCTTTTGTACAAAACAATTACTATTCAGTCATATAGAAAAAAGTTACTCCTTAATGATTCTAAAATTATAACTTCCAGTGGCTGAAATAATGTTTAATGAGTATACTCCTGTTGCATACGCACTTATATCAATGCTAAATTCTGTGGTGGTTGAATTAACATGAACTTCTTTCACCAACTCGCCAAACATCGTATATACATTTGCTTTCAATTCTTCGTTTCTGTTTCGTTTCAATTTAATATTAAAGACTCCCGTGGATGGATTTGGATAAATATTAATTTGAGCAAACGCGCTCTCTCCGATTCCATTTGGATTCACCATTACATATCCTGTTTTAATTATGGAATCCATGGATGTAGCGTTAAAAGCAACCAATTTCACATCGTATGCACCGGCTGTTTTATACACTATCTTTGGATTCTGATCTGTTGACGTAGAAGGCTCTCCTCCATCAAAGGTCCATGTCCATTGCGTTGGAATACCAGATGAAGAATCACTAAACATAATGGTATCATTTTCAACAATTATCTGTGCACTTCCTTCAAAATCTGTAGAAATTGCAGTTGACGCAATGGCATTTTCGCGATTACTTCGTGTCGTTCCATACGTTTTTGCTTTCGTCGATGAACAAGAATTATCTGTGACCGCTTCTACAAAATAATCCAAATTAGTTCCCGTTGGTGCAATATCTGTATAAGACTGAATTGTACCTGGGATTGAATCTATTTTCACCCAACCTGTTTGATCAGAATCCCTCCATATATTATAGGAACCATAAGAAGCTCCTTCATATCTATCCCAACTCAAATAATTATCTCCCGCAAATGTGCTTAAAACTAAATGGATGGTTTTATGATCAATAGACAACTCGGATTCCTGTCCACAAGTATCTATCGCGCTCATTTTATATCTCCAAGAACGAACTTTCGGATCAGCGGTATTATCTATAAACTCGGTAAGACTATCAAAAGGCTGAAAACCGATAAAACCATACGTATTAGACGTGAAATTCTCTCTATAAATATTATAATGATCTAAACTTCCTTTGATAATTGGCTTTTCCCATATCAATAAATTTTTACCTGTTGTGGAATCAACGGTAATCAAACATATCACTTGATTAGTAGGTGCTAATTGATCTATTTCTCCTGTAAAGAGCGATTTACAATTTGCTCCGTCGATTACCTCTAAATTGTAAACTCCGGGCGTCGCATTGGTAATATCTTCTGTGGTAATGCTTCCGTTCCAAAGTTGACTTGCATAGGGTTGAACACCTCCCGTTATCGAAACATCTATTCCCCCATTATTGGCCCCGCAATCCATATTAATAATTGAATTCAATGTAATTACCGGGGCTCCTGATTCACTAATGGCAAATGTGACAGAATCCTCGCATCCACTAGAATCCGTGACATTAAGTTGATAAAAACCTACCCCCAAGTTTGATTCAACCGATGTGATATTCGCCGAACTAGACCATATAAATGAATATGGACTCATTCCTCCTAAAGTGATGGCTGTAGCAGAGGCGTCGGAGAAACCACACCCTGCATTGGTTGAATTCACCGAAACATCTAAAATTTCTGGCTCTAAAACCGATATGGAACTATTGACGGTACAATTAACGCCGTCTGTTACCGTAACAACATAGTTTCTTACACCCAAGTTTGATAAATTTTGCAACGTTGATCCATTAGACCAAGAAATATCATACGGCAATGTTCCTCCGGTTATGTCGATATTTATTGCGCCATCTGCTAGTCCATTACAAGATACGTTTGTGACCGAATCAGATATACTCGGTGCCCCAATGTTACTAATTAAAACAGTTTCACTTTGCTGGCAATTATCCGAATCAATCACCGTCAAGTCATACGTACCAGCCAAAAGATTAGACGAAATGAAATTAGTATCTCCGTTTGACCATGAGTATTGGTAACCTCCACCTGATCCACCAGATACAATCGCTACTCCAGCTCCATTATTGTCTCCACATGTCGCATCTGTTTTATTTATTCCGAGTAACAATTCCGCTGGATTGGTCAATGTTAATGTTACCGAACTATCGCTGCATCCAACACTATCTCGAGCATAAACAATATAATCTCCGGCTAATAAATCTGAAAAATTATTGTCCTGAGTAAAATAGACATTGTCTAAACTATACGTGACGTCTCCATATCCGCCACTTAACAAACCAGTTATAATCCCATCATTTGAGTTAAAACAAGTAAGATTTTGGCTTACCGAAGCGTTCAAACTGAGGGAAACAATGGTTAAGTTTATTGTGATCAAACTATCACAGCCCGTTGCATTTGGGATTGTATCATAGTACGTATTAGAACTTGACCAAACATAATTTCCGCTTGGCGACGTTAAGGAATCACATGCAAATACATCTAATACCGAAGAGGAATTGCTACATTCAAAGTAGTTAACAAGAAAACCATCTAACGCGGATCCTGCGGAGATCATATTTGAAGTACTCCCAGAAGGATCAAAATCTACTGTTCCAAAAAAATCTCCAGCAACATAAATATTTCCTTTGTAATCGCTCGCTAAACTTCTTCCTGTTGAAACCCCAGTCGTTCCTAACATATTTCCAGCCCACATATAATTTCCTAATGAATCATATTCTGCCAGATATACCTCAGTAGCAGTTGCAGCTATATTTTCGGTACCTGTTCCCGGATCAAAATCAATTGTTCCAAAAAAACCTCCGGTAATAAAAACATTATTATCCGGCCCCAACGCTATATCCAGTCCATTTGATGCCCCAATTCCATGGGCCCACAAATAATTGCCATTCGGATCATATTTTGCGAAGAATGTATTTGTTCCTCCTCCTAGATGTGAAAGTGTTACCGTATTCCCAGATGGATCGTAGTCACCCGAATCAAAGAACTCACCAACCACATAGGCATTTCCGGCAGCATCGGTTATTACACTATTCCCATAATCATTATTGGATCCTCCCATGTTGATGGCCCATAAATAATTCCCATTTAAATCGTACTTAGCTAGAAACACATCATTATTTGCATTAGAGGTTAAATTATTAGTGGCTCCGGATGCATCAAAATCTATGGTTCCTGCAAATTGGCCGGTTATGAGTAAATTATCGTTGGCATCTACCGTAATCCCAAACCCTTGATCATCACCCGAATCTCCCATTCCGTGCGCCCAAAGAAGTCCCCCATTTTGGTCATACTTTGCAAAAAAGATATCATACGTTCCAGTAGCGTTGACCAAATTAACTGTATTTGCAGATGGGTCAAAATCTCCTGTCCCTCTAAAACGGCCCGTTACTACTATATTATTCGAGCCATCAATTACTAAATCTGTCCCATAATCAAATGAGCTACCTCCCATTTTAATTGCCCAAACATAATTTCCATTGGCATCATACTTTGCCAAAAAAGCATCAAAAATATCCGCTGTTAATTCTGCCAAGGAACCTGATGGATCAAAATCAACTGTACCTAAGAATTCTCCGGTGATATATACATTTCCAGATGCATCTACTTTGACTGCTCTTCCAGCATCATTACTAGATCCTCCTATGGTTTTCACCCATTGTAATGTCCCAGAAGCGTCATATTTGCTAAGAAATATATCATCTCCTCCTTGTGATGTCACATTAGCCGCACCCCCGGACTGATCAAAATCCGCTGTCCCACTAAACTGCCCTGTTACATAAACGTTGCCATTATCATCCACAGTTGTACCGTTTGCATAATGATAATCAGAGCTAGAAGCCACATTTTTTGACCATTGATGTATCGGTTGAGCAAAGGACAGGGTTGATAAAAATAATAGAACTGTCCAGATTAGTTGTTTGATTGAAATTTTCATAAATTATTCATTTTACCCTTTTGAAGGAATATGTCACCATTCCAAAGATTAATTACTTTTAGTCTTTTGATTTTAACGTTTAATAATTCTAAAGTTAAAGCTCCTGCCTTAATATCTCCGGAACTAGATGAAGCGTCAAATCAGTATCGTCTCCTACAATTCCTCCAATATATAAATTGCCCGCAGTGTCCACAGATATTGCACGTCCCTCATTTTCACTAGAACCATTGTCAAATGTATTTTCTACAGTAAATCCTAGTATATTATTTCCTTCTTTATCTGTGGCCAAGTCCATAGGTGTATCATCTCCGTTCCCTCCAATGGAAACAACCTTCTAAATTAGAATTATCACCGTCAACCGAATATAACTATTACCCTGCAATATATAACTAAATTAAGAATCAGTCATCTACAAACTCATTTTATTAAACTACTCTTTACAACTCAAATCTAAACGTTCGAATAACTTCTCATTCTTCATACCCCTAAAGTTATAACTTCCTAATCATGTAACAATTATCAAAAAGTACACTCCTATAAGATATTCACTCAAATCAAGATTAATTCGTCCGTGTCCGCAAGCAATAACAGGAGCCATTATTGCATACTTTCTAAACTTCAAATTAACCTATACAATCAATTTTTCATTTCTGAAAATCTAAAAAAACCAATTGCCCTTAAACAAACGATGCTACCTATTGGATTATAATTTAAAAACCCTCAATTAAATCCTACCCAATTCACTGTTAACTTATATTTTACTATATTTGGCATAAGTATATTACAATTCAACAAATAGATAATTATAGATAACACATGAAAGCATATGTTTTTCCCGGACAGGGATCACAGTTTGAAGGCATGGGAAAGGACCTTCATGAAAGTTCAGATAAAGCAAAAGAACTATTTGCAAAGGCAAACGAAATATTAGGTTTCGACATTACTAAAATAATGTTTGAAGGGACCAAAGAAGATCTTACTCAAACTAAAGTAACACAGCCTGCAGTATTTTTGCACTCCGTGATTAAAGCTGAAGTAACCGGAATCGCACCTGATATGGTAGCGGGTCACTCGCTTGGAGAGTTTTCCGCATTGGTAGCTGCGAAGGTTTTAAGTTTTGAAAATGCCCTTACTTTAGTATCTAAACGAGCAATGGCTATGCAAGCAGCTTGTGAAATTGAGCCGTCTACTATGGCTGCAATTACGCGTTTGGAGGATCAAATCGTAATTGATGCGTGTAGTGAGATTGATGATGTAGTGGTTCCAGCTAATTTCAACTGTCCTGGACAATTGGTTATTTCGGGAAGTATCTCTGGGATTGAAAAAGCATGTGCCTCTTTATTGGAAAAAGGAGCTAAGAGAGCTTTGGTCCTGAAAGTTGGAGGAGCATTTCATTCGCCGTTTATGGAGCCTGCGAGGGAAGAATTAGCAAATGCAATCAATGAAATGGACTTTAGTCCAGCCCAATGCCCAATCTATCAAAACGTAGATGCGCAACCTTCTACTGATCCTGCCGTAATAAAAGAAAAATTAATCAAACAATTGACTGCTCCGGTACTTTGGACGCAAACCGTTCAAAATATGAGTGCGGATGGAGTTACTGAATTTATTGAGTGTGGTCCAGGTAAAGTATTACAAGGGCTGGTTAAAAAGATCAATTCGGAAGCAGAAGTAAGTATGGTGTAATACTTACTCAGGTAATAGGAAACCGTAAAAAGGTTAGGTGAAAAAATTCTTAAATAACATACCACGATGGCTGGTATTCCAAACAGACTTAATAATCTGTGGAATCTCCATTATATTGGCCTATTTGGTTCGTTACAACTTCAACGTTCCAAACAATAAATGGCAGGTAATTGGCATTGCGTTGTTGTTTGTATTAATTGTGAAGTTTTTCGCCATCCTTTTCACAAAAAGCTATGCTGGGATAATAAAATACACCAGTATTGAAGACGCAAAACGTGTCTTCTATGCTTCTGGGATTAGTTTTTTGGTGATATTAGCTGTTGACATGGTTGTAACGCGTGTCATGGGAATTTACTTTATTCCATTTGGTGTATTACTCATTGATTTCTTTATCTCTTTGCTTGCAATGGCCGCTTTTCGAGTATTGTCAAAAATTCTTTATTATGAGAATCGACAATCCACATCAGAACAGGTCAATTTATTGATTTATGGAGCAGGAGAAGCAGGTGCTATCACAAAAAAAACACTTTTGCAGGACGATTCCTTTAACTACAATTTAGTAGGTTTCATGGATGATGATCAAGCAAAAAAACGTAGCTTTTTGGATGGAGTTAAGATTTTTCAAGGTTCTGAACTGGAAGCTGCAATTCGAAAATTAGATGTAAAATTCCTCATCATTTGTGTACAAAACATCCCTTTCCAACGTAAAAAGGACATTGTAGAAACTTGCCTTCGATTGGGAGTAAATGTACGTACGATTCCTCCTGTTCAAAAGTGGATCAATGGGGAGTTAAGTATGATGCAAATCAAGGATGTAGCAATTGAAGATATTCTAGAACGTCCAACCATTGAAATTGAAGATCCGAAAATTCGTTCTTTGCTTTATAAAAAGGTGATTTTAGTAACCGGAGCAGCAGGATCTATTGGAAGTGAATTAGTTCGTCAGCTTGCTCAGTTCAAACCAAAACTAATTTTATTATATGATCAGGCTGAAACCGGATTATATGAAATTCAAAATGAATTAAACGATCTTCCTTACAGTGTCAATTATGAAGTGATTGTTGGTGATGTGACCAATATTGAACGCGTAAAATCTGTATTTCAAGAATTTAAACCAAGTATTGTTTACCACGCTGCTGCCTACAAGCATGTCCCACTTATGGAAGATAATGCTGCCGAAGCAATCTCCGTTAATGTAAATGGAACTAAAATATTGGCTGACATGGCGCTTAAATTTCAGGTGCGTAAGTTTGTGATGATTTCTACAGACAAAGCCGTAAACCCAACCAACGTAATGGGTGCTTCCAAGCGTGTAGCAGAAATCTATTGTCAATCATTAAATAATATCTCGGATAAAGGTACTTCATTCATAATTACCCGTTTTGGAAATGTACTTGGGTCCAATGGATCCGTTATTCCTCGATTTAAAAAGCAAATTGCAGAAGGAGGCCCATTGACTGTAACCCATCCGGACATCACTCGTTACTTCATGACGATCCCTGAAGCGTCTCAACTAGTTTTGGAAGCTTCTGTAATGGGGAAAGGAGGTGAAATCTACGTTTTTGATATGGGTGAACCAATCAAAATTTTGAACCTTGCTAAGAAGATGATTGCACTCTCCGGATTAAAAGTGGGACGTGATATTCAAATTTTACATACCGGATTACGGCCTGGTGAAAAACTTTATGAAGAGTTGCTTGCGGATCCAAGTAATGTAAACCAGACCCATCATCCTAAAATCATGATTGGGAAACCGGAAAACCATGATTACAATACCGTCAAAAATGATATTGACGAATTAATCGTATTGATCTACACCCAAAACAATCCTGAAATTGTAACGAAGCTAAAAGGATTGATTCCTGAATTTATTAGTAAAAATTCGCAGTTCGAAAAACTGGATCGGATTAACTAGCACACGTAGAAAAATTAAAGAGCCTCCATTTTCTTCTATCGAATGAATAATAAGCTACCTACCGTTTTGGCTTACGAAATTTGATATATATATATATATATATATATATATATATATATTGTTGGCAAAGTTAAATAGTTGTCTAGCTATTTATTATCAAAACTTCCTAATAAACGGTTTATGTCCATTCCTCGCAAAGACGTATCTTTTTTTTTCTTCTAAATTAATTTTCAGGAGCAATCTGAACCTGAATCACAGCTAATTCATCTTCGCATTCTTCCAATAAACGAACATTGGGTAGCTTCTTAATAGGATGTACAAAATCTGGTGCAATCTCTGCTAAAGGAACCATTGTAAATCTTCGGGAATGTAAATAAGGATGCGGCACGATCAAATTTGGACTTTCTATGATTTGATTTCCATAATACAGAATATCAATATCAATCACCCTTTGCCCCCATTTTTCGAAACGCACTCGGCCCAATTCTTTTTCAATATCCAAACAAATCTTCAATAGTTGAATTGGTTCAATGTCCGTCTCCAATTTCAATACCTGATTTAAGAAATCGTTTTGATCTTCAATTCCCCAAGCTTTCGTTTCATAGATCGCAGATTGGATCACTACCCTTCCTGCATTGGAATTCAATCTTTGAATCGATTCGTTTAATATTCCAAAGCGATCCCCCATATTGGATCCGATCAATAAATAAACTTCTTGCATCCTTAGCTATACTTACTGGTGTAAATCAAATGCAAATTACGAAAACCTAATGCAAATAACATAGCTCTTCCTAAAATCTCACACCAAATTGACGTTAAACAGTAATCGAATTAATTTTAATTTTCGTAAGCCACTCCTAAATTGATTGATGCTGCGCCTTGCGCATGTCTTGCGTACACCGCACCTCCGATGTTCAAGCTAAAGTGTAACTTGGGAGTATGTTTATAATAGATACTTAAATGGGGTGCTAAATATTCCTGCCCATTATCATACAAACCAGTAAATGTATTCACCTGATTAGAATTAAAAGATTCTTTCAACTGCATTTTAAGAATAAATATGAACTTCTTTAACGTATACCCTCCTTCAATCATAGCATCAATTTCATGATCTCTACCTTGCGTTCTATAATTAAATCCGGCAAATCCAGTAACATATATGGGCGTTTTTGACATGCCTCTACCAAAATACAATCTAGGCATCACATTCCATTCTCCATCCCCCAATAAAAGTTCTCCATCTGTGTATTGTCTATTCAATGTTCGATAAGAGTTATAATATCCAGCTGGAATCCCCACATACAAAGCAGGACTTACATTCCACTTTTTTGTAATCATTTTAAATGCTGCACCTAATTCCATATCGGCAATACCTGTTCTTCGAAAGCCATTGTCCTTATTATGAATTGTTTTTAAAGGCACGGAAGCAATTAGATTTACTCCTTTAGCGACCCCATACTGTGCATAAACTTGAACGATCAACTCTTGCAAAGCAGGTATTTTTTGTCCAAAGACAGAATCTATCTTACCACTACTTTCGTCAAAAAGGGTACTGGAGTTGGTCGAGTTGACCCCTAACTTGGCATAAAATTTTCCTTTATCCTTTATCCACGCTTGGCCATACCCTGTTGTTGTCAACAATAAGAGCCATCCTGCTGCTAATACTTTTATAAAATGTTTTGTTTGCATATTTTTACTACAGAAATATTCCTTAAAAAGTTCGTTTACTAGTGATAATCGATTCTTTTCTCTTCAAAAAAGAGTTTACAAATTCAAATTTCTTCTTTTCCACGACATTCACTATATTTGTTCCCCTTCAAAAAACGGTAATTTGAAGGAATAAGAAAACAAAATACGGAATTCAATCCAACATTTAATATAAAATACAAATCTAAAACCTAATTTGATTTATGGCATTTGACATCGAAATGATCAAAGCAGTATATGAGCGTTATCCCGAACGTGTTGCTGCTGCAAGAAAATTAACCAACAAGCCTCTTACATTGGCTGAGAAAATTCTTTATACCCACATTCACCCTGAAATGGATGTAAAAGAATTTAGCAGAGGAAAAGACTATGTAGATTTTGCTCCTGATCGGGTAGCTATGCAGGATGCAACGGCTCAAATGGCTTTGCTTCAATTTATGCAAGCTGGAAAGTCGAAAGTAGCAGTTCCTTCCACTGCGCACGCAGATCACTTAATTCAAGCAAAATCAGGCGCTAAGGAAGATTTAGCTACAGCAAACTCTGTTAGTGGAGAAGTATTTAACTTTCTAAGTTCTGTTTGTAATAAATACGGTATCGGATTCTGGAAGCCAGGTGCTGGAATTATTCACCAAGTGGTTTTAGAAAATTATGCATTTCCTGGTGGAATGATGATTGGTACTGATTCACATACTGTAAATGCAGGTGGGTTAGGAATGGTTGCAGTAGGTGTTGGTGGAGCTGATGCGGTAGACGTAATGGCCGATATGCCTTGGGAACTAAAAATGCCAAAATTGATTGGTATTAAGTTAACGGGAAAATTAAATGGTTGGACTGCCCCTAAAGATGTTATTCTTAAAGTGGCTGGAATCCTTACTGTTAAAGGTGGAACTGGAGCAATTGTAGAGTATTTTGGAGAAGGTGCAACATCTATGTCTTGTACTGGTAAAGGGACCATTTGTAATATGGGAGCTGAAATTGGTGCTACTACTTCTACTTTTGGATACGATGATTCCATGAAACGTTATTTGCAAGCAACAGATCGAGCAGATGTAGCTGAATTGGCAGATAAAGTTGCTGAACACTTAACTGGAGATGCAGAGGTTTATGCAAATCCAGAACAATATTTTGATCAGGTTATTGAAATAAACTTATCGGAATTAACTCCGCACTTAAACGGTCCATTTACACCGGATTTGGCTACTCCAGTAGCACAAATGAAAGAGGCCGCTAAATCCAATGATTGGCCAACCAACATTGAATGGGCTTTGATCGGTTCATGTACCAACTCTTCTTACGAAGATTTGACTAGAGCCGCATCGATTGTAAAAGATGCAACAGATAAAGGTTTAAAAGTAAAATCTACGCTTGGAATCAATCCTGGTTCAGAGCAAGTTCGATATACTGCTGAACGAGATGGACTAATGGAAGTTTTCACAAACGCAGATTCGCTTATTTTCACGAATGCATGTGGACCATGTATTGGACAGTGGGCTCGACCTGGTGCAGAAAAAGAAGAGAAAAACTCCATCATTCACTCTTTTAACAGAAACTTTAAAAAGAGAGCTGATGGAAATCCAAATACAATGGCATTTGTAGCTTCACCGGAAATGGTAGCTGCTGTGGCAATTGCAGGAAGATTAGACTTCAACCCAATCACTGATTCATTAATCAATGATAAAGGCGAAGAGGTACGTTTAAACGAGCCAACAGGAATGGAACTTCCTGAAGCTGGATTTGACGTTAAAGACAACGGATATCAAGAACCTGCGGAAGATGGAAGTGGAATTGATGTAGTGGTTAATCCAGAATCAAAACGATTGCAATTATTAACTCCATTTGCGCCATGGGATGGTCAAAATATTACTGGAGCTAAGTTGTTAATCAAAGCGCAAGGGAAATGTACTACAGATCATATTTCTATGGCTGGACCGTGGTTACGTTTCAGAGGACACCTTGATAATATTTCAAACAACTGTTTGATTGGTGCCGTGAACGAATTCAACGGAGAAAGCGACAATGTTAAAAATCAATTAACAGGAGAATACGGACCTGTTCCTCATGTGCAGCGACAATATAAAGCAGCCGGAGTTCCTACAATAGTAGTGGGTGATCACAATTATGGAGAAGGTTCTTCACGCGAGCATGCTGCGATGGAACCAAGACATTTGGGTGTTTATGCTGTAATAGTAAAATCATTTGCTCGTATCCACGAAACAAACCTTAAGAAACAAGGGATGTTAGGTTTAACTTTTGCTACAGAAAGTGACTATACTAAAATTCAGGAAAACGATACGTTTAACTTTGTTGATTTGAAAGATTTTGCTCCAGAGAAACAACTTACGTTAGAAGTGGTACATGAAGACGGATCTACTGATCAAATCATGTTGAATCATACGTATAATGCTTCTCAAATTGAATGGTTTGAGCATGGATCTGCACTAAATTTAATTAAGAAGCAGAATGCAATGGCATAAATAATATTTTCTAATAATTATTAATATCATTAAAGCACCTTTCTTTGTTCATAGACAGAGAAAGGTGCTTTTTTTTTACTCTATTTCAACTAAAGACAAAGATCCCTCACTAGTTCATCCTCACCTTTTACTCTCAAAATTCTACCGTTGACAAATTTCATCCAAATCAATCAGACTATTAACCTTTCAGAATATTCAAGAGGAATATATTTTGTGCGAATTTCTAACGGATATCAAACTACAACTCAAAAAGTAGTTTTCCAGTAAATTCATATCCTATAAAACGGAAAACCCATCATAATTACCAAACGACCTACTTCCTTAAATTTAGAACATAGATCGTTTTAAATAGTAGTTATCTTTTTTGTACAAGCTAAAACTGAATTCCGATCACACATACGTCATCAATCTGCACATCATTCTTGGTAGACTGGGCTATCCAATTATCAAAGTATTCATTTAAATGATTTCGTTGATCTTCCAAATCCATTTTATGGTTCTCTAATAAAATATGTTTGAATTTCTTATAACCCAATTTCTTCCCTTTTGAGCCTCCAAATTGATCTGCATATCCGTCTGAAGCAAGATATATAACTTCTCCTTTCTTCATTTTCAATGAAACATCGCTAAACGAAGCATCTTTCTCACTTCGATAACCTACGGGTTGCTTGTTGGCTTTTATTTCTACCAATTGATTATCTACTCCTTCCAATTCAACTATACGATCAGCAATCTCCTTTTTTTCTGAGTCATTCGTAATAACATACATTGGATTATTTGCTCCCGCATACAGTAATTCTCCTTTTTCTGGATGGTATCGAATCAATGCCATATCCATACCATCCTTACTTTCTTTTCCTTCCCCCTGACCCAAATCTGCGATAATACGAGTTCTCAACAAATTAAGAATCTCGGAAGGATTTATCACTTCATGCATCTTTATTATTTCATTCAAAAATGAGATCCCTAACATACTCATGAATCCACCTGGAACTCCATGTCCGGTACAATCTGCTGCAGTAATATAGATATAACCGTTCTTTTCAGTAGTCCAATAGTAATCACCACTAACAATGTCCTTTGGTTGAAAATAAATAAAAAACGGTGGAAATAAATTTTGTTTCTTTTGTTTTCGATTCAATAAAGCACGTTGAATTCGTTCTGCATAAGTTATGCTTTCTGTAATTTCCTTTTTTTGTTCAGCCAACACATGATTCTGGTCTTGCAATAAGTTTCGCTGCGCACTAATCTCTCCATTTTGTTTTTCAATTTCTTCGTTCTTAGAACTTAGTTTAAAGTTTGCTTTCTTCTTTAATCGAAACTGAACAAAGATTAATGCTGTTATTATGATCAAAAGAAGGATTCCTCCAATCATTGCCCATTGCACCAATGATTTCCGCTTGAGTTCTACCCGCTGTAATTCAGCTTCATTTTTTAAGAGTTGATTTTCTTTTTCTTTTTTATCAGATTCATACTTGGTTTCCAATTCCAATATTGTCTTTTCAGATTCTGCACTTTTAAGTTCTTGTAAAATGACAAGCTCCGAATCTTTGGCCGCATAGGCCTTTAAATACTCCGAATCTCTAAAATATGCATCTGCAAGAAAACTGTAAACATCCAAAACCGATTGCCTATCATTTAATTTCCTAAAAACCACTAACGCTTCTCTTCCCTCTTTTATAGCCTTTTTAGTCTTCCCTAGTTCTAGGTGTGCATAGCCCATATTTAACAAACTCGTGGCCTGCCCGTATTCATCGTTGTATCCAAGGTATAACTTGTTGGCTTTTTTAAAAGAAACCAATGATTCGTTATATCCTTCCTCTGTTTTCTTTTTGAAATAAAGTACTCCTATTGTAACATACACGTTTGGTACATTTTCATACTTTTTCCTTTTATTATATTCTGATATGGCAACGTTAGAATAGAAGATACTTGAATCTATCTCCTCATTAAGCATGAAAAATGCCGAAAAGTTTGAATAGTAATCTCCCAAATCTTCCGGATCCTGAATTTCAATAATGGCAAGTGCTTTTCTACAATAGTCAATAGCCGAAGGATAATCATCCATCAAATATTTATCCACTCCCATATTGTTATACGCACTAGCAAGAGAAGTCGAATCATTGAGCTCCAATGCTTCGATCATGGCTTCGTGATTCGTTTGAAAAGCGAGATCATATCTACCTGCCGTTTCGTATGACATGGCACGTACAAATAACGCATCAACATAGCGCGCCATGTTATTGGTATTCTTTGCTTCCGCTTCGGCAATTTCCAGATAATGTAGCGAGCTGTCCAAACTAATTTCTATAGAAGCTTTTCCAAGTTTCAATAGAAGTTTATGCCGCAATGAATCTCCTTTCTCTTGTGTTAAAAGGTGTTTAAGTGAGTCAATTTTACCTGCTATAGCAAACTTTGGAAGCGCTATTAAAAAGATGATGCAGCCAAGAAAAAATACTCCCTTTTTTTGTATATTGCTCATTGAAACAAAGATATTAAAATTATGAGCAACGACAACAATCCTAATCAAGAGCAATATGATGCAGTTATAAAAACGGTATCAGAAGATGGTGCAACAGGTACTTGCATTATCGCTGGTTCACAAGATGAGGAGGTTTATGAAAATCCAGGAGGAGTAACTTTTATAGAAGAAGATAATGTTAAGGTTATTGTCATTAACTCGAAAGGATTACAAGATAATCCATCCGTTAGTCCTAGTCATGGAAACAGTGCTGAACATAGCAAAGGTTCTGGTCCCAAGGTACGAATTATTAGTAAGGGTGGAAATACAGCTCCTCCTCCTAATCCTCAGGGTTAAAAAGGACGGTTGTTTAGCAACTATATTATATATACGAGAAAGCACTAAATTGAAAAATCAATTTAGTGCTTTTTTATGCGTCCCCTTCTACAATATCTTTAATTGAGCTTTATCCATACTTCTACTCGATTCATTCGTGCATATTTCGGATCTGCTTCGGCAACCAATTTCATTTGAATATTAGACTCAGGAATTCCTTTATCAACTAAAACTTTCTTGATAGCCTCAGATTGACGCTCCGTACGATCGTTGTGGTATACCGTCTTCGTATTCCATTCTCCGTCTGAATCTGGTTCTGTTCCAATTGTATCTACACGTGTTTCTGATAATGCTCGTGATTGCTCTTCTGATTCTTGATAATCCTTTAAAGCAACGGTTAAAGTGAAGGATTGATTATCTTTTTTTAACATTCGTGCTAAACGACCAAGTTCATTCGATGAGAACTCGTCCAATTCATCTGAGTTAAAAGCAAATTGAACATTATTCAGTTTAAATTCCGTTCCAGCCTTCCAAGGTTCTAACTTAGCTTTGGCTCTCGTTTTTTCAAACTCCTCCTGCTCTCGTCCATCATAAAGCATCGATTCAAACGTCATTGACTTTGCTTTGTCATAGACAGCCACATCATATGCTTTGCCTTCTGCCAAAAACAACCAATAATCTCCTTTCTTATCCGTGGTCATTTTAGAAATTTGTTTATTTGACTCTGCGTCAAACACATATACAATTCCTTCCAATGCAGAACCCGCTTTCGAACTTATATTTCCTTGTACCATGGTGACTTTCTTTTGCTGCATCTCCTCTGGAATCTTTGCTTTAAACAAATCCAGAGACTGCTCTTCATGCATTTTATGAAAATAACCAATCGATCCCATCGCAGGTATACTTACCCGTAGTTCATCATCACTAGAGTTAAATACGTCAAAAGCCTTTGGTGCACTCCATGCACCATCTTCCAAACGAGAATAATATAAATCGAAGCCACCTTTTCCACCAGAGCGCCTCGAGGCAAATATAAGCGTTTGATTATCTGTTAGGATAATGGGCGTACTTTCTTGCCCCGTATTAATGTTACTTCCCTTAATCTCCATTGGTGTATTCCAAGAAGTTTTCCCTTTTCGGGTAGCGGTAAAAATCTTCCCTACTATCGTTTCGGTAGTTGGATCAACTTTTCCACGTACAAAATACATGGTTTTCCCATCTGCTGATACAGATGGACAACCTTCATCCCCTACCGAATTAATTGGTTTACCATAATTTTCAGGATTGGTCCATTGGCCATTTACAAACTCGGAAAATACAACATCATAGCGTCCTACTCCAGGGCCTTTTCGAGAAGTAAAATAAAGGGTGTTACCATCATAACTAAGAAAATAACCATGTTTATTATAAAGCTTCGCATACTTATTATAAAAGTCTACCGTTTGTGGTTGGGTCCAATTGCCTTTGTACTTTTTGGTAACCATCAAATTCCAGGTTGGTCCCATTTCATACTTGCGCATAAAGATCATTGTTTTCCCATCTCCACTTAACACTGGATTCATTTCCACATCCTGAAAAGTGTTTACGCCTCTCTGCAGTCTTTTTTGAGCATGCGCATGGTTTAACCCAGCCAACACAATGATTCCACAAAGTGCTACCCCAAATATGGCCTTATGTCGAATTTTGTCACTCCAAATTTTAAGCTCTTCCATTTCTTAATTCAATTTTGCGTTCTTTATTGATTTACTAAAAAACACGTTTTGCTTCTTTCAAGTTTGCATACGTATCTTCTTATAACATTACATATTCAATGCCAATCTAATCATTTTCATACTATATAAACAAAAAAGGAGAACCATTTACGATTCTCCTTTTCTCTATTTATTATGTTTTAGATGACATATTCAAACATCTAAACTAATTCCAATCTTTGGTAATGATTATCCACCAAAATCATCAAACGATACGTTCTCATCTGGCACACCCCAATCTTCACACATTTTTAATACTGCATCGTTCATCATTGGTGGACCACAGAAGTAAAATTCGATTTCATCCGGTGCTTCATGCTTTTCTAAGTATTCATCAATTACAGCCTGATGTACAAACCCTACAAATCCATCTCCTTCTTCATCTGCCATATCTTTCTTCGGCACCCAATTATCTTCTGGTAACGCATTAGACAATACCATGTAGAATTTAAAATTCGGGAAGTTCTTTTCGATTTCTCTGAAGTAGTGGATATAAAACAATTCAGCTCTAGATCTACCTCCGTACCAATAAGATACTTTTCTTCCTGTTTCAAGCGTACGGAATAAATGATAGATATGTGATCTCATCGGAGCCATTCCTGCTCCTCCTCCAATATATAACATCTCAGAATCCGTTTCTTTAATAAAGAACTCTCCGTAAGGTCCTGAAATCGTTACTTTATCTCCTTCTTTCAAATTGAAAATGTAAGAAGATGCAATCCCTGGATTGATATCAGCCCAAGTTCCTTTCTTTGGATCAAACGGTGGTGCAGCCACACGAACATTCAACATAATCTTACGTCCCTCTGCAGGATACGAAGCCATTGAATACGCTCGAACAACTTCCTCATCGTTTCGCATAACTAATCCACGCAACGCATAAGGTCCATCTGACCAATCTTTTTCAAACTTATCCGGTTCACCTGGGTGATCTGTTGGATGCGCTTTCACATCCATATCCGAAAATTTCGTTTCACCAGGTGGGATATTAATCTGGATATATCCACCAGCTTTATAATCCATGTCCTCTGGAATCTCCACAATGAACTCCTTAATATAGGTAGCCACATTATAGTTGGAAGTTACAGTTGCTTCCCACTCCTTAATTCCAAATATTTCTTCTGGAACTTCTACAGTCATGTCATTTTTAACCTTTACCTGACAGGCTAAGCGAACATTGTCTGCTTTTTCCTTTCTAGATAAATGTCCTTCTTCCGTAGGAAGGACATCTCCCCCTCCTTCGGTAATCTGACACTTGCACATAGCACACGTACCACCTCCTCCACATGCAGATGGTAAATACACGGCCTGCGCAGATAAAGTGGTTAACAACGTACTACCCGCTGCTACTTTTATCTCTTTTTCTCCATTTAAATTAATGATTACATCACCACTTTGCACCAGTTTTGCCTGGGCTAAAAGTAAGATCAAAACCAAAACGGCAATTACGATAGTAAAGATTACGATCGCGGTTACAATTACTCCTGTCATTTCTTAAATTATTAATTCTTCTTAAAATCGCACAAATATATTAATTTTCAGATATAATGGTATTGCTAAATATTAATATTTACAATTCGCCTTCATTTGATTATATCCCGAGGTATATCCAAGCTTCTTACACATCTCAAAGTCTTTGCATGCTTCATCGTGTCTCTTCATTTTAAATCGGACCATTCCCCGATAGAAATACGCATATTTATTTTGAGTTTCAGACTTCAGTACTGTATTAAATAGGTCTTCCGCATTGGAAAATTTTTCTGCGTGATATTCTACCAATCCGAATTGGTACTGAACTTCCGCGTTATGTGGATTCAATTTAAGGTAATATCGAAAATCAGCTTCAGCCAACTCAAATTTTCTCAATTTATCATAGGCAAGTCCTCTGGCTCTATAACAATCCAGATCATCTCCATATTTCATGGCGTTGGTAAAATCCTTAATGGCGTCATTGTATTGACCTAGTTTGTAGTTGCATGCTCCTTTCTCATAATAATAATCAGCGATGCCAGGAAATAACTCGATCGCCTTATTGACATCAATTAATCCCATTTTATAATGATGCATATGCATGTGAACCAAGGCTCTGTGATAAAGTACGTTATGATCATTTGCGTGCAAGCGATCTGCTTTATTAAATTCTACTAACGCCTCCGCGTTATTGCCCATTCTCATTTTTGAAATCCCGCGATAATAATAATAAGCGTAGTTTTCAAAATCAAACTCCATCGCTTTTTGCAAATAAATTAAGCATTCTCGATCGTCTCCTTCATTAGAATGAGTTACGGCAAGTTTATAATAAAGTCGCTCATGCTCCTCCAGTTTTATAGCCGCTTCATAATCACGAATCGCTTTATCATACTCTTCTAAAACTACATGGATATCGCCACGCTCTTCAAAAACTAAAGCGTTTTTAGCATCATATTCCAATGCTTTTGTAAGGTAGGACAGTGCTACATGTTCTTTTCCTTCTTTTTCACTTTTTCGTGCCAGTTTTAAATATCGTTCTGATTCCCCTTTTCCGTTTTGAGTAAACGACAACACAGGTAATACCAGAAACAGCAAGAAAATATTTAAACTAACTACCTTAAATCCCATTATTGAACACTTTTCCATTTAAGTTTGGCTAATTTATGAATTAATTCCATAAAGTATCCGGAAGCATCTATTAATCTACTTCCGTACCATGAAAAAAATTCACCATCTACCTTTTCTACTACAGATTTTTTTATTTTATCTTGAAAAAATACTACATCTTTTTCTTTAAATGGAAATGGCTCGGAGGATAACAAAATAAAATCGCAATTCGCCTCTTCCAATTGGGTCCAATCAATTTCAGGATAACGCATCAAATGTCCAAACGCATTTGTGTATCCACACTTTTCCAGCATGTCATGAATGAAATTATCCCCTCCTGCTACCATTAACGGATTATTCCAAATTAAATACGCTACTTTCCCTTGATTTTGCCCAGTAGATTGTTGTCGTATCTTGCCAAACCCTTTTTCTATTTGATTGATTATTTCCTTGGAACGATCTTCCCGATTACAAAGCTTACCTAAATCAGAAATCATCTGATAACTATCACTCAGGTTTTTAATATCACTTGTATACACGGGGTATTGTGCGCGTAATTTCTCCACACCTTCCTTGTAGTTCTCCTCTTTATTGGCTATTATCAAATCCGGAGCAAGCGATTCAATTACGTCAAAATTGAATTTTTTTGTCCCTCCTATCCTTGTTTTATGCTTTAACCAATTTTCAGGATGAACACAAAATTTAGTGATCCCAACAACTTCCTGATCAAGTTCAAAATCAGCCAGAAGTTCTGTTTGAGAGGGAACTAAAGAAACAATACGTTTATACTTCTTTGTTTCATCTATAATATACCCCGTCTGATCTTCCATCTTCACTTTGTAATAAATACCAAGGGATCCTATAATCACAGGACCCCTTTCTATGTTTACTTCATTGGTTTTATCTACTCCTTAATTTATTTCGTCAAGATTAATTGCTTAAAGAACACATCCTGATTCAATATGTACTGAACAGAATAAACTCCATTTGGCAAGCTTGAAAAATCCAATGGTTCATTTATTTGTTGGGTGATCTTGCCATAATTCTTTTGATATACCAAGGTTCCGACGGAACTGTACAAGTTCATTTCAAGTTGATCACCTTGTTTTAATTCTGCTTTTAAGAACACGATTCCAGAGGATGGATTTGGATATAAATCCAATTTAAAATCACCCAAACTTAAGACTCCTACATTCCCAACAGTAACTGAATCACAAATGGAATTAGAAACTCCACAAGCATTGGTTACATTTAAACACACTTCATACGTTCCCGGCAAAGAATATGTATAGGTCGGATTCTGTTGTGTACTAGAATTTCCATCTCCAAATGTCCAATCCCAGCTACTTATTCCTGAAGTACTTGCGCCAGCAAAAACAACTGATAAATTATTGATTGATTCCGTATAGCTCACGTTTGGTGTGCCTGCAGTCTGAACAACTGTATTTACGGTATCACTTAGGTCACACCCATTTGCATCAGTTACATCGTAAATCACCACATTAAGCCCTACATTGGCCATTGTAGGATCAAAAGAAGAACCGGAAATCCCTGTCCCACTAAAGACTCCTCCGCTTACATTCGTGGTTAATATTGCCGCAGCATCATTACTACAATAGGTACTTTGTAATCCTGAAATTACCGGATCAATCACATTAAATAGATTAATTTGACTTATCTCCGAATTCACGACACAGTTATTAGTTAAGGTAACTTCTACATAATAATTCCCTGAGTCATTAACAGAATAAGACAACGAAGTCGCTCCGTTGATCAAGGTCGCATCTTTATACCATTGATACGTACCTGCAATTGTTACTGCTAACGATGCAGTGGCACCCGGACATAAAACACTATCCCCTACCAACAATAAAGATGGCTGCGTTGCAACTGGATCCGTTAAATCAATATCCATAGTTGATATTGCTGTACAGCCTGCTAAATCAACAGAAATGCTAGAATAAGAACCTGCATTCAATCCTGAAAGAAGAATGTTCCCTGATCCATCAGCGGTAGCTGAAGTAAACCCTGAAGGTGTTCCATTGATTGAATAATCAACCATGTAAGCAATACTGGAACTTAATCCAATGATGGTAATGCTTCCATCGCTTCCTCCACATGTGGTTGGATTAGAAGATAACAAACCAAATGTTGGCGCTCCAGGATCACTTAATATATAATTAGACGTATCAATCGTTTCACATGTACCTTCCATAACTGAAATGGAAGTATATGAGTTTGCTCCTAAAGAACCAATAACTATAATTCCAGACCCATCAGAACCAAGCATCAATGGTCCTACGTTCGTACCTCCTTGAATGTAGGATACTACATACATTGTAGAGATATCCAACCCGGACAACATTAATGAACCATCCGTTGCTCCGCAAGAACCAGGATTCGATACAGCAACCATAAATACTGGTGCGCCAGGATCATTTAGCATATAATTTCCGGGATCAGATGAAGCACAACCAGAGGCATCTTCTACTTGAATTCCAGAATACGCTCCATCTGCTAAACCTGATATTTGAATTATTCCTGCCCCATCACTATTCAAAGACAATGGTCCAACCGGACCTGAATCAGAAACATAAGATACATCATAAGGAGATGACGTACTCAACCCTGTTAAATTAATTGATCCATCTGCCGTATTACACATTGAAGGATCCACCGAATTCACTGCGAAAACAGGACCCGAAGGATCGTTTATGTTATAGATATTAGTATCTAATGCTGAGCAACCACCGTCTGCCACATTTATGTCCATATAAGGACCAGTAGTTAAACTAGAGATTACCAGTTGACCCGATCCATCAGAAGCTATGCTCAATGGACCAACGGCACTCCCTCCTAGTAAGTAAGAAACATTATATGTTGTAAAAGTTGCCAATCCATTTAACGTTAGACTTCCATCGCTTCCTCCACATATCGAAGTATTAGAAGCTACTACACTAAATGCTGTCAAAGGAGGATCTACTAAAGCATAAGGACCTGCATCAATCGCACTACAACCACTTTCTGTAATGGAAAGTTGTGTATAATTACCAGATGCCAACCCAGATATAATAATTTCTCCTGAAAAATCTGAATTGAAGTTCGATGGACCAATCGTTGAAGAGCCATCAAAATAGCTTATTTGATAAGATGTACTTGCCAATAGTCCTGTAATTCTTAGTGAACCATCAGCGGCTCCACAAACTGTAGGAGAAACCAAACTAACTGTAAATGTAGGAGCAAATGGATCTGAAATCACATTTGAATTGGTATCTAAAGTTGTACAACCATTAACGCTCACAGAAACATCCGAATAGGTTGCTGCCGAAAGACCTGATATATCAATTGCTCCAAATCCATCTGAATTGAAATTTGCAGGACCAACAGTTGATACTCCATTGAAATAGGATATTGAATACGTTGTTAAATTGCTAAGTCCGGTTAATCTTAAATTTCCATCACTTCCTCCACAGGTTGTTGGATCCGAAGAACCTACCAAAAACACTGGAGCACCTGGGTCCATTACATTATGCGTTGCAGCATCAACGGTTGTACAACCATTGATCGAAGCTGAAACATTTGTATACGCCCCAGCAAGAAGATTTGCAATCGTAATTTCTCCTGCTCCATTTGAAGTCATATTATTTGGACCAATGTTTACTCCACTTGAATCAAATTCTACAGAATAAACTGTATTGGTTAAAAGACCTGTAAACATTAAAGAACCGTCATTTGCTCCACATACAGATGTACTATTTGCCACTATTGAAAAAGTTGGTGATGCCGGATCTGTCAACATATATGAACCTGGATCAGCCGTAGCGCAGTTGCTCAAGGTAACAATTATATTATCATAGTTAGCCGCATCCAAAGATGCTATTGTCGCTACTCCTAAGATATTTGCCGTAAGATTTACCGGTCCTACAGCAACCCCGTTTCGGTCATAGCTTACAGAATATATTGTTCCAGAAGTCAATCCATTTAATTGAATTGTACCAGTATTTGTTCCGCAGCTTGTAGGATTAGAAGAACTAACTGTATAAGCTGGAGATGCTGGATCACTTAACACATACATTCCTGCATCAGCACCTGTACATCCATTAATCTCAACAGTAACATTTGAATAGGTAGCAGCGGATAAACTTCCAATATTTATTATTCCAGATCCATCTGTTGTATAATTAAGCGGTCCAGCCGTTGAACCATTAATATCTATCCATACGGCATAAGTTGAAGATGCAGTCAATCCTGTTAATCTTAAATTCCCGTCAGTTCCTGAACAGGTCGTAGGACTTGTTGCTCCAACGGAGAACGTCGGCGGAGCTGGATCAGTCATAACAATTGGCGTTGGGCTTACTCCGTACGTAAAACAACTGTTTAAAGACACTGAAATATTTGAATAAGTGTCCGCTGATTTACCCGGCAATGAGATCAAGCCTATTGGGCTGGATGTTAATACTAGTGCTGGTTGCGTGATTCCTGCTGAATCGTACTGTATCGTGTAAGAATCTGAAACATTTAATCCCGAAATAAAGATTACTCCTTCATTACCACCACATGAGGATGGATTTACATACGTCACACCAAATGTAGGAATAGGACACGGCGAGGTAATATTCACAATATACTCTTCTGTTTCTCCATAAGCATATGATTCACAGGGTCCATTTACGCCTCCTTCTGTACATACAATTCGCATTCGTGTTGCTCCCAACGTTGCAGAAAATGGCACCATGATATTTCCGTTTGTGGTGGTCATTGGTCCATTTGCCTCGCTTAACAATCCACTTTCTCCAACGTCATCAAAATCAGAGTCCCCATTCCAATCTATATATACTTCCATCGCACGATCAAATAGATTTGCATCTTCACAATCTCCAGTACGAACTGATATTGGATAACTATTTCCTAATAGTACATGAGCTGTATCCGTAGCCATATAATTTGTATAACCCACACAATTATTAGTTGAAATACGATTAATCCCTGCGAAAACTACACTGTCGATTTCTGAATCCAAGGTACTTGAGCCACTGCTTACACAATAACCGGTTACTGTTATATAACTAACTTTTGTAATCGTATCTGATCCTCCAGCATTGTAGGCTATAAGGGTCACTGGATAAACACCAGGAAGATTATAGGTAATTACTGGGTTTTGTACTGTCGATGATGGAGTTACACCTCCTGTAAATGTCCACGCCCACGCAGTTGGTGTATTGGTACTTAAATCAGAAAACGAAACTGTACTCCCGGTACTTATGGACAAAGGCACTCCTGCAAAATCTGCTACCGGAGCAGGATCCAAAGATGGCTGTATATTTACAGAATAATCTTCTGTTTCTCCATACGCATAATCCGTACAAGGGCTCATATTTGTTTGATTCCAAACGGCTCTAACTCGCATTCGAGTTGTTCCTACAATAGCTGTCGCGGATACGTTAAAAGGGAACAACACCGTTTCGTTCGCCGCGGTAGTACTAAATTCCCCTAATTTTTCATCTGCGTCTAAAAAGTCTCCATCTTGATTATAATCGATCCAAACGGCAATCACATCCGTAGCCCAATCACCACTAACAACTGTTACCGTTTGGCTTGATCCTTTCAATAAATCTGTACTCATGCCAACGTAATTATGATAATTTGTATCTCCTTGAATGCTATTATTAAGGTTAGAAATCGTCCCCATGCTTACACTCAAAATAAAATCTCCATCATCCGTCCCATTCGTTGGGTTTGGAATACAATATGTTGTATTTGTATCCAGCACGGTCACATAGGCCACTTTTAGATTCGTATCCGGTCCACCTGCATTGGATGCAATTAGCTGTACGGCATATACTCCCGGACTTGAATAAAGAATATTCGGATTTTGTGCAGAAGAAACGGCTGGTGTACCTCCCGTAAATGACCATTCCCAACCCGTAGGAGTCTTCGTTGAAAGATCTGTAAATGCTACCGATTGCCCCATATTAATTGACAATGGAACTCCTGAGAATTCTGCAGTTGGAGGTTCTACACTAATATTAATGGAATATTCTTCCGTTTCACCATATTGATATGAGCCACACGGACCAGCTACGCCTCCTTCTGTAGAAACAATCCTCATTCTAGTTGTACCCAAAATTGCAGTTGGTGGAATGGTTACGTTTACTGTAACCGTTGATTCTGGTCCATTTGGAACAGAAAGAATTCCACTTTCACCTACATCAGCAAAATCAAAGTCTCCATTCCAATCTATGTATACTTCCGTTCCTCGGTCAAAAGAAGTATTCCCATTACAATCTCCGGTACGAACAGTTAATGGATATGTTAAACCTCTGAATACTTTGGCTGTATCGGTCAGATAATCCGTATACACAGTGCAATTAGTTACACTTGTACGTGTAAGATTAGAGAATACTACACTATCAATCTCCGTATCTAATGTACTTGTTGCTGTCGAAGCACAATATCCTGCCACATTTATGAAGGTGGATTTTGTAAGCGAATCAGTTCCGTCTGCATTGCTGGCAACTAGTTTTACAAAATAACTACCTGCTGCATTATAGGTAATAGATGGATTTTGCACATTGGATGACGTAGGAGTTCCTCCTTCAAACGTCCAAGTCCAGTTGGTGGGTGTATTCGTAGTTAAATCTGTGAAATCAATGGTAGAACCAATTCCCACCGAGGTAGCTGAGGCAGAAAAGTCCACGACAGGCACATTAGGAGCAACAATATTAATCGTATAATCTTCCGTTTCACCATACACGTAATCCGTACATGGATCTAAAGGTGCACTATTCCATACAGATCTGATTCGCATGGTCGTTGTTCCTAACATTGCTGTCAATGGAACCACTATTTCCATCTTAATAATCTCGTTTGCCACATTTGTATTGATCGAATCAATCTTTTCTCCTGCATCAGAAAAATCTCCATCCTGATTATAATCAATCCAAACGGCAAAATCATCATCAAAATAAGCTCCCGCTTCAATATAAAGTGTATCACCAACTCCTTGTATTAAAGTGGTACTCATCGAGGTATAATCAACATAATTCGTATCACTTGTTACGCTATTGTTGTTATTCACAATTGTTCCAAGTTCTACGCCTTCAATATAATCGCCAAAATCCGTTCCATTGGTTGGATTTGGTACACAATAAGGAGAGGCTACTCCTAAGCTAACCATTTCACAATATGTCCCGGAATTCATACCACACGCGTTTGTTGTAGAGACACACACATTTCCAGACGTGGTACCAAAATCGACCATGATTGTATTGTTTCCTTGACTGACAATCGTTGCTCCTGCTGGAACCGTCCATGTATAACTAGTGACTCCTCCAATAGCCCCTACAGAATATGGATTTCCAAAAGAACTCAAAATGGCTGAATTGGATCCTACGATATCTACAGGAAGCGGTGGATCAACACAGTTTAAATTAAACTGTACTATGTTTGTGTTTTCCGAAATTGCAGTAACTTCGATTCCCGAATTTCCTCCAGCATATGTTTGAGAACCAGGTCCTGTTGCATTTCCAAAGGAAGTAATATTCGACGAGCCGGGAAACAAATCTCCTGCATCTCCTCGGTTGTTCTCATTGTCCAAATCATCATTTCCATCGGCTTCCTCCAAATCAATTCCTTTATTGGTTTCATCCGCATTTACACTATTATTACCTGGATATAAATCCGCTTTGTCTGTATCAATATGCCAAATGGCTAGACCTTCACCGGGCAAATACGCATCAAATCCTACTTTTTGTCTATTCTCCAGAAGAAAGTACTCGCTCAAATCTGGAGTCAAAACTTTATAACTAAAATTATTAGTTGCTGCAGGGTTCAACGAATACGTATTCGCCGCACTAATTACAGATGGTGTCTGCCATCCCAATTTTTGTTTTGACCATGCACCAAGATGACATGGGGTGTTTTCAGAATTCAGGTATATACAACTTCCCATTGCTCCCCAATTACCAATTCCTTCTGAATCGCCTGTAACCATATCATCTGTATCGTATAAATCAGGTAAACCCAATCCATGTCCGAATTCGTGACAGAACACACCTATTTTTGCCATGTTCGGTTCACGTCGCTCTGGATTGATCATATAGTCTCGGATATCAACCCCATCATATGTACGTGCTGTTGCCCCATAAATAGATGAGCGATGCGACCATATATATTGCGTTTGTGAACCTATTTCTGCTCCTGGACCCGCGTGCACGATGATAATTCCATCCACACTTCCATCTCCATCGTTATCATATTGCGCAAAATCTACTCCAGCCGCTTCTGCAGCATCTATAGCTTCAGCTACCAATTCTCGTTGAGCATCAGGATTGGATGAACTATCTGCATAATATGTAAACGGGTTGGCTGCGGTATACCACCCAAACACATCCGTGTTTAAAGTAAGTTGACCAAAAGAAACTTCTTCAAAATAATCTTTAAAACTTCCTGTTCCACTTCCCGATCCTGTATAACCTACTTGATTCATGAAATTATCAAACTCCCCAACCGAATGTGTTTGGGTCAAATCAGGATATTGAATCATCAACATCAGTACTTTCCGTACACCACTAGTAGGAAACGCATGGGAATTCGCTGCAAGAACCGCTGCCGGTTCTTTTTCTTCAAACTTAGCTTTTAACTGAGCCGTCTGTGCCATACCATAAGTTAGATTCGGCACAATGGAAGTTAAAAACTTCAATTCCTTGCTGGATCTGTTTAACTTATCATGTGCTATGACTCCGGATAATTCCAATTCTCCTTCTTCATTGCGCTGAGCATATTCGTATTGCCCCTTCGAAGAGGAAAGTAACGTATAGCCATCTGATGTCCGTGTATATGACAATTCTCTATTTCCTTTGCCATACACTTTTAATGTAGATCCATCTGGCTGTTTAAGCTCAATAGGTTCAGGGGAAGTAATGCATTTAGATTGGGCATATACTAATTGAAATTGAACTGCTGTCAGCACAAACGTACAAAGAAGTACTTTTGCCAATTGACGTGAAATTTTGATTTGTAACATATATTATACCTTCTAAGGCTATTTTTTCTTATCAATCAATTTTTGCAAGGTCACACCTGTGTATCTAAGATGTGTTTTATGCCCTTCCAAAAACTTTTTTTCATATTTACTTCGATGTCCAGGGTTACGAGCTTTCGTACCTGAAACAATCAAGTTTCCTTGATCCGCCATAATCGCGTATTCATAAATTTTCTCTTTATTTCGCAAAACAGTATAACCATCCACCGTTTCAGCATATGAAACAGTTCTGTTTCCTTTCCCTATAACATCCAAAATCGTTCCATCTTTTTGATGGACAGTGAGTGTGTCTGGAGACGAATTCACATCCCCCTTTGGCTCATGAAGGCCATTTTGATTCTTTGTTGTTGCTATTGAAGTTTCCGTGACTTCTTTTTTCACTTTTACTTCATCAAGGTGCTGAGGAGTTCGTTTTTCAATCGCAAAATCATTATGTTTCCCTTGCAACTCTCTTTTTTTACAAGAAAAAAGCAGTACCACAAACATCATTAAATAACCAATTTTGACCATTTCTCCTCCTCAACCCTTAAAATTAGTATTATATTTGTTAAAATAAAATAAATCTCGTTCCAACCTTTTGCGTCCCGTAGACGTTATACCTCTGAAATGAAACAAAGAATAATTATAATACTAATAGCTGCAACCATTCCTTTTATGTCTGGTTGTGGTAAGAAATGGAAAAAAACGTCGGAGGCGTTTTTTGATGTGCAGTTGAATAAACCAACACAAGATGAAGCATTTATTGAAATCACGGGGGGAACATTACTTGTAAAAAAGTTTATGTTTGAAGGTACTAGAAAGCAAGGTGATGACGTAGTTTTTGAAGATGATTTTGAGGGAGAAGGTGGCGCCATTAATATTGCATTAGGGACAATGGTACCTGTTTTAAACTATGACATTCCTCAAGGTACCTACACAGAGATTAAATCAAAATTTGAGTTTGGCCCGAAAGATGCTAACTCTACAATGCAGGTGGATGGGATCTATCATGATAATGAGTCAGGTCTTTCTCAATCTTTTACCGTATTACTAAATGATGATTTTGAATCAACCATTACCGCGCAAAATAGTGAGGGAGGAAATGAGATTGTGATTATTGCCGAAAACGTAACGGGCGCTAAAATCAATTTAGATATGGAAGAATGGTTTGCTGTGGTACCTGAGGAATTGATAAAGGAAGCGGTAGCAGATGCAAACAAAAGTGTTCTTATTATATCAAAAACTGAAAACGAAGCGATCTATGCATTAATTGCTAATCGAATTGGAATTGGTGATGAAATGATGTTTGAATAGCATAACTACACTATATGTGATGTGGTTTTTGTAGTTGTTTAACAAGATGATATCAATGTGAAAACAATTTGGAGTGAATTACGTTATTGAATTGATTTGAATCAACAACGGATAAGCCCAATATTAATACTTGAAAAGTTCTGAAGACATATTAGCCGGATGCTTGGACGGAGATCGTGCCGCCCAGGAATTGCTTTACAAAACGCATGCTTCAAAAATGTTTGCGGTTTGCAAATCGTATGCAAAAGATAATGATGCGGCTAAGGATATCTTGCAAAAAGGATTTATTAAAGTATTCAAAAATATTCATCAATATCAAAAGGACGGAGATATTGGGGCTTGGATTCGAAGAATCATTGTGAATACCGCCCTTGACTATTGTCGAAAAGTGGAACGTGAACGAAGCGTTGCACTTGATCAAGTTTCTGAATCTTCTTTTTCTGCCAACAATGTAGCTGAGAAGCTAAATCTTGCAGATCTTGTTCAAATTGTACGGTCGTTGCCTGAAAAAGCACGTATCGTTTTCAATCTTTATGTGGTAGAAGGTTATTCTCATAAAGAAATAGCATTAAAATTAAATATATCAGAGGGGACTTCTAAGTCTCAGT
Source organism: Cytophagales bacterium (assembly GCA_965277185.1). Classification (GTDB taxonomy): domain Bacteria; phylum Bacteroidota; class Bacteroidia; order Cytophagales; family JAHDFW01; genus JAHDFW01. The sequence goes on along the minus strand of CBDICC010000029.1, from coordinate 35,505 downwards.
TTTCTAGAGCCCGCAAATTATTACAAGAACGAATCCCTAACTATTACGAGCTATAATATCCGTTTTGAGCAACTTTGAAGACAAATATAGAAATTCAATAAATCAAGGTACTGATGTACCTGATGACATTTGGGGTAATATTTCAGAACAACTGGATGTGGACGAGGTATGGGATAACGTTCGTAGTGACCTGGACCGAAGAGATCGAATTCGATTTATTGGTAAAGTGGTTATTGGTGTTGCAGCCCTTTTCCTTGCAATATTTGGTGGAATTGGGCTATTTGGAAAACTAAATTCAGATCAAACCCAAGGGCTTTCTGACGCCGTGACGCCATCGACGAATTCGATTCCTTTATCAGAAAAAGAATCAAATTTGAATTCTAATCAAAGTGTCCAAACTCCTAACATTACGGAAACTAGCAATCCAAGTGCCAATACAAATGGTTCAAAGAAGAACATCTCTTCTGACATTAGAGATCAAGCTTCTTCGCAGGGCAATAGCCAGGACGATGTAATTATAAGAGCAGATGAATTTTCTTCTTCGTCTGCTTCACCTACTTCACTAGCGCTTAATCGCACAATTTCAGATTCTGGTATAAAATTAAATGATTCCGAAGTTTTAGAAACGGAAAATACTAAGGATGAAAAGAACAAAGGATTACTTATTCCTGTGATCGCCCAAGGAAAACCAATTTTGATCAATGGTGTTGCCTCTGGCCTTAATTCATTCCAATCAAAACTTAATTTTAACGGTAAGAAAATAGACTATATAAATGCACGTCAATTATTTTTCAATCTTAGCCCCGCTAAAATAGTCCCTGAAGGAGGAGATGAAAACAGTCATGATGAAGAGCATAATGATGAGGATTCAAATAAAGAACCCAATAAGCCAACGGCTTTCTTAATTAAATCCGTAGGATTGTCCGCTTCTGTGCGAAATCATTGGTTGCTTAATCATGACACATACAATGGTTTTAAGAGTAGTGAAATAGGAACTACCAAACTTACACTTGGGACATCTGCCGGAGCTGAAATTGGATTTTCGCTTAAGAAAACAGACTTTTTGTTCCAATTAAACGGCATTTCTCAACGAGGAGGTGCTTATCAAGATTATATCAAAGGTAAATTAGTTGATCGTGCGATTAAGTTAAATTATGTAAATGCTAATTTCCTTATTAAACCATTTCGATTTGATTCGAAAAACAGCAATGTAATGGTTGGTTTATATTCTGGTATATTGACTAAATCTACGTTACAAGTGGGAGATGGTAAAATAGAATTGAACAATACTTATCGAAAAATTGATTATGGTCTAGTAGCAGGTAAAGAATATATTTTACCAATCAATGATCAGTTAAATATTGCTTCTGGAATTACCTTTACCTATGGTCTAAGTAATATTTTTGCCGGAACTAGCGATATTCCTTCTTCCTTCGATAATACGCGAAATTTAAGTGTTGACGGGACTATTTCAATTAGATACTTACTGAAATAGAAAAAATAATAAAAATTTCTGATACTAATTCCAACCATTCATAACTTCTGTACGTCAATAGATTAGGAAGACATTCTTAATAGGAATGTAACAGTGCGTTGGGGAATGAAAAAATATAATTTCATATTGGCAGTTGGACTTTTTATACTCTCAGTAGTATTTCTATTTTTTGCCACTAGCTAACAAACTATAAGCTTCACTTTATTTGAAGTTTAAAATAAGAAAGACAACTCCTTCAGGATGTGGATGAGTTTCTAATTAGAACAACAAAAGCATTAACGCTTCGTTTTAATATCAATGAATGTTAAACATATAAATGGATCACATTTTGTATGGACTTGAATAAAAGGATTACTATTAGTGTAGTATATTATTCAGGATGACAATTCAAACTGTTAAAAATGTAAAATGAAATTAGTGGACCATTTTTAAAGAAATGAAAGTTCATGTAACAGTAACAGTCAAGTTACCGTATAATAAAGATGTTATAATCCTTTTTGATTATAATTTTCCTGTGTTTAGTTAACCAGAAAAGCCCTCTTAGGAGGGCTTTTCTGGTTTATAGACAATATGTTTTTAGAAGGTATTAGGTATTCAATTTTTAAACTCTCCTACTGAAATTTAATGTTTACCGCTTCTCCTGTTAGCAATCCCGATTGAAACGACGGGATATCAACCTCTGTACCGTTAATAGACATACTTACAGTATTAGGCCCTACACTCCCCTCATTTACCGCAAATAAGACTACGTGATTGTTTCCTGAGTTTAATTTATCTGTACTAAAATAAAAGAAGGTTGAGTCATTTACTAAACTGTGATTATCTATCAGCCATTCTTCATTTATATAAAGTGAAACAATGTCTCCATCCTCCGCAGCATCATCCCACAGTATTACTTCAAATTGACTGTCAAAACTAGATATCACAACCTCTTGATTACTTAAATTGTACGAATCGGGGTTCACAATTGTACATTTTGTATTAATCCGTAAGTTCATTGTATCGCTTGGTGCACCTGCTTCATCCTCTGTGTGAAATTTCAACACTAGGTAATTGAAGTCAGAAGCTTCTTGCGCATTATTAAAAGTAACGTCAAATGTAAAACTTAAACTGTTTCCGTCCACCACAAAATCAGGCGCAATAAGTTCTGCCGGATAACCTGGTGTTGATGTTAATTCTACCCCTTCATCGTTATAAAACGTAGGGAAGTTTTTCACCTTATGCACACATTCCGCTGATCCACTTAAGGACACTTTAATATCTAAGGTTAGATTCAATCCACCATCGCAGGGATCCGCCAACAAATTATAGGTTGGTGTCTGAATTTTGAGTTTTTCACAACCTATTTGGGCGGCTTTCAACTCTGTATCCTTTTTCAAACATCCAGTTAAGGCCACAAAAAAGAAAATCCCTAATGTCGTGACTAGAAGTCTCCCACTTCTATTTTTTATTTCGTTCAATAAATTTGTTTCCATTTTATATCAAATTTTAACTTACCTATTCAATCAATTCGTTTCAATACAATTTCTAATCCACACCGTTTCCCCGATCTACTGTCAAGGTCTATAAACAATGTTTAATGCCCCACAAGTTTCTAAATCGGATTTCAACTCCAATTTTTGCTCTCTTACACCATCCCAAACAGATACCGCTGCCGTATTTGGTGGGTATTTCCCAAGATTCAAGGCATACATCATCAAGAAGTTTTTACCACTTTTAGATATGGTTGCTCGCATTTCCTGTGGATCCCTTGTTAATCCAATATCCTCTGCGACCCAACTTCCATTCAAGTTCAATGAAATTGAATCTCCATCTACTTCTTTTCCACTGTCCCACACTTTGAATACCAAATTTGTACTTGCTACGTATACCGTTTTCTCTTTCTCTACTTTTCGATCTTTCAATGTTTTGGGAATTCCATCCTTATCCACCTTAAGTTCCTCTTTTTTCTCTTCCTTAACCTTCGGACAATTCCCTTTGGTATCTCCATGTGCTTTATGAGATTCCCAAGTTGATTCCTTAATCTTAAGTGGTTTGCCTTGATGACAAACGCTGATTGTTTTATCCGTTGTTTCTTTTTCTTTCTTTTCCTTTTTAGGCTTAGGCTCCTTTTTTGTTTTTGGTTCTTTCACCTTCTTCGGTTTAGGCTCCTTTTTTGGTTTAGGTTCTTTTTTAGGCTTAGGTTCTTTTTCCTTCTTTTCCTTTGGACAATCTCCTTTGGTATCACCATGTGCTTGATGTGCTGCCCAAGAAGATTCTTTAATCTTCAATGGTTTTCCTTGATGACAAACCGTTATGGTTCCTCCACAACTCCCCTCTTTATCACCATGATCTAGGTGCATTTGTAAGTGGGCCGGATCAATTTTCATGTCTGATCCTTTATGACAAACGGTAATCTTTTTTGTTTTCTTTGGGAAATCCTTTAGTCTAATGCTATACTTTACATTAAAAGCAAAAAAGTTTCCAACCGAACGAAAGGTTTCATTACTTATTTGCTGATTCGAATTATTATCATAAATGGTGTAATTTCCGTTTAACACATCACTTTGCCCCAAATTCATTTTCACCCCAAAACTAAGGATGTTTCCATTATCATCTTTCTGCTGAATACCTACTTCAGGAGTATAAGACGTGTTACTTTTTTGATAGTTTACATTTGCATTAATCGTTGTGTTTACATTATCTGATGAAACAATGAAATCCGTACTTTTTGCTATGGATTGTGCCCCTATTATATTTGTAGAATACGTAAATTGTCCATAAAGGAAGGTTCCTCCCCCTAAAGGTGCCATTAAACGTAGAGCCGTATAATAATTATAGCTGTAATTTTTATTGGTAAAAACGACCTCGAATCGATCATAAGTGCTTTCAAAACCTTTATCACGCAATTTCAATCGGCTATACTGCTGTCCTACACCTCCTTCAATTGCTACAACGTCTTTCCAGCGATAAAATACGGACACACCTACTCCGCGATGCGAAGAAAGTCCTTTCCCACTCAGAATATTATTATCAAAGGTATTGGATTGAAGCCATCCTGCATCGGCCTGAAATCCTAAATTAATTTGACTTTGTGCAGATAATGTTCCGAGAGAACACAAGGCAACAATCAACAATACAAGAACTCTGACTCTTTTAAACATACAAAACGAATTGAAATGTGATACGATTTAATCAACTATAATACCAGGACAAACTTACTGTTTTTGTGGCCAAATTGAAAGTTTAGCCCATGTTATTGCATATCTCAAAATTCAAGCCAAAAAAAAAGTTAATATCATTCCAACCTTTTATAAACTTCGAACGTCATAGTACCAAAGACCCCGTTAGGGTAACTTAATTAGGTCTTAGGTGTAGGAGTAATTTAGAGTTATAATAAAAGTACATAAGAATGAAGAGGGCTATGAGAACAGAGGGATTTGTATTTTTTCCTAATCCAGCAACATCAATTTTACATATTGATGTAAATGATCAGGAATTTAAGAATACGTTTGACGTGCATATTTTTGATGGGAATGGAAATTTTGTAAAAGGGGTTCGGAATCCGTTTTACAATAATATCGCCATCAAAGTGGATGATTTAGATCCAGGATTTTACACGTTAACGATTGAAAATGAAAGCAAGTTGATGCGCAACTTTGTGGTTAGGTAAATGGCATTGTTTTAAGTATATTTTTTAGTATAGTTACCTTTGAAAATCGGATGATGCAGTAGTTACGCATTTCTGTATCTCCGATTTTTCATATGGTTTAAGAACTTTCTAAAAAGGAACTTGAATTTATTTATATAAATAATACCAATACAAGATTTAAGAAATTACATGTTTATTAGTTTGGAGCTTGAATAAACAAAACAGAGGGGGGCAATTGCTCCCCTTTTTTTTTGCTTCTTTTTACCAATTAAAATTCTGGATTTTAACGGAAGCAAATCCAACCTTATTCTTCTGGATATAAAAGAAAAAAGATTGTCTCGAGCGTATAAACCCAAGACAATCTTTCTTTCTACTCATTCAATAATGATTAAGACCTATTGAAAGTTAGGTAATGCCTCATTATTAAGCTATGTGATTTTACTTATTTACTACAAATCAAATTTGATTCCTTGCGCTAATGGCAATTCATCAGAATAGTTGATTGTATTTGTTTGTCGTCGCATATATACTTTCCAAGCATCAGAACCAGACTCTCGTCCACCTCCTGTTTCTTTCTCACCTCCAAATGCTCCTCCAATCTCCGCTCCTGAAGTTCCAATGTTTACATTGGCAATTCCACAATCAGAACCAGCGTAAGACAAGAACTTCTCCGCTTCTTTCATATCATTTGTCATGATCGCAGAAGACAACCCTTGTGCTACTCCATTTTGTAAATCAATCGCATCTTCTACATCTCCGGAGTATTTAATTAAATACAATACTGGCGCAAATGTTTCATGCTGAACTATTTTATAGTGATTCTCTACTTCCACAATAGCAGGTTTAACGTAGCATCCACTTTCGTATCCTTCTCCTTCTAATACTCCACCTTCAACTAATACCTTACCTCCTTCTGCTTTCGCTTGTACAATCGCATTTTCATACGCTGCAACTGCATCTTTATCGATTAATGGTCCAACGTGATTGTTTTCATCTAACGGATTTCCTATTACAATTTGTCCGTATGCTCCTACAATTGCATCACGTACTTTATCATAAACTGAATCGTGGATTAATAATCTTCTTGTTGAAGTACATCTTTGTCCACAAGTTCCTACTGCACCAAATACAGCTCCTGGAACAACCACTTTTAAATCAGCTGTTGGAGTAATAATAATTGCATTGTTTCCTCCTAACTCTAATAAGCACTTACCAAATCGTTCTGCAACTGTTTTACCAACAATTCTTCCCATTCTAGTGGAACCTGTAGCAGATACCAATGGAATTCTTGAATCAGTTGTCATGAACTCTCCTACTTTGTAGTCACCGTTGATGATGGCAGAAATTCCTTCTCCATAATTGTTTTCTTTTAACACTGCCGCAATAATATTTTGACAAGCTACAGAACACAATGGTGCTTTTTCTGATCCTTTCCAAACACAAACGTCACCTGCTACCCAAGCTAATGCTGTATTCCAAGCCCAAACCGCTACTGGAAAATTAAACGCAGAAATAATTCCTACTACTCCTAAAGAATGGTATTGTTCACGCATTACGTGACCTGCTCGTTCCGAAGGAATCGTAAGACCATGCAACTGACGAGATAATCCTACTGCGAAATCACAGATATCGATCATTTCTTGTACCTCTCCGTATCCCTCTTGCAAGGATTTACCCATTTCAAAAGAAACCAATTTACCTAATGGCTCTTTCAATTCTCTTAATTTGTTTCCAAATTGACGAACCATTTCTCCACGAATTGGAGCGGGAACTTTTCTAAAAGACTTAAATGCTTCTGTAGCAGCGTCCATTACTTTATCGTAATCTTCTCTCGTAGTAGTAGATACTTTTCCGATCAACGAACCATCAACAGGGGAATAAGAATCAATCAATTCTCCTCCTCCAAAATGATTCGAACCTGTAGAGGTTCCGTGGTTGATTTCGCTTAATCCAAGCGCCTTTAATGCGTCTTGAATTCCGTATTTGTCTGTCATAACCTGACTCATAATCAATGAATTAAACTAAGTTTTAAATATTAGAGCGCAAAGGTACGTAACATTATACGAATAAAGAAGCCTGAACTAAGGCTATTCAATTCCTTCTGAACTTTCTTTGTTTAAATTGAATATAGGTGGCAATTCAATAATTCGAAGTTCCTTATCCCAAAGCTCCCAGAACAAAAAGATGGCCACTAGGGCATATTCAATGAAAATTAGCAAGAAATTTTCCTGATAGGCTTCGTTTGTATACGCCCAATAACTGAAATACGCGACCAATGACCATACAATCGCAAATCGATAACGAGAAAAACAACTCATTAAAACTAATGTGGATACATACCATGGATGCACGATTGAAGCACAAATCAAGTAGACTAAAAAGGCAAACAAAATATTTGTAAATATTCTACTCCAATCCATTGTTTTGTTAAACCAAGAAATTAATAAAATCGAGATTAAGACGATTACAGGTAACACTTTTCCTGCTACTTGAATAATATTGTAGCCATATGTTTGGTATCCTACCCATCGTATCAAGTAGTACAAACTTGCATTGAATTCAAATTTCTGAAAATACAAATCTACACTTGACATAAAGTTATGAACGAGTTCCATGTTTAAGAAAGGCATAAAAAACAGGACTATAAACACCGCACTGACCGCTCCAAAACGCACCGATTTCCAAAAACCAATTTGCGGAATAAGCAGTGGCAGAATCATTAGCGGAAGTAATTTTGTACAAACTGAGAACGCAAAAAACAACGCGGCGGGAAGCCATTTATTTTGAATCAATAAATAAATTGATCCTAACATAAAAAAGAGCATTATTGCCTCAAAATGAAGGTTCCCAGTTAATTCAATGATAATTAGGGGATTCAATGCATAAAGAAAGATGTTCTTTGGATTCAATTTAAAATGTTGCAAGAGCTTTCTCCCAAAATAGATAATTCCCAAATCTGCTGCTATAATACATAATCGAATTACGACTACCGAACTTAATATATGACTTGAAAACAAGGTCGATAGGTAAAAGATTGCCTGACAAAGTGGAGGATAGATTGTAAAGTAGTTGGGAGAATTCATCCCGTCATACAATTCTGGCGTTAGTTCTGCTAGATAAAGGGACAATTGCTCATAAAAGGATGGTAAATGTAGGAATGGGTTTTGCTCCAATCCTATGAGTCTTCCATCCCAAATAAATCGAAAATAATCGTCTGACAGCACCGGTATTGAAAGGAGGAAAATAGCTCTAAAGCCAATTGAAAGCCAATATAATTGTTTCTCTGAAGCCCGTTTCACCAAAAACAGATAAGACACAAATGGAAATATCACCGCTGTCAAAACTAAATAGAACTCCGTTCTTGGGATCCAATATCCCAGGAGTAAATAAGCTGCAACAGACAGCAATGCACAAACAAAAAAGAGTGTTTTCCCCATACCGGAAAAATTAACACTTATCTTTGATTAAATGTTCGAATTGCCTAAAAATATTGATAAAAGCTGGACGCTTTTTCTAGATCGAGATGGTGTGATCAATCGTAAATTGGATGCGGATTACGTAAAACACATTGGAGAATTTGAATTAATCGATGGTGTTTTAGACGCGTTGGCAATTTTCACTTCCATGTTTGGAAGAATTGTAATTGTAACAAATCAACAGGGAATTGGCAAAGAACTAATGCATTCCAAAGATCTATTGGTCGTGCATGAGCATATGCTTTCATTATTTGAGCCAAGAAATATTGTGATTGATGCCATCTATTATTGTCCTCATCTTGCCAGTCTAAAGTGTGACTGTCGTAAACCCGAACCAGGCATGGGCTATCAAGCTAAAAAAGAATTTCCAGAGATTGATTTCAACCAATCCTTATTGATTGGAGATTCATTGTCTGACATTGCTTTTGGCGAGCAACTGGGAATGCATACTTTGTTTATTGAAGGAGATAGAAAGTTGGTCGATCTAATTTGATTTGACTTGACTTGATTTGATTTGATTTGATATAGAAATTGAATCTAATGTTCTGTTATTACGGTAATAGAAGTGTTAAACTAGATTGTTAGGGATAACACCGACAAGAGTGCATCAAGATAGGTTAGAATAGAATAGAATAGGTCTAAAGAACAAGGAGGGTAATGTTTCTTTGCTAAAGCAAATCTACATCTCCTGCGCCTTCTCTGATGATTTCGAAAGGTTCTTCGGTACAATTTACTACGGTTGATTCTTGAATACCTCCGATTCCACCGTCAATCACTAAATCAACACTTTTCCCAAACTCTTCATAGATCATGTCAGGATCAGTCGCATATTCGACCATATCATCCTTCATTGGAATAGACGTTGTAATTATTGGATTACCCAATTCCCGAACTAATTCACGAACAATATTATTATCTGGAATTCGAATTCCGATCGTTTTCTTTTTAGCTTTTAATATTTTTGGAACCAGACTTGATGCCTTTAGAATAAACGTATAAGGACCTGGTAATGCTCGCTTAAGCATTTTATAGATATTGGTATAAACAATTGAATACTCTGCGATATGTTTCATGTCATGGAAGATAAAAGAGAATGTAGTTTTCTCGGCTTTCACTCCTTTAATTCTACATAACTTTTCAACTGCCTTGTGATTGTGAATATCACAGCCCATTCCATATACCGTATCCGTTGGATAGATAATAACTCCGCCTTTACGCAAGATCTCCACCGCCTGTTTGATGGTTCTATTGTGTGGATTATCGCTATTTATTTCAAGATACATGGTCGTTACTTCCGCAAAAATTGAATTTCAATACAGCGGCAAATATAAAAAAAAGAGTCGGTTACCCGACTCTTTTCTACTATTAAGGATTCCTCCCTCTATTTTTCAATGAGTTTATTATGTAAATAAACTCCTCTTTTCAATTAATGTACTACCGTAAACTTACGAGAAATTTGATTTCCATTTGCTACAAATTGTACTGTGTACATTCCATTTTCAAATCTACTCAAATCAATAGAACGATTCACATTACCGAACGCTGTTACGTTTTCAGTATATAATGTTCTTCCCAATACGTCTTTTACGATCAACGTTACTGGGTTTGCTCCGTTAGAAGTAAACGCTACGTTTATCATGTTCTTAGCTGGGTTTGGATACAACTGAATTGAGTTCGCTGCAATTGCATCTGCAATTCCAACTCCCATCGTATCTGCTACATCTGTTGAAAGCAATCTAAACTCTCCAAATCCAAAGTGCATGATTCCAGTTACATTGTACTGATTCCCCAATACTGGAGCAATGTATTCCCAAATCACAGAAGATACTTCTAGAGCTACATTGCTTCTTGTAACTTCCCAGTTTACAAACTGATCCATTTCCGCTGAACAGTTCGCTCCTACCGCTCTTGATCTTACACCTTCAAACGCTTTTGTAGATGCTTCTGCAGTCGTTACATCCACCGCAGTTGGCAATGCATTTGAAGAACTAAGGATGGTTACATCCGTTACACTTACAATTTCAGTTAATCCGAAGAATTCATCTACTGTACCGTGTACTTCTACACTGTCTCCAACATTTACTACATATCCATTTTCGTAAACATAAATTCCATTCCATGCTGCTGCACTATCTTGAATAAAGAATCTTCCTGAATCTGCTCCAAACTGGATTATACCTGTTACTACTCCTACTGTGATCACCTGATTACCATCTTCTGGTGAAGCGAAATCACTTGCAGTAGAAAATTGAATATCATAAATCTTCTTAACGGTTGGGAATATTCCAGGTCCAACAATGTCATTCACGTCTCTTGGAAGGATTTTATACTCACTGAATGAATATTGGCCAATCCCTGTTACATCGTAATCATTGTTTACTACTGGTGTGAATGAAAATAATTCATCATCTACCAAAGCTGAATCTGTTGGTCCACCATTGTTGATCGTCCATTGTCCAAATCCTACGTTGTCATCATCACAGTTTGCCATAGAAGCCATAATTAAAACTCCTTCATTTGCTTCTGCTGTTTGGATATTAGATGTTGTAACTACAACCGGTGTAGGTAGCGTAGCTCCCGTTTTTAACACAGTATAGTTAACTACGTTTTTCACTTCTGTTAAACCGAAGTACTCATCTACCAATCCTCTGATTTCAATACTATCACCTCTGCTTGGTGTGTTTGTTCCATCTAATACAAAAATTCCATTCCAAACCGCTGCACTGTCTTGAATCCAGTATCCAGCATTTGCTCCTGTTTTAATTGCTGTTACAACACCATAAGTTGTTACCGTATCTCCTACCAATGGTGAATCAAACGTTCCACCTGCAGTTGAAAATTGGATATCGTAAATTTTTGTTCCAGATGCTACTGGTACATCTTCACTTACCATTGTAACGGTTGAGGTTAAACTTCCTGTAACTGTATCCAATCCTGCTGAAAATCCTACTACCGTAAATGTCACTGTTTCATTTGCTTCTACATCAACATCGTTAATAATATCAAAATCGAATGAAAACGAAGTTGCGTTCATAGGAACGGTTACAGTGATCATATTCGTAGCCACTGCTGGAGTAGTTGTATAATCTGATCCATATGTTGCTCCTGATCCGTTTGTAACTAATAATTGCATTGTTCCTGCCGCAGCTGGTGCTGGGAAGATATCAAAGTCAATGGTTGCTGTTCCGTCTGTTTCATTGATTGTAAGGGTAGTACTTCCACTGTTTACTTGAATCGCTGGAGGTACATCGTCATCTAAGATTGTCAATTTAAATGTATCTAAAGCAACAGTATCCAAGGTACCTGTCCATCCAGAAATCACGAATGTAATGGTTTCGTTTCCTTCCATGATTACATCATCATTGATCACTACATCAAAAGATGTCCACATTGAATCAATCGGCACTACGATCGTAGTTGTTACTGAATCTCCATTCGCAAGTGTATAGTCATTTCCTGCTCCATGTACGATTCCTGCTCCTTCTATAATATCAATGATTATTGAATCTCCAAGAAGCGCTGAATCAACTACACTCATTGTAACCGTATATGTTCCTACATTTTCTGCAACATCTACTGAATTCACATCGAAGTTTGCCTCATTGTAGTAATCTGCATCAATGATTTTTAAATTCAAAACATCTTGAAATCCAATACCAAGGTTTGCAGAGGTTGCGAAAATACGAAGTGTGAAAAATTCATCTCCTTCCACTATTCCATCTGTAAAAGTAGACATAGGAACACTCCATACGCTATCGGTTAATCCGGCTGCGAACATAACCGTATCACTTCCAGGTAACCCTGCATCCGTAGCATCTACGTTGATTGGTCGATCAAAAACAACCCAAAATGTATCTAATGTTGCTCCTTTGTTTACAATACTAATATCTATTGGAAGAGGAGAACCTTCTACCGCACTGGAAGAATCATAGTCAAAACTAATTTCTGGTCCAGCTGGAGTTACACAAAATGATTGGTTGTTATTAACCAAGTCACGTGTTTCTGCAGAACTTCCTTGCCAAGCAAAATCAGTGTACGTATAACCTGTACCTCCTAATTGTAATGAATGAAACACTAAACTATTAAATGCTTCTTCTACTCCAATATCTTCAGATGACATTCCACTTGCAACTCCGTCCGTTGCTGTGATTACACTTTCATAACTTAAAAATTGAACTACGGTTGCATTTACGGTGTCATACAGTACAATTCCATCAGGACCATTCTGCATTCCGTTGTTCGGTAAGTCAAAATTAATTGTTCCAAAACCGCACTCCAAATCAGGAATAATTCCCGACAAAGGAATTTCATCATAGGCAGCTCCACCTGAACCGTTATATAATATAATTCTAAATGTTCCTATATCCGTTCCTGCTGGTCCAGCTATTTCAAATCCTTCTAATGTATCACCAGTAGTACCATTATCGTTGTCATAATGAATTTCATTGATAAAAACTGGATCACCTGCTCCTAATGGAATATCATTCACATCGATCGTAGCTACTAAGGTATCTACTGTTCCGCTTGTATCAACCGATCCGATAAAAGATTTAAAGTAGAATTTAATCTCTTCATCTTGTTCCCAATCTGAATCATCTATAATAGATAGGTCAAAGCTTGACCAAGTTGAATCAGCTGCAAATCCAATAGTGAATTCACTTGTAGATCCATTTGGTGTTGTGGTATAATCTGAACCGTAAACTGTTCCAGTTCCGTTCATAATTCCAATCACAACTGAATCTCCAGCTACAGCAACTTCAGACATATTTACCACAATCATATTTGATCCGGCAGTTTCATCGAAGTTTACTACTCCCGCTTGAAAAGTAACTTTATTTATTACCGGTCCACCACAGTTATACGTTCCTGCAGGAATCGGATTGGTTGCTGAACCATTTGATGCAGCTCCAGTAAGTCCTCCAGGACCTTGTACCGTCCAATTCGCGATATTAAACGTTGCTGAAGGGCTTTGACAATCGTTTCTATATGACCAACTATCGACATATTCCCAAGGCTCTCCCGTTCCATCTGTTCCAACTGCTCCATATACATCTGAAACTGCTCCCATAAAGAATAATTCTACTGGATCATCTCCATTAATTCCCATCGATGCGTCGGTGTAATCCGGCATAAAACCAAAAAAGGTATTGAAACCTGTTGTTTCCGAAGAAACATAAATAAATTGACCTGCTGTTGCAGATACTGCTGGAAAAGTAAATTCTTCTCCGTCCGTTGGACCATTGGTTGCTGAACCAATACCATAGTCACTTAAATCTGCTATGGGATTAATAACATACAACTCTATCCCTTTAGGAATACCTCCTGTTAATGGGCCATCGTATACGCCTGTGATCATTAAGTCATTTTGGGCATTTACCCCCATCCATGTCAAAAGAGCAACAATAGGTAAAATTATTTTTTTCATAAGTTAATTATTTACGTTCTTTATCGCGAATTCAAATTCTATGCAATTTAAGGCTTTTTTCTACAATTAGAATTATCTGAATGCATACCTTTTACTAATTTTGTATTATTAATCATGAGTGAAAAACGAAGAATATCCCCTTTCAGAAAAGTATTAGTGCTATTTATCTTTGCATTTGTACTTTTAAGCTACTACCCTTACCAAATTATCTTTACACCTAATGTACATTTTGATGACAGGGAATATCAATATTTCTATGTTCCAACAGGAGCTACATACAAGGATGTATTGGATCTAATGAAAAGAGATAAGCTTGTAGAAGATTTGGTTTCTTTTGGCTTCCTAGCCAAAATCATGGATTATGATAAAAAGGTGAAAGCTGGAAAATTTAGGGTTAAAAAAGAAATGACGAACCCGGATTTGATTCGCATGCTCCGCAATGGATCACAAGAGCCTGTTCGGCTTACGTTCAATAATCTTCGAAGAAAAAAAGATGTTTCAAATCGTCTTTGTAGAGATTTAGAGGCCTCTTCTTCGGAATTCTTACAACTAATGAAAGATCCTGAGGTTGTTGCCAAATATGGATTCGATACTTTTTCGATTAGTGGGATGTTCATTCCTAATACTTATGAATTGTATTGGAATACGACATCTTTGACCCTTTTCGAAAAAATGCATAAGGAATATAAGCGTTTTTGGACAGAGGAACGATTAGCTAAAGCAAAAGACATCGGTCTCACTCCAAATGAAGTTTCTACGTTGGCTTCGATTGTAGAAGCGGAGCAGAAAAAACGCAAGGATGAACGTCCACGAATTGCAGGTGTTTACATGAATCGGCTGAAAAAAGGCATTGCACTGCAAGCGGACCCTACCCTCATTTATGCACATAATGATTATACGATCAAACGGGTTCGAAAAGGCCATAAAGATATCGTATCTCCTTACAACACGTATATGTACCCTGGCTTACCTCCTGGACCTATTAATACGCCTTCGATTAATTCAATTGAAGCGGTATTGAATTATGAGGAACACAATTATTATTATTTCTGCGCGAGTGGAAAAGATGGTTTACACAATTTTGCCAACTCCTTTGAACAGCATTTAATTAATGCTCGGAACTATCAAAAGTTGTTGAATGCGGCAAACATTGAATAATTATCCCATTTAGTATAATGTAAGCTTAACTTAACTTAACTTAACTTCTACCCTTTTCAATTCATAACAGTTCAGACCAATTCAATTCATGTATACTAATCAAATTAAAACCCGTGTTCGTTATTCTGAAACTGATCAAATGGGATATGTATATTATGGAAACTATGCTTCTTTTTATGAAATTGGACGGGTAGAAACCATGCGTAAATTGGGTTCTAGCTATCGATCATTGGAAGAGCAAGGAATTATGATGCCGGTATATGAAATGCAGTGCAAATATTTAAAACCTGCTTTGTATGATGATGAGATCACCATTGAAACAACTATCACAGAGCTAAAGGCGATGCGCATATGCTTTGAACATAAAATTTATCGTGATGATGAATTACTGAATCGAGGAGCGGTTACATTGGTTTTTGTAGATAAAGATTCTAATAAACTATGTAAAATGCCTAACTTGCTTCGCGAGGCTCTCGATTCATACTTTTAGATTTAGGTGTCCTAGCAGTAAATATGTTCGATTGACGAAAACAGCTTTTATTATTATAAATATTATTACTATTACGTTTTACCTAAGATTCATTCAATTTGGATATTAAATCCTACATAAGAAGACAACCCATCTGGATCCAAAGCCGAAATAGGCTTCAAGGGATTAAGCTGAAAAGTGGTGCGTCGGTATACTTGGTGATCAAAACGTTTCTCAAGCATATATTCGATCCAAATCTGAATATTATGGCTAGCGGGATTGCTTACAACTTCTTGATGTCGTTGTTTCCCGGAATTATTTTTCTGTTTACTTTAATTCCTTTTTTACTTCCTTATTTCGAACATCCATTGGACGCAATTGAACCTGACTTGCAGCAAATCTCGCTGATTGATCAATTAAGTGATATGATGAAAGAGGTATTGCCTACCAGTTTATATGACTTTACGTTTCCAATTATAGAAGATGTTGCTGGGAACAAACGTGGAGGATTAATGTCTGTAGGATTCTTCTTTGCTTTTTATTTATCCACCAATGCGATGATTGCGATTATGGATTCGTTTAATCATTATTATCAGACAAGAGAGAGTAGAAATTGGTTTCAAAAGCGTGCGGTAGCCCTTGGACTGATGTTGATGTTTGCTTTGGCGATGTTGTTGTCTGTAATTGTGTTTATTTTTGGTCATACTATTCTAGAGAGTTTAGAGAATTTTAAATTCATTGAGAATTACGTAGTTCAATTGGTAGAGCTCTTTCGTTATCTAGTGATAGGCTTGATGTTTTACTTAATTATATCTTGTATTTACTTTTTTGCTCCAGCGATTAAAAAACGGTTTAGTTTCTTTTCGATTGGATCTTTTATTGCTACAGTGCTTATAATCTCTGTTTCTCAAGCATTTTCGTATTATGTGAACAATTTTGGGAATTATAATAAATTGTACGGAACGATCGGTGGACTGGTCGGATTAATGGTTTTATTTTATGCGATGGCATACATCATACTCCTTGGTTTTCAAATCAATGCGAGCATTTACGGAGCGTTGGAAGAAACGATCCAAGAAAAAAAGTTAAAAAGTAAGATTTCATAAAAATAATTTTTATTACTTTTGCACTCCCATCACGCGAATAGCGGATGAGAAGACCCAAAGAAACTGGCAGCACAAAAACGATTGTGAATCCTGTTTCTAGCACACAGAGAAGTGGCAGAGTGGTCGAATGCACTGGTCTTGAAAACCAGCGTACCGCAAGGTACCGGGGGTTCGAATCCCTCCTTCTCTGCTGAAAGGCTCTAAAAGCATCTAAACTAACGTTTAGATGCTTTTTTTGTTTAAGATCGGAATCTTTTTCGATGACTTTCTTTGAGGAAAAGCAAATTTGAATTGAAAATTCAAGAGATACTAAATGCGTCGTTGCAAACTACGCCTAGCTTTTAGGGTCGAATTTTACGATTTTGACTTTTGTTCAGATTGTAGATGCGTTGGAATGTGATCCGCAGACCCTAGTCTAATAGTCTAATTTTATAATATTGACTCTTTCTCCACGGGAAAACACGTAAGTAAATGTAAATTCATTCAAATTATAACTACTTAATAGTGGTTTGTTTTGTTTTTTTTTGTTTCTTCATTCTCCGTAATAAAGAAAGACAATGGAAGAAATCATAAATTGGTTTACAATGCTTAGTGAAAACAATCCTGATAAGCAAGAAACCATCGATTACATTTTAGAAGGTATATCTGTTCAAGGATTAAACACGATACATTTGAATAATTCTCTGGAAAGTGAAATAACTCAATTAGAAGAAGAGTACAAACGTGGATTTACCAAGATCGAGGAAAATGAAAATTGAGTCAATTAAAATTGAAGACCTAAGAGGAATTAGGCATCCATTGGTTTTCCCGTTTAAAAAAGGAACTAGATACACTTCATTAGCCATATATGGAAAAAATGGAACAGGTAAAAGTTCTATTTGTGATGCTTGGGAGTGGCTTTATGAAAACAAGATTACTCATTTAGCACGAGAAGGGGCACGAGAAAACGCATATCCACATAAAAACAGTGATGGAAATAACTCCTACATAGAGGTAGCATTTGACGATCAATCAACAATTAAACTACAATTCAACGCAAATAGAATTACACAACCCAATGTTACCGGTGATATTGACTTGCTTCGCAATAGTATACCTCATCCCTGCCACTTGCGATATAAAGAGCTTCAGAAGTTTGTTTATGATACCAAAGCTGATAAATATGAGTATTTAGCCAAATACTTGGGATTCGAGCTTTCCACAATTATTCAAAACAACCTAAATTCATTTTCTTCTACCATTGAGAATAAGATCACAAATTATCAAAATATCCTAGAAGAACATCGCATAGTCATTGCCGAAACGATGGGGTCAATAGAAACAACTATATCAGAAAATGAAGTTGTCAATTACCTCAATAACATTGCTCGAAGACATAACATTCAGGAAATATCACGTTTTCAAGAAGTTGCTACAATTAAAGAAGCATTGAACGTTTTGGTAAAAGAAGATCCAAAATCTAAAGAACTGGCTGAATGGAAAAAATACAAGCAATCTATTAGCCGATTGTATCCAATTGAAGATTTAACTGGTGATATAAACAATTTGGAAGAAGCATTTGCTGAGTTAAAAATCAATGAGGAAAACTTAACCAACATAATCCGCATTGACATTTACGATCAAGGAATTGAAGCTCTTAATTCTTTACCGGATAAAAATAATTGCCCACTTTGTGACCAGTATTTCGAAGGTAATTTAGTAGAACATATTACTGTTAAGCATGAATCCCTTAGCACAATAAAATCATTGTTGCATAAATTTGAATTAGGCAAACAAAAGTTGATTCTATCCCTTCGAGATTTAAAAATAAAACTGGATTCCATTCAAAGATTTGAGTCAGAAATAATAACTGAACATTTGCAAGAATTTAAAACCAAAGCAGACACCCTTATATTAGAAATTGAAGTTACTCTCAATGAATTAGATAATCCTTTTAAAAACATTGAGCAATTAAATTATTCACAATCTTCATTTCTGGAACAGTTGGTTACCATAAAAGACTTGGAAAAAGACTTAATAGCATCCTTAGATGAACAAATTGAAAACTTGGAACTTGATGAATCCATGAAAATAATGGTCGATGATTTTTCTAGTACGAACCAAATATCAGTATCATATTATCGATATCATTTACATGGACTATATGTGGCCCACTTAAAAAACAAACTTGAAATATATACTTCAACTGTCGACTTATATGCTACTTGGGTTAAAGGGGAAATCGAAGCTGCATTTAACTTGCTGTCCGATGATTTAGTTAGTTACTTTAATATATTAGAAGACAATCACGAGTACATAAGAAATCCAAAGATCAAGTTAGTAGAGGATAGGAATAAAGCTATTGAATTGGAAATTGAATTTGCTGGCGAAACGTTAACACCCGTTTACAAAGTTCTAAGCGAATCTCAAATCAATAGTTTCGGTTTGGCTATCTTTCTATCAGCAATAAAGCAATTTAATACAGAAATCAAGTTCATCATACTTGATGATGTAATTAATAGCTTTGATGCTTTTAAAAGACCGAGGGTAATTGATTTAATTAATCAACACTTCAATGATTATCAATTACTAGTCTTAACCCATGACACTATATGGTACGACCGACTAATAAGAACGAATTCTAACTGGAATAGACTACGATTTGTTGGTTGGGATTTTGAAATAGGTCCCAGAGTTGAGTTTGGCCGCAATACTTTTGAACAAATCCAAGATGATCTAGACCAAGATCACGCTACCTCTGCCGGTCAAAAATTAGGTCGTTACTTGGAAGAAATTCTACAAATACTTAATCACAATTTACAAACACCAATCTCATTCAAACTATCTCATGAATATACCCTTGCAGAATTATATACACCTTTCCAAAGTCGCGTTAAAAAGAAACTATCAAACGTCCATATAGCCTATAAAAAGTTACAAGATTTTGACACATTCTTTAGAAATTTCTGCATGCATTATAAAGATGGAGAATTAACGAGTGATGAAATAAATCGTGTTTTCACATTTTGGATGGAGTTCGAGAATATTTTTCACTGTAATGGGTGTCGTCAATATGTGACCTATAATAGTTCAACGCAATCAGTAAAATGTGATTGTGGAGAAAAAGACTTGAAGGACGAACAATATTTAGAAAATCAATAATTTATTTTTAAACAACATTATGTTTCAATGCTGTTTCAACTCTCCCTTAAACAAGATCATAACACACTGATTTACAAATAGAATAGAAAACCAACATTCTCCCTCCTTCTCTGCTGAAAGGCTCTAAAAGCATCTAAACTAACGTTTAGATGCTTTTTTTGTTTAAGATCGGAATCTTTTTCGATGACTTTCTTTGAGGATAAACAAATTTGAATTGAAAATTCAAGAGATACTAAATGCGTAGTTGCAAACTACGCCTAGCTTTTAGGAAGGATGATGACTTGCCTAATTGGACATGCATTTTATTCAGATTCCCGTGTCAGAGACACTTCTTTTCATTTCATTTATTTGTCCTAAGGTTCCTTTTTCAACATCAGAGTCCTCTGCGAGTGACTCTGAGGAGAAGGAATTCATAGCATTTGTTGTGCGTTCGTTTTTATAAATCCACTATAATATTCCCACGTCCTATTTTTCCAGTGGTGTTAAAATAACTTCCACCATAAATGTGCCATTCGATAGATTGGAGATAATCAATACTATTTTCAGGCGTGATATTCTTTACATCCTGTTCAGTAATCAATCCTCTATGCCATCTGCCAGATTGAGAGAATGATTCATATTCGACAAAGTATTTCAGCCATAAAGAATTACAATAGTTACATTTTTCAATTGTAACTTCTCCAAATCTTCCATTAGTTTCATCCGTTCCAATGAAATCTTGGGTATAATCCGAGTACGAAATAGTTGGATTATGACATTTGCAATTCTCTTTATTCATATTTGTTTCAGGAAAGTTCAGTTTTTCAGATAACGCACAACGTCCCGAATATCAAACGTAGCTACGTAAAAGTAAATCAATGTTCTCGTAAAAAATCATCTACGATTATTTGGAACATGAATTCATTTTTTAATTTGTGGCGAAAAATGTGCATACTAAGCAATTAATATTATTATTTTTTGAATAAAAGAATTCTGTATGTAATTGTAGCTAACGTTCCGGCTAAAAATTGTGCCCCTTTTTTGATTACAATATACGTTCAAGTTGGCTACATAGCAAAATCTCCGATTTTGGTTGCTATCTTTTGTTCAAGCAAGTAAAATCGGAGATTTTGCGGTCAGGGCAGGTAACTTCATCCTCCAAATAACCTCAATAGCATTATTTGTTAGCCATTGGCATTTCTTTTTTTGACAAGAAACACTTGTTATTTTCTAATCAGATTTCTTAAAGTAGGATTTTGACTAAACAAAATACATTCAAACCTCCGAAAATAATTTCGAAAATCATACCCTGAGATGTTTGTTGATTAGGCTTTCCATCTACCCCTAAACTCACTAATCTACCAATAGCATAGCTTCCATAAAAAATGCTAGCTACTAGAAAAGATGTAAACTGTATTTGAGGAAGTAATGTTCCTAATAAAATTGTGATGCCAGCAAATACGGTATTCAAACCTGCACCTCTCATCTCGCTAAACATACTCGATTTTCCTTCTATTTTTAATTCAGGATTGTCTGCATAGGACTTTAGGCAATAAGAACCAATGGGCTTTAAGAATCTCATTGAACCTGCAAAAGTTAACATGAGACCTGATAATGTCAATACTACGATGTTGAAAATTTCCATTTTTATTTGTTTTAATTAGTTTACAGTTCAAAAGTAAATGAAGCTTGTGACAGCCTTGTGTCAGGGGTGTCATTTATTTTGGATATAATCTTCAAAATATTTTTGCATAGTCATATTATGTCTTGTGAACGTCTCATTTTGTGAAACAAGTGTTTTGATGGAATCAATTCTAAAATTTCTAAAATCATTCCTCAGTCGGCAAAAGGCAATGAGAAGAAAATTTCCATTGATACTGTAGATAGCAAAAGGCTCAATACTTCTAGTAGTTTGTTGTTCTTTTGAAGAATAGTAGTCAATCTTTATGACCTGGAAGTGTATAATTGCTGATTGAATCTGCATGAGATTGTTGCTCGTTTTTTTCTCATTGTGATTACCTCCAAAATATACTCTGTCGGTTAGTAAATCTGCATTTCCCTTTTGAGAGTACCTTAAGATAGATCTTATTTTTTCTATTGCGCTAGAGACATTTTCGCTTAATGATTGATCTTTATTTTTTGTCACCAGCTGCTCAACAGTAATTAAAGCATTTGCTTCATCTTCTGTAAATAGAACTGGGGGAAGATGGTAACCCTCCATTATAGAATAGCCTTTGCCTTCTTCTGTTATTATGGGGATTCCTGATTTCTCGAGTGCACGAATATCTCGATAAATTGTTCTTACGCTAACATCGTGTTTTTCAGCAAGGTAAGTAGCCGTAACCAATCTTTTGGATTGTAACTGAGTAATTATGGCAGTTAATCTTGAAAGTCTTGGTTCTTCTTTCATGGATTATTTAAATTATTGCTACAACGTTAAATATATGAATTGTAGTTGACTTAAAAGCGTTGCTCTTTTAAGTCTCCACAAAGCCAAATCTCAGATTTGGCGGGATTGTAAGGAACCACAAACCTGAGATGATCTACTGAATCCACTATAATTTCATATATAGTGTTGCGTGTTCGTATTCCTATCTTTAGTTTGGGGAATTTAATCCAAGTTTATTTCCTTCAGAGTCTAAAAACAATGCGAAAAATCCATTTCCGTCTGCATGCGCTGTTTTCGGCATAAGGATCTTTCCTCCACTTTTTTCTACCTTATCAAGAATGATTTGAAGATTATCACCTCCGTTAAGATATATGGTTATTCCATCAGAAGTGGGGTTGTAGCCTTTGCCTTTCATAATCACTCCCGTAACCATTTGTTCTTCGTATGGGAATATGCCCATTTCCATACCAGGTATTTCCATTTTCTCAATGTTAATGTCCAAAATTGCTTGATAAAAATTAATTGCTCGTGAAATGTCCAATGCTGGAATTTCAAAAAGTGAAATATAACTCCTCATATTTTTAGAGTTTATTTTACTTGGGGAATCAAGAGATTGAGTTTCAACATTGGATTTCTTTTCCGTGTTACATGCTAGAAGGCCAATCATTAATAAGGTAGTAAAAAAAAGGAGTGATGTTCTTTTCATAATAAGTGATTATTTTTTTGTCTAAATGATACACAAGGTTCTGGCTAAATCACGTTTTAATGCGATTTAGGTTTTGTTAGCAAATCGTTTTTAGATTATTTCAAACTTCTGAGTTAAAACAGATTTTAGCCCATCAAAGCTAACCTCTTCAAAAGAAAAAAACGCTAAATGATGGTATGGTACGTAAGACATAAGAGAAATTTATTTTAGATTTTTACCATGATAATTTCCCACCCTATTCGCTATCTCCATTAGATAATCACCTTGTCTAAGCTTAACCGTAGCGGTTACCATACGGAAAGGAGTTGTGTGGGACAATTCGTTAACACTTTTTCTTAGAACTACCTGTTCGTGGGTTATATCTGTATCATCTAGAGTTAAATACCAATGAGAATTGGTTAACGGCTTAATAACTTCCCCAATATATCTTCTTGCTCCGTCAATTATTACATAATTATCATCTGCTTTTAGTTCGAGTACAGTTTCATATGATTCAAGCAGCCAGTCTTCCAATACTTGAAGAGATTCTTTGGAGAAGTCCAATTTATCTGCTACTTCTGAAGGGAGCTTAGCTTTAAACTCACGAAGTGCTGTATCCATTTTTTCTAGCCAATCTTGAAATTCTTCTTGACTTTTTATTCTTCCATTTATCATAGTTCAATGTTTGCTAACATCCCAATAAAGCTAATACCTTTAGCCCCAATAAAAAAGAATAAAGAACATTAAAATGCCTATGCTGTGAATGAAAGCAGTGTTTTGAGTGCTTTTCATCTACATTTTCAGTCGTTTGTATGAGTGAATTTAATACGGTTAGAGTATAATATTTGAAGTTATAATTGCATTCAAATCTTCATTAAAAAAGTTCGAATTAAGGGACTCCTCCTATGCTGAAAAGCTCTAAAAGAATCTAAATGAAGATTTAGATGCTTTTTTTGTTTAAGATCGGAATCTTTTTCGATGACTTTCTTTGAGGATAAACAAATTTGAATTGAAAATTCAAGAGATACTAAATGCGTAGTTGCAAACTACGCCTAGCTTCTAGGAAGGATGATGACTTGCCTAATTGGAATTACATTTTATTCAGATTCCAGTGTCAGAGACACTCCTTTTCATTTCATTTATTTGTCCTAAGTCCTCCTATCTACTACCCTAAAGCTTCGTAGATTCAAAAAGGAAGGCTTAAGACAACTGAGGAGAGATAAGAAGAAAACCGAATTAAAAGACATTAGGCAAAGCGAATGGACTTGGACTGTACGTTTTAAGATTACACGCAATCTTTGTTTTTTCACTCCCCCTTTTCCCTATGAATTTAAGAAGTGTTCCAAAAGTTCGCCGATTTGATTGAAACTCATTCTACACCTCCAAAAATATATGACTTTGCTAAAGGAATCAGAGTCCTCTGCGAGTGACTCTGAGGAAAAGGAAAATTTTCTTTATATTTGGTGAGTTCGCCCTTAATTCAATATGCTTATCACTAAAAATACGATTAGAGTTTCGGCTCTCATCGTACCATTAATTTTCGTTTTAAATACTTTTGCACAAATACCCGTTAATAAACAAAAGTTTCCATGGGGAATGACCTTCGTCAGCTCTAAAATTATTCCTCTAGACGAAATGAAAATGTATAAAGACGTGCCAGTAGTGGATAAAAAGTATCGATCAGTTGCAAACATTGATAGCGGTAGCTATCGATTGTATTTATATGTTGACGATACGGAAATAATGGTTTCCGAATATTTGGAATTCTTTTATTATTCCAAAAGCATAAAAACTCCATCTCCAAGTCTCAATTATCTCCCCGAATTTGAAGAGGACAATAAACTCTATGAAATCTTATTTCAAGCTATGAAAGACGAAAAATTCGAATTAATTAAGGATTGGAGATTTTCTAAAAAACTCCCTATTCCCAACAAGTATTTATCGAAAAACAATAAATTAAAATCATCCATTTTCAAACTAATGTCTTTACCTATTTCAAATATTTCGTTTGATCAAGCTTTAGCTTATTGTGATTGGAGAGGCCAGTTTGAAAAAGAAATTAGAAATGGCTACTTTAAATTCTCTTTACCCAAAATAGAAGTTTTCGAACTTTATTCCACAGAAGCGGATAGCGTATTCAAAAACAATAATAATTATTGGGCTACTGGAAATTATTCATTCATAACTAATACCATTAAAAATAATAATCGTTTTGATGAATTTTTAAGTAATAATAATGACACTATTTGTCCAACTGGTAGATTCAGAAACAATCAATTTCATTTGTACGACACAAAAGGGAATCTCTCGGAAATGACCGTTAAAAACGGGATATCAATGGGAGGCAATTACACCATGACTTTTAGTCAAATCAACAATAATATGAAACAAACCTATTCAAAGCCAGAAATATGGTTAGGATTTAGGTGCGTTGCTTATATTATAATCAAGGAAAATTAAGAGTATCATTCCTAGCCTTTATTGCCCCCAATAGAAAATAAATTTCATATTTTGTCTATAAAAGTAACAAACAATCATTCCTTCAGGATCATCATTTGTTATTGTTTAATAATGACTTCGATTCTTTCATTGGTATATTCTTGCGGAAGAAAATCGAATGATTCACTAATTACGCAGTCCAAGCAAAAAGAAGAATTTTATGATAAATATATTTCACAAGAGCCTTCTATTCTTGTAAATCCAAAAATCGACTCAATTATAGAATTCAAAACTAAGTTTGAATTAGATTCCATCACAGGGGAAATGATAGAGAAACCACTTTTTTGGAATCATAAAAATATCTACACGTACGACACCATGGGTAAAAACATATCTTACGTGCACTATTCAAATCAAGAATTAAGTTCTCAATTCTACTATTTTTATGATAATAAAGGACATTTAGTAAAACAGGAAAGTTATAACGCCAAAGGCAAATTACAGCAAACTATTCTTTATGTTTTTGAAAAAGATTCCATTTATGAAGAACAACATTTTGATAGACAGAATATATTCCAATATTACACTAAAGATTCCATCATTAATGACTCAACTAGCATAGAATATCAATTTGCCATAAATGATTCAATTATTTCCCAAGATAAATGGGGATATGCAGCAGAATTTAATGATGTAACCTCGCCTCAATATGGTTACATATTTGATAGTCTTCGTTATTGGACCCAATTAACGGTATATGAAGATAATGCACCTAAGTATCGTACTCGTAAGGAAATCATTTACCGAAAATCGAATAAATAATAAACGCTCAGCGAAAAGTAAATTTAAATTCCTTATACTTTGCTGAAATCTTTAACTGCTTAAAAACACGCTTTAGTACTGTTAGTGAGTTTAGATTCCTATGCAGGTGAATATACATTTGAAAGCATCTAAATGAAGATTTAGATGCTTTTTTTGTTTAAGATCGGAATCTTTTTCGATGACTTTCTTTGAGGATAAACAAATTTGAATTGAAAATTCAAGAGATACTAAATGCGTAGTTGCAAACTACGCCTAGCTTCTAGGAAGGATGATGACTTGCCTAATTGGAATTACATTTTATTCAGATTCCAGTGTCAGAGACACTTCTTTTCATTTCATTTATTTGGCTTAAGTCATCCTATCTACTACCCTAAAGCTTCGTAGATTCAAAAAGGAAGGCTTAAGACAACTGAGGAGAAATTTATTTATATTTCATAATCCGTAAAATAAGCTAGCATCATTATTCCTTGTTCATTCTGTAGCGCAATTCATATTATAAAATTCAACGATTTCGAAAATATCTCTTAAACGATACGCTTTGGCCTTAATTTTATCAGATAATTCTGGGCAATCCCCGAAATATGCGCTTATATAGCTGTGAAATTCTGTTACACCAGCACAAGTTGATCGATCGTTATTTTTTTGAAGATAGTAAGGTGAAACAATCAGATTATCCCGCAAAAGTTGATGAACCTGATATAATTTCAATTTGTCATCCACCAAAATTCTGATAAAAACATTCTTGGTTTTTTTCGGTTTCAGACCAAACCTATCTTTTTTAGAAATTAATCTTACTGATTCTCCCCATAATTTAAATCGTATTTCTTTCGCTTGATCAGGGTTTAGTTCCTTTTTATCACCTTTATGATCAATGTATTTCACTTTAAATTGCATCCGATATATTTTTCGATTGAAGAAACCATAACCGAAAGGAATTTTAAGCATTACATCTACTGAATCACTTTCAAAAAGTATCTTTCCATTTACTTTTTGAGCAAAAGAACAAGTCGAATTTATTAATATAATTGCAATGGCAACGAAGATTATGTAACTAAACTTTTTCATAAATCATGAATTAAATCTAAAGTTAATACATTTTTATAATTAATTCAATTTACTTAAAACTCGTACTAATATCTCTAGGACTAGGTTTGATATTCGAAAAAGCTACTGAGTTTTCATACTGGGATAGTTAATATCAACGCCTTTATTTAAGCCAAATTGGAATTTGTTGCCAATCTTGATCTAAGATCTTTTTTAGAGTGTGAATAAAAAGCCTCGTTTTGAAGTTCCAATTCATTTATGGTTTCACGATCTACCCTCCTCCGTTAAAACTCCAGCGGGGAATGGACTGTACGTTTTAAGATTACAGCGATTTGATTGAAAGTCATTCTACACCGCCAAAAATCTATGACTTTGCTAAAGGAATCAGAGTCCTCTGCGAGTGACTCTGAGGAAAAGCAAATTTGAATTGAAAATTCAAGAGATACTAAATGCGTAGTTGCAAACTACGCCTAGCTTCTAGGAAGGATGATGACTTGCCTAATTGGAATTACATTTTATTCAGATTCCAGTGTCAGAGACACTCCTTTTCTTTTCATTTATTTGGCTTAAGTCATCCTATCTACTACGCTAAAGCTTCGTAGATTCAAAAAGGAAGACTTAGAGTAGCTAAGGGTTAGAGAAACCCCATGTCGATAACGCTTCTAAAAGCGTTTCTGAAATCTTTAATTTTGTACACTAATCAATAGATTTAAGTACGTTTATATCTTCAATAAGCTTTTTAATGTCATTTTTATACGTCCCTCTATAAACTCCTCTTATTCTTCTTTTTTTATCAACTAAAATAATATTTTCAGTGTGCAGAAACTCATCTACTGCTGTAAGGTTTTTATTATATTCATCGTCTACAAAATAGTTCTCACGACCCATCCTATACAACTCTTCTTTTTTACCTGTAACCAAATGCCACTTCGGAGCGCTAATATCGTTGAATTCCGCATATTGTTTCAGCCTTGCAACCGAATCAACCCATGGCATCACCGTATGCGATATCAAAACAATGTCCTCATCTTCTTTAAATTCTTGATAGACTAAATTCAAATTATTTGTCATTTTAGGACATATGCTTGGGCAAATGGTAAAAAAGAAATTAGTCACCAAAATTTTATCCTCAATGGTGTTTTGATCCACTTTCTCCCCTAGCTGATTTATAAAACTAAAATCGTCAACGGTATGAATATTATCATACTCATCACTTTCCGAACTAATAAATTCTGGTGTGTAATCTACAGAGTTGTAGAATGGTAATTTTGCTTCTTTTGAATTGCATGAAACCAGCATGGAAATTATTGATATCACTATGATTTTATTCATCTTTAGAGTTGTTATCTAGTTCTAATTCAACACTTATACAGTTATTGACCCCCATCAAGCCATACTTCCTGCCATTCTCAGCTATAAAGTAATTAAATCTAATTTTACCATTTTTTAGCCTTCCTTGTTGAAGTCCAAACATTTTACCGTCTTTATAATTTTTTGTAGTCGCACGTTTTCCAGAAGAATGCCATTGCTTTTGTATCCCCTCTGTTAGTCCATTAACAAAGTAATAATTATACCTTAATACTCCATTTCCAAACCAACCTTGATGGTATCCATGTTTTTTACCTTTATGATAAGGTCTTTTTTCTGCGATTTTACCCGAGGGATAATACTTATACAAAGTATCTTCTTTTAGACCATCATAATAACCTGTTTTAGATATTAAAAAAGAATCTAAAGAATATCGATTTACCCAGCCTGTGTAAGATGTGTTTTGATAATAAATCACACCATTTTTTATTGTTAATTCAGAATCATTTTCGTTAATCACCTGCTCACCTACCTTTAGGTAAGTAATATCTAACGTTGATTCATCCTTTTTTGTTTCTGGCTCAATTACCGAACAACTAATTAAAAGTATTGGTATAAGTATGTTTATATATTTCATATTCTTTAAAAGGGCTCCCTACTTAATTATTCGGGAGCCATTTTACTTTACTTTAATTCGTTACCGTACCTACAACTCCGTAAAATTCATCATTTGTTAACCAAGGAACTTCATCCGTAAAATGGTAATGATAAATTCCATTTGGAAATTCTTCCGTAGTTCCAAAATGCCCGTGATAATCATCTAAATCATCCGCGGTTAATTCCGCCCCTTCTTCCATCATTCCATATATTGGGAAACCATCTAGCATTAATCCCATAAACGATCCTTCTCCTTTTGTCTCTACGATATAAGTCGGTTCTATGTGATAGTGATATGCAAAACCAAATGGTTCTGGATGACCTTCATATTGATCAAATGTATTTATCTCAGAAATAATCGCAGCATTACCACTGTTAAAGATCACTCCATTTACAGCAATTCCTATAGTCGGAGTTGCAGCACTTGATTCTTTGGTTCCTGTTTCTTCTACTGGGAATCTAGGAATAGTATAAACATAATTTTGCTCTTCGATAAAACTATTGACGTGTTTAAAATCTGGATTATCTGGCTCATCATAATCTTCATACTGACCATTTGAAGTTTCAAAATACATACTATTATGATCAGGAATATCATTCGTGGTAATATAGATGTGATCATCGTCGTAACTTATGGTCATCGCGTTATCATTATAGAATTTATCTATAAGTATTGCCATATCGTTGTCTTCCGTTGTTCCTGTTCCTGTTGTATTATCATACTCACAGCTTCCGTCATCTTTTTTAGCATCCACGACGTAGTTTGTTGCAGCTACATCTGTACAGCCTTTCTCTTTACATGCGCCCAATGCGCAAAGCGCTGCAATTAAAAATATTTTACCTTTCATAATTATTATTATTTTTTTATTAAGAATTAATTATTTCCTTTATTAGCCAACATGCCTATTAGCTGTTGTATTTGCTCAATTTGAGCGGCATTTCGAACCACTTCCTTTTTCAAATTCTCTACTTCAAAATCTTTATTTTTAACCTTCGACTTTAAATTTTTTATTTGCGCTTCTTGATTAGAAATTAGAATCTGCTGCTCCTTTACTGCCTGAATTAGTAAGGCACTAAGTTTAGAATAGTCTACAGACTTATACCCATCAGCATCTGTTGAGACAATTTGAGGAAGTGTAGCTTCAATTTCCTGTGCTATTACTCCTACTTGAAGGCTGGTATCAGGCTTATTTTTCCAGTTGTAGTAATATCCGTTGATTTGATCTAATTTGCTTAGCGCATTAGGTATTACTTCAAAATTGGTTTTCCATCGGCGATCTGAGAATGTATTCCACGCATTCGCTCGCGCTTCTGTACCGTCACCGCTGGCACCTACCTGAAGCATATAACCGGGTACATTCGTGCCAATACCTACACCGGTTGCATTCACGTAAATAGAGTTTGATGCTGCTGCCTGTTCGAATTGCACCACAGAACTAGTACCATTGTAGAACGAAAAATTATTGCTAGCACTGCTAGAACCTACATTCCAGATGGAAGTACTTGCATCATCATCATAGAAAAACAAACGTGCATTCGACCCTGCAACAGGTCGTAATGCGATAGTAGCATTTCCTGAAGCGGTTTGAATATCAAGGTCATGGGCAGGAGAATTGATCCCTATTCCAACTTCACCAGCAGCATCAATAAAAAGACCTTCATTATCACCATCATTAGAAATCCAATTTCCTTTTGTTAAAATAGTACCTTCTACCTCAAAGCTTCCGTTTATTGTAATCGTATCATTCGCAAAATCACCCCAAATAAGCGGTGCATCTGAATTGGAATTTTCAATGAAAAGCTGATCACTTCCAGATAAATTTTGTCCCGATTGATAGCCTAATAACACATTGTTTGAGCCGAGATTATTCTGTCCAGACTGATATCCTAAAATAGTGTTATAACTTCCTGCTGCAATTTCACCTGCCTGGCATCCTAGCGCTACATTATAGCTATTATTACCATTCAATAGCATGGCTCTTGTTCCTACATAGGTATTGTTCACCCCTGTACCAACCAATGCCCCAGCATCCTCTCCGATTAATACATTATTCGCGTTATTAAGGATCTCAAATCTTCCATTTTCCATTGCAAAATATTCTGTACCGGCCAAGTCGAAGCGAATAATATCCTCATCGGCAGACTCTTCTACCTGTATTTTAGTATCAGAGTCTGCATCTTCTAGGGAAGTACCTCCCGCAGCACTCCAACTCACATTACCAGATCCATCTGTTGTTAATACTTGCCCTGAAGTGCCATCGGCAGTTGGAAATACATAACTATCTTGTACTCCTAGTACTCCATAAATTTTTACAGAATCATTGGCAAAGTCTCCCCAAATAAGCGGTGTAGAGGAGGTGGTATTTTCTATGTATAACTTATCATCTCCTGTTTCGTTATACCCCGACTGATTCCCCAAAAAGACATTATCATTTCCTGTTGCTGAAAATCCGCTTTCATATCCTAAAGCTAGGTTTCTATCGCCAGTAGTATTAGAATACATCGAACCTCTACCTAAGGAAGTATTTCTGAACCCATTGGTAGTACTTCCTAAAGCATAAGCTCCAATACCAGTATTATAATTTCCAGTAGTGTTATTGCTCAACGCATTTTCTCCTATTGCTGTTACGTTATTTCCAGTGGTATTATCGTAACCTGCTAAATATCCTAATGCAACATTACCAGACCCGGAAGTTGTAGTGTACAATGCAGCTATCCCCACACTGGTATTATTGTTCCCAGTGCTATTTGATCTTAAGGCATTATTACCTAACGCTACATTGTAATTTGCTGTTTGATTGGATAAAAGGGCATTGCGACCTACCGCTACATTCTGTTGCCCACTTGTATTTGCATTACCGGCATATGAACCTAAAAATGTATTTAAATTCGAGCTAAAATCATCATTGGCTCCTGCACCTTCTCCAATGAAAACAGAATTACCGGTATTCAAAATTTCAAATCGGCCACTATCCATTCTGAAAAATTCGGTAGAAGAATTTGCCGAATTACCTGTATAAAAACGAATGATATCTTCATCCGAACTTTCTTCTACATGCACATAAGTATCTCGATCTGCATCCGCTATTAATGGTAAAGTATCGTTTTCATAAATAGATAAATCTATGGTTTGAGTTGCAATGCCATCCCCATCCAAAGAAAGTTCTAAACTGTTTCCACTCAATTGGAATACATCTGCAAATTGATCGTCAGTACCTGGACTATCAGTACTCCAAGTCAAATTTCCATCTCCATCCGTTGTCATTATTTGTCCAGCAGCACCATCGGCTGTGGGAAAGACATAATTATTACTAATGCCTAACACTCCATATATTTTCACAGAATCATTGACAAAATCTCCCCAAATAAGCGGTGTAGAGGAGGTGGTATTTTCTATGTATAACTTATCATCTCCTGTTTCGTTATACCCCGACTGATTCCCCAAAAAGACATTATCATTTCCTGTTGCTGAAAATCCGCTTTCATATCCTAAAGCAACATTACCATATCCGGTAGTTGTAGAGTACAAAGAAGATGTACCTACACTAGTATTAGTAGACCCTGAGCTATTTGATCTTAAGGCATCATTACCTAATGCGACATTGTAATCTGCTGTTTGATTGGATAAAAGGGCATTGCGACCAACTGCTAAATTCTGTTGCCCACTTGTATTTGCATTACCGGCATATGAACCTAAAAATGTATTTAAATTCGAGCTAAAATCATCATTGGCTCCTGCACCTTCTCCTATGAAAACAGAATTACCGGTATTCAAAATTTCAAATCGACCACTATCCATTCTGAAAAATTCGGTAGAAGAATTTGCCGAATTACCTGTATAAAAACGAATGATATCTTCATCCGAACTTTCTTCTACATGCACATAAGTATCTCGATCTGCATCCGCTATTAATGGTAAAGTGTCGTTTTCATAAATAGATAAATCTATGGTTTGAGTTGCAATGCCATCCCCATCCAAAGAAAGTTCTAAACTGTTTCCACTCAATTGGAATACATCTGCAAATTGATCGTCAGTACCCGTGCTATCAGTACTCCAAGTCAAATTTCCATCTCCATCTGTTGTCATTACTTGCCCAGCAGTACCATCTGAAGTTGGGAAAACATAATTATCTTGAATACCCAACACTCCATATATTTTCACAGAATCAGCTGTGAAATCTCCCCATATTAGTGGTGTTGAAGAAGCTGAATTTTCTATATAAAGTTTAGCATTGGTGGTTTCGTTGCGTCCAGCTTGATATCCCAAATAAACTCCCTCATTTCCGACATTGTTATATCCAGCTTCAAAACCTACAAATAAGTTTCTAGAACCTACACTGCTGTAACCTGCAGAGGTGCCAATAGCAACATTTGTAGTTCCTGTAGTATTAGAACGCAGTGCAGCCCGACCGAAGGCAGAATTTTGACTCCCGGTAGTTGTGAATCTTAATGCTGAACTACCAAAACTAGCGTTTTGAATTCCAGAAGTAGTTTCAGTAGAAGCAAACGCTCCAATTGCTGTATTATTACTAGCGGTGCCGTTTCTTAAGGCTTGATAGCCAACTGAGACATTCAATCCACCTGTCGTGTTGTTTTGAAAACTTTGATAACCGATAGCTACGTTTCTATTCCCTGTGGTATTATTTGTTGCAGTGGAATTCCCTATGAATACATTTTGATTGGTGCTTAAGTCGTCATTAAGTCCTGCATCTTTCCCAATGAATACCGACTGCCCTGTGTTAAAAACATCTAACCGCCCATCATCCATTCTAAAACATTCTGTCCCAGCAACGTAAAAATGGATTATATCTTCATCCGAACTTTCTTCTACATGTACATATGTATCTCTATCCTCATCCATAATTAAGGAAAGTGTATCGCTTTCGGTGATCAATGTTTCTGAGGTTATGAATGGGATCCACTTTGTACCGTTATGATAGTAAAACGTGTTATCGGAAGTTTGATAAACAAGTAAACCCGTCGACACCCCCGAAGTATTCACAGTTGCTGTATCAGTTCGAGGTATAAGGACACCTTTATCTGTGGCGCTAATGTCTAAAATGGCAGTAGCATCAGGAGTTGATCCTGTCTCATTAATACCTACATTCTGTGCTTTTAGACTTAAAACACTTAAAAGCAAGGTTATTGCTAGAGATAAAATTATTTTTTTCATGACAGACATTTCTTCTTTATTACTTTTTTAAGTACCGGTTTTCAAAAACACCTTGCTATATCAGAAAATGTTTTTTCCAAGGAATAAAACTTCGGTACTCAGTATTCAGTATTCAAATGTAACGTCATGAATAGTCACCTTCTGAATTTTGGGGGTGACAATTGGTGATAATGGCTTATATTAAGTGAATGGGCAGTTTTTATCTTATAATGATTTTAGCAAATCAAGTACTTTTTGCTCCTTTTCGAGTTTCATTTTCTTTCGAATTCTGTATCTGGAAGACTTAATCGCTACTGAATTGCTCTGTCTATATACTGCAATTTCGTGGTCTGAAAGTTCCATTAATATGAATCCACAAATTTCAATTTCACCTGCGGTCAGATTAGGAAATTTGTCTTTTAATTTTTCCTTAAACTGAGCATTTACCTCTTCAATTTTACTATTTAAGTGATCTTGTTTTTTCTCAGATGATAATTGCGTACTATAATCAAAAATTAAACTTTGGAGCGATTTCGTAACTTCTTTTGATTTAATTATCTGCTTCAAGTTTTGAACTAAATCGGATTTAAACTCAATTCTTTGGAGGTTATCTTGAGCTATTCTTTCAAGATCCAATTGTTGAAATTCAAGCTTTTTCTGGGCATCATGTTTGGCTTGCTGCCATTGTTTATATCTTGCTGCTAATGCCAACGATAATAGAAGTATTTCCGCAATGGCAGCTACCCAGAAAAAGTTATTCGTGATAACATTGCTAGGAATCAGTCCTAACACTTTAAGAGCAAGAATTATTATACTTAAAAGAAATAACCCCCAAGCGATCAAATAATACTTGGCATTTCTATTTCCTCCTTTTATAGCTGCAAAACCAGCATAAACTGATGTTATTCCAAATATGAGCCCACCAATAGAAACAAATTTATATGGAGTCAATATACCTGATTGGTTTAATATTAAACAAACTAGAAGTTGTATTATATTGAATGCAACTCCTCCAATTATTATATTTCTGGCTAATTTATTATACAACCTCAGCTCCAAAAATTTTATGCAAAATACACCACCAAAAATGTTGATCGCCGTAATATTTGCTGGTACTAAAATTGATTTA
>CBDICC010000028.1:0-66418 GCA_965277185.1 Cytophagales bacterium | reverse complement strand
GATTGGCCTAGGGCTTGACCTTCAAGGTGGAATGCACATTGTTTTGGAAGTTACTCCAGAGGGAATAATTGAAGCTTTGGCAGGTAAACAAACATCTAAAAAGGATAAAGAAGATTTAGCCAAGATGTTGGATAAAGCTAGAGAAGCTTCAAAAGATAGCCAAGACAAGTTTACAACACTTTTTTACAACGCATTTCAGGAAGTAACGCCTGGGAGACAGTTAAACTACATCTTTGCAAACTCTAAGAATGCAGATCGAATTGGTACAAATACAACCGATGATGAAATTTTAAAGATTCTTGATTTGGAAATTGATCGTGCAGTAGATCGATCACATACGATCCTTCGTTCTCGTATTGATAAATTTGGTGTAACACAGCCAAACCTTCAAAAATTACAAGGTACAAACAGAATTCAAGTTGAATTACCAGGTGCGGACAACCCAAGAAGAGTAAAGAAGTTAATCGTAAAGCAAGCAAAGCTTGAATTTTTAGAAACATATTCTCCAGGGGAGACTTATGTTGGTTTGATGGCTTATAACGATTATTTATTTAAGATTGAGCAAGCGCAGAAAAAGCTAAATCCAGATTTAGGAGAAGAGGAAGGTGAGGCATCTGCAGATGAGCCTGTAGA
This sequence comes from Cytophagales bacterium, assembly GCA_965277185.1. Taxonomy (GTDB): domain Bacteria; phylum Bacteroidota; class Bacteroidia; order Cytophagales; family JAHDFW01; genus JAHDFW01. The sequence continues at coordinate 65,785 of CBDICC010000028.1, read as the reverse complement.
AGATTTAAGTGCTTTATTAGGAGGAGCAGATGACGATGCTCAAATGGGCGCGGCAGATGATGATAGCACCGCTAATGCAGATGAATTCAACGAAGATGCGGATATGGAAGCTGGTGAAGATGATCAGGATCTTGCAATTGATGGCGACTCTACGGTTCAAGATTCAGGTTCAGGTAGCTTAGAATCTCAATTGAATGGAACAGCAACTGCAGATACTACTGGAGCAGGAGCTGGAGACAGTTCTTCTTTTAATAGATCTAGTTTGTTTGATATGCTTAGCATGCGCCCAAATCAAAACACAGGTCGATTGGAATTGACCGTGTTGGAAAAGGATAAACGATCATTACTTGCATTGTTGAACAACAAGGACATTTATAAATTTATTCCTAAAAACATTCGATTCTTACCAGATTACAAAGCTATTTCTGATGCAAGCGGGAAGTTTGTAATTGTAGATGGAAACAAAGTATACAGTATTTACGCTGTTAAGAAAGGATTGAACGGAAAGCCTCCTGTAAGTGGAGATGCTGTAACGGAAGCAAATTATCAATTGGACCCAATGGATGGTGGATTCAAAATCATATTGGCAATGAATCCTTCAGGTTCTCGTGACTGGGCTCGTTTAACCAAAAAATTAGCATCAAGTGCGAAGGATGATCCTCGTTTTGTTGCAATTGTTTTGGATGATGAAGTGTATTCTGCACCTTGGGTTCGAGTTGAAATTCCAAATGGTAGAACAGAAATTACCGGAGCATTTTCTAAGCAAGAAGCGGAAGATTTATCAAATATCTTGAAAGCGGGTAGTATGCCTGCAAAACTACGGATTGTAGAAAGTGAAATCGTTGGACCATCAATTGGAGCAGAAGCAGTAAGTAGTGGACTACGATCTATGATTGCAGGTTTATGTTTAGTGTTGATCTTTATGATGCTTTATTACCATAAAGGTGGTGCAGTAGCAAACATAGCATTGTTGGTGAACATTTTCTTTATTATTGGATTGTTGGCTCAGTTTGGAGCAGCACTTACCTTACCAGGTATTGCAGGTATTGTACTTACGATTGGTATGTCGATTGATGCAAACGTATTGATCTTTGAACGGATCAAGGAGGAATTAGCATTAGGAAGACTACCATTGCAAGCAATTGATAATGGATTTAAGAAAGCATTGGTAACAATTCTGGATTCGAACATTACAACGTTTGTAACAGGTGCTATTTTGGCATACTTCGGATCAGGTCCAGTAAAAGGATTTGCGATTACGCTTATGATTGGTATTGGATGTTCATTCTTTACAGCAGTATTTGTAAGTAGATTGATTATATACTGGATGGGTAGAAAGAATGAAGGAAACAGCTTGAAGTTTGATACATTTATTTCGAAAGGATTGTTTACGAATGTGAATTTCAACTTTATTGGACGTCGTAAATTGGCATACCTTTTCTCTCTTAGTATTATTACATTGGGAATTGTAGCGATCGTTATAAAAGGAGGATTGAACCTTGGTGTTGACTTTAAAGGTGGTCGTTCTTATGTGGTTAACTTCACAGAAGAAGTACAAGCAGCTACGGTTAAAACGGACATAACTCCTGCTTTTGGAGATGCAAGTATCGAAGTGAAGCAATACGGACAATCAAATCGTTTGAAGGTTACGACAAGTTATTTGGTAGATGAAGAAGGCGAAGAAGCAGATGATAAAGTAGAAGAAACTTTAATGGCTGGTTTAGCTAAATACAAAGAATTGAAACCTGAGATCGTCAGTTCGTCCAAAGTTGGAGCTACAATAGCGGATGATATTAAGGAAACTTCGATTCAAGCGATGTTGATTGCAATTGTATTGATCTTCTTGTACATCGTTGTACGATTTAGAAAATGGCAGTTTGGATTAGGAGCAATTATCGCTTTGGTTCATGATGTATTGATTGTAATTAGTTTGTTTGCTATTACTCGTCTTATGGGGATTTCTTATGAGATTGATCAAATCTTCGTAGCAGCGATACTGACCATTATAGGATATTCGATTAATGATACGGTGGTTGTATTTGACCGTGTACGTGAATTCCTTACAGAGAAGCCAAGTGCGGATACAGCTGATACATTTAACAAATCAATTAATTCTACATTAAGTAGAACGTTGATGACATCACTTACCACATTATTAGTAGTAGCAGTACTTCTAATATTTGGAGGAGAAGCATTGAAAGGATTCTCTTTTGCATTGCTTATTGGTGTATTATTTGGAACGTATTCTTCTATTTTTATTGCAACTCCTGTAGTATTGGATACAGCAATGAGAGGTGGAAAGAAAAAATCAAAGCCAGCAACGCCGGAAGCTCCTAAAAAGGATACTAAAAAAGCGGCAATAGCTTAGTAAATAATAGAATACTAAATCAACGTTATTTAGTTCAAAAGGAGCGTGTATTTTAAATAATACACGCTCTTTTTTTGTGGTGATTTTCTTAGATAAGAATTTGTTTGAAGATGGATGAATTACAGTTTCGATTAAACTTCAAGAATATACATGATGCAGTTCCTACTTTCTGATTTCCATTATTAATTCAGCATAGAAAAGGAACTAGCCCGTAGATTAAGGATATGTCTATCAAATGTAAAGTTGTTATCTTAAGAAGGAGAGAAGTAGCTGAAATTAAGAAAACAATGTAAGAAAGTTTTCTTTTTGGGATTGTACGGAGTAGTTTGCTCGAATGGAATCCTGCGCGATTTTCCCTAATTGATCTAGCTTTAAACTGCCATTGATAACCTGCTCTAACACTTCTGACCAATCCTTTAATTCCTCTGCAACAAATCCATTAACTTGATGCTGTACAATAGTTGTATTTACTCCAACGGGAGATACAACAGCGGGAATACCAAGTGACATATACTGAAGCGCTTTGAACCCACATTTTCCCTTTGCCCATAGATTATCTTCTAAAGGCATCAATCCAAGATCAAAAGATAATAAATCGAAAATTTCACTCTTTTTATTCCAAGCAATATAATCCATACTTGCTAGATCATATTGTGGTTCTTTATTAGAAATGATCCGAAGTATAAAATGGTTTGGGTACTTTGATTCCAACTCTTGAAAAACAGGCACGAGTTTGTCTAAATAGTGCATGGTACTATGTGTACCTGTCCAACCAAAAACCACTTTCTTATTTTCTTTTGTATAATCTTTCGTTTGATTATGCATTCCTACCATATCAATGGTAGTTGGAATTATTTGAACATTCTTACCACCTGCTTTTTTGGCGTAGTCCCTTAAAAATGCATTTCCACAGCTAACTTTATAGGACCATGATGAAATATATGAAACTTTATGATGCCATTTAATTCCAGCTATAATTGTATTGTTTTCAGAAGTGTTAGGAAGCCAAATCGCATCGTCAAAATCATAAATAATCTTTTTACCAAGGACATTGGCAAGTAATGATTCAAGTATTGGAGGGCCAATAGGAGTGGCTTCACGATGAATAAATATGAAGTCGTATTGCAATGATTGAATTAGTAAGAAATTACGCTTAAAAAAGCCCAAAAGGATCCCAAATATCTTTTGAATATGATGTCCGGGTTTATATAAGATGTTCCATGTGCTTTCGTTTAAAAATGAAACTTGTTTGAATTCATATCCCGCTTCTTTTAAAAAACCAAAGTATTGCTCAAAACGAAAACGTTGAGAAGGGGCAGTGTCATGCGGATAGGGCGTTATGAATAGTATTTTTTTCAAATGATTGAAATGGATCGCTTTAATTTAGTTTCTTATTTATTCCAATTGGAGCGTATTAGCGATGATCTTTTTTGATTACTTTCTGATAAACTTCATTGTATGAGTTTAGCCCGTTTTCAAGGGAAAAGAATACTTCAGCTCCTTTTCTTAGATTTTCAAATGTTCCTGTTTTATACTGAACAAGTGCATTACGATAGGATTCAGCATTAAAATCACTAATCAAAACTCCTGAATGAAAGTTTTCAATGACATAATTTGTATCACCTACACCTGTATTGCAAATGACAGGAACATCCATTGCCATAATTTCTCCTTGTTTGGTCGGAGAAGATGCTTTTTTAGAAAAGACGGGTTTGATAAAGAAAATGGATAAGTCAGATAACATGATATACGAAGGCACGTCTTCTCTTTCTGAAGAAGTAATGATTAGATCATCTTTGGAAAGACCTTTGTTCACTGCACATTGGACGATGCTGTCTGGATTATCTTTAGTTACGAAGAGAAAACGCGCGTTTGAATTGTCCTCTTTTAAAACCACAAAGAAATCCATCATTTCATCCAACATATACCAAGTACCAATGGAACCAATATAGCTCAGAATAAAGGTATCCTTCGGAATTTGTATTTTTTCCTTGAAAGAATCGATCTCCTTCTTTTTTGTATCTGGATCAAAAAGATTCAAATCTACACAACAAGGAATAACTTGAATTGGAATTGGTTGGTTTGCAACTTTTTCCCAACTATGAATTTCATCTGCTGCATTTTTGGTGAGACTTATGGTGTAGTCTGCCTCAGATAAAAATTGAATTTCTTTTTTCTTGAAGTATTTATATACCTGATTGAAAATCGGATTTTTCAAGTTCCATAATTTTCCATCTACCCGTTCATCAGCCCAAAATCCCCTCATGTCAAAGACAAAGCGCGTTCCTAGCTGACGTTTCATTTTTAACCCAACAAGTGCAGAGATATAACTACGACAATGAATCAAATCAAATGGCTTTTTTTTATGGAGGGCCTTTGCAGTTTTAGTCATTGTACGAACATCCAGCAAAGTGGAAATTACAGGAGGACTTTTACGGTATGCAACGGGATTCCATTGAATATTGGCTTTTTCCAAAATCCCTCGAATCTTTTGTTCGTGCTTGTGAAAATTATCCGATTTTTCACAACTAAGTAATGTGATGGAATGCCCTTTTTCAACCAAGCCTGCTAAATAGGGAATCACTTGAGATTGCCCTAGAGGATCGGTCATCCCGTCGTAGGAGATGAAAAGTATACGGTTTGAGGGATTCATTAACTGTTTTTAATTAGCCACTTTTGTAAAATGATCAACTGCCATATTCGATTATAATAATAATCTTTACCATTGAAAAAATGGTGAATAATTTGTTGGACAACTGTAGGGTCGAATATTCCTGTTTGTTCGATGGCTGAAGGCGATAGATATTGATCAATCAAAAACTTCAGATCTCGTTTTAACCATGAACCCAATGGTATGGAAAAACCCCATTTTGGACGTTCCATTAACTCTTTGGGGATGTAATCGTACATTACGTCTTTCAATAGATGTTTTTGAGAGCCATTTTTTATTTTTAAATCCTCATGTAAATTGAGAGAGAATTCAATGATTCGATGATCTAATAAAGGTACTCTAACTTCTAGGGAATGAAACATAGACGCTCTATCTACTTTTACAAGTAAATCATCTTTGAGATAATTTTTCAAATCAAATAAAGCTTGCTCCTCCGCTGCTGATAAATCTCTGTTCAATAAGCCCAAAGATTCATCAAAAGTAAGTTTGGCCTTTTTTCGAAGTAGGGAACTCAATTCTTTTTCAGCGAAAAGATATTGCTCTTGTGAAAATATATGACTTTTTAATCGCTCGTTAGAACTGAAATCGAACACTTGAGCTGCCCGTTTAGATCGGTTATTTCCAAGCTTAAGGAGGGAAGCGATGGGTTTGCGAAAGGTATTTATAAAAGGATTAGATAGTCGATTAGCCCAGTTATACATTCCGTAACCCATGAATAATTCATCTCCACCATCTCCTGACAACGCAACAGTTACATGTTTGCGTGCCATTTCTGAAACCAGAAGAGTGGGAATAGCCGAACTATCCGAAAACGGTTCATCATAGATATCCAACAGCTTTTCTACTTGTTCAATACCATCTTGTTCTGAAAGAATAAGTTCGTGATGATCTGTTTTTAAGTATTTAGCAATGTCTTTTGCATGATGCGCTTCGTTGTGTTTACTTTCATCAAAACCAATTGAAAATGTTTTTATCGGTTGATCTGAAAGATGTTGTGAGATTGCGGTGACTGTGCTTGAATCAGTACCTCCACTTAAAAATGTCCCTAATGGGACATCGCTTATCATACGATAGGAAATAGAAGACTCAAGTAATTTTTTTAGTTCACTTTTGGCTTGTACTTCGTTTGTAAGTACGGACTTTGAAATTTGTTTGGACGGATTCCAATACTCCGTTAATTTAAGTTCGATGCCTTCATTTAAATTAATGAAGCCAAAATGGCCGGATGGAAACTTATACACATCTGAAAAGATGGTGTCTGGTTCCGGAACATAGCCTAAACAAAGAAAGTTGGAAATGGAGTCATGATTGATGTTCTGTTTCCCATTTTGGATCTTTGATATGGATTTCAGTTCAGAGGAAAAAGCAAATAATGAATCGCTCTGAAAGTAAAATAGAGGCTTGATTCCTATTCGATCTCGACATAGAAAAAGTTGATTACCCTGAATATCAAATATAGCCAGACTAAACATTCCGTTTAATTCTTGAACCATATCAGATCCAATTTGAGCAAACAACTCGATGATCACCTCGGTATCAGAATGAGTCTGAGTATCAATGTTGTACTTTGATCTTAGTTCACGAAAATTATAAACTTCCCCATTATAGATCATGATAAAATTACCACATCTCGAATAAAAAGGTTGGTTCGAATGATCCGAAGTATCAAGTATACTTAGTCTTCGATGCCCTAAGTAAACGTTGTTTTTTTCTACAATACCAGATGCATCAGGACCTCGATGACTAATTTGATCAGTCATCTGACGAAGAGTGTTCTCATCGTATTTTGAATCTAGACTATAAAAACCAGCTATTCCACACATCTAGGACAAATATATTGCATTAAGGTTTGTTAAATAATTATTTTTGGCGCTTATTTCACTTGCTTGCTTTTTTCCGTTTTTAGATAATTCGACTAGATCAATTTGGCCAGCCTTAATTTTATCCAATAATTTCAATAATGATGATGGATTGTGCGGATCGAAAAATAGAGCTACGTTCTTTGTAACTTCTTTGAAAACATCGATATCTGACACCAATACAGGTATTCCGACTGCCATAGCTTCTAAAGGAGCAATACCAAATCCTTCGTAAGTAGAAGGAATAATGTAAAGATGGTAGTTGGGTAATATTTCATTCAAATTCGTCGCGGAACCTTTAAAAGTAATATTTAAATTAGCGTCTTTTACTTTCTGCTTCCAATGTTGAAGATCATTCCCTTTTCCATAAATATCGAGCTGAAAATCTTCAAATTTCAAAGATTGAAATGCCTCGAATAGATATTGATAATTTTTAACGGGTTTAATATTTCCAACGGCAACCATTCGTATGGTTGATGAAGTACTAGGAGGAACATACTCATGTTTTTTCCCTTTCTCAAAAAACGCATCGGTCACAAAATTATGAAGTATATGATTAGGTCCTTTTAATCCCACAACCTTGTCATAATCCTTTAATACAGTTTCTGATACGGCGATCACACAATGTTTTTTCTTGTAGGTTAATTTTTCTAACCAGAGCATAATTTTGCTTTGATTGAAGGAATCTAGACTCATTATGGTATGAAGGCTGAAAAAGAATCGTTCTACCTTCTTTGATTTTCGAGTGGCAAGCCTTGCAATGATCGTTGACCAATAAAGGTGCGCGTGTACATAATCAATATTATGATCTTCAATTATTTTTTTCAGCCGTTTAACTGTTTTGAATATGCTTGCTTTTCCGGTATAGTCTAAATTAATAACTGGAATCGAATCTAATTCATCTTTCCACTCATTAGATCCAGATAAGTGAACTACAATGTGTTCATAATTAGTTAAATATGGTATCGTGTTGGCAACCAAAAATTCGGCGCCACCAAGTTCCAGTGAATCAATAATGTGAAGGATCTTTTTCATCAAAATATCGCTTAAAAAACATCTTTGATTCCTGAGAAAAATAGAAATTCTGAAATATGTTCTGTTTTCGAATCTAAATTGAAAAGGATTAAATCGTTGGTAGAAGCAGTTTTAAACTTATTCGATAAGTGTTGCACCCATTGATTATCCGTACAAACAATTTCAATATATTTGGATTTTGTTTGTTGAAATACACTCTGTATTAGTTGGTTAATACTTGAAGGGTCAACGACTTCTATTCCACCAACAGAGAAAAAGGACATACTCAAACCAAATTTATGTTTGGTAAGGATTTTGCCCCAAATTAAATTTTCTTCGTGCTTTACCACAACAATATCCTTCCCATATTCCTGTTGCTTTAATTTTATTAGTTCAGTGTTATCCTGAAAAATTAGATCGTTTGAATTCGGTTTCGAATCTAAGTTCGATTTGAAATAAGAGGGCTGAAGACCTGGTACTTTAGGGATTTGAAGTTTGATGCTGGGGAATTCTTTAAAATCTAATTTCTTAACAAAAATAGGTTGTGACAAAGAATTGGGAAAGCCAAAGATAAAGGAGGCTTGTCTTGAAGCTAAAATTTCCTTTGCCTTATTGATTAGATTAGAGAAAATACCTTTTCCTCTATGAAGCTTACTAGAAGCTGTCCAACAACTTTGAAAGCCATAAATTTCTTCTCCATTTAAATGGAGCGTATGTCCTATGAAAGCATTAAATCCAATGATTTCGTCGTTTAATACTGCTCCTAAATACAATGAATTAGCCTTGGATTCAGTACTAGTATTGTTATATAGTTTTGAGGCCTCCATTTCTTTTTCAAAACCGAAGGCATGTTCGATTAAGCGACAAACTTTAGCGGCAATTTGATCATCTTCAATGTTGAGTTCTATTATTTTATAATTCGTATCCATTGCTTAGCTTAATTTAGATCACTTTACGAATAAGGGAAATTATTTTATTGAAGAAAAAATCATGTTGTTGACCATCTATTGTCATAAACAATTGGTTGTCATGTGTAGCAATTGAAAGGTGATGCGAACCTAATTGATTCATCTTGCTCTTACTAATGATGTTTTCATGGATTAAATCCTCTTTATAATCAGCGGGTGTCAGTGCTGTTATTTTTAAAATACTTATGTTTTCTCCATACAAATTAGAACAATTTTGGGCAATTCTAAATAGTTCCCCCCCTTTATTAATGATTGTTCCACCATTTCTCGCAATAGCTTCACTTTGTAAGATAGGATTTTGATTATGGGCATTCCAAGGGCCTTCAATCGTTTTGCTATAAAAAATATGCAATTCAAATTTTTCATTGGAGGTTATAACGTAATGTAAACCCTCATGATATACATAAGCTGAATCGACGAAGGCTCCGTTGGCAACATGTATTGAAGGGGTGTGCTCTAAATTTAATGGAAAATCTGAAAATTTATAAATGGAAATTGTATTGTTACTTCCGCATTCAGGCAACATGTAAAATGTGTTGTTGACTTTAAAAACATTTGGAAATGAGAGATGAAATTTTTCTTCGAGAATGATTCCCAATGAATTCCATTTTGAGTTTTGTTCGTTCCAAAGCCAAGCAGAAATTTTGCCTAATTCTTTCGTGCGTTGTGTTTCCGCAATCAAATATAAATTGTTCTTGTCAACAACAAGAAAGGGATCGGCGATGGTATGCAATCTCGATTTAGAGAATTCAATTTTTTTATCTCCTAATCGATTTAAATATGGAAGACCTTTATTTATCTTTTCAATTAAACTGATAAAGTTATCGTCCGAGGTGCTGCGGAATAAATAAGTGCTCCAAATTTGATTTTTCTTAAATAGATTTTTTATCAAGGCTGTCATTTAAGTTAGATTCAAGCGCTTTTTTTAACCGTAGACTTGATTTTCCATCAAATTTATAAAATACATTTTCAATGAAGTGAGCCCTATTTTCGTTTTGAGCGGATAAAATTGCCTCCTTTTGAATTAAAATGCTTTCAAGTTGAGTCAAATCAGTAATACTTTTGGCAACACCGAGTTCTGTGAAAAAGGAGGAAAGTTTTTCTTCTCCGTCGGGATGAATATCTAGTGTCACGCAAATTGAATTTTTTAACGATATAAGAGGAATAAGCAATGTACTATAATACCCTAAAAGGGCGATCGACTCCATAGATGTGGAGACTAGTTCTGCTTGCTCGACAATAACAATACTTTTGTGTTTTTCCCAGATAGTAATTTGTGACCTAGGATGTGTTTTGACACAAAGAGTAATTTTGTTTTCATCACATATATGGACTAAATCATTTATGAATTTCTCTTTTAAATCCATTGTCCAACCATGAATTTCATCCTGTTCAAAAGGTTGATCAATATATAAAATTTGATTTTTTTTTGAGCCAGCGAATTTTAAGCTTTGAACATGAAAATCATCGAAGTATGGAAATCCAATAAATTCAACCTGTTTCGCTACTTCATCTTCATTCAACCTATACATGCGTTGATAATATTTGAAATTAATCAACGAAAATGAGACAAATTTCGACGGTCTTAAAAACGAAACGTCACTGGTTTCATCATATGCTTTCAAAGAGTTATAAAGACTTCGATTCTGTTTGTATTCCTGAAAACGAACACGTGTGTTTTTAGGTAAAGCGCGCTCACTTCTGAATAAGAAAGCACGATTTTGAATTTTTTTGAATAAACCAGGTTTACCAAGTTGAATCGTATTGGAACCCGCAGGTACAGAATTGATTCGGACAAAATAATCCTGAAATCCATGATCCATCATTACCGTTGGAATCCCGAGTTGATCGCAGGTAAGTTTTAGGACAACTTCGAAGAAATTTTCAATATGAAAAAATACGACTTTTGATATTTGATTGGACTTTAGTAATTGTGTGGCATTTTTATATTCATGCCAGAATATTGTATTAGGTAACTGTTTGGCATTATCCGTAATTTGTTCAGAATAATGCCAATAAAGCCAATGTGGAACTACATCAAGGGAATCAAATAATTTAATAAAATCCTCCCGATTATAATTTATAACAAATAAAAATGACTTTTTCGAAGGAGGACTTGTTGACATTTCAAAGACTATATGATATGTGAAATAAATTCACGTACAGCACCTTCTCCGCCACTTTTATGCAATTGAATTATCCCAGGGATACTTTTGATCTCAGGCAAAGCATTGTTAGGACATGCGGCTAATCCAACATTTTCCAACAAAGGTTTACAATTTATGTCATCGCCGATGTAAGCAACTTCATCCATGGAAATATTAAGTTCAGCACATAATTTTATAACGGTAGGTAACTTTTCTAATCCCTGAAATAGAAAATCCATATTTAACTTTTCAGATCTTCGTTTATTTAATTCTCGATTTTCAGAGGTGATAAGTCCGATCTTAATTCCATTTTCTTTGGCAAGTTTGAAAGCCATACCGTCATATGTGCTGAATTTTTTTATTTCATCTCCATTTTCGGTGTAGTACATACCTGCATCGGTAAGCACACCATCAATATCGCTTAAGAATAATTTTATTTTCTTTTTATTGGAAGAACGGAATTCAGAATGGGGTTTATAGGTCTTAATCAGTTGATCTACAATGATCCAATCTACAGGCTCATCAATTTCATGGAAAGAGTATTCTGGCATTATGGCCATGTTAATACTTCCTGAAATTCGATTTTGACTTTCTTTAATTTTTTCAACTGTTGATATATAGAAAGCTCCATTTTCCACATAATTACCCTCAAAATCTTGTCTTCTTGGACGTTGAAACGGATCGTAATTTTCAGGTTGACCTTGCGCTGACCAATAAAAGCGTTTGGAAGGAACCACGGATAAAATAGAATCTCCCTTTTCTGCTTGTTTGAGCCCTTTGTCAAGGTCTTGATAAGACAAGAGGGGAGAAGTAGCCTGAATTAAAATCAAGGTGTCATCGTTATTGAGACTCTCCTCATTGATGTATTCCAGCATGACACTTTCAGTGCTGGACGTATCTTGCGCATTTTCTTTCTTTCGGTCGTAAACGACTAGTTTTGAAAACCCAAAGCTTAGAGCAACCTCTGCTATCTTTTTAGAATCAGTGGCCAACACAATTTTATCTATATCAGACAATTGAGCGGCTTCACAAACCCAATAAATTAACGGTTTCCCGTTAATTATTTTAATATTCTTATCAGGAATGGACTTACTGCCTCCCCTTGCAGGAATAAAAGCTATTTTCATTTTTTATATTTCAGCTTATCTCTTTGAACTCGTTCAATATCTAGAATTTCTTCATTTTTGAATTGTAAAGCAAGATGCGTAGCTTGTAAATCTCTAGTTAATTTTTTGAAACCAGCTGGTTCAAGAGAAGCGGCATGGTCGGTTCCTTTCCAGGTTCGATCTTTTGTGAAGTGACGTTCTACCCATGAAGCACCTAATGTATAAGCTGCATTGTCAATCGCAATTCCCAAATGGTGACCAGAAAACCCAATATCTTTCACTCGGTCAGAATATTGATCTCTAATTCGATTTATTTCTAAAAGACAAACATCTGGAAATGGTACAGGATATCCACTAGTACAAGAATAGATAACAAGACGTTTGGCTTGTCCTGTTTCTTCGAAAAGCGAAATTAATTTATCCTCCTCTTCTTGAGTAGTCATCCCAAGTGAAGCGTGAACTTCCCCTTGATATTCATCTCGAAGATATTTCAACATTTCATAATGGTTATTACAAGCTGAAGGTATTTTGATGAAATCAGGTTCAATTGCAGCTATTTCTTGTGCAGATGTTAAATCCCAAACAGAAGTTGAATATCCAATGCCAATAGATTCAGCATATTTTTTTAAATCCGCATGTTGATCTTGTGTAAATTCTAAAAATTCTCTGTGCGCACCATATGTATCTCCATAGGAGTTTGCAACATTTGGATGAGGGGCATTGTATTGTTCCTCCGTAAGTAATTCGATGTTATTTCGTTTCTGAAACTTACCGTAATCGGCATTACATTCTTTAGCGAGTTTAAGAAGGTCCTTTGCTAGTTCAAATTCCCCTTTATGATTACAGCCAATTTCTGCAATGGTACTTGGCTTTTTATAATGTTTGATCATGTGTATTTAGTTTAGATTGATGCGCGTGCATTTTAGCGTCCGAAAACGCTTCTTTTTTGCGTTTCCCCATTATAGATAAAATTAATAGATTTACTCTGTAAACTATAGATGTAACCAACTTTTTTTTGAGGCTTAACATTTTTATGTACCATCGAAAATAGATTTGCAGAGTAGACCACGATGAAGCTAAGGGGAGATTTTTGAAATCCGAGTAAGTAGCAAGATTATTAATTACTAAATATTCGAAACCTGTAACTGTTTCTATGAGTATTTTTCGTTCAAAGAATAATAGTTCTTTCTTTTCTAATACTTGTTTTGTTTTATTTAAGCTGTCAAGCTTTGATTTAAGTCGATCTAGTGAAGAGACGGTTGAAACGCGATCTCCAGCATGTGCTCTTATATATGAATCAGGTAGTTCCGAGAAAAAAGCAAACTTAAATCCCTTTGAGAACGCTCTAATATGGAAATTTGGATCTTGATAAATCGGAAGTTCTTCATCCCAGGTTAGTTGTGCTTGACTTATTGCACTTGCTCGCCATGTAGAACATTGTGTGGCCCAGGAGTAAGGAGATAGCGATAGCATCGAGTAAAAAAGTTGAGCAGAAGTTTTATTGGAATGACCTGAAATACCAGGGCAAATAGCTCCAAAGTTACCCACTGTTTCATCAAAGAAAACCGAATAGTTGATGGAAGCATCAAAATTTGGATTGTTTTTTAGGAAATCCAGACGTTCTGTTAAACACCAAGGAGCCAAGAGATCGTCACTATCAAGAAAAATCAAAAAAGTTCCTGTTGCGCACTCGATACCCATGTTCCTACAAGATGGAGCTCCTTTTGGGCGATTTTCTCGCTGGAAAAATTTCACCCTTTCATCGGACTCTGAATATTGTTTTACAATTGAGATACTACTATCGGTCGATCCATCATCCACAACAATACATTCCCAATTTTTATGCGATTGATTAAGAACAGAGTCAAGTGTTTCTTTAATCAACGTTTCACGATTGAAGCACGGAACAATTATTGAAAAGTCTGGCGTAACTGACATAGGGTAAAAGTACAGGTTTATTGATTACTCAAAATAAATTTTCTGAGTTTGCTATGAAATTCATCAAAAATAACCTGTTCCTGCTTGGTTTTATTTGGTTTGACGATCTGCATTACTCTTCTGAATTGATTGTTCCAAAAATTTTCTTTTGCACCAGATTTTTGATCTTTATGTTGGCGATACAATACTAATTGCTCATTTATAACATGTACAGAGCCAGGAAATAAGGTTTCAAAAGCAAAAGGTAAATATCCGTCATGATACATGTAGGTGGTGAACTTGGGGATGTGATAAGGAAATGGAAGAAAGTTTAATGCGTTTTCTTTTCTTAAGCCAATGGTCATACCAAGAGAATAACACCAGATTGTAAGATAATGGATGGCATTTTGACTAAATTGATTTACATCCTGAGGGGAGAAGTTACATGTGTCCCAATAGGACTTATTTAACGTTTCAAGGTTCTCAGAGACTAAAAGGGCGTTGGAAAATAGAAGTTGACAAGTTTGATGTTGGTCGAAATATCGTTCGTAAATTTCAATTTTGTTTTTTAACCAATAATCATCTTGATCAGAAAATAGTACGAGATTGGAAGTTGCCAACTGAAGCGCTTTTTCAAAAGTTTTGGTTAATCCCTGCTGTGTACTGTTTTGATGAATATGAACCTTAAAGGGAGCATTTTTTTTAAACTGATTACATATTTCAAAAGTGTTGTCTTGTGAATGATCATCTACTATGACCAATTCATCTGGGAGCCTCGTTTGATGTAGGAAGCTATCCAATTGCTCAGGGAGAAATGTTGCTCCATTATGTGTAGCAAGTGCAATTGAAATACTCATTGTTTAGTTTTGTAATAATTTAGAACTGATTTGGGTATCAATCAAACCAAATCATTGATGATCTAATGTTATTTAATTCATCACTGCTCAGTGATTTATTGTGGATGCTATTTCCTCTAAAGCGACTGTAATTTAGTTTTTTTGCGGCAATTCCTGAAACTTTTGAAAAGAGTTTATTTGCTTTGATTGCAGAAAGAACTTGAATAAGGAAAAGGTATATTTTAAGTCGCTGTTTTTGCTGTTTGTTTAAAGGAGCAATCGAAATTAATTGACGTAACGATTGTAAAGAATAATTCGATTGCTTGTATATAACCAATCGATTGAAAATAGAAATTAAATATTGTACAATTGATTGAGAAAAGAGCGTATTTAAGCTCTCCAGCTTAGTTAAGTTTTCACTAAATGTTCTGTGAGACTCCATCCTCGCAATTAGATACTGGGGATCAAGAGGTTTCGAAGAAATTTGGACATGGTCACTTATTCGAATAAATCCATCTGGAATAGTAGAAGAAGACCATCTGAATTGTTTGGTCGCGAGAAGACATTTGGCATGAAATTCACAATCTTGCCAATTTTTAGAATATTCATCAAAGCGTAATTGATGCTTTTCTAAAAATGTACGCTTCCAAATAGGGCCTGAAATTGGCCAAGGACTTCCTAATTTTAAAAAGTGTTCGAGAGAATTAGTGTGGTTATCAGGAAGTGACCAAAGTTCGTTAGAATCACCGATTACAGTATTGAAAATCAACTGAGGATGTACCATGAAGTCCATGGTAGGGTGCGCTTTGAATTCTTGAATTCTATTTTCTAGAGCCCAAGGAGCTAATACATCGTCACTATCTAGAAATAAAATAAAATCGCCTTTTGCACGTTTTAGTCCAATATTCCTGCAGGCAGATGCACCCTGAGGAGACGTGTTGCGAGCATGAAATACAAAACGTGGATCGATTGCAGCGGTAGCTTGAATAAAATCAAGGTCAAAGAGATCAGATCCATCATCAATTATGAGGCATTCCCATTCTTTGTAGTTTTGTTTAAGTATGCTTTGCAAACATAAGTAGAATAATCTACCTCGATTAAATGAGGGAATGATAATACTTACAAGAGGTTTAGCTTTTTTTGACAAAGGTTTTAAATTCGAGAGGTGCAATAAAATTCGATAACACTAAGAACGAATTATCCGTGTTAAGGTTTCAATATGCATGTCTAGTGTGAAATTATTTCTAACAAATGTACGTCCATTAGTCCCCATTTCTTTTGCAAGATCCGGATTGGATAATAAATTGATCATATGGTTTGCCATAGCAATCATATCACCCTCATCAACAAGAAATCCCGTTTTTCCGTCTTCCACAATATCCACGATGCCACCATGTTTGGTGGATACTATAGGAACTTTAGCTGCCGAAGCTTCAAGTAAGGCAACTGGTGTTCCTTCACTATCTCCGTTTTGTGCTATTTTGGAATGTTGCACAAAAATACAAGATTGTGCGAGCAATTGTTTTTGCTGCTCCTGATCAATATATCCAATAAATTGCACGTTTTTTTCCATTCCAAGACTCTTCACAATGTCTTTACACATAGGGAAAAGTGGTCCATCTCCTGCAAATAAAAGTTGGGCATCTGGAATTTTTTGAAGTACTTGGTGAAAAGCAAGTAATGTAATATGAGGAGCCTTTTTTTCTACGAAACGACCAATCGCCAAAACAGTTTTGGTATCATAGGATGGTTCAATATCGAAAAATGAAGATTCCGGACCCGCTGCTGAATGCGTAATGTTAGTTTCATTTCCTCCAAACTTTTTCAAGTTAACTAACATATGTTTAGACACGATTACGATATGCTTGCAGTAATTTATCAAGTCTTTGTAGAGCTGCTCGTTTTCTTTTAAAATATCATAAACTGAAATTTCATATCCAAGTCCGGTAGCGACGATTGGAATGTTTAGTTTTTTACAAATGGGTGTTATGTAGGCAGCAGTATTGATGTATTCAGCAAGTACGAGATCAATTTTATTTTTCTTAAGTGCTTTTTTTAGAAAATATTTATTGTAGCTAAGATTATTTTTAAATGCGTAATCCAATATTCTGAAAAACAAATAGATCAGTTTTCGTTCTTTAAAATCAGTGGTAATATATGGAATTCGGGTTCCATGAATTAACGTAATATTGAAGGGTAATTTTTCAATATGATTTTTAATAAAGGTCTCTGTTGTACCCGGTAAACTTTGAGATATAATAGCAACATTCATAGCTTAAAAGTAAGATTTAAGTAAATGAAGAAGATAATTTGATTGTTGATCAGGCGTGATCACTTTGTCAAAAAGGTGATTAATAGCATTGGTATCAACTGTTAGAGCGATTCCTTTGTCGACTAATTTTCGTTTGGTTCTCATTTCAAGATAAGTTTCAATCTTATCTAAGATGTCTGGAACCTTAAAGGTTTGATTGTTCGCTATATTAACAGTGTCGTTGTACTTGCCCTCTTTTAAGATTTCATTCACAAATTGGAAGGCGTGCTTAATATCTAATAAGTTTCGAGTTGCATGTTGCCATATTTCTATTTCCTGCTGTTCCTTCACGCAACTTGCTAGAAAGTTAAAAATAGTTTTTTGATTTCCTCCTTTCCCAACAATATTCGAAAGTCTAAAGATGAGGTGTAAATCACACTTTTCTCTGATGAGTTGTTCAACTTTCAGTTTATGTATAACATAGGGACTTTTTTGAAGAGATTCATCTTCCACACTAGTCGTACTAAAGTACACAAACTTTTTCTCAGGATAGGATTCAATCGTACTCAGAAGCAGCGTTTCTTCACGCTTAAAAGCGTTTGGGTCTGTTTCTTTAGAATTAGATACACCTGATGCAAAGATGATTAGGCTATCATCGTCTTTGTATTCATGAAATGCGGAGGCTAAAAGCCCATTGCCAATTAACATACTACGTTCAGATATTATCGAAAGAGGTTTGTAAAGGTACTAATTAATATACTATTGAGTTGCACAATATTTAGGCTTTACGTGCTATTCCAAATAGGCTAGGAACCATTTGGCCTTCGCGAAAATTTTGATGAAATCCTGAGTCCTTTTTAAATAGGATTTTCATAATGGGTTTAATAAATATTAAAAGAAACCATCGAAGTCTATGATTAAGACCTGAACGATTGATCCACAATCCCAACATTTGTCCCATGGAAGCATGCCAACCGCCGGTCGCCCAAAGTTCTACTTGGTGAAAGTTAGATTCTTCCAATAAGCGTTTCAAAGAGAATGGAGTGTATCTGTATTCATCATGAGGTACTTCGTGAAAATTCCACAAGAAAGGCACCGTGAAAAAAAATAGTCCTTCTTTTTCTAAAACTCGATTCACTTCCCGCATAAAAAGTTTAGGGTCAGGGCAATGCTCCATAACTTCTGTAGCCATGCAGCTCTTAAATTCACCATCATTAAAGGGCATTTTTATACCGTCCCAAGTAACATCAGGTTTCGTTTCTGCTTCATATTCCAAGGCGGTTTCAATATCCAGTCCTATATAATTGGAAATGGTAGAATTGGTTGAAATGAACTCCTTATAAGGCATTTTCCCGCAGCCAGCATCCAGAAACTTCCCATCAAATTTGCCTACATGTTTTTTTATAGCATTAAAAATCGAAGAACGAATAAAATATCGATCTATGGTTTTCTTGGTTAATTTTATATTTAAGAATTCGTGATTTTTCATTTTAATCAATCTTAAGCGCTAAAGAAAACATCATCAAATTGGTTTTTCAGATTTGGGCTATCGAGCCTAACCTCGAAAAGTATAATTTGCTTTTTGGTCTATCTTAACATTAAGGTTTGATGAACATTCTCCCTGTATAATCGATGCGATGTAGGAAAATAGGTAAGTTTCGATTTTTAATAAATTCGTCCACTGCTTTTTTACACCCTTGCCAATGACCATAATCGTCAATAATGATTACGCCACCAGGAACAACCTTATCGTACAATACTTCCAATTCGATTTTTGTGGATTCATACCAATCCGTATCTAACCGGAGCAACGCAATTTTGTCAGGAACATTTTCTGCCAGAACTAATGTGTCTTCTACCTTTCCTTTAATAAACTTAATTTTATCCAGAGGATATTTAACAGAAGTGATGTTTTTCTTGACCTCATCAATTCCAGAATATGCCCAAATATTAGAAGTTTCTTTATCAGATGTAGCCATGCGTTCTGCTGCATTTCGACCTTGCGGATCTACATCAACTTCTGTTGGTTCACTCATTCCTTCAAACGTATCAAATAACCATACGTTCCGATTAATATCGTTAAGTTGTTGAAGACGATTAAGTGCAGCCATGGTACTTCCTCCTTTCCAAACGCCACATTCTACTAAATCCCCTTCAATTGAATTGTTTGTTAAATGCTCTACCGATTGTATTAATGCATAAATTCGTTCAGGTGAGGTCATGGTAAATTCTTTTACCCGCTCATAAATGGTCCAATCGTTGTCGGAAAAGTCAGCCATTCCTGCTCTGGGTGACGCTTCGGTGATTTCGCCGCCCAATTGTCGTTTAATAAAACTTTTAATTCCCATATTAATCTATGCTTTGTATTTGATAATCGCTGAATGAATGATTGTCAATCGAGACGATCAAGCTAATTTACTATGATTTTATTTTATGGTATACTTTTTTTGCGATTGAAAGTGCCCAACGCCAAATAATCCGGTGTAAATTCAGGTAAAATTGCTTCCACAATAATTTTTTTAATACCGGTGCAGGCAATGCATCATGTACTCCCAAGACTTGTTGTGCAAATATTTTTTGCTCTTCAGAAATCGAATCTGAAGGTTCTTTAAACAATTCTTTCGATTGAAAAATTCGATCAACTTTTCGATTGTATTTCAAGTATACATCAAGTGAATTGACTCCTTTTTTTAGGCTTGAGTTGGCTTTATTATTCATCTCAATTTCTTGGTCGCCTAGATAAAAAAATGGAATGCCAAAGTCCACACAATACAGAACACAAGAACCATAAGCGTTGGAAGTAGCGTATTTTTTGTCTCTAATTATATCATAAAAACGCTCCGTAAATTTGTAATCCAGTTTATGACCAGCTGTCACTACTTTTATTCCTTTATTCAAAAAGATTGAATGAAGTCCTTTATCAATATCTACATGATGAAGGCAAACGGTAATTGGATGGTATTCTTCAGGAAGTCCATTTAATTGATCAGCATAAGATTCCCAATCGAGGATGGCGTCAATAGCAGCGGTAGAATGAAAAGGAAAACTCACAGTCCCATTTCGCTTTTCCGCAGGTTTTACGTTACGCATTTTGTAATAGTATACAAATGGTGAGCCTGTAACGTAAACTTCTTTAAACTTTTTATTTATCTTATTGTCCTCAATTTTAAGCGTGTTATGAAACAATGCTTTATCATATGGACTTTCATATTCGTAGGGGAGTAGATTCTCTTCAATAGCGGGGCCATGGTCAGAATGAAATAGTATAGGGAAACTTTGCGGGTACCCTACATATTCTTTCAACCAATATCCAATCCCGTAAAAGTCCGAATAAGCTGCCGTGGACTTTAGTTTGGGAGGCTTACACAATGCTTGTAATTCCTCTTCAGTCATTTACAAGACTATTTTTTTTGAGCCACAATCCACATATGCGAGGATAGGTTATGCTTCTTAAGGAAAACCTGAAAGTCATCCTTAACAGATTGATCTGCCTTTGCCATTTTGGCAAAGAAGCTACCTGGTTCAACTACATTTGGTTGTTCAGCGATTACATTAGACAATAAATCTACGTCTAATTCTCCAGGTGTACTTACTTCCAATACTTTCAATCCCGCTCGTTCGCAGATCACTTCTATTGAATCTGGATTAAAGTAGTTTACATGTTCATGATCGACTACTCGAGCTTGTTCTTTTAAGGTAAGTACTCCCAATCCCTGACCATTCGGGCAAGAACCGATAAATAATCCTCCTTTTTTCAAAAAGCGAACGGTATTGCTTAGAAATGCAAATGGATCTCCAATATGCTCAAGTACCTCAAAGCTTGCAATCACATCTGCGCCTTCTTCCGGAAAGCTTAATTCTTCAATGGTTTCTTCGTAGGTCTTAAATCCTTTTTTTCGACATGTTTCAGCCAAACCTGGCGTAGGTTCAACGGCAATGATTTCATCAAAGAAATTTTGATCTTTTACCGCTTCGCAATATGTTCCAAATGCAGCGCCAATTTCCAACATGGTTCCTCCTGATATTCCGTTCTCTTTGCAATAAGTAACCGTACGTTCTGCTCTTGGCTTGAAAATACGCTCTCTTCTTGCATCATCAGATGCTGGAAAAATATGTTCGTTCCAAAAAGCATAGTTTTGGGATTGTTTATAGAATTCTCCAAGCAAATCCTCTGGAGCCCGTGGGTTCATGAAAATCGTATTGCACTCAGCACATTTATGATATTCGAATCCTTCTTTTTCAGCCCATTCGGCATGATTGGTGCTCGTACAAGCAGGACAATCAACTTGAACGAACTGACTTTTATGGTCACGTAAAAATTGTTTGTCGTGTTCCAAAGCAGGCTTCTTTTGCGCCATTAAATCTTTAGGGCGAATGTCGTTTTCTTTTAACATAAAAGAGTATTAGTTTACTAAATTGTGTAAAACAGTGTTTTTAGATGTGACGGTAGAATAATAAACTACCAAAGCGGTTCTTTGACCTTCAATGCAACGTGATCCAGAATGGATTCCAAGCGTATTGAAAAAGACACAATCTCCAGCATTTCCGACCGCTTTTATTTCTTTTTCCTTCATTTTTTCAACCAAAGTGAAAGGAGGATATCCATAATCTAATCCAAGAGTAGCAGATTCAAAGACAGTTTTTTGAGAAAGAAAGTCGTTCACTTTATGTGTGCCTTCCTTATATCGCATTGGACCATTCTTTTCAGTAACGTCTGTCAACAAAATCATTGCTTTCATTTTATCAAAACAATTGTCTATGTGCCAACCGTCCGAGTCTAATGATGGACTTAAAATTTCAATCATGTAGCCATAAGGTTTAGTACCTATCCCATAGGTCTGCTCACCTAGATTTTTTACTAATTCATTTTCATGAATGTAGGTTAAGATACCATCTTGTACGTGCTTACTTTCTGGTTGAAAGAAAAATCGAACACGTCCGTAACGATCTCCGGATTTATCGATTGTGGAATACCAATATTCCACATCGTTTTCGGTATCCATGTATCTCCACTCGCTTCCCTGAAGCAGTTTTTTACTCTCTTCAAACGAATCACTAAGGTTGGCCACTAAATCATTTACTTTAACGATAAAGTCGGAATCTGAAAATAACCCCTGAACGTTAATAAATCCTTTATCTAATAAGCCTTTTGAATGCGTTTCAAATTCAGGATTATGACTTTTTTCAATAGTTAATTTTGTAGCTGACCATTTATAGTATTTGGTAAACCGATTGAATCTTTTTCGAACATATCTAGCTGTATACCTACGTACAAGCGGGATTTTAAGGAATATGTAGATAATTTGATTCATGGCAATAGCAATTGTAACTTAGAAAAGACTACTTCATATATTTTTTCCAATCTGCTTCGGGCAACATCACTTTTCCGTAATTACTCGGTTCCCCCCATACATTTTCCTTCCACCAATGTCCGTCTTTAATAGACCAAACTCGTGGATCTCTAAATGTATCTGCCTTAGCGTCAAATTGTTCTTCAGTCATTCCGACGTATTTTAACCAGCGTACAAGGTCTTTTCGAGACTTTACATGGTCATATTGTCGAACTTTTTCTATTCCTTCTTCTCGAGTCATATAACCGGACCGGACATCTTTCGAAGCATGATCTGTAGCTCTTCCATATCCGAATTTTACAAATTTCAGATAATCATGAATTCCATTTTCATGCATATCATCCAGATTGGACATGGTTCGATAGGTACGTTCAAAAGGTTCATCGGCAAATTCAAATCCATATTGATCAACCATGTCTTGAGCATGTTGATTTGGATCCCAATTAAAGAAATTACCAATATAAATTCCTTTAGTCTCAGAATCTTCAAATTCTTGATCAGAAGGCATTACCAACCATGCTAAATCTTTTTCAGTAAGATTTTCGTTTTGTTGGGTCATATCTTTAAGCGTATAACCTCGCATGTCATGCTCAAATACCGTTCTTTTGTTGTATTGAACATAATCATAGGAAGAAAACATTCCAGAAACGGACCACGTGATTTCGCCCCAAACCACCAATGGAATATTAAATTTAGCAGCTATATGCATAGGGTAGGTTTTAATCCCTGCATGAGCATGCCAGTTCATATCACCCATCATGTCGAATCCAAGTCGATTCAATTTGATCAATGTTTCTTCGCTTGGTCCAAATACCATGTGATCAGCATTGAACACATGTTTCATTTTATCCAAATTTCGCTGACCTACATCTAAATAGTTGTTTCCATGATAGGTTACTAAAAGAGGCTTCAATCCATATTTAATGACTTGATGAACCTGGTAATAACTGTCTTTTCCACCACTTACCGGAACAATGCAGTCATAATTTCCGGTAGATTTGGACTTTGCCCAATCTACCAATTCTTGAAATTTTTCTTCTCGTTTTTTCCAAAACTCAGGTGTAAGTTCATCAAATTCCTCTTGTAACTGACAGGAACTACAAACTCCATCATCATCCAAGATTAGGTTCGCGGATACAATTGGATAGAGACATTTATTGCAATACTTCATTGAAACTTATGTATGTACGCTTGGCTTAGTTTAGCTTAAATTAATTTAAGAAATTTTTTGATAAAGGAATTCTTTATAATCCCCATCATGCCCATGAAACAAGTCGAATTGTTTGTAAACAAGCTTGAATACATTTTTATCAATCACGTATTCAGAGGCTGGAGTTCGTTCAAAACCACGATTAATAACCCCTTTTCGATCCATGTTATTATGCAAGAAATATCTTCTGCAAACATTTTGGATATGACTTATATATTCTGTTGATGTAGGCTTAGGCATTTCAGAAAGACTAAAGCTATTGTAAAATACATCAACGGTATTGTGGTGGAAATTAGGTAGCTCAAAGTTTGGAAGAAACATGCAATCATAATCTTCAACACGCACGTCGTTTATTGAGTCATACTCTCCATACAATAATATTTTCTTATCTGGATAGGCAGACATAATGTAATAAGCTCCAATAACCAATGTCTCTGGTAAATCGAAGTCGATATAGGTCAAGTTTGGAATATCTCTTAACATGAAGTTTGCCAAACCACAGTATCCACCGCCAATTTCAGCGAAAACAGGATGATCTACATCAGTAGTTAAGTTTTTAACTTGTTGGGCATGTGCATGATAACGAGTTGCTTTTGGAACGACTACGTGTCCTTCAATTTCCAATCCCCAGTAATTTCCAATATTAGGAACTTTTAATTCGTCTAAGTTTGAGTCATATAACTCCTTCCAAATTAAATAATTTTTGGAGACTCTGTTTACGAATCGATCAATGAACTCAGTTTCATTGTTTTGAATTTGCTCAAACTTGGCATATTCCTTTACAATAGGACCGAGCTTATTTCTCCAGAAATTGCTTAAAATTTTGTGGGCACCTTCGATGTTATCATTCAAAAGATCATCATAAAATGTCTTTCGTTCATTTATATAGTTGTCCCATTCACCACCTGCCTTGTATAAAGGATTAATGTTCTGATCATCCGCCTTTAAACGTTGATACATTTTACAAATCCGAGCAATAATTTCGTTTGTATCTCCTGAATGATTTTCAGGTCGTTCCACTAATCCATTTTCTAAGCTTAGTGATTGGATGTTGGTTTTATCAAATCTTTTTAAAAAATCCATTTATAGTAATTATCAAGTTAAATCTGGTCGATTGATTATATTATAGCATTGTATTTTGAGTGTGCAAATTTAATGGTTCTCTAACATTAAACCCATTTTCCCAAAGATGCTTTTTTAAATTATATACACTATTCTCGGAGTGTTGAAAAATATTTGCGGCAGCAACCGCACTAACGTCTGTTTTTAGGGCTTCTTCGAAATGTTTCCAGTCTCCGGCCCCACCTAGCGCAATTACCGGAATTTTTACCGATTCTGCAACACTTTGTATGAGATCAAGATCAAAACCCATTCCCGTACCATCCTGATTAATGGAGTTAATAAGGATTTCTCCAGCGCCTAAATCTTCTGCATATTTGGCATGATCAATCACCGAAATGTCCGTTTTTATTTTGCCACCTTTATATACATTATAGGCGTCATCTTCTTTTTTCGCATCGATTGATGCTACAATAAACTGTTTTCCATATTGGTTGGAACATTCTCTGATCAAGTCAGGATTATCAATTAAGGCTGTATTGACAGAGATCTTATCAGCACCATTTTTAAGGCGCATTTGAACGTCTTCTAAAGAATTAATTTTCCCTCCAAATGTAAGTGGGATGAAGTTCGATTTAGAGATCAGTTTTATAATATCAGTTATGGATTCAAATTCTGGATGATTTAAATCATCTCTTCCTAAATCGTACGAATCTCCAGGGCTAATGTCCAAATAGATTAACTCATCACTATTCCAGCTACTAAGCCTTTTTACCGCAGCAGTAGGAGAGCCCAAAGCTTGGTATCTTTTGAAAAGCCTGCTCTGTACAATCACTCCGTTTCGGAGAAGAATAACTGGTATGATTCTCTTTTTTAACATGCCAATGCGATGGGGTTTATCTATAATTTACTAAAGTTTTCTAGAAGTTGTAATCCGTAGGTCTGACTTTTTTCCGGATGAAACTGGACCCCATATATGTTATCTTTTTGCAAAGCACAAACAAAGTCACTTCCATAATTGGTGGCAGCTTGAGTTACCGCTGCGCTGGAAACCTGCACAGCGTAGCTATGAACAAAGTAAAAAGTAGATCCTGGATTAATGTTATTAAAAAGGGCCATGTTTTCGATCTTCTCTACTTCATTCCAACCCATGTGAGGAAGGCGTTCATTGTCCAATTTACCACAACTGCCTTCAATCCAACCAAGTCCATTATGGGTGCCAAATTCAAATCCTTGCTCCATTAGAATTTGCATCCCAACACAAATACCTAAGTAAGGTAATTTTTTATCAATGACGTAATGGTTTAAGGGATCAATCAAATTCAATTCTTTGATTTTATCCATTGCGCCGGCAAACGAACCCACACCGGGTAGAATATATTTAGAACAACCTTCAAATTGATCGGCTGTTCGTATTTCTTTTATATCTTCCGTGAACGATAGTAATGCGTTGAGAACGGAAGAAAAATTGCCTGAACCGTAATCAATTAAGCCGATCATAGGTATGGAGTTTTTTTATTAAAATTTCATAAATTCGATCAGAAGCCAAACCATCTATCAATCCTTTCGAATTGAGATGCATTTCATACAATTTGTCTCGATCCAATTCCAACTTATTAATAATATGAAGCATTTCATCAACGTTGTCTTCTTGTTCTAAAGAACCTACGGTAATGGCTACATCTTTATCAACCAATTCCTGCACCAGAAATTTCTGTGATTTATTTTCATTCAAAATTATCGAAGGTAGTCCAGCATATGCTGCTTCAAACGAAGTGATACCGCCCGGAAGAATGATAAGGCTTGCCAAGTTTAACATTTTCCACATGGATCGATTCGTCTTGGCAAGAATAACTTCATGTTGAGATCCTTTGGTCTCTTCAATTAAAAGATCATAAGAATGCTTGTATCCTTCGCCCAACATACACCAAATGGTGCAGTTTTGTTGAAGGCCATTCAATGCTTTAATAACTTTTAAGGATTTGTTAGCGGCATCTCCACCTCCCATGGATATGGCAATAGACATGTTTTCCTCTGACAAATGTTTTTTATAGGATGCAGCATGTATTTGTACACAATTTTGTTGAATCAACGCATAATCCATTGAAGCAAAAACCTCACAAGTTTCTGGGAAATCAAACGTGTGATATGTAGTTCTGTGAAATAACAAATCCACATTCGCAAGTTGATTAAATACAGGAGAAATAGAAGAAGTGATTTTTGAAGATTGTTTTAAACGATTAAACAATTCCGATGACATTTCAAGCATATCAAAGAAAGTTACATCAAACGTTACTTCTTTCAAGGCGTCTTCTACATCTGATTCAGAATCAAGTATAGTTCTTTCATAATCGGGACCTGACATCAATTTTTTGACGTTTGAATCACCTATTACAATAAAATGTATAGAATCACTGGCGCTAATCAAGCCAGCCAATGAATTGGCTAATGTTCGACTTCTGATTAGATGGCCATACCCAATTTTTGTAGAAGCCTTCGCTACAAAAAGGATTTTCATCTTTTAAGAATATCTTTGTTAAATGCGCCGTGTTGTTTTAAGTCTGTTGTTAATGTAGCGCCAATCACCAAGTCGTATTCGTTTGCCTGCATTACATTTTCAGGGCGTACAACCAGCACATCTTGTTCGGTAATCACATCACCTTGTTTTAAATCCTTTGAAGCATACATTGATCTTCGTGCTCTTCTACGGGTATAAAATTCCGCTTCGGAAATCTTAATGTCGTTTCCATTTATGGCTTCAATTGCCTGCTCAATATCAGAAACATAGGCGGTTAATTCTTGTTCATCCAGTGCATAAGCATGATCCAAGCCTTCTTGTGATTTGTCTTCTGTAAAATGTTTTTCAAACCAAGTCGCACCATAATTTAGTGCCATACATGAAGCCATACTATTTCCAGTATGATCCGAGAAACCAACCTCTGTCCCAAACTCGTCCTTCAATGTTTTAATGAAAGGTAAGTTCGCTTGACGAAGTTGGGCCGGATATACGGAAACACAATGCAATAACACAATGTCGCTAAAATTAACTTTGGCTAATTCATTCATTGTGAATTGTACATCCTGCAAAGTGGACATTCCCGTTGAAATCACCATTTTGATCCCCCGACTAGCTACTTTTCTTAAAAAGCTCACATTATTAAGATCGGAGGATGCAATTTTGACGTATTTAGGTTTGAAACTGGCGAGCAGATCCAAACTTTTTTCATCAAATACAGAAGAAGTAAAGGAAATGTTTTCCGTGTTGCAATGCGCGTTTAACGCAGTGTATTCTTCATCGGTCATTTGACCTTCTTCTCTGATTCGAATTACATCTTTGATATCATATTTTCCATATTCATAATCTCCAGGTAAATATAGCCCCCAGGTGTTAATCATTTGGAATTTAACGGAATCAGCATTGGCTCTTTTGGCGATATCGCAGAGGTTTTTAGCCTTGTCTAATCTCCCATTATTGTTCGTGCCGGCTTCAGCAATTATATGTATGTCCTCTCGCTTCAACATTAATTATAATCTAAATTGTTTTTTGAACTTCTTCCGCAAATTTAACGCAGTTTTCAGTAATAGTAGTTTTTAAATCTGCCCAAACTGTGTTTTTAAGTTTAGCTTTCATTGCATTCAGATCGCTCAAGTTTTTCAATCTGTTTTCAACTTCTTCCAGCACATTCGTTTTAAGCATGTTAATGTTCCAATCATCCATGCCTACCGTGTCCATCATGCTAACAGCACGTTGATCATAGCTAATTTTTATAGCGTCTGTTCCAAACGCCATACATGGAAGGAAGGAATGCAATCGATACGTTACATTAAGTCGAGTGTTCCTTAAATAAGTTAGGTATGTATATACATCTTCTGTGTACAAGTAACCTACATCCTTGAAGGAAGCTGCAAATGGAATGTCTCTATGATCATGGCATAAGAACTTCACGTTTTTATATCCATAATTACGAAGCATTTCAATCATTTGAGTTAATTCATCTCTCAAGTTGTATTGACGCTCTACCGGGATACTCATAAGGGTAGGGGTTCGAATGGAAATCAACGCATCCGTTTTATCTCCGTCCATCAATGGAACCAAATGTTGAGGGATTTCATCCATATATAAGGTAGGACATCCACCTAGTACATTGTTGCTTCCAAGACTGTCGATATGTGCTTTGGTTGCTTTATCTCTTGACAACGAAACCACTGCTTTATCATTAACCGCTTGAATGTTTGAATCCGTCATTACATCAGTACGATCAACCAATTCATTTTTGGCATTGTAGATTTTACCTCGTGACACGGAAAAGATCATCATTGGCTTTTCCAATGCTTTAAGAGCAGTTTGGTTTACTTCTAATTCTCCATTTTCATAGAGATTTCCTCCACCAACAATTAAACCATTACCAAATTGATTTATTTCATAAACGGTTTGTCCGCTAATTCCGGCTTTCCGCTGATTTTCATACTTACCTGTAGCAGGTAGAGATATGACATTATAACTTCCTTTAAAAATTTGACGAATAAAGTGATTAACTCCTATGTAGATAACGTCATTACCGATATTAAATCCTTTTGGCCTTATTGAGTATAAGTTGATCATTGGTTTTCTTGAAATTTGTTATTTTTTAATAGTTGTATTTTGTCATTCAA
The DNA here is from genome assembly GCA_965277185.1 of Cytophagales bacterium. GTDB lineage: Bacteria > Bacteroidota > Bacteroidia > Cytophagales > JAHDFW01 > JAHDFW01. The sequence continues at coordinate 36,375 of CBDICC010000028.1, read as the reverse complement.
ATTTAATTTATTGAAATCAGGATGTGCAGATAATAGCCGAGCTATATATACATAATCATCAATTGTATCAATCGTTAATTGAAAATCTGAAAAATTTTGGCCTAAGCTAACACTATAGTGCTTAAACTCAGCGAGATTTTCATAAAAGTACATGGAAACATGTTCAAAATGCTCTGGTTTATGAAAATTATTATATGATTTAATAAAAGTGTCAGTTCTAAATAGCTCTAATGAAACTCCATACGGATAGGTTCTATCAATAATGTTAGAAACCATTTCATACGAATCCTCTTTTAATACGCTTAATCCTTTTTGAACTAAATCAACATCCACAAATGGAGAGTCACCATTGATCCGTTGAAAGTAATCCAAATTGAATTTTTTCGTGGCTCCAATAATTCTTGCAGCAACGTCGTCTAATTCACCAGCGTGGAATTTTATGTTTTTTTTACGAGCAGAATCGATGAGTGGAAAATCTATTTCTCGATCGGTGGTGACAATAATAGGCTCAATTCCTTCAATATTCTGAAATTGATCAATGATGTATTCGATCATAGGCTGTCCAGATAAAGACAACATGCCTTTTCCTGGCAATCTTCTCGAATCCATTCGAGCCAATATAAGACCACCAACTATCATTCAATTTTCCAATCACAATTAGTTAGTATTCCTCCTTGATTTAACTGGCTGAAATCAATATTTTCAAATTCTTTTGTATTAATAACATTGAGCGTTAAAGCAGCTTCTAAATAGTCGTCTACAATTTCGCCTTTTTTCCTTCTTGTCCAAACGGTGATTGAATAAGAGCCCGGGTATAAGTTTAATGCAGGCATCCTAACCGTATACTTCGTTTTTTTAATGCTCGATGTATGATCTTCGCATACCCAATTAGACGCATGGTGAATTAATCGGGTTCGCTGATTATTAGAAATGGCAAATCCAATTTCAGGATTTTTCAATTCTTTCATAAATTCTACTTCAAGTTCAATGGTTAAAACCTCCCCAATGAAGAAATCACCAGAAACGGTCCCATCCAATTTTTTAGTTGCAACTGAAAGTATTTTAGTAAGATCCCTTTTTCCAAATTGTTCTAAATTTTGAGAGTCATCCACCTTTAGATAGCCTGAATATTCAGAACTAGAACTAAGGTAATGGTTAATCCCATCTTGCACCTCTCCAATAAAACCAGTTGTACCTTGTTCAATGACAACGGCTCTAGAGCATAACTGACCAACGGCGCCCATATTATGACTTACAAATAGTACGGTTCGACCCTGATTGGTGCTTACTTCTTGCATTTTTCCGATGGCCTTCTTTTGGAATTCTGCATCTCCTACTGCCAACACTTCATCCACTACCAATATTTCAGGTTCAAGATGTGCCGCCACAGCAAATCCTAAACGAACCATCATTCCGGAGGAATAACGTTTAACTGGAGTGTCTAAATAGCGTTCAATCCCCGCAAAACTAACAATCTCATCTATTTTAGATTTGATTTCGTGTTTTGACATACCCAGAATTGCTCCATTCAAAAAAATGTTTTCTCTTCCAGTTAATTCAGGATGAAACCCAGTTCCAACTTCAAGTAAAGAAGCAATTCTTCCCCGTGCTTTAATTGATCCTTTAGTCGGACCAGTTACTTTAGATAGTATTTTTAATAAAGTGGACTTTCCAGCACCATTTTTTCCAATAATCCCAACAATGTCTCCTTGTTCAACACTAAAATTAATGTCTTTTAAGGCCCAAACCAAGTTTGAATCACCCGATTTGGTTCGATCATTAGCTTCACCAATTTTAAGAAATGGATCTTCTTTGCCTCTGAGTTTTGCAAAAAAACGATTCAAATCATGACTAATAGTTCCAGTACCAACCTGGCCTAGTCGATATTGTTTTGATAAATTTTCTATTTGTATCGCTGTAGCCATTGAATCAACTTAAACGGTGTCCATAAAGTTTTTCTCTGTTCGATTAAATACAATCGTGCCCAGAATAAGAATTAAAATCATGAATAAGGCACTGTATTCAACTAACCACCAGTCCATTTGCGTATGTCCCAACATTATTGTTTTGAATATCTCCAATACACAAGCAATCGGATTCCATTTGAAATAAGGAGAAATGCTAAAGGGCACGATAACGGCACTACCGAACATTAAGATTTGTACGCCAAATTTTAATGCAAACTTTAAATCGCGGTATTTGGTAGTCATTGAAGTAATTAAAACACCCATGCCAAGTGAGATTCCAGCTGTAAGAATTATTGGAATAGGTAATAGTAGTAAATTCCAACTAACAGGAAATGACCAACTTGAATCTGAGAAATGGAAGAATATTATAAATGCTGCAAACAATAAGAATTGAAGACCAAATTTTATTAGACTAGACATTACGACAGAAAGCGGAACAACCAGTCTAGGGAAGTAAACTTTTCCAAAAAGTTTGGCGTTCGTAATAAAAGTATCGGATGTTTTGGTAAAGCAGTCTGCAAAATAACCCCATATGGTCTGCCCCGCAATGTAAAACAAAAGAGCTGGAACTCCGTCTGTAGCCATGTTTGCCATTCGTGATAGCACTAAATAATACATGAACGAAGTAAATAGAGGTTGGATAATATACCAAATTGGACCTAAAATGGTTTGCTTGTATTCAGCAACAAAGTCTCTACGTACAAAAAGGAGTAGTAAATCTCGATATTTCCATATCTCCTTTAGATTTAATGAAAACAACCGATTGGTTGGCTTTATTTCTATATCCCAGTTTTCGTCTTTGTCCATGTATTCAGACGTCTTAATCAAACGTACCTATTCCCTCTAAATGGCCAAAGGTAATAATAACAATCGAATCTTTTAATGTTTTTTTAATTCTTTAATTGAATCGTATTTGACCAAGATTTATAGAAATTCTTGACCGGAAAAATTATCAAGATTCAATCTGTTTTTGATAGGGAAGGTATAGTATAAATTTGGATACAATTCTGCTCCAAATCCATATTTCCAATTGTATAATCCCTGATTAATCATCTTACCTTCATTCTGATTTGTACTACCTAAACTGAATGAGTCCTTTTCTAATTCGAATAGATTGATCAAATGATCAAAAAGAAAATCCAACGCGCAGAGCTGTTTTCCCAATTCATTTGCAGAAATGTATTGGGTGTGAACGGTAGTTTCAGTCAAATAAAGAATCGTTCCGGCGATTATTTGATCTTCTTTGTAGACTGCATAAGTCTGAATGTTATTTTTAAAAAGCGATTTTAAATTTGATATTTCAGTGATGGTATGAACCGGATTCGCTTCGAAACGTTGTTTTAGGTTAGGTTCAAGAACATTTGACCAAAAAGAGCTAATATCTTGTTCCAATTTAATAGTTAAACCGCTCTTTTTTCCTTTCGCAATATTTCGTCGCTTTTGTTGATTGTACTGACGCTCTTTTTTAAGAGGGATAACCATAGTTGTGTCAACTCGACTTATATGTGCTTCTAATAAAGACATCACATATTGATCTTCGAATGAAATCCGTTTGTGATAAAATGCAGGGGGAGGTTTATAAACAAAATTTCGATGGTCACTTAATGCATAATGTTTAAGAATTAATTGAAAGAAAACAATGATCGTGTCCAATTTGACTTTTTCTTCGATTATTAATCCTCCGTATGTTAATCCCTGATGTGAATATATTGAGTCCCCTTCCAGATTTGCAGGTAAAATGGCGAGAACTTTAGCATCCTTGTTATTTATGACTAATAAAGAGGCATCTTGAAATCGATCATTATGGTAGTCCATATATTCTCTTTCAAGTAAAAATGTACCATTCTTGGAATTCCTCACAAAATTATTCCAATCAATCGCCATCGATGGCACGTAGTCAACAATATGGAATTCATCAATAGACAAGATACGCTGTAATAAAATGTGTTGTTATTTTTAGAAAGTCCAAAATAAGTAAAAAATCAAAATAAAACGGTTTGATCTTAAGGGTGAAATATTTTAAGAAGTATCTTATTCGTAAATTTAGTAATCAAAATGTTTAACTTGTAATTAAAATTATAATGATAGTATATTTAATTATGAAAAAATATGTTTAATAAAGGATGTAATGATGTATATTTGATCTAAATATGATTAGATTCAAGTCGGCACTAGAAAGCGTAGTTGTTTAGCTTGTATTAGGTTTTATCAATTTGAAATATGAACGTGCAGCAAAAGAATATTAAATATAAGACTCCATCGAATAAAATAATGATGTGGGCAGAAGAAGATCGGCCCCGTGAAAAACTCATGGAAAGAGGAAAATCGGCTCTAACTAATGCTGAGTTAATAGCTATATTGCTAGGTTCCGGAAGCAGAGAACAAACAGCTGTAGATTTAGCTAAAGATATACTTGGAGCTAGTAGTAATAGTATAAATGAGCTGGCGAAATTAGAGGTGGAGTCATTAATGAAGTTTAAAGGTATAGGAGAAGCTAAAGCAATTTCAATCGTGAGTGCGCTGGAGTTGGGTAGAAGAAGATTGGGAGAGGTCACTAAAAGGCAAAAGATACAAAGTTCACTGGATCTCTATAATTTGATCAAACCGCATTTGATGGATTTAAAAGTGGAGGAATTTTGGGTTGTTTTACTTAATAAGGCAAACGTCGTGATGGATAAGGTTCAAATAAGTTCAGGTGGGGTTTCAGGGACAGTTGCCGACGCGCGACTTATTTTTAAACCTGCTATTTCAGCATTGGCAAGTGCCGTTATTCTAATTCATAATCATCCCTCAGGAAACTTAAAGCCAAGTACTCCGGATATTAAATTAACCGACAAAATGAAGAAGGCTGGAGAATTGCTTGATATAAATGTGCTGGATCATATTATATTTACTGATAAGGGGTATTATAGTTTTGCAGATGATGGGATGATTTAGTACATTCAAGTTTAGATTTGGTCAAAGGATATAATGTATCCTTGAGAATCATTGTTTTTTAATCGATTTGATATAAGACGTTGCGCTGGACAAATTATTTATATGGATATTCTTTAATTGCAATTTTTGCAATTGTATATCTGTTTCTTGTGATGCCAGTTGAAAATGCCTACTTCAATGGAATCATAAAATTTAGAAAAGAAAAGGATTATTTTGTTCAGAATTCAGAAGATTCTCCGCTAGATTCTGATACAGCATCTCCTAGATTTGGCTTGAAATACTTTCCAGTTGAAACGGCATATCAACTAGAATCAGGAGCCGCATTTTTTGATGCGAAAGACACCCTGCAATTGGCACTGCTTGGATCAAAAACGAATGAAGAGGAAACGTTCATTCGATACGGAAAGTTATTTTTCTCTTTTGAGGAGCAAGTGTTTGATTTGACATTTTACAAGCACATTGAAGAAATTAATAACGATCATTTTTTTCTACCATTTACGGATAAATCAAATCACTTTTCTACTTATCAAAGTGGACGCTATTTAGATATTTATATTGATTCAGCAAAAGTGATTCAAAGTATTGATTTTAATTTGGCGTATAATCCGTATTGTGCATATAATAGGAACTATCGATGCCCAATTCCACCGGAGGAAAATTATCTACCTTTTTCCGTAGAAGCCGGTGAAATGCGATTTGGAAAACCATAATTGCCATTTCGATCGTTTTATTTGATTGACAGTCATCTAAAATTATATCTTTGCACAAAATTTTGTAAGCAGTTATGGTAATATCATTTGATTGGTTAAAGCAATATGTAGACATTGATATTCCAGTGGAGGAAGTAGGGCGTATTCTTACGGACACTGGATTGGAGGTAGAAGGCATATCCAATTTTGAAGTAGTGGAAGGAGGTCTGCAAGGATTAAAAGTGGGGCAGGTTTTAACATGTGAAAAGCATCCGAATGCAGATTCGCTTAGTCTGACTACAGTGGATGTAGGAGAAGAATCCCCTTTGCAAATTGTGTGCGGAGCACCTAATATAGCCGCAGGACTAAAGGTTGTTGTCGCGACAGTTGGAACTACATTGTATCCAGTAGGGCATGATTCTTTTAAGATTAAGAAGGGGAAGATCAGAGGAGAAGTATCTCTGGGAATGATTTGTGCAGAAGATGAAATTGGATTAGGAGGATCGCATGATGGGATAATTGTATTGGATGATTCTACAAAAGTAGGGATCGATGCTGCAGTACATTATGGTTTGGAAAATGATTCCATTATTGAAATTGGTTTAACACCAAACAGAGCAGATGGTGCAAGTCACTTTGGAGTTGCTAGAGATTTAAAGGCAGCATTGAAGAAGGAGTTAAGACGTCCCGATGTGTCCTCTTTTAAGGTAAGCGAGCACACGGCAAAAGTTAATATTACGATTGAAAATAAAGAGGCATGTCCTCGATACTCTGGATTGGTGATCAAAGGGGTGACGGTTAAGGATTCGCCTGAATGGATGCAAGTTCGATTAAAATCCATTGGCATAAAGCCAACCAACAATGTCGTGGATGCGACAAATTATGTTTTACATGAATTAGGACAACCGTTACATGCATTTGATTTCGATCAAGTAGGAGATGAGGTTGTTGTAAAGGATGGATTGTCAGGTACAAAATTTGTAACCTTGGATGAAACGGAACGTACCTTGCTTCAAGATGATTTGATGATATGTAATTCTGAAAAACCAATGTGTATCGCAGGGGTTTTAGGTGGGATTGATTCCGGTGTAACTGAAAAAACGACTTCTATATTCTTAGAATCAGCTTACTTTTCGCCTGGTTACGTTCGAAAAACATCAATGAAACACGGAATAAAGACCGATGCTTCTTTTCGATATGAACGAGGGACAGATCCGGAAATCACAGTGTATGCATTGAAAAGAGCTGCGCTATTAATTCAGGAAATTGCTGGAGGTGAAGTTGTTTGTGATATTATTGATGAATATCCTAGTCCGTTGATCCCGCAAAAGATAGATTTATCATTCGCAAGAATTCATCAATTGATTGGAGAAGAGATTCCAAGAGATCGCATTCAGCAAATTTTATTGGATCTTGATTTCACTTTTCTTACTTCAGATATATTTAAAGAGGATGAATTTATCATAGAGGCACCTTTGTATCGGGTAGATGTTACGCGAGAAGCCGATGTGATTGAAGAGATTATTCGGATTTTTGGATATAATAATTTTAAGGATCGATCGATTAACGCAGGTTTTATTGCAAACTTTGATAAGCCAGGTAAAAATTTATTGAAGGAAAAGATAGCAGATTTATTGTCTGGAAGAGGTTTCTCGGAAGTAATAACCAATTCAATTTCGAATTCAGATTATTATAAGAAGCATGATTTTCTTCATGAAGATTGGCTAGTTAAAATTCTTAATTATAATAGCGAAGATCTGGACGTGCTTCGAACAAATATGATCTTTTCACATTTGGAAGTGTTGAAATCAAATTTGAATCGAAAGCAAAAGAATCTTTCATTATATGAATTTGGAAAGGTGTATCGCTTAAACGACGGCGCTTATATTGAAAGAGAAAAAATAGCCATTTTAATGTATGGTCATAGAAATCACGAATCATGGCGAGCAAAGACGAGTGAGTCTTTGAAATTCGTAGATGCTTTTTCAACTGTTGAAATGATATTGGATAGAGTAGGTGTGGAATTTAGTTCTGAGCCTATGGCGGATCCTAAAAAGTATCAATATGGCATACGTATATTGTCCAAAAAAGGAGAACTAATTGGAAGAATTGGTGTGCTAGCATCGGATTTTAATCAGCAATTTTCGATTGATGAAGACGTTTTGTTTGTGGAGTTGGAATGGGAACGTATTGTGGAGAAGTATTCTGAAAAAGTACTATTTAAGGAGTTATCTAAATTTCCAATGGTACGAAGAGATTTATCCATCGTTATTCCTCAAACTGTTTCTTTCGAAGATGTGAAGCGAGTAGCATATATGACAGAACGGAAAATTTTGAAAGAAATAAACGTCTTTGATGTGTATCAAGGAGAAAATTTAGGAGAGAATAAAAAATCTTATTCGGTTAGTTTTGGATTACAAGATCAACAAAAAACCTTAAATGATAAGATTATTGATAAAACCATGGATCGCTTGATTCAAATGTATGAAAAGGAATTAGGAGCAGTAATTCGTAGATAAAATAGATTGAAGAGGTTTTATAGAATGATCCAACAATAAAAAAAATGAAATTTTGAATCTTGAAATCCTTTATCAGGATGATTATGTTGTAGCTGTGAATAAACCACATGGCTTACTGGTACATCGAACTCGCTTGGATAAGGATGCTACAGAGTTTGCATTACAAATGGTTCGAAATCAGTTAAATCAACGAGTATCTCCAATACATCGATTGGATAGAAAGACGAGTGGAATATTGTTGTTTTCATTAAATGCGGAAGTTCACAAAGCGATTTCCAGTCAATTTGAGGCACATACGATAGAAAAAGAATACATCGCTTTAGTAAGAGGATATGCTCCACCGGAAGGTTTGATTGATTATGATTTGACGGATAATTCAGGGAAAGTACAGAAGGCTATTACGGAATATGAAAACGTACGTGAATTGGAGATTCCCGTACCATCTACTTCAGGTCAACATCCAACTTCAAGGTACTCCATATTAAAAGTTCGACCAAGGACAGGACGTTTTCATCAGATAAGAAAGCATCTGGCCCATATAATGTTTCCAATCATAGGAGATCGTCCGCATGGCTGTAATAAACAGAATAAATTGTTTAAGGAACGGTGGGGTAAGATGACAATGATGCTGTGTGCGACTTCCCTTAAATTTCATCATCCTGTATATAATAGAGACATACATGTTCAATGTAGTTTAAGTGCTGATTTTAAATCAACCTTAAAATTATTGAATCAAATGAATGTTGATCGTGGTTCCCTTTTTTAGATAACTTTTGGCAGAGATAGTTGCTCGATTATAATAAAAATACTTTTTAGCCATAGTCAAACCTGTTCCTTTTCCTTGATAACCGATGGCTTCTTCAGCCCGATGATAAGGTTCGAAAATTTTCTCAAGTTCATTTTTAGCGACACCAATGCCTTGGTCTTTTACCGTGATGATAATTGAATCCGATTTGTATTCAATCGTTACATCAAAAGATTTCGATTTAGAAAATTTGTGCGCGTTGTCAAATACCTCACTAAGTCCAGCACCAAATGTATGGGGGTCTAATATTACGTCGCGGGGTGTGCCAATAATTTTCAAATTGTTAGGTTCACAAGTTTTTAATCGATCTTCACATATTTTATTTATGCATAGGTTTTTCATAGAGGATTGGACCATTTTGGAATCATCTTGGCTCAATGAAAGCATATCTGATAGAAGTCCTGTAATATCTTGGACTGCGGAAGAAACTCTAGATACGATATTGTCCGTTTCTTTTTTAGAAGGCAGTTTTCCCTTGCGTACGTGAAGTTTAAGAATATCAAAATTGTTTTTGATATTCGTCAATGGAGTTCTAAATTGATGCGAGGCTCCAGTCACGAAATTACTCTTCATTACACCAAACTCTTTTTCCCGCTCATATGCTTCTTCCATTTTTAGCTGGGCTAGCATAATGTCGGAAGCATCTACAATTATGCCTCCAAAATGCATGAACATTCCATCTCCGTCATAATTTGGACTCAACGATACATCCAAGAATTTGGAATTGTGTTCCATTACAAAGTTTTGTTTCTGGCCTTCTAATAATTCGCCAAAATCAACTTCTATATTTTCGTTTCTTCTAAAAACGGTTCGAATATTTTCACTTTGAATTCGATCAATTATATTTAGTAAATCGGCTCCTTTAGTATATAATAATTCGCCAGATTTATCAAAAGCAAGGAATTGCACGGGTAAATTACCGAAAATCAAATCCATAATAATGTTGACCCGATCGAGTTCAACAGAATCTGATTTGTTCTTTTCTTTTAATAGTCGATTGATACGTCTGATATTATCCTGATGGCGCCTTCTTTTGCTAATGTCCTTAATGAAGATAGTCAATAAGATGTCCTCTTTATAGATAATCCTACTTAAGGAGATACTTCCCCAAAACCAAGCGCCTCCTTTTTGAACCAAATTAAATTCAGATAAGGTACGTCCTAATTCTTTTTCAGGATCAGCAAGTAAACTTTGATCAATGAAGTTTGTGTACCGACGTCGATATTCTAATGGAATAAGGACGCTAACGTTCTTATTTAATACTTCTTTTTTTGAATATCCAAAGATTCGTTCGGCTGCTTCGTTGTAAAAAACAATTGTTTTGTCTTGGTCAAGAGTGATTACCGCGTCAATCGCCTGTTCCAACGTTTGATTTAGACGTTCTTTTGAAGCGGTTAATCGCCGTTCACTTTCTTGCAATAATGTTTTTTCTACAACTCTATCTTCTAGATTTTCAATTAGGGTATTAATTGCATTTGCTACCGCGTTGTAAAAATCATCGTTGGTACTATACGCCAGTTTTGAATCATAGCGTTGATTCGCAACTGATTCCAGTACATTGGTTATTTCGAAAAGCTGATGATCTTTAGAAGGAATCAAAATGGTTGATAGAATGCTGGTTAATTACCTTGTTGTATAAAAGTACTTTATATTAATGCAACAATAATCAAAATAAACGTAATTGTCAATTACATTCCACAACGTAAACCACGTAATTTAAACTTCCTACAGAATTTTGAGCATTTGGATTCTGAATTTAGTGTTCTATTCACGAAAATAAAACAGAATCGATGTTGGTTTTAGCAATCCTTGATTCTTGAATGAAGAAGAGCAAGAGGTGTAATTTTTTTGAACTAGATTGAACAATTCGGTAGTGAATAGCTCAGTTTACATTGATCTCATTAATGATGTTTTTATTGTGTTTTGTATTTGATTCATTTGTATGTTCATCTGGATTAAAACTGTGTAGCCAAGTAAGTGCTTTTTCTTCAGTATTAAATAGACGAACTGGTACTTTAGGTTTTTCAAAAAACAAATACAAATTTCCAATCATCATAGAAGCATAAGAATTTATGATGATGGCACCGGCGTTTATATCAGAAGCAGCTTCATCTGAAGCAAGATATTTTTTTGCTTCTTTAGAAACTTTGGTCATGCTTGTGATGTCCGTTAATGTATAAACTTTTTGATGATTGGCTAGTTCACGTCTTCGTTGAATAATTCGCTTTATCTCGGACAAACTCATTTCTCCAATCAGCCGCACTTTTACAATGTTATTTTGGTATTCAAGAGTTTCTATACTATCCATACTGTACAACAAAAAATAAATATCAATGCTTTTGAGAGCACACCACCTGTAAACAAAAATAACATAATTATTTTAATTGAGGGGTAAAATATATGAATTATGTAATTCTTATTTTGTACAAAGTTAATAATTTAATTTATCGAAAGGAAAACGTAGATGATGTAACCTAAAACAATTTAGTTATAATGATCAATTCTTATAATTAAATAGTATTCGTGTAGTAAAATAGCTTAATCCAATTAATCTTTTTTTGTACTATTTTTATTTTTATTGATTTAATTGTAGATTTAACACATCACTTTAAATATTTTAACATATGGCGAAAATTCTACATTCAACCCCTATAGATACTATAAATGAACTTTTTTCCGATGCAAAGCAGCGTGAGGTAATGCATTTGATTAATTACGCGTCCGAATGGCACGGCAATAGCTTTCTCCTTGAAGGCGGGAGAGAAGTCATCAATTTTGGGACGTGCGGATATTTGGGGCTGGAAACAGACGATCGTTTAAAGAAAAGATCAGCTGAATATGCGTTGTCTCAAGGGACTCAATTTTCGATCTCCCGAGCATATATGTTATCAAACGACAATAAATTACTGGAGGATAAATTAAGTGAAATGTTTGACGGTTGTCCGGTACTGTTGTTGTCGTCAGTTACACTTGCACATCAATCAATTATTCCAATATTAATTGGGGTTAAAGATGTTATTGTTATGGATCAGCAGGTACATGCCAGTGTTCAGAAAGCATGCCATTTAGCGGGATTTAAGAATGTTCAATTAGAAATGATTCGTCATTCCAATTTAGAAATGCTGGAGCGTAAGATCCTTGAATTAAGAACCAAATATGATAAGATTTGGTATATGATTGATGGTGTTTACTCCATGTACGGAGATGTAGCACCGTATGAAGGGATAAAAACATTAATGGATAAATATCCGGAATTACATGTTTATGTAGATGATGCGCACGGTGTTGGCTGGACAGGTTCAAAAGGTACAGGTACCGCATTTGATGCATTTCACAAAAATGACCGTGTAATGTTGGTGACCGCGTTAAGTAAAGGATTTGGCGCTATAGGCGGAATGGCAGTTTTTAGTAACCAAAGTTGGTACGATAAGATACATCTCTTCGGAGGCTCGCTAAGTCATTCTCATCCTTTGCCACCGCCGATCATTGGAGCAGCAATGGCGTCAGTAGAAATCCATTTATCACCAGAAATCGAAGTTATGCAAAAAGAACTGGCTGATTTAATACAGCATTGCAATCATTGCTTGGCGATGACAGATCTTCCGGTAATGTCCAATCCTAAAACGCCTATCTTTTTTATCGCCACGGGTCAGCCAAAAGTGGGGTTTAATTTTAATAAACGCGTTTTGGATGAAGGCTTTTATACGAGCATAGGCATATTTCCCGCAGTTCCTTTGAAAAATACTGGAATGCGTTTTACGATCACCAGGCATGTCACTAAAAACCAGATTGAAGATTTTATAGATGCATGCCATTATCACTATCATAAAGCGCTGGAGGAAGAAAATGTAGACCTAAATAAAATAAGAAGAGCATTTAAATTACCACCCACTGAGTTGAAAAGTTCCACAGGAGGATTGATAGATAATAACCTGAAATTAGAAGTATTCAATAGTATTGATGAAATTGATGAGCATGAATGGAATTCGTATTTTACAGATGCATCATGGAACTGGGACTATGTGAAATTAGTGGAAAACGCGTTTAAAGACAACGAGTTAAAAGAGGAAAACTGGGATTTTTATTATTTTAAAGTATTGGATGAAAATGGAAAAACGGTTCTTTTTACGTTTTTCACATCCGGTATATTTAAAGATGATGTATTTGCACCCACACCAATTTCAGATAAATTGGAATTAAAGAGAAAGAAAAACCCATATTTTCTTACTTCGTTAACCATAGCTCAAGGAAGCTATTTTACAGAGGGGAATCATCTTTATGTGGATAAAAAATCAGATTGGAAAGCTGCATTTATTCTTGTTATGGATAAAGTAGGATTGATACAGGATGAAATTGGCGCAAATTCAGTTTTTCTTAGAGATTACGAAGAAGACGATGCTGAATTTAAGAAACTCTTATTTGAATTAGGCTTTGCTCGAGTTAAAATGCCTAACTCTAATTTGGTAAATGATTTAGGGTGGAATTCAGAGGATGAATTTCTACAACGTTTGTCTAAGAAGAATAGGAAAAATGTCAGACAGGAAGTTTTACGATACAAAGATAATTTTGAAATAACCTATCATGATCAAGTATCTACAGAGGAATTAGAGGTCTTTTTTAACTTATATTTAAATGTACATCATCGGAATAGATCCATAAATATGTTCTTTTACCCTAAAAAGGTATTTACGCTTATCAACGAAGATCCTGCTTGGGAAATGGTTGTATTGAATATAGTAAAAGATCTTGAGGGAAATCCGATTAATGAAACAGTGGGTGTAGTTTTTTGTTACAAAGGAAAAGAACATTATACCCCTTTAATTGCGGGGATAAACTATGATTTTAATGAAGATTATAAAGTATATAAACAATTGGTCTATCAAGTAGTAGAACGGGGGAACATTCGAAAGAATAAGGTCGTGTTTTTAGGGCTTTCAGCGGATGTAGAAAAGAAAAAGGTTGGAGCGAAGCAGATACCGAAGGTAGCTTATTTTCAGTCCAAGGATAATTTTAACATGACCCTACTAGAAAATATAACAAGTTCTGATTGATGAAGGGTAGATCAAGAGTGAATGATTTTTTCTAAAAGGATATTCTCTTTTGCTAAAATAATAATTTTGATCTTCTGAGTTAAGCAATTGTTAAAATTGTATTTTCTTTGCATCACGATTTGATTCTGGTATGGTCAAAGTAGAACAATAAGAAATTTAATGCATTGGACAACACATCTCAAAAATATCTGGATAGTATTGAACGCAAAATAAACCTAATTTTAAGTGAAAATAAGGCCTTGCGTGATAAAATTCAATTTTATGATTCGGAGATGGATCAAATTCGAGGTGCGCTAGAAGAAGAAAGAGAAAGGGCGAAAAATTTAGAAAATCAAATTAAAATTAATAACATTGCAAAAGGAAATATAGAGGGGGAGGAGAATGTGAAGATGATGAGGGCCAAGATCAATGAGGTGATCAGAGATGTTGATAAATGCATTCGTTATTTGAAGAATTAGCCAATTTGTACATATAAAATAAAATTCATAAGTAATTCGTTTTAAACACTTTAATGTAATAAAATCCAATTTTCGAATTGAGTCAGCTATCTATAAATATTAAAATCGAAAACCGCAATTATCCAATGACCATTAAGTCGGAGGATGAGGAAAATTTACGATTGGCTGGCAAATTGATAAATGATAAAATAAAGCAATATAGGGGCCATTTTAATCGCTCTGATTCGCAGGATTTGCTCTCTATGGTAGCAATTGAAGCGATGTCTGAAAATCTACGTTTAAAAGAAATGTCGAATTCAGAAAATGAATCGACCAACGACAGGCTTTTGAAATTGGATCAAAAACTATCTGAATATTTATCGAATTGAATTGAATTAAGATTTTAGGCAATCAAATAACAAGCAAGTAATTCGTTTTTCACATTTTGAACTTTTAGGTATTACAAATAACCTAAATGTGACAAATCTACCTTTTCGTCCTTATTCTCGTATTTCCCGGAGATACTTTTTTTAAAGTTAAAGGATAGTAATATGGATAATTATGTAATAATAACGCTCGTAGCCGGTATACTCTGCTTGGTTATTGGAGTAGTTTTAGGCAAGTTTTTGTCAAATCAGGCAGCTAAAAAGGAAGAAGAAGTAGCTAAAGAGAAAGCTGGTCGCATAGTAGATGAAGCAAAAGTCAAAGGCGAAGCGTTGAAAAAGGAAAAACTACTTGAAGCCAAAGAGAAGTTTATTACCATGAAAGCAGAGTTTGAAAAAGAGATTCAAAAGAAAAAGGATCAGGTTATTCAAACGGAAAGAGCAGTTAAGCAGAAGGATCAAAGTCTTTCCGATAAATATAAAAATGTAGATCGGAAGGAAGCAGAGTTGGAAAGCATGAAGGAGAATGTAACTGCTCAACTGGACATTTTGAAGAAGCGTAAACAAGATTTAGAAGGTGAAACGTCATGCGATTGCCTCAAAATTGGAGAAGGTGGCAAATCTTTCTGCGGAAGAGGCAAAAACTGAATTGATTCAAACGCTTACTCAGGAAGCTGAGACGGAAGCATCCTCCATGATTAAGGATTTGCTGGAGCAAGCGAAAATAACCGCAGCTAAAGATGCGAAAAAAGTAGTGTTGGAAACGATACAACGAACTGCTGCAGAACATGCAATTGAAAATTGCGTTTCGGTATTTAACCTTGATTCGGATGATCTGAAAGGAAAAATCATTGGACGGGAAGGTAGAAACATTCGTTCACTGGAGGCAGCAACCGGTGTGGAAATTGTGGTAGACGATACACCAGAGGCAATTCTTATTTCTGGGTTTGACCCGGTACGTAGAGAGATCGCACGTTTGTCACTTCATAGATTAGTTGCTGATGGAAGAATTCATCCAGCAAGAATAGAAGAAGTAGTAAACAAGACATCCAAAGATCTTGAGCAGGAAATCATGGAAATTGGAGAGCGAACGGTCATTGATTTAGGCGTACATGGATTGCATCCAGCATTAGTTAAAATGATTGGAAGAATGCGTTTCAGATCTTCTTATGGACAAAACTTACTACAGCATAGTAAAGAAGTGGCTAAACTTTGTTCAATTATGGCCGCAGAACTAGGATTGGATGTGAAGAAGGCAAAAAGAGCTGGATTATTACATGATATAGGAAAAGTTGCACCAGAAGAAACGGACAAACCTCATGCAATTTGGGGGATGGAAATGGCAAAGAAGTATAATGAAAATGCTGAAATATGTAATGCAATTGGAGCCCATCATGATGAAATAGAGATGACAAGTATGCTTTCACCAATTGTACAAGCATGTGATGCTATTTCAGGATCAAGACCTGGAGCAAGAAGAGAGGTTACCGAATCTTACATTAAGCGATTGAAGGACATGGAATCGTTGGCATTGGACTTTGATGGTGTGACTAAAAGTTATGCAATTCAAGCGGGTAGAGAGTTACGAGTATTGGTAGATTCAGAGAATACCGATGACGTTACAGCAAGTAAACTTTCATTTGATATTTCTCAGAAAATTGAAAAGGAAATGCAATATCCTGGACAAGTGAAAGTAACTGTAATTCGAGAAACCAGAGCAGTAAACTTTGCTAGATAGTAAGTAGAATCAACAAAAGAACAAATACTAGTTATTACGAATAAGAAAAGCTAGGTTCTTCTTTGGATTAATTATTAGCAGGGATAAATTAAGTTAGATCTTGTACACTTGTACAAGATCATTTTTACTAATCTTCTGTACGTCTTCGGGGAGATAAATTAAGGCGTTTGACTCTGCAAAGGTATGAAGCATGGATGAAGCCTGTCCATCAAGCACAGAAACAAGATTAACATTGTAGTCGATATGTGCTTTTAAGAATTGAGCTTTTCCAGCAAGTTTAGTGAAATCTTGGTTTATCGGAAATGATTGGAGGTTACTGAATCTTGCAGCGCCGCTTGAATTTAAAAGGGGAGAAGCTAGACGTTCTAGCAGGGGAAGCACATAAACGTAAAAGCAAGTAAGTGACGCCGCTGGATTACCAGGTAGACCGAAAATAAATTTATTCCCTTTTCTTCCAAAGAATAGTGGTTTACCCGGCTTCTGTTTTATTTTATAAAACATGGTTTCAACACCAAGTGCTCCCAATGCTTTTCCAACAAAGTCATAATCACCAACGGATATTCCTCCAGACACAAGAATAACTTGCTCTTTATCCAATAACTGAGCTAAACAATTCAATGTCTTGTTATAGTCATCTTCAACGTGTAATGGAGGTGTAGCTTCAAATCCCTTGCTATGAAGCGCCGTAAGGAGCATGTTCGAATTGGATTCGAAAATTTGGCCATAGCTAAGTTGATTTCCTGGCTTGATTAATTCGTTTCCAGTTGAGACGATTCCAATTGGAGGCTTTTGATATACGGATACCATAACCTCTCCTAAAGACAACAATAATCCAATGGTGGCAGGAGTGATTTTGTGGCCTCTTTTTAAAACAGGAGTCCCTTGAAGTATCTGTTCGCCAATTGGACGAATGTTTTTCCCAACTTTTACCTCATCATGAATTGCTATGGATTGACCATCCTTGGATGATTCCACTTTTTCTTGCATGATGACGGCGGTTGCATTAGAGGGTACCGGTGCACCAGTAAAAATCCGAAGACAGTGTCCATCTTTAAGTGATATGGACTGAGAATTGGTGTCGCCAGCTTGTATTTCACCTTGTAAATGGTAGGTTTTATGGATACCACATAATGCATATCCATCCATTGCAGATTGAGCGAATGGAGGTAGGGAAATGTTGGCTTGAAGATCTTTAGCAATGGTGAAGCCCAAGCTTTCAGCAACAGGAATTTCGGTCGTGTTTACATCGATCGCAACATTGTTGATGATTTCAAGAGCTTCGTCTACTGATATCATTATACTTCCGCCTTAAGATAAAATTAAGAATGGGATTGATTCTGTTTATGCGTTATGGATCGGTCCAAAAGCATTTAGAATATTACCCATACTATAAACAAACAGTTCTTCCCCCATCAACAGGAACGTTAATTCCATTAATGTACGCAGCAGCTGGACTTGCTAAAAATGCAACTGCATTCGCAATTTCTTCTGCTATGCCAAATCGATTTGCAGGTATTACAGCCAACATTTGCTTTTCTACTTCCTCAATTTTGGCACCTGTTTTTTCCGCTTTCGAAGCAATGATTGACTCAAGTCGTACGGTCTTGGTAGCTCCCGGTAAGACATTGTTTACTGTTATTCCGTCAGCAGCTACTTCTCCGGCTAATGTTTTAGCCCAATTGGCAACGGCTCCACGAATGGTGTTTGAAACTCCCAATCCTTTTAAAGGAGCTTTGACAGAGGTTGAAATAATATTAATGATTCGTCCATAAGTAGCAGCTTTCATTGAAGGAAGGAACTTTTGAGCGAGGATATGGTTGCAAATCAAATGATTATTGAATGTGATTCGAAATTCATCCAGTCCAGCATTTGCAATTGGTCCTCCAGCAGGACCACCGGTATTGTTAATTAGAATATGTACATTGGCATTCTCACCAAAATGGTTGTCCAAAGCCTCTTTTAATACATCAGGTTTACTAAAGTCTGCCACAAGTAAGGCATGTTTTTGATTTTTGGAAGTATCTAATTCACCAAGCACTTTTTCCAATTTGGCTTGATTTCTAGAAATCAATGTTATTGAAGCCCCCATTTTTGCCAATTCTTCGGCAGAAGCTTTTCCTATTCCTTGTGTACTTCCGCATACTACGGCATGTTTTCCTGCTAAATCAAGATTCATAATTTAGTATATATTTATATAGTATTGTTAATGTTTAAATTAGTTGTGAAGTGGAAATCAACCTTAAATTATCTTAGCTGGACCATATCTTTGTTTATTGATAATGACATATTCTTGTTTTCGCCATCTCGTTGTTTTAATACAAGACTCGCTTTATTTTCATTTTCCCAAACAACAACAATTACTTCCTTGGAAATGTCATTGCTGTATAATTCAGTTGAGATTGTTTCATCATGTCCATAACCTACTACATTGATGGACACCATCCAAGGATCTAGGCTGGTAGATCTTTTACCGGTAAAATTTAATTCTACGCTCTTTTCGGGAGAAGTGTAAGTGACCGTTTTAATCTCAGCTTTACAACTAAACAGAAGTAAAACACAAAAAAGGCCCCATATCCATGAGTAAGATAAAGTTGATTTAAATACAGATTTCATTTAAATTTTGATTAATCAGTGATGAATTGAGAAATATTAAAGAAGCTATGTTCTTTAATTATGGTCGAAAGATAATTAATTTCTTTAACCTGTAATCACCAAAAGAGATGATTCATTCAATAAATTTTGATTATTGATAATCTCTTTTTTGAAACATTTGTACCTTTGTAAGGTGAAAAACGAATACCATATCCATAGTGAAAACGATCTTCCAGGATTGATTAAAGAGCTGGAAATGGTCATTGAGGAATACAAAGTTGTTTTGCTTGATGGGGTAATGGCGGCGGGTAAAACAACACTGGTGGGGGCCTATTGTAGATATAAAAAGGTGGAGGATGCTACGTCGTCTCCTACGTTTGGATTAGTGAACGAGTATCGAACACCGGAACAGGATTCCATTTTTCATTTTGACCTTTATCGAGTGGAAGACGAGGAAGAATTATATGATATTGGATTTGAAGAGTACTTGGATTCAGGAGCCGTTTGTTTTATTGAGTGGCCTGGAATTGCGGAAAACTTTCTTCCAGTTAAACATATTTTGTTAAATTTACAAGTAGTACCAACTGGGGAGCGGGTAATTAAGTTGACTTGTATTGATTAAATTGGATTAAGATCCATTTTGTCAAACCTGAATCATAGTTGGTTTATCGAAAAGATACCATTGAGTTGATATACAAATATGAAACAAAAGATAGGTTCGGAACTAGCCCATCATGCGTTGTTTCCTGAAGAAAAACTGGAAAAAGTAGAGCGTAAAAATCAAAGCTTAAGCCTAAGTATTCCTAAAGAAACGGATTACCAGGAAAAGCGGACGTGCCTTACTCCCTCGGCAATAAGGCTACTCACTAATAATGACCATGAAGTCATTGTAGAATCCGGAGCAGGAACAGGTTCTAATTTTACAGATCGGGAATATAGCGAAGCAGGAGCTAAGATTGTTTATTCATCAAAGGAGGCGTTCGAAGCTGACTTGATTTTAAAAGTAATGCCACCTACGGCAACAGAAATTGAATATTTGAAGCCCGGTCAAAAGATTATTTCTGCAATTCAATTTACGAATCTTCAGCCAGATTATATTCAAGCCCTCAATAAAAAGAAAGTTACTTCTCTTGCGTTTGAATTAATTCAAAATGAAATTAATGATTTCCCTTTTATCCGGGCAATGAGTGAAATTGCTGGAAGTACAGTAATGCTTATTGCAGCGGAGTACCTTAGTGATTCAACCAATGGACAAGGAGTAATACTTGGAGGAATTACAGGGGTTCCACCTACCAAAGTAATGATTATTGGGGCAGGCACAGTAGCTGAATTTGCTGCGCGAACGGCATTAGGGTTAGGAGCAGAAGTACGTGTTTTTGATAATCAAGTTTTTAAACTGAGAAGGTTGAAATACACATTAGGTGCACAAATTTATACTTCGACTCTTGATACAGAAAATTTGGCGCATGAAATAAAGTTTGCTGATGTTGTGATTGGTGCTTTAAGGCCAGAAAATGGCCGAACCCCTTGTGTTGTGACAGAAGAAATGGTTTCTGAGATGAAAACTGGAGCTGTAATTGTGGACGTTAGTATTGATGGAGGAGGATGTTTTGAAACTTCTAAAGTAACATCACATGAAAATCCTGTATTTGAGAGATGCGGAGTAACGCACTATTGTGTTCCTAATATTGGATCTAGGGTGAGTCGTACAGCTACTACTGCTTTGAGCAATCTATTTACACCAATGTTAATAAAGATGGGAGCGATGGGAGGAGTAGAGGATATGATCTTCAACGATGAAGGACTCATGAGTAGTGTGTACACATATAAAGGAAGTCTTACCAATGAGGCAATTGGTAGAAAATTTAATATGCAGTATAAAGAAATGGGATTGTTTTTGGCTTCTCGGTTTTAAGCGCTGAATTAGATATACAATATAAGATCTATATTATACTACATCGTTGTTTTAGATTTTTTGTAGAAGGTTAAATAAATTATAAATCACCAAGTTGAGGTCTAATTACTAAATCTTCTACCACGGCTCGATCAGACAATTGATATGCGGCAAAAACGGTTTCTGCGACATCGCTGGATTTCATTAAGCGTTCCTCAGGAACATCAACACCTTCCCAGCTAGCGGACATTGTGGCTCCAGGTAAGATTGCTGTCACTTTAATCCCTTTACTTTTCATTTCCTCTCGTAGATTTTTTGTAAGACCATACATTGCATACTTAGAGATGGAGTAAGAGCCTCCATTATCATAAGCAGTAATACTTGCAATGGAGCAGATATTAAAAATATGACCTGACTTTTGTTTGATCATAGACGGAATTAGCGATCTGGTTAAGTGATACGCACTATACAAATTAGCCTCAATCATTGATTCTAAGGTTCCATCTTCTTCGGAATGAATATCTCCGGGCACAAAATAGCCAGCATTGTTAATTAATGCATTAATAGAATCGGATGTTTTGTTTACAAAAGTACCAAAATCCAATACCTCTTGTTTTTTGGAAAGATCAGCGATCATGGTATGACATGTGACCGAATAAGTAGATTCAATAAAAGTTTTTAACTCATCTAAAGCAACTTTATTTCTAGCACATGTAATGATTTGGAATCCATTTTTAGCAAATTCGATGATTAGAGCTTTACCTATACCCTTAGACCCTCCAGTGATTACAGCTGTTTTCATTTTAATAAAATAGAAGTGATTGAATAATTAACAGATTTATTTTGGTCGAAGATAGGGAATTTGTTTTAAATTTGGCCTGATGAAATTGCTAGGTAAATATGTGATGTTTCTAGGGAGCCTTTTTCGTAATAGGGAATCGTTCAAAGTTTACGTCAATCAGGTCTTGACTGAATGTGTCGATATAGGTATTGATTCATTAGTTATTGTAACCATTGTATCTTCCTTTATAGGAGCAGTGACTGCCGTTCAGACAGCTTATAATATGACAAGTCCATTTGTGCCAAATTATATAATTGGAACATTGGTACGAGATATGGCATTACTTGAATTGGCACCCACGATTACATGTGTGGTGTTGGCAGGTAAAGTAGGTTCGCATATTGCAGGAAGTTTGGGAACGATGCGAATCACAGAACAGATAGATGCAATTGAGATAATGGGGATCAATTCTGCGTCGTATTTGGTACTACCTAAGATCATCGGGGCGATCATTGTATTTCCACTCTTAGTGACTATTGCCGCATTTTTAGGGATTTATGGTGGGTTTGTAGCTGGTGTATTGACAAATACATTGACACAAATAGAATATGTTTACGGACTTCAATATGGATTTGTGCCGTTCAACGTTACTTTTATGTTGATCAAATCAGTAGTTTTTGCTTTTTTGATTGCTTCTATTTCGTCATTTAGAGGTTTTTTTACAGAAGGTGGAGCGTTGGAAGTAGGGAGAGCGAGTACTCGAGCAGTGACAAGTAGTTGCATTGCTATATTGCTTGCTGATTATATCATTTCGCAACTGTTGTTGGTATAGTTAATTAAAGGATGGAATTCAATTTATGATTCAATTTACGGACATACACAAAACTTTTGGAGATCATCATGTACTTCGGGGAGTATCGGGTACATTGGAAACTGGCAAGGTAAATTTAATACTTGGCGGAAGTGGAACGGGTAAAAGTGTGTTGTTGAAGTCAATTGTTGGCTTAATAATTCCGGATAGCGGAAGTATTTCATATGATGGACGAGAATTTACGAATGCAGGAGTAACAGAAAAAAAAGACATTCGAAGAGAGATCGGAATGTTATTTCAAGGTTCTGCATTGTTTGATTCTAAAACAGTAGGAGAAAATGTTCGTTTTCCATTGGACATGTTAAGTAAAATGAACAATTCTGAAAAGACAGAACGTGTTAATTTTTGCTTGGAACGCGTAGGTCTTGCGGGTAAAAATAATTTAATGCCCTCTGAAATTAGTGGAGGAATGCAAAAAAGAGTTGGAATCGCTCGAGCGATAGTGATGAACTCGAAATACTTATTTTGCGATGAACCAAATTCTGGGTTAGATCCAAGAACTGCCATTGTAATTGATGAGTTGATTCGTGAAATTACGTACGAATATAATATTACCACAGCCGTTGTAACGCATGACATGAATTCAGTTTTGGGTATTGGCGACAAAATATTGTACTTTCAAGAAGGTGAAAAGTTGTGGGAAGGTACGAAAGATGATATTTTCGATGCTAAAGTAAGCGAGTTCAATGACTTTATCTTTGCAAACATTGCAATGGATGAATTGAGAAAACAACATTAATATAACAGGCTTTAGTGCCACTTCTACCCTAATACCTGCCGTTTTCGGCTATTCTCACTAAAAAATATCCAGACTAAGTTTAAGTAACGGCATGTTTTATGACATCCTGTCACTTTGTTCTGTCAGAAATCTTGTTGGCATACACATTGATAAGATAAAAGCGTAGACGGTCAACTGATTTAATTGATGTCTTGTAATTAAGCAGGACGGAGATCATATCGTAGATTGTTTCGAATAGAATTGAACAGAAAAAAAATAAACTTATCTATCATACATTAATTTAAAATGGGGAAAATAATTGGAATAGATTTGGGAACAACGAATTCATGTGTTGCCGTAATGGAAGGTAACGAACCCGTTGTAATTCCAAACAGCGAAGGGAGAAGAACAACACCTTCGATCATCGCCTTTTTGGAAGGAGGAAAAGGAGAGCGAAAGGTAGGAGATCCTGCAAAGCGTCAAGCGATCACCAATCCGGAAAACACGATTATGTCTATAAAGAGATTTATGGGGAAGCGTTATTCCGAATGCACAAATCAGTTAAAACAAGTTTCTTATAAAGTTGAAAAGGGAGACAATGATACTCCACGAGTAAAAATAGGAGATCGTTTGTATACTCCTCAGGAGATTTCAGCAATGGTATTGCAGAAAATGAAATCTACTGCAGAAGAATACTTAGGTACAACTGTAACAGAAGCTGTAATTACGGTGCCTGCATACTTTAATGATGCAGAACGTCAAGCTACCAAGGAGGCAGGTCAAATTGCAGGTTTAGAAGTTAAGCGAATTATTAATGAACCTACTGCAGCAGCGCTAGCATATGGTTTGGATAAGAAAACGATTGATCAAAAAATTGCTGTTTATGATTTAGGTGGAGGAACATTTGATATTTCCGTACTTGAATTAGGAGATGGTGTTTTTGAAGTATTGTCTACCAATGGAGATACACGATTAGGTGGAGATGATTTTGATCAAGTAATTATTAACTGGTTGGCTGAATCATTTTTAGCTGATGAGGGAATTGATTTAAGAAAAGACCCAATGGCACTTCAGCGTTTGAAAGAAGCAGCTGAAAAGGCAAAAATTGAGTTGTCAAGTGGAACTTCAACTGAAATCAACTTGCCATATATCATGCCTGTTGATGGAATTCCAAAGCACCTTGTTAAGTCATTAAGTAGATCCGATTTTGAAAAATTGGCAGACGAATTAATTCGTAGATCAATGGAGCCTTGTAAATCGGCTTTAAAAGATGCTGGACTTTCTACATCTGATATTGATGAAGTTATTCTTGTAGGAGGATCAACTCGTATTCCTAGAATACAGGAAGAAGTAGAGAAGTTTTTCGGGAAGAAACCTTCTAGAGGAGTAAATCCTGATGAGGTAGTAGCTTTAGGAGCGTCTATTCAAGGAGGAGTATTGAGTGGAGATGTACAAGACGTATTGTTATTGGACGTAACACCACTTTCTTTGGGAATCGAAACAATGGGGAATGTATTTACAAAACTTATTGAAGCAAATACGACCATCCCAACTAAAAAATCTGAGACTTTCTCTACGGCATCGGATAATCAGCCTTCGGTTGAGATTCATGTGTTGCAAGGTGAGCGTGCAATGGCAAAAGATAACAAGACGATTGGAAGATTCCATTTGTCAGATATTCCACCTGCACAAAGAGGTGTACCTCAAGTTGAAGTGACTTTTGATATTGATGCGAACGGAATTTTGAATGTTTCGGCTAAAGATAAAAACACGAACAAAGAGCAGAGTATTCGAATCGAAGCTTCATCTGGATTAACCGATGAGGAAATTGAGACAATGCGTAACGAAGCGAAGGCAAATGAGGAGGCTGATAAACAAGCCAAAGAAACTGCTGATAAAATAAACACGGCTGATTCTCTTATATTCCAAACGGAAAAGCAACTGAAAGAATACGGAGATAAACTTTCAGAAGGAAATAAAAGCGGAATTGAAAACGCATTGGAAGAGTTGAAGAAAGCTCATGCAGAGAAGGATTTGGCACGTGTAGATGCGTCAATGGAAGCTTTAAATACTGCATGGCAAGCAGCATCTCAGGAAATGGCTGCAGCGCAACAAGCAGGTGCTGAGGGTGCTCAAGGAGGAGAACAGCAAGGTGCTGCTGAAGAATCTGGAGATGACGTAACAGATGTAGACTTCGAAGAAGTTACGGAAGAAGAGAAAAAATAAAATGGGTAGTTAATTTACTGCTTACATGACAGGTTGAACAATTAATCTGTCGAATATGAAAAGCCTGGTTCTTAATTAAGAACCAGGCTTTTTTTGTCCAAAGTTGAGCCTATCTAGGCTTTGTCGTATTTCCTCTTAATCTATTGGCAATGGGGATTTCGAAATACTTATGTACCAAAGAAGAAATCAACACGGTAGTAGCAATACATATTAGAAGTTGGAAACTCAATGGTATGTCTAACCGAGCTAAAATGGATTTGATAAACAAGTAACGCACCACAGAATAAATGATAGGATGCAGAAGATAAATGGCATAGCTTGATTTACCGATCATAGTGGCAAATTTAATCTCCTTAAAAGGAATGTGATAAAATAGAAATACGGTGGCTAAACAAATTACTGAATATAAAATTCGATTTAACCCAGTTACTAAATTAATAGAGGAGTTGTTATGAGGAATTAGAATGAATAGAATATAGAGACCTAGGAGCAATACTATTCCCGCCAACTGGTTTGGTTTTGGATACTTGTTTTTCCAAATTTTGACATATCCAGAGATCATCATTCCAAAAATAAAAAAAGGGAGTTGGTTGAGTGGGTTAGAATAAATACGCCATTGTTCACTTAGGGTTAAGTTGACATTGAGTTTGATAAAAGTGAAATAATAGAATAAAATCAAACTTAAAATGAAAATTGTCCAGACTAAAACTTGTTTCCGTCTAAGCAACAAAAGAATGGGAAGGATGAAGTAAAAAACAAGTTCATTTCCAATTGACCAACCGCCTGCGATCAAATTCTTGTCCCAATCGATAAAAGCGAAGAGTCCTGAAATATTTGAAAATAGGATTCGAAAGTTAGGCAGATCTTGCCTTATGACTAGGGTAGCTAAAATTGCAAGCCAAAATAAAGGCATAATACGGCCGAACCGTTTTTTGAAGAACAGAAGTAGTGTTTTTAAATGGAATACGGAGAAGGTGTTTTGATAAACATAGAATAATGTGGTACCACTGATTACATAAAAAGTTGCTACCCCATAAATTTCCATTTTTCCGAGAATTCCATTACAAATACTCATAGGAAGATAGGAACTCCAATTCGCATAATGAAAAAGCATAATGCTAATGGCACAAATTCCACGCAGATAGTCTAATCCAATTATTCTTTTAGTAGAAATGATGTTCAGGACAAAGTGGTTTTAATTATTAAATAAATCAAATCTAACAGACCGACCTGAACTTGAAAAGATAGAACAAAGTCGTCTTGTCTTAGTTGGACTCAAATCGAACAGAAATAGAAGTTCATATTTTGTAAAAATAAGATAGCAATACGTTTTTCCTTCTCATACCTAGATTTTTTGATCATTTTTTTTGGAATGTGGTAATCCACCATTATTGATCTTGATTCGTTTTCTCAAACGAGAAATTGAGAAATTGCTATAAAACAAAAGACCCCAAAAAATGGGGTCTTTAATTAGGAAAGAAACGCATGAATAAACAAAATGTTATGAATATTTCGTTTGTATAAGTTTATACCGGAAGTCCTGAAAAGGTAACCTCCAGAAGTAAAGTTTTTTTTATTTTTTTTCGAAAAAGATAGAATACCAGCTTAAATCGTCCTGGTGGCCGTTTTTTTCTTCGCTTAATTCTACCGTTTTGCGTGGTTTGGAAGTAAAAAGTTTACTGTCCTTCACGACGCTGCCCGCCCACAATAGTATAAAAAGTATCGAGATCTTCATAAGAAATGAAGTCTCCTTTCGTATATTTTTAATCATCCCCAGTTAGTTCAATCACCATTTCTTTATATAACAACTAAAGAAAAAGTAACCCTAATATAATTTTTTTTTATTTCTACCTGTATAGAATTCGTAAATTATTCCTTGTTTTCTGCTCTAAGTATAATTTATTCACAATATTATCCAGTACTGAAAAGTCGTGATCTGAGTAGTTTTTGATGGTTAAAAGCTGCAATTCATTATTGTATTGAATGGTAAATTGTTCGTTTAATTCACTTAGGATGTGATTAACGTGTACTTGATCAAAATCTATGCACACTGAAAAAGAGGTGGCAGAACTTTGAATAAGATTGATCTTAATGTGTTTTCGAGATAAAAAGTGAAGAACCTCTCCAATACTTAGTTCATCTGAAAAAGAAAGATCTTTATTGGTGAATGTAATTAAGCATTGATTTGTCTTTAATATTAGCGATGGAAGGGAAGGAGAGAGTTCGTTTCCATCCTGAATAGAAGTGCCATCCAATTCTGGATCAATAAAAGATCGTACGAATAAAGGAATGTTTTTTTCAGAAAGAGGTTTGATGGTTTTAGGGTGAATCACGCTCGCTCCGTAATATGCCATTTCTACCGTGTCTCGATAAGTTAATGAATCTATTTTTTTTGCACTGTCAAAAATTTTAGGATCTGCCGTTAGTATTCCTGGGACATCCTTCCATACGGTTACGGATACTGCATTCAGACAACTTGCCAGTATTGCCGCTGAAAAATCAGACCCTTCTCTTCCCAGTGTGGTTGTATGTCCATCTGGATCGGCTCCTATAAATCCTTGCGTAACTACGATCTTTGTATCTAGCTCAGGTTTAATATATTTTTGAACAAATAATTTTGTGAATTCCCAGTTTACAACTCCTTCTCTCCACGTATTGTCGGTTTGAACACATTTACGAATATCTATAAATGTGTTGGTAATTGATTGATCATTAAGATAGCTAGAGATAATGGAAGTAGATAGTAGTTCGCCAAACGATACAATTTGTGCATAGGTGAAATCTTTACTAAAACGGTAACATTCTGTAAGGGTACGTTCTAGAGATGCTAATAATTCATCTACTGCATCTAATTTCTTCGATTCTCCAAATAAGTCAGTAATAATGGTTTGATGGAAACGGCATAATTCATCAAACTCTTTTTGAAAACTTTCTTTAGCGTAGGCAAGCATGTGAAGGTTCTCCAAAAAATTGGTGGTTTTATCCATTGCAGACACCACAATGACCAATGAATTTGATTCTGACTTAACGATATTCTTTAGGTTGATTACCGCTTTTGCATTTTTGACGGATGCTCCTCCAAACTTATATACTTTCATGCCTGTTTATTTCGTATCAAATTTCGTAGTTTTGTGGCAAAATAAAACAATTATAATGGAAGATTCCAGAATTGCCTTACCGATTGGTGTAAACCTTGATCGATTTATCAAAAGTCACGAAGATCAATTTAAATATGCCAGTGGGGAACTGTCTCAACTCATACGAGATATAGCGCTAGCTAGTAAGGTAATAAACCGCGAGATGAACAAAGCAGGGTTAATTAACTTGGCTGGTGATGCTGGAACTCAGAATGCTCAGGGGGATCATCAACAAAAGCTTGATATTCTGGCAGATATTCGTTTTATGAGAGCTTTAACCAAAGGCGGTGAAGTATGTGCCATCATTTCGGAAGAGCGTGACGACATGACGGTTACTGGAAAGAACAGTGGTAAATACGTAATTGCTATAGATCCGTTGGATGGTTCTTCTAATATTGACGTGAATGTCTCCGTAGGAACTATTTTTTCTGTATATCGGAGAAAATCTGAGGTTGGCACTGAGCCAACTGCACAGGATTGTTTGCAAAAGGGGGACGATCAAGTGGCGGCTGGATATGTAGTATACGGATCTTCGGCCATGTTTGTTTATACTACTGGAATGGGGGTTAATGGATTTACCTTTGATCAATCGTTAGGAGAATACTTTTTATCACATCCTAATCTTACGACACCTACTGACGGCAAGATTTATTCTTGTAACGAAGGGCATTTCAATTCTTTTCCTGATGGAGTTAAAAAATATTTGACAGAGTGTAGGGATAAAGAGATGGTTGTAAGATACATTGGATCGTTGGTAGCAGATTTTCATCGAAATTTACTTAAAGGAGGTATTTACCTTTATCCTTCGTATCGAAAAGGACCTTTAGGAAAACTTCGTTTGATGTACGAGTGCAATGCGTTGGCATTTTTAGTAGAACAGGCTGGAGGTAAAGCTTCTGCTGGAGATATGCGTATTATGGACATCGAACCCACTGATTTTCATCAAAAATGCCCATTATATATTGGATCTTCTGATATGGTTGATAAAGTGGAACGCTATATCAAAGAAGAGAGTTAAGTTAAATCTAGTAACTGTATTTCTAGACTTACTGTTTATTAAGTGATATTTCAGATCGTTATACGAGGAAAAGTTAGATTGCTTAACTTATCCTAAGCCCAGATAGAAGTGTTCCAATTTATCTTCAGCAAAAAGCACAGTTTTTCTAAGAATTGACAGGTTGGAAATCTCTTGAATTAAAACGTGAAACATTTAAGTATTAGACTGAATAATCTAGCGTACGACTCTAAACCAAGATCGGTAACTTTCACGAACTGTTTGCGGGAGTATTAGGCAAAAATACATGCCGTCAATTAAATCCTCTGCGGTAAAATTGTTTTCGTAGGTGTCGTTCTCATATACTTTTCGTCCCCACTGATTATAAATGATAATTTGATATCCAAACATTCCTCTTACTCTGAAGTAATCATTAATTCCATCGCCATTTGGAGTTATAATGTTAGGGAATTCAATTTCATCAATAACTACATCCTGAACTAAAACAGGATTACAATCTACCGTATCTCCTTCTGGAATAATCTGCAATTCCACCTCATAAATCCCATTAAGCGGAAATTCATGTACAGGTTCTACCTGTGTAGAAGTGGAATCTTCCGTTCCGTCATTAAAATTCCAGAAGAAGGAGTAGCTTCCTCCATAATAATTGGTATCTGGGAAAAATTGAACCTCCAGCGGATTAATCAAGTTGTATTCATATCGAAATGGTAACTCTTGTGTGATAATTACTTCAATTGTTGCAGTGTCTTGCCCTACACAACCAAATGTATCTTGTACAGTCAATATATATTCTTCTGTCTCCAAGGGAGAAATGATGAAAGAAGAAATTTCATCGCTACCCGTTACGTCTGGATCCCATTTGAAAAATACGGTTTCTGGAGAGACTCCTTTTACTTCAATCGTATCATTTGGACAAATAAGGGTATCTGTAACAGCTACTTCTATTTCGTCATACAAGAAAATTTCTATGGTTTCTACTGTATCAAAAACACTTGAACAATTTTCTTCCAACATGTTTACAATGATGGTTTCTCCTCCTTCAACTAGTATATCATCAATTGATGCAATATCAAGTCTTACTGAATCTTCAAAAGGCAAGATAACAACTTGATTAGGCAGAGGAGAAAAATTCCCGCCACCTGCATCTGCACCATAATCTAATCCGTTTTGCGCAGATCCGGTATAGCCTAAATAAATAATAATTGAATCCATTGGATTACCGCCATCTTCCCGGTAAAAAGTAATTCCTCCATTTTTACAACCTTCATAAACATTTGAGAAACTAGACAGAAATGAATATTTGTTACTAATAAACTTTTCAAGGAATACCCCGGTGTCTAGAATATCATCACTTGCATCAGCTACAACTAATTTAATATGATATAAAAGACATCTATCTACTGGACTTATTGCTGTAAGCACAGTAGTATACGCATCATACTGAATGGCCATTGGATCGGTGAATTGTGGCTCTCCTGCCATGCCAGTTCCATTCGGAATGTAAAATCCCGTGTTTGTTTGGACGTTAATATTGTTAATTGCCACTGGAGTGACTCCGTCAGGGAGTAAGGCAATGTTTTTTGAATTGTTAGAATAGGGACCTGTAATTCCTGGGCCTGAAATGAAAAAACCAAATACATCATTGATACCTCCATTAGGTGGTGCATACTCTGGATATTCTTCTGATCCAAAGGCAAAATCAAATTTCAATGTATCACCAGTCATTCGAAGATCAAATTCTACTACGCAAGCGTCACTTGTGAAATCATTTGAAACAACATCTAAATCACCATCTCCAGGTGCTCCTAAGCCATCTCCAAGGCCAGAATCATTATTAGGTCCGATTACGTTCGCAGCTGATCCACTTGTTAAAAGTAAACCATTGGCGGTTGGAAGGTTCGTACCAGTAGCATCAAATACTGCCATTTGTGGATTTCCTCCAGAGCCAGGGCAATTAATCTGAATATTAGAAAATTCCACACCTGGTCCTTCAATTTCTTTTACTTGATCAATTAACGGAAGTGAATTATCCAGAACCAATTGTCCAGAAACGGAGTAACTTAACAGTAAAACCGAGACCAGACCGGCATATTTTTTAATTAAATTCATATTGCGAATATATTAAATTAAATGGGTGTAGGCAATGATACAAAACCCATATACACCAATTGTATACCATTTATCTACAGATTCGAAGCCAGTTGTTATAGGTCGCACCTGATTCTGTTATAACTCGATAGTAGTAGATGCCATCACTAATCTCACCAGCGTCCAAACCAAGGTTGTAAATTTCTGAATCCAATACTTTTACACCCCAGCGATTGGTCAATTGCATTCTGTAATTAAACAATCCACCGACCTTTAATACGTCGTTCAAGCCATCTCCGTTAGGAGTAATGATGTTTGGAAGCTCTAAGTTTTTAATTTCAATATCCACATCAGATACAAAGCCACATTCATCTGTGAATTTGTCTATTACCGTGAGCACCACGTTGTATGTTCCAGGTCCGGAGAATTGATGGATTGGATTTGTTTCAATAGAGGTTTCACCTGTGCTATCGTTGAATGTCCAGAAGTATTTTGCGGCAGAGGTGAAAAGGGTAGTGTCCGGATAGAAAATCACCTTAGAGGCATCGAAAATTTCCGATTGCAATATATCAAATCCACCCCCGGAAGGATTTGTTAGTACATCAACGGAAATAGTATCTGTGCCGGTACATCCAAATGTATCTTTAGCAGTTACAATGATTTGACCTGATTGATCGAGTGCAGTGACGTACGAATTATCAGTAGAATCGGGATTGCTACTTTCGGGGAGCCATTGAAATGACAAATCTTTTTCTTGCACAAAAGCTTCCAATTCGAATGAGTCTCCAGCACAAACGGAAGGAAGACCATCTGGTGTATTTAATACTCCCTGTAAATCAAGTTCCAACGATTTTCGAATATCCACAGACATACTGTCTGAAACCCCAAAATTTCCAAAGCAATCGGAATTTTCAATGACAATTACCATTGTTTCTACTTCTGCTGAATCTCCATTCTGAGGAATTACAATGTCCAGTTTCTTTACGGTAGTATTGGCGGGTAAAATTACTGAGTCAGGAATTGCTTCAAAAACTCCGTTAACCATGATCCCATAATCTTCTCCATTAGTAGCTGTACCTTCAAATCGCATTTTGACTTCGATTGAATCTTTATTGGTTGTTTTGAAAAAGTAGAGTTCATTGTCTTTGCAACCTTCATATACCGTTTTGTATCGGGAGACTACATTGGCAGTTTTACTCTGAAAACTACCTTGCTTTAAGAAAACACCTGAATCTTGAATTTTATCTTTTGCATCCGCAACCACAAGTTTTAAGTGATATATCTCGCAAGGTGAAACAGGAAATTTGGCTTGAACTACCCGCGTAAACCCATCATATTGAACTACTGAAGCATCCGTAAATTGAGGCTCTCCAATATTTCCAGTTCCATTTTCGACATAATAATTGCAGTTTTGACAAGGTCCGTTGTTGGATGTTCCGTTGTTAATTGTCTTAATAGAGACGGGTGTTATTCCATCGGGTAATAAGGCAATGTTTTCTGCATCATTATCATACGGTCCTGAAATGCCAGGTCCACTAATGAAAAAGCCAAAGGCATCATTAATATTGTTTACAAACTGAGGATATTCTTCAGAACCAAAAACGAAATCAAATTTAAGGGAATCACCGGCAGTTTCGAAGTCAAACTCAACTACACAAGCATCAAATGTAGCGGCGCCTGCAATTGAATCCAAATCTACGTCTCCTGCGGTTAATAAACTTAAACCTTGTCCTGTTAAATTATTCGGACCTATGGCATTAAATGCACTTCCTGAGGTTAGAATAATTCCTTGATCTAGACCAATGTTAGATAATGATCCATCAAATTGAGCTATTTGATCGACTCCCGGACAAACTACTGTAATGTTGGAAAACCGCACTCCCGCACCTTCCAACGACTTCACCATATTTACTCTACTTATTGAATTGTCAACAACTAATTGAGCATATAAGGATGTGTTCCATGCACTTAGGATGCATAGTGTAACACAGATAACCAACTTTTTCATAACGCCACGAATTTGCACAAAAAAATGGACTTATGACAGCGAAAAAGCAATTAATAAAATACGGAAAGCTATTTGGTCCCTTTAATTGACAGCGTTCTCAACTCCTCTGCGTACGAGTTATTATGGATTTTACTTAGGATCCAGGCATGGAAATTGAAATAATCAAGTGTGTTTCTTTCAATGGTGTTGTCTGCATTGTTTAAGACTTCCTCTAATTCATCTTGTACGATAGAAAAGTGCATTGAAAGTCGACTCTGATTCAAGAATTTTGGAATCTTTTTAATCAATTTTATGAAGAGCTTTTCTACTTCATAAAGTGTATTCCTATTTTGAAGTTTACGGACGGTAGATTTTACTTGGTAATCAAGGATGTCATAGTTTTCAAGTTCAAAATGAATTATTAGTGAAAAGATCATGGCTAAATTAAGAATGTCTTCTCGTACTCCTTTTTCCATGAGAAGTTTGTTAATCCATTTCAAAGATGTTTTGAATTCCCCGGTGCCAAAATATAAATGAGCCAATTGGAAGTATAGTTTAGCTTTCATAGCGTCATTTATCTTCCCCTCGTATTGATCAATTCCGTCTACTAGTTTATCGGCAATTC
The DNA here is from genome assembly GCA_965277185.1 of Cytophagales bacterium. GTDB lineage: Bacteria > Bacteroidota > Bacteroidia > Cytophagales > JAHDFW01 > JAHDFW01. Next base: position 1,915 of record CBDICC010000028.1, on the reverse strand, counting down.
CTCGTCCATCTTCAAATTGACCTGTTTTTTAAATACACGTCTAATTGAAGCATATATGTTCGGTAGAAAAGCATCATTCCGTATATACCGACTTGACATGTACTTTGTTCATTCTCCAAGATATTGCTTGTTTCTTGGTAACGACTAAAATAAATCAACGTTTCGATCAAGTGATTTAGTACGGTGGCATAGTTGCTAGGTTCATCTACCAGCTGATTTGAGTGGATTTCAAATACTTCTTTGAGCTTTATTGCATTTTCAATTGCCTGTTCCTCGTTGTTGAGCTCGGTATGAATTACACTTAAGATGTAGTAGTAATAAATTTTTGAACGGAAACTTTGTGCCGTATCACTATTTCGAAGTAATCATGTGATAGAAACTCATTTAGTTTTTGCAATTCATCGTAATCTCTTACATGTCCTTTGACTCTTCGTCCTTCATATATTTTGCCGGTTAGGGAGTAAAAATCATTGATGTTTCGAAGTTGATCCAGAATTTCTACAATATCCAAAATGATATCATCGGATGATCCCAGTCGATTGCCAGTGTATATATCGGAGGAGGAAATTCGAATTTCCCAACGTAGCAAGATTAGTAAATATTCATGTTTTTCATGCTCCAGGGCCATTTTCTTTGCCTTAGCAAGAAACTTAGCGGCTTGGTTTGGAAACCCCTTTTGATGCAAAATCGTAATGTAATCAATTTGTTCGCGTAGGGTAGTATCAATATTCCATGAAGAATAGTAAATTCTGAGACTCTTTAAATTTGCTTGTATAAGTAATTTTTGATTACGTGTAATTGCTTGGTTAAATTTTGACCTTTGAAACGCTCAAATATGATTTTTTCGTCATATTCGTTCATGTCATTGATCACATCAAACAATTCACATAGTTGTTCTTTTTGCCAATAGAATGGAGCTGCGTGAATTTTTAAAGTACGTTTTCTCCGTCTTTTTTAAAGATTTGATTAACGCAAATAAAGGGTCTTTTTTCACCATTGACATTTAATTTTTTGTCTGCTAATGTATGATAATTCTGTTGAAAAATAAAATTTTTCTAAGATTACTTAATGGTTGATTTATAAGAATTATCTTATTCTATAATATAATTAAGCTATTTTAAAGCATTTTTGAGAATTCAATATTTACATGTTTTTAGGTGTTTATTGTTTGCTTCCTATGGGAATGACTTTTAAATAATTTCAAAAAAGAAATTAAAGGTTCCATTTTCATAAAAGTACTACCTTTGGTTTTTGGATGTCATATTTGTATTTCTTTCTTTTTATGCAATACAAATGCAGTTAACCGTATGCAATGAATACAATTTTTAATACACAAGAAATCACTTCGTTCCAAGTACTATTTATTGTTATAGGGTACTTTCTATTGTTGGTACTAGTATCTTTTTTGGCCGGTAGAAAAGATGATAATAAAACGTTTTCAGTGGTAATAGAACTTCCCGGTGGTATGTTGTAGCATTTGGAATGGTTGGAGCTTCTTTATCCGGAGTTACTTTTATTCAGTACCAGGTTGGGTTGGTGCTCAGCAATTTTCATATATGCAAATGGTATTGGGCTATATGGTGGGCATGCCGTGATTATTTATTTTTTATTACCATTATATTATAAGCTTAATCTGGTCTCCATATACGAATATCTGGAGCAGCGTTTTGGGAAATGGGCTTATAAGACTGGAGCATTTTTCTTTTTGATTTCGAGAATTATGGGTGCTTCGTTTCGATTGTTTCTAGTGGCGGAAGTATTTCAGGTTGCTATTTCGAACCCATTGGAGTACCTTATTTGGGCTACTGTATTGATGACCATAGTTTTGATTTGGGTGTATACGTTTCGATCAGGAATTAAGACAATTGTATGGACAGATACATTACAGACCTTGTTTATGTTGGTCGCAGTAGGT
>CBDICC010000027.1:0-411211 GCA_965277185.1 Cytophagales bacterium | reverse complement strand
GGTTCATATAGAGTTCGAGTAGATAGTGCAGCAGGATGTTTTGATACAACGAGTGCAATAGCGGTAAACATCGCTACGTTCACCGCAACGATCGATACAATCGGAAGTACAGCATCGACTTGTGATAGCGTAGGAATGTTTAGTGTAAAAACTGGAATAGCGTATACATGGTTAAATCCAACAGCTCCAACCGGCGATACTGGCGATACATTATATGCAACTGCAAGTGGTTCGTATAGAGTTCGAGTAGATAGTGCAGCCGGATGTTTTGACACAACGAGTGCAATCGCAATTAATATTGCCACGTTCACAGCAACGATAGATACAATCGGAAGTACAGCATCGACTTGTGATAGTGTAGGAATGTTTAGTGTAAAACCAGGTATAGCATATACATGGTTGAACCCAAGTGCGCCAACCGGCGATACTGGCGATACATTATATGCAACAGCAAGTGGTTCGTATAGAGTTCGAGTAGATAGTGCCGCTGGATGTTTTGATACCACAAGTGCAATCGCAATTAATATAGCAGTGTTTACTGCAACGATCGATACAATCGGAAGTAGTGCATCGACGTGTGATAGCATCGGCTTATTCAGTGTAAAACCAGGTATTACATATACATGGTTGAACCCAAGTGCCCCAACCGGCGATACCGGCGATACATTATATGCAACAGCAAGTGGTTCATATAGAGTTCGAGTAGATAGTGCCGCCGGATGTTTTGACACCACCAGTGCAATAGCGGTAAACATCGCTACGTTCAGCGCAACGATCGATACAATCGGAAGTACAGCATCAACGTGTGATAGTGTAGGAATGTTTAGCGTGAAAACTGGAATAGCGTATACATGGTTAAATCCAAGTGCTCCAACAGGAGATACTGGCGATACATTATATGCAACAGCGTCTGGCTCGTATAGAGTTCGAGTAGATAGTGCAGCGGGATGTTTTGATACCACAAGTGCGATCGCAATTAATATTGCCACGTTCACAGCAACGATCGATACAATCGGAAGTACAGCATCGACTTGTGATAGTGTAGGAATGTTTAGTGTAAAACCCGGTATAGTATATACATGGTTGAACCCAAGTGCGCCAACCGGCGATACTGGCGATACATTATATGCAACAGCAAGTGGTTCGTATAGAGTTCGAGTAGATAGTGCCGCTGGATGTTTTGATACCACAAGTGCAATCGCAATTAATATTGCAGTGTTTACAGCAACGATCGATACGATTGGAAGTAGTGCCTCTACATGTGATAGTATTGGTCTATTCAGTGTAAAACCAGGTATTTCATATAACTGGTTGAACCCAAGTGCGCCAACCGGCGATACCGGCGATACATTATATGCAACTACAAGTGGTTCATATAGAGTTCGAGTAGATAGTGCAGCAGGATGTTTTGATACAACGAGTGCAATAGCGGTAAACATCGCTACGTTCACCGCAACGATCGATACAATCGGAAGTACAGCATCGACTTGTGATAGCGTAGGAATGTTTAGTGTAAAAACTGGAATAGCGTATACATGGTTAAATCCAACAGCTCCAACCGGCGATACTGGCGATACATTATATGCAACTGCAAGTGGTTCGTATAGAGTTCGAGTAGATAGTGCAGCCGGATGTTTTGACACAACGAGTGCAATCGCAATTAATATTGCCACGTTCACAGCAACGATAGATACAATCGGAAGTACAGCATCGACTTGTGATAGTGTAGGAATGTTTAGTGTAAAACCAGGTATAGCATATACATGGTTGAACCCAAGTGCGCCAACCGGCGATACTGGCGATACATTATATGCAACAGCAAGTGGTTCGTATAGAGTTCGAGTAGATAGTGCCGCTGGATGTTTTGATACCACAAGTGCAATCGCAATTAATATTGCAGTGTTTACAGCAACGATCGATACGATTGGAAGTAGTGCCTCTACATGCGATAGCATAGGCTTATTCAGTGTAAAACCAGGTATAGCATATACATGGTTGAACCCAAGTGCGCCAACCGGCGATACTGGCGATACATTATATGCAACTACAAGTGGTTCATATAGAGTTCGAGTAGATAGTGCAGCAGGATGTTTTGATACAACGAGTGCAATAGCGGTAAACATCGCTACGTTCACCGCAACGATCGATACAATCGGAAGTACGGCATCAACGTGTGATAGCGTAGGTTTGTTTAGTGTTAAAACTGGAATAGCGTATACATGGTTGAACCCAAGTGCCCCAACCGGAGACACCGGCGATACATTATATGCGACAGCGTCTGGTTCGTATAGAGTTCGAGTAGATAGTGCAGCGGGATGTTTTGATACCACAAGTGCAATAGCGGTAAACATCGCTACGTTCACCGCAACGATCGATACGATTGGAAGTACAGCATCAACGTGTGATAGTGTAGGAATGTTTAGCGTGAAAACTGGAATAGCGTATACATGGTTAAATCCAACAGCTCCAACCGGAGATACTGGCGATACATTATATGCAACAGCAAGTGGTTCGTATAGAGTTCGAGTAGATAGTGCAGCCGGATGTTTTGACACAACGAGTGCAATCGCAATTAATATTGCAACGTTTACTGCAACGATCGATACGATTGGAAGCAGTGCATCTCGTTGTGATAGTGTAGGAATGTTTAGTGTTAAAACTGGAATAGCGTATACATGGTTAAATCCAAGTGCCCCGACTGGCGATACTGGAGATACATTATATGCAACAGTGGCAGGCTCGTATAGAGTTCGAGTAGATAGTGCAGCCGGATGTTTTGATACAACGAGTGCAATAGCGGTAAACATAGCTACGTTTACCGCAACGATCGATACAATCGGAAGTACAGCATCAACGTGTGATAGTGTAGGAATGTTTAGCGTGAAAACTGGAATAGCGTATACATGGTTAAATCCAAGTGCTCCAACCGGCGATACTGGAGATACATTATATGCAACTACAAGTGGCTCGTATAGAGTTCGAGTAGATAGTGCAGCAGGATGTTTTGATACAACGAGTGCAATAGCGGTAAACATCGCTACGTTCACCGCAACGATCGATACAATCGGAAGTACAGCATCGACTTGTGATAGCGTAGGAATGTTTAGCGTGAAAACTGGAATAGCGTATACATGGTTGAACCCAAGTGCCCCAACCGGAGACACCGGCGATACATTATATGCGACAGCGTCTGGTTCGTATAGAGTTCGAGTAGATAGTGCAGCTGGATGTTTTGATACAACGAGTGCAATCGCAATTAATATTGCAACGTTTACTGCAACGATCGATACAATTGGAAGCAGTGCATCTCGTTGTGATAGTGTAGGAATGTTTAGTGTTAAACCAGGTATAACTTATACATGGTTAAACCCAACAGCTCCAACCGGAGATACTGGAGATACATTATATGCAACAGTGGCAGGTTCGTATAGAGTTCGAGTGGATAGTGCCGCCGGATGTTTTGACACTACAAGTGCAATCGCAATTAATATTGCAACGTTCACCGCAACGATCGATACAATTGGAAGTACAGCATCGACTTGTGATAGTATCGGTATGTTCAGTGTGAAAACTGGTATAACATATACATGGTTAAATCCAAGTGCTCCAACCGGAGATACTGGAGATACATTATATGCAACAGCGTCTGGCTCGTATAGAGTTCGAGTAGATAGTGCAGTAGGATGTTTTGATACCACAAGTGCAATAGCCGTTAACATCGCAGTGTTCACCGCAACGATCGATACAATCGGAAGTACAGCATCAACTTGTGATAGTGTAGGTATGTTTAGTGTAAAACCAGGAATAGCGTATACATGGTTAAACCCAAGTGCCCCGACTGGAGATACTGGGGATACATTATATGCGACAGCGTCTGGCTCGTATAGAGTTCGAGTAGATAGTGCTGCCGGATGTTTTGATACCACAAGTGCAATCGCAATTAATATTGCAACGTTTACTGCAACGATCGATACAATTGGAAGCAGTGCATCTCGTTGTGATAGTGTAGGAATGTTTAGTGTTAAACCAGGTATAACATATACATGGTTAAATCCAAGTGCTGCAACAGGAGATACTGGAGATACATTATATGCAACAGTGGCAGGTTCGTATAGAGTTCGAGTGGATAGTGCCGCCGGATGTTTTGACACTACAAGTGCAATCGCAATTAATCTAGTCACATTTACTGCGACTATTGATACGATTGGATCTAGCGTGAACCGATGCGATAGCATTGGCTTGTTTAGCGTGAAGGGCGGATTAAACTATGATTGGCTTAATCCAAATGCAAGTACTGGTATTGTAACGGATACGCTTTACGCTACAACGACAGGGACATATCGAGCAAGAGTAGATAGTGCCGCTGGATGTTTTGACACAACGAATGCAATCGCAGTAGATATTATCACGTTTACGGCATTAATTGATACCGTTGGATCATCTGCTACTAATTGTGGTACGGTAAGTTTACATTCTCCAATGACTAATGTAACGTTTAATTGGATTGACGGAAGTCTTGCTTTGCTAGGAGATATTGATAGTTTGTATGATGCAAATGTTTCTGATTCCTATAGTGTAATTGTAGATAGTGCAGGAGGATGTATTGATACAAGTACCGCAATTGCAGTAATAATTAACCAAACCAAAAAATTGGATATTAATGTAATGTTGGAAGGACCATATAATGCAGGTGTGATGACTACCTTGTTAAATGGAGCAGGTGAACTGGATAACCAATTTTTAGATGGTGGTTTGGGAGGTGACTATGGTGTATCATTAACCATGGATCCATTGAGAACTGTGCCAGCGACGGCAGTAGATGTCGTAATCCTTGAACTAAGAGCAGGAGCAGCGACTGCAGCAGTAGACTCCCTATATGCTTGGGTCTTAAATGATGGAACGATTATGGATTTTGAAACAGGAACCGTACCATACGCAACAAGTTGTACGTTGACTAATGGAGATTATTTCGTGGCGGTGAAACATAGAAATCACTTAACAGTTATGACTGATGCAACTGTTTTCATTGATGAAACAGTACCAGTTGCAGAACAATTTAACTTTATAACAACGGATCCATATGGAATACCAGGATACGGATATATTATGGTTGGAGGTGATCGTTTAATGGTTGGAGGTAATAGTTGGCAGACCTATCAGGAAGTTAATGCGGATGATTTGAATGTTACCACACAAGACAATGGTCCCTTACCGACAGGATACCATTTAACAGATTTTAATTTGGATCATGCAGTGAATGGAACAGATATTACCAGAACTTCAATTAACAATGATAACCTGTACTTTAGTACGGTGCCAAATCCATGGTAAGAAGTAAATGAATTGAATACTGAAAAATGTTCAATATAAATTAAGCGCCTGATGATTGAAAAATTATCAGGCGCTTTTTTTTGCGCTAAAAATCTTTGTAAAGTGCAATTGAAAAGCTTGATTGGAACTTTTTTTAAGCGATTCCGTATAATACATTTTAGCACTAAACTTAAATAGGAAATTAAGTTTAGTCCATAATTTGATCAAGGTCTGAATTTGAAATGAATAGAGAATTGCTTTTATCAAATTCGAAGGTTGAAATAAAAAAGGGAATACATCAAAGAGCTTTATTAATTAGTCCATATTTTTTTTCAATTAGATTTCCATCACCTTTTATAGTTCAAACGTATTAATCTAAACACCAATTTAAAGTGCAATTTTCAAGGGGATTGGTAGGGATGTTTTATAGGATGGTGTTTAAACTTACATATACAACGCAAAAGAGATTAGTAATTTAATTGAAATTATTTAGGCAAATATTGGATTTTTCTAAAGAAAGGGACTATTTTTATGATAGATTAGGAATGTTGCGAAGGTTAGTATATACTTTTATTGCGTTAATAGCGTTATTTACAGCTTCTTATGGCCAAATAGGCTATAAGCTGGAGTTAAACTCTTGTGTCAATAATGATACGCTTTTTATTGATTTTCAAGCCACAGACACCACTTCTGGTGGTTGGGCATTCTCTACCTCCAATTTTGTAATAGATATTGTTTCTGGTACATCTGGGCTACAAGGTTCTGGACTGACAGGATTGGATTTTGCTAATAGATCGATCACTTTTGAAGGTCCTTGGGGCACATCGAATGCACCTGATTATGCTGCATTAAGTCTGGGTGCGGATAGTAATTTCATAAATTTAACGATTCAAGGAGATGAGCTTAATGGTGCAACTGGATTTAGTTTAGTCACAGGAACTACCTATGAGATTGGTACAGTAGCGATTCCATTAAATGGAAATGCATGTGGGGATACAATAAGTTTGAAATGGAGGTATAAAAGCAGAGGGCCCGATCATACTTGGGAAGGGAAGATGTTAGGTTTTGGATCAGGAGATATCAATCAGTGGGGTCAACATCCAGATTCGAGTATTCAGGATAGTGCAAACTTCATTGATTTACTTAATATCACACTTTGTGATTGTGGAAAAGCTGCAAACTCATATGTTTTGACAGCGTCTGGAAATGGATTTTGTGCTGGAGATTCCGTGACTTATTCGGTTTCGCCGTTTTCAGCTGGTGATTCTATGCAACTCTTTAAAATTGGAAGTGTAACGCCCTTCGCCACAGTAGGAGATAGTACTTATCGAGATACAATTCAAGGTAATCAAGATGTGTATGCCGTGGTGTATGAAGGCTGTCCGACATGTGGAGTAGGTTCAGATACCTTAAGTTTGACTGTGAATCCTAGCAACCCTTTTGGATTAGTACTTGATACTATTGGTTGTGATAGCATTGAAGTATTTGCGCGTGCGGGTTGGGATTCGCTTAAGGTTGATATTAATGGTGTTAACTTCACCACTTTACTTGCTCCGGATACGAGCGTGATACTACCGATAATTGCGAATGATCTGATCGCTGTAACAGCTATTGATACTGGGTTAAGTAATACTTGCCCTTCATCTTGGTTTATAGATACGTTGATTAATTCAATGCCAGAACCGCCTGTTGTTAATATTGGTCTAGACACAACAATTTGTCTTGGAGATAGTGCAATTTTAGATGCAGGAACTTTTGCAGGAGCGGCTACTTATAGCTGGAATCAGGGTGCAGGAGGTGTTACTCAATTGTTTATTGCAAAGCCAATTGTAACAGATACGTTTGAGGTTGCTGTAGATTCTTTGGGATGTGTAGTAAATGATTCGATCATAATTACGGTGATATCTTGCAATATTACGGCCCTTTTTGATCAAGGAGCTGTGGATACAATTTGTCTTGGAGATGCCGTAACCTATACGAATACGAGCACAAACGATACGGGGCGTGTTTGGGACTTTGGAGGTAGTTTTCCTAATGATACAGCGAATGGACCTCATATTATTTCTTATAATAACATAGGATGGAATTTTACGGAATTGACGGTATATGGAGTTGGAGGGCTGACTGATATATATACGGATTCTGTTTTTGTACAAGGGATTCAAAGTGCACCGGTTCCTTCTCCGGTTATCGTAATTTCGGATTCCATTGCGATTTCATGGCCAGCTGTTGTTGGAGCGGACGATTATACGGTTCACTATTCTGTAAATGGTGGTTCGACCTTAAATACTACCATTTCCGGTACATTGTATGAGATAGGGGGACTTAGTAGCAATGATTCAATTTGTTATCATGTGGTTGCAAATTCAATATGTAATTCAATATCGAGCGATACAAGTTGTGTGGAAACGGGTGCTTCAAATTGTGACATAAACTTTTTCACTGATACGTTACAGCAAACTTGTTATGGAGATTCGATTTGTTTTGCACTTTCGAATATACAATTACCTGTAAATGGATCTGCATGGAAAATTTCATGGGAGGGACGAATCTTAGTAAGAGATTCGGTATATTGTATTGAACCTCCATCTACTGGAAATGGGAATCTTGAATTCACAATTGTAGATACTACTGTTGGATCAAATTGCTATTCGAATGGATTTTTATACTATGAAGTAGCTGATACATTTGCAACCTCATTTACGGTAGGTGTGCAAAAGGTAACCAAAAGTTCTGCTACGTTCCAATGGCAATCGGTTCCGAATGCGATAAAATATGAAGTCTTTTTATTAAATCCGCCGTGTCATTTAGATCATATGAGTTGGGTGTTTCCGGAACCAAATGGATCTACATCAGATTCGACGGCAACAACGCATAAGATATCATTTAATCCTAACTCAAACCCATGTTTTGATTCGATAGGAGCTGAAACACCGATATCAATAATAGTTCGTGCAATAGGACCGAATGGATGTGATACTCTGAATATGCAAGATGATACCATAACTGTCCCTGCGACGGATTCATGTATTATTGGATATCTAAAAATTCCAGATGTTACCATAAGTTGTGCATTGGATACGGCATTATTAGAAATTTCAAATGTGACAATTTCTTATCAAGGAAATACGGTGAATACAGGTTTTCAAATAGATTGGGATGGCACTGGGTTTGGGGCAGTGAATGATACAGATTATGCATATGTTCCTATTCCTCCAAACAGTACAATCCCTGTACCTTTTACGATCAGCGCGGATGTGTTTAATCCAGCCTGCCCTTATATAACGGATACCATTAATGTTACGACCGGGCCTCCGCAAAATCCTTTTTGGAGTGCAAAAACGGATTATTGTCTTGAAGATAAGGCGTTTAGGATTGATCTGAATCGAGTTACTCAGGATGGATATTTTGTTGGTACAGGTGTGTTCATTGCGTCAGGAGAGTGGTTTTTTGATCCGAGTGTTGCAGGATTAGGAAGTCATAATATAACCTATTATGTATGTGGGGATAGTTTGACAAATGTTTTTACCGTACATGATGTTCCATGCGTCTCTACCGTATTTAGTGATTTCAATTCTAGGCCAGATGGTATATTTGCAACTTGTGATGGGGTAGTTTATTTCTCGGATACAAAAAGACATTCTATATGGAAAATTGACACTAATGGTGTATCAACTAAACTTTTTGGAGATGACCGTGCATATTATCAAGGTGTTGTTGGGTTTTCTGAAACGGGCCCGCCTGCTTCTGGAAATCGTGCGGACATAGATCAGGATGGTCATATATCATTTGCGAAGATTGCGTATCCGAAAGGATTGGCTGTAGTTGAAAGTACCGGTGTTATATATTTTAATGATACGAAAAATCATAAGGTGAAAATGTTTGATCCTGCAACGGATGAAATTAGAACCGTTGTAGGTCCGGTGTTGGGAGCGGCTGGTGATTTGCCGGTGGGTACAACCCCTGGTGGAGTGGCAGGAAGTGCAGCCTTGCTCAATCAACCTTGGGGAATGACAAAAGATTGTGATAATAACAATTTGTATATTATTGACGCCGGAAATAGAAAGATTAGAAGAGTTGAGATTCCAGATGGAGGCGTTAATACAGGATATACCGTGTTTAATTCAGCGGGAGGAGGTGCCGGAGGAGCGCCTGGAGCAGGTCTTTCGTTGAATTTAGAAGGAGGAATTTGGAAAGCACATCCAACCTTAGTTGATAGCTTCGTATATGTAATGCGTCAAGGACCTGGAGCCATGTATCAATACAATATAAATTCTGGTTTTGTGGATTATTTTATGCCAATTAGTAGCGGTTTTTTCGTCTACGCAGATGGATTAGAAGGCGGGTTTGATAATATACAGAACCCACCACTTGATGGAACCGGGACTGCATTTGACCCAACAGGGGCTGGAATTTATTTTAGTGATAACGGAGATTATTCTATTCGATCAAGTGGTTTTGATGATACGATTCGAACAGTTGCAGGGAGTCCTCCATCGGCAGGACCGCCAGTGCAAGGTGACGCAGGAGGGCCTCCATTTGTAGCCCGTTTTGGTAGTCCAACAGCGATGAGCTTTGCGGCCAATAACGCTCTTTATATTTGCGACTTTAATTCATTGACTGGGGTAGGTAGTGTTAAAAAAGCAAAATTTAACGAAACATTTGGTTACTTTGATTCACTTGATTCGGTGATGTGTCTTGGAGCATTTGATACATTAACTTTAAGATATTCGGGTATATATTCTATTACTAGTGGAGATCCAGCCGCATTAACAGCTTTATCTGCAGATACATATTTGTTTGCTCCTTTAGATACAGGGTGGTATACATTACGATTTGATGGAGACATTCAATGTTGTCCTATAATCGATACATTTCAAGTTTATGTGAAAGCATTACCTGAATTAGGATTACCTGATACTACTTATACTTGTGATTCTTCAAGTACCGTATTGGATGCGGATACGATGTCTGATTGGATCTCATATCAGTGGCAGAATTTAGATTCAGCCATTTTCCCGGTTGACTCCTTTAGATTTTATACGGCAATGGATACGGGGTTCTTTGCAGTAACTGTAACAGATAGTTTTGGGTGTGTTGGAATCGACACCACATTTATTGATTTTAGTAATCCTCCTCCTCTTTCTATTTTAAGTAATATTATGGATGGAGATACGGTTTGCTATGGTTCAGGAGTGTTTTTGCGTTTTGATTCCACCAATTTTGCGACTTGGTCATGGAATACAGGAGATACCAATGCACGGGTTTTAGTGGATTCTACCAATGGATCAGGTGATTACATTCTTACCGCTGTAGATTCTAATAATTGTGCTGTAATGGATACGTTTAGAGTTATATATCGACCGTTGCCAGATGTATGTATTAACTCTTCTTTGGATACGACTCTATGGAAATGGAATGTTGGAACACTAATCGTTGGACCCAATTTAAGTTCACCATGGGATGTAAAATTAAGTCCAAATAAACGAAGGTTATGGGTTTCCTTAAATGGAAGCGAAACTCGAATAATAGAAATTGATCTGTCTGATACCACCGTATCTAGTTTTGCTGGAGCAACTTCTCCATTAGGGACTGCTAATTTACCTGAAATGCGTCTTCCTGCCAATTTTGTTGGGACAGGTGGAATTGTAACATTTAGAAATGAAATGTATGTCTCCACTTCAGAAACTTTTAGCTTATTACAGCGTATAACAGTCGATTCTGCGTTTGAAGCCGCGGGTAATAGTTTTGCTACTGGATTCACGAATGGTATTGGATTAAGTGCAAGATTTAATCAACTAAAAGATATGGATGTAGATCCTTTCGGAAATATCTATATCGCTGATTTTAATAATCATCAGGTACGTGTTTATAATACGTTTTCTAGAAGAGTTACTGCTTTTGCAGGATCTGCTGGAGCTGCTGGGAATCGTAATTTTGCAATGCAGCAAGGACTTACAGGGAATCTAAACTGGCCATGGGGAATTTGTAGAGATGTGTATGGGAATATTTTGGTTGCAGAAGATGGAGGTCATGTAATTACCCGAATTGACTATGATACAAATATTACCACATTAGCAGGAATTGGCGATGGGAATGCTGGTTTTCAAGATGGTCCAGTTGGTACATCAGAGCTACGAAATCCATGGAATATGATTACATGTCCAAATGGAAACACCTATTTCACGGAGGGTAATAATCATGCAGTTCGAACCCTGAAGTATAATAATGAGGTAGAAACAATAGGAGGAACGGGAGTAGCTGGTTTCGTAGATGGATTCCAGGATATTGCTCAATTCAGATTTCCAATGGGAATCGATGCAGATCCAGCGCTTAGAAAAATGTATGTAGCAGATCGGGATAATAATGCTATTCGAACAGTCACGTTGATTAGGGAGCTAGTGTTGTGTGAAGGACAAGTAGATACATTAGATGCATCTTGTTCAAATGCTACGGTGTTTTCTTGGGTGAATTTAGCAACTGGAGCGACTTCGAATACTCCAATAATGATTGTAGATACAGCTGGTGAATACGTATTAACCATACGAGATGCTAATGGTTGCTCTAATACTGATACTGTTTTTGTTCGAATGAATCCAGCACCTATAGTAAATATAAATGCTGGATTTGATAGTATTTATGCTTGTGAAGGAGATACTGTAAGCTTGTACGATACTGTTGGTACCAATGAACGCTATGATTGGAGTACTACAACGACTTTTATTGATTCCATTAATACTTATAATGACACTTTAATCCAAACAGATAGTTCTGGTACTTACTTCTTAGAAGTTACAGATACGATAGTTGGTTGTTCTACACGAGATACCATAGAAGTAATTTATACACCTACACCATCGATTGTATTAGGTAATGACACCGGAATATGTTTTGGAGACAGTGTTTTCTTACCTTTAACGTCAACAGTTAGTGATAGTATCATATGGAATGACACCTTAAATGCATCTGTATTTGTTGTATCTGCATTGGGTATAGATACCATATGGGCGACTACTTTTAGTAATGGATGTACTTTCTCGGACACGATTATTGTGGGTGTAGTACAGCCTCCATTTGTAGATATTAATAATGGCATGGATACAATGTATAACTGTGTTGGAACTACTACTACTTTATTGGATTCTCTAGGATCTCCGAATGAGGTGTATCTTTGGTCTGGGACCAACCTATTCAATGGTTTGGTGACGGATACTTTAATCACTACAGATTCAAGTGGAACGTATTATTTGGAGGTGACGGATACATTGGGGGGATGCACCTCGTATGATACAATTGAGGTGATTTATAATCCAATACCGAATGTGAATTTGGGTGCCGATACAGGTATATGTTTTGGAGATAGTTTAGTTTTTCCAAATTCAGTTTCGAGCAATGACAGTATTGTATGGAACGATACGTTAATAGCAACATCTTATACGGTTTCAAGCTTAGGAACAGACACGATTTGGGCAACAGTTTATCTGAATGGGTGTACCTATTCAGATACAATTATAGTGAATATTGTAACAGCACCTGTAGTTGATATTAATGCAGGCTCAGATACAATTTGGGAATGCCTGGGTGTTACGGCAGTCCTGTTTGATACGGTAGGATCTACTAATGAAGTATATCAATGGACCGGAACAAACGTGTTTACAGGATTGGTAACGGATTCACTCATCCGTACGGATTTTGCTGGAACGTATTATTTGGAGGTAACAGATACATCTGCAGGATGTACCTCATTTGATACCATAGAAGTGATTTATAGTCCAGCTCCAGTTATTGATTTGGGCCCTGATACAGGAGTATGTTTTGGTGATTCTTTAGTATTCAATCCGCCTTTGGCTGGAGCTGATAGCATTGTTTGGAATGATACCTTGCTTGCAACAGGTCCTTACGTAATAAATTCTCCCGGTACGCTGGACACGATTTGGGCAACGATTTATCTAGGAAATTGTTCGATTACGGACACAGTGGTTGTTGCAGTGGCAAACACAATTGTGGCAGAAGCAGGAGTAAATACGAATATTTGTGCAGGAACGAACGTCGCTATTGGAGGAACCCCAACTGGGACAGGTGGTACTACTGGGAGTGCTTTTAGTTATAATTGGATTCCGGCTAGTTTCTTAAACGATTCCACCTTGTCAAATCCAATTCTTCAGCCGGGCGCTGGAATTACCACGGATACATTAGTTAATTATAAAGTGATTGTAACGGACACGTTGTCGGGATGTACTGAAGAAGATTCCATGCAAGCAACGTTACGTTTTGTGCCTGTGGTGGATCTGGGACCAGACACAATAATGTGTAAAGGAGGCGAATATTCGGTGGATTTATCATATATCGCAGCGGCTTGTCCAACATGTGCAACACCGCAATGGTCTTCTATTGGATTTGCTCCAGAGTTTGTACATGTTTTGGATGAATCTAGACCAATTTTACCTCCTTGTCTAAATACGCCATGTACTATTCCTGAAATTTTATTCTTGGCCAATGGGACATGTTTTTATACAGATACAATCAACCTTACCTTTGCAGCTGAGGTGAACGCTAATATTGATACTTTACCGGTTCAATGCTATCAAGATTTTGTAAATATTGGAGGAAGCTTGGCAGGAAGTAGTAATGATTCGACAGCTTCAGGAGGTACAGGAGGACCTTATACCTATCAATGGCTGAACTTGTCTGATCCAACTTTGGTAATTCCAGATACTTCTAATCCATTGGTACAAATGTTGGGAAATAATACTTGCTATGAGTTAATTGTAATCGATCGTGCACCAGCATGTAGAGACACCATAACCCAGTGCTTTAATGTTACAATCCCACCACAATTTGTGAATTCGGATGATACAACTCTATGTAGAAACGATACGATTCCTTTGCGTACAACATTTACGAATCCTGTTGATCCGATTGCAGCTGGGTTAACCTTTGGATGGACATCTGTTACCGGTGGGATCGTTGATCCTAATGTAACAAATACTTTGGGGTATCCAGGACCATTGGATGTTACTACTTCGTTTTTATTCCAAGTATTGGATGGATTTGGTTGTACCACCACTGGCGCAGACACGGTAACAGTAACGATTAATGAACCGCCAATCGCGAATTTCTCTGCAGATACTGTATGTAATGGAGAGTCTATGGTATTTACGGATTTATCTGCGAATGGAACGGATGCCGTTAACTTCTGGATTTGGAATTTTGGAGATAATCCTTTTAGTCCAACAGGCCAAGCCCAATCACATAGTTATTCTTTGAATCCAAACATGGACTCCGTATTTACTGTAACATTGGAAGTATGGTCCGGAATACAAAACGTGTGTAAGCATGATACATCATTCCCTGTTTTAGTTTATGGAACACCAAGTGCGGATGCAGGAATTTCACTTACATATTGTCCTAATATACCTATTCAACTTATGGGAAGCCCTACGGCTGATTCAGGTTTGGCCCCTTATTTATATAACTGGTATGAAGTAATTGATACCACTAATCCAATCACATTTTCAAACACTGAATTTGGTGCCGATACGACAATTTTCAATCCTACTGTAAACCCGAATCCAGCTGATACTTTAAACACATATGTAGTTGAAGTGACGGATGCAAATGGATGTATAGATGAGGACACGGTGCTAATTTATATTATTGACTTATTGGCAAAAGGAGGAGGAGCAGACGCAGGCGGAATTCGTGATACCATTCGAATTTGTAGAGGGGATGATGCCGAATTGGGGGCAAAACCAGAAGTGGCTTCGGGGGGAACAACTCCTTATACTTATTTATGGACCACAACCGCAACGGGGGGACCATTTAATTCAAGTGATACCATTCCACATCCATTCGTTCAGTCATCAGTGGACGTTGACGACTATTATCTAAGAGTGGATGATAATGCAGGTTGTTTTGATTTTGATACAGTGACGGTAGTAAAAGTGGATTACCCAGGAGTTAATTTGGTTGATACTAATTTTTGCTTTGGTGAATCTGTAGAGATGGCGAGAGGATTTAGCCCAGAGCCAAATGTGATCTATAGTTGGAATCCGAATTTGGATGGAGATTCTCTTTCTTTTCAAGATTTAAATTGGGTTGTTCGACCATTACAAAATAGAGATTATATATTGACGGCAACTAACCTATCAGTTCTATCTCCAGGGTGTGTACTAATAGACACAATTAGTCTAATCGTAGATGCGCTTCCTGTTATTGATTTAGGTCCGGAGGATACCCTGTGTATTAATGACACATTATTTTTCAATCCAAGTGTGAACTCAAGTGTAGCTAACAGTACTCATATTTGGACGATGACTCCAGATCCGGGATTAATTTCTGATACTTCTATAAGGAATCCATATTATGTACCGCAATCATTGAACACCAATCGATTTTATTTAACAGTAATTGATTCAAATTCTTGTGTGAACTTGGATAGTGTAGATGTTATTATGGTAGATATTGTTAGTGTTGGAGGATTGTTTGATACCACGCTTTGTTCAAATGAATTACTGGATTTATCAACTGCTTTTGCAACAGGTAGAGATTCTTCTTTATTATGGACTACTTCAGGTACGGGTACATTTAATTATGATACAGTTTTGAATCCGATATATACACCAGATAGTACACTGGTAGATACACTTATTCTTAGTGTAAGTAATCATCCATGTCCTCAAGTAATGGATACGTCTGTGATCACTTTATTACCATTCCCAGATGCTGATTTTGTTCCGGATCCATTTGAAATTTTCATTAGAGATACGGTTTACTTCGCCAATAATAATACAATTGGAGTCGGAGGTACTTATACGTGGGTAATAGAAGGAGATACAATTGTATTGTTTAATGATGGAACAACAGCAAGCACAGATACAATTTGGACTTATACCTTGCCTGGATCAGATAACGTTACATTAATTACAGTGGATACGAACTTTTGTCGTGATACAGCTTACCATACGGTGGAAGTTATAGGAAGTGAAGTGCTCTTTGTTCCGAATGTATTCAGTCCTTCTGCACAACATGTGGATAATCAATCTCTTAGGGTGTTTGGAACCAATATTGATACTCAAAACTTCGAATTTCAATTGTTTAATCGATGGGGAGAGCGAATTTTGTTTGAAACTGATTTCCTTATGATGAATACGATTGGATGGGATGGATCAGTGAATGGGAAGGAACAAAAAGCGGGCGTTTATACGTATACCGTTAGTGGAGAATTTGTTAGTGGACGCACCTTTGATAGGGTGGGGAATGTTACATTGATTCGGTAGGAGAAGAATGAAATGAAGTTATACTAAGCACGAGCTTAGTAATGGTGTGGAAGAAGTTTATTTCTGCATGATAAGTTGGCAAGGAAGTGCGGTGGAAAAATTACATATTGACCCAGTTTATACTGTTTGGTATTCTTCTTTTTCAAGGAGGGATTAATGGATGTTATGCACAGGATGCTCATTTTTCGCAATTTTATGCATCGGGGTTATACTTAAATCCTTCACTAGTGGGGGTCGAAGAGCAGATGGTTTTTCGGACAAATTATCGAACACAATGGAGAAGTGTAACGCTGCCATATGTTACCTCGCAGGTTTCGGCGATTTTACCGGTTAAGTTAAACGCAGGTAAATCCAATGAAATTCATACGGGAGGCATCGGCGTATCCTTTTTTAATGATCGAGCTGGAGACGGTAATTTTAGAACATTGGGAATCTATTTAAGCGGGGCTTATACGATACATTTAGGACAAATATATGGGCATAATATTATTGCACTTGGTGTTCAAGGAGGTCTGATTCAAAAACAATTGGATTTTACGAATCTTGAATGGGGAGCACAATATAATCCATATTTGGGTTTTGATGCGACGATGGATCCAGGAGAACCATATGTGCTTTCAACAACGGTTAATCCTGATTTTAGTGTAGGAGCAACTTGGTTTTATAACAGTGGCCGAAATTTTATTTTAAAAAATATTAGTGCCTATTCTGGATTTGCAATATCGCACTTTGTACCTGTTAATGAGTCTTTATTTAGTCAATCAGGTCAGCAACAGATTTTACCAGTGATTTATAAATACCACGGTGGAATAGAGTTTAAAGTGTTGAAGCGACTGCATTATAATCAATCGTTGTTGGTTATGAAACAAAATAGATTGAATGAAGTTAATATCGGAGCTTATTTGAATTATCAAATGTTTAAAAGAACGGAGCATGGTTTAACCGATGAACTTAAATTAGTAGGGGGAGTTTGGCATAGATTAGGAGATTCTTATATTGTAATGATGGGATTGGAGAATGAATTTTATACGATTGGATTTAGTTATGACATGAATACATCTCTATTAAGAACTCAATCCAGAGGAAAAGGAGCAAACGAGATATCGCTTGCGATAAGACAAGCAAAGCGAAAAGCTAGTTTAAGATTTGGTACACCAAGAATATGATATCGATTGAATATAAAACTGGACAGATTGATATAAAAAAATAGATAAATACGTAATAAAGAAGAAAGATAGACAGGATTCGTTTAATTTTGTGACAAAACAAGACAGACGAGTCGAATAGAAAGAAGACAAAAGATCAAAAAGTAAAGAATATTTATTCAATTTATATGAATGAATGAATCAAAGTTTACTTAAGTGACGAAAGTGAAGAAACGCAAACAACATAATCCGCTATTGCTAATATTGACAATTGTGGTCCTGAGTTTATTCAAAGCTAATTTTAGTTTTGGACAGGATGCGCATTTTTCGCAATATTTTGCGTCTAGTTTATATTTAAATCCTTCAATGGTGGGGGTGGAAGAGTATCCTGTATTTCGGTCAAATTTTCGAACGCAGTGGAGAAGCGTCACATTACCCTATGTTACTTCACAAGTAACGGTGATTAAACCAATTACTCCTCAACCTGCCGGTTCCAGTGTCGCTATTCATAAAGGAGGAGTTGGAATTTCGTTTTACAATGATAAAGCCGGAGACGGAAACTTTAAAACACTCGGAATGTACTTAAGCGGTGCATATACAATTCACTTGGGACAAATTACGGGGCATAATCTATTGGTATTTGGGTTGCAAGGAGGAATTCTTCAAAAGCAACTTGACTTTACGAATTTGGAATGGGGCGCGCAGTATAACTCGTATCTTGGTTTTGATCCTACGATGGACCCGATGGAAAACTCAATTGTGCCGACGATTTGGAATCCAGATTTTAGTGCTGGTATGACGTGGTTTTATAATAGTGATCGTAATTTTCAGTTGAAAAAACTTAGTATCCATTCGGGGATTGCTGTATCTCATTTGATCCCAGTGGATGAATCATTGTTTAATAATCCGACAGGTCCGTCTCAAATATTGCCTATGTTGTTTAAATATCATGGAGGACTTGAATTTAAAATCAGTAAAAGATTACACTATAATGCAGCGTTATTATTACAAAGACAGAATAGCGTAAATCAAGTCAATGTAGGATCGTATTTGAATTTTGACCTGAACGAACGATCTCAGCATGGGTTAAATACACATATTAACTTATTAGGAGGGGTATGGTATCGATTAGGGGATTCGTATATTGCCATGTTAGGTATTGAAAACCCATATTATACACTAGGCTTTAGTTATGACCTTAATACTTCTCAACTGCGAACGGATTCAAGAGGGCGTGGAGCATATGAAGTTTCAATTGCAATCCGACAAGTGAAAGAACGAAAACAATTAATCTTTTCTACACCTAGGATTTAATTTTAGGTAATTGAAGGGGTTTAGAATGATAAACGAAATTAGAAATTGATTAATATGACAAGCCGACAATTCGGTTTACAATGTTATTAATAATGAAACGCTCAGTTACTACAATATTATTTGCACTTTTTATGGTGTTTTTCGGCTTCTTTGGCAATCAGGTATTTGCTCAAGATCGAAGGCATCAAAAGGAGGTAGAACAATTGTTATTTAGAGCAGATGACCATTATTCGCGGCAAGATTATTATTCTGCAGCACAAGAATATGAGGCCATTGCTGCGTTTGCCCCAAGCAATTCTTATGCAGCTTACCAGTTGGCTGAGTCATATCGACATTATTTTGAATATGAAAAGGCGGAATTATGGTATCAAAAGACATTATCAATAGACGCAGAAAATGAACATCCGTTATGTTCGTATTGGTATGCGAATATGCTGAAGATGAACGGCAACTATGTTGATTCTGAAAAAGCCTTTGAAGTGTTTTTGAGCACGTTTGTTCCGAGTGGTCCAGAACAAGATATCTTTCTTGAATACGCATTGTTAGATTATAATGGATGTGTTTTAGCCTTAGATGAACTAAGTAAACCTTATAGAGATTATGAGTTTGTAAATCTAGGGAAACATGTTAATACAGATCATTTGGAGTTCGCACCTTCCATTTTTGGATCAGACAGTACAATTGTTATTACCTCTTCAAGAGAAGGTTCTAAAGGAGAGGAACAATTTAATATGTTTGGAGAAAGTTATTGTGATAATTACCTCTTTGAATATGGGAAACATGGATGGAAGCAACATCATCAAAATCACTTTGATGTATTGAACACGGTTCGAAATGATGGTTCTGGAGTACTTCATCCGGATGGATCCAAATTTTATTATACCATCTGTGATGAAAATACAGGAGGGGAATGTGCAATTTATGTAGCCAAGTTTGACGGACATAGGTGGCATAAGCCAGATAAATTAAATGAAAATGTTAACCCGGAAGACGTTTGGAATGCTCAACCCTCATTAAGTACAACGGGAGATACAATGTTTTTTGTGTCAAAACGAGAAGGTGGTTTTGGCGATAATGATATCTGGTATACGATTAATGAAGGAGGTGAAAGCTGGGGAGTAGCGGTTAATTTGGGAAGCCAAGTAAATACGCCTTTTGTAGATATGTGTCCTGATTATCATCCAGCAACACGTTCTTTGTTTTTTGCTTCTAATGGTCATGAAGGTTTTGGTGGGTTGGATATCTTTCAAGCACGTGATGTGGTAGGAGGGGTGCATAATTTGGGATTACCTTTTAATTCAAATCGAGATGATTTCTACTTTGTGCTTGGCGAGAATAAGGGATACATGGCATCCAATCGTGAGGCGGAAGATGCGCAAGGTCACGACGATATTTATTGGTTCAATTATAATTCTGATGATACCTTTTTATCTGGAATTGACCGTGATACTTCATACGAATCCATGGATATTGAAGGAGTTTTGTTAACTGCGGAGACAAGAGAACCTGTAAGTGAAGTGAGTGTGTTTTTAACTGAAAACGGAGATATATTACTTGCTACAGAAACAGATTCGTTGGGTAAGTTTCGTTTTCAAACGATTGATGCAAAACGCGATTATCTATTGAAACTTGAAGAAGGGAATCCAAATTTGACCGAGGATATTCGATACATTTTGGATCAATTGAAAGTTACGAAAACGCAAGTTCCAGTTACTAGGTCAATATTTGAGAATATTTATTTTGATTTTGATAAATCATACGTTCGACCTGAAGCAAAGCGTACAATGGATTTGTTAGTGAATTTTCAAAGAAACAACCCCAATGTTCAAATAGAATTGAAGGGAAATACAGATTCAAAGGGATCAAGTGAATACAATGATCGACTTTCTCAGCGAAGAAGTAGGTCTGCCTATGAATATTTGATTGCCCAAGGATTTCCAAGAACTGCATTGGTTACGAGTGGTTGGGGAGAAGAAACGCCGATTGCATCCAACAAAAACGAAATAGGAAGGCAACTGAATCGGCGTGTTGAATTCTTTATTCGGGGAGGACAAAATGTTCCAAATTCAGAATTCATGACCTACATTATTGAAAAGAGAACGAATATTAAGAAAGTGGCTGAACGATTTGGTATGACTGTAACGCAAATTAAAGAGGCTAACAATCTTAAATCTAATCGACTAAGGAAATTTAGACCCTTACGTGTGCTGCGTGGTGCGAGTGCTCAAATGATCGCACAAGTTTCTTTGGACGCAAGTAATATGGATGGCTATAATGTGCCGGATAATACAACTGTTGCAAGTACTGGAAGAGGAGAGGATGTTGTGATTGTATTAACAAATCGTAGGAATGGAGGTTTGTCAGGAACAGGAAATCAAGGAGGGGTTTCAATCAACCAACATAATAAATATACCCAGCCTAATGGATACAATTTGGATGGGAACAAAAATGTAGTTGCTCAAGATGGAGAGGAAATTTATGTAGTGAAACCGCTCGATATTCTAGCGCGTATTGCTAGTCAATATAATATGACCGTTGCAAATTTAAAAGAATTGAATGGGCTAGTGAGCAATCGCATTCAAATAGGTCAACGTTTAAGAGTTAAAAAAGCTAAAATCTAGCTTGAATCGTCTGATGAATTCAGATACATGTTTGAGTTTTCAATCACAATTTCACATTTGTTTTTTCTTTATTGATTTAATCTGATCACATCTAAGTTGGTCTTCTATTTTTCATGTTGGATGAAAAGGAGTCAAACGTGCCCTTGTTTTTAGTGATTTTTAGGTTCACCATTTACAACATCTTATTTAGAGAACTATTTGTCTTCATATGCGTACAAGTGAATGATGATTGACTAATAATTATTCAAACAGTTTGCTAAAGAAATCAAGCCTATGAAGTTCCTAATTAAATCTGTATCGTATTTATTCATTGTAATTCTTTTGCTGAGCACGCAACGGGCTGTGGGGCAGTTAAGTAAGCAAGATATTCGAGCCGTTAATCGAATGTTATTATCGGCAGATGATCAATTTTCCAGAGGACATTATTATTATGCTTCGGTGGAATACGATGCAATTGCCAGATTTGATTCAAGCAATGCATATGTCAAATATATGCTTGCAGAATCCTATCGCTTACAATTTGATTATAATCGCGCGGAAATATGGTATGCAAATACTTTAGAATCCAGTACAACAAATGAGTTTGAATTAACGAGGTATAGGTTGGCTTCCATGCTTAAAATTAATGGGAATTATGAACGAGCGAAGCTTGAATTTTCTGAATTCATTTCTTTTTACAGTACGTTGGAAAATCCTGATTTATCCGTCTTGGATGATGCAATATTGCAATATAATGGCTGTCATATCGCGTTGCAATGGAATCTTCGAAAGCCAAAGCAGGAGTATGGACATAAGAATGCAGGGAAGCCAATTAATACAGCTTACTTAGATTATGCTCCAGTAATTTTCGGTTCAGATAGTATGATCGTTATTACTTCCTCTCGAACTGGATCTAAAGGCGAGGAAATGTACGGCAGATATGGAGACGGTTTTTCTGATATTTATCGTTTTCGTTTGGATGAACATGGTTGGAAAAAAGTACATGATTCCAAAAACAATTTTTCTGTGTTAAATACGGCTCGAAATGATGGAGTGGGAGTCTTATCAGGGGATGGACAAAAGTATTATTATACAAGTTGTGATGAGAAGACCGGAGGGGAATGTGCCATTTATGTTTCCCATTATGACGGTAAAAATTGGGGGAACCCTGAAAAATTAAATGAACATATTAACCCGGAAGGCGTTTGGAATTCTCAACCTACACTTTCAGGGTCAGGAGACACCCTGTTTTTTGTATCCAAACGTGCAGGAGGGTATGGAGGAAATGATATTTGGTTTGCGACGAAAGATCAATGTGCGTTTGATGGTGAGTGTTGGGGAGAGGCGATTAATTTGGGGCCAAATGTAAACACGGCATTAAATGATATGAGTCCTTCGTTTCATACACCAACGCAATCTTTGTTTTTTGCTTCAGATGGACATGAAGGTTTTGGAGGACTGGATTTATTTCTGGCTACGAACGTAAATGATTCTATTTTTAACCTAGGATCACCTTTTAACTCAAGTAGAGATGATTATCATTTGGTAATAGGAAATGGAAATGGGTACATGACCTCGAATCGAGTCGACGAAGAAAGTCATGGAAAAGCAGATATTTATTCATTTAAGTTCATAAGTAAGTATGATGTTATTTATGATTTTATACCTGAAAAAGAGAATGTCAAATCAATTGAAAACCCGTTGGATACACATTCATTCTCAAAACTTCCAAAACAAGATTGGATTGAATATACAACCATTGACTTAGGAGGACGTCTAACAAATGAACAAGGACGAGCAGCAATAGATGTGTCTATTCAATTATTAGATCAGGATGATCAGGTAATTAGAAGTGTTAAAACAGATGAGAATGGGGTATGGATTTTCACCAATTTACCTCGTGATAAGCGATGTAAAGTCGTAATCCCAGGTGATAAGATGATTTTTGTAGATCCAGAACATAAATATCTTGTGGATGTGATTAAGAAGCGAGAATCGCATGACCAAATAGCTAAGACCTTATTTGAGAATATTTATTTTGACTTTGATGCATTTGGATTAAGGCCGGAAGCAAAACGGACACTGGACATGTTGATTGAATTTAGTGAAGCGCATCCTGCAATTCAAGTTGAATTGAATGGAAATACAGATGCTTTTGGTTCGGATGCATACAATATTGAATTAGGACGCCAACGAAGCAAGATGGCTTATGATTATTTAATCTCAAATGGGTTTCCAAAGCGACTATTGGCATTTGGAGGAAGTGGAGAAAAATCACCTATAGCATCAAATAAGAATGAGGTTGGTAGACAGTTAAATCGACGTGTGGAGTTTTATGTATTAGGTGCGCTTCGACCAATATCCGAATATAAAACGTATATCACGGAAGGACCGATTGCTTTGCGAAAAGTAGCCTCTATGTTTGATATGTCTGTCCGGGAATTGGCAGATGCCAATGGATTAATTCAAGGACAAGACCGAATAGGTGCATATCAACCACTTAGGGTACGCATGGGAGATAAAAAGGAAATGGTTTCGATTCGTTCTAGAAAGGCATCAGAAATGAACGCCTATGGTTTTGTTTCGGAGGCTGAGGCTACATTATTACATGCAAAGGCAGAGGAAGGCGGAGCCAAGGTAACAACGATTGTTCAGTCTAGCAGAGATTATCGTGATCAGATTTTACAGATTCAAAATGCGTTTAATCTCCGGGAAAATTGGATGGTCAAGGCAAAAGACGGAGAAATCATTTATGTAGTTCAACCATTGGAAACGTTGTCTGTATTAGGAATTAGATTTAATGTGAGCGTGGAAGAACTAAAGGAAATTAATGTGTTAAAAACGGAGCGATTGCAAATAGGGCAGCGTTTACGAATTCCAAATCAAGAGAAAGATGCGCGATTGCTGAAGAATAAAAGCGATTTATAACAATCTAATTTCTCTTTCACACACAACTGACGAATAAACAAACAAGTTTCTGTTCAATTCATTATCTTTGCGGGCTCCATTTTTTATGGAGGAATTAATATAATTCAATCAACACAAGGCATTAATTTAAATATTTAGAAAGAATGAGTCTTTCAGAACACGAAATTGTACGAAGAGAATCCTTACAAAAATTAAGGGAATTAGGGATCAATGCATTTCCAGCAGATCTGTATCCAGTTGATACCTTAACGGATAATTTGAAGAAGAATTTTGAAGAAGGGAAAAAGGTAATCATGGCGGGGCGAATCATGAGCAGAAGAATTATGGGGAAAGCCTCTTTTGCAGAATTGATGGATTCCAGTGGGCGAATGCAAATCTATTTTAATCGAGATGAAATGTGTCCAGGGGAAGATAAAACCATGTACAATACGGTGTTCAAAAAACTTTTGGATCTGGGAGATTTTATTGGGATTGAAGGAGAGACTTTTACAACTCAAGTTGGTGAAAAGTCTGTGTTGGTACATAAATTGACTGTTTTAAGTAAATCGCTTAAGCCACTTCCAATGCCACGAACGGATGCAGAAGGAGTAGTCCATGATGCATTTACAGATCCAGAATTACGTTATCGTCAGAGGTACGTGGATTTGGTAGTAAATCCTGAAGTAAAAGATACGTTTATTAAGCGTAGTAAAGTATTTAGTTCTATGCGTTCGTTTTTTGATGCGCGTGGATATATGGAAGTGGAGACGCCTATTTTACAACCGATTCCTGGCGGAGCTTCTGCAAGACCATTTGTTACGCATCATAACGCTTTAGACATTCCTTTATATTTACGAATTGCAAATGAACTTTATTTGAAGCGATTAATTGTAGGTGGATTTGAAGGGGTATATGAGTTTGCAAAAGATTTCCGTAATGAAGGAATGGACCGAACTCATAATCCAGAATTTACGGCTATGGAAATATACGTGGCCTACAAGGATTACAACTGGATGATGGATTTTACCGAGCAAATGATTGAACATGTCGCGGTATCGGTAAATGGTACTTCCGATGTTGAATTTGAAGGGAAAGCAATATCACTAAAAGCACCATACGCGCGAGTTACGATGACGGATGCGATTAAAGAGTATACTGGCTTTGATATTACCGGAAAAAGTGAAGATGAGCTTCGAGCAGCTTGCAAAGACTTGGGAATTGAAGTTGAAGCATCTTATGGAAAAGGGAAATTGATCGATGAGATATTTGGCGAGAAATGTGAGGGGAATTATATCCAACCTACATTTATCACAGATTATCCAAAGGAAATGTCGCCTTTGTGTAAGGAGCATAGAGAAAATCCGGATTTAACGGAACGATTTGAATTAATGGTGAATGGAAAGGAAATTGCGAATGCATATTCTGAGTTAAACGATCCAATTGATCAACGGGAACGATTTGAAGAACAGTTGAAACTTACGGAAAGAGGGGATGATGAAGCAATGTTTATTGATCAGGACTTTTTGAGGGCATTGGAATATGGAATGCCTCCAACCTCTGGAATGGGAATTGGAATTGATCGTTTGGTAATGTTGTTGACAAACAATTCTTCTATTCAAGAAGTGTTGTTTTTTCCACAGATGCGACCAGAAAAATTTGTAGCTGAACCTACGCCTAAGGACCTAATTGAAGCTGGCGTGTCAGAACTATGGGCTGAGCATGTGATGAATGCTGGATATGCTACTATGGAGAGTTTAAAAGCGAACAAGGCTGCAGCTATTCAGCAAAAACTGAATGGTTACCGTAAGAAGAATAAATTAGATTTGGATGCGGTTCAAATTGAGGAAATAGAAGGTTGGATTGCAGATTAATGCAATGGTGAATTCTATCGGATGAGCTTGTTGTAGATCCAAGGAATATTTATAACTAACGCAGTTTGTGTTTTTTCTGGCATTATATTGGTATAAGGTGCTTTCAAAGAGGGGCACCTTATACAATAGAACAACCACTTCTAAAATTCAATATCAAATAACTTAATAAGATAACAAATATGTCAAATTATAATATATCGCAGTCAATCCTTCTCAAAACGGTTTACATGTTTTTGTTTACAGTTTGTTTAGCAGGTTTTGTTAATGCACAGACGCAGGAAGAAGCAGCTGAGGAAGGATCGGAAGAAAAGAAACCGGTTGTACCAAAAGAAAAGTTGGAAGAGTATAAGAAGCTATCTGAGGAATTGGCTGTTAATTACGATACGCTAATGAACTTGACGGATGAAGAGACGAAAAGAGTTCAAGATTTAAATTACGATTATTGGGTAAATACTCATTTTGAACGCAAGAAGTTAGATTCGTTAAAGCTTGAAATGCAAAATTTGAATCGATCGATTCGGCAAAAGGAGCGTGTGAAAAAGAGTGAAATCCGAAAAATGGCTGGTAAGGATAAGGCGAAAATGGAAGGATTGAAAAAAGCACGACAGGCTGAACGGAATCATCTTGGCGGGAAAGGTGCTAATGGGGATGTCCGCAGTTTTAATAAATCTGGACGTACCAATTTTAATGGGAAGCAAACTGCTCCAAAGCGAAACCAAACAAAGGTAGAACCGGCTAAATAGGCGACTGGTACTATTTTGAGTTGAAATAGGACATTCCTTGAAATTGAAATTTTCTGAAACTTTTGAGTCGTTTTCTACGATACAATAAGTATGAAAAGATTTGTGATAGTTTTGGGAGGATGCCTATTAATATTGGCAACCATGGTGCAGTGTTCAAAGAAGAGGGTTCATTCAACAAAGGAGAAACCTGAGAATTTCAGTCAGTTTGTGGATGATTAATTTCGTTCTAACGCTAATGGACAACTAATGATCCGTAGCTTTAACGGAAAGACCATATCATATGTTAAGTAGAGAAATGTCTACTATACTTATGGCAGGTGAAACCACCGAATCATTTTTATTTATTCAATTACCTTTATTAGTTTCTTAGATAAGTATGGCTTACTATTCGTGCAAAGATAGATTCATTGCACGCAAAAGTTAACTTTCTGTTTGGACTTCTTTTTTCTTGTCCATTTTACGCATTGAATTTAGAATTAGCAGTCCAGCTACGAAAAAAGCAGTAAGTACTACAGAGCTGTAACTAATGTCTTTGGTAAGGTATTTTACCAGGCCATAGATGAAGGTTCCAAGTGCGATGGATATTTTCTCTAATGTTTCGTAAAAGCTAAAGAAAGAGGCATGATCAGAGGTGTTTTTAGGAATGAGCTTGGCGTAAGTTGATCTCGAAAGAGATTGAACTCCTCCCATTACCAAACCTACAAAAACACCAATAATGTAATACTCAACTTTCATTCCTTTTTTAAGGAAGAATGCGGCGATGCATATTACGATCCAAATTACTAAACTAATACTTAGCGAATAGATGTTGCCTTTCTTTTTGGATATGTAAGAGAATCCATAGGCTCCAGGAATGGCTATTAGTTGTAGAATGAGTACAAGACCAATTAACTCTTCTAATTCCATGTCGACTACCTCTTCTCCAAATATAGTAGCCATATACATGACTGTTTGCGTGCCTAAACTGTATAAACCAAATGCAATTAGAAAAGTTCGAGCTTGCTTAAGCTCTTTAAGTTGCATCCATACCTTTTTAATTTCCTTAAATCCTTTAGTAAGGATGTTGTCCACTTTTTTCTTATTCTGAATGTTGTTAGGTAGTCGATTAAATGTGATTTGAGCAAAACCTATCCACCAAATTCCAACGGACAGAAAGGAAATTTTGGATGCCAGTGTTTTTGTATCTTCATCAGCTGATTCAAAACCAAATAGTTGAGGAAATAGGATCAATGCCAAATTGCCGAGTAGTAGGATTACACTTCCAATATATCCCAGTGAAAAGCCTTTTGCGCTGATATGGTCGAATCGATCTTCCGTTGCAATTTCAGGTAAAAAAGAGTTATAGAACACTAAACTTCCAGCGAAACCGACCCCAGCAAGTCCAAAAGCAATTACGCCTAATTCTATATGGTCTGCATCAAACCAGAAAAGTGCCATGCAAGACAAAGCCCCCATGTAGCAGAAAAATTGCATAAAACGCTTTTTACTTCCACTATAATCTGCAATTCCGGAAAGAATAGGATTAAGTATTGCAACGATTAAAAATGCCACGGATAGGGTATAGGAATATAATACCGTATTGTCCAGTTGCATTCCAAAAAAGGTAGTATCGTTTTGCTTGCCACCTGTTACAGCATAAAAATATGAAGGAAATATAGCGGTGGTAATGGTTAATGAATAGACGGAATTGGCCCAATCATACATGCACCATCCATTGATTATGCGTTTATTGTTTTTCTCAAGCATAATTTTAATAGGATATAGGAGTAATAGAATTAAGTTTTATTCCGTTCGTTGACGCTATATAAATATAGCTTAAAAGAGCGGATTTGAATGGGTTATTTTGCAATAATCTTGTTTAGGATGTATTCAAAAGAATTTCCAGTTGATTAATATAGTGCTAAATAAAATATGTTAAAAAAAAGCCCTTTCCATCATGAATGAAAAGGGCTTTTAGGTAATTTATATACGATTAATCTGAAGAACAATTTAATTGTTCTTGATCTTAGTTTTCTTAGTTAACCGTAGCTTTGTATGTCGCGGAATAATTTATTTTCAATGCATTCGCTTTTCTAAGTTCTTGCTTTACATCCGTAACAATTCCCATTTTTGCCTCTTGATCTACTTTTAGAGATACCCACATTTTACCTCGATCGATAGGTTCTAATTTACTTCGCTCTTCATTTACAAAGGTCAAGATGTTTTCTGGTTTGATAATCACATCATTGGTTTGTATAACCGGTTGATCCCCAAGATCTACAATGTATTTAGGTCTAGGTTGTCCGATGTACACATAACTTACCAAGTTTTTACGAAGTAACTTTTGAATAGATGCTCCTTGTGGCAGTTTGTTCTTAACCTTTAAGTTTGTTTCCTTCATCTTGGTTGTTACCATAAAGAAGAACAACAGCATAAAGATAATATCTGGTAAAGCTGCGGTTGGAATATCCGGAAGTGCTTTCTTTTTCTTTTTAAATTTGGCCATTATTTATTGACTGTTTAAAGATTTAACAATACCCTATAACGTTCATTTGAATATTGGTTTAAGCAATTTAATGTATTAGATAGATTGATTGCTTAAATTAATTTTTCGTAGGCTCCGCTTCAGATACCTTTAGCGGATAGTTCTCTTTTGCCTGCTTGTAAAAGTCCTGCTCTTCTGGGCTTCTATCTTGTTTTTTCTTATTCAAGATTTCCATGTATCGAGCAAGCGGAATCCCTAAAGATTCGGCTCTTAATTCGTAGTAAGCAGCCTTAATTTGATCCAATACTACTGCATATTTTGCATAAGTAGTACCTCGATCCGTTTTTATCGAGACAACAGCTTTTCTAGGGTTGTCTGACGATTTAGGATCTCGACCATTGTTGCTTAGAAATTTACGAGTTATTTCTTTTACTTCATCAGTACGAGTGAATTCTTCCTCTACTTGTAACTTGTCCGCTGAATTTAACTGGACTTTCAATACGTTTTTCTCCTTAACGGGTGGTGGTTTTTCCAAATCCGGCATATATGGAGGTAACTGCATTGTAATCCCTTTATCTGAAGCGATTGTAGTAGTTACAAGAAAGAAGATCAATAGCAAGAATGCAATATCAGCCATCGAACTCGCATTGATTTCTGTAGATTCTCTTTCCTTTCTTTCAATCATGTCTTAAAATTAAATTTAGGTAAGGTTTAGTTAATTTAATGTCCTTTTAATAAGGGGAGACCCTTCTTAGGATCCATTTAATCGTTAACTAAACTAAATACATTTGTGTAAATCGTGTGTGTTATTTGATCATTTTCCAAACTGCTGAGAAAATAGCAGCTGCGACCGTCATAAAAAACAAGATGTACATTGCAATAAGTGATCCTCCAACTCCTTGAGATATACCCGCGGTAGTACCAAAAGTCTCCAATTGCTTCGGCGTTACAGCGCTATCAGCCATTCCATACCCGATAAAGTATATCACAGCTAAAATCCCGATTCCGGCAAGAGGCCCAATCAGTTTTTTAGGATCTGTCATAAGTGAGTTTATAAGAGGAAGAAACAATGCTAGGATTGCACAAGCAATACCTAAAACATAGCAACTAACGAGGCCAAAACTTGTAGCATCTAGTGCAGCTGGATTGTACTTATCTAAATCTCCTTCCACTCCTGAATACATCAATGCAGAAACGATTGATAGAAGTGCAGCAAGTACCAAGGCTACAGATAATCCTCTTTTGATTAAAAAATTATACATAATTAGTTAATTACTTTGTGAAACAATACATTAAAAATTCGATTTTCAGATTCTATTCTATTTCTTTGAAGAGAAACCAGTGGCATTGAACCACGTGGTTTCCTTTTAGAAAAGATCTATCTTATTATTTAGATACGTTTTTACGTACTAAGATATCGATAAGAGAGATAGAAGAGTCTTCCATGTCTGTTACCAATGAATCGATTTTACTAACGATGTAATTGTAAAAAACCTGTAGAATAATCGCAACGATCAAACCACCTACGGTTGTAAGAAGTGCTACTTTAATACCTCCGGCTACAATTTGTGCAGAAATATCACCTGCAGCTTCAATTTTATCAAATGCACCAATCATACCGATTACTGTACCCATAAATCCTAACATAGGAGCCAAAGAGATAAATAGAGAGATCCAAACCAATCCTTTTTCCAACATGGACATTTGAACTGATCCGTAAGAAACTACTGATTTCTCAACCATTTCTACACCTTCTCCAGCGCGAAGTAGTCCTTGAGCGAAAATTGCTGCAACTGGACCTCTTGTATTTCTACAAACTTCAAGTGCTTCTTCTACACCACCGTTATCTAATGCATCTTCTACGTCGTTTAATAATTTACGAGTGTTAGTCGTAGCAAGACTTAACGTAATGATACGCTCAATCGCTAATGCTAATCCAAAGATTAAACAAAGTAATACAGGAGTCATAAATACAACGTCTCCTTCGATAAATTTAGTTTTGATTTGCTGGTGAAGACTTTCTTCTTCAATAGACATGTCCGCTGTGTTTTCTTCAACCGGAGTATCAGTTACAACAGGTTCAGGTTCAGTTACAGGTTCACTAGCCGTTGCACCAGAATCGGTCGCTGTAGAATCTTCTGCCATAGCAGCAGTGTTGGTAGAATCATCCGACTCACCTGGTTGTGCAATGGTAAGGGTAGAGATGCCAAAGATTAACGCTCCCGTTAACAAAATCGACGCAATTGATTTTTTCATGATATAAATAATAGTTTGTTTTCTAAATCCTAATATAAATTACCTTCCCGACTCTTTTTCGGGATGTGCAAATAAATATATAATAGGTTACGAATACAAGGAATTCTTGAAAAAAAGAATTACGTCTAGTCGGTTGGTATTGGTTAATACGAACGTTTTTTTGTTTTATTGTAAGAAGAGGGAAAAAAAGTTGAAAAACTTAAAAGCCAGGAGACTTTTTACGGAATTTAGACTCTCTTTTAAAGTCTTCAAATCGGAAGGTTAGAATGAACTCATGGGTTCCTGAATGTGCTTGACGAAATTTGGAAATTCCTAAGTCATATGCGTACCCAAATTCACCGATGTTATCTACATCAATACCTAACGTAAAGCTCATCGCATCATAGGTACGGAATGTTAGTCCAAAGAAGGCACGATCTTGATAGTTCAATTTAGCATTTAAGTCTAATTGCGCTGGAGCGGCTTTTACAGCTTTTATTAAGATGTTTGGTTGAATTGAAAAGTGTTCATCAATTAAATATTCATAACCAGCCATGATATAAACGTGGCCAAATAGTCGATTGATTGGTTGATAATTATCGTCTCCAACGTTGAAGTTACCCCGAAATATTTGGCGAATGGAGAAACCTGCGTAGTATTCCTTGTTATAGAAGAGCATGCCTAGAGATCCATCCGGCTTGATATATCTTCTGAAATCGGCTTGAATTGCCGGATCACTGGCTAAATCTGATTCCGGAAGAATCGTTCTTCTGGTGTCAATGGAAAATTCTTGAAGACCTAAAAATGCACCAAGGGAGAGTTCATGATCGGCAAAAATTTCTTTATGATATGCGTAAGATCCACTAATTCCACGATTTGTTTGAACTCCTGAACTCTCAGCATACATGTAACCACCAATATCATGAAGATCATTTGTCTCATGATGCGTGTGGATGGTTCCGTTTCCACTAACATAAAATGTTTTTGGAGCTCCTTCAAATCCAACCCATTGTGAACGGTAACCAACGTTGATGATCGGAATTCCATTTTTTCCACCCATGGCTGGATTATAAATGAAATCATTAAGCATGAATTCACTAAACATAGCCAATTGTTGTGCTTGTGCTCCAAATGCAGCACAGATCATCAAGGAGATATATAGAATACTCTTTTTCATTTACTTAACTATGGTCACCGTACCTTTAATTTTATCTGATTCGGAGGCGTCATTCAATTCAATAACATAGAAATATGTTCCTTGTGCAACGCTTTTACCGTTCCGTTTCCCATCCCAAGGCAAATAGCTAGATGTTGTTTCATAAACCAATGCACCCCATCGATTAAAAATCTGAACAGTGTTGTTTGGGTAATATTCATTCAAGCCTCTGATAAGGAAGGAGTCATTCTTCAAATCATCGTTTGGTGTAAAAGCATTTGGAATGATTAATTCTCTACTAAGTATAGTCAGATCATGTAAAGACGTGTCATTTAAACATGGAAATTCAGGTTCTTGTACAAACATAAATTCTCCTTCTGCGAAATATGAATCTACTTCATCATCAAAGACGGTATCACCTCCTTCATAATACCAAGTACCATTTGTATATGGAGTTTTTAGGTAAACATTAAGATCAACCATTCCGGTTCCGATCGCTACAAAATTGGAAGTATTAGGTCCAGCATTCGCAACACTGTGTACGTCAAATCTTATTTTAGATTGTGTGGCACAGTATCCATCATTGTCAACAACCGCGTAGAATGTTTCTTGATCCCAAATACTTCGTTGGTGTTTAAACACAGCAAAAAGTACCCCTGCGGTGTCTTCTTCGTACCAAGTCACATTTAAATTTGAATTTCCACCAGTTACAAAATCTTCAAAATCTAAAATACTTTCTGAAGCGAAGGATCTAGCGGCCCCGGCAGTATATTCACACAAATGACCAACGGTGTCATAGGATAATGGCGTGTTTTTGATCGTTAAGGTTGTGGAGTGATTGCTTTGACAAACGCTGGCAGGTGTTGTATAAACTATGGAATAGGTTGTATTACCCTGCGTACTATCTAAATCAATATTTCCAGTATTTTCATTTAAAAATAGGCCCGTTGGACTAGAAGTAAATACGCCTCCCATGGTTGCGGCAGGATGGAATGAAACATTAATCATTCCAGAGTCACAAAATACGGAGTCTGAATAAGAGAAGGTCGCATTATCATTTAATTGAAAGCAAACATCAAACGTATCCGTAGTTTGGCAACCGCCAATTGGAGTTGTATAGGTGATTAGGTAGCAAGAATCTACGATCCCACTTGATAATATAACTGTTCCGGTGGCAGGATCTATGGTTAAAGTACCTGGAGACGATTGGAATGTTCCTCCTGTTGCGCTTCCAAGTCCTAGGGTAGGAGTAGTTGTTCCAAGTGGGCAAAAAACGGTGTCATCATAGGTGAAATCGGATGCATCGTACGGAATGATCTTTACACTATCCTGATCCATTGCTGTACATAAACCTGGTGGGGAATTGTAAGTAATCGTATATGTTGTGTTACTTACACCGGAACTAATGTCTAGGGCACCGGTAGTTGCATTAATATTGATGCTTGTTGGACTAACAGAGTAGATTCCTCCAAGATTGGTCGATGTTGAAACTGTAGGTAGGATAATTGCTCCTCCTTCACAATAATCAGCCATAGGGTAATTAATTTCTGCCGTATCCGGTTCAATCATCGTAACAGATTGTGGAGTGCCTAAATTGGTTGCAACACAGTTGGCATCACTTAAACGCATCACACTGTATATTGCTGAAGAGTCGGAATTGAAACTTACAGTAGCACTAGTTGTATCATATAAGAGGCTATCGGCACCTGTTTGAACTGCGAAGTCCCATGGGCCATTTCCTGTAAGCGAAATGGTAATTGTTGCCTCGCTGCCGTCAGCGCATAACGTTGCATCTCCACTTAGACTAGCTGTTGGTAATGGGTGTACTGTTAAGTCAATAGAAGCTGTAAATGAATTTTGGCAATTGGCATCACTTACCGTTGAGAAATTATAAACAGCGTCTGCTTTTGCCCAATAAGTATATGGAGATGTATTTGTTTGAACGGAGGTATTTCCACTACCATCATTATATGTTAAAGTCCAAGGAGCAGCACCGGTTAGATTAAATGAAATGGCAGAGCTGTCTTTGTTACATATTGTATCAACGGTTCCACTAGAGTGTGTGGCTCCAGCTGCACAAATGCAATTGTGGTTTCCTTGAATTGTGTCTGGAATACAACCAACTCCATCACTTACTTCAAAAAAGTAAGTTGCTCCACACAATATTGAGTCGCTAGTGAACGTGTAAGGAGGTCCAGAACTGATGCTTCCTGTGCTGATTCCAGCTCCATCGATTACCGAGTAGGTTGTTGGATCTCCGTTAGAGACAGGAAAAGAAACTACGTATTTCGTTGCTGCGAGATTATTGTTAATCGAAACAGCTCCCGTAGTTACAGCATCAATTACGAATACATTCGCTACTCCACTGCCGCTACCAACGCTACCAACGCAGTAATTATCATTGAGTGCTGTAAGATGAAAGTTGCTGTTTGTATTTGCTGAAAAACAGAGCGTATCAGATCCATGATTTGTTATAACAGTAGAAGTGTTTGTTGTATCCTCATGATAAGTGAAATCATACGGGCCTTCGCCATCTAAATAAATGCAAATTTCAGCTGCTTCGGACGGACATATTGTGTCACTTGAGCCTGTATTTATAATTGTAGCTGTAGGTAGAGATTTGACCGTTACAAAGGCTGAATCTGTTCCAATATCGGTACAATGAATATCGGAAATAGATGGGATGGTATAAACGCCTGTGTTTTTGGCTTGAAAAATATAAGGTGATGTTGATGTTCCATCGCTGGTTGTTCCGGATCCATCTGAATAATCAATCATCCAAGGTCCAACTCCTACTAGTGCTACGGAAATGGCTACACTATCTCCGCTACAAATAGTTGAATCTACTCTGGTTACGGTGGCTCCTGCTCCACACTCACATTTGTATAAGCCAAGAAGATTTAAAGTATTGCAATTTACTATGTCTGAAAATAGGAATACATAGGCTGTATTACTCGCTATCGGGTTACTTGTGAAAACGGAGGTGTCTCCTTTTACCAAGGTTCCGCTGTTACCCGCGACTCCAAGTGTAGCGGTGTCTCCGCCTGTCACTCGTATAACAATTGTATAGAAATCTGCAGCTAACGTACAAACGGTGTCCATGCTAACCAGTTTTATTTCTTCTGTGATGGTTGCGCTACCCGAGCCACTTGCCGTTCCGCTACAACTTAAATCCGACGTCGATAGCATCGTGAAGGTGTCCGTTGAATCAGACCAAAAAGTATAATTAGTTCCAGTATACCCCGATATTATAGTGGGAACATTTAATGAATTTGTATAACTAAAGTTGAATGGAGGAGTACCTGATAGTGCAATTTGAAATTGCACTGAATCTCCAAAACAAATTGCTCCGCCTCCAGATAGTGTACCACTTGGTCGAGCCATAATGTTTACATTTACTGCTTTTGAAGACACACATCCGTTTAAGTCTGTTGCGGTAAGTGTATAAATGGCATTTGAAGCTGGGTAAACTTTAGGGTTTACAATGTTTACATTTGAAATAGTAGCGTCGTTTGGGGTCCATCCAAATGACACTAAATTTTCATCTCCAATTTTCATGTGCCACCGGAATATGAGCCCTGTTTGCGCAGCAGAATTGTCTTCCACATGTAATGTCCATGTTCCGTTTACATTGCCTGTAATCCCAGCTAATGCAGAGGTAGGAAAGCAATATTCAACAGGAGTACCGGCAACACCGTCAAGTGGTAGCACATTATATAAATAGGAATCTCCTGCTGGACTAATTAATTCTACAATTGTGACGTCCTGCGGATTTTGGTGGGAAATGGTGAAACAAACTTCTTCTACCATCCCTGTTTTTAAGGTTGTTGGAGTTACACCTGATACGGAAATACTTGGATTTGCACCCGTACTACTGTTGTCTGGTATTCCTGTTATGGTCGAATTGTTAAACTGAGTAGTGTTTGTAGGAGATCCCAGAGCAACAACGCCATTTAGTTGTATAGTGTCATTTACGCATAAATTGGTGTCGGTTGTACTAATGCTGAGGACCGGACCAATATTAACATTTACTCTATCGGAAGCGACTTGTACGCAGCCGTTGGAAGATTCAATACGTTGCGTGATTAAGTAATCGCCATTGCCAGTGTAAGTGTGTGAGGCTGGTATGGCACCAATGCCACTGTTTCCATCTCCAAAATCATAGGAAGATTGAGAGGCGGTCCCTATTGCATTGTTTGATACGGTTACATTTACGGGACTTGTACAACTCTCTGTAGGATTGGCAGATATTCCAGCTTGTGCTGCAAATCTTGCTGTCATACTTGATCCCCATTCAAATGTAAACCCATCGTTATTGGCATCGTAATTATCAATCAATAAGGCATATGTTCTTCCTGCTAAAATAAATTGTGCTGGGTTTGAATAAGCTTTATTGCAAACCTCACCAGCGGTGTCGATCAACATTCCAGTTTTAGCACCTGGAAGATTACAACCAGGGAAGGCGGCTGTTGTGGAATAATGAATATTACAAGTTATTTCATTTCCGGCGGCAGTAGGACAACCTGAGCTTGTTATGTCGTATAAAGCCCAGTCAAACTCAGTGCCTGTAAGTGGTGTAATAACAAATTCTAAAAAACCTGAGGTAGTAGGAGAGAACTTAACCCAACAACTTTGCTTAATAACAGTAAAATCCAACCCACAAGTTATATTGAATGGCTCTGCAGTATAGGAGCTCATATCTGTTACTGTAAATGGATTCAAATCACAAATAAGAGGCGCATCCGCACATTCATCACTAGGAACAACTCCATCATCTGATTGTATGCAAAGTTGGAAGTCACCATCGGTTCCGTTTGATTCTACTGAGACCCATACGGTGGTGCCTTCTGGAATGGTAGTAGAAACTTGTACCGTATTTGCGCCAGTATTTGAATTACAACCTTCTTCGACCAATGATTCGCAATCGCCTGTATAAACGGTTACGGATAAATCTGTAATTGGGACGACTCCTATCGGATTAATAGTGAGTGTATTAGAATCTCCATTGGTTACGTATTTGTACCAAACTTCCATTCCTGCTGGAGCTAAATCACAGCTGTTGATCAGACCTTCTGAAGTAGCATTTAAATTGGTTCCAATTTCACAGAGATAACCAGTTTGAGGCATGTTCAGAGCCAATGCATTGGAGCAATTGTCGTTAGATGGTGCTTGTGCCCAAGCAACGCTGGCGCTAAAGACCAAAAAAAGAATTAAGATGTAATACTTTTGTTTCATTCAGTAAAAACTCAAAAACCCGCTAAAGCAGCCTGTAAATTTAGTTATTTAATACCTAAAATAAAAGAAATGTAAGCTGTTTCATCTATATTAAATTCAATGTAATTAAGATTTCAAAAAAAAATAATGTCGATAGAGGATTTTTACATAACTTGGGTTTTTTAATAAAAATTGTACAATTGGAAGTATCAGAGAATGATCTTAACATCTTAATTGAGTTTCTAAAAAGGGACTATAATATTGATTTTGGTCATTATGCACAATCTTCATTTAGACGGAGGATTGAGCGAATTTTACAGCTGTCAAAGATCGATGGCGTTAAAATGCTGGTAATGAAGATTAAAAACGAACCTTCATATCTTCAGGAATTTGTAGAGGAGGTAACTGTAAATACGACTGAATTGTTCCGGGATGGAGCATTTTGGATATATTTAAGAGATAATGTTATCCCGTTGTTACGTGATTTTTCCACCATTCGAATTTGGCATGCAGGATGCTCTTCTGGCGAAGAGGTTTTTTCTATGGCTATCTTGTTGCAAGAGGCTGGATTATTGGATAAAACGAAATTGATTGCAACGGATTTGAATGAATCGGTTATCAATCGTGCGATGCAAGGGAAGTATTCTATGGTTAATAGCTTGCCTGTAATGGAAAAAAATTATCAAATTTTTAATCCAGAGGGGAATTTTGATCAGTATTATTCTGTGAAGGGTAAATTTGCCATGTTGAATTCCGATTTAATTCGGAATGTGGAGTATAAAAAGCATGATCTGGTAAAGGGTGATGTGATCGCAAAGGTTAATTTGGTCTTGTGTAGAAATGTTTTGATTTACTTTGATCAAGAATTGCAGGATAAGGTCTTGGGCTTATTTTATGAAAGTATGTTTAAGGATGGAGTACTTGCTATTGGTTCTAAGGAAACATTGATGTTGGCTTCTGAAAATAAAAAATTCGCTATTTTCAATGAGAAAAACCGAATTTACAAGCGAGCGGATTAAGTCTAATCAAATAAAAAGTCTAATAATTTAATTTTTCAGATTACAGCTTCGCTTCTGCTTGGCTGATCGAAAATGAATCAAGAAATTTAGTAATCTTAATTTCTGATACATTCACTTTAAACGGTTATAATCTTCTATCTGATTCCAAAAGGAATCAATTATAGCACCTGTGTCTTCTGACTTGTTTATTTTTATATATGTATCAAGCCACATACAATACAATATGTGTGCATAGTGCAATGAATCCGTAGGGATTTAGGTGGAACAAGATGTAATGTGAAAAGGGGAGTGGGGGAGGTAGTATTAATCTGCTAAACTCAAACTTGTGGGCTCATTTGAATGAGTGATCAAAAAAATGGCACTTTCTAATTTCGAACTTCAATTAAGTGTACTATGGCGAATAGTACGTTGCGAAAGTAATGAGTTTAGCAGATTTTAATAATGTTTAATGCAGGTAACTAAATTAATAGCTTTGCATTTCGAATGGAACTTCAACGATTTCCGAATATTCTTCACCCGCTTCTTCCATATCTTCATCTTCCTCTTTATACCTCCATATAATGGACGTGTCGTTACCAGATTCTTTCAATTCTTCTAATTTGAACAAAACATCTAGTATTATTTTTGAAGATGCCGTATTAAAATAGACAAAGTCAAAGGTGAACTGTGTAGCAGGATTTGGATCTTTAGAATAGGTGTCTAACCAAGATATGATTGGCTCATAAAACGAAGAAACATCTTCCGGCAATGATTTTCCAGAAAACATAAACTCGTTATTACCTTTGTCCAAAACTACTTTTGGTGTTTCGTCTGTCGCTTCAATTATTAATGCGTCCATATTTATTGTTATTTTCCTCTGTTTACGCTAGATTTTAATACGAAAAATGATGTTAAATCATTTAACTTCTCAAAGTGGAATTCTGCTTTGTTTCCTGTTTTCTTGACAATGTCAATAAATCCAAGACCAGCTCCTCCTTTATCTGAAATTTTGTTGTCTTTTAGCCGTTCTTTGTAGAATTTCTTCAATTCATCTCTTTCAAGGCTATTTATTTTTGAAAGTACTTCTGTAATGGTATCCACTTTGTCGTTGGAAACTACATTACCAGTAGTAATTGTATAATGATCATTGTCGGTTCCAACCATGATAATTCCAGAACCTGGAATTTCAGGTTCTCCTGTTTCTACTTCATCTGCATGTTTGCAAATGTTTTGAAGACATTCAACCATTACGTGATAAACTCGTTTTTTTGTCGTTAGAGCGTCATCGCTTTCATCCATTTTATTTTCCGTCATTGCTGCGAAAATTTTTGTAACGGATTGATTCACCTCTCCTTCATAAACCAACGATAATTTTTGGTCGACCATTGCCTCATGAAACTTATATACAAAGTGCATATAGTCTGTACCAACGTCGATATTCGTTTTTTCTAACTGACCCATTTTGATAAAATAAACTTTAGTAAAAGTAGTATATTTACTTTAATATTTCAATTATAATATTAAAATCTTATTCCTATTAAAAGAACGTCATCAAATTGAGATTGTTCTCCCATCCAATCCTCTAGTTTCGTTTCAAAAATAGCACCTATTTCCTCCATAGGTTTGTCTGCATTCTCGACGATGGTTTCGCGAATCCGTTTTGGACCAAACTTGAAATTCTCCGGTCCTCCGAACTGATCAGGTAGTCCATCTGAGAAGAAGAAAATGGAGTCATCTGGTTTGATTTTTATGCTATGATTGGCGAATTTTGCGTCTCCTTTATATTGACGACCACCTATTGGATATTTATCTCCTTTGTACTGTTCTAATTCACCATCTCTTACAAAGTACAATGGTCTGTGCGCACCTGCATACTGGAGTTCGTCGTTCTTTAAATCAATTCGACAAATAGCCACATCCATACCGTCTACGGCTGCGTTTCCTTCTTTATTTTGTTTTAGAGTTTCGACTACTCCATCATTGAGTCGATCTAAGATTTCGGAAGGAGACCAGTCTACGATATCATTTACAATGTCATTGAGAAGTAAAAAACCAATAAGTGACATCATTGCTCCCGGAACGCCGTGACCAGTACAATCTACTGCTGCAAAATAAATGAGGTCGTCCTTCTTATAGTACCACGGAAAATCTCCACTAACTACATCCTTTGGTTTGTAAAACATGAAAAACTCCTTCAAGTCTTCCGAAATTTCTTCTTTCACCGGAATAATTGCATGCTGAATTCGCTTTGCATAGTTAATACTATCCGTAATTTTCCGATTTGTTTCTTGAATTATTAATTCTTGCTTTTTTCTACTGGTTATATCATTAGAGACAAGAAGCATAGTCTCTAGTTTATTGCTTTTATCATATTCCGGAATTGCGTTTACCTGCATAATGAGGGTTTCATCATTTGTAGGAAAGTCAATTTCTTCAGTAATAATTTGTTGCTCTTTCTTAACTTTTTCAAGAATATCCCCCCAACCCATACGAATGGTATCATGGATATCTAAATTTTTAATGGTTTTACCTTCAGATTCTTTTTTTCTAATCCCTGTGTAGAAATGTAATTTTGGATTTACGTATAATAGCTTGCCGTTCAAATCAAAACGGGTAATGATATCTTGACTGTTTTCCGATAATGCTTGCATTTTACCACGCATAGCCTCTTCTTTTTCGGCCTTTCTACGCAGAGTAATGTCACGTGAGTTAAAAACGATTCCTTTAATCGCAGGGTCAGACAATAGGTTTCTGGCAGTAGATTCCAACCAAACGCGATCGCCATCTTTTTTCACGTACATGTATTCGGCAACTAGTTGCTCATCAGAATCAACGATCAGACTGTCAAACATAGCTTGAACTGCTTTTTCACCGGCTGGATTCATTCGATAGAAATCATTTTCACCGATCATCTCTTCAGCGGTATACCCAAGAATATTTTCTACCGATGGACTTTGGAAGGTAATGATTCCATCTTTATCATAAATGGTGATAATTTCGGATGATTTGGTAAGTAGCGCGTGTTGACGTTTTTGTTGATTTTCAACAGCTTCAAATTGAACTTGCAATTCTTGCTGTGTTGTTTCCATCTCTATTGCATTTTTTTGCAATATTACTTGTTGTTCCTGAAGCTCAGTACTCATTTGTTGAGATTCCTCTAGTAGTTTTCGAGTGGTCTCATTCGTACTTATATTGAAAATGGTTCGAGCAATAATATCACTGATTTCCCGTACAAATTTGATATGTTCATCGGTGAATACATCGATGGAAGCAAATTCCATTACGCCAAATAATCTATCATCAGTTATTAATGGCACCAATAATATACTTTTTGGTTTTTTATCTTTTATTAAACCAGAAGTAATGGAGGTGAAATCATCTGGAATTTCTGTACGGTGGATAATGTCTTTTTCGAAAGCGCATTGACCAATTAGCCCAATTCCAATTTTGTAGTCCTGGACTTTGAATTTTTTTCGATTGTAGGCATAGCGTGCACGCATAGATAATATATCTTCGCCACGTTCTTTTGTAAGAATGAAGAATGCACCTTGTACTGCATTGAGATAACCAGTAATGTATTTTATAACATCGAGTCCTAATTCTTCTATATCATCATTTTCTCTTAAAATAGAT
Organism: Cytophagales bacterium; assembly: GCA_965277185.1. Lineage (GTDB taxonomy): Bacteria > Bacteroidota > Bacteroidia > Cytophagales > JAHDFW01 > JAHDFW01. Next base: position 368,342 of record CBDICC010000027.1, on the reverse strand, counting down.
CCGACGTGTGCCACGCCATGCATAATCCAATTTCGTTCTTGCTCAAATTGTGCATTGCTTTTAAGCTTATCTCTCATCTCGAGCAAAATTTTAGCAAGGCCTTCATTGCCTTGAACATCCAACTTTGCTTCGTAGTCGCCCATTCCTATTTTTTCAGAAAATTCAAGAAGCATTTTAAAGTTTCGATCCTGTTTTCCAAATAAGATGCTGTTTTGTTTGAATTGGTGATCAATTTTTGAACCGATAAAAAAAACCAATAACTCCTAATAGGAGTGGAAGCATATCGACGAAATAATGAAGCGTATTGCTTTTGTGAATGTTGATTAGGCCACCGAGCGAAAGTGATTGTCCACTAAAAACTATGTCAAAAATCCATGCGCTTAATGGGAAAATTAGACCGATCAAAACGCATAATATGGTTATGTTTCGTGTATTGATTAGCGCAATAAAATCTTTGGATTCTTTACCACGATTGGTTTTACTATGTGTTTGTGAATCTGACATTAATTTTTTGTGGGGATTTAATTAAAAATTATGTGATTTTTTAGAATTGTTTTATTTAATGTTATTTGTCTTTTGGAAAATGATATATCTAGTTCTGTTTTAGCCATTGTTTAGAACCATTACACTTAGTTTTGTTGAAATGTTTTGTGCAATTTGTTCTATAAATTGAATGTCTTCCTCGCTTAAACTTTTAAATGAAGCGATTTCCATAATTCCTAAAACTTTTTCGTCTGACATTATTGGGACGAGTACTAAATGTGCTTTTTGACTGCTTCCAAGTCCTGAAATAATTTCAATATGTCCTTCTGGTATTTCTTTCAGTAATAGCGTTTTTCCATCTTTAGCAACCTGACCAATAAGACCTTCGCCTATTTGAAATATTACTTCTTGATCTTCCGGAATATGATATGCATAACTGGAGATCAATTTCATTATGTCTTTATTTTTTTCAGAGGAGTCTTCAGTTCGAATAAAAAAAGCACCTTGACTTGCATCTAGAGACCGAGATAATTCTGTAATCATCGTAGAAGATAATGTGTCGAGGTTATCTGCTTTTTGAATTAAATTCATCAGTAGCGTTGTCCTTTCTGCCATTGAATTTGCATTTTCTAATTCTGCATATACTTTAGCTAGTTCTTCTTTTGTTTCAACCGTTTCAGTTTTAGCCTGTTCTAATAATTCAGATTGAATTTTAGCTTGGTCGATATTTTTTGAACTAAATAGGAGTGCGTATGCTATTGCTGCAATTGCAATAATGGGTACGATTATTATTCCAAGGAAGGCACTTTTAAATGTAATATCAAAAGAATTGAATCCGTCAGGTGTAGTGGCCGAAGAGGATAAGTCTACGAGCGAACCGTTCATTTTATTGAATAGAAAAATGAGAATAAGCATACCTACCAGTAAAACGGGTATTGAAATGACTAATATGGGATTGAATTTATTTTTCATTTAAACCAATTGCTTTAAAAATTTAATAATATTAGAAGTTGATAATACTTCATCTATTTCTGTCGCATTTATTGCTGCTTTAGGCATTGTTGTTATACGACTTTCATCTGGATCCTGCACAATTGTAAAACCACCTTTGTTTTTTATTGTTTTAATTCCATTTGCACCGTCCGAATTTGCTCCAGATAATATAATGCCGATTGCTTTTTTACCATAATTATAGGCTGCTGATTCAAACAAAACATCGATTGATGGTCGCGAATGTTTTACCATTACATCTGTTGATAGAGAGAACGAATTACCTAACTCGATTTGTAAATGGTAATTAGACGGAGCTAAATAAATTTTATTAGATTTTATTTTTTGTTTATCATAAGGTTCTTCTACAAAGATTGCAGATTTTGCATTTAATGCTTCCGAAAATCCCTCTCTAATATCTTTTAATCTGTGTAAACACATAATAATAGGGATGGGGTAATCCTTCGGAAGATTGGAAATGATCTCCGTTACCACAGGGAAACTTCCTGCGGAACCGCCGATAATAATTGCTTTATAAAAATTCTTTGGGGCCATTGCTTAGTCCTCTATTTTTTTATAAACCTTTTCCTTTTGATTCAGGCACAAATATTTGTTGGCAATACTGCTCCAAACCATGGATTCTCTGACCCCAATGGCCAGATGGCCACCTTGTTTTAAGTTATTATGAAATAGTTGATATACTTTATCTTGTAAATTGGAGTTGAAATAAATCATTACATTTCTACAAATGATCAGATCAAACTTTGCAAATCCATCTGTTCCAGCCGCCAAATTGTGCTGCATAAACTTCACATTAGATAATAGATCTGAATTAAGTGTTGCATTTCTGCCTTCTGCCGAATAATAATCTTCAAGGGATTTAGTTCCTCCAAATTTCCCGTAGTTTTTCTTATTTGTTTCCATTTTGGAAAAGCTATAGGCTCCTTTTTCTGCTTTTTTCAGAATAGGGGCACTAATGTCAGAAGCGGTAATACTCACATTATCATAAATACCGAGTTCTTTGAGCATTATTGCCATAGAGAATACTTCTTCTCCTGATGAGCATCCTGCATGCCAAATTTTCAATTTATGTCCTTTGATTTTGGAAGCTACTTCGGATTTTAAATACGACCAAAATTCAGGATCTCGGAACATTTCTGTTGTGTTAACAGTAAGCTCACTTAGGAATTGAGCAAAGTTTTCATCACTAAGTAAGATTCGATCTAAAAGTCCGTCAATAGATTTGAATTCTTGATCATTGAGAATAGCTACGATTCGACGTTTGAAAGAGGCTAAGGCATAATCTCTGAAATCATACCCGTATTTCTCTTTGATCTGATCCGTTAATCTTCGAATTTCGCTTAATTGTAAATCTTCAATCATATTGTATTTGGTCCCCTCCTGATATTTTTATTACTGTGTTATTCATATTTGGAGAGTTTGTTCTCCAATAAACGAATCCTTTTTTCCATTTCCTCCTGTGTTGCCATCATTTCTTCGGTATTTTGTCTCAACTCTTCTTCTTGCGATTGAAGTTGTTCCGCCATATTCTTGGATTCGGTCAACAGTTTATTTGTATTGATGTTGATTTGGACCGAGGAGAGCGTGGCAGCAATACTTTCCCCGATTTTTTCAACAAAGTCAATTTTATATTGTTCTATCTCTTCAAATGCCGCGAGTTCAATTACTCCATAAATTTGTTCATTTACAATAAGTGGAGCTATTAATATACATTTAGGGTTTGTTCCTCCCAAGCCTGATTTAATATGCATAAAATCGTTTGGAATATCTGTTAGAAAGATTGATTCCATTTCTTGCCAGCATTGACCAACAAGACCTTCTCCAATTTTCAATTGAGTTTGGGTGAATTTGACTCTATCAAATGCGTAAGCTGAAACTAATTCAAGTACTTTTTCTTCTTCAGACTTTCCCTTTAGAACAAAAATACCTCCTTGATTTACTTCCGTATATTCTACTAAGGTGGTTATGATTTCTTTGCAGAGTAATTCAAGATTTTGATTGTTATCTCTCAACAATTCACCAAATTTTGCCGTTCCTTGTATCGCCCAACTTCGTTGATGCTCTTCATTGGCGACTCTTTTTAAATTAGCCTGCATTGTGATCAACGAATTCCCAAGAAGATCATCTTGACTAATAGGGGTGAAACTGGCATCTAAATTACCTTCTCCTACGGCGGTAGAGAAATTAGAAATTGTTTTCATCCCATTGACTAATTGATGCAATGAATTAACCATATCGCCTACTTCATCATTGGAAGCCTTCACATCCAGTTCCGGATGTTTTCCAAGTGAAAGTTCATGAATTGCTTCTTTAAGAGTAGTGATAGGACGTACAATGTTGTTGTATGTGACAAAGAAGGAGATGAGTGCAACTACTATTACTAACAAGATCAGTACGTAAATAACCTGCCTAATGGAGTTAGATGCATTTAAGATTTGCGATTTATATGCACTCAGGTCGTTAATCCATTCATTATGAAGGAGCGTTAATTCTTTTCGTAAGATAGAGGTTTCATAGTCGACTCGGTTATAAATGTTTTTATACTCACGTTTCTTGGCTTCATCAAAGCCCATATTTAAATAATCTTCATCGCTTAACAACGAGGACATGATTTGATTTTGGAGTACGAGAATGGAATCATTGTGAGCTAATGCTTTCACAATATCTTTCACTTTTCGATCATCCCCCCATTGTTTGGCGTATTTCAGGAGCAGCACTTTTTTTTCTGGATATTCAGCATGCCATTGAATTAACTGGTTTTTGTCGCTATCGGAATCTTCCAGCCATTTCTTAGTAAGACTTTGAGATCGAGCAGCTCCATTTTGTAATTCGCTAAGCGTTTCAATAGAGGGTTGCAATGAATCGACCATTAATTCATTCAAACGATCTACATTGTTTAATTTGATTACACTATATATTGCAATAGCTACTACAAAAATAACAATGGAAAGATTATTCAGTCCTAATTTACGGGATATTGTAAGGTTAAATTTCATTCAGTTATTTAAACCAATTTCAATGGTGAAAATAGCGAAAAAATAATCAGGATTACAAGTTTAAATTTTAATTCTTGGAAACTAGAGACTAGTATACTTTTTTGGCAAGTGTGTATAACTTGTCATTGGCCTTAAGACTATGTTTTTTGATATATGTCTTACTAATTTCATAAACCACTTTGTCTCCAATCGGCAATAGATTTACGGCAGATCCTTTCTGAATTCCACCGAGACTTTCACTAACGACTAGAATGTTTTTATCATTTGCGAATTTACTGAGAGCCTCAATTCTACCCTGATTGGATTTACTGATGTATAAAATATTACAATCGGAAATCTCATTTACATTTTTAAGTGGCTTAATTACGATTTTTTTGCCATGTAATTGTTTGACATTTGCAATCGCTTTTAGAACTGCTTCACAATCAGGTTGACCGTATGTACCTATTACAAATGTTTCTCCATAGGAGGGCCACTCAATGTTGGCGGCCAATTTGTATATCATTACTGCTTTAAGTTTTTGTTCTTGAGCATAACCAATTCTAAGAGAGGCTATGAATCCTAATATCAAAAGGATTCTAACGTATTTTATGAGTGATTTTAATTTCATTCCTTAGATTTTGATTAGCAAATGCAAACTTCGTTCCGTAATGTGAAATTATTTAAAAATATATTTAATTTCTGCACGAATTTGCCTTCCGGGCCATTGAACATCATAACCTCCACTGCCTCCATATGGGGGACTGTAAATATTAGAATCTAACAAGTTCATTGTTTTAAGTCCGATTCTAAGATTTTCTGTCGGCTTAAAATTAGCATAAAAATCAAACTTTAAAAACCCATTTGCATTATTAGGGTCTTGAGTTTCAGAATCTGATTGATAATCGGAAGATACTAATCGCTGTCCTACTAACATTGTATTAAGACCGAAAGTGTGTTTTTTATTTAATGTATAGCTTAGGGCAACATGCCCGGATAAATCACTTAAAAAGTAGATGTCGGTTTCACCTGTTACCAAGGTTTGACTTGTATAAATGGAGGTGTCGAGTGCGCCAAGTCTTTCTTTTGCAGAAAGAAAATAGGTCACACCTGCATTTAAATTGAATTGACTCATGTTCACGATGCCATTGAATTCTAAGCCTGAGATTGCTCTGGACTGCCAATTAAAGGCCATTTCATCGTCAATTTCTGTAAAAGAACCGTCGCTATTTCGAATTGAGTCAACTACAATTTCCTGAATAAAGTTTTCATAGGAATTGTTAAAAAAGGTTACGTTCAATTCGTACTGTTTTTTTACGTATCCTAACTGCGTTTCGAATGTTTTTAGATGTTCCGGAGTTAGGTTAAGGTTTGGGGCGTCGGTTGTAATGTATTCTCTATAAGAAGGCACTCTAAATGCGGTTCCATATAATGCTTTTCCATAAAAGTTATCGTTCATTTTACCTGTGAGGCCAAATCGATAATTAAATTGATTGTCAAAATTTGATAATAAATCATATCGGATTCCACCTGTTACATTTACATTTTTACTAAGGTTGATTACATCTTGTAAATAAAAGGCGATATCATTACGAGAAAAATTGGGATTAAGGATGGATTCTTCTCTTCCTAAGTCGTCTGGCCCATCAATACTATACGTAATATTTTCATGCATATCGAGTGAGCGATCATTTTGCCAGGACAATCCTAAGGTGAGATCTTGTTTGTTTAGGTTTTTGTGGTATTCGGCTTCTCCTCCGGTTAGCATGCCATTTAATGAATTTTCTGAAGTTTCCTTCAAGGTGTCGGACGTGGAATTTATATATTTTATTTTTGATCGATTGAAAAGATAGTAGTTTGTATATGTATTAATATTTATGGAGCTTGAATCTTTTAAGGTTTTATCATATTTAATGCTTCCAAATATGGGCAATCGGTCGAATCGGTATTCTTTTTTAGTACTCCGATATCGATAGGGGTGTGAGTAGCCGGCCACTCCACCAATTACGGTTAAATTACCTTTTTTAAATTTTGCTAGCCCAAACTGACCATTGGTCGTTTGGTTTACCGTTCTGTTCTTTCCATCCGACATTAGCGCAGGATTGAAACCATCTGAATGATAAATATTGGCGTTGACATACAGATTATTTGTATTAAATTCTCCGTTAACCGAATAGGTGTTGAAAGAAGCGTAATCGGCTCCAATGGATTTCCCCTTGTCTTTAGTTGTAATACTGATAACGCCAGATAAACCATTACTTCCATATAATACAGATCCAGGGCCGTTGATGATTTCAATTTTTTCTATTGTCTCCAAAGGAATCATTTCGTCCACATTGAAATTTCCGTAGTATCCATCTCTCATAGGAATCCCGTCAATTAAAAGGAGTACTTTGTTATTGTATCGAGCTTGAACTCCTCTGATCCAAACCAATTGATGACCGGCTCTATATTCTTGAATTTGCATTCCTGGCACCGTATTTAGGACATCTTGTAATGTTGTAAATCCAAATTTCTGAAAATCTTCTTTTGAAAATACTCTTATAACGGAGGGTGCTTTTTGGATGGAAACCCCTGATTTGGTTGATGATGTTACTTGAACGTTCATTAAATCTTCTAGAGATAAGTCCAAGGCTTCACTTAAATCGGCGTCAAGCGTGTCTTTATTTTGTGCATATATAGAGATTTGACTGCAAATCCCGACAATACAGCAGGTGAAGAGTAATTTTTTTATCATATAGGCGGTAGTTTTTAGTTAGCATGCTCTCAATTAAAAATACGGATTATAATAGGATAAGGTTGCACTTTAATAAGGGATCATTTAATTAAATTCGGTTGATGAATCTTAACGTGTTGATAATTAGTTAGAATTAATATAAAAAAAAAGAGAATAATATTTTGTTGAAAGAAAGTTGATATACAACAATGGAACTTTAGCAGGCATGGTTCTTGTTAGAATCATGATTGAATTTTTCTAACAAGAACAGTATGAAGATAGCATTGAAAATGACCAGTAGGGGAGTGAAGTGGATTGTAATGTTGAGTTTGTTTACTGGATTAATGTCTAATGGTAATGTGTGGGCTCAATCTGATTCAACGGCGCGACAACCAATATTGTCTTTTCAGTGTAAGAATAAGGCAGGTGAAACGGTGAAAATTGAAGATTTTAAGGGAAAGGTTGTCTATTTGGATGTTTGGGCAACGTGGTGCATGCCTTGTAGAATGCAATTTCCAAAGATGAAGGTGCTGAAGGAGGAGTATAAGGACAAAGAAGTGGTTTTTTTATATGTATCGGTGGACACGGATTATGGTAAATGGACTAAGTTTTTGGATCGTAAGCAGCCTTCAGGGGTACATTTAATTGCGGATGATTTTTTTCAGCAGGACTTTTCGGATCACTATGGTATTTATGCGATTCCTAGGTTTATGTTAATTGATAAAAAAGGGATGTTGTTTAGTGCGGATGCGAACCGACCAGGATGGGATGAAATTCGAGAAGATTTTAATTTATTATTAGCTGAGTAAAAGTTTGCAACTGTAATCCAATTTTTATTGTTTTGCAGACGCTATTGGAAAGAATGTTTTCAAAAGGATAAATTAATAATTTAGAGACGTGGCCGAGTGGCTTAAGGCGCACGCTTGGAAAGCGTGTATACAGCAATGTATCGGGGGTTCGAATCCCTTCGTCTCTGCAAAGGATGTAAGAATATCATTCTAAACCCTCTCAAATTTAAATTTGAGAGGGTTTTTTGTTTTAGAGAGGAATCCGAAGTTCTTGTAAGTCATTGATTATAAGGTAGGCGTTGTTTGATTCGCTTCAGGAGTCAATTAGAATTTGGTTTTAACGGGGTGAATTATAAATTCAAAAGTTATTAATGGGGGAGTTATAGACTAGACCCAGAATGGGGTTTCATTATATGTTTATATGATGGCTTTACGTCTTATTGGATTTTTGTTGCAAGTCCAAATGAACTCTTTGGTGAATATTGCACGCGTTACGTTTCACTCAAACGCGCGCAATATTGGAGACTTTCTTTAACTTGACATCTCATTCTTTCCGGCTCAACTATATGCTATAGTACCACATCCTATTCTCAGAGTCCTCTGCGAGTGACTCTGAGGGATGTTAGAGTGGCTTCGTAACAGATTGAGATATTGTATTTGGTCCCGAAATTTCGGGAGAAGAAGTTGGATAGGAAGCGAAAAAAATTAATTCATTTAGGAATAGAACAAGGACAGGCTTACGCTTGGAGTAGAACTAGAATGGGCAGTTGCCCAAAGCCCTATTCTCCGAACTACTATTACTTTATCACGCTTAAAACAAAAAGGAGATACTTCTATGGCAGTTGTCTACTTGAAAAATCAACCTCAAATTCAGTGAATCGCCGTATCTGAGAACCGTACGTACGGAGGTGTGAGAGGTGCACCAGTGAGTTATTTACTCACTGGCCATCTACTCGATTAGTTGCTGCTTTATTTTCATAAGGGTTAATCAAAGTAGATTTGGTTAGAAGTATTTGATGTATTTTTTTTCTCAAAATTTCTGTTTTATTCATCGTCTTTAATAAATCTCGCCCCTCAAAGTTCTCTGGATCAAATGGTATTAAGTTACTTTCGTAATAACCACTAATTATCCTTTTTTCCAAATCCTTAAGAAAATCGTAGTGTTCTTGGTTCCATTGGCTCAAGGATGTATACTTGATATTGTCGATAGGAAAGTAATAATCCTCAGGTAATCCAAGCCAAAACAGCATCAAAGCAGTTCCTTGATCACATCGTTTGCTTTTTACTAAACTCTTGAGCCCACTAACTCCATAATCCCAATTAAAATCACAAGCTTTTCTGTGTAGCTTCATCGTCTTTGTGATATTAAAAGGGTCGTCAGGCTTAAACTTTTTTCTAAGATCTTCAATCACCAATTTTTGCAAAGAAGTACATTCAACGGTCAAACACTTTGATTGGTCATATAATAATTTCATAAGTGCAGAACAATCTCGAATGTCTAATTTTTTAATATTATTCTCCTCGCACTTCAAAGATTGTAAATTAGGTTTGTTCGATAGATCAAGATTAGAAAGTTTGTTTCCAGAACAAAATACTGTTTTCAAAGAATTATAGTTGCTTATTTCCAATCTAGTCAGTTCCAGGTTTGAGCATATTAATTCAAGGATCGGTGCAGAATCGGCTAGCTTAATTGCATTTACTCCATTCTGACTGCTACACCAAATTTTCTCAATTGATTGCTGATTTGAGAGATCCAGCTCTCCATATAAAAGGTTGTGAAAGCAGTTTAATACTTTAAGTTTTTTTTGATTTTGAAGATCTAATTTCGTTATGAAGTTTTGGCCAACATCTAACTCGATCAGATTAGAGTTTAAAGGAAGAACGATTTGATTGAACTTATTGTCTCTAATATTAAGTTTTTCAAGAAATTCAAAAGAAGCTAAATTCACTTTACCTTTTATTCTATTTTCAGAAATATCTAAATATTCCAATTGACTCAAATCTGCAATCTCAAGCTGATGAATATCATTGCCTCTCAAGTTCAGATATTTGAGCTTGCTATTCGAGTTAACTTTAATGTCTTTAATCCCGAAATTACTAATATGCAGGTGTTTAAGGTTTTTGAATCTTGAAAAGTCATACTTAAAATGTTTCAGCTTGCCTTCAATTAGTTCCTGCTCAATCCTTTCAAATTTGTCAAATGGGAATAGCTTTCTTCTTGAGAAACTAATTTCTTCTACATATCCATTTACTATTTTCTTAATGAATGACTCACTTAAGAAATCCGAACCCACATTAATAGCGTTAGATAAATCATCAAAAAAACTCTTTTCTACTTCATTTATTTCCATAGGGTTTGGGATAATAGTAGCTAACATCAGTATATAAGGAACTTTTCCTTACATACTGCTTTGCTAAGATACAAATTATCTAGTGGGCTTTCAATTTTCCTGATAGCTTAAATGCTCGCGCGAATGTATTTGTATTCGTCGTTTTTTAGCAACTAAAATACCTCAACTTATTCAATCAAGTTGTAAAAATCAACCTGTTTCAATAGAATTAAATAATCTCAGATCCTTCTCAATCAACTCATTAGAGTTCGACCTTTGTCCCCTATGCCCTGCATAGAAAACAGTAAAAAGTGTGAGTTTCGAGTGCGAGACTTACACTTTTTTTGTTTTAGGGGATTTTGGTCAAGATCAGACGCGTTGCCGTTGTACTCACACGCGCGCGATCTTTGGGGCTTTTATTTTAACTTTTGTTCTCAATTCTTTTCGCGACTTTCAATTTTTCTTTTTTGTTGACATAAATCAGAAGATTCATTGTAAAGACAGATATATTTCTCAAAAATTAGTTGTCCTTCTTTTGATAATTCATCAGGAAGAACCATATACACAATTTCGCCAATCGAAATATTAATATAATGCATCCGCATTTTTCCAGATATTTTCAATATCAATTTTTTGGAGTTAAAAAAATCCTCTACTAAATAAGTAGCATTATCTTTTTTCTCTTTAACTAAAACTTTTCTTAATACTTGTTCCATTTGTTTGTCGGTGATAATATTTAACGGGTCAAAACCGCTATCTAATTTTTGTCTTAAGGATGGGAAGTCGAAACTAATTCTTTAATCTGTTGGTCGGAAAAATATCTGCCTCTTTTTAAGTCATACGGGATATCATAATATTACTAATTTCAACGACATATGACTAGTCCTAAATAAACGATACAGTTTTACAAGGATAATAATTTATTAAATAAGAACTGGGCTAGCCCAGCTCTTATTTTTTGTTTTATACGTTTTTATTTTAATTTTTTGTTGAGTGTGCATTTGATTCGGAGTTTTCATTTCACAAGAATAATGAGGCCTTATTTGATTATATATATTAATGCTATTTTTCACCAATAGCCTCATTGTATCGAGTTCTAGATTTCTAGTTTGTCCAATAAATTCCTGTTTTAATATTCCGTTTATTCTTTCTGCAACTGCATTAGCATATGGATCATATGATTCAGTCATACTGCAGCGTATTTTCTTTTTATTAAGCAAAAATTGATATTGGTCGCCACAGTATTGTAATCCTCTATCTGAATGATGGATTAAATCATGTTCTTTATAGATCCTAGATTTAATGGACATCTTCAAAGCTCTAATTGCTCCACTCTGATCTAAGCTATTAGATACATCGTAACCTACAATCTTTTTAGAATATGCATCGGTAACTAGAGCTAAATACATGGGGTTGGTTCTATTTCCAACATAGGTAATATCTGAGACCCACAGTTGTTCTGGATACTCTGGAACCATATCTTCAATAAGATTCTTATGTTTTCGAAAACGATGATGTGAATCCGTTGTTATATGATAACTGCGCTTAGCTTCTATAAGCATATGATTTGCTCTTAATATCCTAAATAGCATGTCTCGACCCACTCCAATAGCCTTTAGTTCACTACTCAAAAGGTAATACAACTTTCTAGTTCCGATTCGTGGCATTTGAATTCTTATTTGCTGAACCAGATCAATTACTTTTTCAGCTCTTTGACGACGCAATAGCCTAGATTTAACAGAACGATAATAAACCTGTCTACTTACCCCAATCAATCTACAGGTAGCTGTTAAGCTTTCTTTTTGTTCTTTCCGGAACTGGTCGATTGATCGGGTAAGGAGTTTTTTCGGATAGGTATATTATACTCCTTCTCAGCTAAATCAATCATCATATCAAAAAGAATACTCTTTTTGTCTGATTGCTCTACTTGCTTTTCCAAATGAGCTTTTTGCTTTTCTAGCAACTTAATCTTTTGCTCCAGCTCCATGAGCTTTTGCTCTGATGTCTTTGGCATATTTGATGGTGTTTGGTTCTCCCAATCAAAGTTACCATATTTTCTTAACCACATCACAACCGTAGATCTGGACTGAACACCATATTTCCGTTGTGCAGATGTAGGTGATTCTTCTCCTGATTCAATCGCCCTGACAATCTGAAGTTTAAAGGACATTGAATAGTCCTTTTGCGTACGCTTTACATACACTTGATCTCTCTTTTCTTTCATAGCTTTACTTTTTAGTGTATCGCTATTTCAGGACTAGACAATAGATGTTCTTTAAAAGGTCGTTCGAAATAATGCGTTTCTCTTTTTTATTTTGTCCTTGCTGGTCTGCATAGAATGTATAAATTCATTTAAAACCTTCTTAAATTTAAATCTTATAGGGCTTTTTGTTTCCACATGTTTTGTAATACGAAATTCATTTCATTTGGTTTGTTTTGAATTGTTTGTTTGTTTAAAGTTGAATTGCAAATTCAAGAGATATTGAATGCGTAGTTGCAAACTACGCCTAGCTTCAAGGTGGTGACTTTGAGTTTTGCGCATTGCAAATGCTTTTATTATTTAGTTCTGGATTACAAATCCGAACAGCTGCTTCTTTTTAGGCCTTGGTTAAATTGGAAACTGCGTCTAGCTTCAGGGAATTGAAGTGAATTCAAGACCTATTACCGTGTCAGAGACACTACTTTTTACTTTTAGTCTTAATTCGTTTTATCTTGTATACTACCGTTTATGCTTTGGATATTAAAAACTGGAAGACTTAAGACAGCCGAGGAGTTTTGCGCATTGCAAATGCTTTTATTATTTAGTTCTGGATTACAAATCCAGAACAGCTGCTTCTTTTTAGGCCTTGGTTGAATTGGAAACTGCGTCTAGCTTCAAGGAATTGAAGTGAATTCAAGACCTATTGCTGTGTCAGAGACACTACTTTTCATTTTTAGTCTTAATTCGTTTTATCTTGTACGCTACCGTTTATGCTTTGGATATTAAAAACCGGAAGACTTAAGACAGCCGAGGTCGTAACTTCGTGTTTTGCGCATTGCAAATGCTTTTATTATTTAGTTCTGGATTACAAATCCAGAACAGCTGCTTCTTTTTAGGCCTTGGTTGAATTGGAAACTGCGTCTAGCTTCAAGGAATTGAAGTAAATTCAAGACCTATTGCCGTGTCAGAGACACTACTTTTTATTTTTAGTCTTAATTCGTTTTATCTTGTACACTACCGTTTATGCTTTGGATATTAAAAACTGGAAGACTTAAGACAGCCGAGGGGCAGGGCCATGACTGCGTGATGTTATTTTGGTTCTTTCATTTTTATATTTTCACTCCCAAAACCAACACATCATCAATTTGTTTAATTTCACCTCGCCAATCTTCAAAATGTTTGTCGAGTATTTGATGCTGTTCTTCCATAGGTTTTTCGGATATTGATAGAAGCAGGTTTTTGAAATTTTTAGTCTTAAATTTCCCACCCTTTTCTCCTCCGAATTGGTCGGCATAACCATCTGAAAATGAATAAATACAATCTCCTTTCTGAAGTTGGAAACTTTCGGTATTGAAGTCTGTCTCTTTTAGATGAATTGAAATTGGTTGTCGATTGGCTTTTAGTGAGATTAACTCTTTCTTGCGAATTATATAAAGCGAATTATATGCTCCTGAAAATTGAAGTTCCAGAGTCTCAGTATCAATAATGTAGAAAGCGATGTCCATTCCATCCTTTTGTTCACCTTCTCGGCCATCTTGGTGTAATGATTTTTTGACTTTTTCTCTCAGATTATTTAAAATTTTACCTGCGCTCTCGATACTTCGGAGCGTTACAATTTCATTGAGGAACGAACTTCCGAGCATACTCATGAATGCCCCGGGAACGCCATGACCTGTACAATCCGCAGCTGCTACAATAGTAAAATTCTTAATTTTCTTTACCCAGTAAAAATCTCCACTAACGATATGTTGGGGTTTAAATAGTATGAAATGTTCATGCAAAATCTCTTTTGCAAGCTCAGCGGAAGGAAAAACAGCTTCCTGGATTCTTTTAGCATAGTTAATACTGTCAATAATTTCAGCTCTTTGCTCATTTGCACGGTCGCGTTGGGCTTCAATTTCTTCTTTTTGGGTGTTTAAGTCTTCATTTTGAGCTTTTATTTCTTCACTTTGTTGTTCTAGCTCCACGTTTTGTGTCCTTATCTCAGCTGTTCGTTCTTTCACGGTTTGTTCCAACTCCTCGTTGGTTTGTTTTTGCAGCAGTAACAATTCTGTCTGCGTTTTTTCTTTGTCCTGTTTTAGTATTTTGTAACTGTGTGAAAGTGCGAATGAAAGCAAAACTATTTCCAATGTATTGCCTATCGGCATACCATTATCTGTCCAGAAAGAAGTCGGCAATACTCCGTACGTTTTCAGACTATACACAATTACACCGGTTAACAAAGTTATCCATGCTATAAAGAAAAATTTCGCCGGCTTATAGTTTTGTAAAAGTCGAACTGCTGCTGCGACTATGATTAAAATAGTTGAAACCATTACTGAAATCGTTCCGATTCTAATCGAAACATTGTAAGGAATAATAAACGCGGAAACTGCAACGGCAATATTAAACCATTTAAAAACTTCAAGAATCTTGTGAAGCTTCGGCATCCCGTTTTTGGTTTTTAGAAAATGTTGACAAAATTGAACAGCAGAAGCTGTGGTAAGCTCCATAAACATGGGGACAGAGTGGTTGGCCCACCAAATGGAATCGCTCCAAAAGTATTCGTAAGACAAACCTTTTAATGAAAACTGAAATATGCCGTATGCTAATACATACATCGGATAATAGAGGTAATTCAGGTTTTTCATACTGAAAAGCAAGAACAAGTTGTATATAGCCATTATCAACACAATTCCGAAATATAAACCCCATGCGAGTTGTTCTTTGTTCAGTTTTTCGGAAAAATAAAGTGGGGTTTGAAGGCTTAACGGAAATTGCATCGAACTTTGGGTTTCAAAACGCATATAATAGGTGTAGAGGGTGTCTGGCTGAGCAAGCAGGCAAAATACATTGTTGCGGTATTGAACATCCCGATGGCTAAAAGGTAATTTTGTGCCGGCTTTTCGCACTTCTCCATTGGGCAAATGGAAGTCTATGTAATTAATTAAAGGATAGCCACATTCTAGGCGGTATTCTTTTTGCTGTTGCCCCGTATTTTTTAACGTAAATCGCACCCAGTAAGCGGATTTGGTAAAACCGAAATTCGGATTTTCTTCATGCGAAAGAGTGAAATTTTTGGCAAAATCGGCTTGGTTGACATCTGATAGTGTAAGTTCTCCAGTTTTGTCTTCGTAATAATAAATTTGCTTACCAATGGAAATACTTTGCAAGGTATCGGTTACAACAATGATTGTGTCAGGGTTGTTTGCAGGAAACAATTGCTGAGGCAAAAAACAAAGTAAAAAAACAGTTAGAATTTTCATTTTATTAAATTTAATTTAATCGTTTTGTCATCTGTATTTGTTGCTCGTATTTCATTGCATTTGCAGGGTCTGATTCAAGAATTCAATTATGTTATTAATGAGCCTGCAATTTGTAATACGTTTGCAAGGTAAGGTACTACTCATTAAGTTTTGCATTTTTAAGATCGTATGCTTTATTTGTTACTCTTTTTTGTTCAAAAACTGCTTAATTGGTTATTCTAAACAATAAGATAAACATATTGCTGCAATGTTTTGTGTTTCTTTGCAATTTTGTTTTTCATTCTATGGTTTAAGTGTGTGCGTTAACTAGGCCTAAAGTTTAATAAATAATGAGGAGTGAGAGATATCGCTGTTTCGGGGATTGATTATGAGCTTTTAGGATCTGTTTAGAAGGTGAAAATACTGGATTGTTTGTTTGAGTTTTTTTGTTTTGAATGGGGTGCTTAAAGTTGAATTGCAAATTCAAGAGATATTAAAAGCGTAGTTGCAAACTACGCTTAGCTTCAAGGGTGTTTGTAGTCATTGTGAGAATTGGAGAAATCTATTGTCATTTGTAGTACTATTACAATAGATTTCTCCACAAAGGTCGAAATGACTTTGGTTTTTTATTAATTAATTTATTGGGATGTATAACCGCTTTTTTTTCGCGGGCAATTAAAATTCAGAGTCCTCTGGTGAGTGACTCTGGGGGAGAGGAATTTTTGAACTGTGTATTTAAAGTTGAATTGCAAATTCAAGAGATATTAAAAGCGTAGTTGCAAACTACGCTTAGCTTCAAGGGTGTTTGTAGTCATTGTGAGAATTTGAGAAATCTATTGCCATTTGTAGTACTATTACAATAGATTTCTCCACAACGGTCGAAATGACTTTGGTTTTTATTTATTTATTAATTATTGAGATGTATAACCGCTTTACTTGAAGGCTTGCGATTAAGACTCCGAGTCCTCTGGTGAGTTACTTTGAGGAGAGGAAGTCTTTTTGTTTTGAACTGTGTGTTTAAAGTTGAATTACAAATTCAAGAGATATTAAAAGCGTAGTTGCAAACTACGCCAAGCAGAGGGTTAGTTCCGATTGTAAATATGGAAAGGCTAAGTTTAGATTAGCCTCAGAATTCCCTAGCAAGTGACATTGAGCAGAGTTAAAATTGTTTGAAGAAAGTTGAATTACAAATTCAAGAGATATTAAATGGGTAGTTGCAAACTACGCTTAGCTTCAAGGGTGTTTGTAGTCATTGTGAGAATTTGAGAAATCTATTGTCATTTGTAGTACTATTACAATAGATTTCTCCACAACGGTCGAAATGACTTCGGTTTTTATTTATTAATTATTTATTGGGATGTATAACCGCTTTACTTGAAGGATCGCAATTAAGACTCAGAGTCCTCTGGTGAGTGACTCTGAGGAGAGGAAGTTTTTTTGTTTTGAACTGTGTGTTTAAAGTTGAATTATAAATTCAAGAGATATTAAAAGCGTAGTTACAAACTACGCTTAGCTTCAAGGGTGTTTGTAGTCATTGTGAGAATTGGAGAAATCTATTGTCATTTGTAGTACTATTACAATAGATTTCTCCACAACGGTCGAAATGACTTCGGTTTTTATTTATTAATTATTTATTGGGATGTATAACCGCTTTACTTGAAGGATCGCAATTAAGACTCAGAGTCCTCTGGTGAGTGACTCTGAGGAGAGGAGAAAGAATGTTGAATTGCAAATTTAAATAGATACTAAAGCGTAGATATAATCTACGGCTAAATTAAGATGATGAATTGGGATGGTGAAATCGGGAACATTAACTAAAATATTGAGTAATTTGGGATCAAGTTGGGGAGATATGATCCATTTCGCTTAGTTTAGGCTTAATAAATTTTGGTTAATATGATTTCGTTTGTTCGTAAAAATACGGTTGTTTTTCTTTTGTTAAGTATCACATTAGGTTTAGCTCCGTTTATTCCTGAGCCTCATCTCTGGGGGAAGTTGAAATGGGTGTTTGGAGGAGCGAATGGAATGGGTTTAAGTGATTGGTTTGATGTTTTTTTACATGGAACACCATGGCTGTTTCTTATCGCTTCATTGCTTTTTCGAATATTTGATACTAGGCGAGATTAGAATAAATTTCCTCAGAGTCTTTTGACGAGTGACTCTGAGGAGAAGGGTACAGATTATTAATAATTACATAGGAGGAATACTAAGCTCGAAGTTGAAGCGGTTGTCTGGATCATAATTCGCCTTGTTCTTTCGTAATTGGTCTAAGTTTTCGCCATAATAATGTTTAAGTATTTCAAGTTTCCGCTCTGTTTCGTTTTGATCTGGATCATAGGAGACTAGATCTTTATCTACGAAATTGATAAATGCTCCATCGCAGTGTGGTTTCATGTGATTTGTTCTGAAATCATTTACCCATTTAACATATTCAACGTTCCTTTTCATATCATCAAATGGATCACCTGCATCGTCCCACCAGCATTGTAATTGTAGTAAATAGGGTTTGTCTGCAAATGGGAATGCACGGTCTTTTGAATCGGTCTTCAAAACAGCTCCACCGAAACAATGCCAGATCATATATTTGCTTACATCTGGGTAGTATTTTGTTTCTAGTAACGCATGGTAAATTTGATCCACTAAGGCATGATGATCTGTTCCTTTTTTTGGGAAACCAGATGTCACTTTGTGCGGATGTGGTTGATCACATGTAATACTTGGCGCATTGGGAATAATATTATAGTCTCGGTCACAATTTAAAAACGGATTGTAAGTGTCGGACGTTGTCTGAGCGATGGAAGGAGTTGATACACCGCCTGATATAGTAACGGGATTCATAAAGTCGGCAATCAGTTGTTGTTCTTTCGTTTCGGAGCCTCTCGCGTCTGTTTTTCCCAATTTGGCCGATTTTCGGTTGGTGTCTTTCTTCTTTATTTTTTTGACTTCCTCCCAACGTGCAAATCTATTTTCTGCATTTGGATTAAGGTTTGGTGTGCCATCTTCATTTAATGGGAGCAATGATTTTCCATCATGGTCTTTAAAATGTAATTTTAATAATTCGAGTAATTTATCCGCTCGCCCGTAATAAAAGCCTCCAATTCCAGCACTTACTGCCGCCGTACATTCGGGGATTTCTTCTCCTTTTTGCGCTGTTGCTTTATTGAGAAACAAACCTGCGGTGCAAGAAATATTTGGGTCCAATGGATTACTGCCTTCAAAGTCAAGCATGTGCATGTCGATCCACTTTTTCACTACCGTTGGAACATCTATGGGCTTGGTCCATCTAATAGCAAAGGAAGTTGTGTACTCTGTATACGAAGATAATTGGAATTTGAAACGGGTTACGATCCCAAAGTTACCACCACCTCCACCTTTGAGAGACCAAAAAAGATTTGGTTCGTTGGTTTTGGAAGCAATTACTTTCTTCCCACTTGATAAAATAACTTCTGCCTCTAAAATATTATCACAGGTCAAGCCAAATTTACGAATGGATATGCCCCAGCCTCCACCTTGTGTTAATCCACCGACGTTTACCGATTGACAACCTCCACCTGGAATCGTTTGTCCTCGTAATTCTAATTCACTATACACTTGCTGAAGCTGTTTTCCCACCGGAATCCAGGCTTGGTCTTCCGCTGGATATTTAATCGTTTTGTCATAAATTTGAGATAAATCTATAATCATTAATTGGTTACCCGAGCACATCCCTTCATGTTGATGTCCGCCGGATCTCACTCGAAAGGGATAATCAAATGTATTACTGGTGACTATGCAATGCTGTACGTCTTCTGCTGTTTTACAGTAAACGATAAAATCTGGCATATGGCCCATTCGAGTGTTGGAAATTTGACGAGAGTAGTAATACTCCGGCTCTCCTTGTTGCACAACTAAGATTCCAAGATCCTTTAATTCATGTAGTACTTTTGACGCTATTGATTGGTTGTTATTCATCTATTGGTATTTTATTTAAAAACTAGTAAGTATCAATTATAGTGAATTTATCTGTTTAATTAGTGTAATTTGATTTAATTTATATGTATGAATCATATGTGTGTAGCCTAATCCAAGATGTGATGAGGATAGGGTATATATTGAATAGGGGTTAGTCCCGATTGTAAATATGGAAAGGCTAAGTTTAGATTAGCCTCGGAGTTTTCTAGCAAGTGACTTTGAGCAGAGTTAAAATTGTTTGAAGAAAGTTGAATTACAAATTCAGGAGATATTAAAAGCGTAGTTGCAAACTACGCTTAGCTTCAAGGGTGTTTGTAGTCATTGTGAGAATTTGAGAAATCTATTGTCATTTGTAGTACTATTACAATAGATTTCTCCACAACGGTCGAAATGACTTTGGTTTTTATTTATTTATTATTTATTAGTTATTGGGATGTATAACCGCTTTACTTGAAGGATGGCAATTAAGACTCAGAGTCCTCTGGTGAGTGACTCTGAGGAGAGGGAGTTTTTTTGTTTTGAACTGTGTGTTTAAAGTTGAATTACAAATTCAGGAGATATTAAATGGGGTTCTGTAGCAAGTGACTTTGAGCAGAGTTAAAATTGTTTGAAGAAAGTTGAATTACAAATTCAAGAGATATTAAAAGCGTAGTTGCAAACTACGCCAAGCAGAGATAGTTACAAAATAGGCCTGGACGTGGGTGGTTGTAAACTACGCTTAGCTTCAAAGGTGTTTGTAGTCATTGTGAGAATTTGAGAAATCTATTGTCATTTGTAGTACTATTACAATAGATTTCTCCGCAACGGTCGAAATGACTTGGGTTTTTTATTTATTTTTTAATTATCTTTTGATAATAGGTTCTGTTTTTAGTTTTTATTTCGACGACGTACAGCCCTTGTTTGAGTTTCGATAAATTTATGGACGAAGCAGTATTTTGTAAGAATGATTGAGAATGAACTATTCTTCCAGCTTCATCGGAAATATGGATTGTTGAAGAGCCAACGTTCGACGTGTTGACAATAACTTTATTGTGAAATGGATTAGGATAAATTTCAATATCAGGAGTATTAAATTTATCAATTGATAAATTTAATACATCAAAAATTTGATAGGTTCCGATGTTAAATTGACATCCAATAGAATCTGTAACGGTAAGGGAGTAATGTAACAAGCTATCAGATTCGGGGATAATTACTTCGCGAGTTGGTATAGAGTCTAAGCCTACTAAGAAATCGTATCTATCTCCAATGAGATCAGGTGAACTACCCCAATCAAATGTATATGGAGGTATTCCTCCCCCAAAACCTATTGGTTGAATCTGTGCTGTATCTCCAGGATATGTTTGCAGCATTATATTTCCTAAAGTGGTAGATAATGATGTTGAATAGTAGATGGATGTATCTTTTTCTATCGTTCCAATAGAATCCGTTACGGTTAGTATCAACTTAATAGGACCATTAGAATTTTCTGCCAAACTTAATAGATAGGGATTAGCGGCTGTGGTGTCGCTTATCATATCAGATGCCCAGATCTGAATTAATGGAGCATTTGAAAAAGGGATATAAGGTTTTGGATAGATATCCCATGAATAGCTATAATTTCCAACACCACCTATTGCAGCGGGTGCCCCACCGATAACGATCGAATCTTCGCTAAAGTTAGGTAGACATAAAACGGAGTCTTGTCCAGCATTTACTTCTAGCGATTGACATTTCGTTATGTGAAATAAAGCAATAAATAATATGGAGAAAAATAATTTCATAAACATTAATTAATTGGTTCTAACGGGTTGTTAAATAGCTTTTTTAAGGGTGTTGATACTGAATATGTTTTTTAGGTGTCCGTTGATACATCATCCCAATCTTGATTTAAATATTTAATTAACCAATTAAGTGCATAATGTCTTTCATAAACGACACTTGAATTCAATCCACCGGGAGCAGTTTCATTTATCACTCTTGAACTGACACAAGCCCAATTTAATCTTAAAATTAAATCAGCTTGGTCAAGAATTTCCTTTTTAGATCTCAATTTAGATTGAGATCTAAATTTATCTGCTCCCAATTCATAAATAATTTTTACATCATTAGCAACATTACACATTTGATTTGGATAGACTAATTCGTCAATATAACCTAGCGACCAAAGTAAAACGTGCAGGCTTTCATATCGCCAATTTGCATCAGTCTTTTGTTGGTCAGTTGGATTTGATGAGTAGGCATATTCTTTTTCTGTTCGTGATAGTTTTGAAGAAATCCCATAATCTTCTTCCATTTTATCTAAATGAATTTGTTCAAGACCTTCACTTTTAAGTCCTAAATACAATAATGCTATTGCTCTATCAACCACTTCATCCTTAGTTCTTAACTCCGTTTCTTTTTCTGGAGCAACAAAAAGTGAATTCGGATTTTTATAAATAGGAACATCGTTTGACTCGCATATTTTTTCAGATTTGGTTCTTCTTTCTTCTTGATCACTGGTAGCAGAAATGTTCTCCACAGGTATCGTTATTGGTGAATTAATAGTCTCAGAACTATTTTCTGATTTTTTATTTTTCAGATCACATCCAAATAGACTGGATAAAAATCCCATAATCGTAATGATTCTTAAATATTTCATTTCATCTCATCTTTTGTTTTTTTTTTTGCTTACAGACAACACTGTTAGCTATTGTTTTATTTTTCTTCTGCACTTTTTCCCGTAATTACTTATTACTCCATTTGGCTATTAATCCTTTCAAATCTAATGTAACTAATAGACTATTCAAATTTTAGTATCTGGTAATGGGCTTTGGGTTTCAGTTATTTTACTTGTCAAAATAGATTTTAAAAGCATCCAGATGATACGTGGCTAATTAATCTCTATGAGCTTTTTTTAAGTTCGCATTGAATTTAACGTATGGACATACTTGGGCGTTGTATGTGTCATACTTTTTTAACCGTTACGATTCCAACAATGAATGAATGTATCGACTAAGAAATATGTTGTTTGTTTTTATCCATACTTGAATTGTGGATGAACTCATTTAGGATTTAAATTAATCAATAAGTCATATTTAACGTATTCATTTCATCACTATTTCCATAGTATTTCGTCCCTATTCAAATTATTTTGTCCCAATTTTTATTAATTTGAAATGGTGTACGTTAGATTTGATGGCATCTTATGAAATATCTATTTAGAATAATATTTTCTATTTTAATTGTTAATAACCCAACTCTTGCACAAGAGTATGTGTTCGAAAATTACACTACAGAGCAGGGCTTGCCAAGTAATCAAGTGTATGATATCTATCAAGACGATAACGGTTATTTATGGTTTGCCACGGATAGAGGTATAGCAAGATTTGACGGGAGCAAATTTGAAGCATTTGATAAAAGTGATGGTTTAACCGACAACACGGTTTTTAAATTTTACCCTCAAAGCGATGGAACGGTCTGGTGTTCAACTTTTAACAATAGATTGTTTTTCTTCAATACTGAACATTACAAATTTCAAGAATATCAGTATAATGATGCATTAGCCTCAATTGGTAGTGGTATTATGATTGGAGATATTTTATATCATAAAAAAAAGTTGTGGGTAGGCTATAAATTTAAGGTGGGCATCACTAAGATTGATTCTAATGGGAGAATTTTAGCAGATGTAGCCGAGCCGTATAAATTGAATCAAAAATATGCAGTGGTAAGGAAAGTCGAAAATAATAGACTAAAATACATTGACATTAAAGAAAATATAGATGCAGATCGATCTCATATAGTACTGTATGATGAATTTTTGTTTGAACCGAGTAGAAACAATCATGTTGAATTTGATTTGTTAAATAACGGGATGCATTTTTTGTTGTACGACAAGAATATTGTGGTAAAAAATGATAATAGAACCATCATCAGACTAAATGAAAACAATAGATATCTAAATGCTGGGATATATGCGGATTCACTTTTTTATATTTCAGAATACGATAAAGGTGTAAACATATATAATAAGAATGGAAAACTCCTTGAAAACATTCTAAACGGGAAGTCTGTAATCAAAGTGTTTAAAGATCATGAAGGAGGGGAGTGGTTTTCGACACTAAATTCTGGAGTTTTTCATGTTGAAAACCCTTCTTTGAAAAAATATCATTTACCAAATAATGCTCCTGTTAATAAAATAGGGAGAGATCGTAGATCTAATATATGGGTTTCTACTAATGAAGGGGCACCTGTAATGTATAGGATTGACAAGGATGATCAGTTTCATTTGGCTTCGTATATGCAAAATGAATATGTGCTTGATTTATACCCTGTTTCATATGATGAATATGATCGTAATTTGGAATGGAATGAATTAAATTATTTGCTAGTAGATGGTTTAAAGAGTCAGCCAATAAGAGGAGGTGCCCGGTTCGATGTAGAGACGTCCACATTCCTTAAAACACCATCCAATGTTTTAACGAAAAATTTATTGCTTAATGTAAGAGCAAATGACGTGGCCAGGAAAAATAATAAGTATATACTCTGTAGCCAAGAAGGTGTTCATATTTATGAAGGTGGAAATTTGATTAAGTATAAACATCCACTTTTACAGGAAAGAATTGAAGATATAGAAGTAAATGAATCGATGGAAGTGTATTCGACACTTGGTTCCGGGATCGTAGTTTCTAAAAACTCGATTTTATTTAATATTCAACAAAAAGATGGGCTTAATAGTAATATTATAAACAGAACATACTTCGAAAATGATTCTGTTCTGTGGGTTTGTACAAATCAGGGACTCAATAAGGTACTATTTAAGTTAGATACATTTAGCGTAATTAAGAATGAGCGGTTAAAACCATTTGATATTATAGATATGGAGTTGGTTCGTGATGAAATCTGGCTAACTACACGTTCAGGCTTATATAAATGTGATAAGAAAGATTTTGATCGGCATAATGAAGTTTCACTTTTCTTTGATATAACTGGATTCGAAATTAATAATGAATTAGTTAACAACGTTTCTAAGTTAAATTACGACGAAAACAATCTTAAAATATATTTCAGGGCTGTTTCATTCAATAGAAAGTTGAAATATCGTTATCGCTTTAGTGAAAATAACCAATGGAATTACACTTCCAATTCGAGCATAATATTTACAGAACTTCCTCCTAAAACCTATGAACTGATAATAGAAGCATCGGTAAATAACTTTTTATCGAGCGAACAGATCACATTATCTTTTGTCATTTCTCCTCCTTTTTATCAAACATGGTGGTTTTTAATTCTTGTCTTAATACTGGTGTCCCTTTCCATATATTGGTTTTTTAAGGTTAGGGTGTTGATTTATAACAAAGATGTACTTCGAGAATTAATTCGTTTACTCATTAAGAAATTAAGAAAAAGTGACAAGTATATTGTGATAAGAGAGTCGGGGAAAAATATTAAAATTAGTACTACCGATATCTATTACGTGAAATCCTCAGGGAATTATTTAGAAATAATCACCACTAATG
Source organism: Cytophagales bacterium (assembly GCA_965277185.1). GTDB lineage: Bacteria > Bacteroidota > Bacteroidia > Cytophagales > JAHDFW01 > JAHDFW01. Next base: position 343,187 of record CBDICC010000027.1, on the reverse strand, counting down.
GAGTGCACATCTACAGACATAAAATTGGTGATTTTTTTAGTCTCATTCCAGATCCACTAGATTTTGTGCAAATCCATCGTTCTTACATCGTTAGAATTGATCAGGTTAAAGCTGTTTCAAAAGATTCAGTAATCGTAAATGAACAAAAACTTAATGTCACCAAGACCTTTCGGAAGGAACTACTGAAAATACAGCTTTAACTTCATCACTATTTTGTAGTCATTTCGTCACAATCTTCCCAAGAGAGCGTATTTTAGCGGGGGTTTTGTGATAGTTTTAATTTTATAATTTAACTAGACTAGTTAACTAATATGATTAAAAGACTACTCCCACTTTCATTGATTTTGTTGTTTTTCCTTGATGGATATGCTCAAATTCCAGCAGGTTATTATTCTTCTGCTACTGGATCGGGATATACATTGAAAACACAGCTTCATAACATCATTGATAACCACGCAGTACGTACGTATACCCAACTTTGGTATCACTATGACGATACTGACCTAGACATAGATGGATATATTTGGGACATGTACTCCGAAAACCCTTCGGGATTGGACCCTTATAATTTTACGTGGTCCATAAATCAATGTGGTACTTATGTAGGAGAGTCCGATTGCTATAACAGAGAACATTCGTTTCCCAAAAGTTGGTGGGGCGGCAGTACAGCTGTAGTTCAATATACGGACATCCATCATGTAGTTCCCACAGATGGCTATGTGAATCTTCAAAGAGGAAATTTATCATATGGTGAAATATCATCTCCCACATGGATCAGTTCTAATGGAACCAAAAAAGGACCTGCTCGCTCTGGTTTAGGCTATACAGGTACCGTATTTGAACCTCTGGATGAATATAAAGGAGATTTTGCAAGAATTTATTTCTATATGGCCACGCGATATGAAGACATAATTGCTACTTGGCCAGGAAGTGCAATGCTGGATGGATCAGGCGATCATGTTTTTACTGATTGGGCACTAGAAATGTTGTTGGAATGGCATGCAAACGATCCAGTAAGTCAAAAAGAAATAGATCGAAACAATACAATCTACTATCAGGTACAAGGTAATAGAAATCCTTTCATAGATCATCCTGAGTATGCGCAAGTCATTTGGGGAGGGTGTGCCGTAAATCCACCATCCTCTACAACGGAAGCGAGCAGATGTGGACCTGGATTGATGACATTAACCGCAGTTCCAGGAACGGGAGGCAATACGATTCGTTGGTATCTAGATAATTCTACTAGTACGGTGTTTTATACTGCGCTTGTGGGCAATTTCAACTTTCTCAGTACTACTTATACTTTGTTTGTTTCCTCTTACGACACCATAAGTGGTTGCGAAAGCACACGAGTTCCCATTACGGGCACCGTTTATCCGTTACCGAGTGTCTCTTTTAGCGGTTTAAATACTAGTTATTTGGTTTCCGATGGTACAGCTAGTTTAACGGGTAGTCCAATAGGAGGGATATTTAGTGGAAATGGAATTTCTGGAAATAGTTTTGATCCATCTAATGCGGGTTTAGGAACTCACAGCATAACGTATAGCTATACGGATGGAAATAGTTGCACCAGTTCAATTACAAACAATGTGAACGTTATCAACGCCGCTAGTACGTCAAATGCGTCGTCTGATCTTGTTATTTCTGCGGTATATGATGGGCCACTTTCAGGTGGAAATCCCAAAGGCATAGAACTCTACGTTCAAAATGACATTGCGGATCTCAGTATTTATGGACTTGGTAGTGCAAGTAATGGGCTTGGGACGGACGGAGTAGAGTTTACCTTTCCGAGCGTGTCAGCAACAGCAGGAGACTATATTTATTGTGTGGCAACAGCAACGGGATTTACCACTTTTATGGGCTTTACACATGATTATAATGATATTTCGATGGGAATTAATGGAGATGATGCTATTGAGCTTTTTAAAAATAATTTGGTAGTAGATGTTTTTGGTGATGCGAATACTAGTGGATTTGGACAAGTATGGGAATATACTAATGGATGGGCGGCAAGAAAAAACTGCACTGGACCAAATGGTGGAAATTTTGATACTTCGAACTGGATATATAGTGGAATTGATGCACTTGACGGTGAATCATCAAATGCTACAGCGGTAAATCCGATACCAATAGGTACATATAGTTGTCCGCAGACAAATTTGATCATTACCGGAGTTTACGATGGTCCTCTTCTTGGAGGCCATCCAAAAGGAATAGAGTTTTTTGTAACGGATGATATTGCAGATTTAAGCATTTACGGATTTGGTTCAGCCAACAATGGTGGAGGTACGGATGGGCAGGAATTTGTATTTGCTGCCGTTCCTGCTTCAGCGGGAGATTATGTCTATGTTGCTGCTGATTCAGCGGGATTTTTCAATTTTATGGGATTCAACGCTGATTACATTGCTCCAGTTGCTGCAGCAATTAATGGAGACGACGCTATTGAATTGTTTAAAAATGGAACGGTAGTAGTAGATGTTTTTGGTGATATAAATGTAGATGGTACCGGGCAAGCGTGGGAGTACTTGGATGGTTGGACATTTCGTAAAAACTGTACAAACAATGATGGGAATACATTTTTTCCGAATAACTGGATCTATAGCGGTATTGATGCTTTAGATGGGGAATTTACAAATGCGTCTGCATCTAATCCGATTCCTGCAGGAACCTACGGTTGTGAAGCTGTATGCTCTAAAACATTTGGAACAGATTATCATATCGCATGTAATGCTTACACGTGGATTAATGGTGTTACCTATACGAGTTCCACCAATTCAGTAACTGATACATTAGTTAATTCACAAGGGTGTGACTCAATCGTAACATTAAACCTGACCATTAATCAATCAACCATGTATACTGATGTAGTTTCTGCTTGTAATGCTTATACTTGGATCAATGGAATCACCTATTCTACTTCTAATAATTCAGCAACATTTACACTTCCTAATTCAGTAGGCTGCGATTCGGTAATCACGTTGAATTTAACGATATATAACCCCACGTATTCTATAGATTCAATCACGACGTGTCAAAGCAGTTTTACATGGATTGATGGGGTAACTTATGACAGCTCTAATTACTTCGCCACTTTTGTTTTGGTGAATAGCGTTGGTTGTGATTCGGTTATAAGTCTCAGTTTAACAATAAACGAGCCATCAACGAGCATATCCACTATTACAACTTGTGCAGCATCTTATACTTGGATAAATGGGAATACCTATACATCCAATAATAATACGGCAGTACATACCCTTACTAACGCAAACGGATGTGACTCGGTAATTTCTCTAGATTTAATGTTTAATACTTTTTCTGGAGGTGTAGATAACGTATCAACTTGTTCTTCCTCTTATACGTGGATTAACGGTAATACTTATACGTCGAATAATGATACGGCAACTTATACAATTGTAGGAGGCTCCGCTTTGGGTTGTGATTCGATTGTAACATTAAATCTTACGATAAATCAACCTAATACGGGAACGGATATAGTTACAGCTTGCAGTTCATTCACTTGGGTGGATGGTAACACATATACTTCAAGCAATAATACGGCTACACACACTTTTGTAAATTCAGCAGGTTGTGATTCAGTGGTTACTTTAAATCTAACCATTAATCAACCAACCGTAGGTATAGATATGATCATTACATGTGCTTCTTCTATTACCTGGATAGATGGAAATATATACTCCACGAACAATAATTCTGCTACGCACGTATTGACTAATGCTTTGGGTTGCGATTCCACAGTTACGTTAAATTTAACGTTTGCATCTTATTCTGCAGGAACGGATATAGTTACAACTTGTGATTCTTATTTATGGATTGATGGAAACACCTATTCTAGTAGTAATAATAATGCGATGGATACTTTAGTTGGAGGCTCCGCTCAGGGTTGTGATTCAATTGTAACATTAAATCTTACTATTAACGAATCTAATACAGGAATAGATATGATTTCTGCTTGTGATTCCTATCAATGGATAGATGGAAACACTTATACTGCAAGTAATAATACCGCTACACATACCTTAATCAATGCGGCGGGTTGCGACTCGACTGTCACTTTAGATTTAATAGTAAATGCGAATATTAGTACGACCATAGATACCACTATTTTAGAAGGTGAAAGTGTAGTAATAGGAGCTAATTTGTATGATTCGGCAGGGACTTATGTTGATTCTTTAATGTCTAGCCGTAATTGCGATAGCATTGTGACCATAAATATATTGAAATCCCCTAATGGCTTTGATCAAGATTTATCGGATGATATTTTTATATATCCTAATCCGAATAAAGGAACATTTACACTCGAACTATCTAATTATAGAAATGGAAATGAGGCTAAAATAATAAATGTTTTGGGGAAAGAAATAATGTCAATTAATATAAAAAATAGAATAACTAGAATTGATTTAACGATTGAAAGCGGTCTTTATTTTTTAATAATAAATGAGGAGGTAATTAAAATAATGGTCGAAAAATAGGACATAACTTTTAAGTCGTGTTTTTCTATGATAAAGGGAGAAGAGTGGGTTCCTGCTGCGTTAATTTACAATATGGATAAAACAAACATGATTTTTTATGCGGTTCAAGATGGAGCACGTTGCCGCCTGGGCAAAAAGCGCGTGAGATTTTGTGGCTCCCTAATCATGGGCTAGGCTATTTTATCCTATCTAAATTGTTTTGGAATCAACTTATTACTTGCATTTTCTGCAATTTCTAAAATTCTCTTTTGCCTTGTTTCGGTTCTTTTAGCTGAAACGATCCAGTACAATAAAATCTTTTTAATGGACTTACTTAGACTCTCAAAATATTCTAAGGAGCCCTTGTGTTTTGCAAATTCTTCTTTTAAATCTTCTGGAACTATTAGGGCTTCAACTTCATCCAAAATTGTCCAAGAACCATTTTCTTTTGCAATTTCAATGCTTTTGTATCCTTCTTCTTGCATAAGTCCTTGGTCAATTAAGGTTTTCACTTTGTCCTTATTTATTTTAGACCAATTACTTTTTGCTTTTCGTTTACTGAAATACTGTTTGAATTTCTCACTGTCTATTGTTTTTTTTGTACTGTCAATCCAACCAAAACAAAGTGCTTCATCCACTGATTCACTCCAACTGAGGTTGTGGTTGGGAGATTTTTTCTTATAAAAAATGAGCCAAACGGCCTCTTTTTTATTGTGGTTCAATTCGAGCCAATTTCTCCAGTCTTTTTTATTTTCAGGACAATAGTCTTCAATCTCTTTCATCTTTTATCTTGGACTTTTTTCTAATGGATTCGAGCATTTGAAAACAAACGAGTTTTATTTATTTTATTACAAAGCCGAATTTGAGCTTTTTGGCGTAAAAAACATCTTCCATTCATAAGCTTTCAGCACAGTCGGAAGACAAGTTAAATGTTTCTTAATCGGCTTGCTATAAATTAAGACGAATTTTGAAAGCAAGAGTTCGTAACAGGTTCATAGCATGTTATTTCTCATGCGTTAGGCTTAATTAAACATGTGCTCACTTTGGGTAGGAGAAATATATTGTATTCAAGATTTTAGATACAATATATTTCTCAATACTTCGAAATGACTTTAAATGGGCTTTTTTCTTTGTTTTCTAATCTTAGAATTTAACGCATCCAATGAATTGGAATTTTAATCACTTAGCCTCGCTGGCTTTATTCACTGTTTCAACCCAGCTGGCCCATTTTGACTTCTGCGTTTCAAAGTCTGCAGGATATGGTCCACTCGCAAAGAACAGTTCCGTGGTATTGTCCTCTTGATTCTCCATTATCAACAGCTTTTCAGAATAATGAAATCCGTCTCGATCGTAATCTATATGCAGGTAATAATTGCCATATACCATTCCTACATACCCTGTTGCTTTAACACCTTCAATATCAAGGTTTAAATGTGCTTCTGATTCGGCATTCCACTCTGATGAAAAGAATTTTTTCTTGTCGAATTTCGTTCCGAGTTCTTTGAAGTAGTCTGTCTTACTAATTGCTGCCCAGATGTCCGCGGTCTTGGCTTTCAGTGTAGACTTTGAATAGAAGAACGGTTGTGTACCTTTTTTCGCTACCTCATCCGTAGAGAGGAATGTTATGTCGCTCAACCAAGCGGAGCCATTTCCACCATTTGCAAAACGGTATCCTACTACTGTATCTTCTTGAACAATAATGGCCTGAATTACAATAATTAATTCGCTCATGCCTTTACGTTCTGAGTAAATACTAGCAACTCTTGGAAGATCCATCTCCAAGGCCCTGGCATTGGGATATTTCTTAGTATCTACTTTAATGAGCGACATGTTGTCCTTGAGTTCTTGCTCGGTTGGTAGTCGATCCGCAATTGCTGGAACTTCATCAAGCTTTTGAATATCTACTGGAACAAATCCAAAATTGTCCGGACAATACCAACCTCCGTAGCGGTGTGGTTCGTCTTTTTTTGAATCTACAGATTCCAAATTTTCTGTTGGCGTTTCCGATGGTTCTTTGGCTGTTTCTTGAGCGCTACATGAAACTAGAATAAGTAACATGGAAATAATTGAAGGGATTGAAAGTTTTTTAGTCATAATTTTTATTTTTCTCAAAGCACGAGATTCTGACTGAATTACGGCATTATATAGTGTAAAAGAGTGTAAAGCGAATGTAAAAAGTTGTAAAGGCTTTCCAATATATTTCTAGCTAAATTAATTTTCCGCCTAGATTTAGCTAAGTTCTGAGTTGTCTATGAGCGACTCTGAGGATAAAGAGTTTCAATCACTTATGTGTACAGCTACTGCAATGGTGATTTTGCTCTATTTTTTAGACTTAATACTTTATCAATTTCGAACTTAATATTTTATACTCCATTGCAACCTGCACAAAATAGATTCCATTAACATATTGGCTGCACTTGAATATGTTTTTGTAGGCTACATTCTATTTCTTATTCGGAAAAATGTACAAATGATTTACCATCAAATCGACAAAGCCCCACATTTCTAGTACCGAACCACAAATTGCCAGCAGTGTCTTCTACCATGGAAAAAACTGAATTATTGATCAATCCATCTTCCATCGTATAGTTTTTAAAATGCTCACCGTCATAACAGTATACTCCATTTGCTTCCGTAGCGAACCAAATAACACCATTTTTGTCTTCCAGAATTTTATAAACAGTAGAAATTCCTGGCCCATTCGTGTCTGCTAAATGTTTGAATGAATTTCCATCATAACGGAATACTCCGTGGTTTCTGGATCCGAGCCATAATATGCCTGATTTATCTTCTAATATGCAATGAATTAAGGAGTCATTAATGCCATGCATTCCTGTATATCGTACTAAAGAATTACCGTCGAATCGAACAATGCCTTCATCGGATGGAGCCCATGAGGCGAACCAAATGTTTCCATTTTTATCTTCCAATATATCACTGACACTGGTTAGGGTTAGTCCAAAATCGTTTTTAACGTTTTGATTTGATAAAAGATTGGTGCTGTTTTTTGTGTTACCTATAAAAACGCCTTTGTCATCTGTTGCGATCCAAATCTGCCCTTTTTTATCGGTGTATAATTGCCTAATTCTACTTGAAGCAGAAATCTGATGTTTCGCAAAAGAACTTATGGATTTTCCATCATAAAGCGCAATTCCTTTGTCAGTACCAATTAATATGTTTCCTATCGAGTCTTCACAAATAGTCATAACCATGTTACCTCCTAATCCGTCTTTCTCCGTATAATTTGTGAAAGATTTACCATCAAACTTGAAAACACCATGACCTGTAGTGCCAAACCAAAGATCTCCAGATTTGGCCAAAAAACCGCAATGCACATTTTCGGCAGGCCCATTTAACGTGGATAAACTTTTGGTAACCTTGGTTAATTGGGTCCCCTGTGTAACCGATTCAACAAACTGTGTATTATCCAAATCAGTACTGTTTTGACCAGTACAAGAAGTGATAAAAGGTATTGATAGGAGTAAGAAGGGTATGAACTTTCTTAAGTTGCGTTGCTTCATTTTATAGAATTATCAAAAGGGTGAAATTACACTATGAACTGCTTCGAAAATTGTCTAGCAGAACTTGTATTACTAACGTTATTGGGCTTTGACGTAGGATTAATTCACGGAATAACGTTTGTCTAATGTTGTTTGTAGTCCATGCTTCCACTGCTTTTAATCACACTATATTTCTTTCCTTTTATTTTTAAAAACATCGATTCAAAATATTTATAGGATAGGTGTGAAAGAATAATTGTTGTTCCCAGAATTACGGCGTACACAATGGCGTAGTTAGCTGTATTCCAAGGGGTAATGTCTTTTAGTATTTTGGAGAATAGAAAAATTAGAACTGGATGAATGACATAAATACCATAGGAAATCTTGCCGAAAAAATCAAAGACTTTATTTTCCAAACTGATCGGGCTGGTCTTTGTTATTTGGCCCATAATGATTAATGCGGTTACAATAGTTAGAATTTCATTATCTAGAAATGAAGCTATGTGAAAGCGGTTTATTAAGACTAAAAACAAAATAAACCAACATATGATTTGAACAACTTTGTTTGTCGCAACTTTAATAAATGGGGTGTAATTTAAATAGTATGCGATCGCGGCAATTGCACCAATCATCATGCAATGAAATCTTGTGACATGTATGAACATCTCAAATTTTGTATTGGGAATAAAGATGTGTAGATACATTTTTAATCCAATTAAAAGGAGGACTCCCAATGATGAAACTACTAATATTTGTTTGATTTTTAGTTTGTTAATCCAAGGCCAAAACATGTAAAATTGTTCTTCTACAGCTAAGGACCAAAAATGGGCTAGAAAGGGGAGTGTGCCTCCTATGACAAATGGAACGTTTGCAGAATAGAATATGTAAAATAGGGTTGATTCTTTAACGTAATCTACATTAAAGAGCATGTAGACTATGATACATATAAAAAAGTAACTGTAATAGAGTGGCCAGATTCGTAATATTCTACGGAGATAAAATTTCTTGATATTCACCTGTGCCACTTCCTTTTCTTTACATAATAAGTAGGTGATTAAAAAACCACTCAAAGCGAAAAACATACTGACTCCATACCCTGCTAAATCAAGTGTTCGTGGATTTCCATCATCATACGTGCCAAGGATATATGGATTCAATCCGAAGTCTTTAAAACTTAAGGTGATGTGTGAAATAACCACAGCTATTGCCGCAATCGCTCGTATTCCATTTAACCCAGGTAGGTAGATTGTTTTTTTTGTCATGATAAATTATGCATTCAGGCTAAGAAGGTTTCAATATCGTTTGAAGGTTTCGTGCATTCATTCATTCATTTTTAATCAAGGTTCATTCGTGTCGATTCTAAGAGCGAAGCATTGTAATGCCTAATTTGTTCGACTTCTGGATTGTTCAATGAAGCAATTTTGAGTTTGATAAAGCTTTCTTTTCGGGATCATGGAACGAATCGTAGAAGACGTACATGGGCGAAATATCCTCAATATTAATGATTTCTACAATTGAATCTGCTAGTTTTTGCTTGAGTGTAAGAAATATTCGTGGCAGCCTGGGAAGCTGCTAATATTAAAAGCACATTTTAAGAGCTGAATATAGCCTTGTATAGCGTGTTACGTAAAATAAAGTAAAGAGCGCTTTAGTTCAAAACGGCCCTTTACTTCATTCAAAAATAGGTTATCCTATCTTATTCTAATCGATCATTAATCCATGTTTGGCTGAGGAGTCATTCTTAAATAGGGTTTAACTTCAGTATGTCCTTTTGGAAACAAACTAGCTATATCTTCATTTTTAACTGCAGGAACGATTACGCAGTCATCACCATTATTCCAATTGGCAGGGGTTGCAACTTTATGGTATGCTGTTAACTGTAATGAATCAATTACTCTTAATAACTCATCAAAATTTCTTCCGGTAGAAGCAGGGTAGGTTATGGTTAATTTAACTTTTTTATCAGAACCAATTACGAACACAGATCGAACGGTAAGTTTGTTGTCTGCATTTGGGTGAATCATGTCGTAAAGCGTTGCCACTTTTCTGTCTTCATCCGCGATAATAGGGAAGTTGACCGTAGTATCTTGTGTTTCATTAATGTCTTTGATCCATCCGTGATGCGAATCAATACCATCAACGCTTAACGCAGCTACTTTCACATTTCGTTTGTCAAACTCAGCTTTGTACTTAGCAACAGTACCTAACTCCGTTGTACAAACAGGCGTATAATCTGCTGGGTGAGAGAACAAAATTCCCCAACCATCGCCGAGCCATTCGTGAAAATTAATTTCGCCTTCTGTTGACTGCGCCGTGAAGTTTGGAGTTTCATCTCCTAATCTAAGTGTACTCATTTTTATGTTTTATTGATTTTGTTAATTTAACTCGTTTATCATTCTCATCAACAACCAGCAAACCTTGGATAAAGTTCAGTTCTTCATGTCGAAGTAAATATAATTATGTTGTTTGATTCCTCACTTTTATATTTAGGGTGGTCTTCTCCTTTTAGTAGAAGAGGTATTTGTAGGTTTTTTTGGAACAACTTATCCAATTCTTCATTCTATAAGTTTCTAACCTGATGTTTAAGAAATCCCATATTTTCTTTAAATAAAACCTTTCTCTGTAGATCTGATTCTTTAGTGTGTTTTAAAAACGAGTTAAGCTATGCCTTTTTAGTTTTTGAATCAACCCCCTTATTTCTAGCAATCCAATATTCCTTTTTTGAATTGAATTTAAAAAGTTGCTCTTTTAAATAGGTGTAATATTCGCTGGAAGAATCAACCTTTAACACTTTAAATATATTTCTTGCATCATGGAAAGAAATATCTCCATATACATCATTCAAACTTCCAAATAGGCACATTAGAATAGATGAATGCATCTCTAAATTGGAAAGATGTTGTTTAATAAGTACTATTTTTCTTTCAAAAAGAACAGGCCCACTAAATTTAAATAAGCTTTTGATTGCTTCCTTATTCAATTCTGCTGCCATCAATTTGATCCAAACTTCTTCTTGAGTACCTCGATCCTCAAAAAAGTCTACCCAAAGTGAATATAAAATAACTTCTTTAGCAGCCTTACTATTAGAATTTAGAATTGAAATATAATTATCCAAAAATACTTCTTTTTCTTGTTCGTTATAATGGTTACGGTAGTCGATCCATACTTCTAAGAGCAAACCGTAATCGGGATATTTTTGAAATAATTGAAAACCACGTTTTGGGTTTTCTCTAATGTCTAATGTTTCAAATAATTCACCAATGATCACTTTGTCCGTTAAATTAGCGTTGATTAATCTATTCCAGATACCTTGATTAATTTGGTGGTTGTCTAATAAATCTTCAACCATTGAGGCAATAATCATTTGATTGTAAATGTCAAATTTTGACTCTAAAGAACTGATGTAATAATTCAGCAAAGCTTCTTTATTAACGGAGTCGTAATTTTCAAAATTTAGATTAAGAGTCTCCAACATGTGATAATCAATCGTATCATAGGAGTAAGGAACACTTTTAAATAAGTTGATGCAAGCATTCACGTCTTCTCTGGAGAAAAGCTCATTAAATTGCTCATTGTAGGCTGAAAATGTCACTTCAATATGACTAGGTTAAATTGATCGAATGTGATCGATCCTTTGGTTAATATGTAGAATTCAAGATAAATGTAGGAAGTATTTAGTTCAATCGAAACGTTAAATTACATTCATATTATATGACTGCTATGCTGTTAATTCATGGATCCATTGAGTCCCAATCTTCATTTTCTGATATTGTTCTTTCCCAATATTGTTTTCCAGGCGGATCAATTTTAGTGAATTCCCTAAGGACAAAATCATCTCCTCGAACCATTCCAAATTCGATGGAGTGGTTCCAACATTCAAGTAATTTGGCAAAGGAAGAAAACACAATGTCCTCTTTTAATTTCATAGGAGTGTGATCTGATGCGGTTTGAAATAGTTTTACGACAGGTTGATTTGGTTCTATTTGCAAGCTATGGTCAAAGACCAAAATGTGCAATGGAGCACTAAATCCATGGTAGCCTATGGGGGAGAGTCCTAATGTAATTAGTTCTGGCGTAATCTTTTTTGAGATAGGATCTAGTCCAGCTATTGGATGATTTCCGAATAAGTATAGTTGATCTACATAGGTTTCGAGAATGTTCGCTTGTAATAACCAGTATTTATAAATATTTGGGTATTTGACATTATGCTCATTTTCAAAATTTTCAATGTCTTGTAATTGGAGGTTGGAATTTGGTTTAGGAGTCCAATTATAACTTCGTAAATGATTTGTTGATGGCACAAACATATCTTCTGGGATGGATTCCCGATATGTAGTAAATGGTTTCTCTTTTAAAATACGGTAAAATCGAGTTACAAGATCAATATGTTCTTTTGAAATTTCCATTTTGCAACTTAAGAAAAGTACTTAAAAAATCACGAAGTACTATTGATTAACGTTCGTTAAACCGAATCGACATAACAGGTGATTTTCCGAATAAGTAAATCAAGCAGACGTTTTTTAAACGTTCGAAATATTAGTTTTTAATTCTAGCCTTTTGCGCAGGAGTAATACGTTTTAAGTCAAATAGTTCGCAACTATTGGTACTTGTATTGACTTCGTTTTCTACTTCAGTAATTACTTCTGTTTGCACTTCCTTTTTATCCGAAGGTACTTCTTTTAGTTCTGCCTGACTATATTCGACGGGACGTTGAAGCATGGATTCTTCTTCATTATTTAAATCATATGTGGATGTTTTAAGCACGATGTCTCCCTTGCAAACCACCAACCTTTTACTTCCTGCCCACTTAAGCAACAAGTCCACATGGTTTGATTTAAACACATGCAATACCTGATTGTTTTTATCGACTAATGAAAAGTATGCACTTCCCCCTGCGCAGTAACTTTCGGAAGATTTGGTCCACTCGTTTTCGATGACATACCCTTTAACTTCGATGTTCTGTTCCTTTGTTTCATACGTAACCGTTTGGGCTTTGACCAATTGAAATTGCAAGAATAAAAAGCCTATTGCGAATGTTAAAATGAGTTTGTGTGTCATGTTCTAGTTTCTTTAAAAGCTAAATTTAGCGAAATATTGAAAGCACATTTGTAATGTAGCTTGTATTTACTGGCGTAGAAGAATATACTACTACGTTAAAATTTGGTTTCTCTTCAATTGTATTCAATACTTGTGCCAGAGATGAGAGAATCAATTCAAAAATCAAGAAATATTTTGCACACTATTAAAACATATGCAAGATATGACTTTGTTGTAATTTAAGATTCGATGATAGACGATGATTGATTTTAAATCAGGGTTCTATTAATGGAGCTTTAATTATTCCCCATTCATTTTCATAAACTCTTCAATTGGCATGGTAACATAATCTTCAGGGATTATGAATTGACGATCATCTACATATTCTTTTGTCACCTCAGTAACGGTTAAAATGGTCGTCACTCCATTTTGATAAATTGTATATTCCATAGGGAGGCCAGGTAATCCCTTAAAATTTTCACCAAGGTTGGGGATTTGTTTTGTGAAATAAACAGTGGTTTTTAGATCATCAATCTCGATAGTAGCTTTTTGACATCTATAACCTGCAATCGTTTTGTATTCATCATAATATTTGATGTTTGTTTTTCCTTCAGCGGCTTTTTCTTCTGATTTTAAATATTCTGAAGACATGGTAATTGCTTGTTTGTCACCCATCATATCCATAAGGATTGCTCCTTCATTTTTTGCTCTATCAAAAATAACAACTTGATTTCCTCCCATAATAGTTGGGGTCTCTGTTCTCAACTTACTTTCTTTAAAATACATATGCATGTTTTGTGGAAGCATAGATTCGTACCCTTTTATTTCTTCGGGAATCTCTGTGTACTTTAAGCCGTAGGTAACTTTGCCTTCGAAGCTAGGTTGGCCGTAGCTAAATCCAATGATAAATAGAGCTATGTGAATTGTGATGAATCGGATTACCTGCTGTTTGATGTTTTTCATATTTTTTAAATGTCAAGACGATTTAATTTGCAAGAAGGAGATTTTCGTTCAAGATTCTATTCTGTAAATTTACTATTTGTCAATTGGTCCATCCATATTACGTGCCAAAAATTATTCATTTCTCATTTTATGATGGATAAACGAATCAAATCAAATGGAAGTCAATGAATTTATTCAAATTTTGTCCACCAGTCCATTTCAGGGTATGCATTCGATTTGACTAAGATTTGCTGGCCGATTTCCGGTGTTGAAACTGATGCATTGAGTTCTTCTGCCTTTTTCTTAAATCGTTCCACCGGATCTGTCCAACTGTGCGTAGAGAGCGTAAAGGCGCCCCAATGAATTGGAATAAATGTTTTTGCCTGAACGTCTAATCCTGCTTGTACGCTTTCTTCTGGAATCATGTGCATGCCAGCCCAATGCTTTCCATACTGACCACATTCGATCATTCCAAAATCAAACGGGCCATATTTTTCGCCGATTTGTTTAAAATGCTTTCCATAGCCACCATCGCCACTGAAAAATATTTTTTGTTTTGGTCCAAGTAAACACCATGATCCCCAGAGCGTAGCAGATTGATCACTTAGCCCTCTACCAGAGGAATGTCGAGAGGGAGTTAGGACAATTTTTAAGGAGCCTAATTGAGTTTCTTCCCACCAATCCAATTCTTGAATGATTTTCGGATCTATTCCCCATTCTTTAAAATGATTTCCAACGCCGAGCGGTACAATTACGTTCTGGACCTTATCTTTAATTTTACTAATTGTAGGGTAATCTAAATGATCATAATGGTCATGTGAAATAATGACTGCATCTATTGTTTTTAGGTCTTCTACATTGAAAGACATTTCATCGTTGTATCTTTTTCTGCCCAGTAGTCCGATTGGAGCTGCAAAATCGCTGAAAATAGGGTCGATCAGAATCGTCTTGCCTTCTATTTCGATCAGAAATGAAGAATGCCCCAGCCAAATAACACGAGCCTTATTTCCTAGGTTCTGGTTGATTTGATTTACATCAAATTTCACTACTTTAATATTCTTTTTTGGTTGTAGATGTGGATTTCCGCGCATCGCTTCTTTCAACATCTCTGTGATACTATGACAGTCCGTTTTAATGTAAAAAGGTTCGTGGTTTATGAATTGTCCGTTTTTATAATGAGCTAATTCTTTAAACTGTTCTTTTTGGGTCTTTGTGGTAGCACCTCCAAATTGAGGACTGAGATACATAAATGAAATAACAATTATCATAATTGTTGCAATGCACCCCAATAGAACAAAGGATGTCCATTTTAATAATTTAAGTATTTTCTTCATCGGTGTGTAATCTGTAATATAATGCCAAATTACTGGATTTTAAAGTAAAAGAGGATTAGTGATGGAAGTACTTTTGTTTGAGGTATAGAAAAAGGATTGATTTGTTTATTTATTTATTTATTCTTACCATTACATTATTCTGCATTTGGCAGCGTTTTATCAAGACGTAATTAAATCATCTTAACTATCTTTTAAGAATCTTGAAATATCACGATTTATTTCACCATTTCCCTTACTTAAACTTTTCAGTTTAAAGACTAACTCAGAATTTTGGCGAGCGTATTCGGATATGATTTTGTATCCAATGGTTTTTAATTCTTCATTGGATTCATGTTGCTCTTTGTATTCCAAAGAAACAATATCAAGGAAATCGGAAGCGTTCGCATTATTTACGGTGTTGGTATGTACTTTTTTAAAGGCGTTTGTTTTTTCCTTCGGATCATTTATGAAATAGAAATACTCTGTTAGACATGTTTTTTTTTGGTGGTTTTGCGGGTTTGTCCAACCATCTAACAATAGTTTTTGGGCGTTATCAGCATCAACTTGCTTGTGTCGAGCAATTTTCGAAGCTTCAAGAAATTGGGCTTTCCCCGTATGATGCTCAATTGCCTTATTATAGGCTTCTGAAGCCTCGGAAGATTTATTTATTTTAGAGTAAAGATCACCGCACTTTTCATGATTGTCCAGTTCATTATGTAGTTGGATCGCTTCATTATACATTTTGCCTAATTCGTAGCATTCTGCAGCTTGATTTTTGTTCTTACATCGATCCTGAAAAATAATGGCAGCTTCTTGGTATATTTCGCCATCTTTCAAGGTATTGGCCGCGAGACCGTAATTTTTAAGTAATTGTAAATAGATGAAGGCGGCCTTTTCATAATCACCTTTTTCGATCAAATCTTTGGCCGTATTATGATATTGATCCTCTAAACTGCGGAATCCATCGCCCAAGTTAATGGAACCACTTCCACCAAATGATTGACTTTGATTGTGCCTTGAAGATAGATTGTCCCATCTTTTTGTCATTTGAAAAGAACCATCCGAAGTTCCACGGTTCGAATTGTTTTGATCTAGTGGAATGGCATATTTTAAAGCATTGGCTGGATCGTTTTTTAGCATATCTAATAAACGCTCGACTTCATCTTGATTTCGTCGTTTTAATTCATCTAAGTCATTAATTGCTTGGTCTTGTACCTGTTCCTTTGAGCTGGAAGAAAATAAGGATGCTAGACCAAAGACCAGTCCTCCAAAAATGGAAGGAATTAAAGGCAAATCTGATTTTTTTCGGTCGGTGTTAGAGCTAGAGCTAGAACTAGCACTTGATTCCGATTCCGATTCAGGATTAGGTTTGGTTTTTGGGTTGGATTTGAACAATCGATCCATCCAGTTCATTTTGATTGTTTCGGTTTTGGAAAGGGGTTTCTCTTTCAGGTTACCGCCTCCATCTGTAATCTTATCCGTGAATTTTTTTATTGCTTCTTCTGGTGGTGCAGCCTTTACTTGAAAACTCTGAATCTTATTTGGAATGAAAACAGGTATTGAAGGTTTATGAAGTTGAATGGTTGCACGATGCGTATCTGGTATTATTAAATTTTCCTTAAGACTAAAATCCTGCGGGAGCTCCACTAATCCAAGTTCTGGATGATAAAGGTATACAAAGGATGAAAATAATTGAGTACGATGTTCGTCATTTAAAGAGGGCGAAATGCTGGATTTTTCTGGAATGAATAAATTCGCTGAAACCATTTGGTATAAAGGGTGTTTTCCCGCCTGTATTGAGCTAAGAGTTTTATTACTAGTGATCAAGCAGCCAAATATGGAGTTGGCCTTCACACCCGCTACCGGATACATTTTGCAACTCTTTGAATCGAGTTTCATTTTTTGCATTTCCAAAAGCCAATATTTCATGGACGTTCCAATAATCAATACGGCCATTAACGGATGTGCATTGTGGTTGGATGGTGTGATTTTAAGATTCATGTCATGAAAGCATTTGAGTGAGCCAGTACTGTACTTATTGGTTTAATGATTTAGTTCATTCATTCATTTTATATTCTAACAAATTTGATCGAATGCAGGTTGTAAATAACTTTCTAAGAATTCTGAAGCATCGATATCTTCTAATTTCCCATGTTCTGAAGGAAGTTCACTTAGTTCAATGGTTGCACCCGCGTGCTCCAAGCTTTCTTTTAATTCATTAGCGGTTTGCTCTGAAAACGAATCTTCTAAATGGATTGGAACAGAATCGATGATTTCACGGGCTTCTCTAAAGTCATAATTAAATTCATATTTCAATGTTTTAATTAGCGCTAATTTATGAGGTCCAGCAGATTCAATTTTAACTTGAAAGGAATGCCCATTTTTATAAAATTCATTTCCGGTAAACACTTGAGCGGACGCCAATCCAATTTGTGTTTCTAATATCGTAGAAATGTAAATCGGAGCTAAGTTTTGATTGCTACTGGTAAGAATGAGGTATCCGACAGGAAATAATTCAACACTTGTTCCGTCAGCAAAAGAAAACTTGTTTTTACCTGTTCGTTGCGCCACTTTGGTGAACTTTTTTGACAAATTTGTGTCAAACCAGAATCCATTCAAGTGTTTATATCGAAGTTGATGACGGTTAAGACTGAGCTGCCCTTCTTCACTTATTGCCACGTGTTTTAATCGTTTGAAAGAATTGTAGTAACCATATGAAGGGTCGACCTCAGAGTATTTGTTTCTATAAGCTCTTCTGGATTGAGCCAATTCGTCGTCTATTTGAATGTTTCCGTTATCCAATATTTTCCATCCTTTAAGTTTACTTTTCACTTTGAAATGGTCATTGTCAAATAAAAAAACAGGAGTTTTTCCATATGTTTTGAAGTCAAAATCAATTTTCTGTTGCCAACCTTGTGTCAAATTAATCAATAAAAGAGTTTGGACACCTTGGGAGATGATCAAAACCATATAATCCAGGTTTGATTTTTTCCCAGTAATCATTTTCATGCCTGGAAGATTAATACGTGGTATTAACACTTGGTAAGCAGAACGTGAATCCCCATTCCATTTCAAAAGCGATTTGGTTTTAGTTAGAAGGAGCCTGATCTGACTACTTCCAAATGAAGCCTCATAGGATAGAGAAGGTTTGGGAACTTTAAGAGGAACATAGGTTTGCTCAAATGATTCCTTTTTTTGTGGAAAGTCCTTTTGTTTCTTTTCAGGTGCTTTTTTTGAATTCTCACTCCATAATTTTTTCAACGGTAATTTTAGGTGGCAGACATGCTTTTTACTTTTAGAATAATTCTTGTGGACATCTATATTTCCCTCGGCGTCCGTGTTGATCCAATATTGAATTTCTGTTCTGTGGGAATTCATAAATTCAATCATTTCTTCTTCCCGACCCGTAGAATGCTCTGTGATTACTATAATTTCCACGTTTTTCTCTTTTGGAAATTGCACCATGTGATTTTTCAATCCTTGCGCAGGATGCAAAGCAACATCTGTATGCGTGAGCGCTTCAATAATATTGGATACGGAATCAAAATTTATTTTTGTGCTTTTTGAACCTACGACATAGGCTTCGCATTCAATTTCGGATTTTGGATGATGCGCAATGGCTACAAGGGTTGAAAACGCAATCAACTTGGGGTTTCCCCAAGCTTTTAAGCTGATATCAATTAGAATGGTGCGTTTCATATCATTGTCTGCCGGAGGTGTTTCGCGGCTGAGGAATAATGCCTCATTGTTGGCCAATCTGGAAAGGAAAACTAGGTCGCTATTTGCAAATTCTGAAATTAATAGTTGATCAAAGTTCCCTTTGTTGGTTAAATCGGATACTCCTCCAAGCGGTTGATTGCTGGGTACAGTACTATGAAAGGGAATGTTTAGCCCAGACCATATGTTTTTTACCAATTTCCCAATTCGAGTGGTTTTTGGGTGTTGAATTAATTGTTCTGGTAAGCTTAATTCTTCTGATTTTTTGTCTAGGTTGGGATTTTTCTCAAAATCGAGGTTTAGTTGATCTGGTTGTTCAGGAATACGATGTAAGGCCTCTAGTAATTGTTCAGAATTCTGAAATTTTCTCTTTTGGATTGCAAGTGCACGAAAGTCGTATCGAATTTTAGCCGTGTAAATGGGACTTTTTGCCTCAAGATCAAATTGTTGATTTCCTAAATTTTTATAAACAGATTGTGATTTTTGAATGGAGGTTTGATTGTGACAGTTTTCAAAGAGGCACTTGAGTAAAAAACCATATTGATCTCGATTAAGTTTTGTAGAGGCACTTTGTAATATCTCCAACATAGGAATCGCCTCCAGGATTTCTGTATCGGATGCTAAACTCGATTGTTTAATCCAATTTCGTAATTGGAAAATATTTTCTTTACCCTCTGAACCAAGTGCAAAATAAGCAAGTAGAAGTGCACCAAATGGGGGAAGTCTATTGGGTTTGAATTGTTCAATTATTTCTTTTAGATGAGAGGTATAACAAATGGTTTTGCCATTTGGAACAGCGACCACAGAACCGGCTTCCTCAAATTGCCAGAAATAGTCTTTGTAAGGTTCGAAATATGATTTTATAATGCCCGCCATTCGTACTGAATTTAGTTAAATTAAGAGTTGAATGAATGGTTAGAAGATAATTGAAGGAGGCTATTCTTTACAGAATCTCTGCTTAACGGGACTAAATCGTCCTTTCCAAAGGAAATGCATTTTTCGGGTTCGAGCCATAGGGTAAAGTCGGAATCTTGATTGCAAATAACACTTATCTTTTCAGAAATGAAATCCAGTTCAAATCGATAACCAACGGGGAGAAAACATTGATGTGACTGCCAAAATACTTCGCCATTTAAAGGTAATATAGGAGTTCCTATGATAAAAGCATTATCATCGATTATGGTCCATTGGAGACTGCTAAGTCGTACTTCAGCTATGGAGGATAAAAGTGAATCCAGTTCTACAACTTTGATTAGCATCGCATTTGCATCTCTAGGTTCAATGTCCGGAATTACATTGATTTCAACTTTTTCTTCTAGCCCAAAGAAATTATGATTAAACCATTTTTCGGGAATTTGGATGGGCAACGCACGTTGTATTGGAGTCCATAGAAAAGTAGGTTCATTTTGGACCGGTAAAACACTATTCATTGGAAACAATTTACCATGTTTAGCATAAAATAGTTGTTTAGAAGCGAGACGTTTTACCTCCACTGATTCAATTTGGGCGGAGGTAAAATTGGTAATCCATAAATCTTCTCCGTCCATACCAATTTTGAGTTGATCCCAGGACCATAGCTGATCTAATTGTTCCTGATTGGAGCGATTTGTTTTTAGATAATATCCTGAAATGGAAGAGTTCATGTGGTCAGCCGGTTTCTTTCTTTCTTTCTTTCTTTCTTTCTTTCTTTCTTTAGAATTAGTTAGGTGCGTTTGATTAAATAGTTTTTAATATTTTTTGCCAAAGGCTCTCAATTTCTCCTGTCAAATGCGTTTTATGTTCCATGTTTTTAATCCAGCCCGTTCGAGTTTGAATATATCTTAACTTATCCTTTATAACGTTTTGTTCCTCAAATGATGGATTTCCTGTATTCCATTTGGTACTCAATTCATTGATCTCTTTCATTAAAGCTTCGGGGTCAGGAATATTGTTATACAGTGCTTGGGGATGTTGTTCGGATGAATCATCTTTTTGAATGATGGTGTCCACAATTCCAGCTATGATTTCGATTTGTTCTTCTGTATCCCAAGTATATTTGACAACCCATAAATCAGATAATATGGCCTCCTTTCGATTGCAAATAACTGCACTAGCCGCAATTAAATTCTGCATTTTAACTGCTCTTCGATCCGAAACATTGATACCTGTGTTTCGCAGGTTATGTATTAAATCAACAAAGGTTGCTCGAACAGGAGCAAGGTCTACTTGCTTGGTTTGTGCTTGAAGATCTTGAATTTCCTTAGGTAATATTGTTGGGGCAGTTTCTGCGTTGTCTGCGTCTAATTTCCGTCCACTAATGAGTACTTGTTCCAGCAAATCAGGATTGACATAGTCGCATTGGATTCGAATTAGAAATCGATCCAACAAGGCATTTAGCGATTCATCTTCAGGGAGCAGATTGCTTGCGCCCACAAACATAAGAGCGGGTAATTTTTTAACTTCTCTTCCTCGACGAAAAATTTTCTCATTTAAAGCCATTAATAAACTATTCAAAATGGCACTGTTTGCGTTAAATATTTCATCTAAAAAGATCATTGAGGCTTCGGGAAGCATTCCTTCTGTGTTGGTTTTTAATTCCCCATCCTTTAGCTTTCGAATATCGAATGGTCCAAATATCTCATTTGGTTCGGTAAATCGTGTAAGCAGGTATTCAAAGTTTTTTCCATCCTGAATACAGGACGAAAGGGCTCGTACGATGGCGCTTTTTGCGGTGCCGGGAGGTCCTAATAAAAAGGCATTTTCTCTTGCAATAAGAGTAAGACCAAGGATGTCAATGATCTCATCTTTTCCTACAAACGAGGACTTGATGTGCGTAATAATGGCATTAAGTTTTTCTAAGTTACTCATTGGATTGGACCATGCTTTGGATGGTCAGTTAATGGTGTAAAAATAATTTTATTCGATGTTACTTTCAGTTTCTGGAGGGAGATTAATTTCTTTTTGATCCATCGATATCCCCTTTTTTAATGGAAGAAATTGTGCCCAATAATGTTTGCCATGTAAACCGAAGGCAGCTTTAATTTGATTATTAAATAAGGGTTCTGCCGCCAGTTGTTTATGCTTGTGTTGTATGATTCGATCTGTATACATTTGTAATAAACAAGGATCCTTTGCAATAGTATCCCAAGACGGAGGCATTTCTTCCCATCGTTCTAGGCCTACTTTTGAATAATGCCATTTCGACAATATTTTCTTTAAAGTTGGAAGCAATATATCTTGATAATCAATGAGTTCGAGTTCCTCACACATGGATGGTAAAAAACGAAGACACAAATCAACGGAAAGAATATTGGATGGAGTAAAAGCAAACTCCTCAAGTGGAAGAATAGTGGAAAGATCTTCCTTGTTTTGTGAACGATACAAAATAAGTTGAGCCGAAATATAAACGACTTTGGAGGCCCAAAGAGCTGCAGAATGATTGAAAGGGGGAGCCTCAAATGGATAATTCGCTGCTTCTTGTTTATAATGTTGTTGAAGGTAATGAGAAACGGATTCTTCTTCCTCTTGAGAAATGGTTAAAATACGCTCATATAGCAATACTTCTTCCTTTTCCAGAAGCAGTTTTATTACATCCAAGTAATAACTGTTGGTTTGTTGTTGTTGTACCATTTGTATGCGTTGAACTAACCCGAGTAAATTAGGTAGCCTACTTCGGAAGAGTATGACTTGAATAATTTAAGCAAGGGCTTAGGCACTAAATATACATGATATAAAAGTTTTAACGAAGGGTTTTTACATTTATGAATAAGAATAAGTTATGCAAAAAATAACGGACTTAGCTTCTAAATGTGGTAGTAGGTCCTATTTCACTGAAGGAAAGAAGTCTTTAGATTCGTAATTTGAAACGATGAAAGGGGGAATAAACGGAGTTATTCGAATTTCGTTCTGAATTTATATTCTTTTATAGAAGAATCATAAGTCCAATAAGGGCTTGTTCCGTCCCAAAATGAAAATGCATCCATTTTACGATCTATGTTATCCAAAAAGAACATGTATTTCCGGGCTTCATTTAAAGATTCCGGAGGTTGACCAAATCGGTTCAACGAAAATGCTTTTAATTCCGAAAAATGTAAGCCTTCCAACGCCTTATCTTCTATGATTTGGGTTGGATAAGTGGAATCTGTGCAATATAAAATCTCATTTGAATTAAAGCGCCGTGCAATCATTCGATTCAGTGATAGGATATTTTGTGCCTTAATTGGATCTTCTAGGTTGCTGTATTTGTGATTCCAATGCGTTAGGAGTATGGTATTTCGTAATACCGATAAGGAACCAAAAACACAATGGATATCGCTATCAAACGTGTTTAATTGGTTTATAATGTCTGTATTATCTTCTAGTTCATAATACTTCCAGACTAATTCAAGTTGAAATTCATCGATTGGACCATCCCATTTGGATTGAATAGGTGGCCTTTGATTTTGATCATAGGAAGCAAAAAAATCCAACACTTCGTCCCAGGTATTGATTTGATTGGGTAAATCCACCAGTTCTTTTAAGGTAAGATTGTGTTCTATAATAGCTACAAGATCGACTCCCATTAATATGTTCTATCCATTTCCATCCTTAATGCAATTTAACTCTTATTCCCGATTTAAAACGATTTCTTGCTTGTGTATTGCAATTTCTTCCAGTACTTGAATTACGTACTCAATGCCGTCGATAGGATGTTCGACGCTCAACTTGTTTTTAATGTTCTTTAAGGTCGAAAGCAGGATGATTTGTTCTTGTACTGTCCAGAATCCAATGACTTCTTTTTTGTATGGAATAAAAAAGGTCTCTTGAAAAACCGAACGACCATGCACTAGAACAGCCCAAAGTGCCTTTAACGAAGAATTATCTGAAGATTCAATCCAATTTGTTGAAGTACTATATCGGCCCTTATTCATCATAGGCCCGATGATTTCAAACTGGGGGCTTCCTTCACCATAATCACAATAGGTCAATAAATACTCAAAGGTTAGTGCGTCCAGTATTTCTGGCGAATGCCCTTTTGCTTCATTCAAGGTTTCATTTTGTTGTAAAAAAGATTTAAGATCATCGGGAATCAACTTTTCGTCAAATTTCTTTAAAGCAGTATCGTACGCGGCAAGCATCCAATCTCTAAAAGAGGAATAGTCTTCTGTTAATTGTGCTTTTAGATTTTTTCCCGACCTGGATTTATAATATACAATACGCTGTCCCATAGAAAATTTGTGAAATCAAGGCGTTAGTTTAATCCAGTTCTTTTGATTTTGTATCCATTATTTGGAGCAAAGTAGGCATTCGATATATTCCATGCATTGATTGGACCTTGAGGTACGCGAGGTCCAATTCAACACCAATAGCAGTAATGTATAATGGTTTACTACTTTCTCCTCGAAAGAGTTCTTTTACATGTTTTTTATTGGAGCGAAACCCAGATTTGGCCACACCAATAATCGGTATTTTTTTTGAAAGTTCATCAAATAAGTAACCTCCTAGACCGTATTTCCCTTCGTCATCGAGGATTACAAATCCATCTACAATAATGCAATCGATTGTTGTTAGATCTACTTTTTTGAGCAAACTCAAAATGCAAGGGAGCTCTCGTTTATAAAACGCACCCGGTTCATATTCCATAACACCCTCAATTGTTTCATTTAGAATATTTGCAGGCTGAGCATCTTCCCAATGGTTAAACAATACGCAAACCGTGCGGGCTTTGTTGTCGTAGTAATAGGAGTCGAAAGCGAGAATCATATTTAGAGTTTCAACGTAGATTAATATGAAATTTTACCATCCAATGTATTTAGGAGGGGTAATTCCTTTCAAACGTAAATATACAATCATTTGGCCTCGGTGGTGAGCCAAGTGGTTATCCATCAAATTGATGTTTCTAGTTGTGCTTGATTTACCGTACCACATGTCGCATTCTTTTGGTAAATCTTTTGGGTCTATTTTCTTAATATATTCAATTACATTGTCAAATATCAATTCGTAGGAAGCGATGATGGCTGCTTTATCGGTTTCATCGGTGGAAGGAATTGATTTGTTTCCAATGGGGCCCATTTGATAGCTAAATCCATTGGTAATATGAGCTGCTTGTTCTTTGAACGATTTCATACCTTCAGCTGGAATGAAGTCATAATGCTCTTCAGGCATAGCTTCTAAAACGGCTATTGAATACGCTTTATTTGCCTCCCACTTTTTAGTTAAGTCTTGGATTAGCCAGTTATTTTGTTTTTGATCTTGGGCTATCGACTCATGTTGACCACAGGCGAAAAATACGGAAACACAAAAGAGTATTAGCCATACTTTGATCGAATTATTAAGATGCATTGATTTGTTTTATTTGATGAATAAATTTTAATAGAAGCTAATGCCAAGGTACTAGTTTTAGAGTTTAGATTGATTTAATATTTCTTTTAACCGTAATAATCTTTTGGATTTGTTAACATGGTTTCTTATTTGATTATCGTTTCTCATCGGAAAATGAAACGAACTTTGTCTTGTCGGCCATGATAATTTTTGTGTTTCTAAAAATTGAGCGATCTTTGTAGGCTCAAAAAATAAAACAGGGTGAAAAATCTTTCTATTCAACATAAAGTGTTACTTTTTATTGCGGTAACGGCTGTTTTGAGAATAATAATTGCCACTGTGACCGGATTGGGGATTGGGGAAGCTTATTATTTTAAAGGAGTTCATGCGCTTGATTGGAGTTATTTTGATCAGCCTCCTTTGTTTTTTTGGCTAAGTGCATTTACGACGCATTTGTTTGGTGACAATGCGTTGGCATTACGAATTCCTGCTATTTTGTTGTTTGCTGGGACTTCCTGGTTACTATTTAGGATTGCGTATAAAGTGTATTCAGCTAAGGCCGGATGGTATGCGGTTCTTTTACTTAACATCAGTCCAGTATTTACGATTCCAGTTGCGATGTGGTTTCAACCTGATGCTCCATTAATGTTTTTTTGGATGCTTACATTGTATTATGTTGTGCGCATATTTTTTAATCAACCAAATGAAGCTGAGGCAGGTGTAAACCATCAAGATACGATCAGACTTTACAGGTCATCCAAGAAAGTATATATTCTTTGGATCATGGTGGGAATAGCTTTGGGTTTAACCACATTAAGTAAATACCACTCTGCTTTGTTATTAGCAGGAACCGTCTTGTTTTGTTTATTTAACAAATCTTACAGACACTGGTTATGGCATCCAGGACCCTATTTGGCAATTATTATAAATGTTTTGATTTCACTGCCGATATTTATTTGGAATTATCAAAATGAGTGGATTTCATTTTTGTTTCAAGGTGCCCGGGCAGGAGCAGACGAAGGATTACGGCTTTATCCACACTTTTTACTACGAAGTATATTGGGGCAGGCAATTTGGCTGGCTCCATGGATTTGGGTCCCTATGTGTATTGCTGCATTTCAGGCTTTTAAAAATAGAAAGTCAGATATTATCGGCGCTTTTTTCGTTTGGTTATCGATTTTACCAATCGCTATCTTTACCCTTATTGCCTTATGGACTGATACTTTGTTCCATTTTCACTGGCAGGCTCCGGGATATTTAATGCTTTTTATGGTATTAGGAAATAGAGTAGCCAAACGTTTGGAAAACCCAGTATTGGTCCCCAAAATAAAGCGCTGGATTCGAATTTCAGGAGTATCTATGGTGTTATTGGCAGGAATACTGCTTCTACATGCCGAAATGGGTATTGGTAGATCTTTAATACCAGATGAATTTTTGACCGAAAACTTTGAAGGAAGAGATCCAACTGTGGAAGGAACAGACTATGAAGAAATAGGAGAGTTGTTTGTTGAAAAGGGCTGGTTAGAACAAGACAGCCTATTTGTAGGAAGTACACGTTGGTGGCAAGCAGGTAAAGTAGATTGGGCATTAAGGGGAGAATTACCTTTAATTATTTTCCATTTTGACCCGCGAAATCATGCTTATTTTGTAAATCCAAATGACTTGATAGGATACGATGCGGTGCTGGTGACTCAGCATGATGAATCGGTGGTGGGGTATTTTGTACGGCGCTTCTTCGAGGATATGGAATATGTTGAAAAGTTGGAAATTAAGCGAAGCGGGAAGACGGAAATTGTAATGCATGTATACTATTGCAGGAACTTCCAGCAGGCATCAAAGTCAACATTGGATATGCCTTTGATTCGGCAATTGAATGGGAAAAGCCCTTTTTAATTCGAATTTGCTTTTTTTACCTCGTAAAGGGTT
The DNA here is from genome assembly GCA_965277185.1 of Cytophagales bacterium. GTDB lineage: Bacteria > Bacteroidota > Bacteroidia > Cytophagales > JAHDFW01 > JAHDFW01. The sequence goes on along the minus strand of CBDICC010000027.1, from coordinate 316,001 downwards.
ACACTTATTTTATTATCTTTGATTAGTCAATTATTCGGAATATGAGTTGTTATGTTAGCATGGTAACGGGGCTATTTTAAGATGCAAAAGTCTTATCAGTATAAAAAAAAACGTATTTTAAATTAAAGATCACATCAGAATGAAGAATTTAAAAAAGGGGATTGATTTAATGGTTTTATTATGTGTCAGTGCGATTTTAATAATGGGATGCAAGAAAAAAGGATGTACAGATTCCATTGCGACCAATTATGATGAAAAGGCAACGAAGGATGATGGAACTTGTATTTTAGATACAAATTCATCACCTAAGTTAATATTCAAGTATAAGTTTGACCCAAATCAAGCTCGCTTGGGGAATTTAGGAGAAGTAGAAGCGGTTCCAGCAGGGCATGCAGCACAATCTCCACGCTTTAATCTAATGGGTGCCCATTATATTGAACTTTCCGAAGAAGGCGATATACCTGCTTATAACGGGACTCTTGTGTATGAAAGTCCTGTTACGTCTGACGGTGGAGCAGAGGCGATTGATTTTGATGAAGCATTGTATGGTGGAGAAGGAGATACGTTGTACAGTACGGACTTAAGTTCGATTCCAGCTGGAACCTATAAATACCTTCGAATTTCCCTTTCGTATCAGAACTATGAGATTGATTTTAAAGCAGCAGGATTAGACTTGACAGGAACGATAGCTTCATTTGTTGGAGCGAATACATACATTCGATCTTATAATGTGAAAGATGAAACAGTAACTATAAATGGCAATAAGTTACAAGGATATTGGGCATTTGAAACAGATTATACAGGAGTTCCATTATCAGAAGGTCAAGCTCCAGAAGGAGCCACAACCGTTCCAAATCCGATCCATAATTTATCTGCGATTCCGGTAGGTTCATGTTTAGTGACCGGAGAGTTTGCAACTCCGTTAACGATTACGGGAAATGAAACAGAAGATGTGGTAATCACTGTATCAGTATCGGTAAATAATAGTTTTGAGTGGATTGATGGAAACGCAAACGGGACATTTGAACCAAGTGAAGGAGATACGGTAGTTGATATGGGAGTACGAGGATTAATTCCAATTGTGGAGTAGTTGAAGGGAGGTAGAATTTAGAATTTAGGAGTTAGAGAAGTTAAAGGAGTTAGAGGAGTTAAAGAAGCAGTAACCTTCGAAATTTAAGTAACAACTGAAGGTCTTGGATAAAATTTATGCATTGTTTTTATTAGTAAATTTCGAAGGTTTGCCTTCAAGGCTACGAAATCAGATAAAAAGGAAGAAAATTGAAGGAAGGGAGGAAGAATTTAGGAGTTAGAGAAGTTAAAGGAGTTAGAGGAGTTAAAGAAGCAGTAACCTTCGAAATTTAAGTTACAACTGAAGGCCTTGGATAAAATTTATGCATTGTTTTCAATAGTAAATTTCGAAGGTTTGCCTTCAAGGCTACGAAATCAGATGAAAAAGGAGGAAAATTGAAGGAAGGGAGGTAGAATTTAGGAGTTAGAGAAGTTAAAGGAGTTAGAGGAGTTAAAGAAGCAGTAACCTTCGAAATTTAAGTAACAACTGAAGGTCTTGGATAAAATTCATGCATTGTTTTTATTAGTAAATTTCGAAGGTTTGCCTTCAAGGCTACGAAATCAGATAAAAAGGAGGAAAATTGAAGGGAGGAAGAATTTAGGAGTTAGAGAAGTTAAAGGAGTTAGAGGAGTTAAAGAAGCAGTAACCTTCGAAATTTAAGTTGCAACTGAAGGTTTTGGATAAAATTTATGCATTGTTTTCAATAGTAAATTTCGAAGATTTGCCTTCAAGGCTACGAAATCAGATGAAAAAGGAAGGAAATTGAAGGAAGGTAGAATTTAGGAGTTAGAGGAGTTAAAGAAGCAGTAACCTTTGAAATTTAAGTTGCAACTGAAGGTTTTGGATAAAATTTATGCATTGTTTTCAATAGTAAATTTCGAAGGTTTGCCTTCAAGGCTACGAAATCAGATAAAAAAGGAGGAAAATTGAAGGAAGGGAGGTGGAATTTAGAGATTAATGGAATTATAAGATGTATAAAATAGTTAAATCCGGGTTTTTGGCGTTTTTGATTCTTTTTGTAGCCGCTTGCGGAGGAGGACCATCCAAAGAACGACTTCAATTAGAAGAATTTGGAGATCTATCTGTTTTTGAAAAAGGAATTCAATCTCTTGAAAATATTGATGAGCTGGATCAAGCTGGTTATACATTATTATTTGAAGCAGTCTACCACGACAAACCGAAACACGCCAAATTGCTTTTGGAAAATGGAGCGGATATGTATTATCATGTACAATATTTGGGTAGTCCTGTAGATCAAGCCGTAAAAAAGGACGGGATTGAAATTTTCATGGAATTTTATAAACGAGATGCAGATAGTATTCGGCGACGAATTGAATCTTATCAAATGATTCATAAAATGGTGGAGTTGAATTCAGCGAAAGTACTGGCCTTTTTGATCAGTGAATATTTGGATCCCAATTTCACCTATGCGGATCGAAACTTACTTCATTATGCAGCTGAGGGAGGTAGTGCTAGTATTGAAGCTTTTGATACGTTGTTAGCATTAGGAGCAGATCCCAACAAACCAGATCTTCATGGACGAACACCTTTATATTATGTAAAGGATTTTAAGGATAGTCGGATGTCGAAGACGTTAATTGGGAAGGGAGCTCGATTTGATGTGAAAGACGAAGAAGGACTTTCTCCTTTGGCATTTTTTATTCGAAAAGGTTTTCTGACACGTGCGAAAGTATTTTTGTCATTAGGTGTACCCCTGGAACACGGGCTTGAGGTTTTTATCAGTAAAACGGAAGTCGTTTATTTTGAAGGGAAAACGAAAATTTATAATCCAGGTGCAAGACTTCTCTCCCAGAGATCTTATGAAAAAAAGGAAATGCAAAGCGATGTTGTAACCAATGAATACACGGTTCCCTTGATCGATTATGCCGCGAAAAATGACACCGCATTTTATCGTTATTTAGTCGAAACAGGGTATAACCAATACACAGGACTGGGACTGGAAAGCGAATAACTAACTTTTGTCAAAAGTATTTTATGGAATGTAGAAAGAGTCTACATCTATTGCTTGAGTGAGTGAGTGAGTGAATGAATAATATATTATTCAGTTAGAAACATCCAGTTTTGAATTGTATTCCATAGCATAATATAACATAACATACATGTCCCAATTTTATCCGCGACTTATAATCTTATTAATATTTATAGTCTCAAACAGTGTCCATTTATTTTCTCAGAACACTGCGGATGAATTTTGTGATGAAATGATCCAAAATAATCGAAAAAAGGCAGCGAAAATTGTCGCGTTTAAAGTCAATGAAATCCATCTGGGCTGGATGAATAGGGATGTTCGGTTGGCCGATGGCTACAATGATTTTTCAAAATGGTTAAAAAAATGTAGCTCTGTTCGAAAAGTAGCTTGGAATCGAAGTGATATTCAAGCATTGAACGGGAGACCAAATCCAGCTAAAATTGGAATTCAATTAGAAAGCGCAGATTCGGTTATTGAGTATTGTATCACATTTGCATCAGATAAGTCAAACAATCCTTTTTCAAGAAGATCAAACTATTTGATTTTTCAAGAAATATCTCTTTGCCCTGGATTTATAAAAACAGAATTGGATAAACGTAGAGCTGCATATGAAGCCGGAAACCCTTTCTCATATGACCAAAAAATGAACGGGTTTTGGGAAGATTCTACACATAGTATTCTATTTTCGATTCATCCATATAATAAGAAATACAGAAGTTCACCCCCCGTATTAAGACAAATAAGACATCAAGCTAAATTCGTAACAAATCCACAACTACTTACTAGTTGGGATAATTGCAAAGTGATGTTTGCAACCAACCGTGGAGTGCTTAATTCGAATCAGCAATGGTGCTTTTCTTTTGATACATGGATGGCAACGTATTCCTATAACTACGAAATTATGCGTTTTGATGAAGACTTGTTGGTTTTGAAACAGATTAAAAGTGCAGGTTCAACATCTAGTGCTGTCGTACCATTTCAACCTGTAATTACGACCTTCGTACTTCGAAGAATTAAGATGGAATTTGACTAATGTATTCTAAACTGTATTTCATAATTGACTAATGCCGAATTTTCAAACCTCTATTAATTTAATAGTTGAATTATCAATCACCTGTCCAATTTTTTTTAATAAATAGAAGGTCGTTTTTTCTCTTTATAAAAATTAAACAAGCCGCTGTATCTTAAACTTAAATGGTTGATTTTTATAAATTAGTCATATGTATGTTATTTCTAACAACTATCGACATAAAAAATGGGTGGTTTTAGAAACTAACCACCCAAATTGAACCTAAAAGGATTCCTTTCAGGCATTATATTTTGATTTTATCCGCTCTAGCTATTGTAGGTTGTGCTTGGTACTTTGGAACGAATAGGTGTTAAATTAAATCCTACAAACTACCTAATAGATCACTTTCAAATTCCAGTTTATCGATTTTACGTTTTCGATCCAATTTCTCGTATTCCACCAAAGCCCAAAGGATAAATTCGATCATGAAATACGAATCTTCTGGTGAAGTATCTGGTTGATGTTTAGCTAGAATATCTTTCATTGGACTGATTCGATCCAATTCGCTTTGGTATTTTTTCTCGTCCAAATCAAAGTTTAATTCCAATTTAGCATTGTTATAAAACCATTGAAGCAACGATTCAAATTCAGGATGCTGTCCTTCTTTTGATAATCGACGCATTTCAATGAAATATTCGGGGAACAACGTTTTAACGGCTTTTCCAATCAAATGCATTGCTACATTCTCAGCTCCTTCTTGTTCACCTTCATATACCAATTCTACTTTTCCGGTAATAGCCGGGATAACCCCGTTGAAATCACTTAATCGGACAGTTCCTTTGGTTTCTTTGTTCTTCAAAAGACGTAAATAAGAAGTACTAAGTAAATTTTCGTAACACGTAATACTCATTCGGGCAGAGACACCACTTTTCCCATCAATTAATTCACTGTTTCTCGCTTCAAAAACGATTTGCTCAATCAGTGTTTTGGCCATTTCCGGCACATAAATAGCTTCGTCCACTTCTTTTGCCACTTCCGCTTCCTGCATAGTAATGGTTTTAGCAATTTCCATGCTTTTCGGGTAATGTGTGATGATTTGAGACCCGATTCGATCTTTTAGTGGCGTAACAATACTACCTCTATTGGTGTAATCTTCCGGATTTGCCGTAAAAATAAACTGAATATCCAATGGCAATCGAACTTGAAATCCTCGAATCTGAATATCTCCTTCTTGTAGAATATTGAATAAAGAAACTTGAATCCGTGCTTGTAAATCAGGAAGTTCATTGATAACGAAAATACATCGATTTGCTCGTGGAATCATTCCGTAATGCAAAACACCTTCATCATCATAACTCAATTTCAAATTGGCTGCTTTAATTGGATCAATATCACCAATTAAATCTGCTACTGTTACATCTGGAGTAGCTAGTTTTTCAAAAAAACGTTGATCACGATGCACCCATTCTATAGGTGTTTGTTCTCCTTTTTCTGCTACCAAGTCACGTGCATGTTTGGATATTGGATTGAATGGGTCATCATGAATTTGAGAACCTTCAACAATAGGAATGTATTCATCCAAAAGCTGAACCAACGCCCGAGCAATTTTGGTTTTTGCTTGTCCACGCAATCCCAATAGATTGATGTTGTGCTTTGATAAGATCGCACTTTCCAATTGTGGCAAGACGGTGTGTTCATACCCATGAATTCCGGTGAAAACAGGCTCGCTATTGTTTATTTTAGTAATAAGATTGTCCCGAAGTTCCTCTTTGAGTGGTTTAACAACGTAGTTGCTTTTTTTGAGATCTTGAAGGGTTTTTAGTTGTGTTATATCTAATTTCATATTGATTTGAATGCAATGTTTGTTAGTAAATCTAATGTTAATAAATAATAATGATTTGTGAATACGGGTTTGTCTTAACCTCTAATTCGTTTGATTCGGTTTTTTTCATAATCCTGAAAAATCAATTCTCCCAATCCCTGAAGTCCGGTGTAAAAAGCCTTTCCTCTATTCTCCGCTGTAAATTGTTCCACAAATTCCATCAAGTATGGATCTTTGGCGATCATAAAGGTCGTAATCGGAACTTGAAGTTTCCGTGCTTGACGCGCCATGGTGTAACACTTAGATACAATTTGAGGATCTAAGCCAAAGCTATTTTTATAATATTCTCCAGAAGGCATGCGAAGGCAACTTGGCTTCCCGTCAGTTATCATGAAAATTTGCTTATTCGTTTGTTTTTTACGTCTTAAAATATCCATTGCCAACTGAATTCCAGCGACAGTATTTGTATGATAAGGCCCCACTTTTAAATAGGGGAGGTCTTTAAGTTTGATCGGCCAAGCATCGTTCCCAAAAACAATAATATCCAATGTGTCTTTAGGATATTTCATTTGGATTAACTCTGCAAGTGCCATAGCTACTTTTTTAGCCGGAGTTATGCGATCTTCGCCATAGAGAATCATACTATGACTGATGTCAATCATTAAAACCGTACTCATCTGCGCTTTGTGATGGGTTTCATTGATAACTAAATCCCTTTCATGCAAGCTGAATTGATCAATCCCATTATTGATTTGGGCATTTTTAATGCTTTCTTGCATTGAAATGTTTTCAAGACTATCGCCAAACACGAAATTCCGTGTATCCCCAATGAATTCATCTCCCACACCTGTTTTCTTAGAGCTGTGATTTCCTTGTCCAGATTTTTTTATTTTGCCGAAAATTTGATCCAGCGCACTTTTACGAATCGCTTTTTCTGTTTTAGGCGTGATGTTAAATCCACCCTCATCATCTTTGTCTTTCTTCAAATACCCTTTTTCTTCCAATTCATCAATGAAATCGTCCATGGTATAATCAGGGGTAGTAAGCTTGTACTCCTTGTCTAATTCCCTCATCCAGTCCAGGGCCTCGTCCGCGTCGCCAGAAGTGTAGGTGATGAGTTCTTTAAAAATATCCAGTAACTTGTCAAAAATAGGTTTTTCCTCTTCGTTGAAGGGGGTAAATATAAGTCCGTCTTTGAATGATTTTGCGTTCATATTGGAATTTCAGGGTGACTTGAAATACATAAAAAATGGTTTCTACGTATCTTAACTGTTGTTGTAACAAACTTTGATTTAAAAAAGTTTGCCAATTCTTGATTCGATTGATATCCGTTCTTCAAATATAGCTAGTAAATTTCATTAGCTTATTTCACATAGGTATCTTTTTCATTAATTTTATATGATAATTAACCCATAGTATATTTTTATTTCGAATCGAAATGAATGATCTTTGAATGTAGTTGTTTTAAAATGAATAATTAGAACAACCTCTACATTTTATAGCGATATAAGCTGAATAGCCATTAATGAGTGGGTCTTATTGTTCTTGTAAGACAATGTTTTAGAGGTTTTGTTAGTCAATTAGAAGCGAATATTTTTATTTATCAATAAGATGTTTGATGAAATGTGGCGGATAAGGTTTTGTACTGTTTGCGTAGATTCTAATTAATTCAATTATATTCAACTCAACTTATTGTATTGAATAAACCTAACAACAGTTTAAAACTCAATTTGTTTGTATTTATGAATGAAAATCCTGTTTATCTAAAGCTTAATTTTGTTGCCGAACCATTAATTGATAATTGGTATGGTTGGGCACATTTAGTTTCACCCGCAACGGCATGTTTGAATATTAAAAACAGACATGTTCCCATTATGAAGTCGTATGCGTTATCTCCAATGGCTCATGCGGCAGCGGTGAAAAACCCCAAAATGCTGGGAGGACCTTTTATTGATTATGAAGGGAAACGTGTGCCGGAAGTTAAAGAAGTCTTGGAAAATACGACTACCGAGAATAGCGAGATGATCGCCTTTGCGGAAGGTTTTGAAAAATTGAATGAATTGCTGCAACAGGAGGCGAAAGGTTTTTCGATGGAAGCTATTTACGAAAAAATTCCGGCGGCATTAAAAGGGTATGTCGAGTTGATATATGATGCACATAATCATCCTTCCATTCGAATTAATGAAGCGTTACTTTTTAAAAGTAAATATCATAAACCTGAGATTCAAAGTTATCATTTGCAATTACTGCATGACGATGAACGTCCCTTTGTTTTTAGCACACCTCGTTTAAATGATGAAAATAAACTTAAATTAAAGATCCCATTTGAAGATAAAGCGATGGATGAGTTGTTCAAGATGCAACGTACACCTCAGTCATTTACCTATATCTCTGATTTATTGAATATTGAAAAAGAAGATTTAGAAATGTTTTCTTCCTTTTTTACAGAGGAAAAACCGGTCGGATATAATAAATATGAAGGAGACTTTATACGAACGCGTTACTTTGGTCATGCATGTATTTTGATCGAAACCAAGGATATGAACATCCTGATTGATCCATGCATTAGTTATCAGTACAACTCGGAAACAGATCGGCAAACGATGGTTGATTTGCCTGAGAAGTTGGATTATGTAATTATCACTCACAATCACCAGGATCATATCTTACTTGAAACGATGTTGCATTTACGTCATAAGATTGGTACGATTGTTTTTCCACGAAATCGAAGTGGTGTTATTTTTGATCCAAGTTTAAAGTTAATATTGAAGAACATAGGGTTTGAAGACTTGGTAGAGATGGAACAAATGGATGAGCTTTCGATCCCGGGTGGAAAGATCAGTTGTTTTCCATTTTATGGAGAGCATGGCGACCTAGATGTCAATAGTAAGCTAGGGTATTTGGTGAATTTGGCAGGATATAAAATTCTATGTTTAGCCGATTCCAACAATATTGAACCCGAACTTTATAAGTTGATCCATGAAATACATGGAGATGTAGATGTTCTGTTTTTGGGAATGGAATGCGACGGTGCGCCAATAAGTTGGGTCTATGGTTCTTATTTTAAGATTGATAGAGAAAAAGATCAAACCAGACGTTTGTCAGGGTCAAATTATAAAGCTGGGATGGACATTGTCAGCCGCTTCAACTGCAAGGAGGTCTATATTTATGCCATGGGGCAGGAACCATGGGTCAAGTATTTGACCAGTGTGATTTATACAGATGAATCCAATCCGATTATCCAATCAAATCAGTTATTGGAAGACTGTAAGGCACAGGGATTAATAGCGGAACGATTATTCGGTCAAAAAGAAATTTTATCTAAGAATAGTCTATAGTGGAAGCGTAGTTGAAAACGGATATATATTCGGATTTTAAGGACATGAATAATCTACACCACAGCTGAAAGATCAAATTTGAATTAAAGCAACAATTACAATAAGTTGAACTATAGTATTGGAGATTAATTAGTATGGAAAAAAAGTTTAATACCGTTCTTTTTACATCTGAACATTATCATGCCCATCATGATTTTTGGAAAACGCAGTTTACTGGTATAGAAGAGCGTTATCTATTGGAAGATGCGTTGCAATCCAATAAAGGAGAGAAGGATGCGGATTTTGAAACTATTAACGTTAATCTAACTCAGGTACATACTCAAATTGTGAACGATTTGGTACGTTCAAATCCAATTGGTGTATTTGTGGTATTAATGTCAGGATTAACAACCCTATTGGATGGTTACCGTCGTCAAGAACTAGGTTTAGTATTGAATACGTTGCCGCTAAAAACTTCAGGCAAAGAACACGCTTATTTACTTCCTGTTTGCCCACAAATTTCAGATAAAAAAACAGTAAAAGAGGTACTTGGGCATCTGAAAGAGGTGATCTCAAAATCCTTTCAATATCAAGATTATCCACTGGTGCTTGCCCAGCAAACAGGAACTGATTTTAAAGCACTCTCAAATGTCTTGAGTTACTTTGATAAAATTCATGAGGAGCCATCTCAGGAACAATTAAGTGCCCACGATTTGATCATTGGCTTTAATCAGGCGGAGCATTCCAATTCAATAAGTGTTCAACTAACATATAATAAACAAATTTTTTCGGATTTCTTCGTTCGAAATTTAGCGCAACATCTTTCTGAAATTTTTGGCGGTTTTAAGGATGTGACTACTGAGGTTAAAGGACTTGATTGGAAGTCAAAAGTAGATTTAGAGGCACGAGGTCAAAATTTCAATTCAAAAGGTATTGGTTATCCAGAGGATGCTACAATTCCTTCTCTATTTGAATCGATGGCTGATTCCTATCCAAATAAAATAGCGCTTAGGTTCAATGACGAAGTGATAACTTATGCTGAATTGGATCAAAAGTCAAATCAATTGGCCCACGTTTTGCGAGCGAAGGGCGTTGGGCCGGATCGAATTGTAGGATTGGTAGCGGATCGATCTCCTCGACTGATTATTGGGGTTTTAGGGATTTTAAAAGCAGGCGGAGCGTATCTTCCTATTGACCCAAATTATCCAGAAGATCGAATTCGATTTACCTTGGACGATAGCAAGGCGTCGGTTGTTGTAAGAGAAAAACACTTGAATATAGAGCTTAACGGAGACGTAGAGCAAGTATTATTGGACGAAGAAGAGGTGTTTGATAATGTGTCAAATGAGAGACTTGGTCCAATATCTAGTCCAGATAATTTAGCTTATATCATTTATACTTCCGGTTCTACGGGAAGACCAAAAGGGGTAATGATTGAGCATAAAAATGCGACTCGACTTTTTTTTAATGATCAGAATTTATTTGATTTTTCTGAAAGGGATGTGTGGACGTTGTTTCATTCGTTTGCATTTGACTTCTCTGTTTGGGAAATATTTGGAGCTATATTATTTGGTGGGGAACTGATTATTGTCCCAAAAGAAACGACACAAAGTCCAGATTTGTTTAGAACACTTTTGGAAGCACACCAAGTGACTATTTTAAATCAAACTCCTGCTGCATTTAATAATTTGGTGCAAGAAGAGTTGGCCATAGATCAAGCGAATCTTTCGTTGCGTTATGTAATTTTTGGAGGAGAAGCGTTGGTTCCGGCTTTGCTGGAAGGATGGCATAAAAAGTATCCATCTGTTAAGTTGATTAACATGTATGGGATTACCGAAACTACGGTACATGTCACCTATAAAGAAATAAGCGAAGTAGAGATTGGGTTAAACCAAAGTAATATTGGAATGCCTATTCCCACATTAGATGTGCATATCCTGGATTCCAATTTGAATTATCAGCCCGTTGGAGTAGTTGGTGAAATTTGTATTACCGGGTTAGGAGTTGCAAGGGGATATCTGAATCGGAAGGAATTAACCAACGAAAAGTTTGTGCCTAATCCTTTTGATAAGAAGGGAGGAAGTACAAATCGAATGTATCGATCTGGAGATTTGGGTATGTATTTGCCTTCTGGCGAAATCACCTATGTCGGACGTATGGATCGGCAAGTCAAGATTCGTGGTTTTAGGATTGAATTGGGAGAAATTGAAGGGGCGTTATTGAATCAAACAGAGATTCGAGAAGCACTAGTTATGGATGCAACCGATCAGGAAGGAAATCTATTTTTGTCAGCATATTTGGTTTGGTCGGGAGATGAAGAACTAAGTTCTTCGGATTTACGTGAACGTCTAGAGGAATCTTTGCCAAATTATATGATTCCATCCTTTTTTACCTTTTTGGATACATTTCCACTAACAGTAAATGGAAAAATTGATCGAAAAGCACTTCCCAAACCTAAGGAAGGACTCATTTCGGATAATTATGTAGAGCCCAAAAGTCAAACGGAGTACAAACTGGCTGGATTGTGGCAAGACGTATTGGCCCTAGAGCAAGTGGGCTCAGCGGATCACTTTTTTAATTTAGGAGGACATTCGATGAACGCCGCTATATTGAGCGGAAAGATTCAATCAGAATTTAAAATAGCCTTTGCGCTTCGAGACGTATTTTCATCTTCGGTCTTGACAGATCAAGCTTCATTAATAGATGAGCGAATAGCGTCTGGTGCAAAGCAAAGTTTGATAACCAAAGCGGAAGCACAACCTTATTATCCATTATCATCTGCTCAAAAACGGATGTTTGTGATTGAGCAATTTGGCAATTTAGGGACCACGTATAACCTTCCGTTTTTCTACGAATTGCCTGAGGCAATGGAAGTTGGGCGAATAGAAAAAATCATTCTTCAACTCATCGATCGACATGAATCACTTCGAACCTATTTTGATTTGATTGATGGACAACCGGTTCAATGCATTGTATCTCCGGATGACATTAATTTTTCCCTGACAACAACGGTGTGCAAACAAACAGCGTTGTTGTCGTTGCAGCAAAAATTTGTACGCCCATTTACATTGTCAAGTGCACCCTTGTTTCGGGTAGAATTATTGGAGATTGCAGATACAAATAAACGATTGTTGATGTTGGATATGCATCATGTAATATCTGATGGAGTATCATCGACCTTGTTTTTAGAAGATTTCCGAGCATTATATAAAGGAACGCAATTAGAACCTCTAGCGATTCAATATAAGGATTTTGCAAGTTGGCAATTCGATCAATCTGAAAGTGGACAATTGAAAACCCAACAATCGTTTTGGGAAAAGCAATTTGCAGATGAACCCATATTAAATTTACCTACAGATTTTCCTCGACCGTCCATCATGAATTTTGAAGGAGGAGCTCAATATTTCTATATTAAATCAGATCGAGGAATCCAATTAACCGAACTGGCAGTAAAACATAATACATCTGTCTTTGGAATTCTGATGGCCGTTTATAATGTAGTTTTAAGTAAGTATAGCTCACAAGATGATGTGGTAGTGGGAATGCCTGATGCAGGTCGTCATATGGGAGGAACCGACCGGATCATAGGAATGTTTGTAAATACGTTGCCTATTCGCAACTTCCCAGAATCGGATAAGTTGTTTTCAGAATTTGTAAAAGAGGTCGATGAAAATGTACTGAAAGCACATGAAAATCAGGATTATCCATTTGAAGATTTATTGGATCAGCTTTCATTGGTGCGAGATACCAGTCGTAACCCGCTGTATGATGTAGTTTTAAATTACCAACGTAAAGAAGGAACCCGAAATTTTGATTGGGAAAATCCGGAAAGGCTAAATAAATTTGAAGGAACCACTGCTAAATTTGATTTAACCATTTCAGCTTTGCATGCGGGAGATGCTCTTGGTTGTAGAGTAGAATATCGAACAAGTTTGTTTCGTAGTGAAACCATTGAGCAATTTATAAATCATTTTCAACACATCTTGGATCAAGTTATCGAAGATTCGGATGTACAATTGAAAGACCTAGAATTAACCACTGCAGATGAGCAACAGAAGATCCTTGAGCTTCAAAAGGAAGCACTTAGTTCATTTGATGCAGAAGCGACGATCCATCAGTTTTTTGAGGAGCAAGTTCGTTTAAATCCAGAGAAGATTGCACTTGTGCTGGAAGAAGAGAGGTTAACCTATCAAAATTTAAATGATCGAGCCAATTTAGTAGCAGCACATTTGGTTGAAACCGGATTGAATTCGGAGGCAATCGTAGCTGTGCTATTGGATCGAAGTATAGAATCGGTCATTTCCATGTTAGGGATCTTAAAAGCAGGTGGGGCTTATATGCCTGTTGATCCTAATTTCCCACAAGATCGAATCAATTATATGTTGGAAGATAGCGGCGCACAATGTGTCGTGTCTTTGTCTGATTATACTGAATTGATTGTCGGAGATTTATCTGTGGTTCTGTTAGATCAAATGAGAAATGAAGTAGATTTCGAAGGAATTGAAACAAGGTTACCAGTGGTTCAAGCCAATCATTTGGCCTATATTATTTATACTTCTGGTACCACTGGAAATCCGAAAGGAGTCATGATTGAACATCGTAATGTAGTTCAATTAATGAAAGCGGATCAGACCAATTTCAGCTTTAATTCAGACGATGTATGGACGATGTTTCATTCGTTTACGTTTGATTTTTCTGTTTGGGAGATGTATGGTTCGTTATTGTACGGAGGAAAATTGGTAATTGTCCCCAAAAGAACAGCTCAAAACCCATCGGCGTTTTTGGAGTTAATAAAGAGCGAAGGTGTTACGGTGCTAAACCAAACCCCGACGGCTTTTAATAATTTGATACATGAAGTGGTGGATACGGAAAGGGAGGAAATTCCTTCACTTCGATATGTGATCTTTGGAGGAGAGGCATTGCAGCCTGCTAATTTGAAACCATGGAATGCGAAATTTCCAAACGTGGAATTGATTAACATGTTTGGCATTACGGAAACAACCGTACATGTAACGTTTAAGAAAATAACGGAGGCTGAAATAGAATCCAATGTAAGCAATATTGGAGTTCCAATTCCTACTTTGAGAACGCATGTGATGGATGAAAACATGCGTATTCTTCCGATAGGAGTACCAGGTGAATTGTGCGTAAGTGGACATGGTGTTGCACGAGGTTATTTGAATAAACCGAGCATTACTGCCGAGCGCTTTGTTGAGAATCCTTATGTGAAAGGGGAACGATTATACAAATCCGGTGATTTAGCGAAATTACTTCCAAATGGGGAAATGGAATACCTTGGTCGGATTGACCAACAAGTAAAGATTCGAGGACATCGTATTGAACTTGGAGAAATTGAAAGTCAATTTTTAAATCATTCAACAGTAAAAGAGATCGCAGTTCTTGCGCTTAATCTCGAAGGAGCTGGAGCTTCACTTTGCGCCTATTATACAGGGGAAGCAATAGAAGCAAATGATTGGCGGATGTATTTAGCAGAATGGCTGCCAGAATATATGATTCCATCGTATTTCATCCACATGCACGAAATGCCGTTGACGCTCAATGGAAAACTAAACCGAAAAGCACTACCGGATCCACGTGAATCCATTTTAGTTGAAGCAACATTTTCTGCCCCGGAAACGGACGAAGAGCGTATGATCGCTACTATTTGGAGCGAAGTGTTGGATGTCGATGTGGAGCTAATTTCACGCGACAGTAACTTTTTTAATTTGGGAGGTGATTCGATTAAGGCAATTCGAATTATTGCGCAGTTAAAAGCACGATTGGAAGTGCAGTTGGGAATGGCAGAAGTATTTAAATATACTTCTTTAAGAGCATTAGCACATGCATTATATAAAGAAGAATCGGTCATATCAGAAAATGAACTGGATTCAGCAAAAGCACATCTTGCAAAGGTTAAAAATGAAGTTCTGAATGGAACGGATTATAAAAACGTTGAGGATGCATATCCAATGAGTGATATCCAACAAGGAATGTTGTATTACACATTGAAAACACCGGAACTGGGGATTTATCACGACCAAATTATCCACTACTTAAAAGACGAAACCGGATTTGATTTGGAATCGTTGAAGTTGGCCGTTAAGAAAGTGACGGACAAGCATGAAATTTTGCGAGCCAGTTTTTCGTTTGATGAATTTTCTGAGCCAGTGCAAGTTGTCCATCAAGGACTTTACGCATCGTTGGAATGGGAAGATTTAAGAGGGATAGAGTCCGCTAAACAGGAAAAAGCCATTCGTAGCTATTTGAAAGATGATTTAGCGCAACCTTTTGAAATCAAAATAGGTAAGGTGCTTTGGCATTTGCAATTATTTCAACTAACGGATGCGCATATTTGCGCGGCATTTGTTTGTCATCATGCCATTATTGATGGTTGGAGTGATGCTTCAATGATGACTGAAATTGCGAGTTCTTATTTTTCATTGAAAGATGGAAAGGAAATAATACTTGAACCCCTGAAATCTTCCTACAAAGATTATGTGTTGGAGCAACAGGCGATTAAGTCTAGTATCGCGGTGCAAGATTGGTGGAAAAAAGAATTGAAATTGCATCAGCCGCTCGAATTGCCAATTCATGATGCAGCAGCTACCGATCGAATAATTCTAAGCCAATCCTTAAATTCGGACCAAGCGCAAGGAATAAAGCATTTAGCGGAGCAATTTAATACGGATCTACGAACCATTCATTTCGCTGCTTTCTCCTATGCAATGAATAGTGTAGCATATCAATCACGCTTTACATTGGGGGTAGTTGAAAACGGTCGACCAGCAATTGAAGATGGCGATAAAATCCTAGGGTGTTTCTTGAATACGGTTCCAGTTATGGTTCAAATATCGAAGAATCAAACCTGGAAAAATTTAATTGAAAGAACTTCTTCGAAACTGCAAGATCTAAAAACATATGGCCGACTTCCTTTAATTGAAATTGCTCAATTGGCAGGAGTAAATAGTAGTGTTACAAATCCATTGTTTGATGTCTTTTTTAATTTTGTTGATTTTCATGTATACGATGATGTTGAGGTAAAAGCGGCACAAAAAGAAGATATAACAGAACGAACGGTGTCGGTTGGAGGAAATATTAAAACCAATACGTCATTCAATTTCACTATTAATTATACCGGTAAAACACCGACGGCCACATTGGATTATTCGAATCGATATCTTTCTCGGGAGTCGGGCGCTGTTTTACTAAAATTGTTCAAGGCAATTCTGGATCAAATGATCAAGGATTCGGAAGCAACGATGACGGTTCCGGATCTCGTACAATTGGAATCTAAATCCAGTGAAAGAACGTCTGATCAGGAATTAAATTCAATGTTGGTTCCTGAATTGATCGAAGCACATCTCATTTCGAATGAGTTAGAAACGGCGATATTGGTCAATAAGAAGCAATATTCTAAAGCAGAGTTAAGCAAACGATCCAATCAAATCGCACAAGTAATCAACAACCGACAATTAGGTAGAGGAGATGTGATTGCTGTAGTAATGGATCGATCTTTTGAAATGATAGCGACGTTGTTAGGTATTCTTAAATCTGGAGCGGCCTATTTACCGATTGATCCAACATATCCAAAAGATCGGATCGAATATATGCTAGCGGATTCAAAGTCAAATTTGATTTTGACAGATGGAACAAGTTTTATTTTCGATGAATCTTCGAACGAATTACCTGAATTAATTCAGATTGGAGAATTGGACTTAAATACTGAAAACAGCAAATATATATGCTCGAATGAATCATCCGATTTGGCCTACGTAATCTATACCTCCGGTTCCACCGGAAAGCCAAAAGGAGTAGCTATTTCACATGGTAATATGACTTCATTTGTCCAATGGGCAAACAAAGAATTTCAACATACGGATTTTGAAACCGTTTTTGCTAGCACATCTTACTCATTTGACTTATCGATATTTGAGCTTTTTTATACACTTCAATCGGGTAAACAATTAAGACTTTTGCAGTCCGGATTAGAGATTAAAAAATACCTAAATGTGGATCAAAATATTTTGATTAATACGGTCCCATCTGTGATTCAGGAATTACAGGAACTGGAGGTAGATTGGTCCAATGTAAATGCCATAAATATGGCAGGAGAACCAATTCCTATTCCAGTTAAAAAAGCGTTAGATTATTCAAGAATCGAGGTTCGAAATTTGTATGGACCATCCGAGGATACGACTTATAGTACGTTTGTTCATTTTAAAGAGTTTACGGAAGTCAATACGATTGGCCAACCAATTGATCATACGCAAGCGTTCATCTTAGATGAAAATCAACAAGTTGTATTAGCTGGAACAGCAGGGGAGTTGTGCCTAGCAGGAGCGGGAGTAGCCATGGGATATTTACATAAGCCTGAATTAACCTCCGAACGATTTCTAGAAAATCCATTTGGTAAAGGTCGATTGTATCGAACTGGAGATTTGGCTAGATGGAGAACCGATGGCGACCTAGAATATATGGGACGCTTGGATGATCAGGTGAAAATAAGAGGTTTCAGAATTGAGTTAGGAGAAATTGAAGCACGCATTACAGCCCTTTCTTCCGTTCAAGAAGTAGTAGTATTGGATGTGCAAAGTGCATCCGAAGAGAAAATACTATGCGCGTATTTGGTCTTGTCTGAGTCCGGATCGATTTCAGAAGAAGAAGTACAACAAGAACTAAAACTTCATCTTCCAGCCTATATGATTCCATCTTCTTTTGTGTTTCTGGAAGAATTTCCGCGAACACCAAATGGAAAAACGGACCGGAAGGCACTACGTTCGATAGAAGGAAAATTTACCTCGACCGTACAATATGTAGTTCCTGAAACGGAAACGGAGATAAAGCTTGCCGCGATTTGGTCAGGAATTTTACGTGTTCCAGAAATTGGTAAAACTCATAACTTCTTTGAATTAGGTGGACATTCGCTTAAGGCGACCGTGCTTATTTCTAAAATTCAAAAAGAACTCAAGGCAGACCTTTCATTGGCAAAATTGTTTGAACTGAATAATTTGGAAGAAATGGCTGCTTTCATCGATGGAGCGGAAGAGTTTGCCTATCAAAATATAGTATCGGTAGCAGATCAAGAAAGTTATCCATTGTCTCCTGCACAACGAAGAATGTATATTCTGAATCAGTTCGAAGGAGTAGAAACAACATATAACTTACCCTATATCGCAACGATTAAAGGTGCGTTGAATATTGAAAGTTTTGAAAAAGCGTTTCAACATGTCATTGAACGTCATGAAGCATTACGTACACGTTTTGCAATGATAGATGATGCACTTCGGACACAGGTATTGCCCGCTTCGGAAGTGGAATTTTCGTTAGACGTAGATGAGAAAACGAAGGTTGAAGCAGATGAAATTGCCAGCAAATTTGTAAAACGTTTTGATTTAGGAGAAGCTCCCTTAATTCGAGCACGTATTATTAAGATTTCTGGTGCCAAAGATCAGCATTTATTTATGTTGGATGTACATCATATTATTGCGGATGGAGTTTCATTGCGCATATTGATGGATGATTTCATTAAAGTGTATGAAGGGAAATTGTTGGACCCATTGGCGCTTCAATATAAAGACTATGCAGTTTGGCAAGAAACATTTTTGGAATCAGACGCACAGATTCAACAGAAAAATTATTGGTTGAAGCAATTTGAAGGAGAGATTCCAATTCTCAACTTTCCCGCAGATTACCCAAGACCATCCATTAAACGATTTGACGGTGCAAACTTAAATTTCCACATTGATTTATTAACCTCGGAAAAATTAGAAGCAATTGCCAAAAAAAATGATACAACTCTTTTTGTTGTCGTTTTGGCCTTATATAATGTGGTCCTCTCAAAATATACAGGACAGGAAGATCTGGTAATTGGATCTGCACTTGCAGGACGAAATCACCCGGATTTACATGGTATTGTAGGAATGTTTGTCAATATGTTGGCACTGAGAAATAAGCCAACTTCTGAACAAGGGTTTGAAGAGTTTGTCTCAGCGGTTCGTCAAAGCAC
This sequence comes from Cytophagales bacterium, assembly GCA_965277185.1. GTDB lineage: Bacteria > Bacteroidota > Bacteroidia > Cytophagales > JAHDFW01 > JAHDFW01. The sequence goes on along the minus strand of CBDICC010000027.1, from coordinate 296,788 downwards.
GATGGATGCGCTAGCGAATCAAGATCTTCAATATGATGATTTGGTTGAATGGTTAGATGTTCCACGGGAAATAGGACGAAACCCACTTTTTGATACAAGTATCACTTGGCAAAATTTGGATGAGGGGGATGAGGTAATGCGATCGTTAACTTTTCAATCTTCGGCGATCTCAAATCCAATTTCAAAATTTGATTTTAATATTGAAGCATCACGTGCATCGGATGGGATTCGAGGAACATTGACGTACAGCACTACCATTTATAAAGAACACACTTTTGTTCAATTCTTAAAGCACTTTGAAGAAATAGCGGCTCAGGTAGCATCGAATCCAGTGTTGAAATTGTCAGAAATTCAATTGCTGTCAGAAAATGATCCGTCCTTGGATTATTTTATAAATGAAATCAATGCAACGGAGACTTCGTATGATCGGAATAGTACGCTTCATTCTCATATTGAGGCACATGCGCAGGAAAGTCCGGAAGCAATAGCAGTTAATTTAGGATCAGATTCCATTTCGTATCAGGCGTTGAATGAAAAATCAAATCAACTGGCCCATCATTTGATCAACAATGTGGAGGTCGAAGCCAATGATCCTATTGGAGTAGTCTTGGATAGTTCGATTGAAATGATCGTGGCGATTGTAGGAATTTTGAAATCCGGAGGGTGTTATGTGCCGATTGATCCAAATTATCCAGAACAACGGATTCGGTATATGATTGAGGATATTTCGTCAAAAGTTCTGATTACGCATTCCGAACGGATGTTTGATTTGATCGAATACAATATTCCATTGTTTACAGTTGATCTGGAATTAGATGGATTGGAAGAGTCAAGGACCAATCCAAGCATTGTTAGTAAAGGAACCGATTTAGCGTATATCATTTATACATCTGGATCAACGGGAAAACCAAAAGGAGTGATGGTCAATCATTCCACGGTAGCGCGTTTGTTGGTGGATTCAACGTACATCTCGCTTAAGCCGAGCGATGTGGTTTTACAAACGGCCAATTATGCATTTGATGGATCCGTATTTAATATTTTTGGACCATTATTAAACGGAGCCCGATTGGCTTTGATAGCGAAGAATGATTTACTGGATCTAAGTCGTTTAATGAAGGTGATTCAAGAAGAATCAATTTCCATTTTATTCTTGCCAACAGCATTATTAAATGCCATCATAGACACAGAAATAGAGGTGCTAAAGGGAATTCGAAAAATTTCTTTTGGGGGAGATAAAGCTTCTTTTACGCATATTGAAAAGGCATTGGAGGTAGTGGGACCAAATGTGCTGATCAATTTATATGGACCTACAGAGGGTGGGGCATATGCCACATATCATCCCGTAAACATATTGTCGGATGATTTAAAGACTATTCCAATTGGAAAACCGATTGACAATACGACTGTGTACATTCTTAATGAATTAAATCAGCTGCAACCTACTGGAATCGCAGGAGAAATTTGTATTGGAGGAGATGCGGTCGCGAATGGATATTTAAATAAACTTGAATTAACTACCGCTGTTTTTGTAGACAATCCATTTGTCGAAAATCAAAAAATGTATCGATCTGGTGATTTGGGACGTTGGCTTCCAGATGGCACCATCGAATTTCTGGGGCGTAAGGATTACCAGGTGAAAATTCGAGGATTTAGAATCGAATTAGGTGAAATTGAAAATGCGCTGTTGAGCAGCGATCAGATTAAAGAAGCCGTTGTTGTTGATCGCATAGATCATGATGGGAGTAAATATTTAAGTGGCTATGTAGTTCAAGAGGAGGATTCCGGTCGAGATTTAGATTTAACGGATTTAAAAGGACAATTGAGTAAGAAAATCCCGGATTATATGGTTCCGGCATTTATTACATTACTGGACCAAATACCACTTACCGCGCATGGAAAAGTAGATTCAAAGGCATTGCCAGATCCAGAAAAACAAGCAAGGGAGGAAGCTGTTTTTGTAGAGCCGGAAGGTGAAATAGAAACCCAATTAGCCTCCTATTGGATGGAAATCCTTGGCTTAGAGAAAGTGAGTGCGCTGGATAATTTCTTTGATATTGGAGGACAAAGTTTGAAAGCTACACGAATCATTTCTAGAATAGGAAAAGATTTACAAGCGGAAGTAGGAATGAGCGATGTCTTTTCCCATCCAACTATCCGTGAATTGGCTCAAATAATAGAAACCAGAACGAAAAACTCGTTTGCGCATATTCAAAGCTTAGGCAAACAAGATTATTATGAATTGTCGCATGCGCAACGTAGACTTTGGGTTATTAATCAGTTGAACCCTGAAAGTCAAGCATATAACATGCCTATTGCTCTGAAAATTCAGGGAGCATTACGGGTTGACTCATTTATTCGTTCGTTAAAAGCGATGGTGCGAAGGCATGAAGTGTTGCGTACTACATTTGTGATAGTGGATGGAACGCCTATGCAGCATATTGCACCGGTGGATTCTGAATTTGTAGTGCAATTTAAGGACTTTTCAGAAGAGAAAGACGGGAAGCAGAAGGCAGAAGAATGGATTGCTCAAGAATGCTCGAGTATTTTTGATTTAGAGAATGGCCCATTATTTAAGGCGGGTCTGGCTCAAACGGAACCTGATGAATTGCTGTTTTTCGGAAATATGCACCATATCATTTCGGATGGATGGTCCATGCAGGTTTTATTCAAGGAAACGATGCAATTATATCGTTCTTATTCCAAAGACTTGGATAGCCCGCTAAATGAAATACGAATTCAATATAAAGATTTTGCTGCGTGGCAGAATGCAATATTGGATTCTGAAGAAGTAGACAATCATAAATCATATTGGCATGATAAATTGTCGGGAACGTTAGAAGTAGTACAATTTCCATCGGATTTTAAACGCCCTGAAGTTCGAACACAGAACGGAGCAGAACATCGAATGCAGTTTGATCCGGAGGTGTCGGAGATGCTACGAGAATTAAGTAAGGAACATAACGTAAGTATGTTCATTCTTATGCAAGCTTGCACCAAGGTATTGCTTCAAATGTATACCGGGCAAAGTGACATAATTGTGGGGACTTCGGTTGCCGGAAGAAGTCATGCTGATTTGGAAACTCAAATTGGGTTTTATGTGAATGCATTGGTTTTAAGAGATCAATTTGAACTAGAAGAGACATTTTTGGATGTTTTGGAAAAAGTAAAAAAGACTACAATTGAAGCATTTGATCATCAACAATATCCCTATGACCGATTAGTAGATGAGCTAGAAGTAGATCGGGATCTAAGTAGGAATCCAATTTATGATATCATGATCACGATGAGTGACATGAATATGGACGACAATCGCGATTTACAAGATGCGGTAGGAGAGATTCAATTTACACCGTTTGGTTCAGGTTCTGTAAGCAGTAAGTTTGATTTGACCTTCAGTTTTTCTGATCAGGGAACTTCTGTGGGATTAACGATTGTGTACAATACTGATCTTTTCCTGCCCGAACGGATCCAACAAATTGAAAAGCATTTTAATACATTGATTCCGCAATTGATCATTGGGTTGGAAATGCCCCTTTCATTATGGGAAATAAGTACGTCAGATGTAATGGAAGAGATTGTTGCTGATCTTACATGTGGTGATCTAAAAGAAAATGAGGAAGAGCGCAATATTCAGTCAATATTCGAAAAACAAGTACGTCTCCATGGAATTAAAAAGGCTGTTATATGCGGAGAAGAATCGGTGACATATAAGGAACTGAATGAAAAGGCTAATAGATTGGCGAATCTCTTAATAGGAGAAGAAATTGAAGGGGTTGAGCAGGAGGAAGTGGTCGGATTGGTGATGGATCGTAGTATCGACATGCTTGTGGGAATATTAGGAATTTTAAAAGCAGGAAAAGCTTTCTTGCCTATTGATCCGGAAATTCCAATAGAACGACGTACATTTCTATTACAAGATTCTGGATCTTCATGCATAGTAAGTAAATCGCACTTGTTAACAGAACAAGAATCCAAATCGGCTAAATTCAAAGTCATTTTATTGGATGAACAAGAGGCTTTTTTGGAGGAGTCGATTCTTAATCCGAATTTAGATATTGCAGATTCGAGGTTAGCTTACGTGATTTACACATCGGGCTCAACGGGGGAACCAAAAGGCGTAGCAGTAGAACATTGTAATTTGATGAATTATATTTCTTGGTTTACCCAGGAGATTGATCTAAAAGCAGAAGATCAAACAATTTTACTACATTCATTTGGCTTTGATGGCTCGTTTACCAATATTTTTGGAGCCTTACTTAATGGGAATACATTCCACATTACAAGTACTGATTTAATGTTGGATGCGGTCGGTATGCTGAATTATATAGACGCAAATCAAATATCCTATATCAAGGTCACACCATCCTATCTAAGCTCTATAGTACAGCACGATGCATTTAATTTGAACGGGTTGTCTGCTTGTCTTCGTTTTATTATGATTGGAGGTGAAGAAATCCGATTGGATGATGTAAAGCAAATTATTGATCAAAATCCATCAATTCAATTGATGAATCACTATGGACCAACGGAGACGACAATCGGGAGTATTTATCATTTCATTGATAATACAACGTTTGATCAATATCAATTGAATCCGGTCATAGGTAAGCCATTGGCCAATACTCAATTGTTAATATTAAGGGAGAACGAGACCATTCAACCGAAAGGTGTGGTTGGTGAATTGTGCATTGCAGGAAAAGGGGTCGCTCGTGGATATCTTGGTAAAACGGGAATGACCAATTTACGCTTTGTGGATCATCCTTTTGTGGAAGGTAAATTATATAAAACGGGTGACCTTGCTGTGTTAAATTTTGACGGAAATATTGAGTTCAAAGGTCGAATCGATGCACAAATAAAAGTGCGTGGTTATAGAGTAGAGCCCGGTGAAATTCAGGAATGCATCAAGGCATTTGAAGGGATTGCTTCCTGCATAGTTCATTTGATTTCTACCGATGTGATTGGCGCTTATTTTACTAAAAACAATATAGACGATGCGATCGATCTTGTTGAATTAAAACAACATGTTCGAAATCAATTACCCGCTTATATGGTTCCGGCTCATTTTATGGAATTAGACGAAATTCCTTTAACTACTAATGGGAAAACAGATTTTAAGGCGTTGCCGGATCCTAGGAAAATAGATGAAACGTTGGATTTTGTGGAGGCGAAAACTGCTACGGAGTTGGAGTTGGATCAAATTTGGAAAGAAATCCTCAAAATGGAGAAAATCCATGTACATGCAGATTTCTTTGAAATGGGAGGACATTCGCTAAGTGCAGCGAAGATGGCAGCATTGATACATAAGAAAATAGGTAAAACCGTTTCGTTACGTTCGATCTTTAAATTTCCTACGATCCATCAATTAGGGAAATTTGTAGATCAACAAAGTGCGAACGAATTTCATTCGATCCAATCAATTGAAGAACAAGAATATTATGATTTATCGCCTGCTCAAAAACGGGTATATGTTTTAAATCGATTTGGAACCGGACAAACCCAGTATAATATGCCGATGGTGTTGCAGCTGGAAGGGGAAACAGATTTGACACAATTAAGGGCATCGTTTCAGCAACTCATAAACCGACACGAAAGTTTACGAACAGAATTTCATTTAATTGAAGGATTTCCAAAGCAAAAAGTTATTCGAGAAATTCCATTTGAACTTAACATTGTTTCAGTAACAGAAGAAACTCTAAATACTCATTTAAAAAAGTTGGTCCAACCATTTGATTTATCAAAAGCACCATTATTACGTGTGAATTTATATCAAGTGAATGCGAAAAAACATGTCCTAGCATTGGATATGCATCACATTATTACGGACGGAGTGTCAATGGGATTGCTTTCCAAAGAGTTCCTGCGTTTATATCATAATGAAAAGCTGGAACCACTCCGATTGCAGTACAAAGACTTTGCAGATTGGCAAAATAAACGCTTTGAAGGCAAAGAAATTCAAAACCAAGAGGCATTTTGGTTGGATCAATTCAAAGGAGAATTGCCAATTTTAAATGTCCCAATTGACTTCCCAAGGCCACAAATTCAACGGTTTAGCGGAGCTTCAATTCGGACGTTTATAGATCAAGAATTGACGGATCAAATTCGTGTATTGTCCTTGAAATTGGAGGCTACGCCTTATATGGTTTTGCTTTCAGCGTATTCGATTTTACTTTCAAAATACTCAAATCAACAAGATGTAATTATTGGGACACCGATTGCTGGAAGGCCACATGCGGATTTACAGGATATTATCGGAATGTTTGTAAATACGCTGGCGTTGCGTAATTATCCATCTCACGGAAAAACAGGAAATGAGTATATAAAGGAAGTATCTGAAAACACATTAGAAGCGCTGGACAATCAGGATTTCCCATTTGAAGAATTGATTGAAAAATTGGATATCCCGAGGGATGCAAGTCGAAATCCATTGTTTGATGCGATGTTCTCTTTTCAAACAAAAGAAAAAGCGTCTTCTAGCGAAGAAAAGGAGAGAAGTCAAGGTTCAAAGCCCGGGTTGCAAGCGAAATTGAACCCAATTGAAAATGAAACGACCAAGTTTGATTTGATGTTGGATGCGGCCGAATTTCAGGCAGGAATTGCGTTGACCTTTTTCTATTCTACGTCCTTGTATTCTGCTCCCACTATGGAAGCGTTTAAGGCTTCTTTTGTTTTGGTCTTAAAACAATTGGTTGAGAGCCCTGAAATAGATCTGAAGGATATTTCATTATTGAAAGAATCAGATAAGTCACTATTCCAAGAGGTGAATAATACGAAATTAGCATTGACTGATTCACCGAATTTGGTAGCATCGTTTGAAGAACAAGTACGTTTAAATGCGGATCAGACCGCAGTGCAGTTTGAATCGACTAAGCTCTCTTATCAAGAACTGGATGCGCGTTCCAATGCAGTTGCTGGTATGTTGGTTGAAAAAGGTGTACAGTTAGAAGATCGTGTGGCATTGCATTTGGAGCGAAATGAATGGATGATTGTAGGGATATTAGCGATACTTAAGGCAGGAGCGGCATACGTACCAATTGATCCGTCGTTCCCGGAAAAACGAAAATCCTTTATGTTGGAGGATAGCGGTGCAAAACTACTTTTATATCAAGGTGAAAATTTACGTCCTGAAGTTTCAGATGGCTTACTTTTTGACATTACAAATTTGGCCAAACAGCAATCAAATCTTTCATTTGAATCGATTGCTATTGCTTCTTCCAATCTGGCTTATGTTATTTATACATCCGGTTCTACAGGAAATCCAAAGGGAGTATTAGTGGAACATGGTAATGTCCTAAATCTTGTTGCCGGCTTAAAAGAAGCAGTGTATTCTGAGGTTCCAACGAATTCGAATATTGCGCTTATTGCATCCTATATTTTTGACGCTTCTGTTCAACAAATTTTTGGGGCGTTGCTCCAAGGACATGCGTTGCATATCGTAGGTACAGAACGCAAAGAAAACCCTGCAAGTTTGGTGCAATATTATACAGATGAAAACATTCATTTGACAGATGGTACGCCTTCCTTTTTACATTTGATTAGTTCCGATATTGTAGACTATCCAAAGGATTATAATGTGCAAAAGTATATTATAGGAGGAGAGGCCTTATCATCTGCGGTAATCAAACAGTTATTTCAAAAATCGAGCAATACGAAAGCAGGTATTCCAAAAGTGACCAATATTTATGGACCAACGGAGTGTTGTGTTGATTCTACATTATTTCAAATCTCGGTAGAAGAGGGGGATGTGGTGGATAAAACGATTCAATCGGCTTCCGTTTCGATTGGGCGTCCGATGGTGAATCAGCAAGTATTTATATTGAATGAGAATGGAAAGCAGCAACCAATTGGTGTGCTTGGTGAATTGTATATTGCAGGAAAAAATGTTTCTAGAGGATATTTGAATTTGCCCGAATTGACCAAAGAGAAATTTGTTCAAATTCCTGAATTGTCGGATGAAAGAATGTATAAAACCGGTGATTTAGCGCGATGGAATCATTCAGGTAATTTAGAGTTTTTAGGGAGAATGGATTTTCAAGTAAAAATTCGTGGATTTAGAATTGAACTTGGAGATATTGAATCTGCTTTGGCAAGCAACGAAAATGTAGTCCAGTCGGCGGTAGTTGATTGGGAAGATGATCAGGGAAATGCCTATTTATGTGCGTATGTTGTAACGAAAGATTCCATGGATTCGGAAGCGATTTCAAATCGATTGACTTCAGAACTCCCTGATTATATGATTCCTTCTGTTTTTGTGGAATTAGAAGAAATTCCATTAAACCAAAGCGGTAAGGTAAATCGAAAACGTCTGCCGATGCCTGATTTCAAAGAAGCCTCGAAGGACTTTGAATCAGCATCGACAATAATGGAGGAGCTATTGCTTAAATATTGGCAACAAGTATTGGGTACGATTTCAATAGGAGTGAATGATGGTTTTTTTGCGTCAGGAGGAGATTCTATTAAAGCCATTCAATTGAGTGCTTTATTGTTGAAAGAGCAATTGAAATTGGAATTAAGTCAGCTGTACCAATATCAAACGATACGGAAGTTGGCTCCACATATAAAACGAACTATATTAAATATACCGCAGGAACCCGCAACAGGAGAAGTGCCTTTAACTCCGATACAACGACGATTTTTTGAACAGAATCATCGCGTTCCACATCATTTTAATCAGTCGATAATGCTGAAAAGTGATCAGCCTTTGGACGGGGGATTGTTGAATACGGTATTTTCAAAGTTAATAGAACATCATGATGCACTTCGTTTGGTTTTTGTGAATAAAGACGAAGGAATACTTCAAAAATATCGTTCCATTGAAGAATTCGAATTGGAGGAAATTAAGTGTAACGATTTTGCCTCACTTCACCCAGAAAAAGCAATTCTGGCAATGCAAGCGCATGCGGATGAAGCACAAAGTCAATTTGAATTGTTTGGAGGATCGTTGTTTAAGGTTGTTTGGTATCGAATGGACCGACGAGATTATTTATTGATGGTGGCACATCATTTGTTAATTGATGCAGTTTCTTGGAGGATTATTTTAGAGGATATTAAAGATGTATTTGGTCAAATGTCTAAAGGAGAAGCGATTGAATTTCAAGCAAAGACACATTCTTTTAAGCGTTGGTCTGAAGGATTGAATGATTTTGCAACTTCGCCGGAATTGAAAAAGGAAATCCCTTTTTGGACCAAAAGCGTGGAAGGAATTGAACCTAAGCTGCCAGGTCGAAAAGAGGGCGAGCATGCCAAACCGATAGTGGTGAAACAGACCTTTGCCTTGAACGAACAAGAAACTTCCGAGGTTCTCAAGGGGATTGCTCATGCTCCTGGCATCGAGATCAACGATGTACTCTTGAGCGCATTTGGAATGGGAATCAAGCATCAATGGCCCAAATATGAATCCATTTCTATCATGTTGGAAGGACATGGAAGGGAACATATTTCAGATCAAATTGAGATTTCGAGAACGGTAGGCTGGTTTACATCCATGTTTCCTATTCGAATTGAATCAACGCGAGGAGATTCGATGGAGAATCTTAGGTTCAATCGAAATTTTCTTCATTCGATTCCGCAAAAAGGAATTGGTTATGGCGTATTAAAATATCTGACAATAGCATCCTTAGAAACCGATTTACCCAAACATGAACAACCGGGTATCTTATTTAACTATCTGGGGCAAATTGGTCAAGGATCTAAAGCGAAGGAGGATTCAAATCAAAAAACAGGTCGAACCGGAATCGGTATTTCTGGATTATATGGTGGAGCGGCTATTGCTCCGGAAAACAGATCCGAATTTGAATGGAATGTGAGTTTGATTGTGGTCAATAATCGCCTTCAAGCCTCAATATCATTTGATTCAAATCGATATGAAACAAAGGAAATGAACTCCATGATTCAACATTTTCGGACCGCGTTAATGGACTTATCTGAAAAGTGCCTGGATGAAGGAAGCACCAGTGACCAAAATATTCCGACTGAAGATGGGTTAATGACCGGTTTAGAAACCATTATTACGAATCCTGTATTTGAATTAAATGTGACCGACGCTTCGAAAGATGCCTGTTTGTTTTTGTTTCCACCTGCAATTGGATTTTCACTGGTTTATCAGGATTTGGCATCCAACTTGTCCGTTCATGATATATATGGAGTGAATTTTCTAGAAGATGAAAACCGAATGCAAATTTATGTGGATAAGATAAGAGCGATAAGTAATGGTCGTCGAATTGTATTTGCAGGACATTCAGGTGGAGGAAATTTGGCTTATCATGTAGTTCTGGAAGCAGAAAAACAAGGACTAAAGATCTCAGATATTATTATGTTGGATGGGGCGAGAGAATTGGTTGCTCATTCGATGACGGAGGAACGAATAAAAGAGAATGTACATCGATTTGTGAGTGAAGAAGAAGGACATAGTTCGCATCAGTTATTGAAGACCAAAAAGGAGCGGGATCGAGTACGGGCTATTGTTGAAAAGTATCAACAACATATCAGCTTGTCGATGGACCAGGAATCTGTCGAGGCAAATATTCACATGATTCGGTCGACACAAGAGTGGGAAGAAGGGAATAAACGAAAAGAATTGTGGGCAGAGGTAACGAATGGAACTTTCGTACAATATCAAGGAAAAGGAGATCACCAGGATATGTTGAACAGTGTAAATATAAGGTCCAATTCGGATCTTATTGAGGCCATCTTACTGAAAACATAAGTGAACTTGTTTATTTCTATGTACTCATAAAATTCAGGCGAATAACGCATGGGTTATTCAAATAAAATGACTCTTGAAACGTTAATTCAAATCAATAGAAATGAGAGTTAAAGGATATATAATAATGCTTATCGTTGGATTTGGATTGATCTTTCATTTGGCTTGTCCGATAGAATGTAAAGCGCAATTATCAAAAGATCGAAGGTTTGAAACCCCTATTGAACTTTTGCCGGATCATAACCAATATATTAATGTTTTGTGTTCTTTGAATCATGTGCGTAAAATGGGCATTTATCCGAGAAAATGGAAACATCCAAAAAAGCAGTGGAGCTTTAATGAGCAAAACAGGAAAGTGAAATTGGAGCGATTTAATTACGAAGGGAACCTTCATTTTCAGATTCGATATCTATATACCAATAGTAGAGGTAAGAGTAAGGATACGTTGATTATTGAGCATATTCGAGAATCCTTAAGTTCGGATACGTTTAAAGTTGAGCAATCTCGAACTGTAAAATTTGTAGATTCAACGGTGGCACATTTATACGATCATCCGCGTCAGGATTATATGTATATCCACTTCGAACTTTTTGGAAATATTGTTCGACGAGAAGACCGCACACCTAAATGGCTTCAACGAGAAAGAGCCCTAGATGAAGCTTATCAACGAAAGCAAAAATTTGCCCATAAAGGAGCAAGTGGCTATAATTTTTCTACAAAAGATCATCGAAATAAACGAGGACAACTTATCGAACAAGAAGTGCATGAATACTATTATTATATCGCGTCTACACCGGAATACACTAATGAAAAACGATATAACATGACGTATAAATATTACAAAAATGGATTGTTGAAAGCGATTTATCGAGATAAGAAATTGGTGTATACGTTGAAGTATGCGTTTCAATAGAATTACTTCTATTAAAATCTAGCCTATCTTCCCATAAATAATGTAATTTGGATTCTTAATTTTATTGATTTGCAATTTCAAAAGGTTACCGAAGAATTTAAGAATAAAATCATCGACATAGTGTCGAGGCAAAGGGTGTTTGATTCCAGCGAACAGCTTAAAATCGTTGCGAAAGATCATACGGAAGATTTTGAGTTTTTACCAGAATTATTGGTAAAACCAGCTAATGCGGAGGAAATTTCACAAATAATAAAACTAGCAAATACACATCAAATTCCAGTTACGCCAAGAGGTGGAGGCACCGGTGTGAGCGGTGGTGCGTTAGCCATCCATGGAGGAGTGGTTTTGTCTCTGGAACGTCTGAATAAAATTGAATCTATAGATTTAATCAATCGCTGCGCTACGGTAGAATCGGGTGTGATAACGCAAGTTTTTCAAGAAGCAGTCGAGGCGAACGGAATGTTTTTTCCTCCTGATCCAGGAAGCAAAGGATCTTGTTTTTTAGGTGGGAATTTAGCCGAATCTTCTGGTGGACCTCGTTCATTAAGATATGGAGTTACGAGCGATTATGTGTTAAATATGGAAGTGGTCTTGCCTTCAGGTGAAATCATTTGGACAGGGAAAAATGTAACCAAAAATGCCACCGGATATGATTTATCTAAGTTGATTTGTGGAAGTGAGGGGACGCTGGGAATCATTACCAAAATTGTATTTCGATTGGTGGATCCACCAAAACATGAGGTGCTACTATTATTTCCGTTTAGGAAAATAGATAATGTATTTGACGCCGTTGGTAAAATCGCCCAAGCTGGATTGAACCCAACCAGTTTGGAATTTGTGGATGCACGTTCCTTGGAAGTGGTTCATAAATATAATCGCTGGACAAATCATAACGATCAAACGGTTGCGTATTTATGGATGGAATTGGAAGGAGAGAGCGAAGCGTTAATGATGGATCGAGCAGCAAAAGCATCGGATCTATTGGAAAACTTGATGGGTGGGGAAGCGATGATCGCGCAAAGCCCAAATGAGAAGGAACACTTGTGGTTTTATCGAAAAAAAGTAGGAGAAAGTATCATCTCGTATTCTGTTTTTAAAGATATAGACACGGTAGTCCCGGTTTCAAAACTTGGAGACCTGTTTGAAGGAATGCAACAAATCGAGGTTCAATATGGCTTTAGAACCGCCGTTTTTGGACATATAGGAAATGGCAATCTACACATTCAGATTTTAAAAGAATCGTTGTCCAATGCACAATGGCAAACCACCGTGCAAGAGGGCGTTGCCCAATTATTTGAATTAGTAAACCGTTTGGGAGGAAGTTTATCCGGTGAACATGGAATAGGTTATTTGCAAAAGCAATTTATGCCCATTACGGTACCCGCAGAATCCCTGGAACTAATGCGTCAAATTAAAAATGTATTTGACCCAAACGGCATCCTAAATCCTGGTAAAATATTCTAGTTATTTGAATTGATTGACTTGGTTTGAGTAGTTTCTTAGTGGAATGAAACATTTAAATCAACTTCAATCTCGTCTTTTACAACCTCACTTTTATCTGATGCTCTTCGAATTGGAAAGTCCAATGTTTGGATTACAAAACGAGCTTTCAAACGATATCTATTGGTTGATTCCTTCTCAAAAGAAATAGGAATGATGTACAATTTGGTCGTTCCTTTAACAGTGAGTTTACAAGTAGCAAAATGCTGATTTTCAAGTGTTTCAATGGATATGATCTTTAAAACCATAGGTGAAATTGGGTCTGCAACAAGCACATCATCTGATTTTTTTGCCCGATCGGTGTTAATTTTGAAATTAGTGTAATTAAAGGTGAGTGTACCGGAACGTGGGATTCCATTGGAGATCTTGAGAGCACCATTTTTAAAGTCAAATTCACCTGATGATGTAAACTTAGTCTCACCAATGGAAATTTTACTTTTACTTCCGAATAAGAACATTTCCGTTTGGGTACTCTTTTGATGTAAAGTTCGTTCCCATAGCGCCGTTCCGTCTTCAGATTGGGCTTCTAAAAGATTTAATTGCTGTGCTTGAACGGAAGAAGATACTTCGCTTACTTCAGCTAAAGAATACAGTCTTACTAAAAAGACAAATGCGATTTTTTTCATAACTAATAAATACTATTAATGTTGTTTATAAAGTGGCGTTTCAATTCCTTTCTTATAAATAGAAAACGATGAACTTCAGAAGTTTAGTATATTTGAAGAGATGTTGAACTTAGAAAGTGATCGTTTAATTTTGTCTCCGGTAGTACATGAGGATGCTGCCTTTATGATGGAGTTGGCCAATTCTCCAGGTTGGTTGAAATACATTGGAGATCGTGAAATTCATAGCTTAGAAGATGCACAACAATTTGTGAAAAATTCATTTGAAAAGCGCTATGAAGAATTTGGATACGGCTTGTTGAAAGTAGTATTAAAGGATGCAAAAGCAAGTATTGGAATATGTGGTTTGGTAAAAAGATCCTATTTAGATTTCCCTGATTTGGGATTTGCTTTGTTGCCTCCATATGAAGGGATGGGCTTGGCTGAAGAATCTTCGTTATCGGTGCTAAACGATATTAAAATGCACAATAGATTTAAGAAGATTTATGCTCAGACCTCTCTGGTTAATGATCGATCTCAATTTTTATTGAAGCGACTGGGTTTTGACTTTAAGGAGGAATTTACTCCATCAGATTCTAAGGAACAATTGAATTTATATGTGCTAAACATGTGATTGTGTATAGATCTTGTCCTTAAAATATTAAGAAAGCGTATTGTTATACAGCCGCATGAATTAAGCCTGATTCATCTGCGATTGCTCGTGCCATGAAAGGCGTATTGTATTCGTAATGAACTTTTCCGTTTAAATCAATGCAAATTACACCGGCCAAACCATTTGCTTTTTCCTCCAATCTTTGAATGGATTTTTTACTTGCTGCAGTAAGATCCAACCCCATTTCAACATAATCTAATACGCTTTTGGCAAGCAAGACTTTCATAATGGATTCGCCGTAACCTGTACAAGAAATTCCGCCAAATTCGTTGGCATAGGCTCCAGCACCCGGAAGAGGAGAGTCACCGACACGTCCTGCTAATTTATTGGGGGTTCCACCTGTGGAAGTCGCGCAGGCAATTCTACCTTTTTGATCAATAGCTACAGCACCAACAGTACCCATTTTAGAGGGTTTCTCCTGAGGGAAATCAAAGAAGGATCGGGCTTGGACTGTACCTTGCTTTACTAATGTATTATATCGTTCTAATTCGCGTCCAACCAACAACTCTTCCGTTTTTACCAATGGGATACCATTGGATTGAGCAAATTCCTGAGCACCTTGACCTACCAACATACAATGGTCGGATTGAAGTCGAATTAAATTGGCAAGTTCGATTGGATTTTGAATGTTTTGAACACAGGCAACGGATCCAATGCTTAAGTCAGTCCCATCCATTATGATGGCATCCAATTCAACTTCTCCCTTATGATTTAAAAAAGCTCCTTTACCAGCATCGAAGGTAGGATCATTCTCTAGGATCTTAACGGCTTCTATGCAGGCGTCAATCGCATTCACACCTGAGTTAAGCAATTCGGCACCTCTTTTCGAAGCAGCGGAGACACCCTTTATATGCACTTCATGATATTTAGCAGGAATATCCCATGCGCCACCATGAACTATAATCTTTGATTTCACTTGATTATCCTTTGGTTCGCTTTTCTTGTTCAATTTCCACCGATTTGAATAACGTACTCACATTGCCAAGACCAAATCCTTTATAGTCGTCAACGCGTTGAACGATTTCGTAAAAAAAGGTAGGACGATCTCCGATTGGTTTTGTAAATATTTGAAGTAAGTAAGCACCGTCTTCAAAATCACACAGAATTCCGTGTTTTTTGAGTTCTTCCACATCGATGTTTCGCCCAGATTGTTTGATTTTTTCACCCATTAGTTCATAATAGGTGTCGGGATATGAATTAAATTCAACTCCATTTTTCCTTAAAAACTGAACCGTAGAGACAATGTCGTTTGTAGAGTAGGCTATATGCTGAACTCCTGTACCCATAGATTCATCTAAATATTCCTGAACTTGAGATTTATTGGCCTGGTTATCTGGTTCCACAAGTACGTTCGTGATGGAATTATGCTCTGACTGAAGCACTTTAAGAGTAAGTCCGGCTTTTCCACTTGAAATTTGACCCTTTTTAAATTCCTGAATTACAGTACTTCCAAAAAGATTGTTGATGTATCCGGTCCAGTATTCACTTTCATTTTCACGCAAGGCATGTGCCATGTGATCCGTTGCTTCCAAAAATGAATCTCCGTCGGGTGTTAAAAATTGTGGTGCAGGCTCATAACCAGGCATAAATACACCATTATATTCTTCAAAATTAACAAATGCAACTTCGTTGTCATCAAATAACTTCACCGCTCCATAATGAACAACTCCATTTGTATCTTTTAATTGAGTCGTTTTTTCAATTGGAATAGCTCCACTTTCAGCAACTCTATTCATAGAAGCCTCAACATTCTCTACCTTAATAGCAATGCGTTTTACCCCATTACCGTGTCGATCTACAAATGAAAGCAGATCATAAGAACTGTTTTGGTATGCAGATGTAATTACCAATTTTATTTTATTCTTAACGAGATAGAAAGATATTTTATCAAAGACACCTGTTTCTGGTCCGCAATAAGCGACTACGCTGAATCCTAATGCTTTTACATGCCAGTACGTAACCATTTTAGCCATGCCAACATAATATTCGACATAGTCATATTCATAATCGGAGGTATTCATAAGATAAAATATGATAAGAAGTATTTAGTTAATTTTCCTTAACAAAAATACGTATTAATGTGGTATTCGACCTGTGGATTGAAGCATTTATTTAATCATGTATAATGCACTGTATTGTTTTATAGTATAGCTACATATGCATTGTTAATCTCTTAGTATATAAAAATAGTAGTTAATATTTGTTTTTAGAAAATGGAATTGTTTGATTTAACTTTTAAAATAAATCTAATATTTATTAACTCATCCATATTTACTTATGAAGTGTTTTACTCAAATTCAAAAACAAACAAAAAATGATCGTTTTAGGCGATTTTTCCAAGGTTCAATGATTCTTTTACTTTCATGTTTTGCCTTGTTTTTCACTCAATGTGGTCCATCCGGCAAAACAGGAGCAGGTGGAGAAGGAAGTAATACTGGTGATACATTGGAAATAGGGTGTATGACATGTGGCGCGGATCACTTTTCAATGAACCCATTTCCAACAAGTGATAACTACCCGATTTCAGAGGATACTTTGGAAAGTTGGATGACGAAGCGCGAAGGACATAAAATGCGTAAGCATGGATGGGAGCTGTTTTCTGGTTTAATGGGAATGGCAAAAAGTAAGACAGGGGATGACGTTTGGTTATATAGAACTTGGCCTACGGCTACACAAGCATTTGCACCAGATTCTCTTCAACTAACATTGAATCAGCAAGCACACCAAATGGGAACCGCAGCTCAACGTATGGGATTTTTGGATGCCAATGAGAAATTAGGAATGTCCGAGCAGGCCAACATTACACCACCAGGATATAGAGTACCTGGATTTGTATGTGAAGAATTGGGATTAGATTCATCTGCCGCGTATGGTTGTAAAGTTCCAGCAAATGGGTGTGAATTGCAAAATAATGGAGACGTGTTAATTGGAGGGGTAATTTATAATGAACCTGCGTACAAACATATTAGAGACAACGCCTTATATGATTTTTCAAATTTGGCCAATAAGTGGATTACGAATCATACGGAACCAGATTGGGCGAAGCGAGAGATTCCTGAGTTTCCAGAAGAATCATTTGTATTAAAACCGATGTTGTGGCCTGTAAAGCAAACAGGATATACACCCTTGCCTATTTTCCCTTTAAACTGTTACGATGGTTCGAGTGGTTGTGACACGATTGGTGGAAAGGTGGTTTACTCCGGGTTTGAAGAAAAAAGAGTTTGGAATACGGGAGTAGCTATAACCACTGCAGCCGTTGAAAAAGGAACTACGATTCCATCTATAGATTTTTTATATGATGTGTATACAGATGCAAGTTATGGAACGAAAATTCCAAAAATCACGTATGACAACCCGGAAGTTCATAATATTGATGAGTTTTATGGGTATCAAATAGATTCAGCCACATGGGTCAACATGGATTGTGTAGATAGAGCATTAATTAATCAAGCTGCTTATTGGGCATATGGAGAGCCGTTTCAAGCGGGAGATTATGTAGTTATGGTTGCGATGCACATTATTACGAAGGAAAAACCTTCTTGGACATTTCAATCGATTTGGTGGGATAATACAGCTGCGGGAAGCAAGTCAAACAAATATAATGATATGCGGAGCAGCGTATCAAGTCCAAATAATCCAACGGCTTTTAATAGTTATTTAATGGCAACGACCTATGGTATGAACAAGAAACCGAACCAAGGCAATCCAAAAGAGTGGCCTGTAGCATATAATCCTTTTATTGAGTTGGCAGCCGCACATCCAATTGAGACCAATTGTATTAATTGTCATCAACGTGGAGCTTTCCCCAAAACGACTGCTCAGCGTAAAGCACTAAAAGCGATGATGATGGAACATTATGCCTCGTATGCTTTAGATGGAGATGGATTTCCATCAATGTTAGATACCTTTAATTTTGATAATGAAGTAATGGATTCATTGCTAATTATGGATTACCAATGGGCTATTTCGGATCGCGTTGCACCAGAGTAAAAACTTGACTTGACTTGGTTTGGTAATTAATTTAAATGAATGAAAATTGTGGAAGATATCGAACGCGTTACGTTTCACTAAAACGCGCTCGATATCTAGTTAGATATACCAATTACAGGACCAACAGAAATTGTAAATTTATTTCAGGACGGTCAAATCTGGAGATCCTAAAATAAAAAAATAACTAAAAATCAAAACTTGCGCGCGTTTTAGCAGAGCGTAAACGCGTGCAAGTGGCGCTCGATATCTAGTTAGATATACCAATTACAGGACCAACAGAAATTGTAAATTTATTTCAGGACGGTCAAATCTGGAAATCCTAAAATAAAAAAACAAATAAAAATCAAAACTTGCGCGCGTTTTAGCGGAGCGTAAACGCGTGCAAGTGGCGCTCGATATCTAGTTAGATATACCAATTACAGGACCAACAGAAATTGTAAACTTATTTCAGGACGGGCCAAATCTGGAGGTCCTAAAATAAAAAAACAAATAAAAAACAAAACTTGCGCGCGTTTTAGCGAAGCGTAAACGCGTGCAAGTGGCCAACGGAGACAATCATGTCTGAAAGATATAAATTTAGAAATCCAGAGGGTATTTATTTTACGACCTCCACAGTGATTGATTGGATTGATTTGTTTACCAGAAAGGAATTAAAACATATTATTATTGATTCCTTGAAATACTGTCAAAAAAATAAAGGTTTAATTGTTCATGCCTATTGTATTATGCCAAGTCATATACATTTAATTATAAGTACATCAGGGGCGAGTTTAGAAAGTATAATCCGGGATTTTAAGAAGTTTACAAGTAGAGAAATAATAAAGGCGATTAAAGAAATTAATGAAAGTAGAAAGGATTGGCTTTTGAAAGCGATGAAAAAGAAAGGGGAACCGTTAAAACGAATTCAAAATTATAAAGTATGGAAAGATGGGAATCATCCAATTGAATTATTTTCGAATCATTTAATAGATCAAAAATTGGAATATCTTCATCAAAATCCGGTAGAAGCGGAGATCGTAACAGAACCAGAACATTATCTTTATAGTTCTTGCCGTGATTATGCAGGAGGAAAAGGGTTGCTCGAAGTGGATTTTTTAGATTAAGAGGATGAAAATTGTGGAAGATATAGAACGCGTTACGTTTCACTAAAACGCGCTCGATATGCAGTTAGATATACCTATTTCAGAAGTAACCAACAGAAATTGTAAACTTATTTCAGGACGGGTCAAATCTGGAGGTCCTAAAATAAAAAAACAAATAAAAATCAAAACTTGCGCGCGTTTTAGCGGAGCGTAAACGCGTGGAAGTGTCCAACCGTAGATAAATTAGTTTATTGTGTTTAACTATTTGATATAGAACGCGTTACGTTTCACTAAAACGCGCTCGATATGCAGTTAGATATACCTATTTCAGAAGTAACCAACAGAAATTGTAAACTTATTTCAGGACGGGTTAAATCTGGAGATCCTAAAATAAAAAAACAATAAAAAACAAAACTTGCGCGCGTTTTAGCGAAGCGTAAACGCGTGCAAGTGGCCAACGGAATGAAAATTGTGGAAGATATCGAACGCGTTGCGTTTCACTAAAACGCGCTCGATATCTAGTTAGATATACCTATTACAGGACCAACAGAAATTGTAAACTTATTTCAGGACGGGTCAAATTTGGAGGTCCTAAAATAAAAAAACAATAAAAATCAAAACTTGCGCGCGTTTTAGCGAAGCGTAAACGCGTGGAAGTGGCCAACGGAATGAAAATTGTGGAAGATATCGAACGCGTTGCGTTTCACTAAAACGCGCTCGATATCTAGTTAGATAGACCTATTTTAGAAGTAACCAACAGAAATTGTAAACTTATTTCAGGACGGGTCAAATCTGGAGGTCCTAAAATAAAAAAACAATAAAAATCAAAACTTGCGCGCGTTTTAGCGGAGCGTAAACGCGTGGAAGTGGCCAACGGAATGAAAATTATGGAAGATATCGAACGCGTTACGTTTCGCTAAAACGCGCTCGATATGCAGTTAGATATACCTATTTCAGAAGTAACCAACAGAAATTGTAAACTTATTTCAGGACGGGTCAAATCTGGAGATCCTAAAATAAAAAACAAATAAAAATCAAAACTTGCGCGCGTTTTAGCGGAGCGTAAACGCGTGGAAGTTTATTATCAAACGAAATGTTTTTTATTTTATGGAAACCAAATGAAATTTCGAACGAAAAGGACTTAGTCCCTTCGAACCAGTTTTATACCCCACCGGTACAATTGAACTGCGAATAAAAACCACAATAAATTCGCAACAAGATTCCCTAGACTTGCTCCAATTTTAAACAGATCGGTCGTTTCGCCTAGAATGATTCCAAATACATTGGAAATCGTATGGAAAATACCAAACTCTGTAAATAGAAATGCCAATATCATTAGGCCACACCAA
Organism: Cytophagales bacterium; assembly: GCA_965277185.1. Taxonomy (GTDB): domain Bacteria; phylum Bacteroidota; class Bacteroidia; order Cytophagales; family JAHDFW01; genus JAHDFW01. The sequence goes on along the minus strand of CBDICC010000027.1, from coordinate 275,980 downwards.
ACTAAAAGAATAATGCCTAAGATCTTTTTTGATACAGGAATGTACTGTTTCATCAATGTAGATTTAGCAATCTAACGAACCTATTATCTTTTTTATTCTAATTCAGATTTTAGAAAAACGGCTAATTTAGAAATACCCTCTTTTATTTGATCCAAATTCAAATAACTAAAGGATAATCGAATTTGGTTTCGAGGCCCAGGCGCAAGAAAGAACATGCTCATTGGACAAAAAATTACCCCATATTTTTCGACACAACGATCTAATGTAGATTCATCCACGGAAAAAGGTAAATTCATGGTTAAAAAGAAACCACCCTTCGGTTTGTTCCAACTAATATCTTTTGCCCATTCGTTCGCTGTACCGGAAAATTCCTGATCAAGTGCATTTAATAATGTCTGCCACTTATTAAAATATCCTTGTTTTTTGGATTGATTGATTGTCTCCAACGAATAATCGGATTCTACTAATATCCCTCCCGTAATGGCTTGTGTAATGCTTGAAGTAATGACGGTTGTTAGACTTTTAACCTTCGTTAACTCATTGCTAAGGAAAGCACCGTTTGATAATACTTGATTAGCTACAATATATCCAATTCTTAACGAAGGATACAGCGACTTGGAAAAAGAGCCAATATAAATGGAACGTTTATTTTTATCTAGCGCTTTGATCGTTGGAACCTTTTCACCTTCATAAATAAACATTCCATACGGATTATCCTCTACTACCCAAAAGTTGTATTGTTCGGCGAGATGGAGTAATTGAATTCGTTTTTCTTTAGATAAATAAGAACCTGTAGGATTATGAAAATCAGGAATATCGTATACGATTTTTGGGTGTTTACCCTTTTGATGAAGTTCTTGTAATTTTTGTTCTAGATCAACCAAGTCAATTCCTTCGCTAGTGGATTTGACCAAACATATTTCCAATCCAAAAATTTTAGCAAACCCTGTAAATCCAATATAGGAAGGATCACTTACTAAAATGACGTCATTTCCAGGCTCACAAATCGTACTAAGAATTAATATCATAGCCTCTTGTGCCCCTGAAGTCACTACAATGGATGAAGGATCAACATCTATGTTTTCATCCTTACGAAGCATATGCGCCAATTCCTCACATATAATCCCCTTTGTTTTATTGTATTGACCCAAATCTGCCCAAACGGCATCTTCCGATAACCCAGTAGTTTTAGCTCTGTGCGCTACAAATAAATTCAAATGATGATTTGAATCCTTCAAATTAAAAAAGGCAGGATCAGGTCGTCCAGGAGCAAAGGAAATAGCCTTAGGGTAACGCAAGGTCACTTCATTTAAGAATTCCATGACATTTAAATACGGGTCGTTCAGATTTGAATTTAAGTTCATGTTCATGTTAGACTCTATGTTATATCCGTTTAATTTTAATTTTGGGCTGTTTTAATAAAGAAAGATAAGTTTGAATGCATTTTAGATAAGTGAATGAATCTCACGTATCAATCCATTAATTGCTTCAACATGGCGGAGTTTTTGTCAATATTTCGTTCTGAAAGTAACTCTTCATGTTCTCCAAATCCGGTCATCATATTGAACATGCCATTAGATGCATCTGCCCAAGTTTTACGGTTTTCCAATCCTTGATGCGAAAGGTCCGAAGCCAATACTTTAATATTGGCATTTAGCACATGTTCCGATTCTTTCCGACCGTTCATAAAACGGATGTATTTTTCCGCATTGCCATAGATCTTTTTGCGCAAATATTCACTTTCAACAGTGCTGTTTCCAATAAGACTTTCTACCCCTTTTTGGATCATTTCATCACTTAGTCGATTCGTTTCTGTTCTGCGATTGGCATCTAATAGTACCAAATCAAATACCTCTTCGCCTCGTTTTTCCAACTCCACAGCCACGTGATATGCTAGGTTTCCACCAATTGAATACCCAAATAAAGTATAGGGCCCCTCAGGCTGCGTTTCTTTTATTTTTTCAATGTAATATGCTACTGGATTTTCACTTGGTACAAAGCTGAATCCATAAAAAGCCTTGTCTTCAAACCAAGAAGCCAGTTCTTTATACAACATCGAATGTCCTACAGCAGGAGGGAAGCAGAAAACAGGTGTGCCCTCCAATTCATTCAGACCGTATAGATTCTCATTCATTTCAACAAAAGTGTCCGCATTATCAATCATGTGTCCCATTTTTTGCAACGTTGGAAATTCAAAGAAGTAAGGTAATGGAATTTCAATATTAAAGCGATCATTTATCTTTGAAATTAACTGAATTACCATCAAAGATGTACCACCCAGTTGAAAGAAATCATCTTCTGTAGAAATGGCAGTAAGATTAAAGATCGACTTCCATATTTCTACTAGCTCTTCTTCGGTTTTGGTTTGGGGTGCAATGAAGTTTTTGCTGTCACTTGTTATATTGGATGCAGTTGAATTAATCAGTTTCGATCTAAGTTTATTTCGATCTATTTTTCGACTAGGAAGAAGAGGTAATTTGTCTATAAAATGAAATAATCCCGGAATCATATAAGAGGGGAGTTGTTTCTTCAAATGGAATTGAATTTCTTCTGTTGAAATAGGCTCGTTTTTATTGGATAGACGAATAAACGCCATTAGTCCCAGATTGCCTGCTTGATTCGATTGACTAGTTTGAATTTGATAATCAAGCACAACCGCATTGGATATTTTAGCATGTTGCAGTAACACATTTTCAATTTCGCCCAATTCAATTCGATGGCCTGCAATTTTAACCTGCAAATCTTTCCTTCCTTTGATGTCTATGGTTCCATCATGTAACCAACGTCCTTTGTCACCTGTTCGATACAATTGGTCCGATTTGGATTTAGAATTGAAGAATGGATTCGGAATAAATTGCGATGCATTAAGCGAATTATTGTTTAAATAACCAGCAGTTACCCCATTTCCTCCAATGCAAATTTCACCATAAATCCCAGCTGGACACAGGTTGTCCATTTCGTCTAGTATAAAAATGGTTTCGTTTAAAAGAGGCTTTCCAACGCTTAGTGTTTGATTTTTTCCATTCAGTTTTAATGCGCTACTCCATATGGTAGTTTCCGTTGGACCATAAACGTTGAAAATGGAGATGTTGGACCTAGGAGTATTTAAGATCTCGCATAATGTATCATATAACGAAGGAGACATCGCTTCTCCCCCCACTAATAAGTTTCGAATTGGATCTAAAAATGAAGCATCTAATTCATCTAAAATAAGTCCAAGTAAAGAAGGAGTAAGTTGCAATGTATCAATTTCCTCCTCTTCAATATAATCCTGAATCAATCGAGGTGAATAAGCGTCTTCAGAGCTAATAATACTTATTGGAATACCTGAAAGTACAGTGCAAATTAATTCCAACACGGAAATATCAAAAGTAATATTCGTGATCGCCAACATATGATTTTCGGCAGTGAATCCAAATGTGTCTGTCAAGTTTTCATTGAACGCACAAACATTGGAATGCCGAACCTTTACTCCCTTTGGTTTTCCTGTGGAACCAGATGTATAGATTACATAAGCTAAATCATTTGGTAAGATTGTGATCCCAGGGTTTTCATTGGGAAAATCGCTTGTATCATGGTTCACGTTTATCACGGCACAAGTTAAAGTCAATTTTTCTGCTTCACCCGTTTGATTGTCTGTAATCAAAAAAGCAGTTTGACTGTCTTTTAAAATGTAATCTAAACGTTCTGAAGGAATATCAAGTGAGATTGGAAGATATGCGGCTCCCGATTTTAAAATGGCAAAAAGAACTACTAACATTTCCTTAGATCGATCAACCTGGAGTCCAATTGTTGATCCTGGTTTTACCCCTAAATCGATAAGATACCTTGCAAATCGATTAACGCTACTATTGAACTCGTAATAAGTCATTCCCTCCTCGTAGAAATGTACGATTTCTTTTTCCGGCATAGAATGTACTTGTGCTTCCAAAATGGAAATAATCGAGCATTCTGATGGGGGAGAAGCAATTGATCGATTTGGATTAAACTTCTGAATTAATTGAGTCTGTTCCGAATCTGAAATCAATTTCAATTCAGATAAAGTACGGGTAGATGAATTTAGACTTTCCGTAAGTAAATTGTTGAAATGAGTACACATTGACTCAATTGTATCTTTTTGGAATAGATCGGTGCAGTATTCAATTCGAAGTTTTAACTCATTTTCAGACTGGTAAACGTTAAATGTCAAATCAAACTTGGACGATTCATTTTGTAGCGAATCTACGGACCATTGCACGTGGTCTTTTTGATTAGAATTTAGGTTTTCGGAATCTAATTTTTGGTAATTGTACAGGACATCAAATAGAGGATTCCTCGTCAAATCCTTTGCAAGGTTTAGCTGATCAACTAAGTCTTCAAATGGATAATCTTGATTTTCCATTGCATCCAATTGCAATATTTTAACCCGTGAAATCAGGGCGTCAAACGTGTCCGATGGATGAACGTTGCATTTCAACACCAAGGTGTTCACAAACATGCCAACCATCGTTTCTGTATGTGGGTAATGTCTGCCTGATATCGTAGATCCAATATTTATTTCATTCTGCCCAGCATATTTGTGTAATAACAAGAAGAATGTTGCTTGCAAATACATATTTACAGTGACATCATTTGATTTGCAAAAAGTGCTTAGTCTACCATGTAAATCACTTGATAAATCGAAATGTACATTGCTACCCTTGAAGCTTTGAATTCCAGGACGAGGAAAATCAAGCGGTAAATCTAATGTTTCATTTTCGCCTTTAAATTGCTCCAGCCAGTATTGCTCTTGCGGTTGAAAAAGACCCTGTTCTTTCAACTCATTTTGCCATACAGCAAAGTCCTGATATTGATATTCAAGATCAGGAAGCTTATTGCCGTTATAAAGAGCAATAAATTCACGTGCAATTAAGCCCAGCGTAAAGCCATCCCCAATGATGTGGTGAATATCAGTAACGAGAATCTGAGACCCATTATCAATTTGAATTATTCCTGCTCGGAATAATGGCGCATTAAAAAGGTTGAAAGGTCGTACAAACTGACTGAAAGTTTGAGCGTAATTTTCCTTTGCACAATGATATTGCTCCAGTGAAAAGGACCGTGTTTCGGCCTTTTCAATATACTGTCTTGGTTGGCCATCCTGGATTATGAATTTTGTTCGTAATGCGTCATGGCGTTTAAGGAGCATTTGTAAGGTTTGCTCCACTTGCCTTATTTGTATTCCATTTTGCAATGGAACTGCACCGGGCAAATTGTATGTTGTGGATTCTGTTTCAAATTGGGTTAATATGAAAATTCGGTTCTGAGCAGTGGATAAAGGGTATCCATTCGTTGATTCTTGTTTTTGGATTGTGGGATAATCTCGGTTCGTTTCATCCGGATTTACCTGATCCAAATAGGAAGCCAGACCTTTTATGGTTGGATCGAAAAATAATTGTTTTAACGGAATCCGGATACTTTGTTCTTTTTGAATGCGTGAAACCAAAATGGTCCCCGTCAAACTATGTCCACCGAGATGAAAGAAATTATCATTGATTCCTACTTGATCCTTCTTTAATAGCACTTCAAACAAGCTAGTTAGATAAATTTGGGAAGGAGTAACAGGTGCTTGATACCGAATGTCAGGTGTAAGTGTGTGCGCAGGTGAAGCGGCTTCGTTCTTCGCAATCGAGTGACGATCGACTTTTCCACTTGCTGTAAACGGAAACTCCTTCATCACGACAAAATGAGAAGGTATATAAGCAATCGGAAGTCGTTGAGATAAGTGTCCATGAATGTATTCAAAAGAACAAGGTTCCATATTTGGTGGAATTTGGAGATAAGCGGTTAACTGATCATTGATGATCGTCACCACCGCATTTTGAATCTTTTGAGATTGAATAATTGCTTGTTCTATCTCCGCAAGGTCAACTCTGATTCCGTTTATTTTGGTTTGTGAATCATCTCGGCCAATTATTTCGAGGACCCCATTTGCTCGATATCTTCCCAAATCACCCGATTTGAAGTAATTGGTATCGCCAATTTGGATGTACTTTTCTTTATTAAGCGAATCGTTGTTCCAATATTTAGAAGAAACGAACGGACTGGAAATGAGGATTTCACCTGTTTCAAATGCATCTGCACGACGACCGTTGCCTGCGTAAAGATCCACTTTTGTAGCATTTACAGGTTTTCCAACAGGTAAATGCGGGGACGTAATATGATCATTTTTTGAAAACGTTTGAAGCGTTGTCAAAGTGGATTCGGTTGATCCATAACTTACAACAAATTGAGCCTCTGGATTTGATGAGACCTTAACGAACCATTCGAAATCTGACTTTCGACTCGGTTCGCCTGTCATTTTGACGATTCGGCAATTGATGGTCCTGTTTTCAGCGGATAAAATGGACGCAAAATTTCGAAATATAGTTGGTACCGAATGCCAGATCGAAATGTGGTTTTTCTCTAAATACGCAGGAAGGTCCATCAGCGAATAATCTAGGTTAAGCGCAATTGGACAGTAGGTTGCACCGTTTAATAGTGCTCCGAAAAAGTCATTTACAAACGAATCAAAACTGATGGAAGAAAATCCAGTTAGTCGATCACTTGACGAGATTTGAAGTAAGGAAGTGTAATTCGAAATAAAATGCAGCACCGCAGATCCAGTTTGCACAGAACCTTTTGGTCGACCTGTTGAACCAGAGGTGTATAAGATATAAACAGGAGCAACCAGTGCATTTTGGGAATCACTTTGAATCTCTAATTTAACATTGGAAACTTCATCAGAAAGGTCCAATGAATCGATGCACTGAATGTTAATTTGATTGCCTTCATTTATCGAAATTTGATCTGCCACTCTATGACTTGAACTATCACATAATAGCAACTCAATCCCAGCATCTTGTGCAATGAAATTTAATCGATCAATTGGATAATTAGGATCAAGTGGGACGTAAGTATTCCCTGAATAAATGCATGCTAGAACTGCTAGAGCTAAATGTTCGTCGTGTTGTACACAAATCCCAATGCGTCTCCCATTTTTAAGTTTCGTCCATGTATCGATTGTATTTGCTAATAAATGTACTCGATTTGATAATTGATTATATGTCCATTCGACTCCATTGGTCTTTATCGCAATTTGGTTTTGATGAATCTTGGCTTGTGATTTTAATGTTTCGGTAAGACTTAAATTAGGCTGATACCACGAAGCAGCTGCGATTGAATCCGGTGTATTCGTGCGTGTTTGAGTAGTGATTTCCTTAAGTAACGTGTTTGGTTCGGCGACTACTTGTTCTATGATTTGGACGAATTTGTCCATGAATACCTCAATGGTTTGCGGAAGGAACAATTCATTTTTGTAATCACATTTAACCAGCAATCCATCCTTATATTCGATCATGTACAGGTTCAGGTCAAATTTTACTTTCCCTCCCTGTTCAAAATGGGAAGAAGAAAAATTAGCAAGTGATTGATTTGCGTAATCTTGTTGACCTTCATAATTGATCAGATTAAGAAAGACAGACGTGATTGGAAATTTTCGAATGTCTCGAGGGATGTTTAATTTATCCACGAGATATTCAAATGGATAATCTTGATGTTCATATGCTTCAATCATTCCCTGTCGGGTTTGATTTAGATTCTCAATGTAAGAATTTGACTCATCAACAGAGTTTCTTAATACCACCGTATTTAGGAAAAAGCCAATTAAATCCTTCACTTTTTGGTTCGTTCTACCTGCGACTGGTGTACCAATTAGCACATCATTGGTTCCAGTAAGCCGCTCCACTAAAATGTTGAAACAAGTAACCAATGCCATAAATAGGCTTGCGTTTTGATCGTCAGCTAAGGCATTTAACTTCTTTAATGTGGAATCGTTGATTTTAAAGGCATAACTACTTCCTAAAGCATTGATTTCATTAGATCGTTCAAAATCCGTTGGGAGTTCAATGGAGGGTAAGGTTCCTCTTAATTTATGAATCCAAAAATCTTCATGCGCTTTAAGTTTAGGACTTCGAATAAGCTGGTTTTGCCAGAAAGCGTAGTCCTTATATTGGATTTCAAGGTTGGGTAGATCTGGTTTAATTCGATCTTTTTGGGCTTTGTAAATGGCTTCTAATTCGTTCCGGAATATATTCATCGACCATCCATCAGTGATAATATGATGCATCACAAATACAAGTTGATTTCGTCCTTCACTTTGGACCAGCCAAATTTTGAGTAATTCGGGCGTACTTAAATCAAATTGCCAATGATAGGCTAAGGATTTGGTCTTTTTTACTGAATCTTCAAATGTATCTCCAGTTTTATTTGAATGAATGACAGTGAAATTGACCGGAACTTCTGAATGGATAATTTGTTGTGGATGTCCTTCTGAATTTTTATTAAATGAAGTTCTTAGAACTTCATGTCGGGCGATTAGGAATTCGAAACTCTGCTTTAGAACCGTTTCATCCAAAGCACCAAATTCAAGCGATTCCACCATGTTATAATCAGTAGATCCATTTTGAATTTGGTCCAACAACCATAGTCTGTTTTGGGAAGAGGATAATTCGTAGGCGTTTTCCTTATTTTGGGGAATGGGTTCAATGTCTTGGAATGAAGAATGTTCCGTTTTATTTAATAACTGAATTATCCCATTAATGGTCGGATCATCAAAAAAGGAACGAAGGGCGATTACTTTATTCAATTTTCGATGGATTCGGGAAACCATCATTGTGGCTTTTAGCGAATTACCTCCCAATAAAAAGAAGCTGTCTTGTGTCCCAACTTGCAAGGTTTGATCTGAGCTGGATTGAAGCAATTCAAGCCAAATAGCAGCAATGATTAGTTCATTGTCCGTTTTTGGAGCAATGTATTCTTGGTTACTGGATAAATCAGATGACCCAGGATTGGGTAAGGCTTTTTTATCCGTTTTACCGTTTGGCGTAAGTGGAATGGATTTCAAACGAATAAAATAAGTGGGAATCATGTGCACCGGCAATTTCTCGGACAAATAAGCATGTAAATCGCTTGAGCTAAGATCTATGTCAGATACAAAATACGCTGCCAAAAACTTGTTTCCATCTTGGTCTTCCTTATCGATAACAACGACTTCTCTAATCGATTTTTGAAGCGATAATTGATGCTCTATTTCAGATAATTCAATTCTAAAACCTCTGATTTTTACTTGATTATCAATGCGCCCTAAGTATTCCAAAATACCAGTAGAATGCCATACAGCCAAGTCGCCTGTTCGGTACATTAAATTATTGTCATTCAATGGGTTGGAGACAAACTTTTCTTTTGTTTGTTCAGGTTTCTTTAAATATCCACGTGCCAATCCCTTGCCACTTAAGCAAAGTTCACCCGAGATTCCAACCCCACAAAGGTTGCCTTCTGAATCCATGACATAAGCGGATGAACCCTCAATAGGCGAACCAATGAACTGATTTGAATCGTTTTTTAGAATGCGATAACACGTACTGTAAGTTGTATCTTCAGAAGGTCCATATAAGTTTCGAACCTCTATTTGATTCAATGGTAACTTCGATTTAATGCTCGATGGAATTGGTTCTCCGGCCATATTAATGGCAACAACATTGGATAGATTTGCTTTATGTTCGGATTTCAGAAGCTCATTCATTACACTTGGAACCGTGTTGAGCAAAATGTTTTTTTCCTGATTCAGATGATCTATGATTTCTAATCCAGATTCGAGTAATCGGATTTTCTTTCTTGCGATCAATGGGAAAAAAGTTTCAAAAATAGAAAGATCGAATGAAAATGAAGTAGTTGCGAATAGTGTTTCAAAAGGGGTTTGAGCAAATTCGACACAGCACCAATTTAAAAAGGAAACCACACTTCGATGTTCAATAGCAACGCCTTTAGGATTGCCCGTAGATCCTGAAGTGTATATGATGTATGCTAAATTATTTGATTGAGCGAGCGAGTTTGGATTCTCCGTTGAAGCATTCAATATTTCCTTTGCATCAACAAGATGGATCAGATAATCTTGTGAGTTGGTTAACTCAAATTTATCTGAAATTAAGGAAGAGGTAACCAGGTGACTCAATCCACTATCTTCCATCATATATTTTACACGAGAAGAAGGGTAATTAGGATCAATTGGAAGGTACGCCGCACCTGACTTTAGGATTCCTAAAATAGTGATAATAACCTCAACAGATCGATTCAATAAGATTCCAATAACATCATCTGGCTGGACTCCATTCGCCTGAAGATGATGTGCAAGTTTGTTTGCTTTATTGTTTAATTCAAATAGGCTAATATTCTGATTTCCAAATGAAATTGCGGTTTGTAAGTCATGCTTTATAACGGCTTCTTCTACTAGGTGATGAAGGAGTTGTCGGGATTCTTCTTGTCCTTCCGATTGAATAGGAGAATTAAACGAGTTTAGAATTTGATTTTGCTCAGCTTGTGTGACCGATTTAATGTTTTTCAATAAAATGTCCGGAGTACTTAATGATTCCAAAGCAATACCTAATTGCGATTCAATACTTTTGATAAGGGCAATGTTGAGGACGTTTTTATTGTAAATGAATTCAATACAAAGGGCCGGATCCTTTCGTTTAATTTTGATGATTAAATCAAGTGAATTATCAAATGTGAAATCGCCATGCAATGCGTCATATTGGATTCCTACATTTGAAAGAACTGGACTCGATGGTGCGTTGTCCTTTTGGGCAAATTGCAACGGATAATTTTGATACTTGTAAGTTGCAGCAGCATTTTTTTGAATTTCTTTAATTAATTCTTTGAGCGAGATCGACTGATTTGGCTTGAATACAAAAGGAACCTGTGAAACATATTGCTGACTTAATTTAGCGACGTTAAATAAGGGCGTATAAAGGACTATTTCTGTAGAACGGGTAGTCCGGGCTAGAATCAGGTTAAAAAGCGCAAGGTGCACTATGAAAATCCCAAAATCATTATCTTTTACCATTCCTTTCAGCACGGAGGAATGCTGTGGATCAATTTCCGTTACGTGCGTTGCAAAATCATTGGTAGGAATGGATTCTGCTTGCTCCTGGTTGGTTAACATTCCTTCTAAGAAAAAGCCCGTATCAGCTGTAGCCAATTGAGCACTCCAAAAATTTTTGAATGGCAGATATTGATCCGACGTAAATAGTAAAGCTTGTTTGGTACTGATCATTTCTTGTATGCGTATTCAGTGTGCTGTTTTTTTTTGTCTAGAGCTTAGTTAAAAATCAAAATCGACCATCATATCGTCTTCGTCCAAATCGGAAACATCCGAATTGGGTTCAGAATTCGATTCGGTCAATTGTATTTGAGCGATTTCAATTTCCGGATTTTCTAAAATTTGTGACAGTATTTTTTCAATAACAACACTCATTTCTAATATGGAATCTTTCTTAAATAAATCGGTAGAATATTCAATGCCACCGCGGATTTCATTTTTTTCTTGATGCTCGGAAAAAATGAAGGTTAAATCAAATTTACTGACCTTAAAATTGGAAGTATTCGTGGTGATCTTTAAACCTTCTATTTCATTCTTCTTTGGTTTATTGTCTAAGTTCTGAACACTTAGCATGACATCAAAGAGGGGATTACGGTTGGAAGCTCGTTCCACTCCTAAATCCTCCACCAATTTATCATATGGATACATCTCATGCTCCAGTGATTCCAGTACGTTTTGATGGGTGTCCTTTAACAGTTTTTGAAACGAATCACTGCTTTCCAATTTAGTACGCAACACAATGGTATTGACATAAAACCCAAGTTGGTTGGCCAAATCCGGATGATTTCTTCCAGCGTTGGGACTTCCAATCAGGAGGTCATTTTGATTGGAATAGCGATGCAATAATACGTTGACCACTGAAAGCATCAGGGTGTATAAACTCACATTGTTGGTCTTGCAAAATGCATTTATTTGGGAAGCAAGATCTGGTTCCAATTGATACGAATAGGTTTGACCTTTGAAACTCATTTTGTTAGGTCGTTCTAAATCGTAAGGCAAAGTCAATGTGGGGAGGTCGCCATTTAATTTGTTATTCCAGTATGATTTATGCTGTTTTTGATCACTCAAAATTTGGGTATTTTGCCAAGATGCGAAATCTTTGTATTGTAAATTTAACGGTTCCAATACTCCTTCCTGATTAGAATAACGCAGCATGAGTTCATTCATGAATTGTCCCATGGACCAGCCGTCACTTATGATATGATGCATCACGAAAATCAATCGAAATTGGTCTTTTTGTTCTTTGATCAACAACGATCGAATTAATGAATCTTCTTTTAAATCAAATGGAATTGAAGCTTCCGCTTCAATTAATTTTTGTGCTTTATCGCTTGCAGATGATCCATTGCTTAGATCTTCAAACTTCAATTTGAATTTAGATTCTGCGTGAATTACTTGTTTTGGAACATCCTCTATGGCTATAAAATTGGTTCGAAGCGATTCATGCCGATCGATAACCTGATTAAATGCGTTTTCCAATTGTGTGACATCCAATGAACCTTTTAACACAAATGATAAAGGCATGTTGTATAAGGCGCTATTTGGATCTACTTGATCAAGTATCCATAGTCGATTTTGGGAATAAGATACATCGTAATACGGTGCATTATTTAAAATAGGGATTGGTTCAAACGCGCGTTTTGAAGCACCGCTCATCACATTACATAAATCTTCCAAAACTGGATGATCAAATACATCATGTAGTAAAACTTCCAGCTGCATTTCTTTGTGAATTCGTGCAATAAGCTGAGTAGCCTTCAATGAATGACCTCCTAATTCAAAGAAGTTGCTGTTTGCCCCAACTTGATCAACCTTTAACAGTTCTTTCCAAATCTCGCTCATCTGTTTTTGAATCGGAGAGGAAGCTTCCTTAAGCGACATGGAACTGCCAAAAGTGTCTGTAATTCGCATAAGCGCTTTTCGATCCACTTTTTGATTCGCTGTAAGCGGCATAGAATCAATGAAATGAACTGTAGACGGAATCATATATTCAGGAATACGTTCCTTTAGATATGACTTAACCGAACTCAAAGAAAGGGTCGATTCTACCTCGATTTCATCCTTGCTAAATAGGCGTTTATAAAAATCATTTTGCTTGTAAAGTGAAGCATGATTGACGGAATGATATGTAAATGGAATGGACTCATTCTCATTTTTTCGAATCAATTCTCCTGTTATTTCAAAATCAGGATTAAGTCCATTGTCTGCAAGGGTTCGGATGATGGTCGCTTCGATGAAATCACCTTCTTCTGCTTCTGTTCCTTCAGGAAAAACTGGAAGATATACTGGCAACCAAATAAACCGTTCGTTTAAGGTGTCCATACATTCGTCATCATCCACATATAGATTTAACCAAACTACGAACCCGCTAATGTTTGATTTCTTTGAAATGTTTAGTCGAATACGATGACTGTCTTCCAATTTCAACTCATTAGTATAGTCTAAATCTTCAAATGGTTCATGATTTGAGAGGACATTTTCCATTGGCAGATTGTCTACACACATTCGTAAATCAAATCGATGTCCTATCTGGTCAAAGATTTTTTCGATGTAGTATTTACTAATTTCATCTACTTTGAAGTTATGTGAAGCCTCCGGAACATATACCGCTGCTATTTCTGTTAAACTTCTGGTAGGAAGCATGTTGGAAGGATTCTTCAATAATCGACGGGTAGCATTGATCAATTTTGCAGCTCCTTCCGAACCTCCAATTGATCCTACAATTTCCGAAATACAGTAATCTATTTCTTCTGGAAGTTCAACGGTTGTAATGTCTCCATTGATTAAATGAATTCGATCACTTAGTCCAAGGTCATTAATGCGCTTTTTTGCCTTTTCATAGGTTTCTTTTAAGATGTCTACCGAATAAACACGCTTGGCACCGCATTCAATAGCAAGTCGGGATAAAATAGCATCCGGACCGGTACCTACATCCAATACTATTTTACCTTTTAATACCTTACGAAACGCCCGACGATAATAATCATTCCGTTTTTCATCTTTGGTCATGGCGGTATAGGCCATGTCATCATATACAAAGTACTCCGCTAAAGATGGAGTAATCGTTAGCTTTTTGGAGCGTACCACAAAGGAAGACAAGTACGCATTTCCGTCGGAATCTTTTTTGTTCAAAACGACCGCATCTTGAATTTCTTCGTGTCGAGTAAGCTGGTTTTCAATTTCACCCAATTCAATTCGAAACCCACGTATTTTAACCTGGTTATCACTTCTACCAATGAATTCTAACTCATTGAATTCATTCCAACGGGCTAAATCTCCGGTTTTATAGAGAAGTTGATTCGCATTATACGGGTTGCGAATGTATTTTTCTTCCGTCAATTCAGGTTGATTTAGATAGCCTTGTGTAACTCCGGCTCCAGCAATGCAAATTTCTCCAGTAACACCTATCGGCTGAATTTTACCTTCCGAATTCAAAATTAGAATTTGTGCATTGGAAATAGGAGTTCCGATTTTATGTTGATTAAGAGTAGCTCCATCATAGGCATAAACGGTGCAAAAAATCGTTCCTTCCGTAGGTCCGTAAAGAACCTTGATTGCTGCGTTTATAAATACCTTTTGCATTGCTTCGAGTAGTCCAATCGGAACTAAATCACCCCCTACATATAATTCACGTACATGTTCATAGTCTGCTCGATTGCCATTTTCTAGAATATCATCAATGATTTGACGCATTAAAGCCGGAACGGTATGAAGAAGCGTACAGGATTTTAATAATTCTCGAAGTTTTCCAGCATTCAGAATTTCGGCCTTGGTTAAAACAATGGAGGAACCACCATTTAACAACGGATTTAAAATTTCAAAAAAGGAAATATCAAAGGCGTTGGAAGCAATGAGTGGCATTGCATCCTGGTCAGTTACCGAATTAACCTCTATCATTGCATCTGTAAAAGAGGCCAAGTTTCCGTGAGATACTTGTACGCCTTTGGGATTGCCAGTGGTACCCGAAGTGTAAATGATATAGGCAGTTTCTGATGCTTTAGGATCTGTTAAGTCCGGAGAGCTAGACGGAATAGACTTGAATTTTATAACTTCTGAAAGCGGAAGTAAAGCGGTTTGATTCAATTCTAAGGTCAATTCAGATTGTGACTTGTCCGTTAACAATGCGCAGGCTTTACTATCGGATAAAATATATTGAATGCGTTCGTTTGGATAGGTTGGGTCAATTGGAATGAGTGTATTTCCATTGGCCATAATACCAAAGGTGCACGCAATAGTCCAATCGGATTTGTCCATTAGCAAAGCAACACAATCACCAGATTCAATTGATTTCGTGTTTAGATAATCACGAACCTTTTTGATATTTAAGATGAGTTGCTCAAAGGAGATCACCTTTGATTCAAATTGCACGGCCTTGTTGGCAGGGAATGCATTGGCCGTTTTACTTAGTCGATCTAGAATTCCAGTGTAATGATCCGTAGGTTTGAACGATGCATCTTTTATGAAATGCTCTTTTTCTGCGGAACTGATCAATTCCAATTGTCCCAATTTTACTGCTGGATTGGAAACAACCTCCGCAAGCAATTTTTGATATTGGTCTGCGATTCGCTCAATTGTAGAAGACGAAAATAAGTTTTTAGAATACGCAAAGACCATAGATTGGGTATCCCCACTTTCGGTAATTGCAATGGACAAATCAAATTTGACCGTTTCATTTCCGGATGAAATGGATTGAAACCCAAGATCAAGTTGGTCTACTTCTTTGAATTCCACATTTTGTACTGCAAAAAAGACATCAAATAAGGGGTTTCTACTAGTGTCACGAGGAATCTTTAATTCGTCTAATAAATCCTCTAATGGGAAATGTTGATGTTCAAAATCTTGGATGGTGTTTTCCTTGACCGATTCTAGGAATTGTTGAAATGTCCAATCTTTTGATGGCGTATTTCGCAGTGCTAAACTGTTTACAAACATCCCAATCAATGGTTCTAGATCGGCATGTGATCGACCAGCAATTGGTGTTCCAATAATAATGTCCTCTGAATCCACCAATTTAGAAATGAGCACATTCAAAACGGCGAGCGAACTCATGAATAAGGTTGTGCCCGACTTTTGATTGAGTTGCTTTAGCTTTGATGTGATTTTAGGTCCAATCTTAATGGAATGTGTCGCGCCATCAAAATTACGAATGGAAGGTCGCGTGGTGTCAATAGGCAATTCATAATCTGGGATTTCGCCTTTAAAACGATCCACCCAGTAAGGTTTTGAGTGAGTATTGGATTGATCCAGTTGCCAAGATGCGAAATCTTTGTATTGAAGTCGAAGAGGCGTTAATGGTTGATCCTGATACAAACGCATAAATTCATCAATCAAAATACTGATTGAAATACCATCTGACACAATGTGATGCATGTCCGTCATTAAAATAAATGACTCGGAACTGATTTCGACTAAACATGCGCGGAAGAGCGGTAAGTTTCCTAGATCAAAAGACTGAACAAATTGGTCTCGGATCTGGAGGGCTTCTTCTTCGCTTGAAACCTTCATGTATTTTAGATCAAAATAAGATCTGAGATCGGAGGTTGGATGAATAATCTGAGCTGGATTTCCGTCTCTTAATTCAAACGTAGTACGTAGACTTTCGTGTCGCTCTATTAAGGTAAGAAAGGATTGTTCTACTTTTTTAGGGTCCAAGCCACCTTTAATCTTGTATACCCCCGGCATGTTGTAACCAGTACCTTGGGGATCCAACTGATTCAAAATGAACATTCTATTTTGAGCAGGAGACAAGGCATAATCCTTCTGGAACGGAAGTGGTTCTATGGTTTGAAATTGATTTTCACCTTTATCCGTCGTGTCAATTTCCACGGCTAATTGGCGAACGCTTGGAGCAGCGAATATGGAACGAAGTTCAATAGCTACTTCAAAAGACTTATGGATTCGATTCGCAAGTTGAGTGGCTTTCAAACTATCTCCCCCGAGTTCAAAGAAGTTATCTTCCGCACCCACCTTGGATTTATTCAAGAGATCGGACCAGATCGCTGCCAGCTGGATTTCAGTACTTGTTTCAGGCTTGATGTAATGCCCTGCATCGTTTGTTAAGCCAATCTGAGCATATAAACTGTTTTTATCTACCTGGTCATTACTTTTTCGTGGCAAGGCATCCAGTTGTTTTACAGAAAGATGCGTGTTCCTGGGTAAAAAAGATTTGAGTTGACCAGAAAGGAATTCTAATTTCGAATCCGCTTCATAGAAAAGGACCAAATCTTGATTGATTTTAGGTAATCCGAAAATGGATCGTTGGATAAATGGATGTTGCCCGTTTATGCCGACAATTAATTGAGAGGATGGATGTTGAAGGGCAGTTTCGAAGGAGTTTATTCCCTGAATCTCTGAAATAGCATGAAATCCTTTATCTATGGTAAACGATTTGTATTGGTTATTTTCATTGATACCAATATCATCCCACATACTCCAATTAATTATTTTGACAGACTTGCCTTGTTCGTTCAGGTCGGCAAAACAAGTATCCATGAAACTACTTGCGGCAGAATATGGTGCGTATCCATATCCACCAAAGAAGCTATTCACAGTTGAAAAGCCAATGAAGGAAGCACTTGGATGTTTGTCAAGTAACTGAGTTAGATTTAACGTTCCAAAAACTTTGGTTGCAAATATCGTTGTGTAGTCTGTGTAATCAATTTGTTCGATCGTATTCGATTCCATCGATTCCCACTGTAGGTTGATGTCATTTAATTCACCCGCCAAATGAATGATTCCATCTAATGTGTTTTCCTTCTTAACAGTGAATTTATCTACGAATTCCGTCAGTCCAGGTAAATCATTTATATCAACGGCCATGTAAATAATTTCTACGTCCGGGCGCAATTGTTTCAACTGCTTAAGTGCTATAAATTTTTCTTCAAGCTTTAGATTTCCCGCACAAGCTTCGATTGTAGCAGGAATTTCGCTTCTTCCAAATAATAAAAGGTTTGTCTGGTAGTGCGTAATTAGGTGTTCGGAAAGTAATTTTCCGATTCCTCCAAGCGCTCCTGAAATTAAATACAGCCCCCCTTTTTTAATGGAAATTTGATTGTTTGATAGGGTAGTAGAGGGTACGTCCGCTTTGATTAGTTGAGCAATCCTTCGCGTACCATTTGAATAGTTGATTTCCTCGTCGGAATTAGATTGTAACAATTCGTTTGATCCAATCTTGGTTAAATCGGAAGACGCATTGCTATTCCAATGTATTAACTGAAACTGAGTATGCGAGATTTCCTGATTTAAGGTTTTAATAAAGCCTGGCAACGTTGCATGAAGATTGATGGAACCTTGTGATCCTGGTGTGAAACAAACCACTTTATGTAGATTAGAGGCAGTTCTACGCTGGAGTACTTTTGAAAGTAATGTCAAACTTTGTAATCCAACTTTTTGAGCATCGTCAAAGGAGGAAATGTGCTGATCAATAACGGACAGTGTAGTTGGTTCTTCAAGTGACCAATAATGTACGATTCCAATGGCAGGATGATTTTTATTCGCCTCGATCGAATCAAACAATTTGGTGTAGTTGTCAAGTTGATCTGCTTTAACAACGTATTTATGTGGTTTTGGTTGACCGAAATTGTCACCGAATGCTATCTGAATTAGATTTACATTTCTGGTCGGTTCTTCTTTCTGAAATTCTTGGCAAAAGGCTGAGAAATGAGCTTCTTCATTTGTAAAAACAAGAATAGTCCCAAATTTTTGCATTGGCCCAAGCAATTGTTTTGGAACCCATGCTTTTTCATAAAACCAATTTGGAACGGTTAATTCTTCGTCCGAGCTTAAAAGGTCGATCTCTCTTAAAACAGAATGGAAAGCGCCTTCTTTCAATTTAACTTTTAGAGCGTTTCGCTGAATTTTTCCACTGGTGGTTTTTGGAAATTCAGATTTTTGAACTGGAACAATGTAGGAAGGTCGGATTCCGAGCGTAGAAGTAATTTTTGTTTTTATTTCACGAATGACTTCAATTTGAGCCTCAAGATCCTGTTCAATTGCAGGATTGGGGACAAAAAATATAGCCAATCCCTCTGTACCTTGTGCTTTATCGTCTACAGCACTACTTCCGACAAACGTAGGTTCTACCCCAGCAATTTCATTGACTAAATCCTCAATTTCGAAGAAGTAATAATGTGTTCCGCGAATAATGATCATTTCTTTTTCGCGGCCCGTAACATAAAGTCGACCATCCCAAATAAATCCTAAATCACCAGTATTATACCATTGATCATCTAAAAAGGCTGCTTCATTGGCCTCTGAATTTTTTAAGTAAGCAGAAGTTCTACTAGGAGTTAAAATTTGAATTCGACCAATTTTTCGCTGACTGATTAGTTGATTGTTTTCGTCTGTTATACGAATGGAGCTGTCATGCCTGGGTACTCCGCAACATATGAACGTATTGAATTTGGCATCTGCGGAAGTAGCTTCTACAAGTTGATCGTTTAAAGAACTTTCAGCAATATTAAGATGTCCACTTTCAACGGAGAAATCGGTAAGATAAGTAAGTGCGGTACATACTTCGGCCATTCCGTACGCAGGCGTAATCGCAGAAGGGTTTAAACCAAATTGATGCGTGCGTTCTAAAAAGGATTGAACAACTTGAAGCGTAACTTGTTCTCCTCCATTCATCAAGTATTCAATCTTTGATAAATCCCAGCTTTGATCCGGATGAGCGATTATGGCCTCAGAAACTAGCTTGTAACCAAAATTCGGAGCCCACGAATGAGTTACCTTATGTTTTTCCATGGTGTTCAACCAGCGGAGTGGATCTCCTAGGAAGTTATCGGATCCTAGTTGAATTTGATGAATTCCTAAATACAAATCACGTGTATGGAACATCAATAAGGATCCCACATGATCAAATGGAATCCAGTTACAGGAAATATGACGGGGATTAAAACCAACGGATTCGCGCGATCCAATAATATGTCGAATTATGGCTTCGTTTGTTTCTGGGATGCATTTTGGGATTCCAGTACTGCCACTACTTAGTTGATAATAAGCTACATTGGATGGGGCCAGCTTTGGTAAATTCATCAATGGTTCATAATTCACCAATTCGGATTGATTTAACAATCGTGGTGATTCCATAGATAAAATGGTAGGTAACTTAGATAATGGATCGGCTAAGTTATCGCTGCAAATGATCGTTGGTTGATCTAATAATGTCCAGATGTTATAAAGTTTACTGATAATGCTGTTTTCCTCTTCATAAGTAGGCGAAACGGCTACCGTAACAGGTATCACGCCGGTACAAATGCATCCCCAAAGTATGGAAAAGTAATCTTTCTGATGTTCAATTTGAAGGATTACCGCATCCCCTGATTGAAGACCGGAATGTTGAAGTCCATTCGCCACGCGACGAGCTTCATTCAATAATTTTGGATACGACTGAAATTGTTCCGTTCCATCTGAGTTGATGAAAATGATCCCTTTATCTGGATACTTTTGACTTGTTTGAATTAAGGCATCCGAAAGTGTCAGAGCATCCTCTTTTGTAATGGAAATAGACTTCCCGTCTATTTGAGCAGGAGCGAACCTATCTGTTTGTTCAGAATTAATATTTGTTTCCAGATTCATGGAGTCGTTGTCCTCAATTTCATCCTTCGAAAATGAATTATTTGACCCCGAAGTACTTGAAAGTACATCAGACATATGAATGGAACCCGGAGAATGGGTTGATGCAGAAAGAAGGCCCGTGAAATGATGTACTGGATAAATCTCCGAAGCTTTTGATTCCAGTAAAGAAACATCTTTGGTCGAGATCGAAATATATGAAACCAATGCATCTAAATCGATTGTTCCCTGAATCGTCAAAGGCAGATTAGGAACTAAAACCACCTCTATTCCTGTAAGTGGATTAAAGCCTTCGTCGTATTGATTGATTTTTTCATCGGAAGCGACAATAAAGGCGTATGGAGTTCCACGATGATTTACAATCTTACATTCGACGACTTGGTCCAACGAATGGATGGTTTGATAGAGCGATTCTGTAGATTGAAAGGATCCATTTAGTACAAAACCGTAGGGTGCAGCATTGTATAATTCAAGTTTGCCGTCCGATAAAAGACGTCCTTTATCTGTTGAAACATTGCTTTGCCCAGGATATTGAACAAATCCGATAATTCCGGAAGGGACTGACTGTTGAAGCGGATCAACAATCTGAATCTCTGTGTTCGTGGATTTAGATCCATTTTTAAACGAAAGCTTATTAATCTCAATATCAGGATTGAGTGAACTAGCTGTAATTGCAAGTTGAAAAGATTCTGCAATCGTATTTACCGTAGAAGTCAAAAAGAGATCGGTATTAAAAACAAAATGAAAATGAGCACCGTGCTGATCTACAGAGGCACTTATCACTAAATCAAATTGACTTACTTTAGCCGCGCCAGCCAAGGATGATACATTGATGTTTTGAAGCGAAAATCCAGTGTCTTCTCCGTTAGCCATTCCTTGCATTGCAAACATTACATCAAACACAGGAGATCTTCCTGGAGTTGTATCCAATGATAATTCTTCTACCAAGTGATCAAACGGATATTCCTGATTAGCATAATCTTCCAATAGATTTTCACGTACCGAATGAGAAAGTGCACGGAATGATTGATGCTCTTTAATTTTGGTCTTGATGGCCAATGTATTCACTAAAAATCCAATCATACCTTCCAAATCAGGATGAGATCTTCCATCAATGGGGGTACCAATGATGATTTCCTGCTGATCGGAAAAACGATACAAGACCCCGTTTAACACGGTTAAGAAGATCATAAAAAGACTTGATTCACTTTGGTGCGCCCATTTTTCGAGATCAGCTACTGTATTGACATCAACGGAGACGGAAACAGAATCACCTGCATAGGTTTTACTTAATGGTCTCTTAAAATCATAAGGGAGATTGATTGCTGGAAGTTGACCACTAAATTTTGATTTCCAATAAGTTTGTTGGCGTTCAATTTCGTCATCCGTTAATCGTTCATTCATCCATTCTGAATAATCGCGATGCTGGATTGCTAATTCAGATAATGGATTGGAAGTATTGTTTGCAAACGCATTGTACAAGGCTGCGATTTCGTGCATGATCACCTGAACAGAACTCCCATCTCCATTAATGTGATGCATGAAAAAGGTGAAGAAATACGTATCCTTTCCAAACTGAATAAGCTTAGCACGAACCAAAGGTCCTGTGACCAAATCAAAAGGTGTATTCCACTCTTCCAAAGCGATCGACTTTGCGCTATCGCGACTGTGCTCTTCCAGCTGTTGGAAATTTAAATGTGCGACTGTGATCGGGAGAATTTTTTGGAAAGGATTCCCGTCCACTTCCACAAAAACGGTCCGAAGAATTTCATGCCGCTCAATCAAATGTCCGATTGTTTTTTGCAGCGCATCTTGATTCACTTTTCCTGTGAATTCGAAGATTTTACCCATGTTATAGGCCGTGCTGGATTTATCCATTTGATGAATCAACCACAATCTCTTTTGAGCATTGGACAATGGATACAACTCCTTGCTTACCGCTTTAGGAATAGATTGAAAGCTTTGACTTCCAACTTGATCAATAACGTTTGATAATTGTTGAATTGTTGGTGACGTGAAAATTGATTTCAGCGGAATCTTTTTTCCAAACAATTTATACACTTCCGATATCACTTGAGTGGCTTTTAAAGAGTGTCCTCCAAGTTGAAAGAAATTTTCATCAGCTCCTATATGTTCTAACTTCAATACAGATTGCCAAATATCCAATAATTGTATTTCGGTTTCAGATTGTACCTCCGTTATCTTACGAGCAGCGTCTTGTGTGATTGAATGGTTGGGGAGTGCGTTCTTATTTACCTTTCCATTTGTTGTAAGTGGAATTTTATCCATTGAAACAAAAATGGATGGAATCATGTAAGCGGGAAGTACTTCAGATAATTGCTGAGCATACTCTATTGAAGCATCTTTATCTTTTTGCACCACGTAAGCACATAAATAAGCTTCCCCGTCAGAGTCAGTTTGAATAATAACAACGCATTGGTCTGTTTCATCCAATTGGGAGATTGCATACTCAATTTCTCCTAATTCAATTCGATATCCCCGAATTTTAACCTGCTCATCTAAGCGACCAAGAAATTCTAATTCACCTGCCGAATCCCAACGAACCAAATCGCCCGTTTTATACAAAACAGAATCATCTAATTCAGGAATGGAAACAAAACGTTCCGTAGTTAGTTCAGGTTTGTTTAAATATCCTTGACCAACTCCAGGTCCTGCAATGTAAAGTTCGCCCGGAATTCCAATCGAGACAGGTTGTAGTACAGAATCCAATACATACACTTTGGTTTGAGCGATTGAATTACCGATTGTAATTTTTTCAACTTCTAAAGTGGATTCTATTTCTTTCACGACGCATCCCACCGTAGTCTCTGTTGGTCCATATTCGTTAAAAATTCGAATGTCCGGACAAATAGATTGAAGAATTTTAACCTGTTCTATTGACAACTGTTCTCCTCCAATAATGGCCGTTTTCATTGAGGACGATTCGATCGGAAGATGTTTTAAAACACGAATGTGTGCAGGTGTTATTTTAATGCTATCAACGGCAGATGATTCTTCAAAGGAGTGCGCAAGAATCTCCGTGATTTCCATTTCAGGTGGATATACGAATAGACGCTTTCCACGGCTTAAAGTAGTGAAGATACTTGTTATCGTAAGATCAAATGCAATCGAGGTATAAAGCCCAAAGTTTCCATCTTCAGTTCCAAAATAACGTCCATTGGCCCAATGGATATAATGAGTTAAGTTTCCATGACTCAAAACACATCCTTTAGGTTTTCCTGTCGAACCAGAGGTGTAAATTACATAGGCAATGTCTGATTGAACTGTGGTTAGTTTTAAGGATTTGTTAGGCAATTGAATTACTTCATTCCATCTATTGGAAAGATTGAAGCATGGAATTAGGGTGTCAATCGTTCTATCTGTTAGGATGACCTTTGGTACGGCGTCATGTAAAATAGATTCGATTCGCTGTGTAGGAATCGAAGGATCGATGGGTAAATATGCGGTGCCAGCCTTCCAGCATGCAAAAAGAGCAACGATCATTTTTTCCGATCGATCTAATAAAATACCTACTAAGTCATTCCGGTTAAGCTCATAATTGGAGCCAAGAAAACGGGCTAATTGATTGGATACTTGATCTAATTCTTGATAAGAAAGGGTAGTGGTTCCAAATTCAACAGCGATTGCGTTTGGATTGATTGTTACCTGATGTTCAAATAGCGCTAGAACTGAAATTTGAGATGTTGTGTAGGAATCATCGGAAGATTCAAGTCCGATTTCGTTGAATTCATGGAGAATGCGCTGCTTTTCAGTTACATCCATCAATGCGATTTGGTTCAACTCCACTGTAGGGTTCTCAATGATTTGATCAATGATAATTCCCATTTGATTCACAAATCGAGCAATGGATTCAGGTTTAAATAAAGCACTTCGATAGGCTATTCGAATACCAATAGCTTCGGAATCAAGTACATCAATGGTTAAATCAAATTTGGTATTCTGAATTTCTGCACCATACGATGAAATGTTTAAATTTGGGATGGTAGGGGCAGAAAAATCTATGTTTTGAACTGATAACGTAGAATCAAAAAGTGGATTTCTGGATAAGTCACGAGGTAAATCTAGTGCCTCTAAAAGATCTTCTAACTGATAATCTTGATTGTCAAATGCATCTAAGACATGTTGACTGGTTGTTTGAAGGAATGATTGGAAGGATTGCGTTAGATCAACGTCGACACTTAAGGCCAATGTGTTCACAAACATTCCGATTATACCTTCTACTTCTGCATTGGTTCGACCAGAAACAGGTGTACCAACTATAATATTGGAATCACTAGAATATTTCCGAAGTAAAATGCCATAAACCGAGAGCATTGTTGAAAACAATGTAGCTTGATTTTCATTTGCTAGATTGCGTAAAGCAGCGGATTGTTTGATGGTTAATTCAGAATAATATACTTCCGCATCATAATCTAGTTGTGCTGGTCGACTATAATCCAATGGGAATTCTGCCGTTTGTAATTCTTTTGTTTTTGTTAAAACATCCAGCCAGTACTTTTGCTGTTTTGTATGAATTTCGGATTGACTCAATCGTTGTTGATATAGAGCAAAATCCTTGTATTGAAATTTTAGTGGCTCAAGATCGATCCCCTGGTATAGCGAAGTAAATTCTTTGAATAATAGGGCATTTGAAAATCCGTCTCCAGCAATGTGGTGTAGATCAATGATAAGTAAATGATCCTGTGGATTGTCTTGTATTGTAATTAAGTTAGCCCTGAATAAGGAGGCTTGAGTCAGATCAAAGGGTTTGATAAACGCTCTAATAGCTGGTTTTAATAGTTTATGTTCGATCGTAGCGGTTTCCATTTGCCATTCAACGGATTCCATGGAATGAATGATCTGCACAGGTTGACCTTCTTCCATTTGAAAAGAAGTTCGGAATGATTCATGACGTTCCACTATTGCATACAAGGAGTTTCGTAAGTTCTCGATATCCAAGACACCTCTTAGTTGAAGTACCACGGGCATGTTATAGGTAGTACCAATGTGATCAAACTGATCAATAATGTAAAGACGTTTTTGGGCTGCAGAAACAGGATACCAAGGTTTTTTAGCCTCCGCTTTAATCAACTTTATTTTTTCGACAGTAGGTTGTACTTGCTCCTCTAAATATTGCGCGGTACTTCTGATCGTTGGATAACTAAATAATTGTCTTAAAGGAATTTTTAAACCTAATTTTTTCTCAATCTGATTTATTAACTGGGCAGCTTTTAAAGATTGACCACCTAATTCAAAAAAGCTAGAGTCCAGTCCAATAAACTGGGGCGCAATGTTTAAAACCGAACTCCAAATATGAACAAGAGATTGTTGTGTTTCTGGCGCTGTTTTATACCAGTTTGCATTATGCGCACTTGGTTCAATGCTCGGTTCAGGAAGTGCCTTATAATCTATCTTACCAATTGGCGTTTTCGGAAACTCAGTTAATGGGATAAACCAGGATGGTACCATATACTCCGGAAGAGAAGCACTCACATAGTTGCGAAGTGCTTGAACATCCAATTGTGATTCATTAGAGATCAGATACGCCCGAATTTCATTTTCTTGGTTGTTGTTATTTGTGATTACTCGAACGACTACATCTGATATACTGTTATGGTTTAGTAAGACATGTTCAATTTCTCCTAATTCAATTCGGAATCCACGAACTTTCACTTGCTGGTCCATTCGTCCCAAGTATTCGATGTCACCATTTGCTGCTATGAGTCCTAAATCTCCCGATCGATATAGTCGTTCTGAAGGATTAGTAGGATTGACAATGAACTTGTGTTTGGTTAATTCTGGATTTCCAATGTAACCACGGGACAGACCTGCACCATAGATGCAAATTTCTCCTGCCAATCCATGAGGGAGAGGTTTGAGATTTGGTCCAAGAATAACGCAGTTGAGCGAAGGAATAGCTTGACCAACGTTGCTGCGATCAGAATGAATCTCCTCTGACGTAATCTCCTTATAAGTGACATGTACAGTTGTTTCCGTGATTCCATACATGTTAATCAAACGGGTTTTTGGATGCTTTTTAAACCAGTTGACCAATGTTGCCGGCTTTAACGCTTCACCTCCAAAAATGATATAACGAAGCTTGTTTTTTAGATTGGCTCCAAGGAAATACGCGGAAACCGTTGAAAATATCGATGGAATTTGATTTAAAATTGTTACCTGTTCTCGTTCCAACAATCGGGCATATTCCTCTGGTTGTTGTGCGATCTCCTTTGGAACAATGGTTAAACGACCTCCATACAAAAGAGCACCAAATATTTCCCAAATAGAAAAGTCAAAACAAAATGAATGGAACAATGTCCAAACGTCCTTTTCATTAAAGTCAAATTGAAACCGGTCGTGTTTGAGTAAACTGATTACATTTCGATGTTCAATTAACGAACCTTTAGGGAGTCCGGTAGAACCAGACGTGTAAATTACATAGGCCAGATGTGCTGGCTTGATGTCAATGGATAATTTTGTGTTTTCAAATTGAAGAAGATCCTTGGATTGAAGATTAATTATCTGTCCGCTAAATGCATACACGTCAGGGTTTTGATCATTTTCGATCACCAGTACATCAATACCACTGTCGGAGATCATATGTTGAATCCGATCGGTTGGATATTCTGGATCAATAGGTACATATGCGGCTCCTGATTTCAAAATGCCTAACAAGCCGACAATCATTCGTTCGCTTCGTCCAACTAAAAGCCCAATTAGCATATCTGGTTTAATCTCTTTTTGAGCAAGAATATAGTGGGCAAGTTGGTTGGACCGCTCATCTAATTCTGAATAGGTTAATTCCCGATCTGCAAATTTGACTGCAACATGATTGGGAAAGGAAGCTACACTTTGGGCAAACGATTCTTGAATGGTTTCAGGAGGATAATCGAATGTGGAATTAGAAAGGGCTGACTCGATTGATTGCTCATCGGGAAGTGAAAAATCTAGTTCAGAAACATGATTTAAGCCTGAAACGATTTGTTTACTAACATGAATTATCCGTTCAATGAATCGATTACTTTGAAACAGCGCTTTGTTATAATCCAATCTAAATTGATATCCTTCTTTTATTTCTTCCAGCTTCAGTTCTACATCTTTTTCACTGGTATTCTCACTTTCGCGGTAGAAACCAGAACCATTGACTGTATCTATTTTATAAAAAGGGGAAAAGTTAAAGTAAAAATAAACGTGCTCTTCTCCCAATAACTGATTTTGAAGGAAAATGGATGTATTCTGGTTGTTTCCTAGTTCTTTTTTCTGACCTTTTAGATAAGTGAAAAAAGCAAAAATGGATTCTTGAAAAATAGATGTATTAAGAACTGTGGGAAGTGTTTGATAAAAGCACCCAAGCGTGTTTTTAAATTCTTCCGATTGTCCACTTAGTAATTCACGGATATAAAAATCGGACTGTGCATTGCAATAGTTTCTTACGGCCAAGGCAAAAACACCTTTAAAAAACATTGGGACCGAAATTCGTTGCGTCTCACACCAAGATGTGACCTGCTGTAAATCTGTAGGATTTAACAGTAGTTTTTCAGTCACATGCTCTTCTTTTCGCTCATCATGAATGCATTCAAGTGGCTCCAAAGCACTAAACTTATTGATCCAATAATCTCGAACTTGAGACGTATCGAAAAGTGCATTATGTTGCCGTGCATACGTTTCAAAAGATGCAACAAGTGGAAGCGAATATTCTTGCTTATTGATTTTGGACTGATAAATTCGACTGCATAATTCGAAAAAGATCTTGCCTGAAACACCATCAAAGAAAATATGGTGAATTCCAATAAGGTTGATGAAATGCTGCTCTGAAACTTTTATCAAATAAAAGCGACACAATTCACCATCCAAGGCATTTTTTCGAAGTGCGATTTCCATCATGCGTGCATGAATCTCGTCTTGATTTAAAGATTCATCGGAAAGGTCTACAAACTTGAACGGAATGGCATCTTCATGATAATTTTTAACGGCTTGATAGGTTTCAACGCCATTAGAAAGGATCTCTGATCGAAGTACCTCGTAAATAGATGAGATTTCCATTAACGTTTCTTTCCAAATAGACGTGTCGATGGATTCGAAATGATCCGTATATAAGGCTAATTGATGCGCCGTTCCTTCAGGATTGATTAAGCAATCCAGATAGATGTCTCGTTGTGTTGTGGTAAGAGGAAAAAGTTTTTCGTAGTTCTTTTCGGAGACTTTAAGGAGATTGAAAAGAGCCGGATTTGTTCCGTTGCTAAGCGCTAATTGTTGAAGTGTTCGATCTTCCTGTTTTAACTGTAATGTCTCCGTAATTTGGTTTAATAAATGGGAGAAGCAACTGGCAAACCATTCAATTTTTTCAGGGCTGAATAATTCTACATTATAATTAAAATCAAATTCAAGTCGTTCGCCATTATTATCCTCAAAAACGGTTAAAAGTAAATCGTTTCGCGCAATGGAAGCGTTGTTGGCAAGAGATTGAACTTCAATTCCACTCAACCCGGTACTTTTGTTAGCTATATTAGATCGGATCGTTCCAAGGTTTTGCAAAGCGAAATCCACATTGATCTCATTTGCGACAACCTGAGAAGAAGGATTCAAGTCTTTTAATACTTGCTCATAAGGATAGATATTGTGATCCAAAACGTTAATAAATCGATCATTTACGTCTTGAATAAACGCTTTTATTCCATTTGAGCCAATTACATAATTTTGGATCCCAAAAACGCGGATGAAATAGCCAACCATCGGCGCTAAATCTTCATGATTCCTACCGGTGGTAATGGAACGAATCGAAATGGATTCTTGATCCCCACTTATTTTGGATAGAAATAGGGTGTAGGCGGAAAGCAAAAATACATTCAGAGTTACTCCCAGCTCTTTTGCAGTGCTATAAATTGACGAAACCTGTGCCGGTTCCACGTTGAAGTGATGATGACTCCCTTCATACGTTTGTTGAACGGGTTTGGGATAGTCATAAGGCAAGGCTACAGATTTAATTCCTTGCGCAAAATGCCCCTTCCAAAAGTTTTGGTATTCCGTCCGTTTATTGTCTTCTAGCATCTTACCCTCCCAAGCTAGAAAATCTTTATATTGATATTTTAATGGCTGGAGTAAGGAGTGATTTTCTCCAGAAGCAAAATGATTATAGAGCTGTGTGACTTCATCAAAAATGATGTTCATGGTCCATCCATCAGAGATAATATGATGCATTCCATAAGACAAAATTTGTTCTTTCGAATTAAGACGAATTACGGCAGCACGAATGAGTGGGTCGGTAGTGAGATTGAACGGTTTTTTAGTGAAACGTCCGATGAAAGAAGCTACCTCATCGTTTTGAGCTTCTTTAGAATAAGAAGTCAAATCGATCATCTCCAGATTGAAATCCAACTGTGAGTGAAAACCAAGTCTTGGTTCACCATCTAATAAGAAAAAATGGGATCGAAGCGCATCGTGTCGTAGAATGAGAGACTGAAAAGCCTTGTTGAGTGCGTCGAGATTTAAGTCTCCCAATAATCGATAGCTTCCAAACAGGTTGTATGCTATATTTTCTTGGTCTAGTTCCTGAACGATCCAAACTTGTTTTTGAGAAAAAGATAAGGAATAGTGTTCTTGTTCATCCACAACTTGTAGGGACACGGAAGGCTCTATATTCGAATTGCCGATCTGTATAGCAAATTCTTCAATCGTTGGGAATAGGAAAATGTCGCGCACCCTAAGGGAAGATAAAAATTGCTTATTAACTTTTGAAAGAATCACGGTGGCTCTTAAACTGTGTCCACCTAATTCAAAGAAATTATCTCGAATTCCAATTGGTCGATGATCACTGCCTAATCCCAATACGGTATTCCATATTTCAACTAAAGCCCAGTGCAAGTCGGTAACCGGTTTTACATATTCATTTTTCTTGAAATGATCGCTGGAAGGATTGGGGAGTCGTTTCTTATCTATTTTTCCATTTGAAGTAAGGGGGAATTCTTCCATTTCAATGAAATGAGAAGGGATCATGTAATCAGGGAGGAATTTACCTGTGAAATTCCTGAAATCACCAGATTCAATGTGATTAGAAGTTGTGTTTAAATAGTACGCAACCAGAAAAGCGTTACCATCTTTCTCGTCCTTAAAAGAGGTCACGATAGCACTACCAACATCTGCATGTTGCAAGAGTACATTTTCAATTTCCCCTGTTTCTATTCGAAAACCTCGAATTTTGACTTGTTGATCAGTTCTACCTAGATATTCAAACTCGCCATTTTCCAATAAGCGAGCTAAATCTCCAGAACGATAAAGTTTGCCATCCGGGAAAAGAGGATGTGAAATAAAACGTTCTTCGGTGAGTTCCGGCCGATTTAAATATTCTTTTGCAAGTCCCTCTCCGGAAATATATAATTCTCCGGGAACACCCATTGGGGTTAGGTTCCCAAAGGAATCCATAACATGCATGGATAGGGTAGGAATAGGTTTTCCAATATTACTTTGCCCTGATTCTATTTCGGCTTGCGTAATTTTCTTATAGGTGACATGAACGGTTGTTTCAGTAATACCGTACATATTGATCAAATCACAGTTTGGATGAGTGTTGAGCCAATCGATTAATTTCGTTGGATTCAACGCTTCTCCTCCAAAAATTACTTTCCGAATGTCGGATTCAGAAGCTTGATCCGAATCTTCCACAGCCATGAAATTATAAAATGCACCTGGTGTTTGATTGAGGATCGTAACCCTTTCATTGGTACAAAGAGCATGAAATTGTGTAGGGTTTTGAGCAGATTCTTTTGGTACAATAATGAGCTTACCTCCAAATAATAATGCTCCATACATTTCCCAAACTGAGAAATCAAAACAGTAGGAGTGAAACATACTCCATACGTCATTCTCTGAGAAATCAAATATTGGATTATCAGTGAAAAACAAACGAATCAAATTGCGATGGGTGATCACAACTCCTTTTGGTTTGCCTGTTGTTCCTGACGTATAGATTACATATGCGCTTTGGTCAGGTGTTAGGTTAAGTGTAGGATTGAACCCTGACATTTCTAATCCGTCATCGTCGGATAATTCATTTATGAACAAGGTTTGTCCATCGTAATTCAATTCGTGTTCCAATTCTTTGGAGGTAATTAGATACCTTGAATTACTGTCTTCTATCGTGAAAATTTGGCGTTCAATTGGGTAATCCGGATCGATTGGTACATATGCACCTCCAGCTTTCAAAGTTCCAAGGAGTGCAACGATCATTTCAATGGAGCGGTCAAGAATTACACTGACCAAATCGTTTGACTGGAGTCCATTGGATATAAGAAAATGAGCAATTTGATTAGCACGCTTATTTAGCGCTTCATACGAAATTTCCTCCTCTCCATACTTAAGCGCAATGCGTTGGGGGAAATCCAATACTTGCTGTTCAAACACAGATACGATTGTGTTTGATTGAGGAAAATTAACAGGTTCATTGGGCGTGACTAAACGTTTTTTTTCATTGTGATTAAGTAAAGTCAGCTGCTTAATTTCAATGTCTATGTTTTGTATAACTTCATCTAGAAGAGCATTTAGGTGACCTAACAATTGTGTTATAAACCACAGGGGGGCAACATCGTCTTTATACTTTACCAAGAACTCATCGTTTTCCGTCCAATGAATCAATAGTTGGGGGGCTTGTTCCTGATCTAAATCAAGATGCTCTATATCCTGAATTCCTGATTTCGAAACACAAATATTTGGTAAACGAGTTTGTGAACGTTTCTTAGCTTCTTGATAAGAAGCTTGATTTTGGTAAGAAGAAAGGACTTCGTTTTTAGTATTACTAAGGACTTGCTTAAAGGATTGATCGCTGCTTATCGTGCTGTTAAGCAGAATGGTATGATTGGTTTCACTTTTTGTTATTTGATCAGATTCGTTTAAATGTAGAAAAGGGGTTTGAAGCGCACAATTTTCATGTTCTGAATATCTAAATAAAAGCGTTTGTAGGGAGGCAACTAAAAATGTGCATTGAGCCACATCTGAAGGCGCAAAGTTTTTTCTGATTTGAGAAGCACTGTGTATGGGGGAAGTAACTATTTGATAACCAGGCGCTGTTTGTTTGGGAGTAAAAATGTTTTTTCGTGGGAATAAGGTGAAATAATCGGCCTGATCGAGCAGAAGCTTTCGTTTCCAAAATTCTCCTTTAATTCGATCAAGGATAGCTGTGTTTTTGCCATCATTTTCACCAAAATTGTTTTCATCTGTGTTTTTACCACTCATAGTAACTATTTTCCTGAATGCCCCTGGTCTTGAAAGCTATCTCAATTATGATTATATCTTATATTGCCATATAGTTGAATACAATTTATTCTACCCCCTCACACTTAATATGCATCAGAGAATTGTACACTATTCTGTATTCTATATTCTGTCTTCTGTCTTCTTAATTCTGTATTCTATATCTTTAATTCTATCTCTCTTTAATCTAAAAGTTAAATCCGTCTTCAAGATCTTTAAATTCACTTTCTAACTTTAATTCTGTTTTGCTTGTCATTTTGACATTACGAATGGTACTTTCTGGATCACTACAAACTGTTTCGATCATGGCTTCGAGACGCTCTAACATTAGATCGATCGTAGCTTGTTGGAACAGCGAGGTAGAATATTCCATTCGTAAACTGATTCTATCTTTTGAAATGAAAAACCCGAAAATGAGGTCAAATTTGCTGGATTGTTCCTCAATAGAAAGGTTGTTAATTTCCAAATTATCCAAGCTTATTCGTTCTGTTGCTTCTCGATCATTTGTGTTTTGAAGAGCGATGGCAACATCTATGAGTGGATTTCGATCTAACTGTCTATTTCGAACCAGTTCATTTACTAAATATTCAAAAGGATATTCCTGATGTTCAAAGGCGTTTATTGTGTTCTCTTTGATTTTAGCGACATTGTCTGAAATGCTTTTATTCAAATCAAGTTCATTTCGAAGAATAACTGTATTAACGAAAAGTCCAATGATGGATTCTAATTCAGATTCGTCTCGACCTGCAATTGGTGTACCTAGAATAATGTCATGCTGATCGCAATATTTATTCAATAATATGGATACAATGGTCACTAGAGAAACAAAGTTGGTCGTTTTATGATCTTTGGAAAACTGTTCCAATAAGCCACAAAACTGTTCTGGGAAAGTGAAATAAACCGCAGATCCTTCATGACTGAGCATTTCCGGTCTCTTATGATCCAAAGGAATATTGAGCGTAGGATAGTTACGAAGATGACCGTGCCAGTAATCACGTAAAGTATTTAATCGATCCTCGCTTAATCGTTTTTGTTGCCACACCGAATAGTCTTTATACTGGATGGTTAAAGGTTCCGGATTAAAAACAGTTCCTTTTGAATGTGCGTCATAATAGGAGAATAGTTCTCTGATTAAGATTGACATAGACCAACCATCCGAAATAATGTGATGCATGTTAAATAGAATTAAGCAATCGCTTTCTCCTGTTTTTACAACCTTTGTAGTAATTAAAGGAAACGTATCCAGTTGGAATATATGAGCAACATCCTCTTCTAAGTAGGTTTGAGCTCGTTCATTTACGTCTGTATGCTCCGATAAGTCCGTCACCTCCAGAGGAAATTCAATTTGATCCATATCAAGGATTTTTTGCATTGGTACTCCGTCCTGATCAAAAAAGATGGTGCGAAGTCCTTCGTGCCGTTTTAGTAAATCATTGTAGGCATCACGCAATGCTTGGACATTCAAATCGCCATGAACTTTTAGCGCTCGAGGCATATTATACATGTTGCTGGGCCCATTTATTTTTTCAATTATCCAAAGACGTTTTTGTGCATTGGAGACTGCATAATGAGGTAATATAGGTGCAGGTTCGAGCGGAACAATAAGTTCTTGATCGTACTGTTCCATGGCTTGGACCAATTCATAAATGGTAGGATGCATGAATAAATCCTTCAGCTTCACTTGTTTATTTAGTTGACTTTTTATTCTCGAAATAACTTGTGTTGCTTTGAGGCTTTGTCCTCCTAATTCAAAGAAATTATCGTGGATTCCAATGCGCTCTTTATTGAGTATTTTCATCCATATTGAAACAAGATCTTCCTCCAATTGACTTTCAGCTGCTACAAATTCATTAGAAAGTACGAGTTCACTTCCGATGGCTCGTTCGAGAGAGAGGCGGTCAATTTTACCGTTAGGTGTTTTCGGAAGGGCATCAATCTGGATGAACACAGATGGAATCATGTAATCCGGTAGTCGTTGCTTTAAGTGTTTTATAATGTCACCAGATGTGATTTTCGGATCGTTTATTTGATCTTTAAACACGATAAAGGCTACTATCTCCGCTTGTTCTTCGGAATCATATTCAATTTTGATGGCACAAGTTCGAATGGTTTCATATCGATTCAAGGCGTTTTCGATTTCACCTGTTTCGATACGAATTCCTCTGATTTTAACTTGATTATCTTTTCGGCCTAGAATGTGAAGGTTTCCACCGGAATCTAATCGTCCCAGATCTCCGGTACGATAATATTGTTTCCCGTTTTGTTCGATAAAGGCGGATGCATTTAGTTCAGGATTATTCAAATAACCGGTCGTGATAAATGGACTAGAAACTAATATTTCTCCGGTTTCTAACACATCTGCTTCAAGCTCATATTTATTTAAGATGCGCAAAGAAGTTCCAGCTATTGGTTTTCCTGCTGGGATTACGCGTTTGGCCACGACGTCCGAATGACCTAATAAATGGAAGGAAGTTAGCGTGGTTTCCGTTGCGCCATAACTTACTACAAACGATGTTTGCGGAGAAGTGATTTGTTTGAATTTTGAAAAATCTTCTCTTATCGAAGGTTCTCCAGTCATTTTCACAATGCGTAAGGAATTTAATACAATTTGTTGAAGAATCATTTCTTCTGAAAATGGACGAAATACGGATGGTACCGAATGCCAAACAGTGAGTTGGTTTTGTTGAATCCAATCTGAAATTTCGTCAAAACTCATACCTGACTTTAACGCATTTGGATAATAGCAAGCACCACTAAATATTGTTCCATAAAGGTCATTGACGAAAGAATCAAAACAAATAGAAGAAAATCCAGTCAATCGGTCTTCTGGAGTGATCCCCATTCCTTGAATATAATTGGAAATAAAGTGAACCACGGCCCCATGGGTTTGAATTGTACCCTTTGGTTTTCCACTACTTCCTGATGTAAATAAAATGTAGGCAGTATCAGTAGCGTTTATTGTTCCTGCAATTTCAGGGAGATGACTCTTTTCGTGATGTATTGCATCCTTATCATTTAGATCAATCAATTCAATTTGCGCTCGATCTACCGTTAATTTTGAGAGCAATTGCTGAGTAGATTGGTCTGACAGAATTAATTTTGGATCGGTATCGTCCAAAATGCTATCCAAACGTTCTTTTGGATAATTAGGGTCTAATGGAACGTAAATATTACCGGATTTGAGTATGGACAATAATCCAATTAACATATGCTGATTATGTCCAACCAAAAGACCAATGTGATTTCCTTTTGATCCAAATTGCTCCACCAAATTATGTGCTAGCTTGTTGGTAAGATGATCAATCTCTTCATATGAATACGGCTGAGCATCAAAGTGGACCACGTTCCGTTTCCCAAATTGGTTTACCGTTCGTTGCCATTGACTTATTATGGTGCTATTTGAATCATACCAGTCTGGATAGGAAGTAGAGGTTGTTTCTTCTTTTTCTGAATCTATTGATTGTAATGGCCAGGATTGGATTGACGCAGTTGGATTGTGTAAAGCGTTTTCCAGGATCTGATTAAATTTTTCACCAAAAAGTGTAATGGTTTTAGGTGAGAACAATTCGTTTTTGTAGTCACAAACAATTAATATGGTGTTTTTGTAACGGGTAGCGTAAAAGTTTAAATCAAACTTGACTTTGCTGTTATGGAACGAATGTTGATCTGATAAATCGTGCACTTCCTGTTCCGCTTCATCTCCCATGTTCAGCATGTTGAAAAACACCGAAGCAATTGGGAATCGATTTACATCTCGAGGAATATTAAGATCATCCACCAATTGCTCAAAAGGATAACTTTGGTGTTCCATTGCCTGCAATGTGCGTTCATTAATTTCGGTTAATAGATCCTCAAATGAGGAGTCAACAGATACTTGATTACGTAGTATTACCGTGTTTAAAAAGAAACCGACCAATTGCTGGAGATCTTCATGGTCCCTTCCTGCAACAGGTGTACCTATAATGATATCTTCCTGATCACTTAATCGAGCCATCAGAATATTGAACGCCGTGAGTAGAATCATGTACGCACTTTTATTCTCATTTACTGCAAGTGCATTTAGTGCGTCTAAGGTTGCAGGTTTAACATGAAATTTGAAAGAACTTCCAGTGTGTTTTAGTTTGTCATCTTTATTGTAATCTAATGGGAGCGTCAATTGAGGTAATTTCCCGTGTAGCGTTTCGTGCCAATAATTTTGATGGCTAACTAATTCATCTCCCTGTAATTCTGAATTTTGCCATGCGGCGTAATCTTTGTATTGAACAGGTAAAGGGGTAAGCGTATTTTCAAATGAGTTCGTGCGTATATATGCTTCGTATAATGTTTTGGTTTCTTTGAACAGCACCGTTAACGACCATCGATCCGAAACGATGTGATGGATGATGTAGATCAAATGATATCGTTCTTCATTCTCCTTAACAAGCGTAGCACGAATTAAGGAATCATGCTCAAGATTAAATTGTGTTGATTTTCGGACGCTGTACAGTGCCAATAATGATTCGTTGAAATCCTTATTGTCAGAAAGATCTAAAACTTCCAATTCGAAGTTTATGTGTGCATGAACGAATTGTCGTGGAGTTTCATTAACAACTATAAAATTCGTGCGTAAAGATTCATGTCGAAGAATCTGATGCTTTAATACCTGTTCTAATACCTTCCCATCTATTTTTTGATCTAAATTGATTAGACCGGGAAGATTATAATCTGATGATCCTTCGTGAATTTGATCTAATAACCATAGTCGATTCTGTGCTGGTGACAGTTCATAATGATCTTGTTTTGGTAGTATGTTAATACCTGAATAGGTTGATTGAGTTCTACCCGATATTAATTTAGCAAGGGAATCGATCGTGGGGTTCTCAAAAAGCTCTCGAACCGCGATCTTACTTTCCAATTCCTTATGAATCCGTGCGACTAAGCCAATCGCTTTAATGGAATGTCCTCCTAGCTCGAAAAAGTTATCAAATACACCAATTTGACTTTTGCCTAATGTATGTTTCCAGATGGAGGCGAGGGCTTCCTCTGTTTCATTTCTTGGCGCAATAAAGTCATTAGAAAGAGCTAAAACTGTCCCTATTGAAGGGATCAATGCTTTTCGATCAATTTTTCCATTCGGCGTTTTTGGGATGCTTTCTAATTCTACAAATCCAGAAGGAATCATATAATCAGGAAGTAATGGACGAAGATGATTGATCACATCCATGGCAGAAACTTGATTTTTCAGTTCATCCTGAATAACCAAATAAGCTATTAATTCTGCTTGTTGATCTGTCCCGTATTCAACATTGATCGTTGCGTTACGAACGGACGTTAATTGATTTAATGCATTTTCAATCTCCGCAATTTCAATACGAATCCCTCTGATTTTCACTTGGCTATCCTTTCTTCCATGAATTTCCAACGCACCTTGGGAATTCATTCGACCTAAATCACCAGTTCTGTAATAAGTGGAACCTTCAATTTCCATAAAGATTTCCTTATTTAATGCAGGATTTGAAAGGTAACCTTGGGTAATAAATGGACTGTGCACAACGATTTCTCCAGATTCAAGCACGTCACGTTGGTACTTTCCTTCTGGATGAACGATTTTTATCGTTGTGGCTGCAATAGGATGTCCGGCGGCAATCACGCGTTTTTGGATGTTAGAGCTATGATTGAATAGATTAATCGTGGTTAATGTGGTTTCCGTTGCACCATAACTCACGACAAATTGAGCCTCTTCGTTTGTAATTAATTTGAACTTCTCAAAGTCTTCTTTGACAGAAGGTTCTCCCGTCATTTTAACGATTCGTAGAGATGGAAAGTACTGCTTGTTCGAAATGGGACTTTCGGAAAATGGTCTGAACACGGAGGGAACCGAATGCCAGATGGAAATTCCTTGTCCGATGATTTGATCGCTTAGTCGATCAAAATCAAGACCAGCTTTCAACGAAATAGGATGGTAACTTGCTCCATGAAATAACGCTCCATAAAGATCGTTTACAAATGAATCGAAACAGATGGAAGAAAAACCAGTTAATCGATCGGTAGAAGTGATATTGAGTACTTGTCCATAATTTGAAATAAAATGAACTACGGCTCCATGCGTTTGAATGGATCCTTTTGGTCTTCCTGTACTTCCAGAAGTATATAAAACATACGCAGTATCGCTAGCCTTAATTTGATTACTGGTTTCAGGTAGGCTCGTTTTTTCTTGATCAAAAGCTGAATTTGCAATGTCAACTATTACAGTGTCTTGTTTTGACGTAATTTCCTGTACTAATGGATCTGTAGATTGATCCATTAGAATCATTTTGGGAACTGTTTCATCCAATATTAGTTCCAATCGACTTTTTGGATAATTTGGATCCAATGGAACATAAATGTTGCCGGATTTCAGGATTGATAATAAACCTATTACCATGTTCTGATTATGCTGAACACATAATCCAACATGATTTCCGGACCCAATTTCTTTTTCAATATAATGCGCACGTTGATTACATTGTTTTTCGAGTTCATCGTATGTCAGAATTTCATCAGAATGAACAGCGACAGAAGGTCCAAATTCTGTTACAACCTGATCCCAGCGACTTGTAATAGTTAATTCAGGAGTATACCATGCGGGATAAGAGGAAGCAAACGTTGGTTGTAATTTAGAATCAGTTTGTAATAACCCGATAGGAGCGGTAATGTTTTGAAGTCCTTGAGAAAGTAATTGATCAAATTTATGCACAATCACCTCTGCAGTTTTATCAGTGAAGAGTTCGTTTTTATAATCACATGTAATTTTAATTCCATTTTTAAACTGCGTAGCGTAAAAATTGAGATCAAATTTCACCTTGTGATTATGAGCCTGATGTGACGAATCGAAATTAGTAAGTTTTCGTTCCGTTTCATTTCCCAGATTCACCATGTTGAAAAACGTGGATGTAATTGGGAATTTGTTTAAATCACGTGGGATTTCGAGATCATCTACTAATTTTTCAAAAGGATAGTTCTGATGTTCCATCGCAAGCAGTGTTCGTTCATTTACTTGAGATAGTAATTTTTCGAATGAATCTTCCCTCGTAATTTGATTTCTCAGAATTACGGTGTTTAGGAAAAAACCTACTAAATTTTGCAGACTTTCATGATTTCTACCAGCCACAGGAGTTCCGATAATAATATCATCTAAATCACTTAAGCGGGATAAAAGAATGTTGAATCCAGTAAGCAAAACGGTAAATACACTGGTGTTATGCCTAGCGGCTATATCACTTATTAATTTGGTATTATCTTCTGAAATAAAGTATGTATATGAACTACCTGTATGTTTTATATCCGCCGAATAACTAAAGTCTTGTGGCAATGACAATTCAGGAAGTGTGCCTCTTAATGTTTCATGCCAGTAATTTTGATGCTCATTTAAACGTTCTCCGGATAATTCAATGTTTTGCCAATGAGCATAATCTTTATATTGAATCGATAGCGGAGAAAGTTGTTGTTGAACGTCCTTTTCGTTGTGAATGGCATCATACAAGGTCCGAGTTTCATTTAACAACAATCGCATGGACCATCCATCTGAAACAATATGATGAATGACATAAATCAGATGGAACCGATCCTGTTTTTCCTTGATCAGAGTAGCTCGGATTAGTTGATCTTTCTCCAAATTAAATACATTGGATTTACGCTCACTATAGAATAAATCAAGATTGCCTTGGCTTAGTTTTTTAGAACTATAATCTAGAAATTCAAGTTGAAAATCGATCGTATCATGAATCACCTGTTTTGGTTCTTCATTCTCTACAATGAAGTTGGTACGTAAAGATTCATGACGTTCGATCAACGAATTCAGTACAGTTTGCAGAATTGATACTTCAATTTCTTGATCAAGTGTAATGATTCCCGGGATATTGTAATCCGCTGATCCTCCATGGATTTGGTCCAATAACCATAGTCGGTTTTGAGCAGGAGAAAGAGCGTAATTAGCTTGTTTTGAGACTTTTTCGATGCCTTGGAACGTAGAAGTTTGATCCGATTCATCAATGATATTGCCTAATTCGATGATCGTTGGGTTTGCGAAGATGTCTTGCATCTTGATTTTAACTCCAAGGATGCGGTGAATTCGAGCCAATACAGTCATGGCTTTGATGGAATGTCCTCCTAAATCAAAGAAATTGTCATTGGAACCGATTCGTTCCACTTCTAATACGTTTTCCCAAATTTCTTGAAGCCGCACTTCCGTATTATTTTTAGGCGCTAGGTAAGTGCGGGCAATGTTGATTTTTGATTGAGGACTTGGTAATGCTTTTCGGTCCACTTTTCGATTTGTTGTAAGTGGAAGTTTGTCCAGAAAAACAAAATACGAAGGAATCATGTAATCGGGTGTATTGATTTTTAAGACATCAATGATTTCTTCCTCCGACATCTCCGTCGAAACATAAGCACATAGATATTTCGAGAGCGTTTGATTATCTTCATACGCCACGACAGCTGATTCGTAGATGCCTTTCATTCGGGTGAGTTTGGCTTCAATTTCACCAATCTCTACACGATAGCCTCTGATTTGAACTTGTCCATCGATCCGACCAAAAAAGTCCATTTCTTGTAATTCATTCCATCGAACCAAATCTCCGGATTTATACATGGTTGTACCTTGCAACCATGGGTTTGTAATGAATTTTTCAGAGGTGAGTTCCGGTAAATTTAGGTATCTAAGGGCTTGTCCTTTTCCTCCAATAATTAATTCCCCAGAGAAACCGTCGGGCAATAAGTTGCCGTCTTGATTGCAAACATATAAGGTTCGGTTCCGAATTGGGAGTCCAATTGGAATTCTGGATTCATTTCCTCGCACTTTATGGAAAGAGGCACATACGGTTGCTTCGGTTGGTCCATAAGCATTCCATAAAACTACTTTTTGGGGCATGTCTCGAACATAGCCCGCTTTCATTTCATCTCCACCTGCGCACATTACCCTTAGGTTGCCTAAAGGTAAATTTTCTTCACTAAAGAAGTTTAAAACTAAAGGAGACGTACAGATATAAGTAATGTCCCCGGACGCAATTAAATCAGCCAATTCAGACAAGTCCTTATTATCTTTTGGGAGCACAATACGGCCACCAACGGAGAGCAATGCAAAGATTTCCTGAATGCTTGCATCAAATCCAATGGATGCATGCTGAACAACGGTATCTTTTTCTGTTAATTCCAGCAAATCCTGCATGGTTTCGGTATAATCGATCAATCCTTCATGAGAGATCAAGACCCCTTTTGGTGTTCCAGTGGAACCAGAAGTGTATATAATATAAGCTGAATCTTCCGGTTCAATGTCAACCTTTGGATCATGCGATTTTGTAGATTTCCATGAGTCGTCCTGTAATTTTAGTATTTCACCCTTAAAGTTCTGAGCACCTCGTGGTTCTCCTTTATGAAGATAAATTTTAACGTTCGAATCCATGAGCATATAGGCCACACGCTCGTCTGGATATTTTAAATCTACGGGTAGATAACACGCACCTGCTTTAAGGATTCCTAGCATCGCTTCCACCATTTCCAAACAAGGAGAGGTGAAAATGGCAACGACATCATTTTTTTGAATTCCTTTTTCAATTAATGCATGTGCAATTTGATTCGAACGCTCATTTAATTCATTGTAATTACGAGAAGTACCAAGGTGCTTGGTAGCCATGTTTTGATTGAATTCAATCACATTTTGTTCGAATAAATCCAGAAAATCTGAATTGCGAATGGGTTCCATAATTGGGTTTCGGTCCAACAGAGCTTTGGTGTCTTGCTGGTCCAATAAATCAATTCTTGGAATGGCTAGATTCGGATTTTTAATGACCTGAACTAGGATTTGTTCAAAAGAACGAATCATACGCTCGACCATGATTTTATCATACACAGCCAAGTTGTATCCGAAATGAATCTTTAATTCCTTTCCGGGAATGATAGTCAGTGTAAAGTCATAATTGGTTTGCTCATGTACATTTACGTCGACGATGCGGAGTTCTTCTTCTTGTTTTGTTATTTTCGTAGCCTGCTCTGATACTGGGAAGCTTTCATATACTAGGATATGATTTACCAGTTCATTTTTTAGGTCCGATAAATTCTGGATGTCGGCTAACGGAAGAAATCCGTATCTACTCGAATCTGTAAACTGATCTTGTACATTTTTGGCCAGTTGAATAAAGGATTCCGCTCGTCCAATATGGACAGGGATGGTGTTGATAAATAAACCTACCATATCTTCCACACCACTTATTTCAGGTGGCCTACCCGAAATTACTGTTCCAACTAAGGCTTCATCAGAAAGGTTGAATTTTTGCAAAAGGATTCCCCAAGCGGTTTGAATCAAGTTAAAAAGGGTTACTCCAGAATTTATGGAAGTCTTTTGAAGCGCCTCCATTTTTTCTGAATCCATGATCAATGTACTTTTATCAAATTGATCTGATTGCGATTGCCCTGTTTTTCCTTGAATTTTTCCAGGAACGGTTGAATTGCCCGAGAAATTACCTACGATGGATTTCCAGTATTCAAGCGCTTCATCTTGGTTTTGATTTCGCAGCCAATCAAGGTATTCCTTATAAGGAACCGTATTGGAAAGCACAATCGTATCATCCGATCCATAGTAGAAATGGAAAAAATCTTTAAGAATAATAGCTAAGCACCATCCATCCATAAGCACATGATGGAATCCCCAAATAACCGTAAAGGATGAATCACCTTGTTTGACCAAAGTTACCCGCATTAGTAAATCTGAAGCCAAATCGAAAGGGGAATTAAGATCCAATTGCGTTAAGGATTCAATGGATTTGATTTGCTCCTCTTCTGTTTGAGAAGAAATATCTATAAAATTTATTTTTGTTTTTTGCGAAGCAAGAACTACTTGACGAGGTGCTTCGATCATATCTGTAATGAAGATGGTTCTCAATACATCATGCCGCTCAATCACTTTTTGAAACGAGGATTCAAATTTTTCAAGATTAATACGTCCTGCCAAGGAGAAGATGGATTGCTCATAATACATTCCTGAGTCATTGTCCATTAACTCATGAAAAACCATCCCTTGCTGCATTGGGCTAAGTGGGTAGATTTGTTCAATTTCGGAATCGTCTTTATCAACAACAGATTTAATGTATTCGAAATCTTCCAAATTTAATGTCAAATCTCCAAAGTCGGAAGGTGTCTGGACAACTCCAGTCTGTTGGGTACAAAATTCAATTATTTGAGTTAAGCTTTGTTCAAATAGTTGTTGGAATTCCTCCATTTCAGAGGAAGTGAATGCACTTTCCCAGTAACTAATTCCAAATC
Source organism: Cytophagales bacterium (assembly GCA_965277185.1). Lineage (GTDB taxonomy): Bacteria > Bacteroidota > Bacteroidia > Cytophagales > JAHDFW01 > JAHDFW01. The sequence goes on along the minus strand of CBDICC010000027.1, from coordinate 231,951 downwards.
GAAGCTGTTCATTTTTTACACTTCCGTTTATTTCAATTGGGAAAACAGGTTTGTTTTTAGCTGAACTATTTGCACCTTGACTATACGAGGATCCTGTAAAATCACCTTGTGCACTGGCACTATCAAATTGCCCCAGATAGTTAAATATAATCTGCGATTTATGATGTGCAACCTGATCTGTTTTCTCCTTTAAAATACCGTAACCGATTCCTTTATTGGGAATTTTACGTAAGTTTTCCTTCGTATGAATAATTAATTCATCCAATGAGTCGGAAACATTATTTAATAAAACGGGATACAAAGACGTAAACCACCCCACTGTTCGGGTTACATCAATATTTTCAAAAACTTCTTCTCTACCATGACCTTCCAACGCTATGGAATAGATCTCACCACCTTTCCATTGATGAAGCGCCTTCGTTAGTGCACTTAATAGCAAATCATTTATTTCCGTATTGTAGGCGTTGCCAGCTTTGGTTAATAAATTTTGAGTCAATGTTGAACTGAGATTTACAGACACGAATTGTTGGCTGTCTTCAACCGAATTATCAGTGACATCTTTTTCCGTTATAGGGGTACTTTGCGATTCAGCTATGGAATTCCAATAGTGAACCTCTCGTTGCAATTTCGTGGATGTGGCAAATTTAGAAGTTTGTAACGTCCAATCTTTTAACGAGGAAGTTTTAGAACTGATTTGAACTTTTGCACCATTTTTTAACTGCCTATAAATGTGATCTAAATCTTCCAGAATAATTCTCCAACTTACTCCATCAATGATTAGGTGATGCGCGCTAAGTAATAAATGATCTCCTTCATTTGTTTGGAAGAGTGCTCCCTTGAATAAAGCACCATCTGCAAGGACATGACTTGCTTGAATAGCATTTGAATGCAGGGTAATGGTTTCAGCTAATTTCGAAGACTCAATTGATGTAAGATCGAAAATTTCCAATTCGAAAGAAGTCTCTTCAAGCGAGGCAAATTCCTGAATCAACACAGATTCATTTGTAGTAATAAAACGTGCACGCAGGGCATCATGATGTTCTACGATAGCTCCAATACTGGCTTGAAGTATTTTTGCATCAATTCCCTGTGCATTATATAATAAATAGGATTGATTATAGTGATGAGCGTCATGGAGATTCCATTTGAAAAATTCACTTTGTATTGCTGTAAAAGGAACTTCTCCTATAACCGCCTCCTGATTGAATGTAATCGTTGATTCTTGTACAAACGGAGCACATTTCTGAATTGTTCGGTGGCTTAAAAGGTTTTTGACGGAAAGCCGAAGCTTTATTTTTTTCAGTCTAGACGCTACCTGAATAGCTTTTATTGAGTCCCCACCAATAGCAAGAAAACTGTCCGTGATGCTAATGCCTTCGATATGTAAAACTTCTTCCCAGATGCGTACCATTTCCTTTTCAATTGGATTGGTAGCTGCTACTATGGTACGGTTTTTAACCGCGTTCTGATTAGGTAATGGTAATGCTTTTTTGTCAACCTTTCCATTGATGGTCAATGGAATGGCATCAAGTTGAATAAAGAATGAAGGAATTAAATGTTCAGGGATATTTTCTTCCAACTTGGCTCTTAATTCTTCCGAATTTGTATCCTTACCAACAAAATAGGAGCATAAATATTTTTGATTCGATGCATCCATGCGATCTAGCACAACGATTTCATCTACTAAATTCAATGCCCTGATCTGTCCTTCAACTTCACCCAGTTCGATTCGATGGCCTTTAATTTTTACTTGTTGATCAAGCCTTCCAACATATTCAAGTTCGGCATCTTTTGTCCAACGAGCCAAATCACCAGTTTTATATAAAATCGATCCATCTTCAAAAACATTGGAGACAAATTTCTCGCTCGTTAACTCAGGACGATTTAGATAACCTTTAGAAACTTGAACCCCGGCAATACAAAGTTCGCCCACATGTCCTATTGGAACCGGATTCATTCCTTTGTCCACAATATATACTTGAGTATTGGCGATAGGAGTTCCGATTTGAATAGTTGTATCAGAAGCCTTTATTTCCTTTACCACGCAACCAACTGTCGCTTCGGTTGGACCATATTCGTTATAGACCTCCATGTTAGGATTCAACCCATGCAGTAAGTCTACTTGTTCTTTTAGAAGTTGATCCCCTCCAACAATAGCAACCTGAATGTTAGTTTTTGAAATATCTAAATGTTGAAGAAGTGAGATATGAGCAGGCGTGATTTTAACCGAATCAATGATGGAATCTGGGCTAAACATTTGTTCCAAAATAATCGACATTTCCTCTTCTTCACTAAACAAGTGAAGCGATTTCCCTCGCAATAACGCACAGAAAATACTCGTTATAGTAAGGTCAAATGAAAGAGAAGTATACAATCCAAAGTGGCCCGTTTCGTTATTCTGAGATTCAAAATAATGATTGGTAGCCCAAGAAACATAATTATAGAAATTTCCATGGGAAAGTTCACATCCTTTCGGATTACCCGTGGAACCAGATGTGTAAATCACATATGCAGATTGATTCGCCTCAATTTCTAATGCAAGATTATTTGAGTCGATTCCTTCTAATGGACTTTGAATGTTTTGTACATCAACGACTTCGCAATTAATGTTTAATCCTTTCAAAAGATCGTTATGACTTATTAGTAATGATACATTCGCGTCATTAAGAATAAATTGCTTCCGTTCCGTAGGATAGGAATGATCAATAGGGACATACGTTAATCCACATTTAAGCGTGGCGAGAACGGAGATGATCATCCATTCAGAACGCTCCAGCATAATTCCAACAAAAGCGTTTGAAGACTTCGTTTTATCTGATTGGCTGGAAATATATCGAGCCAATTGATTGACTTTTGTGTTAAGTTCTGAATAGGAAAGAGTGTTTCCATTAAATTCTAATGCAGGAGCATGTTCAAATTTCTGAACTTGTGTCTCAAACAAATCGACTACATTTGTGCGGGCTTGGTAATCAACTTTTGTATTATTGAAATCAACCAGTAAAGTTTCTTTTTCTTTCTTAGAAGTGAGCTGTAGATCACCAATCAATATTTGAGGTTGAATTGTGATTTGTTCGATTAAAGAAATAAATCGAGAAACCATATTTTCGATGGTTGCATGCGTAAATAGGCTAGTGGCGTAACTTAGCTTGCAAGAAAGCCCGTTGTCAAATTCACTTATTGTTAAATTTAAGTCGAATTTCGCTACAGAATGTTTGCTTTCGTATCCTTCAAATTCATTTAACCCTCCTTCCTTTATTTTATTTAGATTTTGGAAAACGAGCATCGCATCAAACAGAGGATTACGGCTCATGTGGCGCTCCAAATCAAGTGAATCTACCAATTCATCAAATGGAAACTCTTGGTTTTCATATGCATCTAATGTGAGTTGACGGATTTCTGTCAAGTACGTAGAGAAATTTTTGTCATGCGAAGGAGCACTTCGGAATGCCAATGTATTCACAAACATCCCAATAATGGATTCAAAATCTGCATGCGATCTGCCTGCAATAGGTGAACCGATAATTAAATCTTCCTGACCACTTGATTTCGACAACCATATTTTAAACAAGCTGAGCATGACCATGAACGTAGTTGCTTCATGTTCTTGTGCGATTTTATTTAATTTGGACGCAGTAGTGCTTTCAATTTTAAAATTAAAGTGTGCGCCTTCAAATTGTTGATTTATGGGGCGAGGAAAATCATATGGTAGGGTTAATACAGGTATATCACCTTCAAACTGTTCCGACCAATATTGTTTCTGTGGTGTAATTTTATCTCCTTTGAAAAGATCGACTTGCCAAAAAGCGAAATCCTTGTATTGCAATAGTAGCGGATCGAGTGTTTTTCCTTTATAAATAGAAATGAAGTCCGATAATAGAAGTTGCATTGATTGACCATCCGAAATAATGTGATGCATATCAAATACCAATAGATATCTAGAATCACTTTCTTTAATTAGGGCAATTCGACATATTGGAGCTTGATTAAGATCAAATGGGCGAATGAATTTCGCAAATAGTTGATCTACATTCTCAGTATCAGAAACCTCCAATTCCTCTATGGAGATCGTACTATTTGATGTTATAATTTGAAAAAATTGACCGTCTTCCTCCGTAAATGTCGTTCGGAAACTTTCATGCCTTTTGACCAAGGCATTGATGGTCGATTGGAGTTTTTCCAAAGAGGGTTTTGTATTCATCCAAACAGCACCCGGCATATTGTAATGAATGGCATCGGCTTCAATGGTATTGAGGACAAACATCCTTCGTTGTGCAGCAGAAACTGGATATTTATCCAACTTAGGAGCTGGTTCAATGGAAGAAAAGAGACTTCCACTAAATTGAGACCAATTTTGACTTAAACTTTTGATGGTTGGAAATTGGAAAAAGTCCTTTATTGGAATTTTTACATTAAAAGCTTGATGTATTAAACCAGATAACTGAACAGCTTTCAAGGATTGACCACCAGAACGAAAGAAATTATGTTCTATGCCAATTTGATCGTTGTCTAATAGCTCTTTCCAAATATGTAACAGTTGTGTTTCTAACTCATTGGTTGGTTCAGTGATTTGCTGTTGACCTACAGCTTTTTCTGATGGATCGGGCAAATTACGACGATCTAACTTTCCGTTTGAAGTCAATGGGATTTGATCCAGTCGTATAAAATAAGCTGGAACCATGTAGTCTGGAAGCGATTTTCCAAGTAATGCCGTTAATTCTTGATCTGAAATCAATTCTGCTGTTACAAAGTAACCACATAGATAATTTTCCCCACTTTGATCTTTTCGGTCTATTACAACGGCTTCGTTGACTTTAGCATGTTGCAAAAGTGCATTTTCAATTTCACCCAGTTCAATTCGAAATCCACGTATTTTGACCTGATGATCAATACGTCCTTCATAAGATAAATTACCATCCGGTAGCCACCTTACTAAATCACCGGTCTTGTAAAGCTTATTTTCTGGTTCGAATGGGTTTGGAATAAAACGTTCTTCCGTGAGTTCTTCTCTGTTTAAGTAGCCTCGAGCTACCTGAACTCCCGAAATATGCAATTCTCCTATCGTACCTGTGGGAACCAGATTAATATGCTGGTCCAAAACGTATAGTTGCGTGTTCCACACTGGTTTACCAATGGGTATATTCGTATTGGATGAATCCGTTTCAAAATAGGAAACATCAACAGAAGCTTCAGTAGGCCCATATAAATTATGGAGTTTTACATGAGATAGAAGCTCATGATGTTTCTTTACTGTTTCTAATTGCAAAGCTTCGCCACTAGTGAAAATTTGCGTTAACGAATTTAATTGTTGGAGATCATTTGCACTTAAAGTGTTTAAAAACACATTATACATACTCGGTACAAAGTGCATTGTGGTTATTTCATGCTTTTGAAGGATTTCCATCAGCAAGGAGGGATCGTAAATCGCTTCTTTTTTACAAATCACCAATTTTGCCCCAAAACTTAAGGTCATAAAAAATTCCCAAACGGAAACATCAAAGACATAAGTTGTTTTTTGTAAAATCACATCCTTGGAAGAAATGCCGTAGTGCTCTTTCATCCAATAAATTCGGTTTATGACGCCATCATGCTGCAACAATGCGCCTTTGGGCAAGCCTGTAGAACCGGATGTATAAATAACATAAGCCAGATTAGAGGGGGCAATTTTTGGATATGAAAAGGATCCTGAGTTTTGACTTTGATAATCTGCTGGTTCATCCATTTTTAGAATGAAACCACTGAAAGTAACTTGAGAAACAAGCGAAGATTGAGTTAATACGGCCTTCGCATTACTATCTTGTAGTACATAATCAATACGCTCTAACGGATGCTCTGGATCGATCGGTAAATATGCTGCTCCTGCCTTTTGTATCGCCAAAAGTGCGATTACCATTTCCATGGAACGATCGAGTAAAACAGCAATAATATCTTCGGATTGAACCCCTTGCTCTAGAAGATAGCATGCCAAGTTATCCACTTTGTTTTTCAACTCCTGATAGCTTAATTGGGCAGAACCAAATTCTAGCGCAATGGATTCAGGCGTGGCAGCAACCTGTTGATCAAATAATTCAGGAAGGGTAATTTTAGGTATAGAATGATCTTCGCCTCGACCAATGTTTTGCAATTGATACTCAACATCTGTATCGTTTAGGACTATTAATTCTCGAATAGGAGTTTCGGGCGTTTTTCCAATTTGGTCCACTAACAGTTGGTAGCTCTCAAATAATCGATCGATTGTTTCCGCTTTGAATAATTTGGTGCAATACCTGAAGTTAAACTGTATAAAATTGGCATATTCCGTTGCTTCTACGGTAATGTCAAAAATGGAAGTCTTATTTTCATAGTTTCGACCTTGTACCGAAATTCCTTCTCCTAAGGAAAGTTGTTCATTTTTATCACTCGTATTTTGTAAAATGAACATGGTGTCAAACATGGAATTACGACTTAAATCGCGCTCCAAATTTAAGTCGTCTACTAATTCTTCAAATGGATAATCTTGATTTGAAAAAGCGTCTAATGCACTTTTTTTAGTGCTTTCCAGGAAGTCTAAAAACGAATGATCTGGATTGATCTCACTTTTAATTACCAATGTATTAATGAAAATCCCGATTAGAGATTTTAAATCAGGATGAGTTCGCCCAGCAACGGCAGTTCCTACATTAATAGTTTCATTTCCAGAATATTTGTGTAATACTAAATTGTATAACCCCATCAATAGCATAAATGGAGTGCAACCATGCGTTTTGCACAATTCCTGTATTTGTTCGAATCGTTTCCCTTCTAAGCGAAATGTAGCTGTTTTCCCTTCAAATGATTGTATCGCCGGCCTCGAAAAATCCAGCGGTAAATTTAACGGATCAACAGAATCTTTAAATTGATTTAACCAATATGCTTTTTGTTTTTGATAATCTTCTTCTTGAATGAATTGATGCTGCCATTCTGAATAATCCGAATATTGAATAGATAGCGCTTCCAATGCTTCTCCTCGATAACATTGAACCAATTCTCTAATAAAATTTTGTGTAGAAACCCCATCTGAAATGATGTGATGAATATCAAATAAAAGCACAAATCGATCTTCAGATAATTGCAATAATTCACAACGAATCAATGGAGCTTTATCCAGATCAAATGGCGTTATAAAATCATGCAGTTTAGTGTGGATCGAGCTTTCGTCCACTGAATTGATCGAAATGGAATAATGGGAATGCGGATGAATGCGTTGAACTGGTGTGCCGTTTTCCATGTGAAACGAAGTACGCAAGCTACTATGACGCTGTAATATTGCATTTAAGGAAAGTTCAAACTTTTTAACATCCAAATTGCCATTGATATTCAATACAGCTGGAATATTGTATTGTAATCCTTTTCCTTCAATTTGGTCAATCAGAAAAAGTCTTCTTTGTGCAGAAGAAAGATGGTAATACTCTTTTTCATCAGATTTGCCTATGGAATGAAACATTTGAGTTTCATTTCCTGCTCCTCTGATATGTGTAAGTTGTTGAGAAAGAATGGGAGCGTTAAAAATATCGGCAAGTCCAATTGAAATTTCAAACGTTTTTAATATTCTAGATGCGAGTTCAATGGTTTTTAAACTATGTCCACCTAAATCAAAAAAATTATCATTGATTCCAACTGTACTTACTCCAAGTACTTCACTCCAAATAGCAGCTAATTTTTTTTCATCTTCGGTTTCAGGAGCAACAAAATCTTCTTTTAGGTCAATGTTCGCGGGATCCGGCAGGCTTCGTCGATCGATTTTCCCGGAAGGAGTAAGTGGAATGGCATCTACTTTAATAAAGAAGCTAGGTACCATATATTCAGGTAAATCCTCTAGAAGATAGGCTTTAAGTTCGGGCAGTTCAAGGGGCTGGTCAGATTCGTAATAAGCGCATAACAAGACTTCTCCAAGGTTGTTTTTTAAATCTACAAGGGCCACATTACTAATCGAAGGGTGGGAGAGCAGCGAATTTTCAATTTCTCCTAATTCAATTCGATATCCTCTAATTTTTACTTGTCGATCTATTCTTCCTAGAAATTCAAGAATACCATCGGGTGTCCATTGTACCAAATCACCCGTTCGATACATTCGTTCTTTTTCAGAGAACGGGTTTTTCACATATTTTTCTTTGGTGAGTTCAGGATTATTCAAATATCCTCGGGCTACCCCAGATCCGGCAATGCATAATTCTCCGGGTACATTTATCCCTACCAATTTATCATATTGATCTAAAATGTATAGGCGGTGATTGGCCATCGGCTTACCAATTGGTAATATTTCGTATCGATCCAATAAGTAAGGTTCAACCAAAATACTTGTAGCATCGACACAACATTCTGTGGGCCCATAAACATTAGTTATTTTAGGCTTCTTGTTCGTAGGAAACTTGTCCAAAAGTCGAAGAACCGTTTGCCTTTGTAATCCTTCACCACCAATAATAAATTGCTTGAATGATGAATTGGAGTCAAAGCCTAATTCATCTTGAATCAAAATTTGTAAAAGTGCCGGCGTACCGTCTGAAATGTTGATTTGATTTTCTTGGTAATACGAAATCCAACTTCTACTGTCTTGTTTTAATTCATTATCAATTACATGAAGTGAATGACCTAGTAGGAGTGAAGAGAATATTTGTTTGACAGAAGCATCAAATATATAGGATGCAACCAACGCAATGTTTAGTTGAACCTCGTTTTCATAATGTGAATAAATTTCTTTGTTCAGTCCATGTACTAGATTGAGAACATTCCGATGTTCAATTAAAACACCCTTTGGATTTCCGGTAGAACCAGATGTATAAATGACATATGCGAGATCATCCGCGGTTAAGTTTACATTCGGATTTTCATTTGATAATGGATCAATTGAACTGTCGTTCAGCTTTATATGCTGAATGTTTACTGGAATGTTAAATTCTTTTTTTGATGAAGACAGGATGATGTTTGCTCGGCTATCTTCTAAAAAGTACTTTATTCTATTTTCTGGAAACGCGGGATCGATTGGTAAATACGCTCCGCCGGCTTTCATTACAGCAAGAATTCCAATTATAATTTCTTCTGATCGATCAATTAATAGTGGTACAATGGAATTGGGACCAACTCCCTGTGCAATTAATTTATGGGCAACTTTATTGGCTCTGGAATTTAACTCTTTATAAGTAAGAACAGTGGAATTGTAGGCCAGTGCTGGAAGTTCGGATTTTAACGAAACAACCTCTTCAAATGCTTGGACCAGTGTCTTATTTAAATCAACCGCTTCTTTTGTCTCATTAAAGTTTTTTTGAACTAGGTTCTCCTCTTCCGCTGAGATAATTTCTAAGTCAGAAACTTTTAATTCAGGTTGTGCAACAATGTCTAAAATGAGTTTTGTAACCTGATCACGGATCGTTTCAATAAATTCAACAGAGAAGCGATTTAAGTTGAAAGACCAGTCAATTTCCAATTGTGCTTTTGGATTCACTACTACGCTTAAATCGTAGTGCGATTGTTCAAAGGCCTCTATTGTTTCAATTCGAAGTCCCGAATCGATGGATTTTTTTGGAGCAATGTTGTCGTCTACAATATTGAAATTCTCCACCACAAAAATGTGATTGATCAGATTTGACTTTTGTTCGGATAAATTTTGAATTTCTGCCAAAGGAAAGAACTCATGTTCTTTTGATAGTGCCGATGTATGCATCAAACCTTGTGCTAAATCTATAAAGCGGGTTTGTTTATCACTCTTTACTCGAACAGGAATGGTATTGATGAAAAGACCAATCATATCATCGATTCCAAGTACCTCAGCGGGTCGACCGCTCACTATAGAACCAAAGATTACATCTGATTTATTATTATATTTTTGAAGCAAAATTCCCCAGACTGTTTGCAGAAAGGAGGCCATACTTATATTATTAGAGGAGGTTAAGCGTCTAATTTGATCAGATTCTTCTTTGCTAAATTGTTTAGTGATTCTTGAATGACGATTTACAACCTTAGAATTTGGATTTTCCTTTGAGCCAGGCAGATCTACAAACGTTTCATATTCTGATAAAAAGGTTTTCCAGTACTCTTTTGATAATTCAAAATCCTGCTTTTTTAACCAGTCAATGTAGTTTTTATAAGGCGCTACAGCAGGTAGCTCAGGTGAAACTCCCCTTAATGAACTTTTATAAAATAGTAGAAATTCTTTGAATAAAATATCAGCACACCATCCATCCATTAATATATGATGATAGCTCCATATGGTAATGAAATTGGTCGCACTTTTCTTAATTACTGCGGCTCGAATAAGCACATCTTTGGATAAATTAAAGCCCTTTTTTCGATCATCAATTCGAAATTGGTGAATCCATTCCTTGGCTTCTGAATCATTCAAATGACTGATGTCATGCAAAGCGACAGTAGTATTCCGTTCTTTTAATATGACTTGTTTAGGCTTCAGCACTTTTTCATGCAAAAAGACAGCTCTTAAAACTTCATAACGACGGATTAAATCATTGAAACTTTTGTCATAAGCCTTAAGATCAATAGCACCTTTCAAAGTATACTCGACTTGCTCGAAGTAACTTACCTCGTCGTCTTTAAGTAAGGCGTGAAACAGCATTCCTTCCTGCATTGGAGAAAGGTCATAGATGTTCTGTACTTTGGATTGCTTTTTAGCCATTTTCTAATGTACTATATTTATTAATTGGATAAAAATTTTTAAGAATTTTTAACATTTATGAATAAAAAACTTAAAATCAGGTAATGCTATTGTGAAAACAACATTTTATGGCTCAGAAAGCTTTAAAGGGGGGTAGACTCGTGAATACAACGAGATATTATCTTGACAAGATCATGAATGTGGTCATAAATAAAAAAATGTCCGCCAGGGAATTTGCGAATGGAAACGTGTTCGGTTGTTTCGATTTCCCACAGTTTGGTTTCTTCTTCTGTCACTTTTTCGCTTAGACCGACCATTACCGTAATAGGTGTACTTAATGGTTCTGTTTTCTTATATTCATACGTTTCAACGGCTTTGAAATCATTTCGTATAATTGGTTCGAAAAATTCGAATAAGTCGTCGTTATCCAGTATTTCCTTTGGACTACCTCCATATTCATTCAACTTCTTTTTAAAATCGGATTTCGAAAGCTTGTGTCGCTCTTTTTCTTTTTCCTCAGAAGAAGGACCGCCGCATCCGGTTACGATTAGATGCAATGGGGTAGGAAGACCCATAGATTTAATTTTATGGGTTAGCAGATACGCTAATAAAGTACCCATGCTGTGCCCGTAAAAAGCATAAGGTTTATCTAATCGATCTTTAATTTGCTCAAAAACATCGTTTGTCATAGCTTCCATTGAGTCAATCAATGGTTCAACCATCCGTTCTCCACGGCCCGGTAATTCCAAAGGGATAAAATCGATGAACCCAGGGAATTTGTTTTTAAAACTGTTGTAAGAGTATTTACTTCCTCCGGCAAAAGGAAGAGCGAATAATTGCACCTTAGGTTCCATGATCTAGCTATATGATTTTAATATGTTATATGTTATATATGAAAGTTGTTGTTTACGGTTTATCCAATTCTTCTAATGCACCATATTCCATTTTATATAGTTCGTCTGCGACATGGAAATAATTATCGTCATGGGTAATCGCAATAATGGTCTTCCCACTTTTTCTCAAATCCGTTAGCATTTTTTCGTAAAAGAACTTACGGAATATCGGATCTTGATCCGCAGCCCATTCATCTAAAACTAACACGGGTTTATCCTCTATTAAAGACGCAATTAAGGCTAGCCTTTTACGTTGACCGGTAGATAATGAGGTTTTTGAAAAAGCTCCATCCTCATAAGTGACTTTACCTGATAACTCCATTAATTCAATATATTCTTTTACTTTTTCGTCGTCCACATTTGGGATTCCATATAGTCGATCAAACAAATGAAAATCACTATAAATAGGAGAAAAAACGGATCGATAAGCAGCATGATTCGTGATTTCTTTGCCATTTAATTTTACGACTCCTGTTTTAGGCTCGTAGAGTCCGGTAAGAATTTTAAATAAGGTAGTCTTGCCACTTCCATTTCCCCCAGCAATGAAAATGAAATCATTTTTAGTCACTTTTAAGTTGATTGGACCAATAGAAAACGGATCGCCATGCTCAGATTCATATTCAAATGTTACGTTTTCCAATTCCAAGGATTCAAACTGCTGGTCTTCTACTTCCTCTTTCTTCTCTATAATTTTAGTCGCCTGTTCATTGAGTTCTTCAATTTGCTGCATGGAAATATTAGCTTGTGTAATACTCGGTATTACCGTTAGTACTCCTCCGATTGGGCCAATAATATAGATTACCGTAACGACATATTTAAAAATATCTCCATAGTTCCCAGTGAGATGAGGTAATACAAACAATACAAAGGTAACCAATGACCACAAAGACAAGTTACTCATCAATGTATTGTCCAAATATTTAACCATACTTTTTGTCGTGAGACTTCTAGCTTCGTGACTTACATCTTCTATGTAGTTTTTATAAATGTCTTCGTTTTTCTCCTGACTCATTTTGACCTCTTTAAAGCCAGAAAGAAGCTGGTTTATATATCTGAAAAAAGTGTTTTCAAGTAACCGTGCTTCACGAAGATCATTAAAGATTTTTCGTTGTCGGAGTGTATAAATAAGTACCCCTACGCACATGGTGAATAAGGTAGCGATAAAAGCAATCCATGATAAATAAAAAATATAAGCTAAAACGCAAACAATTGTGACAAGCGATGTAGTTAGGAAAACCAGTTGTCCAGCATTGCCACTAACCACAGATGCATCTCTAGTAATTGCAGTATAAATTTTCTCCCTTCCTATGCCTTCAAACGCTCTAAAGTTAGATTGACGCACTTTTTCTAAAATGTCTAAGCGGATTTTATAGACGATACGTTGAGTTAAATTAATTAGAAATTTGGAGAAGTATCGACGAACAATCATGCCGCCAAAAATCAACCCCATAAACTTGAAAAGGGATTCCCGTTGAAAAGCATGACTCGTGGTATAATCGTCAATAATCTCTCCTATTAATGGCATGGTGAATGCACTTAATCCTCCAGAAACAAGTCCAAGGATAATGAAAACAGGTAGGAAGTAACCAGCTTCGCTTTGAAGTACTTTTAAAACTTTCATAGTTGAATATTCAATGCGAAAATAGCCAATAATAATTTATATTTTGTTCATGTCAAAAAAATATTTACATTTATCTTTGTATCAAAGTTGTAGTGGTATGATATTAGGACACTACAACAATGCAGTGTATCATTAGTTTCTACTAAGTAATTTAAAAATCATCGGGGATGTCAGAATATAAAAATCTGATTGGTTGTTTGGCGGACGCCTCAGAACGTTCTGCGGGTATTCGACATATTACTGGCTCATCTAATGAGCATGTGGTTACTTATGCTAAATTATTAGAGAATGCTCGTCTTGGTTTAGGCTTTTTACAATCTAGAGGATTAAAAAAAGGCGATGAGCTGATTTTTCAAATCGAAGATAACAATTCCTTTACAGTAGTGTTTTGGTCCTGTGTTTTGGGAGGGATTATTCCTGTGCCAATAAATTCTGCTTTTACTCCGGAAACGCGTTCTAAGCTTATAAATGTTTGGAACACGCTTTCCAATCCATATATTATAACAGAGGAAAAATCGTACAGCTCTTTCGGACCTAAAATACAGGCGGAAGAATTAAAGAACTACAATGAACAACATTTGTTGCAGTTGGAAGATTTTCAGGATTGGTCTGCATATGAAGGAGATGAAGAAAGTATTGAAGGAGGCGATGTTGCTTTTATTCAATTTTCTTCTGGATCGACTGGTAGTCCAAAAGGTGTGGTGTTAACACATTCGAATCTTCTTACCAATATCAAAGCGATAGCCCGGTGTTCTAATTTAACTAAAGAAGATTCCACGTTAGGTTGGATGCCTTTGACACATGATTTGGGGTTAATAGGCTTTCATTTAACTCCTATTTATTTAGGAATCAACCAATACCTAATTCCAACCAGCGCTTTTATCCGAAGACCTTCCCTGTGGTTAATAAAAATAAACGAGCATAGGGTTTCTTTTACCGCTTCTCCAAATTTTGGATATAAGCACTTCATGAATTTTTTCAAGAAGGAAGAACTTGCGAAAGATTGGGATTTATCGTGCATAAAACGAATTTTAAATGGAGCTGAACCAATTTCAGCTAAGTTGTGTCATGACTTTCTTGCCAAACTGAAACGATTCGGGCTTTCCGAAAAATCAATGTATCCGGTATATGGAATGGCAGAGGCAAGTTTAGCCGTTGCCTTTCCAGAACCTGGAAAAGCATTTGAAAGTATCTCCTTAGATCGAAACCAACTAAAAGTAGGAGATGATGTGAGAGAAAGTGAGGTGGGAGCGTCCTTTGTATGTGTAGGAAAAGCGGTAGATGATTGTTTCGTGCAAATTTCGAACGATGATTTTATTCCAGTGGAAGAAGGAATAATTGGGCACATTGAAATTAAAGGTGGGAATGTAACGAAAGGATATCATAATAATCCGGAAGCCAATGAAAGTGCATTTACTGAAGATGGATGGTTACGAACGGGAGATCTAGGTTTTTTTAAAGACGAAAAATTATACATCACAGGACGATCTAAAGATATCATTTTTTCCAATGGACAAAATTTGTACCCGCATGATATTGAGCGTATTGTGGAAGAGTTGGATGAAATTGAGTTGGGGAAAGTTGTCGTATGTGGGTGTCCAAACGAAGATAAACATCGGGATGATATTTTAGCATTCGTTCTTTACAAAGGCAAGCTGGAAAATTTTGTTGATTTAGCGGTCGAAATTAGATTTCATGTAAATCGTCGTTTGTCCGTTGAATTGGACGCGATTATTCCTGTTCGTACCATAGAAAAAACGACAAGCGGAAAAGTGCGACGGTTTCATTACGCGCAAACTTATTCAGAAGGAGTTTATACGGACGATGTAAATAAACTTCATGAATTAATACTGAATAAATTAAAATCCAGAAAAAGAGTTGAACCTGGGAATGCCCTTGAATGGGCTATTTTTGATGTTTGGACGACCATTCTAAAACGAGACGATATTGGGATCCATGAAAATTTCTTTGAATTAGGTGGTAATTCATTGAAAGCAAATGTGGTGATTGGAAGAGTGGCACGTGATATGAAAATTGAGCTGTCCATCCGAGAAGTTTTTAAATCTCCCACTATATCATCATTAGCGAGGATTGTTAAGGATAAAAAAGAGCAAGGGTTTCAGTCTATTCCATCAATTTCCACGCGTAATTTTTACCCATGTTCTTCAGTGCAGCAACGGATGTATGTATTGCACAAATTGGATCCAGAAGGGTTAGGCTATAACATTACAGCGGTCCGAAAGTTAACGGGCACTTTAGATGAAGCTCGACTTTCCGCCGCATTTGATTTGTTAATGAACCGGCATCAAATTTTGCGAACGTATTTTGCAGATTTGAATGGAGAATTGGTGCAAAAGGTGGCTCCAATAAACAAGGTAGGGTTAGAGAAGTTGCCGTTGGTCAAGACGGTCAATGAAACAATAGGAGCATTTGTAAAGCCTTTTGTCATCTCGGAAGCACCTTTGTTTAGAATCGGACTGATTGAGGAAAGTGCAGAGGTTAGTTATTTAATCTTTGACATTCATCATATTATTGCTGATGGTTTTAGCTTGAATCTAATCGTGCAGGAACTGGGCAAGTTATATGCAAAACTACCAGTAGAGGATGCCACTGTTAGCTATATTGATTTTTCTGTATGGCAGGAGAAATTTCATAGCAGTAAGCAAATGGCCAATCAAAAAGCATATTGGTTGGATCAATTTAGCGACTATGTTCCCACCCTAAATTTTCCCACGGATTTTGAACGAAAAATTGAAAATTCCACAAATGAAGGAGGATGTTTGACCTTTGAATTAGATCATTCGATTTACGAGGGCATGGTAAACGTGGCTACAGATAATAATTCTACATTCTATACCCTGTTTATCACTACACTTTACATTACACTTTCGAAGTATACGAATCAGGAAGATATTGTAATAGGAACACCGATTTCCAACAGGCCGCATATAGATCTTCAAAATGTATTTGGACCTTTTATTAATACATTAGCCTTACGTGGTAAACCTTCAGGAGAGAAAAGCATTGCTGAATTCCATGAGGAAGTGAAAGAATTGTTACTCAATAATTTTGAGAATCAAGCATTCCCTTTTGAGCAGTTAATTGAAGAGTTAGATATTGCACGTGATGTAACACGTAACGCATTATTTGATGTTCTTTTTGTCTTTCAAAATGCAAACGACGAAGAACTAGAACTGGAAGGATTGAAAATTCAAGAGGTGTCGTATTTCAGCGGACATACCAAATTGGATTTAAATATCCACGCAATGGAAAGTAATGAAGGCTTTAAATTGCGGATCGAATATGCAATGGATCTCTTTAAAAAAGAGTCAATCGATCAATTTGGGTCACATTTCATAAGTACGCTGCAATGTATTATTGATCATTATGATCAAAAGATTAAGAATATAGACTATCTGTCTGGGAAGGAAAGTAAATATTTAATAGAGAAAGTAAATGAAACCCACCAAAATCAAGCTTTTTCCAATGCATTGGAAATGTTTGAAAATTCCGTTTCAAAGTATCCTTCTGAGATAGCTTCTCAAACGGAAGGGAAGCAGTTGACATATCAGGAATTGGATCTTGCATCCAATTTTTATGCATCAAGGCTCCTTGAATTGGGAGTTAGGAAAGGCGATTTTATTGGAATTCGAACACTGCCTGGAAATGAGGTTCTAATAGCAATGATGGCAACGTGGAAAGTAGGAGCAGCTTTTGTACCAATTGATCCAGGCATACCAGAAGATCGTTCCAATTTTATAATGCAGGACAGCGGGCTGAAATTACTTTTTGCAGATCAGGAATCGGCAGGGATTGATATAGCATGCGAAATTATTGACGCTAAAAATCAAAGTAAAGAAGGAGGTTGGGGTGTCCTTGGTGCTGAAGATGTTGCGTACGTAATTTATACTTCAGGTACGACAGGAAACCCAAAAGGAACGCAAATAAAACATGGAAGTCTTTCGAATTATGTTCAGTGGTTAAATAAATCACATCTGAGTGACGATGAGGCGAAGCGTTCGGTAATGTTGACCTCCTATGCGTTTGATCTAGGATATACATCTTTGTTTGGCATGTTGCTCTTAGGAGGAACTATGAATTGGTTGAGTGAAGAGCATCGTAAGGATCCTGCTTATGTTGTTCAATTTTTATTGGATAACGAAATAACGTTTGTTAAAACCACTCCATCTCAGCTTTTTTCATTGGTAAATGCGACGAACACAGCATTGTTGGTTGGATCTAAGTCATTGAAAACCATTTTTATAGGAGGTGAAGCAATTCAGGTAAGAGATCTGAAAAGATTGAATGAGCTAAATCCAAATATCCAGTTTGTAAACCATTATGGACCTACGGAAGCTACGATAGGATGTGTGGTACATGCTATAAATGATTTAGAAAAATTCGAATTGGATCCGATTATTGGAAGTCCAATTGATAATGTACAAGCATTTGTCTTGGATAAGGATCGAAAGGTTGTACCAATTGGAGTAGAAGGAGAGTTGTGTATTGCGGGAGCCGGTTTATCCAGTGGGTACTTGAATAGGAATGAAGAATATATACGGAAATTCCATTCACATCCATATGAAGAAAATAAACAGATCTACGCTACCGGAGATATTGTGAAGCGACGACCGGATGGAGCATTACAATTTATTGGAAGGAACGATGATCAAATAAAAATTCGAGGTTATCGAGTTGAATTAAAAGGGATTGAATCTCGAATTAAGGAATTTGAATGGATCAATGATGCAGTAATCCTGAATTTACAGGATAAGCATGGAACAGATTTCCTTTGCGCTTACGTGGTAGGCGATTTAGAGGAGAATGATTTAAGATTGGAATTAAAAGAGTTACTCCCTGAGTATATGATTCCAACGCATATAATGAGTGTGCCGGGTATTCCGATGAACGAAAATGGGAAGTTGGATAAAACCAGATTACCGTATCCGTCCTTTGCGGAGAATCAGCATATTGTACTACCTGAAAATGAAATACAACAAGTCTTATCCGATATTTGGAAAGATATATTGGAAGTAAATCGTTCCATTGGAATTCATGAGAACTTTTTTGATCTAGGAGGACATTCTTTGAAGGCTACCATGGTCATCGCGCAAATTCATAAAAACTTGGATGTTGAAATTCCTTTGCGTGCGTTTTTTGCACACCCTACGATTTATGATCTAGAAAAGGAATTGAATAAGTTGGAAAAGAATGTGTTTGATTCAATACCAAGGGTCGAAGTACAGCCTTACTACCCAGTGAGTTCTGCTCAGAAAAGAATGTATGTGTTAAGCGAGTTGGAGGGAAATGCCACAAGTTATAACATGCCAGGTGCATTTTGGGTGACGGGTCCACTGGATTATGATCGATTGGGAACAGCATTTGAAGGATTAATAAATAAACATGAAAGTTTACGAACTTCCTTTAAAGTTGTAGACGGAGAACCCTTTCAGGAAGTGCACGATTCGTTTAGATTCAAAACGGAGTTATTGGATGAAACAGAAGTGCATAAAACGAAAGGAATAGATGGATTGATTCGTCATTTTATTCGACCATTTGATTTGTCCACGTATCCCCTCATTCGATTGGGTATTTATAAGGAGAAAGATGAAAAGCATTTAATACTGTTTGATATTCATCATATCGTTTCGGATGGCAGTTCGATGGGATTGATTATTCGGGATTTCATCTCTTTGTATGATGAACAGAAAACGAATATACTTCCGGTTCAATACAAAGATTATGCGGTTTGGCAGCAAGAAGCATTTAAAACAACTTCATGGGAAAATCAGCGAAACTATTGGATTAAACAGTTTAGTAATTCCATTCCAGTATTGGATTTACCAACTGATTTTTCACGCCCGAAAGTACAATCGTTTAATGGGGAAACTTTTACGTTTCAATTTGATAAAAATCTAGTTGCCGAAATAAGAAAACTTTGTGAACAACATCAACTAACGATGTTTATGTCCCTTTCGGCGATTTATAGTATTTTACTTAAGAAGTTAACCGGACAGGAAGAATTAGTGATCGGAACACCCGTTGCTGGAAGGCAGCATGCCGATTTGAAAGATATTATTGGAGTGTTTTTGAATATGCTTCCGCTGAAGATGTCTCCAGAGTCTCAAAAACCACTTTCTGAATATTTACAAGAAGTGAAAAAAGTATGTTTAGGAGCATATGATAATCAAGGAATTCCATACGACGAAGTAATCGAATCGTTGGAAGTGCCTCGTGTGATGAATCGGAACCCATTGTTTGATACCATGTTAGTGGTTCAAAATATGGATTTAGATGAATTGAAGACCAATGATTTAACGTTTGAACAGCATGAATTTGATTTAGGGAGTTCTCAGTTAGATTTAAGCATCATCGTGTTTGAAAATTCAGATTCACTTGATTTTACGATCCAGTACAGCACCAGTTTGTTTACAAGATCTACTATAGAAACATTCGTTGAACGACTAAAATTTGTCGCTCAGCAGGTCGTTTCAGGTTCGAATAAAAGACTTGGTCAATTTGAGTTGGTTGATGCAAAGGAGAAGGAGCGTTTACTAAATGATTTCCAAGGAACAAAATTAGACATAGACTATAGTACCAACGTAATAGATCTAATTAAAAACCAAGTTGCGAAAAATCCAAAACATGCTGCGTTGGTTCATAACGATGCGATTTGCACCTATCAAGAATTAGATCAACGATCGAGCCTGTTAGCAAATGTACTTATTGATAAGAAAGTAGGTAAAGGGAGTGTTGTACCCGTTATTTTGGGGAGATCTACTGATACCATTTTATCCTTGTTGGCTATAGTGAAAACAGGTGGAGCCTATGTGTTTATAGACCCGGATTATCCAAAGGCACGGATTGACTTTATGCTTAAGGACAGCAATGCTGAAGTCATAATAACCAGTATAAAATTAAAAGAAACTCTAACTCTTACAGAATCCATTGATCAAATCTATATTGATTCGCTGGATTGGAGCTCGGAGATTGATGGAAATTTGGAACGTTCCATTAAATCATCGGACCTAGCTTATTTGGTGTATACTTCTGGTTCTACCGGAACGCCCAAAGGAGTAAAACTTACGCATCAAAACTTACTAGCATTTGTACAGTGGTCGTTGGAAGAGTTTAAGGATACGGATTTTGAAATAGTGTACAACGCTACTTCTTATTCGTTTGATCTTTCAATATTTGAAATATTTTATAGCTTATCAGCAGGTAAAACCATCCGAATTTTAGAGAACGGATTGGAGATTCCAAAGTATATTGATCAGGACGAAAAGGTATTGTTAAACACGGTGCCGGTTGTCATTAAAGAAGTGTTGGAGAGGAATACAGATTTGAGGAATGTGGTAGCCATCAATATGGCAGGAGAACCAATCTCACAATTTGTAAAAGATAAGTTGAATCTAGAAGCATATGAGGTACGAAATCTTTATGGTCCTTCGGAGGATACAACGTACAGTACCTTCCATCAAATTCAAAATTCAAAATCTATTCAGAATATAGGGAAACCTATTGCTAATACCACCGCATATGTGTTGGATAAAGATAATTGTTTGGCTCCAATTGGCTTGCCAGGCGAACTTTGTTTAGCTGGAGACTGCGTCGCAGAAGGATACTTTAATCAAGAAGTCCTCACCAACGAAAAGTTTGTGAAGGACGATTGGAGTTCGGGACGAGTAATGTATCGAACCGGTGATTTGGTTCGTTGGATGGACAATGGCGAACTGGAATATTTGGGAAGAATAGATGACCAGATTAAGATCCGAGGTTTTCGAATAGAATTAAAAGAAATTGAACAAAAACTTCTGGAACACAAAGAAGTAGTGGAATGTGTGGTCATTGATTTAAAAGATGACGAAACAAATGATACTATTTTATGCGCCTATTATGTTACAGTTCAGAATGAACAAATAGAATCAAAAGGGATTCGATCACAATTAAGTAAAATGCTTCCTGCATATATGATTCCTAACCGATTCATGCAACTAGAAGCGCTTCCGCTTACTCCAAATGGAAAAGTGGATAAAAGAGCATTGCCATTTCCAGAAAATAAAACCACGAGATCAGAATCAGAGACTCCTCAAACGGAAACAGCAAAATGGATGGCTGAAGTTTGGAAGAGTATTTTGAATATAGATCAAATCCATTCGAATTCCAATTTCTTTGAAAGTGGAGGGCATTCGTTGCATGCGATGCAAGTTGTATCAAGGATAGGACAAGAATGGAATGTTGAAGCGTCCATTAGAACTATTTTTGAGCATCCAGAATTACAAGATTTAGCTGATTGGATAGACGAATTGAAGTCCATGTCGGAACCTTTAAAGAAGGTGCATACTCCAATTCCGAATGCAGATATACAAACATATTATCCATTGTCCTCATCGCAGAATCGGATTTACGTGTTGGAACAATTCCGAAATATGGGAACGGCATACAATATGCCTGGAGCATTAAATTTGTATGGACGAATAGAAATCAAAAAGCTTGAATCAGCGTTTAAAACATTGATTCGACGACACGAAAGCCTTCGAACTTCGTTTCATATGCATGGGGAACAACCCGTCCAGAAAATACACAACGAAGTAGAATTTAGTTTGGAAAAACTAAAAGGAGATGTAACAAACATTACTGCGATTTACAATGAATTTGTAAAGCCGTTTGATTTGGAAAGCGATTCGCTTTTTGAAGTAGGTTTGTTGCAAGTTTCACCTGAACATCATGTCTTGATGTACAATATGCATCATATCATTAGCGATGGTTTATCGATAAGTAATTTATTATCTGAATTCTTTCAACTTTATCAAAAGATAGAATTGCCATCTTTATCACATCAGTATAAAGATTTCGCCGTTTGGCAACAAACGAATAATGAAGAAGGGCATGCCTCGTATTGGAAAGAGCAGTTCCTTTCGAACCGAGTTCCAATTCTGGAATTACCTTATGATTTTCAGCGTCCGAAAACACGAAGTCATGGCGGTGGATTGGTGCAGTTTAGCATTGATTCAACTTTGGAAAAGCATCTAGGTGAATATGCACAAAAGCAGCAAACGACAATATTCAATGTAATGCTGGCTACGTTTAAACTGTTACTTGCAAAATATTCCAATCAAAACGACATTGTGATTGGTACTCCTGTTGCTGGAAGATCAAATGTTTCGCTGGAAAACATTGTTGGGATGTTTGTAAATACACTTGCGATTCGAAGTTCTATTGAAAATGAGAAGAGTTTTGATTCGTATTTGGCAGAACTTAAAAATACGATGCATGATGCATTAGATCATCAAAATTATCCATTTGAAGAGTTAGTTGCTCAATTGGAATTGGAACGAGACGTAAGTCGAAACCCATTGTTTGATGTAATGTTCTCCTACGAAGAGTTGAGTGGTGAATCCTTTGAGATGGAAGGAATTCAAGTGGAAGCGCTTACTGTTGATCGCAAGGTGTCTAAATTTGACTTGACGATGCAAGTATTGCGTTTGCCCGATGAAACCAAAATATCCTTGGCTTATGCAACCGATTCATTTAATGAATCAACAGTTCAGCGTTTTAAGCATCATTTTAATGGATTACTGACACAGATTACAAAACGTGGAAATGAGCCAATTTCTGCATTAAATGTAGTATTGACGGAAGAGAAAGGTCAGATTCATGAATTTGAGCAGGGCGTAATTTCAAGTGAAAACCAACCGAAAAGATCTATTGTCTCCATATTTGAATCGATTGCACTGGAGAATGCAGGAAGCAATGCGGTTGTATTTGAAGGAGAGCAACTGACGTATGATCAATTGAATAGGAAAGCCAATCAATTGGCGAGAACAATAACAGTTCGTAACAAGTACATTCCGATCATATCAGAACGGACTTTAGAAACGGTTGTAGCTATTTTAGCAGTGTTGAAATCAGGGAATGCCTTTGTACCAATTGATCCTAGTTATCCAAAAGAACGAATTGAAGGGATTTTAGAAGATTTAGATGCGAATCTGATTCTAATACAAACACATTTAAAAGACCTTTATACCAATCTTTCCAAGAATGTGGAGGCAATATTGATTGATGACAAAGAGTATCAGTCAAAGGAAGATGATAATTTGGATGTTGTTCCAGAAGCTCAATCGACGGCTTATATTATTTATACATCCGGTTCTACCGGCAAGCCTAAAGGTGTATTGTTAAGTCATGCTAATTTGATCAATTATGTAGATTGGTTTTTAGAGTTTGACAAAATTTCGAATTCTGATAAAACTACTGTTTTACACTCATTTGGATTTGATGGTTCGTTTACAAATATTTTTGGGTCTTTGCTTTCCGGCGGAGAAATGCATCTTATTCCTAGAAATTATTTGTTAGAAACGTCCAAGCTACTTTCTTACATCCAAAAGAACGAAATTACCTATATGAAGTTTACTCCAACGATGTTTTCTTCGTTGGTAAATAATCCTGATTTTGTAAAAATCCAATGTACATCCCTACGGCATGTGATGTTAGGAGGGGAATCAATTCAAATTGATGACGTTCAAAAATTTCATGCACAATATCCTACAGCAACAATCATAAATCATTATGGACCAACCGAAACTACGATTGGTTCGATCGCGGAAAAAATTGACTTTGACAATTGGTCAACTTATAAAAAGCAACCTTCAATAGGTAAACCCATCACGAATACCACCTGTTTCATTTTAGATGAAAACAAAAATCAAGTAGGTATTGGAATGGTAGGTGAATTATATATTAAAGGAGCAGGAGTTGGTATAGGATATTTGAATCGAGATGCGTTAAACGCGGAACGGTTTATTTCTAATCCAATGGATTCCAATGATTCGGAAAAAGTGTATCGAACAGGTGATTTAGCTAAATGGTTGCCAGATGGAAGAATTATCTTTTGTGGAAGGCAAGACGATCAAGTTAAAATTAGAGGGTATCGAATTGAACTGGGAGAAATAGAAGGAAAACTGCTAGAGCGAACAGATTATTCGGAATCGAAAGTAATTCATTGGACCAATAATGAACAAGGTGATGGCGATGGGTTTTTATGTGCCTATATTGTTAGTAAAGAGGAACTAGATTTAGAGAGTTTAAGAAATGAGCTGAACCAACATCTTCCGGATTATATGGTGCCATCTTATTTTGTCCGTTTGGATGAAATGCCCTTAAACTCAAGTGGTAAATTAGATAAAAAACAGTTACAGCGACCTGATATAGCATCCTTAGGAAGTGCAGAATACCTTGTGCCAAGTACAGAAGCAGAAGCGCAATTAGCCATCATATGGCAACAAGTATTAGGAGTTGAGCGCGTAGGTGGGAATGATAATTTTTTCCATTTGGGAGGAGATTCTATCAAAGCCATTCAGGTAGCTGCAAGATTAAATAGTCGAGGGTTTTTATTAGAAGTACAAGAAATATTTAATCAGCCAAGGTTGAAAGACATGGCAGGTCAAATTATAGAAGACGTAAGATCCATAGATCAGTCAGAAGTGACTGGAACTGGGGCATTAGGAGTGATTCAAAATTCCTTTTTATCAGAATATAGGGGGAATAAAGACCACTTTAATCAAGCGGTATTAATTCATGCCAAGGAGCATTTGGATGTTGAAACATTACAAAAAGTGTGGTTACAACTTATAACCCATCACGATGCGTTGCGTTCATCATTTTTGAAAAATATTGGGAGACAAGAAATTCTTAGTGCATCAGATATTTCGTTCAACATCAATGAAATTGAGATAGAGGAAACCAAGGATTGGAAGACGAATTTAAAAAACTATGCGAATCAAAGACAAGAAGGATTGTCGATCCAGGAGAATCGTTTAATAGATCTAAGTGTAATTCAAACACCAGATGGGCCGCACTTGCTAATGATACTACATCACTTAATTGTAGATGGCGTGAGTTGGAGAATTATTCTGGAGGATTTTACAAATTCTTACCAACAATTATCCGCTGGCCTAGAAATTCAATTGCCGCCAAAAACTCATTCCTTCTTACAGTGGTCTGAGGAGTTACAGGAAATGGCGAATTCGGATCAATTTGTGGCGAATGATTCGCATTGGAATTGGATAAAAGAAGAACCCACTGAACAAACGCCCCTTTTTGAAGGAAAAGAAGCTACAGGCACGATCAATAAAAAAGTAATTGAATTTTCGGAAGAGTTAACAACCAAGTTATTAAATGAGTCCAATAAAGCCTTCAATACTCAAATAAACGATTTGCTACTAAGTGCGTTAGCAAGTACTGTTTTTGCGCAGACCGGAAAGGTAAATCCGCTGATTATGTTAGAAGGACATGGTCGTGAACAAATTCTTCCTAAACTTGATGTATCACGAACAGTCGGGTGGTTTACTACAAAATACCCAGTTCAATTATCGACGAACCAACATGATTTGGAACGTTTAATTATTGATACGAAGGAAATGTTGAGAATGCTTCCGATGAATGGAATAGGGTATGGAATGTACCATAAGTTAACGGATTCCGACTTGAAAGATGCATCTCAAGAATTAATTTTCCCGAAGATTCTTTTCAATTACCTAGGTCAGTTTGACCAAAATATGGGGAATGGAATTTTTGAAAAATCGGAACTTTCGTCAGGTGAGAATAAAGAACGGAATACACAGGAATTTCCGCTTCAAATAAATGGACGTGTACGTGATGCACGATTGTCGTTTGATTTTGAGGCATATGATTCGATCTTGACTGCTGCGGAATTAGATAGTTGGACAAATGATTTTAAAGTAAACTTGTCTGACTTAGTTGCATTATGCACTTCATCATCCACGGTGGTTCAAACACCTAGCGATTATAAGTTGACCAATGTGACTTTTGATCAATTGACTAAAATCAAGAAGGACTATTCGGATCAAATTGAAAGTATTTATCCCCTTTCTCCAATGCAACAAGGCATGTTGTTTGTGAATTTATTGGAAGGAAAGGACGAAGCGTATTTTGAACAAACGCTGTTGACCTTATCAGGTGATCTTAGTAAAGATCGAGTCGAAAAAGTATTTAATAAATTGGTTGCTCGACATGAAATCATTCGGACGAATGTAGTTTATGAAGATTTGGAGGCACCACATACGGTGATCTCAAAGGAGAAGTATAAAGAACTCTTATATAAAGATATTTCCTCATTTAATGTTGAGGAGCAGCGAAGTATCATCGTAGATCATCAAAAGCGTAGTAGAGAGTTTGGGTTCAATCTTCAAACCGATTTACTGATGGACATGGTGATTTTTAAATTGTCTGAAAACGAACATAAATTGGCGTGGAATCATCATCACATTATTATGGATGGATGGTGTCTGGGAATTTTGTTGGAAGAATTTTTTCAGTATTATCGATTTGGGACCGATGGGCCATTTGAACTGCCAATGCATCGAGCTTATGGAGATTATATTCATTGGATTGAAAAGCAGAACAAGTTTGAAGCAATTGATTATTGGAAGAATGTTGTCAGTGAAGTAGATGAGAAGGTAGAAATTCCAGGAAAACTGAATAGTTTGAAATTTGGTAAAAAGGATAAATCCATTGATAAAATGGAATTAATACTGGATAAAGAATTAAATCAGGAATTGAATGTATTAGCAAAAAACAATGAATTAACCGTATTCAATATAATTCAAACTTTGTGGGGAGTTGTACTTCAAAAATACAATCACACAGATAGTGCGATATTTGGTTCGGTAATATCAGGAAGACCAGCAGATTTGGAGGGGGTGGAACAAATTGTAGGATTGTTTATTAACACAATTCCGGTGCATGTTGGAAAAGCAGAAAATTTTGTTGAATTGGCTAAGTCTGTTCAAAATCAATTTATTACTTCCAATCAATATGGATATCTTCCGTTGAATGAAATCCAAAATTTATCTGAGCTTAAAGGAGATTTAATTGATCACATTTTAGTTTTTGAAAACTATCCATTGGATGAGAATGCGGTTAAACTAAATAACTCAGAACGCGACATCGAGATTACAGGAGTAGAACGAGATGAAATAACAAATTATGATTTCTCCATTACTATTATTCCAGGCGATGTACTAAAATTAGTTTTCAAATACAATCAAAATGTATATGAGGGGGATCAAATTCGGAATTTACGCAAGGCATTCGATAATGCATTACGTCAATTAGTATCTAAGCCCGAGTCCAAAATTGAATCGATTCAATTAGGTACAGAGGAAGATGAACAAAAAGTATTGTTGGACTTCAATAAAACCAAGATAGATTACAGAAGCGAAGCCACACTTCATCAATTGTTTGAAGAGCAAGCTGGCCGAACGCCGGAGCATCCTGCACTTTGGGTCGCCGGAAAATCCTTAACGTATAAGGAACTAAATGAAAAGTCCAATCAACTGGCAAGGCGATTGGTGGAAGCAGGGGTTAAATCCAATCAAATTGTAGGAATAAAACTCGAGCGTTCGATTGAAATGATCGTTGGCATATTTGGTGTTCTTAAAGCCGGAGCAGCTTACCTTCCATTAGATCCAGACATTCCCGAAGAACGACTTAAGTTTATTCTAAAAGATAGTAGTTCACCTATTTTATTAACAGATAAACAAGTCGATTTTGATTCACTTAAGGGGTCAGTTAAGCTGCTAAATATGCTTGATGGCGAAGCCATTTTTCATGGGGACAGCTCTAATTTAAATATAGGATTTGAATCAACTAATTTAGCGTATGTAATCTATACTTCAGGATCTACGGGGCATCCAAAAGGGGTTTTAATTAATCATAAGAATGCGTCAAATCTTTTAACAGGATTGGACAAGGATATTTACTCGTTGTATTCAGAAGAAGGTTCTCTAAATATAGCCTTGGTCGCAGCGTTTATTTTTGACGCTTCCATTAAACAAATATTTGCCGCATTATCATTTGGACACACTTTGTATGTAATAGAAGATGCTGTCAAAGAAGATCCTGAACGTTGGATGGACTTTTATACGAGCAATAAGATTCATATTACGGATGGTACGCCGTCATTATTGAAGGTGATCAATCATTCGGAACAACAATTTGACTCAACTTCAGAATTAAAACATTTCATAATTGGAGGAGAGGCGTTACCGGCAGAAACGGTCATCAATTTATTGAAGAAATTCCCTAAGGATAACAAACCGAAGGTGACCAACATATATGGCCCAACTGAGTGTACAGTAGATGCTACTAGTTTATTAATCGATCCGTACTTTCTAGAGAATTTTCAGATTATGCCGATTGGAAAGCCAATGGCAAATCACCAAACGTATATACTAGATTCTAATTTAAATATATTACCACCAGGAGTAGTCGGTGAATTACATATTGCAGGTGAAGGATTGGCGCGAGGCTATTTAAATAATGAGGTTCTTACAAATGAAAAATTCATAGTAAATCCTTTCTCCTCCGAATCCGATCGATTGTACAAGACAGGGGATTTGGCTCAATGGAGACCAGATGGAAATATTGAATTTGTAGGTAGAATTGATCATCAGGTTAAAATTCGAGGGTTCCGAATTGAACTAGGTGATATTGAGAGTCAATTGAAATTGCAAACAAATGAAGTAAGTGAAGCTGCAGTTATTGATCGCTTAGATGACAATGGAAATAAATTTTTATGTGCATACTTGGTCTCAACGGAAGAATTAAATATTGATGAAATAAAGACAGCGCTTAAAAAGGAATTACCAGACTATATGATTCCTTCTCATTATATGCGACTGGATCAACTACCATTGAATTCAAGTGGGAAACTTAATCGCAAAGCACTACCTGCTCCAGATGATTCAAATGTTGATAAAGCCACGTTTGAAGCCCCAGTTTCTGAAGTTCAAATTCATTTGGCGAATGCATGGCAAGAAGTATTAGGATTGAACCTAGTCGGATTGAACGATAATTTCTTTTCTTTAGGAGGGGATTCGATTAAAGCCATTATGGTTGTGTCGAAAATAAAGCAGCATAACCTAGTGATGGAAATGAAGGATCTGTTTGCATATCCTACCATAATTGAATTGGCTCCATTTGTAAAAACATCTGATCATGTGGTAAATCAAGATCCCGTAATTGGAGAGTTTGATTATTCGCCCATTCAGATGCGCTTTTTTGAAACGGGGATGGAAGTTGAAAACCATTATAATCAAACGGTTATGTTGGAATCAACCCAAAAGGTAAATCAGACCGATTGGGAACAAGTTTTAACAAAAATTATGCTGCATCATGATGTTTTACGTAGTCAATTTGATAAAGGAACAGGGATTCAGATAATCAAAGAAGAAGCTACAGAGGAGAAGAAGCTGTTTTTATCTCAATACGTTGAAGTAGAAAGCGAAGCAGAGATTCCGGAGTTGGCGAATGAAATCCAAGCATCTTTGGATATAAAAGATGGCCCCCTTTTAGCCTCTGCAATATTTAATACAGCCGATCAATGTTATGTTTTGATTACGATACATCATTTAGTGGTTGATGGAGTTTCTTGGCGAATTTTATTGGAGGATATCAACTTATTACTAAATCAGAAGGAATTGCCACTAAAAACGCAAAGTTTCATGTCTTGGAGTCAACGGCTGCACGACCATGCACAATCACTTCAAATGGAAAAAGAAATTCCGTATTGGAATGAAATCGAATCTAAGTTTGAAGCCTCTTGGGACAATACTAACAATACACATGGAGGGAAAAGGACAAAACAGCTTGCTTTCAGTAAGGAGAATACGAAAAAGTTGTTGGAGGAAGTAAATGAAGCATATAATACTGAAATAAATGACATCTTTCTGGCAGCATTAAATGATAGTTTGGAGGTAGTAACAGGCAAGCAAACCAACGTCGTATTTTTAGAAGGGCATGGTCGAGAATCCTTATTTGAAAATCAAGATATTTCGAGAACGATTGGTTGGTTTACATCCATCTTTCCAGTGGCATTAGATAATGTAAGCCAAGGAGATATTGGCTTAGGTATTAAACGGACCAAGGAGACGTTGAGGAAAATTCCAAATAAGGGAATTGGTTATGGCATTTTAAGATATTTGAACAATGAATTGAAGGAAAACAACAGTTTTAAGGCAACCACAGAAATAACATTTAATTATCTTGGGCAATTTAGTCAACTTGAAGGAGGACAATTTTCCAGGTCCTCATTGAAACCCGGTGATGCGGTAGCCCCAATAAATAGAAAACAAAGTACAATGGACATAAGCGGAATCATTACCGATGAAGTCCTGAACATGAGCTTTTCATATAATCCATCAGCCCTTGGGGATTTCAAGATGGAGCAATTTATACAAACATTCGAGCAAAAATTAATTCAAATTATTCAGTACTGCAGTCAAAAAGAAGAGATGGAAATTACTGTAAGCGATGTCGGATTCAATATTGGAGAAGACGATTTTGATAGCATTTTTAGTTGATTATTGACATGATAGACAAGCAAAACGTCAAAAGCATTTATCCACTTTCCATTATGCAGGAAAGTATGTTGTTTCAATCATTAATGGATCCTGAATCGGAAGCATACTTTGAACAAACAACCTATGTAATAAGTGGAGAACTAAGCACAGATAGATTTACGGAAGCGGTTACGTACTTGGTAAATAGGCATGACATTCTTAGAACTCTTTTTATTCATAAAAATGTTTCAAGGCCTTTCCAGGTAGTTTTGAAAGAAATTCAAACGGACATTCGACATTTTGATATTCGCAGTTTTTCTACTAAAAATAAGGATAGTTATTTTGAAGAATTAAAAGTAAAGGATCGAAAAGAATCGTTTGACTTAGGTGCAGGTCCGTTGATGCGAGTTTTGTTGGTACGTGTATCGGATGAGGAGTATAGAATAATTTGGAGTAGCCATCACATTCTAATGGATGGATGGTGTATGGGAATCATCTTACACGAATTTTTAGAAATATATAAATCCTTACGTCTAAATATAGAGATTAAACTAGGTCCTGCAGTACCTTATTCCGGTTATATCCAATGGTTGGAAGAACAGGATAAAGGGAAGTCACTGGAATATTGGAAAAATTACCTAGCAGATGTCAATGATAAGACATCTCTGCCATTGGACGGAAAACCCATTTCTAATCTAGTAAAAAAGAGTGTTCAAAAGCATAGTATAGATTTTCAAATAAGCAAAACTCTGAATGAGTTTGGGCGTGATAATTCCATAACCCTTAACGTATTGCTTCAGACAATCTGGGGCATAATGCTTAACAAATACAATTTTACGAACAATGCCGTGTTTGGTGCAGTTGTTTCGGGTAGACCGCCGGAAGTTGAACATGTAAGTTCGATCCTAGGGTTATTTATAAATACGATTCCTGTGAACATCAATATGGAGAAGGGAGAAAACTTTCTCAATATGGCATTGAAGGCACAACACAATAGTGCGCAATCAATGGGGAAAGAATTTTTGCCATTAGCGGAAATACAAGAACAATCCTCACTGAAAAATAATCTATTCGATCACATATTAATTTTTGAAAACTTTCCCATAACTACCAATATTGAAGATTTGGATGAATCTGAATATGGATTTAAGGTGAGAGATGTAGAGAATTATGAACAGACCAACTATCATTTAAATGTAATTCTAGTTCCAAAAGGAGATGAGCTTAAAATCAAATACGATTTCAATATAAATGTATATTCTGAAGAGACGATAAGCCTATTACATAGTCGATTTGTTGCACTTTTAAAGTTAGTTGCTGCAAATCCTGAAATTTTAATCTCGGATATTAACCTGATATCGGGGCCACAATTCTCTTTGATTAAAGAAGAGTGTCAGGCTATTAAGCCTGTAATGAAAAAAACTGTGGTAGATTATTTTTGTGAAACGGCTGCTAATTTTCCAGATAAACCAGCTATTCATTTTAATGAAACGAGCATAAGCTATAAGGAATTAGATACACGTTCAAATGCACTTGCGCACCACTTGGTTTCTGATTTGGGAATTCAACAAGGTGGTTTGGTTGGGCTTTTAGCAGATCGATCGGAGTGGATTTTGATCAGTATGTTGGCAATTTTAAAATCAGGCGCAGCCTATATTCCAATTGATAATTCCAATCCAATGGAACGGGTTCAATATATGTTGGAAGATGGGAAAGCAGGATTGATTATTACAGATAGCGTTGATGAGTTTAGTATCCCAGCAATTAGAATTCATGATTTACCCGATATAGTTGAAGCTTCGAAAGAAAGTAAACCGATTAACTTAGCTCATCTATCCAAACGAGCCTATATGATCTACACTTCTGGATCTACAGGTCAACCAAAAGGGTGTCAACTGTCACATGCCAATTTGATAAGTTATTTGGAATGGGCAAACGAATATTATTTTAGTAATTGTCAAGCTACAGGAAACACAGGATTATATACTTCGTTGTCATTTGATTTGACCGTGACGAGTATATTTTTGCCTTATTTAAGAGGAACCAATATTCGTGTGTACCCACAAGATTTGGAAATTGAAACCATCTTAAAAGAAGTTTTTAGCGATTCGAATTCGGTTGATTTCTTAAAAATTACCCCTGCACATGCAAGTTTACTCCCTCATTTAGATCTTGGACCTTCCAATGTAAAAGGAGTAATTGTTGGTGGAGATCAATTGACACAATATCAATTACGGAACATTCTTAATGCTGCCGAAGAAAGCGTGGTGTTTAATGAATATGGACCAACGGAGACGACTGTAGGGTGTACCGTTAAAAAATTGGTAAGTAGCACCGAACAGATTACAATTGGACGACCCACTGGAAACGCCTTTGTGGTAATTTTAGATCAGGACGAGAATGTACTTCCGCCAGGAATGATAGGAGAAATTGGTGTGATAGGTACAGGTGTTGGAATTGGTTATTTTAATAAGTCTGATTTAACGGCCGAAAAGTTTGTAGATCATAAAGGACTTGGGCAACGAATTTACAAAACAGGTGATTTAGGAATGTGCCTAGAAGATGGTGAAATCATTTTTTATGGAAGAATTGATTCACAGGCTAAAATTAGAGGATATCGGATTGAAACCGGTGAAGTAGAGTATGCATTAATGAGAATGGAGGGATGTACGCAAGCATTTGTACTCGCCTCAAATGATTTACTCTGTGCATATTTGGTGATGGAAGGCGATTTAGACCAAGTTTCAATCGCAAATCACCTGAAAAAATCGCTTCCAGCCTACATGGTTCCGGACGTAATGATTCAAATGTCTTCAATTCCCTTAACACCGAATGGTAAAGTAGATCGAAATCAACTTCCTGAACCTGGAACAGCATCAACAGCCATTTACAGAGCACCAGAAACTGAAAATCAGAAAAAATTAGCAGCAATATGGCAACAATTGCTGGAAGTAGAAAAGGTAGGACTTGATGATCATTTTTTCCATTTAGGAGGACACAGTTTGAAGACAACTATTTTGTCCTCGATGATTCAGAAACAGTTTGGCAAACACATCCGTTTAAAACAAATTTTTAATACGCCTGTATTGGAAAATCAGGTGTTCCTGATTGAACAAGGAGAAGCATCACAACTCACTTCAATAGACAGCCTAAAAGGAAAAAAGTATTACGAAGTTTCATTTGCTCAGCAACGTTTGTATTTGCTACAACAACTTGATCTGGGAGGGACAACCTATAATATTCCGGCAGCACTGGAAGTAAATGGTGCTTTTAGCACGGAGAAACTGAAAGACGTTTTTCAAGCGATGTTAGATCGACATGAAAGCCTTCGAACTTCATTTCATATAATCAACGATAAAACGGTTCAAAGAGTCCATGAGGAGATCACTTTTGAAGTAGAAACAAAAGATATTTCCGAAGATGAAGTGATGGAAGTAACTTCCAACTTTGTAAAAGCATTTGACTTATCCAAAGCACCACTTTGTCGAGTGTTTGTGGGGAAAATAGAGGACGAGAAGCACATTCTGTTGGTAGACATGCATCACATCATTAGTGATGGAGTTTCATCTGAGTTGTTTATTAAAGAATTTTCAACCCTGTATAACGACGGCAATTTAGATCCAGTTGATGTACAATATAAAGATTTTGCGGAATGGCAGGTTCAGTTTTCAACCACCGCTGATTTTCAGAGGCAACGAAAATATTGGACGGATAGATTTCGTGCGATTCCTGATCCCGTAGCTTTACCATTAAAAGGGGCGAGACCAGCTCATTTTTCAACAGAAGGAGCACTCCATGTAGCACAAGTGCCCGATGATTTGTACAAAAAATTAATGTCCTTTTCAAAAGAGGAGCAGGCAACGTTGTTTATGACATTGTTTTCCGCTTTTAATGTGTTGTTAAATAAATTATCAGGACAAACCGACTTGGTCATAGGAACACCTGTTTCGGGGAGAACACATCCGGATATTCAACAAACCTTAGGTGTTTTTATTAATACATTGGCACTTCGAAACAGTGTAAATGATGATTTGACATTTACCGAATTGGTATCTGAAATTAAAGATCGAACACTTGAAGCGTTTGAAAACCAAGATTTTCCGTTTGAATTATTGGTAGAGGAATTAGAAGTTCCACGAGATTTGACTCGGAATGCGATGTTTGACATCATGTTTATACTTCAAAACACAGGAAATAGTTTTCCTCAACTTGGAGAAAGTAAAATGAGCGTATTGTCTAACAAGCGACAAGTTTCAAAGTTTGATCTTACGCTAGAAGCCAAGCAATTTGAGGATCGATTAGTCTTTAAGTTTGAATATGCCACGGCGCTATTTGATTCCGAGTTTATATCAAATTTGGCCACTCGATATATGGAACTGTTGACAAGTTTGGTTAACCCAGAATTAAAACAAACGCGGCTTAAGTCACTTAACGTTTTACTCTCAGCTGAAAGGGATCAGATTTTAGGTGATTTTAATGATACCACCCAAGATTTCGAAAAGAATGCCACACTTCATGGACTATTTGAAGCACGTGCAAAACAAAATCCTTCTGCGATTGCGTTGTCAATGAATGGACAAACAATGAGCTATCAAGAACTCGATGAGAAAACGAATCAACTTGCTCGTCGTTTACAAATAGCGGATATAGGACCGAACGATATTGTGGGGTTAATGTTAGGACGTTCAATGGAAATGGTTATTGGAATATTTGGAGTGTTAAAAGCCGGAGCAGCCTATATGCCATTAGACCCTGAAATTCCAGAACAAAGATTAAAATATATTTTAAATGATAGTTTGACAAAAGTACTCTTAACAGACGAGGAGAAATCTTTTCGATCCTTTCGAACTAGAGCAAATATAATAAACATAAAAAAGAGCTCAATTTATGAAGGCCCTACGGAAAGTCTAAATGTAAATGTGACCTCCGATAATTTGGCATATGTGATTTATACGTCCGGTTCGACCGGCCAACCCAAAGGAGTAATGTTGAATCATCAAGGCCCGGTTAACCGGATCGAATGGATGAACACAGTATTTGACTTTGATGAAACCGACATCATCTTACAAAAAACAACATACACTTTTGATGTATCTGTTTGGGAATTTTTCGTACCACTTTGTTATGGGGCAAAACTGGTTTTATGTGAAAAGGAAGTAATAAATGATACATTAAAACTGATTGAACTTATCGAAACCGAAAAGGTGACCAGTATACATTTTGTACCCAGCATGTTCAACGTTTTTTTGGCTGGGGTTGAGGAAGATGCGAATAAACTAAAATCTTTAAAGCGAATCTTCACAAGTGGGGAGGCCTTGAATTTAGAAAGTGTAAAGAAGCATCATGCATTACTTTCGGAAATAGAGTTACATAATTTATATGGTCCTACAGAAGCTTCAGTAGAGGTTACCTATTTTAAAACAAGTGGGGAGGATCAACTAGTCCCGATAGGGAAACCTATTTGGAATACAAATCTTTATATACTTGATGCCAATTTAAATCTATTACCGCCGGGAGTAGCCGGTGAGTTACACATAGCAGGAGTAGGATTGGCCAAAGGTTATTTGAATAATGAATTGTTAACCAGTGAAAAATTTGTCCCAAATCCGTTCTCAGATGAATATCCACGACTTTACAAAACCGGCGACCTTGCATCATGGAAACCAGATGGGAATATTGAGTTTCTAGGAAGAATTGATCACCAAGTGAAAATCCGTGGATTTAGAATTGAGTTGGGAGATATTGAAAGTCAATTGCTCAAAATTCTGAGTATATCGGAAGTTGCTGTAATTGATAAAGTTGATGCAGGTGGAGATAAATACCTTTGTGCATATTTGGTATGTACATCAGAACCGAATATATCCGAAATTA
Source organism: Cytophagales bacterium (assembly GCA_965277185.1). GTDB lineage: Bacteria > Bacteroidota > Bacteroidia > Cytophagales > JAHDFW01 > JAHDFW01. The sequence continues at coordinate 195,585 of CBDICC010000027.1, read as the reverse complement.
GATCAGCTTTACTAACTGATTTGCCGGAATACATGATTCCATCTTTCTTTGTACGTTTATCGGAACTTCCGTTAAGCGCAAGTGGTAAACTGGACCGCAAAGCCTTACCAGAGCCAAATGACTCATTTGAATCTCAGAATAAAGATCTTCCAGAAACTGTAATTGAAAAAAAATTAGCCGATATGTGGCAAAATGTGCTTCAGTCAGGTGTGATTTATACGGGTGATAATTTCTTTGAACGCGGAGGACACTCGCTTAAAGCAAATGTATTAACAACTCGAATTCAGAAAGAATTTAATATCCAGATTTCCATACGAGATATCTTTGATCAACCTGTGTTGAAAGATCAAGCGAGGTTTATTGGTGAAGCGGGTTTTAGTGTATTTGAAGGAATTGAACCAGTGTTGGAAGGAGGACAGTTTCCATTGTCTTCGGCACAACATCGTCTTTTTGTATTGCAGCAATTTGAAGGGAATAGTTCAAGTTACAATATCCCAGGAATTTTTCAATTGAAAGGCGAACTGGATGCAGATCGAGTGGAGTCTGTTTTTAAGTTGTTAATTCAGCGGCATGAAAGTCTAAGAACATCGATTGAATTAGTCCTGTCAGATTCTGAGGGAGGAACAGAAGATCGGCCAATGCAATATGTACATGAGAATGTGCAATTTGAATTGGAACGTTTCGAAAGTAAAGGGAATGATGACGAGATTAAGGAAATATTCCAAGAATTTGGGAGGTCCTTTGATTTGACAAAGGCACCATTATTCAGAGCAGGATTAATTACTCAATCCGCTACAGAACATGTCTTGATGTATGATATGCATCACATTATTTCGGATGGAGTATCTCTTTCCATACTTATCGAAGAATTTGGAGCCTTATATAAGGATTTGGAAGCACCACTATCGGAATTGCGAATTCAATACAAGGACTTTGCCGTTTGGCAGCAAGGAACATTTGGGAAGAACGTTGCTCGAGAGCAGGCATCCTTTTGGTTAGATACGTACATGGATGAAATTCCTACACTAAATCTACCCATAGATTTTCCAAGGCCGAAGGTGCAAAAATTTGATGGGGCGGCTGTCTCGTTTCAAATTGAGAAGGAAGTACAGCAAAAACTGAAGAAGTTAAGCGAGGACAAGGGGACAACTTTGTTTACCACTTTACTTGCAGCATATAATATCTGGCTTTCTAAATTTTCAGGTCAGGAAGATTTGATTGTAGGAACTGCAGTAGCAGGTCGTTCACATGGTGATTTGGAAGGGTTGATTGGAATGTTTGTAAATACCTTGCCACTAAGAAATAAATTAGAACCAAAATCATCGTTTAATGACTTTTTGGAAAAAGTTAAACGGAATACGATAAATGCTTTTCAGAATCAAGATTACCCATTTGCCGATTTAGTTGATCAGCTGAATCTTCGTAGAGATATGAGTCGAAATCCACTTTTTGATACCATGTTTGCTTATCAAAGGTTGGATGAAATCAAGGAGAAAGTGGATGGTCTGAGCATAGAACCTTTTAAATCAGAAAATACAAATGCTAAATTTGATTTAACATTGGCCATACTGGACACTGGAAAAAATTGGAATCTTAGCTATAACTACAGCACTCATTTATTCAAGGAAGAAACCATCGAACGTTTTGCAACTGGTTTCAAAATGCTTCTTAGTCAGATTGCGGATGATTCCAATCAATCCATTGCTGATTTAACTGTAGTCGACAAATTAGAATATGAACAGGTAACGATTGGGTTTAACGATGCATCAAAACTTCCAACGGCAGTTGCAGTTAATAATTCAGATGCAGAAAATCAGTCTGTTCTTAACTTATTTGAGCAACAAGCTGTTCAAAATCCAAACGCTGTAGCAATCACGTTTGGAGAGATGAAATTGACCTATCAGGAGTTGGATCAAATGTCCAATCAGGTAGCACATTATCTGATTGATACTTATAAGATTAAATCATCATCGGATGTCTTAGTAGGCGTGTTGCTTCAACGGTCTGAGAAATTACTTGCGGTGTTATTGGGAATTTGGAAGGCAGGAGCAGCGTATGTTCCAATAGACCCTTCCCTTCCTGAAAAACGAATTAAATACATTGTAGAAGATTCCAATCCTGCTTTAGTGATAATGGATCTAGAAGCATTGTTAGAAGAGGTAACAATGCCTCAGTGCAAAATTCAGGATTCTTGGAACGCTATTGCGCAAAAATCTACTTTAAGACCAGAAGTACATGTTCAGCAAAGCGATGTAGCGTATGTGATTTATACATCCGGATCTACCGGACAGCCTAAGGGGTGTTTGTTGGAACATGGAAATGTGTTCAATTACATTGAGTGGGCAAATGCATTTTATTTTAGCGATCAAATTGGAAACGTTGGATTGTATACTTCCATTTCATTTGATCTTACGATAACAAGTATTTTTACCACACTAAGTCGAGGTAAAACATTGCATGTGTACGAGGAAGATGTAGAAATTTCAGATGTGCTGCAAGACTCATTTTCTGGGGCAACGGGTATTGATAGCATTAAAATAACCCCGGCACATATTTCAATTCTTAAAAGCTTATCGATTGAGGAGTCTACTATAAAAGTGGCGATCGTAGGTGGAGAGCAACTTACGTTGGAGCAAGTCGAAACACTTCGAAGCTTAAATCCTTCCATTCGAATATTTAATGAATATGGGCCTACCGAGACAACCGTTGGATGTGTAGTAAAGGAAATTGGCTTTGAAGATGATCAAATATTAATTGGTAATCCTATTGCAAACACTACAGTATTGGTGCTAGACGCACATTTGAAACCTGTTCCGGTAGGTGTGTCAGGCGAATTATACATTGGTGGTTCGGGAGTAGGGCGTGGATATTTAAACAGGGAAGAATTAACCAATGAGCGATTTTTAAACCTCGCTGAATTTGGCAATGTTCGATATTATAAAACAGGAGATTTAGTTAAATGGCGTCCAAACGGAGAACTTGATTTTGTAGGGAGAATAGACGAACAAGTCAAAATTCGAGGATATCGAGTTGAATTAGGAGAAATTGAAAGTGCCTTATTGTCGAATAGTCATTTTAGAGAAGTAACGGTAATTGACCGAATCGATTCTACTAATTCGAAATATCTATGTGCGTATTACACTGGAGAAAAAGAATTGGATAAATCAGCGATTGTAGAGCAGGTAGGAGAATTTCTTCCTCAATATATGATCCCAGCCTATTTTGTAAAATTAGATGCAATTCCGTTGACTACCAACGGTAAGATTGATCGAAAGGTTTTGCCTGATCCAATTAAAAAGAATGCAAAGCGAATAACAGAAGTTGCGACCAATGAGGTAGAGCAATTCCTTGTGAGTGTATGGCAAAGAGTTTTGGGGTCTGAAACCATAGGTATCAATGACAATTTCTTTGATTTAGGAGGAGATTCAATTAAGGCCATTCAAGTAGCTTCCGGATTAGGAAATAAAGGCTATCGAATTGAAGTTCAAGATATATTTGAATCCCCAGTATTACGTCATTTGGCAAGAAAAGCGGTAAAAGCAGTTTCCAATGTAGATCAAGGTGAAATAACGGGAATGGGGCCTTATACGGCTATACAGAAAGGGTTTTTTAAATACTTTGAAGCTATTCCAGGAGGCGATGTAAATCATTACAATCAATCCGTGATGCTTGTCAATCGAAAGCGATTTGATGTACAAGTGCTGAAAAAAGCCATTCATGCATTAATGGTTCATCACGACCAACTACGAGCCGAATTTCAAAATGGAATGCAGCGGATTCAAGCGGCAAGTAAGATTGATTTCGAGTTGCATGTGTTTGATTTTAAGTCGAATACAAAAGAGGATTTAGATATTAAAGTGAATGAAATGCAACGTCTTTTCAATATTGAAAAAGGACCGTTGTTGACCGCTGTGATATATGAAGCAGAAGAAGGAGACAATTTGCAACTAATCATTCATCATTTACTGGTGGATGGAGTAAGCTGGCGAATTCTTTTAGAAGATTTAAGTTTTGCATATGAAAAGCTCTTGTCGGGCGAAGCGTATAAATTTCCGCTAAAAACAAATTCCTACCTGAAATGGGCTAAAGAGGTTAATATAAAAGCCAATCATCCGTCCTTTTTACGAGCCAACGCATTTTGGATTGACACGAAATTTGCAGAAGTGGAACGAGCCTTTACACCAACGGGACTCCAATTCACATCACTGAAAAAAAGCATAGGTTTTGATGAAGAAATTACGACTAAACTATTAAAAAAATCAAATCGAGCGTTTAATACCGAGATTAATGATTTGCTTTTATCAGCAATGGCTTTGGCGTATCACGAGGTATTTCAAAAAGAGGATTTACTTGTCTCTTTGGAAGGACACGGTCGAGAAAATATTTTGCCGCACCTTGACATTTCCAGAACCGTAGGTTGGTTCACAAGCGAATATCCAGTGTTAGTTAAATCAAAACAAGATTTAAAAGATACAATTGTATCAACAAAAGAGCATTTACGAAGTGTACCAGATAAAGGAATTGGCTTTGGAATGCTTAAGCATCTAACTACGAAAAGCGATGCCTTTTCAATTGTCAAAAACATTAAATCACAGATCTCTTTTAACTATCTGGGGCAATTCGATAGTTCTATTTCTTCTGATCATTTTGGAATTTCATCCTTTTCACCAGGAGATAATCATTCCGTAACAGAACCAGAATATGCGCTAAATATAAACGGACTGGTCGCAAAGGAAAAATTGTCGTTCACGTTCGATGGTGATCAACGGTATATTACAAAAGAACAGCTAGAGGCTTTAGGGGATTCGTTTAAATCAAACCTTATCCAAATAGCTGAATTCTGTAGTGCCAGCAACATTACAGAAACAACTCCATCCGATTTTGGCGCATTGAATTTTCCAATAGAGCGCTTCAATGACTTAAAGAAAGAGTACAACCATCTGGAGATTGATAAAATTTACCCGCTTTCTCCAATGCAACAGGGAATGCTCTTTGTGCAAATGATGGATGAACATGATCCCTATTTTGAACAATCGCTGATCCACATGAAAGGAGAAGTAGATGTTGGAAAAGTAGAATTGGTTTTTAACGAATTAATTAAGAGACATGAAATCATTCGATCAAATATGGTCGTCAGTGATTTAGATAAACCGTATTCCTTTGTCTTCAAGGAGAAGTTCTTTGCGGTACCATCTTTTGATTGGTCTGAATACGATGAGTCTGAAAAACAGACGAGGATGGCCGAATATATGAAGGAAGATCAAGCAAAAGGATTTGATTTACGCCGTGATCTTCTGATGAATATAGCTGTGATTAAATGGGGGGAACGTGACTTCAGAATCTTATGGAGTTTCCATCACATCATTATTGATGGGTGGTGTTTGGGAATCTTATTAAAGGAATTTTTTCAACTTTACCAAGCAGAGCCTGAAAGCTATTCAACCTTTGATCAACCAGAACCATATCAAAACTATATAAATTGGATTGAGAAACAAGACGCCGCCGCCGCTAAAGAATATTGGTCAGAGATTTTGGCGGATTATGATGCAACCATTGAAATACCTGGAAAAAAGGTAATAAAGGAAGAAGAGAAGGCTGTATTTGAAGACATTCAGTTGACATTGTCGCCTGAATTGAAGAAAGGCTTGTTTAACCTAACCAAAAAGCATCATATTACCCAATTCAATATTATTCAAACGGTTTGGGGAATCCTATTGCAGAAATACAATAATACAAATCAAGCTGTATTTGGTTCGGTGGTTTCAGGAAGACCGCCTGAATTAAAAGGGGTAGAAGACATGGTCGGATTATTTATCAATACGCTTCCAGTATTGGTTGAGCGCAAAGAGACCTTTTTGGAAAGTTGTGCTTCCGTACAGCAACAATTCAATCAATCCAATAAAAATAATTTTCTGCCGCTCAACGAAATTCAAAGCTTGTCCGATCACGGTCATAATTTGGTGAATCATCTGATTATTTATGAAAATTATCCAGTGGATGATAGCGTGAAAGAACTTCAATCTCAAACTTCCGAAATGGACTTAGAGATCTCGGGGATTGAAATAAAGGAAATTACCAATTATGATTTCACGTTAAAAGTACTCCCGGGTGAGGCAAACGATTTTAGCTTAATCTTCGGATTTAATAAGAATGCCTACTATTCAGAGCAGATAAATGCGTTGATGCAAGGATTTGAAAGAATGCTCACACAAGTGGTGCAAAACCCTCAAATCCAGTTGCTTGATCTGAATCTGATAACCAGAGAAGAGCAACAAAAAATGCTTGCTGATTTCAATTCCACCGATTTTGAATATGACAAAACGGATACCGTATCTTCATTGTTTGAAAAGAAAGTACAGGAATTTGTAGATCAACCAGCTTTACGTTTTAATGGTCTTGAATTATCGTATGATGAGATCAACAAACGAGCAAATCAAGTAGCTCATTTTCTGCGTGAGCAAGGAATCCGTCCAAACGATATCGTTCCCTTGATGTTAGATCGAACCGAACACATGTTGGTTTCGATTTTAGCAACGATTAAAGCAGGAGCAGCATATCTTCCATTGAGTCCAACGGTGCCTATGGATCGTTTAGAATTTATTCTAGAAGATTGCGGAGCGAGTTTGGTTTTGACAGATCAATCCACGTATGGAGAAATAGATTTAGCGACGATAGAAAGCAGTTTGAATACAAAGTTTGTTCTAACAGACGAACAAGATTTCGCAGGTTACCCAATACAAAATCCGGAGGCAGTGAACGCTTTGGATGATTTGGTTTATGTTATATATACTTCCGGATCTACAGGTGTACCCAAAGGGGTTAAAGTACGTCATGATAACTTAATTGCGTTAAATCAGAATTTAATTCAGTCGTTCGGGGCACAGAAGGGAGATCGGATGTTGGCAATTGCCAATTACACATTTGATATTTCAATTTTGGAATTAGTATGTAGTTTGTTGTCAGGTATTTCGATTCAATTGGTTTCTTCTGATGATGGGTATTATCCAGATCGCATAAGTAAAATAATAAAGGAGAATAATGTAAATGTAGTTCAATTGACTCCGTCCAGGATGAATTTAATATTGGACGAAGTAGGCATCAATGTGTTAGATGGAGTGAAATCATTGATCTTAGGAGGAGAAGCAATTTCAGACACACTTTACAACACACTTCAAGAAGCTAATAATACGCAGGTTTATAATGGTTATGGACCATCGGAAACAACGATTTACAGTACTACTTGCAACATTAGTAAAGAGAAACTATCGATAGGAAAGCCGTTGTTGAATCAGCAAGTGGTGATTTTGTCCGAGTTTGGTGAAATAAGTCCAATAAATATCGCGGGTGAAATATGCATTGGAGGAGTCGGATTGTCCAGTGGTTATTTAAATCGAGTCGATTTAACCAATGAAAAGTTCATTCCACATCCATTGAATCCAGAAGTCACCATTTATAAAACGGGTGACCTTGGACGCTGGTTACCGGATGGAAACATTGAATACTTGGGGAGAAATGATTTCCAGGTGAAAATTAGAGGCTTTCGAATAGAGTTGGGAGACATTGAAACCAAACTGCTTAAGAATGAAAAAATTAAACATGCGGCAGTAATTGATCGGTTAGATGAAGAACAAAATAAGTACTTGTGTGCCTATTATGTTTCGAATGAAGTGTTGTCTTACGAGAAAATTAAGAAGGAATTAATTCAGGATTTACCGGACTACATGGTTCCGTCCTATTTTATAAAATTGGACGCACTGCCATTGAATGCAAGTGGTAAATTGAATAGAAAAGAATTGCCAGAACCGACGGCCAATAGTGCAGAAGATTTGATTGAAGCAACAACTGATCGCCAGAAGTTACTGGTAGAGGTGTGGCAACAAGTCTTAAATAAAGAATCAATTGGTGTGAATCAGAGTTTCTTTTCAGTGGGAGGAGATTCTATTAAAGCCATTCAGGTTGCATCTAGATTGCAACGCCACGGAATCAAGTTGGAGATGAAAGATTTGTTTTCATATCCTACTATTGAAGCTTTAGAGCCTCATTTAACAGAATCACAAATAACCGCTGAACAAGGAGCAATTACAGGAGAATTTCTAGTCACACCAATTCAAAAGCAACTTTTTGATCAAAATTTGAGCTACTCAAATCACTATAATCAGGTGATTATGTTGCACTCAAAGAAGCGGCCGAATTTGGAAGAATGGAGAAATGTATTGTTGAGTTTGATGAATCACCACGACGCATTGAGAAGCTCGTTTAATATAGAAAAAGGAGTACAAATTATAGATTCTAATCCAACAGATACACATTTGTTATTGGAATCATTTGATGTTCAAAGTGTCAATGAAATTCAAGAGTTAGCCTATAAGCAACAAGGGAAATTAAAGATAGAAGAGGGGGTTTTGGTTTCTTCAGCGCTGTTTAACACACCAGAGGATGGCACCCACATAATGCTATCCGTACATCATTTAGTCATTGATGGAATTTCCTGGAGAGTTATTTTAGAAGATCTGGAAGATTTGATGAAAGGAGAAGCATTGCCACCAAAATCACAAAGCGTTAAAATGTGGAGTGAACAATTGGAAAAGCATGCCAATTCGGTCCAATTGAAAAAAGAACTTTCATTTTGGAAAAGTACAGAGCAACATTCTAAACGAAATTGGGCAGATACGAGTGATGCTACTTATAAGCAAAGTAAGAAATTGGCTTTCACTCTTACGGAAGAACAAACTCAGAATATTTTGATGGAAGTAAATTCCACCTACAATACGGAAGTGAATGATATTTTACTCTCTGCGCTAAAAATGAGTTTATCCGGAATAACAGGTAATTCAAACCATATTGTATATATGGAAGGGCATGGACGAGAATCTATATATGAAAATCAGGATATTTCAAGAACGGTAGGTTGGTTCACGTCATTGTTCCCAATCATTTTAGATAAAGCCGGGGATGATATAGGGCAAAATATAAAATCCACAAAAGAGGATCTTCGCAAAGTGCCTAATCGAGGGGTAGGGTATGGTATTTTGAGATATATGAATTCTGAAGTCATCGAATCAAAAGAATTGAATTCAGTGCCAGAAATATTGTTTAATTATTTAGGACAATTTGATACCCCTGACTCTGGAAAATCAGATGCAGAATTTTCGATTTCAAATGTGGGAACAGGTGCGGCTGTAAATCAGGATAACGAAAAGGAAACCGTAGTCGATATAAGTGGTATGGTGGCTTCTAATAGGTTAAACATGAATATTACATTTAATACAGCTGTGTTAAGTGAGCAGGAAGCACAATCCTTTTTAGATGAATATCAAGCACAATTATTGAGAATTATGGATCATTGCATGGGGAAAGAAGAGGTGGAAAATACAGTAAGTGACTTTGAAAGTGAAGATTTGTCAGAAGACGAATTGGATGATATTATGGATATGATGGATGATATTTAAAAATCATCTATCATAGCTGCTCCACAGTGAATTGTTAACTAATCTTTTGGGAATTGATGTTAATCTATATATTTGTAAACGAAGGGAATGGATGCCAGTGTTTCTAAGCAGGTGTCAAGCTAAATGAAATGGTTGTTTTATTATTTGAAACGCAAAAGGAAAGTCAAGGTAACTAGTTGATTATGGGTAAATTTTCACACTTTATTCTGTTATGTGTTGCGCTTGCCTGGATTACGCTATCCTTTTATTCTGTTTATGCTCCTTTTGGCCCTATTGGTAAAATACTGTCTTATCCCAACGGGATTTTCTCTAGACAAATTCCAGATCAAAATATTGAATTTAGTGGAACAGGAGTAGATTGTAAGATCTCCCTTGATGCCTATGGCGTTCCAACGATTGAAGCTAAAAAAGCGGAAGACGTAGCTTTCGGTGTAGGATTTATGCAAGCTCGTGATCGCTATTTTCAAATGGAGTTGATCACACGGGCTGTACAAGGAAGGCTGTCTGAATTGATGGGGGATTTAGTATTGAAAAAAGACATTTTTTGGAGGCCACTAAATGCAGATAGCTTAGCGCGAAATGATTTAAAGAGTCTTCAAACTTCGAAGCCAGACGTTTATAATTACATAATGGCCTATAATAAAGGGGTACGCTTTTATTTGGATCAGGAAGGACGGAAAGAACGGTTTTTTGAATATAGTTTATTATGTGAAAAACCCAGAGATTGGGAAGACCATTATCCATTATTGTTATCCTATTATATGAGTGAAATGTTGGCTTACGATCGTATGGGGGCAGTTTGGGACAACAATTTGAATAAAATGTCGCAACGTACATATGATTTATTTTTTAATCCAGCATTAACCCCGGCTTATGAACATGTATATCCGGATACGTTTAAAGCCAAAATCTATGAACCTGTTATCGCAGCAGATACGATTCTTGATTCGCTAGAAGCATTTGATGGCACCGCACACCAAGACCGTCTAGGAATTGGGAGTAATAATTGGGCTATTTCAAAAGGAAAAAGTAAATCAGGCAAGGCTATATTATGTAATGATACACATTTGAATATTAGTCTCCCTAATCCATGGTATCAAGTACATTTGATCTGTGATGATTTTCATGTACAGGGATTTTCGATCCCATGTGTACCCTATGTGCTATCAGGGAATAATGATTACATCGCTTGGGGAATCACGAATGGATATTGGGATGAAGTGGATTTATTTAAACTTAAAATTTCAGACGATTCATCTGGTTATATAGTGGATGGTAAGGAAAAACCATTTAAAATCGTAGAGCATGTAATTGAAGTAAAAGGAAAGGATGATTATGTATTGAAGAGTAAATATTCAGTTCATGGAATTGTAAAATCATCTAAAAATGGGTTGTATGCAGAAAAATGGTATGCACTGGATTTTGAAAGTTCCATTCATGCGTTTGATAAAATTATGCGGTCCAAAAACTGGAATGGATTTAGAGAGGGCCTTCGAAACTTTACGTTTCCACCTCAAAACTTTGCCTACGCAGATGTAAATGGAAACGTAGGAATGATAAGTGCAGGAAAGATGCCGGCAAAACCTGCAAGTTACAGAGGCGAAATGTTGGATGGAAGTATTTCCTTTGAACCCCAATTTTTGGCCTTTGAAGAACTTCCTCAGAGATTTAGTGGCGATTCAGGATATGTTAGTTCCGCGAATCAAATGCAGGGTGCATCCAATTACTTCATTAATTATTTTTGGGGAGAACCCTATCGAGGGGAACGAATTAATCAGTTTTTGGAGAGCAAGCCTCAGCTAATTGCCGATGATATGAAAATATTACATTTGGATAAAATCGATTTAGCAGCTAAGAAAACAATTGCCTTGTATGATTCTGTTGAATTGAATAAGTCAGCCGATACATGGATGGGGGAGTTACGAGCTTGGAATGGGGAAATGAATCCTATTTTAAAGACTCCAGTAAAGTATCAAATATTGCATCAAAGCATTAACAAGACAGTACGTGATTTGTTAGAGAAAGAAGGAGTGAAGTGGTGGGCCGATTATTATCGAATTCTTGACGTTTTGGCTAAAGATACCATTGTAATGAATGGCAAAACATTAGCATCGAAAAATCTGTTATCCAGTGCTTTGGATAGTGCGATTGTATATTATAAGGCAGAAGTGAACGATAGTTTGACTTATGGTGATATTTCTCCGTTTTATGCCAAACACATATTGCAGTTGCCTGGACTGGGAAGGAAAATTGAAGCAAAAGGAGGTGGTGGATTTACGGTAGATGTAAATAGTGGAGGTGGCAAACACGGCGCTAGTATGCGTACCATTATAGAAATGGGAAATCAGCCAGGAGTACAAACAATATTAGCAGGTGGACAGAGTGGAAGAGTGAATAGTATACATTACGCGGATCAGTTAGAAATGTGGAAATCAGGCGCCTATAATCAGGTCAAGTTTGAGAAGGGAGAGAAGAGGTCCGTAAATTTCGTATTCAAAGCAAATTAAGATTTGAAATGAAAGAGTGGTTAATAATAGTAATACCGACAGCTTTAATCCAGTTATTTATTCCTTGGTTAGAGCTTCAAATAGGACTGTATATTGTTCTTGGAGTATTCTTTGCTTATTTTAGTAATGTAAAAGGCTTGTTTCTAAAGTCGTTGGTTTCAGCGGCAATAACATGTATATTAATCTATTTATTAAATACCTCCTCCAATGCGTTTATTGGAGAAGTATTGACAAAGTTAGGAGTGTCCTCCGCTTGGGGACCAATTGCATTTGTTTCTTTTAACGCATTAACTGCAGCATTTTGTTTTCAAATAGGGCCATCAGTACATAAGTTATTTGTCAAGCCAAAAAAATAAAATTAGATTGGTTTATCATACGTATTCCAAACGAATATTCGAAGGTTTGGAAACCAAAATCCAGTTAGTTTATTTCACAAGTTTCATGTATCACGGTAAGTAAAGTAATGCAAATTGAAGTTCGATATTTGAATGTACATGCATTAAATCTATCAACTCTGCAATACACGGAGTTGTTGAGCCAAGTACCCCAGATAGAACAAGACCGAATTCAACGCTTTCATTTTGAAAAGGATCGATTACTTTCTTTAATGGGGATTCTGTTGGTAAAACACATAAACAATGATTCTTTGATTGGCTGGAAGCGCACAGAGTTGGGAAAACCTTATTTAGAAAATTCAAATTGGACATTCAGTATTTCCCATTCAGGTTCATATGTGATTGGTGCATTCCATCATTCGGAAGAAGAAAGGGAGCAATTAGGAGTGGATTTGGAAGAGATTAAATCCATTGATAAATCAGAGTTTCATTTGGTATTTAGGCCCGAAGAAATGGACCGTATTAAAACGGAAGAAGATTTTTATGATTTGTGGACTAAAAAAGAAGCAATAATGAAGGCATTAGGTACAGGTTTTTCTTTAGAACCTAATCAACTTCAAATCGATGAAAATAATAGATGTGGTTTTGAAAATAAAACGTGGCATCTTACTGCCTTACAAATCAATGATCAATATCGTTCACATCTTTGTACAGCATCAAAACCAGAAAACATCTGTTTGGAACGTTTTGATCTCTTTATGAAAGATTGATGATTCCTTCCATAATGGCATATTTGGTCAATCCCGCGGTATTCTTCAAACCCGTTTTTTCGTAAATTTTTCTCCGATGGAAATCGACTGTAGAAGGAGCCACATTCAAGATGTTGGATATTTCTTTATTGGTATGTTCATGTGCTACCAATTGCAATACTTCCTTCTCTCTCGATGATAATAACTCTCCGAGATGATGATTTTTTTGTATTTCCAGCAAGCTATCGATCACTCGATTATCAAAATAAGTTTCTCCAGAAGTAATTTTGATAATGGCTTTCAATAATGTGTCAATGGAAGCATCTTTATGTAAATAACCTTGCACGCCTATCGCAGACAATGCCTGAACGTAGGAATTTTTAATGTGCATTGATAAAATAAGAATCTTTGTTTCGGGAAACTTTCGTCGGATTATTTTGGATGCATCTACTCCATCCATGTGGGGCATTTCGATATCTAACAGTACAATGTCGACCGTAGGCGAATTATCTAGAAATCTAATTAATTCGTTACCAGATTTGACAATGCCAACAATTTGAAGATTGGATTGTTTAGATAACAGAAAGGAGATGGATTCACCGACCAATTCATGGTCATCCGCGATTAAAATATTAATGCTCTGCATGTATAGAATATAGGATATTAGAATCAATCATACCATTCTCCTCATTAAGTTTGACAGGTTCCATATTGATATGATATATGTGTACGTTGGTTTGTTGTTTTTGTTTACTTCTATTAGGAAATTTTCTTTTTTGAAAAATGGATAGTAATGGTCATTTTCGAACCTTGATTGACCGAAGATTCGATTTGCAAACTTCCTTTGTATGGTTCGATTCGAGCTCGAATGTTATCGATTCCGAGCCCCCCTTTTCTTGTAGCATCAAATCCAATTCCATTGTCTGTAACTTGTAAAATCCACATCTCAGGAGTTCTCTTTAAATGTAAGTTCACTTCGGTGGCCTGTGCATGTTTTAAAACATTGTTTAATAATTCCTGAGTAACACGATACATCGCTAATTCTGGCTGAAAGGGAATTTCTAAAGCATCGGCATCGGATAAGGTCGAATGTTCTTCAAAAGAGCATTTTATATCTGTACCTTTTAATGTATTAGCCAATTCACTCAACGCGACGCTTAAACCAAATTTCTTTAGAACACTTGAAGAAAGTTCGTGTGATAATTTACGGATACTCCCAAGTGCATTTTTTACCAATTCACCCGCACGCGTATTGTATTCCAACGTATTGGATTCATCAATTTTATTATCTAATGACTTTTTCTGATTGGAACCTGCTTGCGATATCATCATACTAGCCATAGATAAAGTAGCACCTACGTGATCATGCAGTTCCCGGGATATATTTTCTCGTTCTTTCTCAGCGCCTGCAAGCAACGAAACTTTAGTAATCTGTTCAGTTTGAATTCTGGAACGATATTTTCCAAATCTCCATATAAATAAAATAATAAATAGTACAATAATAAATACGGTTCCTAAAAGGAGTAGGTATTGATTTTTCTTCAGGTTTTGAACCTTAAGATCACTGATCTTTCTTTTACTTTGCTGCGCCCGATATTTTTGTTCCATCTCAAAAATAATTCGATTCTTTTCTGAACTGAATAGACTGTCTTTTAAAGAAGTATAATATTTAAAGTAAGTCAATGCACTATCTGGCTCATTTAATTTCATATAAACATCGGATAAATTCAACGATATTTTTTTCTCTTCAAGTGGCATACCATATTTGTTTGCAAGGGCCAAAGCTTGAAGATTCCATTCAAGGCTCTGTAAGGTTTTATCTTGAGCCAAATAGCAGTCAGCCAAATTGGCTTTCGCAGCAACCACACCTTCAATATCCTCGTTTTCAATACTAATGTTTAACGCTTTTTGAAGATAGTAAAACGCAGAATCATATTGAGTAAGCCCCATATAACTAGATCCAATATTGTTATACAGAAGCGCAGAGGACTGTTCCCCATCGATGGAATTTCGTATCTCCAATGCTTTTAAATAATATTGAAGCGCTTGATTATACTTTCCGACGTTGTAAGAGACATTTCCCATGGAGTTATAAGATTTTGAAACTCGGTAAGGTTGATCAAGAATGGAAAAGAGTTCTTTGGATCGTTCTAAATATTCTAATGCCTTGGAAGGTTCATCTATTAATTGAAAGACATCACCCAGATTAAAATGGAGTACAGCTACGCGGGAGGAATTAGGTTCAAACTCTGAATAAATATCAAGACATTTAAAATAGTAAAATAGACAGGAATCGTATTCTGCCGCTTTTTTAAATGCATTTCCTATATTATTTAAGATTTTAGCCCGATCGGTTATGGATTGATTTTTAGCGTCAAAATACGTTAAAGCTAGGTTAAATTGTTCTAGGGCGAGATCCGTTTGGTTTTGATTCTTAAAAAGAATCCCTAGGCTATTTCGAATGTCAAACGCAAGTTGATCCTTTTGTGCAAAAGAACAGCTAGACAAAGCCCTTGTATAATGTTGGAGCGAACTATCGTAAAAACCACCTTTTCGATAATACTTGCCTAAATTCAAATGACTTTCAGCAATACCTCTTTTGTAATTATTATCTTCTGCTTTTTTAAGAGCTATATTAGTTAGCACATAGGCCCGTTCTCTAGACGTTGATAACAACGTTTTTGCAGAGTCATTCAGTTCGTTAACTTCCTGCTTTACATTACAGAAAACGAGCGTCGGATAAAGAAAAATGACAATCGTCCAAAAACCTCTTCGTTTAATCATATATAGTACACCACAACAATTAAATATAGCTGATTTGTTAGTTTTCTTAGGCTAATTTAATGTTAAAAATTGAAGTTCACTGATATATCAAAATTTGTATAGATAGCTAAACAAACAATGGACGTTGATGAGTAAAGGCTCTCTTTTGAAAGAGAGCCAATAAAATGTACGTTAGTCAAATGTTTTACAGCTAGTAAACTTAACACGAAAGAAGAATATTCTATATTCTGGATTAAAGTTTACAAAATAAGAAAGATTACATTCTTACTCTAGGTCGATGTCCTCATGGCGAACAATCCCTCCTCCTCGTCGAATTTTGCCTGTTCCATCTTCTTCTGGACCAAAGAGAACCATTTCAAGAAACGGTTTATTCTCGTCAAATTTTAGCGCACGTTCCAAAACGAAACTTCCTCCAACGCTCAAAGGTTTTCCTTTTCCTCCATACTTCAAACTTACCTCAACTCGTACCCCAAGTAAATTATTTATGGTTAGTTCATTAATCGCAATTTGTTCTACAAAATCTTCCGTTAATTTTTGACCAGGAGAGAGTATGGTATATTCAACCAGCAGTTCGCCCGTTGAAACGTTTTGTGTCATTCGAATTGAAGGATTTAATTTATTCATAATCGTTGTTGTTATAATTGTATTGATTAAAATTTAAAATCAATATAAATATAACTATATTAAGAAAGTTGTACAACCTTGTTTTTCATAGAATTTAACTATGAAAAAGCATAGTTATGGTATTATATAATGATTTTTTAGTGCAAAAAGGGCAATTCCTACGGACTTTCGAGCACCAATCTTGGTCATGATACTTTTTCGGTAAGTTTCAACAGTCCGATTACTAATGCCCAGTTCTTCTCCAATTTCTTTATCTGTAAGTTCTTTGCAGATGAAGCGCACGATTTCGATTTCGCGTGGAGACAACAGGTTGTTTTTGAAGTTAACCCGAGAGTTATTATTCTGTAAAAGTCGTTTTAGCGTGGAGACAGATAGTTGATCATTAAAATAATAGCCACGCTCATGAACTTCCTTAATAGCTTGCACAATTTCGTCTGGCTCCTCATCCTTTATCAAATAGCCATGAGCTCCCGATTGGACAGCTTTTTGAACATAGGCATCAGAGTCGTGCATGGAAAGCATCAAAATCATGATGTTGGGGAAATACGTGCTGATTCGATTACAAGCTTCAAAACCATCCATTTCAGGCATTTCGATGTCTAGCAACAGTACATTAGGTAGTTTTTCCTTCGCCGATGATTGCAGGTTTTTTAAAAGATCAAGTCCATTCTTTTCAGATAGGGTAATCTGGATGCCATCACGTTGTTCAAGTAAGTTTTGAAGACCGATCCGAAATAGTTTTTGGTCATCGATTATCCCTACTTTTATATCCTCATTCCCAATTCCTTGAAATCCCATGCTTTAAAATTTTAAAGGCTTATTACGCACATAGTCGACATTAAATATAAGAGACTTTAGACGTTAAATAGCAAGAAATATAGAATATCTGTTGCTCTCAATTGAATGTGTATTATATGAATGGTACAATGAAAAGAATCGTTATATTTCATCTAAATCTAGTGCAACTTTGACATTGCAATTGCGCATTGAAGAAATACATTTGTTAAACTGAAATCCGTAAGAGGCTCTGTGAATATGGGGGTGGTAATAACACAATAAACAACATTTGTTGCTATTTTAATGGGCCTGATCCAGTTACAATGTTTTATGTTTATTATTTTTGTTAAAAAAGGAATATGTGAGATTCAATAGTGATGAGTCAATTGACTTGATCTAATAATTGTTTAAACATAAAATCAACTTAATTATTAAGTCAAATATACCTTAGGAACGTTGAGCATTGGAGTAATTATATTAGCTGGAGGAAAAAGCGTTCGAATGGGAGAGGACAAAGGGTTCCTTGATTTGAATGGGAAACCGATGATTCAACATGTGATTGATGCCGTTAAAAAGATTTCCGATGAAATTGTGATATCAACATCAAATCCAGATTATCAACGCTTTAAATATCCTTTGGTGAAAGATTTCAAACATGATGCAGGCCCTTTATCAGGGATTTATTCAGGAATGAAACAATTAGACAGTAAACGTTTTTTAATATTAACCTGTGACGCACCTTTTGTTAAAACTGAATTGCTGTCAAAGTTGCTGGAATACATTCCGGAATATCAAATTTGCTATCCTTCGTCGCCTGCACAAAATCAAACTTATCCACTTACAGCAGCTTATGACGGGGCCGTAGCTCCATTAATTAAAGCGTACTTGGAAAAAGAAAATTATAGGGTGAAGACTTTTATTCAACAGCTCAAGACAAAAGCGATTGAGTTGAAAGGTATTCAGACACATCAATTGAAGAACATCAATACCAGGGACGAATACGAGTCATCCATATAGAAGAAGTAAAAGTTCAAAACCCCTAAAAAAACAAGACACCATAAATAAAGAAACTGCAAGCAAATGAAAATATTATATTTTGGCATGATCTCAGAAATTACCGGAAAAGCGCTCGAAACGGTGGATACGCCCAATTTTGAGTTAATGCAAAATGTGGATCAAATTCGAATGAAATTGCAGGAAATGTATCCTGAATTGTCAAAGGTGTCCTTTTCTATTGCCATAAATCAGCAGTTAGAAAGTGGCGATATTAAACTAACCAATCAAAGCGAAATAGCTTTGCTTCCACCTTTTGCCGGTGGTTAAAAAAACATTATTTTATCTAGCAGAACGTATCATTTGCGCTAATTTTGACATGTGTTAAGTCTTTGGAAAACTTAACAGATAAATAGAACCAGAAGTTAAAGATCACATCAAAATCGTATGAAAAAAGTACTTCAACAAGGGCCAATAACTCCCGAGAAAATAGCAACATCTATTGCCCATCATCAAGTGAAAACAAATATTGGTGCACACGATATTTTTTTAGGACAAGTAAGAGCAGATGTCATTGATGAAAAAACCGTTCAGGCAATTGATTATACTGCCTACGAAGAGATGGCTGAAAAAACGTTTCATGAGATTCGAGAAAGTGCTTTTGAAAAGTTTGATTTAACATGCATGCATATTTATCATAGTTTAGGAGTGGTGAAATCAGGTGAAATATGTCTGTTTGTCTTTACGTCCTCGGCGCATAGAAAAGAAGCAATGGACGCTTGTCGTTATTTAGTTGAAGAGATTAAGTCACGAGTTCCAGTCTTTGGAAAAGAGCTTTTTGAAGATGAAACACATCAGTGGAAAGTAAATAACTAATTGCATTCTTTATTTTTTGAAGTAAAGATTTAAAATCTAATTACAGTTTTGGCTTAAT
Source organism: Cytophagales bacterium (assembly GCA_965277185.1). GTDB lineage: Bacteria > Bacteroidota > Bacteroidia > Cytophagales > JAHDFW01 > JAHDFW01. The sequence continues at coordinate 176,433 of CBDICC010000027.1, read as the reverse complement.
TTAACGTTCAAGCATTACATAAAATAGTATAACATGGTTGATATTACAGGGAAATCAAATACGTTAAGAATTGCAACAGCTGAAGCTATTGTTTCGGTAAGTTCTGTGGATACGATCACGGCAATTAAGGAAGGGACTGTACCAAAGGGAGATGTGTTTGCCATGAGTCGAGCGGTAGGCCTGCTAGGTGTTAAAAATACACCGTTAATTTTGGCAGATTGTCATCCAATTCCTATTGAATATACCGGAATTGATTTCGATATTAAAGATTTAAATATAACCGTTACGTGCACGATTAAAACGATCTACAAAACAGGTGTGGAGGTAGAAGCAATGCATGGTGCGAGTGTAGTAGCCTTGAACATGTACGACATGTTGAAGCCTATAGATAGAGGAATTGAAATCAATAACATTAGATTGGTTTCAAAGAAAGGAGGAAAATCTGATTTCAAAGATGGATATCGTTCCGATCTGAAAGCAGCGGTAATTGTGTGTTCAGATAGTATTGCTGCTGGTAAAAAAGAAGATAAGGCAGGGAAAGCGATTGTAGAAAAATTGGAATCACTGGACGTAGAAATAAAGGAATATGGAGTTATTCCAGATGAAGTAGATCGAATTCAACAGAAAATAGATTTGTACGAAAAAGCAGGTTGTGATCTCATCATATTTACTGGTGGTACCGGACTCTCTCCTAGAGATGTAACACCGGAAGCCGTAGTGCCAATGTTGGATCGACAAATCCCTGGTGTAGAAGAAGCAATTCGATCCTATGGGCAAAATAGAATGCCTTATTCCATGCTTTCCAGAAGTGTAGCTGGAGTTCGGGGAGAATCATTGGTATTGGCCTTGCCTGGTTCAACGAATGGGGCAAAAGAATCGATGGAAGCATTGTTTCCAGCAATCCTACATATCTTTCGAATTTTAAAAGGAGCACAGCACGACTAATTCAAATTTCATTTCATTAAGAGTATATAGCGGGAATTTATTTCCTGTTTATATTGTATATATATACTATTCAAAAGGTGCCAAGTGTACCGTTTTTAACATTTTAATACGCTAAAAGAATAAAGAGTAAATGAATTATCACGAGGAAATAATTAAACTCAAAAAAGAGAAAAACGCAGTAATCTTGGCACATTTTTATCAAGTGCCGGAAATTCAAGATGTAGCAGATTTCGTAGGTGATAGTTTGCAGTTGTCTCAAAAGGCAGCATCAACGGAAGCAGACATCATTGTATTTGCAGGTGTACATTTCATGGGAGAAACAGCCAAAATTTTAAACCCCAACAAAAAAGTATTAATTCCAGATATGAATGCAGGTTGTTCATTGGCTGATTCATGTCCGCCAGAAGAATTTAGTGCATTTAGAAAACAATATCCGGATCATACGGTAATTTCATATATCAACTGTACCGCTGATATAAAGGCTCAGACCGATATTATTTGCACCTCTTCGAATGCATTGGCGATTGTTAATTCATTGCCAGAAGACGAACAAATTATTTTTGCCCCAGACAAAAACTTAGGAAATTATCTAGAGCGCGTATCTGGAAGATCCATGAAGGTGTGGGATGGTTCATGTATCGTTCATCATGAGTTTTCCGAATCTGAAATAGGAAATCTTCGCTCTGAATATCCAAATTGCAAAGTGATTGCGCACCCTGAATGTACCTCTTATGTTTTGGAACAAGCTGATTTTATTGGGTCAACGAAGGCGCTTTTGGAATACGTTCAAACCGATTCAGCGGATACTTTTATAGTAGCAACAGAAATAGGTATTTTGTATAATATGAAACAAGTTGCACCGGATAAAACACTTATTCCAGCTCCGGTAGTAAGTACTTGTACCGCCTGCCAACAATGCCCATATATGAAAATGAATACAATAGAGAAGTTGTATAATTGCATTAATGAGGAAAGTCCGGAACTGACGATGGATGAAGAACTGCGAAAAAAAGCACTGATTCCTATTGAGCGAATGTTGGATATTTCGGCTAAAGCCAATATATAAATATATTAAGCGCAGGATAAATAAATACAATACACTTGAAAACAGATGTTTTAATAATTGGTTCCGGTTCTGCAGGACTCAGTACCGCGATTAATATTGCTTCCCGATTTAAGGATCTGAGCATTACGATTGTTACAAAATCGAAACCAGCCGAATCCAACACAAAGTATGCTCAAGGAGGTATTGCGGCAGTATTGGATGGAAATGAACAAGCAATTGAAAAGCATATCCAAGATACATTGGTGGCAGGAGATGGTTTGTGCAATCAAGAAGTAGTTGAGTTTGTAGTGCGAAACGCATCGCATCATTTGAATCAAATGATTGATTTTGGAGCACGTTTTGACAAAGAACAGTCGGGCTTGTATAGCTTTGGTAGGGAAGGAGGACATTCACAAAATATCATTCTGCATTCCAAGGATACAACAGGTGCCGAAGTCCAGCGAACCTTATTAGATAAAGCGAGGAAATTTGAACAAATTACCATTTTGGATCATCACTTCTCGCTGGATTTGATTACAGAACATCATTTTTCAAAAACACAAGCCGATACGAAGCAAGAACCAATTAAGGGCAAGGCGTTAAAATGCTATGGGATTTATGCCCTTGATCAAAAAAATGCAAATATCATTCGATTGTTATCTAAGGTAACCGTGCTTGCGAGCGGAGGTGTGGGGCAAGTCTATCAAAACACAACCAATCCAACTATTGCGACGGGAGATGGAATAGCGATGGCATACAGAGCCAAAGCAGATGTAACCGACATGGAATTCGTTCAATTTCATCCAACAGCGTTGTATGCACCGAATGATAATCCAACCTTTTTAATTTCGGAGGCGGTGCGTGGAGAAGGCGCGATATTAAGGACGCAATCCGGTGACAGGTTTATGACCAAGTATGATGCACGATTGGAATTGGCAAGTAGAGATATTGTTGCTCGCGCGATTGATAATGAATTAAAGCAACTGGGAGAAAAATTTGTATGGTTGGATTGCAGATTGATTCCGGATTTTGATCAAAAATTCCCTTCCATATTTGCTGGCTGTATGAAAAAAGGGATAAATCCATTAAAAGAAGAAATTCCGGTTGTTCCAGCGGCGCACTACATATGTGGAGGAGTAGAAGTAGATCAACAAGGTAGGACAAGTGTGGATAACTTGTATGCTTGTGGGGAATGTTCCAAGACAGGTTTGCATGGTGCAAATCGGCTGGCGTCCAACTCCTTATTAGAGGCGATTGTATTTGCAGGAGTCGTTTCAGATCATATTTCTGAAACTATATTAGATGTAAAGGTGGTCGAATCGACCAAGGTCGATGAATGGAATGCCAAAGGAACTACTGAACCCAAAGAGCTAATCCTTATTTCACATAATATGGAAGAGGTAAAGGCAATTATGAATAATTTCGTCGGAATTGTTCGATCAGATCAACGTCTTAAAAGAGCCTTTAAGCGAATGCATCTTTTATATGAGGAGACGGAACAATTATATAAGGATTCCGTTATTTCACCTCAATTATGTGAATTACGAAATCTTATATCGGTCGGCTATTTGATTATTAAGCAATCGATGCAACGTGTAGAAAACAAAGGAGGTTTTTATAATTCAGATCTTGATATAAAATAAAAAAGGATCTTAAAAAGATCCTCCTTAGTGTATTATTCTGCATTTTTAATTGGAAAATAAAAAAGCAATTTGTGTATGTAAAACTATCGTAAGCTTTGATTAATTTAACGATCTATGCATTGCTTTCACTTTCTGAATCCTTCTTTTTTTCATCATTTCTCTTCGCAGCATTTTCCGAAGTACTTTCTATTCCGTACCGTTCAAATCCAAGATACTCAATTGTAATGTTCCGTTTGGGAGCTACGACACTACCATAGTTCTTTAAAAGTTCAAGAATATCAAAGGAAATAAAGTGGCATTTTCTAGCACTAATGACAACTCTTGAGTTTTCTGGAATGGCATATAAATCCAGCATCAGAGCTCCTTTATTTAAAAAAGATACTACGAACGCAAACGAAACAATCCATCTTCCATTCCCTTCATTTACAGTATAAGCTGCCTCATAGTTGGATCGAAGAATAGTTACCATGGATACGGCAAGGCCAATCAACGTACCGGTAAGTAAATCCCAGTAGAGAATACATATAATCGTAATGGTAAACGGGATAAATTGTACGATTCCTTCTTTCCATGTTTGAATGAATAGTTTGATGTTAGCCAATTTATAGCCCAGTACAATTAATATTACAGCCAATGCTGACATCGGGATCATATTAATTAAGCTTGGAAATAACAATACTGCCAGCATAAGCATGGCACCATGGTATAAAGCACTCATTTTAGAACGAGCACCTGCCGATATATTGGCAGAACTACGTACAATTACCTGCGTAATAGGCAAACCTCCAATCAACCCTGAAATAATGTTTCCAATCCCTTGTGCCTTTAATTCCACATTGGTTGGGGTTAAGTTTTTTTGCGGATCAAGATTATCCGTGGCTTCTACGCTTAATAATGTTTCAATACTAGCTACTGCAGCAATGGTAACGGCTGTGAGTAATACGTCTTTAATTAAAGAGGTGTCGGCTAAAATAGCAAAATTAGGAAAAGCAAGTAGGTCCTTGTAGGAATTAGATAAAACCGCAAAATCTCCTGTCAATAAAGCTTGAATCCCAGAAGTTAATTCATATGGTAAATGAATCAGATGATATGATTCCAACTTAAATTGATGAAGGCTTGAAGAGAAAATTAAATTAATCACAATTCCTGCCGTTACCACGAGTACGGATGAAGGAATTAACTGGAAAAACTTATTTTTCTTCAAGTATTTACTATCCCATCCTAGCATGATCAATAAGGAGATGGACGAAATAATAACGGCGCCATAGGTGGGGTATCTAAATGATAGAAGTATTTGTCGGAACATATTCGTTCCTCCTTGGTTAATATCCCCCATATTGGTAGAATCGTATCCCATAGCATGTGGAAATTGTTTTAAGATTAACAAAATTCCGATACTTGCCAACATTCCTTTAATAACAGAATGTGGAACGAAATAACCGATGTTCCCCAATTTAAAATGACCTAATAGATATTGAATGACTCCAGCCAGAATCATGGCAACTAGGAAGCCTTCAAAGGAAATTTTTTCAATTGACGCGACTACAATGGTAATTAAACCCGCCGCAGGTCCAGAAACACCAAATTTTGACTTGCTTAATGTAGTAACGGCAATACCTCCAACCACACCTGCTATGATCCCAGCAAAAGGGCTTGCTCCCGACGCACTTGCAATACCAAGGCATAAGGGGAGTGCAACCAAAAAGACCACTAGTCCTGCCGGAATGTCGTTTTTTAAAGTATTTAAATATTTATTCATTTTTATATGTGAATAAATCAGTAATCAACGAATGCAATGCTTAAATATGTTTATTTAATCATAAACATTTGTTATTAATTAACCTGATTCAATGTTGTAAACTAATTTTAATTTGATCCGATTAGAGAAATTCAACGTGTCGCGATGAAAGAATTTAACATAATATTAAATGTCGCGCAATGAATGAATGTCATTCAGACCAAAAAGGTAACACCTTAGATCCACTGTTAGGTGAATTATACGTGTTTAGCTATGCAACCAAATTGGTTTAATAGTATTGTTTACTATACTTTGGGGGGAGGGGTAGTGATTATAACATGCGGTTCCTTGTAGCGGGAATGTAAATACCAAGAAGCTTTTTCCATGGCCGCATATTCGTCTTGATTAAATAAAAAAGCTTCATTCGAACCGTATGATAGTAATTCATCCAGTTCCTTTTCACTCTTTTCCTCGTTTTTTTCTTCTTCGTTTTCTTTTTTATAGTTGGCACCAACCATGTCCTTTTTGTTTTTTTCAAACACGAAAAGGACCGTCTCCGACATCGAAGAGGCCAAAATGAATATTAGCAATAACGGTATGAGGGTTTTACTCCACATCTATAAATCAAATACGTACAGTGTAAAGCTAACTTATTTTAGTTAACAAGCAATTAGAAAATTGAAGTATTTCAGGATTGGATGTTATTTTACCGATTTTTTTAATTGAATCTGAAACACAGTTCCTTCGGTATTCGTCTCTTTCACGATTAGTTTACCTTTATGATATTCATCGATGATTCGTTTAGATAATGTAAGGCCAAGTCCCCAACCTCTTTTTTTAGTGGTGAACCCAGGATCAAATACCTTACGGCGCTGCTCAGAGGTCATTCCTGCACCAGTATCACAAACATCAATTTCCAAATAATCAGCATTAGAAGATTTAACGATAATATCGATATTACCTTCTCCTGCCATAGCGTCAACCGCATTTTTACATAAATTTTCTAAAACCCATTCGTAAAGAGGAATATTCATTACACATGTTGGATCTTCTGTTTTGCAATGAATTCCAAAATTCACTTTGCTTGACACACGCTTTTGAAAATAGTTTATGTACAAGTCCGTAACTTCATATACATCGTGTAAAGTGAGCGTGGGAAGGGAGCCAATGTTTGAAAAACGCTCTGTAATTGTTTCTAGGCGCTGAATGTCCTTTTCCAATTCGACCACCACCATTTCATCCTTAAATTTATCCGAATTTTTAAAGTAGTCCAACCAACCCATTAAAGATGATAACGGGGTGCCTAGCTGATGTGCCGTTTCTTTTGCCATACCGACCCACACATTGTTTTGTTCAGATTTTCGGGAATAGCTGAATGCAAAATAGGCGATTACAATAAAAGAAGAAATGATCCCTAATTGAACAATTGGGTAATATTTTAATTGCGTTAACAACCAAGAATTCTTAAAGAAGACATAGTTTTTAAACACGTCTTGATAGGCAACTTCTATGGGTTCATGCTGTTCACGCATGATTTCCAATTCTTTACGAAGCAACTTGTCTATTTGTTCGTCATTGTACTTTTTGGGAATTTTAATATTCCGATGTCGATTCGGAATTGGATTGAAATTTTCATCCGTTAGGATCACTGGAATGGAATTGTTGGCTTCCACAATTTCACTAAATAAAAACCCAATATTGTCGGTATCTTCAGAGTTTATAATGAACTCCATGCCTTTTGCATACAGATCAATTAATTTTTCTTCTCGCTTCTCCAGTTTATTCACTAAACTGTCCGTATAATACAGGGTGATGGCACCAATTAATAACGCAATAACCCCCAGTATTTTCTTTATATTCGACTTTTGTTCGTATATATTCAAAATTAGCTAATTTGGAATTAATTTAAATAAGCCCAGTTCTATCGAAAAAGATTAATTTCCCTTCCTTATTTACAAATTAAGGATTAATTTTGCGTTATAACGTGAAGGATGGATAATAATTTCAAAGCACTAAGTATTTCTCACAAGAATGCCCCGATTGAGGTCAGGGAGCTATTGTCGTTGGATGAAAGTGCTACAAAATCGTTTCTTCAAACTGCCAAAGACTATTATGAATTCAATGATTTACTTGTGTTATCAACATGTAATCGGACTGAAATTTATTATAGTAGCCCTGAAAATTACTCTAGCGAATTACTCAAATTAGTCTGTCTTGAAAAAGGCATAACGGAATTTGATAAATATTTGGAGTATGTAGTAGAGGTTTTGGATGAATCTAGTGCGGTACGACATCTGTTTGATGTGAGTATGGGACTTGATTCGCAAGTAATTGGAGATATTCAGATTTCCAATCAAGTAAAGAATGCATACCAATGGTCTGCAGATTTACAAGTGGCAGGTCCATTTTTGCATCGATTAATGCACTCGATTTTCTTTACAAATAAACGTGTTGTTCAAGAAACGGCGTACCGAGATGGAGCAGCGTCTACTTCGTTTGCTGCTGTGGAGTTAGCAGAAGAGTTGACCCGAAATATCATCAATCCTCGAATTTTGATTGTAGGATTAGGGGAGATCGGAAAAGATGTGGTACGAAATTTTGAAAGTACAAAGCTGGATAATATCGTTTTAATTAATCGAACCCTTTCAAAAGCGAAGGAATTAGCGGATGGCTTAGGTTATCGGGCAGTACCATTCTCTGAAATGGAGCAACGTATTTTGGAAGCGGATGTGATTATTTCATCAATTCGCACGGAGCAGCCATTTTTCAATAAGAAAATGTTGAATGACATTGGATTAGAAGTGGTAGCTGGAAAATTTTTCATAGACCTTTCAGTTCCAAGAAGTGTTGATAGAGAAATTGAAGATTTGTCTGGAGTATTGGTCTATAATATCGATGACTTGACAATCAAAACAAGTAAGGTGGTAGAAAAGCGAAAGAAAGCCATACCGAAAGTAGAAAACATTATTGACGAAACATTGGTGGATTTTAAGGAGTGGTCTAAGGAAATGGAAGTTTCCCCAACGATTCATAAGCTTAAAAATGCATTGGAAGAAATTCGTAAAAGCGAATTAGCACAATACGTTAAGTCAATGGATAAGGAAGAGTTGGATCGAGTAGATGCAATTACAAAAAAATTAATGCAGAAAGTAATTAAGCTTCCTGTACTTCAATTAAAAGCAGCATGCAAACGCGGCGAAGCGGAAACGTTGATTGATGTGCTAAACGATTTGTTTGATCTAGAAAAACAGTCGGAAAAAATAGACCGCGGTTAACGCAATGTGGTAACCCAAAAGCAAATCGCACGCAAAGAGATGGAAACAAGAGCTGCTGGACACCACATGAATTCAAAATTATTACACAAAACCGTTTTATTATCTGAAAAGCTACTAATGCCTAGGAAATTCATTGTTTCGAGGGTTTTAGGATTGTATTTCTATCCGTTCCACAGTAGGAATATGAGTAGATAATATAAGAATGTAGATAAATAGAAATTAAAAATTAGTAACAGCATAATCAAGACATTACAATACAATCAATTTTATTTCAATTATTTTAATTCAATTCAATTAACAAATGGATACTTTAAAAATTGGCTACGAAAAAGAGCTAAACGATTATATAAGCCGTGAAGAAGCGTGTGTGGATTTGAACAGTGTAGTGGGCAAATTGCTTTATTCTAAATCGGTTGAATTAGTGCTTTTTAGCAATAGACTGCTTGAAAAAAACGTTTCGGAAGTATTGAAACTGCATGGTTATGCAAGAGAAGTGGTAGGTAAGTCAATTGACGTTTTTACTACGTCCGAATTGGCAAATGCCATTGCACAATTGGATTTGGCCCCTTCAAAAATAGACATAGGTAAATTGGCTGCAGAATGGGGTGAAGAAGGAGCTTCTTACTCAGATATGGCTTCCTTTTTAAGCAATAAATTGGAAGGATTTACAAAAGGTTCTAACGAATCCTTTGAGCCAAGAGATGTGGTTTTATATGGTTTTGGTAGGATCGGTCGTTTAGTAGCTCGTGAATTAATCAAACAAGCGGGTAGAGGTCAGCAATTGAGATTGAGAGCGATCGTAACTCGAAATGCAAGTGATGATCAAATAGTAAAACGTGCTGCATTGCTTCGAAATGATTCAGTTCATGGAAAATTTGAAGGAACTGTAATTGAAGATTTAGCGAATAAAGCGATTATCATCAATGGTCAAACAGTTCAAATGATTGAAGCGAAACAACCAGAGGATATTGATTATACCAGTTTCGGAATCAATAATGCGTTAGTCATTGATAATACGGGTGCTTTTACTACAAAAGAAGCGTTGGAAAGACATCTTACAGCTGTGGGAGCAAGTAAAGTATTGCTCACGGCACCAGGAAAAGAAGTACCAAATGTAGTATTTGGAATTAATCAAGGGGAATTGGATATAGAGAATGAGTCCGTATTTTCTGCTGCTTCTTGTACTACAAATGCAATTTCTCCAGTATTGAAAGTGATTAACGATCAATTTGGCATTGAAAAAGGCCACATTGAAACAGTGCATGCTTATACCAATGATCAGAACTTATTGGATAACTTTCATAAGAAACCAAGAAGAGGTCGTTCAGCAGCAATCAATATGGTTATAACCTCTACAGGAGCTGGGAAAGCAGTAACTAAAGTAATTCCAGAATTGGAAGATAAACTTACCGCAAATGCCGTACGTGTACCAACACCAAACGGATCTTTGGCGATTATGCATTTGACCATTGGGAAGGAAACCTCAATAGAAGAAGTAAACCAGACGGTACGTCATTCAGCATTGAATGGAAGTTTGGTTAGTCAAATTTATTATTCAGTAGATGAGGAAATGGTATCTAATGATATTATTGGAAATACCTGCTGTTCCGTATTTGATTCACCTGCAACTATTGTTTCTAAGGATGGAAAAGATATTGTACTATACACTTGGTACGACAACGAATTTGGATATACAAAACAAGTAATTCGATTAGCTAAGTACGTTGCTAAAGTGCGCAGACTGAGTTATAGATAGATAGTTCGTTTCGAATTTTATTATTTCTACTTTAAATAAAAACTAGAAATAGGATCAATTCACTAGATTTCTGGCCTTGTCCTGGAATCTAGTGAATGTTTTTTTTAGGGTCTATTTATTTGTGAAAATAGAAAGGGAGATAAGTGTCTAATAAATCCGCAATTCGGTAACCTTCTTCTTCCCAAGTTGCTCATTTACCAAATTCATGATGTTTTGCTGATTGAGCTGCATTTCCTTTTTTAGCGGAGCAGAAACCAATGAAATGTGTAATGTATGCTCTGTAAGCCATACTTTCTTTGTTCGTTCCGCAATGAATTTACCCATAGTTTCTTTCCATATGGATACAATGCTTGCACTTTGCAGTTTGTCATCAAGGCCTAAATGTTCAAACATTTTACCCAAAGCATCTCCAAGCTGAATGGAATCATGCTCCCTATTTTTATGGTAAAATGGTTTGTAATTCTTTGCCATGGATGATCTTAATAATATCAGGAAACAATCTTCCCGTTTTCAACATTAAAAATAGCTAAATTATCCTTCATATCTTTAAAAAGAAGTTCTATTCTTTCCGGATGTGTGTCTGAAATAAACAACTGCCCAAAAACACCCGCTTTTACCATCTCGACAAATTTTCCAATGCGTTTGCCGTCCATGCGATCAAAAATGTCATCCAAAAGCAGGATTGGTTTGAATTTTTTATTTTCTTCTATCAGTTTGTAATTCGCAAATTTCAATGCCATTATAAAGGACTTTTGTTGTCCTTGGCTTCCAAACTTGCTTAGCGACATATCCTCTAGTTCAAATAAGTAGTCATCTTTATGTATTCCTACATTGGTTCGTCCTAAAATTTTGTCTTTTTCGAAGCTTAAAATGAGTAAATCTTTAAAATCGGTGTCCATCAAAGCAGATTGATACGTTATACGTACTTCTTCTTTTTCTCCACTAATAAAACCATAATCTTTTGCAAAAACAGGGATGAAATATTTCATCAATTCCGCTCTCTTAGCTAATATGGTATTGCCGACAGGAATAAGTTGCTTGTCAATGCTCCAAAGTAAATCTTTATCCAAGTAACGTGTTTCCACGTAATGCTTTAATACTTTGTTACGTTGCTTTAAGATTTTCGCATAAGATAGCAGTGAATCAAGGTAGGAGGGCTCCATTTGAGCGATGATCCCATCGAAAAAACGCCTTCGAGCTTCACTTCCATCATGGATCAAGCTGTTGTCGTAAGGAGAAATCATCACCACCGGGAATTTTCCGATATGGGCACTAATTTTTTTATAAGGTTCTTTGTTTAATAGAAATTGCTTCTTTTTTCCAGGTTGTAATGTGGCTGAAATGAAGAAGGAGTGGTCTTCAGACTGGAGATTTGTAGTTGCAATAAAATGATCAGAGGATTTACGAATTAATTGAGCATCTGTGTTTAACGCACTTTTTGTGAGCAATAAAAAGTAAATAGCATCTAATAAATTGGTTTTCCCGCTCCCGTTTTCTCCCACAAAACAATTGACAGGCTGTTCGAAACGCAGACTTAATTCTTCGTAGTTTTTGAAATTAGATAGGTATAATTTTTCAATACGCATTTATATAAAGTTAAATCTTTTATGTATATTCGCGCCCTGTTACAATGTGGAAGCGTATTGAACCATGAGTTTGGATACAAATTTAGGGCGTGAAGCGCTGAATATCAAGAAACTTATCACATTGTTGAAAAAACATGTTTAGAGAATAGAAATGGCAAAAAAGAGTAGAAATAAGAACGAAGAAAATGATTTGGATTTACTAGAAAATCCAGAAGCCATTGCCGAAAAAATATCAAGAGGCGAGGAATTTGTTCGTGCGAATTCAAACCGAATTACGTATGTGTTGATAGGTATATTGGCTGTAATTATTGGAGGCTATTTTTATGTAGATAGCGCAGGAGGAATGAATCTTGCAGGAATTCGATTTGCAACAGCTGAAAAGGAAACGGAAGCACAAGAAGAAATGTTTCAGGCTCAATATTACTTTGAAGCAGATTCATTGAATAAAGCATTAAACGGAGATGGGAATGCAGTAGGATTTTTAGATATCATTGCTGATTACTCAACTACCAACGCAGCAAATCTTGCAAACTTTTATGCAGGTGTTTGTTATTTGAAGCAAGGAAACTATGACGATGCGATTGAGTATTTGTCTGATTTCAGTTCAAGTGACTTGTTGATGCAAGCGCGAGCGTACAGCTTAATTGGAGATGCAAATATGGAGCAAGATAATTTGGGAGATGCTATTAAATCTTATACCAAAGCTTCTAACGAAAATCCAAACTTATATTTCACTCCGATTTATTTAATGAAATTGGCAGTAGCATGTGAAAAGAATGATGATATGGCTGGAGCAATTCAAGCGTACGATCGAATCATAACTGAATTCCCTACGAGTGCAGAAAAAGATGATGCTCGTAAATATAAAGCATTGGCTGAAGGTTTAGCTGGGAAATAAGGTCTGTTAATGATCAAATAATTCCGCTAGATTTAATAAGTAGTAATAAAGGTCTTTAGAAAGAAAGCGAAAAATGCCCGTTGTGGCGTTTTTCGCTTTTTTTATGTATTAATTGATTCGCGGAAAGATGTCCGGGCTTGAATCTGAAATAAATAATTAAAATTATACATGTGAGGAACGGCAATCCTGTGTATTTTAGCAAACCTAATTTCAAAGTAGTAAAAAAAATATAATGGCATCTTCATTAAAGAACTTAAGTGAATTTCACTCTGAACCAAAAGGAAACTTCTCTGCAAAAAAAGTGGCCATTTTAGTGGCAGAGTGGAACGACAAAATTACTCGATCTTTATTAAAAGGAGCTGTGGATGCTTTATTGGAATATGGTGTTTGGGAAAATCACATTGTGGTTAAGCCTGTCCCTGGCTCATTTGAGTTAAGCTACGGAGCGCAAGTGCTTGCAAGTGAAGAGGATATTGACGGGGTGATTTGTCTTGGTTGTGTGATTAGAGGAGAAACAAAACACGACGAGTATATAAGTAATGCCGTTGCAAACGGGCTTACGAACGTGAGTTTAAAATATGATAAGCCCGTTATTTTTGGTTTACTTACTACAAACGACCTTCCACAAGCAAAAGCGCGATCTGGTGGGAAACATGGCAATAAAGGAACGGAAGCAGCCGTTAGTCTGTTAAAGATGTTTCAGTTGTAGTTTAGTTAAACTAGAATTTCTGACCATTTTGGCAAAATAATTGAATGAACAACATTGGTTGTATCCGAATGAACTTGTAAATGCATTATCTCCCTTCTAATATATGGAAATTCCTGAGCTTGATTACAGTATTAATTGCTGGGATCAATGTAGGAGTAAGTCAATCCAATGATTTGGAATTGGCAAATGAATACTATCAGAATGGAGAATATCATAAAGCGATATCCTATTATGAAGAGTTGAGTAGTAATTCGGGAAATATTCCTGCAATTTATAAAAACTATTTGCAGAGTTTGTTTTATGTACAAGACTTCGATAAAGCCGCAAAATTTTGCAAAAAATCCATTAAAGTCAATACAAATAATTATGCTTATAAGGTGGATTTAGGCATGACTGACTTTAAGCAAGGAAAGAAGGAGGCAGCGGGCAAATACTTTGAAAAACTGATTAAAAGCATTCCTACAGATGGATATTTTGTAAAACAAGCAGCAGAGCAGTTTGTGAAATACGATCAATTGGAGAATGCTGAACTTACCTATGTGAGTGCGCAAAACCGGTCAGGAAATGCGAAGAAATACTTTTTTGACTTAACGAATATTTACTTTAAAAATGGTCAAAAAGACAAATTAACGGCTCACTTGCTCAATGGGCTTAACAACTCTTGGGCTTCATTGGGGTACGTACAAAATATTTTCCAAAGACTTTATCAGGATAAGGATTACGAAAAGTTAGAGCTGAAGTTGTTGGACATGGTTCAAGCGGATGGAAGTGGATATTCAGCGAATGAATTACTGATTTGGCTTTACTATCAACGAAAAGATTTTGAGAATGCGTTGCTTCAGGCAAAATCGTACGATCGAAAGCGTAAGTCAGATGGTAAAAAAGTATTGGAAGTAGGGAAGTTGAGCATGAAAAATAAATATTATGATATTGCTACACAGGCTTTTCAACACATTATAGATCGTTATCCAAAGACGCCAGCCTATAAGCAAGCTAGAAGCATGATCGTTCAGACCAAGGAAGAATTGGTGAAAACGTCTTATCCAATTGATACGCTTCAGATTCGATCATTGATTGCAGACTATCAAAATATTTTGGACGAATTTGGCTTGATATTTTCGAATGCGCATTTGCTAAAGCGAATGGCGATCTTACACGCATTCTATTTAGATGAAAAGAAGGAGGCAATTGCGTTATTGAGTAGATTGACTACTGTACGAAATATTAGCAGGGAATTGAGAGCGCAGGCTAAATTGGTAAAAGGAGATATTTATGTGCTTCAAGATGAACCATGGGAGGCTATATTGATTTATGGGCAGGTAGAAAAAGAGAATAAGTATTCTTCAATAGCTCATGAAGCTAAATTTAAAGGCGCTAAACTTTCTTATTATATTGGTGAATTTGAATTGGCAAAATCGCATATGGACATTTTGAAAGAAGCAACATCAAAAGAGATTGCGAATGATGCAATTGATTTAAGTGTATTTATTGCAGATAATTCTGGATTGGATACATCGTATGATGCATTAGCAGAATTTGCTCAGATCGAACTACTTATCTTTCAGAATAAGTTTGAAGCGGGAGCTTTACGACTTGATAAGATGCTGAAAGATTATCCAGATCATAGTTTAACAGATGAGATTTATTGGAAGCAAGCGGAACTTCTTATCCGAATGGGAAAAAGTAAAGAAGCATTGTTATGGTTGGGAAAAATAGAAAAGAATTTTTCCGATGATATTCTTGCCGATGATGCCGTATTTAAAATGGCGGAATTATACGAGTATAAATTAAATGACAAAGTGAACGCTCAGGAATACTATAAACGACTCCTTCTCGATCATTCCGGAAGCGTATTCATAAATGAAGCGCGTAAACGATTCCGTAAATTACGTGGCGATTTTAATTAAACTTTCTTAAGTCTGTTTATTTACTTGTTTGTTTGACAAGGAACTTTTATCTTTTGCGTACCCACAAAAGATGAAATGCGTACTCATACGTATTACATATACATTCCTTTCTTATTGGTAATGAGGTCAAAAATGGTTGGTGACTTTTATGAAAATATTGGATAATATTAAGAATTCAACTTGAAGAGGACGTAGGCTCTGCTGAGGAGCAACCTACTAGCAATAAAGTTGAATCAATTACGGTAAGGGAGCAGTCAAATTTTGGCTGCTCTTTTTCTTTACCGGGTTGTTTTATGGCTAAAGAAAACCTATTTACTACTTTGGTTTTTATAATGAAGATACCATAGGATAAAAGCTTTTCTGTTGGCAAAAGAGAGGCCTCTATGTATACTTAAATTATCCTTTAAATGACCAAAGAAGGATTCCAATCCATTGGTTGACTTAGGTATTTTGGGGTTATCCAGATAATGAAAAAGATTTGGCATAGCTTTTCGGATCATAATAGCCGCTCTCCTTATATTTTTATGTCTATACCACCATCTTCCAGTTTGCGGATTTATTTTCTTCTCGTTGACATAGATTTTATGTTGCTTGTACCAAGTATTGAATACTTTGGTAAAGTAGATACGATCATTGTGAGTTTTGACTCTTGGAAGTAGATTGATAATGCTTTTTAATTCTATTGAAGCAGTAATTTTAGGCTTTTGTCTTAGCCAAATATTAGCCATCCTATGTACATGAACAACGCATCTTTGAACAATGATCTCTGGATACACATCTTTGATTGCCTTCAAAACAGCTCTATGTCCATCACAAGTAATTGACTCAATCTCAACTCCCAGAACCACAAGGTTAGCTAGGTCTTCACATATCTGTTCATACCGTTCACCATCCGAAAAACGGTATAGTTGGGTGTACTTTATATCGTTATCACGATATAATACTAAACACAAATCATTACTAAAATAAGTCCCATCAATCAACAAATGAGCTTTGGTTCTTCGCTTGATCAGGAAGGTTGGTGGTTGATTGAGATAAACTTTAAACAATCGTTTCAGAGTAGAGATGCTTAATCCACTATCTTTTTCTAAATAACGATAAGTCAGTCTCTCCAACACCCATTTTCGAAACCAGATCTCTTGATTAGCTTTAGCTCTTCCAGGATTAGAAGCGGTAAAAAGAACACCACAGTTATTGCATTTATATCGTTGCTTACCATCTCGTTTACCCCATTTAATTGAATCCAAGAAGCCACAAGCCCAGCATCGTTTTTTTTGTACTATTCATATACAAAAAAAAGTTTATTGAAACACGTTTCAATAAACTTTTTAAAATCTCGTGTAACTAACAGATTATCTGTAAATTAAGCAGATCTCAGTCCCGTTTTACCAACCATTTTTGACCATTATATCTTCTTATTTCTTTCATTCATTACGCAATCGTCTTAAACGGCATAATTCACGATTAACACAAAATCTTCTAAATCCTGTAAGTCGTCATTTGTCGTAAGTTCAAATAATGTATCCTGACTTATTAGGTTTGTGTTGGCATGGTATAGGCCATCTGTGTTCGAAAATAATAATCCACCTTGCTCACCCGTATTTTCCGGTTCCGGTTTTCCATCAATAAATACAGTAAATGAACCTGGTTCCGTTTTAAATCGTGCGATCAAGACCACATTGACAATGCTTGTACTTAATGGTTGTGCAAAATAGGGGAGCCTTGATTTTTCGATTGTAATAGAAGCTTCGGATTTTGTTTTGAAAGCATGCCATACATCAGGTAAATCATGTCGTAGGCTATAACCTACATGCAATCCAGATTTCCCTAACTCTTGGGCCAATGCGTTTAATTGGGTTTTGAGCGTACTTTCAGCATTGGTTCTAAGCGCACTTCCGCCTTCACGAGACATGTATTTTATCTGTATAATCATGTCCGAAATGGTGTTGTAGTCAAATTGCTGAACTTCTTTTGGTAGTTCAAATCTCCATTTACTAACGGCACCAGTTCCTTCGAAGGGGAGGAAACGTTCATCTCTGAAATTCAATTCAAATAATCCACTATCATTTAATGCGCTACTGGTAGCAACAGATTGTATGTTCCCAACATTGTAAACAAAACGGGTATCATTTCCAGGATCTTCGGCATAGGCACCAGATGTGCTCTTTCTATACTTGTTGCTCAGTTGTGATAACTTGCCACTAACTGAAATATAAGGACCGGCAATGCAAGGTAAAGACACGGAAACCGATTTTATGCGCCTGAAATAATGGCCGGGATGATCCATGTCAAAATGCGCTTCTTGAATTCCGAAATCACAAGCACCCGTCGTTTTGAGTTGCTCTAAGGCAAGAGGATCAAGCAATGCTAGAGATACATTTTTGGTTAGTTCATATTCACGTTTGTTATCATCCAAGTAGTTTATTTCCATTCGTTTGATATCGTGGTAAAGATGATCTGCACTCTGAAGCCCTTTTTTCAAACTATCCCAATAACCAAATTTTAGAAATGAATCGGTAGTTCCACGCTCGTATTGATAACAACGCTCTGCTTTTTTAGCGGTGTCAAATGCCAGTTGGTATGCCTTGAAATAGACCGAACTAATTTGTCCAATCATCCATTGGTATAGATCCTTGTTGGTATACTTACTTTGCATAAACTCTTCAATCTTGACCGTATTTTCTATCTGGATATCATGGTTTTTTAGATCGGTTTCTGCAATTTCCTTTCTTAATTCTGCGGCAATGATTTGTTGATTTATTTGGTCTAGTTCAAGTCTGGATTGGGACGCTTGAAATTGCCAATCTTCAAATCTTCGATCATGTTTACCAAGCGTGGCAGCGCGTTGGGCCTCATTGGAAGCTAAAAGGGATAAAAAGGACATTACATCAACGGCTCCTTTTGCTGCACTAGAAAGGTTTAATCCCCCAAAACGTGCCTTTACAACCGGAGTAGCTGCCCATCCGGAAGCTCCTAAGTCAATTTCAGGTACAATCGCAGCAATGGCAACGCCCAATTGTATTCCTTGAGCAATTTCCTGTAAGTTCCGAGATTTCTTCATCTTAGTTAGATTCAGCGTCTCATTGGCATTGGTATACTTCCGACTTAAATAATATTTTAATTTACTGCTCGTAATTTGTTTAGATTTTTCCAAGGAAATAATTTCTTCTGCTGCTTGGTCTATTTGCAGTTGCTTCATATCACGCACAGAACCTAGAAGTTTAATTTCGAGATCACTCCGAAGAAGGGCTAACGTCTCGGAATCTTTCTTTTCCAAGGCTTGCAGCAATGAACTACCCAATGACCGTACTTCTTGCGTTAGCTCTGTAGCTCGTTGTACCCAACTGTCAAAACGATAATGGGGCAAAGGTGTATTTAGTCCTGAAAGGATGGAAGATATACTTAATCCTCCGGCAGCGGCTTTTACTAACATTCCAGGATCAATTGGAGGAGCAAACAACGCAAGAGTTCGTTCAATTCCATCAATGTTCTGGCAATTTCGGACCTTAAACAATCGGTCCTCAATCCGATCCCAATATTCGTGCATTTTTTCGTTGTCAGGAATACAAAAATATAAGCTAGACATGGTAATAGGAGCGGGAGGTAGTTCCTTTCCACCTTCAGGTAAAGCTGCAACATCTGGGATTAAATTTTCAAATTCCACCAGTGCATTTCCAAACGCACCCAAACTTGTTTCCAATTGATTATACGTTTGCGCAGGAACGGTTACGGTCGGAGGTATTCTTCTTGGTTTTGGGCCTAGTAACTTATCTGCTAAAATATAGAGCTGAGTAGCTTGTACAATGGATTCCATCGTGTCCTGTCGGAAATTGTAATCCCCCCATTCAACTAAAGCGTCGATGTATTTCATCAATAACGTCTTTTGATAGGCCACAGGTCTAAATCGAGCAACTACATGGGGCATAAATGGCTTTTCCCTCCACTGATCAACTGCAAATTCGAGTTCTGCAATGTCCAATGTGGTTGGATCTGCAACTTTGTACAATAGCGAGTCGATGCGCTGTGTGACATAATCGCTTTCCATAGTTTCAAAAAACGGTTTTGTAACCCAATACTTTTGAGGTGCAGGCGCATCGTTACCGGTTCCGGTAGGATTGAACATATAATGAAACCAGGTCATTGATTCTTCAAAACGTTGATCTTTCACCAAGCGTGTTGCAACCATCATTGGAATATGATAGTATAACTCCCAATTATAAGCACTATAGCTTCCATCACTACTGAAATCCAAATCTTCCACTGGATAAGGAGCGGCGATGGCACTGGGATTAGGAGCATAGTTGTCGTTAAAATTAAAAGTTGAATTGACAAAGCTTTGTGTGTCGTGACTCATTAATCCAGGAATCCCATCGTTATTTAGTGAAGTTTTTAGTTTGCATAATAACGGATGATATAGATTTTTGAAATGTTCCTGATAAGTAAGGTTTGGATATATTTCAAGCTCACTTTTAATAGAGAGATAGTCCGGATCAGAAAGGAAATTTGTTTTCAATAGCTCTAGATTGATGGTAGGGTCTACCAAATAAATTTCGAGATACTTTGCAAACAAAGCAATCACTTCTTGGATGAGTTTAAGTACATCGGAACCCGTTCTTTGAACTTGAGTTGTTTCAGTTCCTTGGGTAACCGTTCCGTAAAAACCAGGCGTGATGCTATAGGCTTGATTAGAATCTTCAAAGAAATAAGTGAGCAAACTTCCCATAGGGATTTTTGCAGTAACGGAGGTTCCCGTCTTATTCGCAATTACTCTTACAAGCAACGAAATTAGAAACGGAAATAAATCCAATAATGTAAATTGCATTGGATATGTAATTCTAAACGAACCAGGGGTTTTGTTCAAAAGTGTTTTGAAATTGAAAAAGGTAAATACATTTCGTATCGCAAGTTTATCTGAAGTATCGTGACCTTGTTCTAAATAACGTTGGGACTTTAATAAACCATCCTGGAAATCTGGAAAGGAATCATAAAATCTTGATGGAATTGAGGAAGCTAGTTCTGGATACCCCTTACATCCTGCAATATTAAATATGCCATGAAGTTCATGAATTTCGACATCCTGTGCTTCAAGCTTAGAGTGGATGATGCCAATTTGTTCTGTGAACTGACTGTAAAATAATGTGTACCTAGATTGATCAAACGCATCTTCATCTAGTTTTTCGAGAATGTAATTTGAAGGGACAGCCACTCCATCCTGAGAAACCTTTTTAGGTTTCCATTGTGAATTAGACAATTCACTAATTGCCAATTGTATATTTAATCGTTTTCTGGGTTCTTCAGGATTGGAGGTTGAGAGTGTTTGAGTAGGATCAGGTTCTTCTCTAAAGATGGGCCAAGCCAAATGCAACCGGCCATTACGTTCAAAAGCTAATAATTGAGAACTTGTAATATCCAGGTCTACTTTTTCCCATGGAGACCAATAACGTTCTCCTTCCAACTTTCGATAATAATATTGAGCAGGATCACCGCCTTTTGAACGGGCAAAAACATGCATTGTGTAAATTGAAGACTGGTAATAAGTAGCCATCACTTCTAAAAAAGCAACGTCATCCAACTTATCTAGATAACGTAGCAGTGCTTCTTCTGTGTTGGCATCATTCACCTCATTTTGAAGCAATTCATCTTCAAAATCTTTAAAAAGGTAAGATTTATTGTCTAATAATTCAGATTCGATCCAATTTTCAGGATATAAAAACACCTTGCGATTGGCTTCCCAAACCCGGTATAAGCGCATCCATTCCCACTGATCCCAACCGGAATCACCTTTTACATCTGCAATTGCAGCTGGTTCTATGCCCATCAGACAACGTTGTGCAAATAGTTGGACCGTTCCATGGGCTTGTACGATGCGAGATGAAGGCATACAAGCTTCCATTTCAACATCTACCAAGAAATAATCGTATAAATCGTTGGAATCTTTTATCTCAACATTCGTTTCTATCAGGTAAGCGACCAACGCATCTCTCTTTTTTGGACGTATCGAATCCATAATCTCTGTGAGCGTACTCACCCATGTGACGTCATCATATCGTGATTTTAAAGACATACGAAGAGTTTTTACATCTTCATTTACTAAACTAGGTTTAATAAAGTCAAGGGTTTGATTATAGGTTGAGCCCAAAAGACGAAGATCTTCAATACATGCATTAATTTCACGCCAAGTGGAACTGTTTCGATATGATTTTAAATTAGTAGAAAAGCCAAAGTGGGCGTCTATTTCACCTAATTGAATTCTGTTGTAGCCAGTGAGCAACGCCATTCTATTCAGCCATTTATTGGAAGAAGTACTATTTGAATCAAAAAGTAACTGCATGGTAGATGGAAATGTAATTGGATTTTTCGCATCTGTTGGATTCACAACGGGAACAAGCTGCTTCCATAAATTTATAATTTCCAGTAATTCAATCCATTTTGGATAGTTTATTGCGGATTGACCAGCTTTATACGGGATTTGATCTAGTTCCAACCAACCCAATTCCTTACTCATTTGAAACAAGTTTGAAATTTCTTCTGTAGGAACTTCTAAAGCAATCGTTAGCGGAAATAGCTTGTGTAATAATCGGAATGCGTTGAACTGTTCTGCAAAAGTAGCAACATCAATAACCGGTTTAACTGCCGGAATGTTTATACGGTCAATAAGTTGATCGCTTGAAAGGAGATCTCTAATAAAGTCGGTTCCGGGTCCAGATTGTTTTAATACAGCTACCTTTAGTATTTCGGATGCAAGTTCTTCTTCCACGGCAAATGCAGAGGCAATCAGGGTGGTTAAGGCGAGTGAACGTTCAATTTGATAGAGATAATTGGAGATCGAATCCAACAAGCTTTTTAGTAATACTTTTTGGTCATTTTCTAAATCTGCGTTAGGATCGGTTGCAGTAGTTTCTAATACTTGTTGATAACTGATGATTTTTGAGGTGTCAAAGAAATCGGATAATGCATCGTTGATAATGGTTTCAGCATTTCCATCTCCTCTGGATGAATTCCAGTCTCCTGCAGTCATCTTGAGAAAAGAAATAGCCGTTTCCTCGGTTAATTCCGGTAAAGTAAGAAGCAAATCTTTCAAATCTCCATACATTTCCTCTGGAGGCAATTGGTTGTTATAAGGAGATCGATTGGCGTCAAAAGATTCTTGAAAGGAAGCTTGAAGTTGGGTTAATATTTCGGCAATCTTTTCATCTGAAATTTCGAGTAAACTAAGATCTAAAGCTTTGTGTTGCAGCATAAAACTGACCTTTTCTACAGGTAATGGACCTTGTTGAGTTTTGATAATTAACTTCGTAAATGCGAGCGCGTTAGCACTATTTGAAAAAGGTGTAGCATTAGAAAGGTCAATCAATCTTACATAATCCGATATACTGATCCCAGTTGCGGAAGCCAGCTGAGTGTGTGCATATAAAGCACTTAGATTATTTTTTGTTAAAGAATCATCGGGTAATAAACCAATAACTTGATTTAGATCTTGATCTGAAACATGTAAACAAGCAGCTAGACTCGTTGAAATTGAGTCAAGAGTAGAAGATCCATTAATATTCTCCAGTGAAAGAGCAGGGTCAACGGTTCCATTGGTAGTTTTGTTTTGAAAAATCCGAAGATATAAAGATGTCAGATTTGAGTTTGTATATGTTTTATGAGGAATAGACCCAAAGCAACCCGTTAGTTGGTCGAGTGAGATTCCTGTTAATTCTTCAATTTCGATCAGTTGAGAAAGGACAATTAAAAATTTATCATTCAACTTTTTATTTCCCAGATTAACCTGATTGATAAGTTTATCTAGCACTTGGATCTGAATACCAGTCTTTTTTTGCAATCGTAGAAAGCGATGGATTTTGTCCAGAGCACTCATAGTTAGCTCAGAGATCAGTTTTTGTTCTGTATCGCACGAACCATTCAAATGCTGAATGTACATGGATTTTGCTTCGTCGATAAAATGCAGCTGAAGCAAGAGGTTAACTTCATTATAGGAGAGACCAGTTTTTGAGAGAAAAGTATCAACAATCTGCATTTCAGCTAGCAAATTTGCCTTAGGGATATTCCAGTATGATTCTTGATCTGATTTATTTTCCTTGACAATAAGTTCACGTTCTGCATTCGTCAAGCCAATCTTTTCAGCTGCTATTGAATGCAATTCAGGATTAGATTCAATCTGAAAGTCTTCCATTAATTGTCCCCGAGAGAGATTGAACCGGGAAAAATAAGCCTGAGATTCTGTATGCGCAAGATTAAAAGGAAGTGCAAAACCGTATCCACGCGTTGCTAGTTCATCATAGGCTGGAATGTTCAAATATTCTGGACTCGCCGCCAATTCTTGGGCCGAACCATGGGTTTGATGAAGTCTTTTTACAAGCCAATCATCTGTTCTTATTTCAATTAATTTACATACTGCTCCTTCATCTCTTAATATAAAATCCCCATTCCGATCCATATCGTAGATGACGGCATGTTCAGTTACAGGTATTTCAGCATTTTTCAATGTGTTTATAAGCGCAATAGGAGCAATTCCAGTAGCAATGGTACCCTTATATGAAACGCCGGGATCCGGTACAATTGCTTCCTCTAGGGTTTCGCAAACTAAATCTATATACGGAACGGGTGTAGTTGCATTGGCACAATTTAAATCGAGATCAACAAGTTCAGGCCTTCGTTCCAATAAGACATCTTTTGCTGATTTGGCCACATCAACTATTCGCCGATTATCTAAAAATTCAATAAGTTCTACTAAGTATGCCGCAGGGCTATAGACAGATCTGCAATGCTTGCATTCACATGTGTCCGTAAGACTGAATAGAGACTTTAAATTAGGAAAATCATCACTTATGGATGAAAAGGTTCCTTCTGTTAAGCCGGATTGTAGCGCGTTAACTTTACCCGATTCGATCAAACTTTTGATTTCTCCGGCGACCAACATGGTTGCTACATTTTTGCTTTGAGCCTTTCTAAAAACGGTTTTAGCTTCTATTTGAGTTAGTCCAATATTGGATCCGACTTCCTTTATAAAACGTTGTTCCCCTAGAGCAACAATTTGTTGAGCCGAATGAATCTTTTGATCTAGTAATCTATTCGTCTTAGAATATTTCGGTATCAATTGAAAAATACGTTGTATTGATTTTAGGTCCTTTTTTAAGGAGTCATCTTTAGCTGAGTTTAGATTTCTTTCCTTAAAAAATAAATCAATGTTGGATTTTTGAAGATCCAATTCAGGTTGAGATTCCAATAATTTGATCATTTGTCTATGATTCGCAAATTTCGGATTCTTTTCTCGTTTGAGCTGCGCGGCAAAAGCGGTGGTTGGAAAAGCTCTTTCCATTTCCTGAGCCAGTGTTAATGCATGTAGATCAATGGTTCTCCGATTAATAGGAGCGTCATCAATAGTTATTTTATTTTTTTTGCCAGAGAGAAATCGCTTCCATTCAGCTTTATTCATTTTTGCAAGTTCTTTTTCTTCGCCTGGTTTAGTTAAACCTTTAACATCAATAGCTTGCTTTATGATTTGATCGTTCCCTTTTCCCGAGGTTGATAATTTTGGATCGTTGGGAGGAGAAGTTTGTTTACCCTCATTTTCAACACCTAAAAAATCCGGTCCGGTTACCGTTTCAAGAAATTGAACCATATCTCCTTTTGAATCAGTCCAAAGTTTCAACATCTGATCAATTTTTTCCTGATTCAATAAGCCATCAAGATAATCTGGAATAAGATTAGGTTTCTCTTGTTTCTGGTATTTTGCGGCGTCATTACGAAAACGTTGAAGCATTTTTCGCGTTCGAGCTAGCCCCACTTTGTTTAATTTTGGAATGATTCGATCTCTAATTGCCAGCGTAATATCCCGTATCATTATTTTGGGGTTAAGCAGCGCTGTTTCATAGACCAACGGCATTAGATTTGCATTGATATCAATGCTTAATCGCATATTGAATGGAGCAGTGTAATCTGAATTAAGGAACGTGTTTTTTCGTAATAGGGCATAAAAAATAATGGGACTTATTCGTGTGATTGCCTTTAATTTATTAGCAATACCGATATGGTGCAATTGTGCTTCCAACAAGCCCGTTTCTCCAGCAAGGAAAGTGATGTCCTTGAACTTTGAATTTTCCTGTAAATCCTCCAATTTAGTATCACCTAATAAAGGTTTTATACAGTCCATCACAATTTCATACTCTGATTTTGTAGGAAGCACTTCGCGTTGAAGTTGAATATTTATGGTCGTATTTGGAGGGGCATTAAACCTTATTTCCTTAATGGGTGTTTCGTAATATAATTCTGAAGTTTCAGGATTCAATACCTTTATCACTACATCCGCTAAACTCTTCTTACTTTTAATGAGTTTTTCGGGAGAATAGGCGATTTGATAATAACCTTTACTATTTGAAATGGCATTTCCAAGTAAAATCTCACTCCTTAAATCACGATCAAAAGCGATGACTTGTAGATCAGAAATGGGTTTTCCCGCTCGGTTTGTTAGGGTTCCGGAAACGCTAAATTTTAGATTAGAAGGGTTTAATGCTCTTGCCATATCTGTATGATTGTGTATAGAAATACTAAATTATATTTGATCTTATTTTTAGGATTATTTAATTAGTTCCTGCCAACCATATAAGTCTATATCTGGTTAGTGAACTGTTATTAACTAGGTCCTTTTATGGAGACGAAAGCCCTAAGTAGCTTCGCATCATCCGCGCACCGTCCTCCGCATTGATAGAATAAAACTCCGGACGGTAATTGGTTATTTCTTTCATAAATAATTCAATTTCATTTTTACGTTCGATCGGATCCGTGATGTAACGTGCAAAGTCATTCCAATGATCAACTGCCGCAAGTTTATGTCCCATTTGCATATCACCTTCATCAAACCATATTCCTAGTTTTTGATCAAAGAATTCCAGACCCTCATCGGTGTATTGGGCGAGTCCTTCATCCAGCCATTGCTGAATCAATTCTTGTCCCCATCTACTATTAATGGATGGGTTGTTGTAGCCTAATACTTGTCTGGCAGATTTTGATGTGGCAGTAATGCCTTGTTCTATTTTGTACGCTGCCCAAGAGGCACTAACATCAGCCCGCGACAGTCCTAAACCTCCAGTCAACGATTGAAATTGATTCCAACTTAGTATTTCCGGAGTATTTTCAACGGCGGATTCCATGGCGTCATCTATGAACGTAAACGCATTATCGGCCAACTGAGCAGATGAATCTGCTGTCGAACTAATCGAATCTATAACTTTAGGGACTACGGTAGATACTTCTTCAGTTACACTAGCCGCTGTAGAAATAACGGTTGGACTTGTCACTACCGATTCAACTCCTTCTTTTAAAGCAGTTTTCCCCCAGTTTGCCGGATTAATCAATCCCACACCTGTATCGACGCCAAATCCAATCCATGCGGCAGTGTCTTCTTCAAAAACAGCTCCTGCCGCATAAGTAACACCTGATTCAGTGAACGTTTGTTGAACTTCTCCGGTCCATAATGTTCGTACGCCGGCAATGACCGTATCGGCTCCATGAAGTGCTACAACTCCTCCTGCCACAGCGCCCACTCCTGTCCAACTGGTAGCAGCTCCTCCTGCAAGTCCGGCGCCCACCTCAACGGCGCCACCGATTATTTGCACTACACCTACAAAATTGGTAACCCAAGAACTTTCTTCTTTACCGTTTGGATCAGTTAGGTTTATTGGGTTATTACTTACGTATTGATACAAATTTAGACCGTCTACGGTTCCAGAGGGGTCAGGATTGAGCCAACGACCCATCCATGAAGCATAATAGCGAGCTCCATAATAGTATAATCCAGTAGCATCATCCCGTTCTTTTCCGGTGTATTTATATTCTTTTAGTTTGACTTCAGTCAGAGAATTTCCCGCAGTATAAGAAGTCCCACCAAACGGAAAGTATTCCTCATAGGAAATTAAATGTCCTTTATCATCAAGTTCCAAACTCGCAGACCCAAGATGATTGCCTAATTGATATTGGATTTTATTAATCGATAACGTAATAGAAGCATCTTTACTTTCGTCCCAATAATGAACCAACGCAATACGCTTCTGATCGTCCATCACATGAACAGAAGTTCGATTTTCTGTTCGAATTTTACTTGTTCCCTGGTATTTACGTTTGATTTCAATTCCTCCTAAATATATTTTTTCTTCCACCCATAATAATTCATTCGCATTGTTATACGTTTCTTTAATTTTCCGCAAACGTTGACCGGAACCATCATATACATAATATTCCTCGTCATTTTCTCCACTACGTTCAACAATGGTTGCCGAAGCGAGGCTATTTCTGGAGTTCCAATTTATTCCTGCCAAATGTTCCATTTGTACCATATTACCAGCCTCGTCAAAATAGGTTTCAGGATTAACAGAGGTATTCAAGGGGTCGGTTAAGATTGCCCGGTTACTGGTGTTTGAAACATTAAACTCTCGAGTAAAAGGGGTTTTCCCAATGTGTTGCATTGATAACATATTTCCTGAGTCATCATAAGTATAGATACGGCTGTAATTGCGTAATTGCTTTGCATCATTTATATGCGCAAAATGGGAATTCTTGAACGTTTCTGCATCTGTTTGATAATCGGTTTGGGAAAGTGCTAAATGCTCTCTGCCGGTTGCTTCTTTTAGTTGGTATAACGCATCATAAACAAATTTGGAAGTTGCATCTACCATTTGACCAGCAGTAAAGACGGTATCAAAACTATTGTCCCTAATCTGGATAATGTTTCCAATCGGATCATATAAATAGGAGATGTCTTGAAGTATAATTGGATTACCTGTAGCTTCTGTTCTTTGAGTTATTAAACTGGTTAGACGGAAGGTTTGACTATCGTAAGTATAGGAAGTACTTACTTTATTTGCATATTCAATTTTGGTTCGTTGCCCTTTGGCATTGTAATCAATGTTGTTTATAAATGAGGTCGATTTAGCCGTTGATTCGGTACCAAAAATAGATTCTCTTAATTGAATGGAAATGCCCTTTAACCAGCCTATTGAGTGATATTCTGGAAGATGAACACTCCCGTCAGGTTGTACATTTCGGATTGCCCGATTCAGAGCATCGTATTGAATATTAGACTCAAATAGTTCGACCTCCATTGGGACAAGTGTGGGGTCAAACCAATTCGGTTCCGTTTTATAATCGCGACATAATTGGTTGGTAGCTTCTAATAATTGTCCTTTATAGTCATATAGTGTATTTTCCTTAATTCCAGCTTGATCGTAGGATTTAATAAGCCGTCCATTTTGATTTTTGTTTTTATCGCCACTGGTTCCGTATTCCATACGTTGCGCGACCACACTTAGTCCGCCACCAGTTACTTTATTTTCTATAGGACGATGAAGTTGATCATATTCGATTTTGGTCAAATAATCCCGGGCATTCAAAATGTATACTGGATTGCCAATGGAGTTTATGAGCGAATAAGTTGTTCCAGCATCTTGACTGGATGTTTTCAGTAGGTTTCCGGGTAAATCATAGGTGTAGGTGAAATTATGGGTTTGATCTGGGGAGGCACGTGTTTTATTTAGTTCATATTGCCTTGGATCGGTTTGGGATATCGCGCGTCCTAGGATGTCGAATTCTTTATAACTAATTAGCGAATCTCCTTCTTGTTCCTTTAATTGAATAGACATGAATTCTCTCCCTAAACTATCTAATATAACCGTAATAGGTGTATTGTAGTGTTTCAGGGCCTTTTCTAAAGTGATTCCTTTGGCATCAGTCGTTCCTATTAAAATAGAATTTTTAAAATAATTAGGAGAATCTTCGACGGTATCGTTTTGATCGAACGTAACGATCTGCCATGGATCAAATTCTACTTTGGTGAAAAAACCTTCCGGTGTTTCAGTTTTGATCAAACGGGCAAGCGCGTCGTAATGTAGAATTGGCGTTACACCGCTTGGTTCTATTTCTTCTTCTGTTTGATAGAGGTAGGTGTTTGTTATAAATGGTTCATATTGCTTAATCGGTTTTTCCTTATTATTATAGACCATTCTGCCCGAAACCAGCCACTCGTCATCACTCAGTTTAACTTTTGTCTGCAAATCCCGTCCAAAACCATCCGAGTAACCTAAGGTGATTTGAACCTTTGTTTTTTGAGTTGGAGTTAATTCCGTTACATGTGTTTCACGTTGTATTTGAACAAAATGGGGTGGAAGATTGTCGGTTTTCCACGGTTCGATATGATAAAAGAAATATGCAGTTGCTTCTTGTAGATAAATTAATGGTTTAGCGATTACATCTTCCAGAGAAGCATTGGCTACTTTAATATAGTTAGAAGCGGGTTGATCACCTTTATCAACTCCTTTCTCAGTGCCATAGGTCGTTGTTGCGATGACCATATCGAGTTCATCGGTGATCACTTCGGAAATTGAATTATTGATGTCCGTAACTTTATTAACGCTTAATGTACGATAGTCAATTTCGCATATGACAGTATTATTCAACGCATCTATAGATGTTTTAGCTGCAAGTAAATACTTGTCGTAGGTAATTGAAGATGTATTTCCAAAAATATCTTCTGATTGATAAGCTAAATAAAACCCTTCTTCATCGAGATATGAAGGCTTTTCCGAAACAACCCACCAATGGTTGTGACGCTCTTCGTATTTAGCTTCTTGCATTTGAAGCGAATCTAGCTTTCCGTCAAAAGCATTAATTGCTCCATTAGAACTTAGCACAATGCTTTCTTGATAATCGGAAAGGGCAAGCGATTTTAACGCCCCTTGTTTGTAATAATTATTACTCCAAGCAATTAATCGTGCCTGTACACCAGAAGTAAAGGGTTCGTCGTGAAGTAACACATTTACGCTATCCAATACTCCTTCCAATTCTGTGATAAGCGCATTTTTGGTGAAGAAACCATCTGTTGCAAGTGAGAGACCTCTAATTTCAAATTGTTTCTGACTGGTAGGAAGACCTAGCCGATAGTATAACGTTTCCTCGTTTTCAAAACTTGTAGTTTGAATTATGATGGAAAGTACTTGTTGTTCGGGATAAGCATTTACAATTGTACTGCGCCTGGGATAGGTGATGTTGGCAATTTGAGTTGCCTGACCATAGGAATCTTCTGCCAATACAAATTGATGTGTTATTCTTGGATCAGAGGTATTTCGTTCACAATTGTAACTCAATGTTTCCCGCGCGTTACACTGATAAGCGCCATAATGTTCGTTTGCATTGGGTTGTATTTGTGTAACCGTAAAATTTGTTTCCGTCACAGTATAAGGAATAGCTTCTTCCGCTTTTCCGTCGAGTGTATATAACTCTTTGCGTAATATTTTACCTTTTAAAGCTCTTGCGGACTCACGAAGTTCACGTATGCTCATGCCAGATTGATTTTCAATATGACTATTAGGAAAGGTATAATCGAGCGCCGAATCTCGGTAATATTCTTTTTCGTACTGACGTGAAAATTGGTCCTGATCAAAATAGGATCCTGTATGAATCCAAGTTTTGGTACGAATAGGAGGTATGTCTAGCGGAGATGTCGGATTGTATGTTTCAAAGGATTCCTGATCCGTTTGTTCAACCATTCCAAATCCTCGAAATTCTCGTTCATCGTGGTCGAAGTATCCATGATGATATTGATAACATATGGTACTGCTTGAGGAGGAAATATGGTCAAAACTAGTAGTCGAAGCCACGACTTGAACAGGGAAAGGTAATTTGGTTGCCCAAGGATTTCCTGCACGTTTATCTTTTAAATAATAATAAGTAGAGCTTTTATAGTTTAACGATACCTCTTTTCCCATGTTATTGTTGTGGCCCGTCATAACATGTGGTTTCTTACTATTCATTAAGTCAATGTATCGCATTGGATACTGGCCCGGTAAAGCAGTTGACCAAACAATACAAGAAGTCCCTGTTCCTAATAAATCAATCACTGAAAGTTTCCCAGCACTATCTATTTTTACAAATGGATCAATATCATGTGAAGCACTCCACCCGTTACCACTCAGATTAATAAAAGCGTTAAATTTATTTTTGCCCAAATAGATTAAATCGGTTGCACCAGTACCACTAAGATCTGCTAAGTGAAGAAAATCAGGATTATATTGATCTGGTAAGTCAAATACAGGCGCATTATGCATTGAAACTTTAGCGCCAAAGTTCCCAAACCCTTTGTTTGGCCAGTAACAAATTTCTCCATTTCGAATGCGCACAATGTCGGTAAGTCCATCTCCACTTAGGTCTGCTAGAAAGATACTTTGACTAGAATCCGAAAAGAGAATATTTGGACCTTGGTCTTCATCCAAAGCCTTGACAGTTCGCATAGCTTCATTATATCCTTCTTTTCCTTTGTTCTCATACCATACAAATGCGTTTTCTTCAGAAATAACCAAATCCGGACGACCATCTCCATTTAGATCAATAAAGCGGGTATTAGGATCTTGCCAGTCAATGGTTGGATATGCTTTAAAAGAAACGAATCGATTTAATTCCATTTTGGCACTAGATTGGGTATCCATGGGGTAGTATCCGTTTAATACAGAACTATTTACTACCAACTGTTTTTTTCCGTTTGCATCCAAGTCTTGAAGACTGAGAAGATTCTCATTTAATCCAAAAATGGCAGGAGTTTCGACTACTTTATGAAGCGGAGCGAATTGCGCATTACCGGTTTCAATGTTTCCCAAATTTTGTTTATAAAACCATCCATTTAATTGCTCTGAAAGTATGCCCGAAATGCCTTCACCATAAAGGTCGGTCCATTGATATTTATTGGTAAGACCAGAAGGAGTGTTGGCTAAATGAGCGGAATCTACTTCGTGTATGGTTTTATTCCAGTCTGCAGATTGGTATTCGAAATCAATGGGAGGCAAGGCTTTTTTCGAATAACTTCCATCCTCTTTTTTGATAAATCCGGCTTGTTGAGCTGAGGATAAATAAGTCGTTTCACTTTGCCCAGAACTATTAAGATTTGAAGGTGTGTAACGTAGATTTAATGATTTGGTTAAATATGGATCCAGACCTAGTTCTGAAAATTTATGAAACATCAGAATGCGTTCACAAATCCGGTTGGTTCTAATTTCAAAACCGGACCGATAACTTGAAAATGCATCCGCTCTACATTTCCACTTTAGACTTGAATCTTCCGTAGATTGAGGAATGGTTGGATGATGTTCTCCATAATCAAGTACAATCTCGAAAAAATGGGAATGCATTTCAGCATCTTCCATTGAAAATGGATCGGGCGGATCATAGGAAACGTCTGTATTTGGATAATATGCTTTTTGATTTCCGTATTGGACTCGTTTGAGGTGTTGATTGGTGAACATCGAATAGTTATTTTTTCGATGAACTTCAGATAGAATGTCTTGCACGTTTTCCGAATTTTCCTCTTTGTAAGTATATTTAATCCAATTGCCCTTGTCGTCATAGCTAAATTCGGCCAGCCATTTGAAAATTTTGCTTGATTCTTCTGGGTTGGCAATTCTACATAGTGGACTTCGACCTAGAATGGTAACAATGTTGTTTCGATCCGTTACCTTCCAGAAGGAGCCATGACTAGCATGTGTGATTTTTTCAATTTTAGCATAAGCTCCTTCGGTTCTAGGACGATATCGTTGAACATGGTATTGACTTTCGTGCCCTTTGTTGCCTTCATCCAGATCCCATTCTCCTGCAGCAGTTTCACTTTCTTTTAAGTAAGGCACTAAATCTTCCATTCCGGTGAACTGATAAATATCAGAGTCGTCATATTTTGGGAGAATTGTATCTGTTTTTATTTGAATAGATGGAATGTTTAAATTCCATCCTATTCCAAAAATGGAATTACCACTTCCAGAATTATAATTTAAAGACACGGTAGGTGTAAAACCATTCCTACCAGAAGAAATAGGTAATGGTAAAGAAAAAGAAGCAGTTCCATTGGCTGCGTTTACCTCAAATTTTTCATCAATACTACGGATGGCACCTCCACCAGTAGGGAGCGTAATTTGTGGTATTTCTACTAATGAGGAAAGTTTCCTGTTGATATTATTAGATCCGGAATCATCCGGACTTCCCTGTGAGCCTTCAGAATTTTGGTTTGTACTATCCAAATTTTTGTGTCTATAGGTCAGTGTGTTTTCAGTGTAGAATAAAATCTACAAGGTTTTAATCTTCAATAAATATATTGAAATATTTAATATATAGATAATAATATACATATTATAATTATTAACTTGTTTAAAATGGAGAATGAGATGTTCTTTTTAGATTTGTGGATTGGAGGGAAAGAAGAGGATAATGAAAGGGGGAAATGGAATGGAAGTAAGGGTAGGGATGTACTTTTCTATTTCTTTGAAGGTTCTGAAATAGTACTTTAAACTCATTAATATGCAGTAGGTTTTTCCCGAAAAATTTATTTATTAAGATTAAATATATTTTTTATATTTTAAAATAAAGAATAAATATTTTAACTTAGTACCATATTACTAACTATAAATATATAAGAAGATGAAAAAAATAATACTAACAATTGCCATTGCATTGATGGGATTTACTTTTGTAAATGCTCAATCGGTTTCCGACGGATTGCAATAATTCGGGAATGATTTCAGGACAAATTAACGCCCAAGAAGGACAAGGATTTAAAGTGCAGGATATTGCTGTTGCTGTGATTGATTATTTGGTTCAGCCAGAAGTTCCTTATGTAAGTGGATTTGTAACGGTAACCTATGTGCCGGATTGTGAACCATTGGAACCATGTCCAAAAATTTTAAAAATTCAAAACTTTGACAAAGTGATAATTAATAACAATGGAAATTGTAAATATGAATTGAGTAATTAGATTGGTTCTTGAAATCAAATAATTTTTGAAGCGACTTGCATCTTTGGATGCAAGTCGCTTTTTTAATCTATGAATGAAACTGCTATATTCGTTTTATGAGTGAGCATGCAACATTATCAGGAAAAGGAATAAACGTTCCAGTTGTTTCTTCAGGGATTAGATTTATACATTCGATTATTGATCAAATACTTGTTTTCGGAATTAGCTTTATGTTAAGTATGGATGATCCGGATGCATTTACTTTGTATGCGTATGTGCTTATGTTTGGTTATTATGTAGTTACGGAAGGTTTGCTAGGTGGTTCATTGGCTAAATTGATGCTTGGAAATATTGTGATCGATGATCATGCAAAACGAATAAATTTTGGAACTGCTGCGTTAAGAAGTATTATCCGATTTGTACCGTTAGATGGATTATCGTTTTTAGGCTCTGACTCAAGAGGTTGGCATGACAAATGGAGTAAAACCTACGTGATTAAAAAAGGAGATTTGGAACGTGTGCAAGAGATGTTAAACGGGGATACGAGTTTTGATACGTTTGGTATGAAAGAGAAAGATTCAAATTTTGAAGAATCGACCCATTCAAATATGCCTCCTGTGATAAAAATTGATCCACAGATGCCAAAACCTCCAAAAAAGGATACAAGAGGGATTTAATTAGATTTAACATGACCTGGTTGATGAATGAATTCTTTGTTGGTGTTTTTATTTCCAACAAAGCGAATTCATAATTGCCAATAACCTAATTAACCCTTCTATAGTATACTATACTATACTATATACCCTTACATCAGTTTTGTGAGAATCTCCTGTGCAGCAGTGGCAATAACAGTCCCCGGACCATAAATACCTACCACACCAGCTTCATAAAGAAAGTCATAGTCATTAGGAGGAATTACTCCGCCTACAGTTACCATAATATCATCGCGCCCCAACTTTTTAAGTTCGTTAATTAATTGTGGCACCAAAGTTTTGTGTCCTGCTGCTAAGCTGCTTACTCCAACAAGGTGAACGTCGTTTTCAGCCGCTTGCATGGCTGCTTCCGCTGGAGTTTGAAAAAGAGGACCAATGTCTACATCAAAACCTACATCTGCAAAACTGGTTGCAATAACCTTCGCTCCGCGATCATGTCCATCTTGCCCCATTTTGGCAATCATGATTCTTGGTCGACGACCTTCTTGTTTGGTAAACGCTTCAGCCATTCCAATGGCCTTTTGAAATTCTTCGTTGTTTACTGATTCTCCCGAGTACACACCTGAAATTGCTTTGTTTACGGCTTTATGACGGCCAAAAACTTTTTCCAGTGCATCTGATATTTCACCAAGTGTAGCACGTTTTCTTGCTGCATCTACAGATAAATCAAGCAAGTTTCCTTCACCACCTTCTGCACATTTTGTCAATGCATTCAGCGCTTCGGCAACTAATTCCGCATTTCGGTCTCCTTTTAATTGCTTCAGTCGTTCCAATTGAGCATTTCGAACAGCAGTATTATCAACTTCTAAAAGTTCAATAGGTTCCTCACTTTCAGGTCGATATTTATTAACACCAACAATAATATCTTTTCCTGAATCAATTCGAGCCTGTCGCCTTGCTGCAGCTTCTTCAATTCTCATTTTTGGAAGTCCAGTTTCGGTCGCTTTAGACATTCCACCTAATTCTTCAATTTCTTGAATGTGCTCCCATGCTTTTTCCGCAATTTGATTCGTAAGTGTTTCTACATAATAAGAACCTCCCCATGGATCAATTACTCTACAAATTTCCGTTTCTTTTTGTAAATAGATTTGTGTGTTCCGGGCAATTCGAGCTGAATTATCCGTAGGTAATGCTACGGCTTCATCCAACGAATTGGTATGAAGAGATTGGGTATGTCCCATTGTTGCAGCCATTGCTTCCACACAAGTACGAGCTACATTGTTATAAGGATCCTGTTCCGTTAAACTCCAACCAGAAGTTTGAGAATGTGTCCTCAAAGCCAAAGATTTTGGGTTTTTAGGATCAAACTGTTTGATTATCTTAGCCCACAACATTCGTGCTGCACGCATTTTGGCAATTTCCATAAAATGATTCATGCCAATACCCCAGAAAAAGGATAATCTTGGAGCAAACTCGTCGATGTCCATTCCTGCTTTGATACCGGTTCGAACATACTCTAAGCCGTCAGCCAATGTATAAGCTAATTCAATATCGGCAGTAGCACCTGCTTCCTGCATATGATATCCACTGATTGAAATCGAATTAAATTTCGGCATGTGCGCAGCGGTGTATTCGAAAATGTCCGAAATGATGCGCATGCTCGGAGCAGGAGGGTAGATGTACGTATTACGAACCATGAATTCTTTCAAAATATCGTTTTGAATGGTTCCGGTTAATTCTGCGGGTTTTACTCCTTGTTCTTCAGCAGCTATGATATAAAAGGCCATTATAGGTAATACAGCTCCATTCATAGTCATGGAAACGGACATTTTGTCCAGAGGAATTTGATCGAAAAGGATTTTCATGTCCAATACTGAATCAATTGCAACACCTGCTTTTCCTACGTCACCGACTACACGATCATGGTCCGAATCATAGCCTCGATGAGTAGCAAGATCAAATGCAACGGAAAGTCCTTTTTGCCCAGCATCTAAATTTCTTCGGTAAAAGGCATTGGATTTTTCTGCTGTAGAAAAACCAGCATATTGTCGAATGGTCCAAGGACGACTTGTATACATAGATGAATAAGGTCCTCGCAAATTTGGAGCAATTCCAGCTACAAAGCCAAGGTGATCCAAATTAGCCGTGTCCGTAGCATCATAATGTGGTTTTAAGTTGATTTTTTCGGCGGTTTCAAACGGTATTAAATCTGTTTCATATTCAGGTTCGTTCAATTCCAATTTAGGTAACTCTTCCTCGAAAACTTCTTTCCAAGCTGCTTCAGCTAATTTACAGGTTACGTATTCTATATAATAAGAACCACTTGAAGGATCTTTCACCTTGTTTAAGTACGATTCTTCCTTTAATATAGTAGATATATTTCGTGCTACTCGGGCAGAGCGCTCATCTCCCTCATCAAAAACCGAATCGAATGGAGGAATGGTAAGAAACGCTGTTCCAGCTAATACGGCAGACATAGCCTCCGTGGTAGCTCTCAATAATTTAGTGTCCTCATCGGTATCTGGTACATTTGCCAAAACCGCTTCAGAGATAATTCGAATTTTACCTACGTTAGTAAATCCATGTTTTTTATTAAGATTCTGCCAAAGAAGCCGAATAGCTCGCACCTTGGCAATTTCAAAAAAGAAGTTCGTTCCGATTTGTGTTTTTAGGTGAAGATTGTGCTCAAAACCAGGATTATCCTCTGTTTTAAGTAAAAAATATTCTAAATCTTCGAGCACATTGGTTAATTCCTCTTGGATATTTTCTTCTTTGTTGGAAGCAATGATAACCCCTTTGGTAAGGTCATCCTTTACTTTTTGCATTACCTCCATCAATTCCTCCATGTCATGCACTAAAATAGAGGCACGGTGTGTTTTATTTCTTTTTAAATTAACGGCTAATGCAACTGCACCAATGTTAATGTCGAAAAACACATTGATGGTAGGATCAATTTGTTTAAATAGCAAATCAGTTGGGAATGTGGCTGCATTATCAATTTGAAAATGAATTCCTTCCGCTCCTTGTGCCAATGCTTTTACAGCCTGCGCAATCGCTTGTTCAAATTGTCTATCAATAACTTTAATATACTCGCAATATCGCCATTCTTTTCGTGCATATACGAAAGGTGAACTATGCGTAAGCTCATGGTAAAATGGCTGTACATCAATCTTTTCGGCCGTTTTCCAAACTAAATTCTGGAAGTCTTTTCCTTTTAAATCTGTTACAATTTTTTCACGCCACTGGTCGCTGGTAACTGCTGAAAATTCCTTAAAAAGCTCCTCTTTTTGCATTTTTTATTACATTTGTTATGAACGATGCAAATATAGTTAAATCATACATTTAACTGTTAAATTAGCTATATCATATTCAAGTTTCGTCGATTCTTTATGGTTAAATTTATGATAGGAAAAAGAAGATTTTTTAGAATTCTACTATGGGTGCCTTTTATAATCTTATTGAATGGTTGTGCAAAGGAATTAACCTACACTGTTGATTCAACGACAGATGCAACCAATTATGTAAAAGTAGAAAAGCCAGATCCTGAAATTGTGGCATTGATTGAACCTTATAAGGAAAAACTCGATGCTAAAATGAATCAGGTAATAGGTGTTTCTGAAAAAGAATTGATTAAAGGGAAATCTCAGTCTACACTGGGCAATTTTATTATTGATTTAATTCTCAAAAAATCCATTGAATATTATGGTAAACCAATTGACTTTGCATTGGTAACGATTGGAGGATTGCGAACGCCGATTCCAAAAGGAGAAATAACTGTTGGGAATGTGTATGAATTGATGCCTTTTGAGAATGAATTAGTAGTGTTGACATTAAAAGGAAGTACGGTTGCTAAATTACTCGACCATGCAATAAAAGTGCGAAATACGCAGTTTGCGGGGCTAAAATATACCACGGATGGAGATCAATATAGCGATGTAACAATAAACGGTAAGCCATTTGACAAAAACGCTACATATACGATGTCCGTTTCTGATTACTTGGCAAGTGGAGGAGATCATCTTGACTTTTTGAAAGAAGCGACAGCGACATATCAATTAGGGAAAACATTCAGAAATGCCATTTTAGAACATATTAAAGATTTGACTAAAGGAAATAAAACGATTAATGGAGAGATGGATGACCGAGTTATTATAGATGAGAATTGATAAATGAAATGAAATGAAGTGAAAGTCGTAAAGTTGGTCATCACTAAATTATTTGTAGTAGTTATATGAGAGAGGGTAAAGACATGGAAAGTAGAAGAGCATTTTTGAGAAAGTCGTTATTGGGACTTGGAGCAGTAGCTGTAACAGGAGTAGGCTCGGAATTGTTGGCTAAATCCAAATCAAAGAGTAAGAAACTTACCATTTTGCATACCAATGACATGCATTCTTGGATTGAACCCTATACTAAAGGTAAATACAAGGGGAAAGGAGGAATGGCGCAACGCGCTTCTTTAATTAAAAAAATAAGAGAGCAGGAGTCGAATGTGCTGCTTTTGGATGCGGGGGATATTTTTCAAGGAACACCTTATTTTAATTTTTTTGGCGGAGAATTGGAGTTTAAGCTGATGAGTAAAATGGGATACGACGCCTCCACTTTAGGAAATCATGATTTCGATAATGGACTGGAAGGTCTGAAGAAAGCGTTGCCACATGCGGAATTTCCTTTTTTAACGTCTAACTATGATTTTAATGATACGATATTAGAAGGTACGTTTAAACCGTATAAAGTTTTTGTAAAAGAAGGCGTTCGGGTAGGAGTTTTTGGAATCAATATTGAAATGCAAGGTTTGATCTCTGAAAAAAATTATGGCGAAACGAAGTGGCAAGATCCAATAGGGAAAGCGCAGGATACCGTGAAAATCCTTCGTGAAAAGGAGAAATGCGACTTTGTAATTTGCTTATCGCATCTAGGTTTGAAATATGATGATGCACCAGATAAAATGTGTGATTTAAGGCTTGCAAAAAGTGTAGATGGGATTGATTTGATAATAGGAGGACATACACATACTTTTTTGCAAAAACCAATGATTGAAAAGTCACCAAATGGAGGAAATGTCATAATTAATCAAGTTGGATGGGCCGGAATTAATTTGGGTAGAATAGATATAAAATTTAGTTATCAACACAAACCCGAAGACTGGAATTCTACCGCAATAAATATTGTGGATAACGCGTGGATAACTACGTGAAGAAGTTTATTTCTCATATTCTTTTCCAGTCTCTTTTTTTTTGTTCAATTTTGTAGTTCCAAGTTTTCCAATTGCACGGAGGGCTGTTCAAAAAATAAACTTTATAAATAATGCTTACAATGACAAAAAACTGCGTTTCTGTGTGGAATAACTGCCTTTTGACAATAAAAGAGGAAGTTCATGAGCAGAGCTTTAGAACGTGGTTTGAGCCCATTGTGCCTGTTTTATTAAAAGAAAATACCCTTACTATACAGGTTCCAACCCAGTTTTTTTACGAGTGGCTGGAAGAGCACTATGTGGCATTGTTGAAAAAAGCCATTTTTAACGAGTTAGGAGGGGAAGGTAGATTGGAATATTCAATTATTGTCGACAAAGGCGATCAAAAGAATTTACCATTGACCGTTAACATCCCTGGACGAGAAACTAAGAAATCAAATAGAATTCATACTCCGAATGTTGAGGAGAAAAAAGAGGTACAACACAAGCCAAATTTAAACCATAAATATTCGTTTGAGAGCTACATCGAAGGAGACTATAATCGGCTTCCTAGATCAGCAGGTTTGGCGGTTGCACAAAACCCAGGAACTACAAGTTTTAATCCGTTAACCATTTTCGGAGGAACTGGTTTAGGGAAGACACATTTGGCTCAGGCAATTGGAAATGAAATTTTCAAAAAGTATCCAGAGAAAAAAGTAATATACGTTACATCGGAAAAATTCGGTAATGAATTTTATGATGCTGTACGTACAAATAGCATTCAAGATTTCAGTAACTACTTTGCTGGATTGGATGTATTGATTATAGATGATATTCAATTTTTTGGAGGTAAGGAAAAGACGCAAGAAATCTTTTTTAATATTTTCAATCACTTACATCAGACAGGGAAACAAATCATTATGACCAGTGATTGCCCACCAATTGAGTTGAAAGGATTGGATGAACGATTATTGTCTCGTTTTAAGTGGGGATTGGCAGCGGATTTGTTACAGCCTGACTTTGAGACTCGTATGGCAATTATTTTAAATAAATTGCATGCGGATGGTATTGATATCCCTCAAAACGTGATAGAATATTTGGCCTACAGTGTGGATACAAATATTCGTGAACTGGAAGGCGTATTAGTTTCTTTAATTGCTC
The DNA here is from genome assembly GCA_965277185.1 of Cytophagales bacterium. Taxonomy (GTDB): domain Bacteria; phylum Bacteroidota; class Bacteroidia; order Cytophagales; family JAHDFW01; genus JAHDFW01. Next base: position 135,187 of record CBDICC010000027.1, on the reverse strand, counting down.
AATCCACGTTACTTCGTAAAGAAATTGATCTCGAATTGGCTAAAAAGTGTATTCAAAATATTGTGCACGAGGTAGATGGTGAAGTAAGTATTGATTACATCCAGAAGTACGTTGCAAATTATTACAACATTGATGTAGCTTTATTGAAGTCTAAAACAAGAAAACAAGAAATCGTACAACCTCGACAAGTGGCAATGTACTTTTCAAAATTGTATACGACACATTCTTTGGCTACAATAGGAGATTATTTTGGAGGAAAGGATCATAGTACGGTAATTCACTCTGTTCGAACCGTTGAGAATTTGATTCAAACGGATAAAAAATTAAAAGCGAAGGTTAAAGAAATGCAAAAGAAGCTCAAAATCAAGGTGATTTAAGCTACGAAGAGTTTAGGGACGAATGAATAAATAAAAAGTAAGAAACTAACGAGAATACTTCTATACTATACTTTTAGTATATTTTAATTAGGTTCACTACATCAAAAGCCGGTACTTGAAAATCAAGTTTCGGCTTTTGTTTTTATTTTATTCTAGGTTTGAATAGATGTTATAAGAATTGGAAACCTCAGCGATCGGGAGTAGCATTCAATTAGATATCACATAACCTAATACGTCCCACCTCCGCCGCCACCACCAGCCATCGCATCTTCCTCCTCGCCAGATGATAATTCCGAATCATCATCTTCAGAACTCCCATGTGAAGAAGTACTTGCTGCCGCTGCCGCCATAGGAGCAGCACTAGAACTAGACGATGCTGCGCCAGCTCCTGCAGCTCCAAAATGAGCTCGTCTTGCTTTCGCCAACGCTCGCGCTTCTCTTCGGCCTTTTTTAGTGCTAGATTTTCTACCACCTGCTGCTCGCCCTCCAGCAGCACTTGATTTGATGGATTTAAATGCTTTTAACTCCCGCATTATGGCTTTTCTTGATCCCGCAGATTGAAGTTCTCCATGAAGAATTCGATCCGCAAAAGCGGTAGCCTTTACTTCTGGCATTTCCTGTGAAAGGCGATGAATCAATCGCAATCGTGCTTCTCCTTTATCAACGCCTAGATTTACTAAAACGGCATCTAATCCAACAAAACCTCCAGCATCTCTAAATTTACCTGTGGGATCATCCCATTTTCCATAGACAATTTTAGACACGTGTTTTTTATCATATGCGATTCCTAGCATTGTCATAACTAATTCACAAAGCATGCAAATTTCCTGACTAGCACCCATTTCTTCAACGCTGGTTGGCTTCCCAGCTCGTGTTTGTTCGATGGAATGGTGGACTCCGCGCATTTCTGCATGCATGTTTGGATAGGCTCCTCCAACGGGTGGTAAGATTTCTAATCTATCTGTAGCTGCCTGTGCTCGAGTTCCAGGGAGATTACGTTGATTAGACGTTTTTAAATGTACCCCATCTGGATCTCTAAACCGTCCAACAGCCATAGTAGGAGCTTGAAGTGTATGTGGCGAACCTGTAGCAGCATGCGCTGCTGCTGCGGCATCCAATTGTCTTGAGGCAAGATGTGATAATCCTCTTTCCGTAACAACAACGTTAGTAGCTAAATACAATCCACCCGCTGCGATATCAAACGTTACATGATCGCCTGCTTGCACAACCACACCAAATGGAACTCCATATGATTTACCATCAGGCGTTTGAACAAAGAATGCTTGATGATGTATGTTTTTAGGGGCGCGAGTGATCGTCCCGGCAATTAGCTGTATAGGAGGTCCAGAATTGGAATCAACTGGTGTTGGTTTAGTTTTAATTTGTCCAGTCAATTGTCCAGCTGATTTGCGCTGGGTAATGTTAGGAGGCGACCAACTTAAAAGTTGTGACGTTTGATTTGATTTGGATGTCGCATTCAATTTTGCTTGTGCAACACTTGAATCTCTTAAATCTAAATGAGCAAAACCAGAAGAAGAGGAAGAAGCATGCGAAACTGAACGCATCTTTCGAGCGATGGGTTCTTGATTCCTATGTTGAGTAGATAAAGAGTTCATTTTTCCCTCTAATAAATTGAATTATGCGCTGTTTAATTCAAAAATCAATGTCTTAAATATATGAAATTAAATTGAAATAAATTTAACTAAGACGGACTTAATTGAATTTTATGGAGGTAGAAAAATACTGTATTAATTCGAATCGATTACAGTAAGGCTTGTTAAGTCAGTAAGTGTGTCTTTTAATTCATCTTTTTTATCGATATGGAATGCAATGGTTGTAAATGGTTTAGTCATTCCATACAATCCTTTAATAATTCCTTCTGAATGAAGATGGATTATCATATTGTGTGCATCAAGTCCTCCTAATGGAGAAAGAGTACATTCTTTTTTATTTTCTTTATCCAAATCACGACCGCTTATTTCTATTGACTTTATAGTAGACAGTGGAATAATAGATTCAGAAAAGATACCATATCGCAAAATAAGGTGCTGATCGGTAATTTCGGTCAATCTTTTGGGCATCGAACGGGCGATTCCAAAGATTTGAAGGCAGGTGTAAATGCTGAGCCCAGAGATAATCCATGCAACTATCGGATTCCATTTATTAAGAAGAAAATGTAGTGCACAGCATTCCACTAGCATAATAAGGATGATAGCTCCAAACAAAGCAAGTGTTCCGCTTTCTTTATGATAGCTAAACTGTTTTTTGTGCTGTTTTACGGATGTCCAATTAATAAACCCATAATAAAGTACACTGATTTCGGAAACAAGTAATATTGCAATAGGTCTAGGAAGCACACCTTCGAGAGATTGTAAAAGAGTGGAATGAAAGTCAGTCCTTTCCTTCGTATAGCCTGAAGCGTTTCGTATTTGATTATAGGCTTGACGTATACGTCGAATTTTAAAAATTACAAATGTCAGAATACTTAATTCCAATATAGGAAGCGCATAGTTTTTAAATAGTTGCAAATAAGATTGATGTTGCAAGGGTAAAAAAGCTAAACCTAAAATTAAACCTATTACCATCACTGGAATTACTGTGCCATTTGGAATTTTAGTTTTGCGAATCGCTAAAAAATAAAGACCTGGAATCATGATGATTAAATCGGCACTAATACCAAACGAGAGGAGGTGCCCATTCCCCGTATTTAATAAGGAAGATTTCATTAATAAAATCAGTCCACCAAAGAGGATGAAAACTCCTGTAAATATCACAAGAGTGTGAATAGAGGCTGTTCTTCTCATAAGAAATAAGTATATCTGATTGACTTTAAAGATAGTCAAATAAAGTGATATAAATAGCTTAGATATAAATAGAAAGCAGCTGCTGACAATGCGATTTCCATGAACGAGTTTTCAATATAAAAAACTGGTTCTAGCAATGATTTGGTAAGTTTTGCTCAAATCAAGTTTTAGCAAGACAAGCTGATTCGGAAATGGACCATCAAATGGGACGGCCTGTGGCATAATATTTGGTTAAGTTCATATGAAGCAGTTTTATTCGTATGGGATATTTTAATGGTCTAAGTTAGATTAGGATGAACTCCAGCCAAAAAATGAAATCACTAAAATTGGATCTAGAAATATTAAAATAAGGGAATGAACTTTTCGTTTATAAATAGGAGCTTAGAGAATGAGATAATGCGAAGCAGAGTGTTGGAAAGAAAACAAATAAGAAATGATTGGTTTTTAAATGTGAAGATGGAACCAATTCAGGTGAAGCAAACAAGCGTAGCACTGATTGTACTCTTTATAAGCAGCTTTTTGTTAATTCCCCAATTGAATGCACAATCATTAAAACGATCTGATTTACCTGATGCCAATCAAAAAGTACTCAGATTTGTAGATCAAAGCATGGGCAAAAAGTTGGATCGGGGTGAATGTTGGGATTTAGCCGCACTTGCTGTTAAAAATGCTGGAGGGGAGATGAACGGAGTATATGATTTTGGAAGAAGATATAATCGAAAATCAGAGCCGGTATTGCCAGGAGATATTATTCAGATTTTTAATGTGAAGACAAAATACGTCAAGAGTGGAGTTACCTATTATGGGGAGATGCCTCAACATACGGCAATCATATATAAGGTCTTAGGAAAAGGAAAATACGTCATCGCAGAGCAAAATGGTACAGCCGGACGAAAAGTAGCAAAGGATAGATTATATTTGAGTTGGGTACAAAGTGGAAAAATACGCTTTTATAGACCTGAAAATTAATATTATTAGGCAGATGAATTCATTCATTCATTCATTCTTGTGATTTTAATAACTCTTCAAAAAGGGATTCCTTAGAAAGATCTGACTCCAAAATTTCGTCATACGTCATGCCTTTGTTTTCCAAACAGAATTGAATCAACATCCGAGCTTGATAGTATTCCCGTCCACATGTGGTTGTATCGTCCATTTTTACTTCCCAAAGTTCAGGGCTTGTGGTTTTCCACTTTTTTTTAGCGAACGATAAAGAATCGTCTCGTTGATTTTGCCGGGCTATATATTCGGCATAACCTTCCCATTTCCAATTTGGATATTGAGCGATTGGATTAGAATTCCAAAAACCATAACTGTGGGCTTGATAACAATGAGTAGCTTCATGGGCAATCAGCTCCGTCAAATTCCATTTGTAACCATTGATTTCGGAGCAGTTTTTTTCAAAGCTTAATTTTCCATTTAGGACTGCTTTGTTGGAAAAACCATAACCAAAAGCGTTGCCTTGTAAAAATTCCAAAATGCGAGGATAGAAAGAACCATCGTTTAAGCAAATATCCAGTTTAAAGGATGAATCATATAACGTGCTTTTTTGAAGAAGTACTTGTGCATTCTTCAGACGAAGAGCCGTTTCTTTTTCAAGAGGTTGATTGTGATAAATAGAATGTCCTGCTAAATCGGTATGATAAGCGTACAATAATCCAGGGTTAAATATTGTACCAATCAGAATTCCAATGATAAATACAATTGAAAGACCTATTCGAAAGGACCACCTTTTTACTTGAGATGCAGTTTTTTCGGGCATAGATAGGTTGATTTAAACGACGTTTAGGTGCTTTATTAATTTATTGAGGCTTAACATTAGGGTGCATCAACAATGAACGAAACGACTAGATACGCTATTTCTTATATAAATCTTTTGAAAGTTGGAGTACCTCGCAATCGTCGTCTTCAAAACGTCGTTTTTCTAGAAATTGGAATCCTATTCGTTTATAGAAGCGAATTGCATCCACATTGGATTCGAGCGGGTCAATTAGGATTGCGGTTACTTCGGGATTTGAGAAGCATAAATCAATAGCTAAATGCATCATTTGAGTACCGTAACCTATTCCTAAATGGGTTTCTTCTCCAATCCAAATATCAATCGCTCTTAGATTTTGTACCACATCTCCCCAATAATGAGAAGATTCATTTGCAGGATCAATGATTAAGATAAACCCGATTGGAATCCCATTTAATTCAGCAATAAATTGCATGTGGTAGGTAGGATCAATACATAATTCTTCTTTCCAATCTATTTGTCCATTAGGATCAGAGGCAATTACATGTGGTTTAGTGTCCCAATAAGTTAATAATTCAGCGTCCTTAAGGCTCGCTGGTCGAAGTGTAATATCTGGCTTTTTGGCCATATTAATTGGAATTTGATTCGTTCAATTCAGGTTTTTGCCATGAAATGGTTACTTTTTTTGCTCCCCATTGCAATGCCGCGTCCAAATCATGGCCCATATAAATGTCAATTTTGTGTTCCCATTTTGAGTGCATTTTATCTAATACAAGATAATCACCTTCCAATCCTTCTATTTGAACTTTTGTTTGATGAACTAAACCCATTTCAATCAAATCATGTGAAACGGCAATGCATTTCATTCCGGGCTCCAATAAATCACCCCAAGCACCATGCGCATCTTTCGAAGAAGAAGTCACATATGCATTGGCGGTAACTGAAATCGATTGGGATGGAGAGGATTGAGGACTTGAACAATTGGTTAGAATAAACAATCCAAGTACTATAAATAGGAGAGAAGCAATGGGTTTTACGTGAAGCATTATCTTATCTATTTATATAATTAGATTTTGAATGAATTAAAAATCATTCGCTGAGATTTCAGCCGTATATCGAGCGCTATGCTCATTATGTTTAAAATAAAGCCATTCAGATGCGAGATGATAGTTTGTTATGCTAAAACTAGAATCCGGTGTATACACATTAATTTGTGTGAAAATGGAAAATGTATCTGAATTAGCATACAAGTCAATGGCCTCTTGACTATCTGCATTTCCGTAGTCATAATAACTATGGATCATTTTGGATTCGCCGATTGGAATGGTATCATAAAAAAGAGCATCGTATTGATCTGTTTTAAATTCTATATAAACCACTTCATCGGTAGAGTTGTATACGAAAATGTCATACACATTTTCGATTGGCTTACAACGGTAAAACGATAATACAAGGAGCAAGAAGGCTAGAAATGGAATCTTAGTCCAATATGAAAGCGGTCTGTTGGTAGTTTTTTTTAAATTCATTTCAATGGTCTCGATCTTCAAATCGTTCCAATTTTTCAGAATCGATTCGTTTTAAAAGTAAGTACATAGACGAAAAATGGAGCACTTATTAATCTTCGAATCAAATAGATTTCAATTACATCAAAATTAGCGATACTTTCAAAATCCATTGGCTAATATTAGATAGATGGAGTAGGCTATGCTAATTTCACAGCGGTGCCATAGGCAAGAATTTCGGAGGCTCCTTGCATAATCATAGAAGTAGAGAATCGTACATTTACGATCGCATCTGCTCCTAAACGCTTGGCATCGGCTTCCATGCGTTCCAGGGCTTGTTCTCTAGATTGTGCTTGAAGTTTAGTGTATTCATCAATTTCGCCGCCAACGATGTTTTTTAGCCCAGCCATAAAGTCCTTACCGGCATGTCGAGCTCTTACCGTGCTTCCTCTTGCTATACCTAAAGCTTCTGTGATTTGTTTATTGGGAATAGTATCAGTGCTGCAAATGATCATGTTAATGTTAGATTGGATTAGGTTAAAAATAAGTATAATGAGTATGAAATCGTTATACCTGTTATACTGATAACCACATGAAAAGGTTTGCATTAAAATTGAAATAATGCTATTGAATTTGTGTGGACTTAAGTTTTAGGAGACTATTAAGTTGAAAACGGTGATTAAAGTTCTAAGTATTATTATGATTAAAGGATAAAAAAAGAATGGAGCTCAAGCTCTTATTAGGGCGTGGGGCTTTACTTTTTTGAATTTTTATTCTGGACCATATTAGAAAAGCACTTATGGCTAAGCCTAGTCCGATAATGACAAAGCTGTTTTCAACGGTAAAAATAGTGATCATAGATCCAGCAACAAGTCCAGTAACTAACCAAATTTCCCACGGGATTAATTTTGGATCTTCTGAATCACTGATTGGATGGATTTTGGCCAATTCCTTTAAAAGAACTTCTTTATTTTCTATGTGCCTACTAATTCCCATGGCGCGTGCATTCTGCCTGGTTTTAATTAGGATATTGCCACTAGGTGTCTTGTTAATTTCCGTAATATCTTCAAACGGAATGGAAACGGATACGAGAGCAGAGCTAGTTTGTTTGATAATTCCATTAAAAATGAAGATTTGATAATCCAACCAAGCTTTTTCTGTTTTTTTTGAATCTTATCTTTGAAGAGGAATAAGCTGCACCAAAGAATATGACGAATAGCAAAACTGTGAAAACGGAAGTAAAAATAGTGTCTGCTTTAATCCAAGTCAAATAGATCGCTAAGGCGCAAGTAATTATGACGGAAACAATGATTATGAGGATTAAACCTTTTCTACGAATATTTTTAAGTTCTGAAGGATCTAACTTGAATATTTGCTGATTAAAATTAGGTGATTCCATTAGATCTATTGTAGATGGTTCTGAATCTTTAAGATAGCTCCAAATCTATTGATCCTCTAAAATAAGTAGTAATTCTTCCATCTCTGCAATTTTATCAGGCTCTTCCAATTGTTTATAGCAAGAGATTAGATTACGAATGTTCCGCCGAACGATGTCAATGTTGGAACAAGATTGAAAATAATGTTCTTCATGAGGCAATTTCGCTTGTTTCAAATAATCATCTACATCATCCTTTGTGAAGATCAAGCCGCTATTGTAGACGTTAATATAGAATTGACGCGTACCACCTGTAAATGTTAGAATAAAGAGATTTGGGAAGTTTACGCCATATAAAGGAATTCCTAACGCTTGAGCAACCAACATGTATATGACACTCATGCTCAAAGGGTTCCCTTTTCTAGATTCCAAAACTACATTGATAAATGAATTGGATGGACTATGAAAGTTTTTTCGATTAGAACGAAATTTATTTTGAGAGAAGAAGAAACGATTCAATGCACGCACCTGATCGTAGGGATGTTGGTGCGCATGGTGCAGCTTACTGGCGTCCAAAGCTAATTGACGAATTTGTTGTTCTAATCCAATTTGCTCTAAATCTGGAAAATGATATCGTGCGCAGAGATACATGCCTTCGAGTAAATCAATTCCTCCGTCATACTTCCATTTTTTAATTCGCCGTTTCAACTCTGAAAATTGAACAGAATGAATTAAATCTTCAATATGACTTTGTATAACCGGATCCGCCGTAGATTCCCATTCATCTTCTAAAAAAGGAATGATCGCTTCTCCCATAGAGCGAATGCGATCTTCCACCATACTTAACACTTCCTCATCACTGTCATCCAGTAAGGAGACTAAGGCTTTTAACTCTTTGGGGCTAAGGTTATTCAAAATACCCGGTGTTTTTTATTTTCTTAATTAATTCAAAGCCAGTAAGGCTTTGAAGGTTTATCTAAACTCTTTTGTTAGATAGGCAATATACAAAAAATGTAGATTTTTTAAAACCCGGTGTTTTTGCTAAACGTTAAGTTGTTTTGGATTCTTTTAAAAGAAAACAGCACCGACTTCGATTAACATTGGAACACGCCAAGGTTGAATTTTTCCACCGGCGCATGATTAGCGGCTTCAATTCCCATCGAAACAACTTTTCTAGTTTCCAAAGGATCGATTACACCATCTACCCACAATCTAGCAGCGGCATAATAAGGAGAAAGTTCACTGTTGTATTTATCCGTTATTTCCTTCAACAACGTTTTTTGTTCTTTCTCGGTAATTTCCTTTCCTTGAGATTTTAATCCCGCTACTTTTATTTGCAATAGGGTATTAGCTGCAGCAGCACCACTCATAACGGCTAGTTGAGAACTTGGCCATGCGTATATTAACCTTGGGTCGTACGCTTTGCCACACATGGCATAGTTTCCTGCTCCATAAGAGTTCCCGATGATAATGGTGATTTTTGGAACAGTAGAATTGGCCATGGCATTTACCATTTTGGCTCCATCCTTAATGATCCCTCCATGCTCAGATTTACTACCAACCATAAAACCAGTAACATCATGGAGAAAAACCAACGGAATCTTTTTCTGATTGCAGTTCATGATGAATTGAGCCGCTTTGTCCGCAGAGTCAGAATAAATTACTCCTCCCATCTGCATTTCTCCTTTTTTGGATTTAACAACTTCCCGTTGATTGGCAACGATTCCTACAGCCCAGCCATCAATTCTAGCATAACCCGTAAGCAACGTTTGACCATACAATTCCTTATACTCCTCAAATTCAGAATCATCTACAATACATTTGATGATGTCCCGCATTTCATAAGGTTTCGTTCGATCTCCAGGAAGAATTCCATAAATATTTTCCTGCTTTTCTGCAGGTAATGTTGGTTTTGCCCGATTAAAACCAGATTTATCAAAATCTCCAATTTTATCTACCAAATTTTGAATGGTATCTAAACATTCTTTATCGTCTTTGCATTTATAATCAGTTACGCCAGAAATTTCACAGTGCGTAGTAGCCCCACCCAACGTCTCATTGTCAATCTGTTCGCCAATAGCCGATTTAACAAGGTAAGACCCTGCTAGAAATACACTTCCCGTGCCTTCCACAATCAATGCTTCATCGGACATAATAGGTAAATAGGCTCCTCCTGCAACACAACTACCCATAATTGCTGCAATTTGAGGAATACCCATGGAGGATATTTTTGCGTTATTTCGGAATAATCTTCCAAAGTGTTCTTTATCAGGGAAAACTTCATTTTGAAGGGGTAGAAATACACCAGCGCTATCTACAAGATAAATCAATGGTAATCTATTTTCCATTGCTATTTCCTGTGCTCTCATATTGTTTTTAGCAGTGATTGGAAACCAAGCCCCCGCTTTTACAGTAGCATCATTCGCTACAATAACGCATTGTCTCCCTTTCACGTATCCGATTCCCGTAATCACACCGGCAGAAGTACATCCACCATATTCTTCATACATTCCTTCGCCTGCAAATGCGCCAATTTCAAGAAACTCAGAATTTTTATCAGTCAAATACTCTATTCGCTCACGAGCGGTCATTTTTCCTTTGGCTTTGTGCTTGGCAATCCGCTTTTCACCACCTCCCAATGCAACCTTTCCCCACTTTTTTCTTAATTCAGAGCAAAGTTGACGGTTAATATCTTCGTTTTTATTAAAGGTTAATTCCGCTTTCGAAATGGCCATAGGTCAATGTATGTAATAATGTGATAGAATCGAAACTGCCTAAATCACCAACTGTTGTTACTGATGCGTTCCACAACTGCTAAAATAAGCAGAAAATAATAAAAAACACGAATACCTAAAATGGAATTATTTATGAAATCTTGGATCGCTCCAATGTGCGTGTTTTTTCTTGAGTTTAGACCCAAACGGAGCCATAAATTCTCTGGATGATGTATCCATGTGTTCACTTAGCAATTTAATGTTTGCAATGACAACTTTTAGGCTATCTTTTAATTGGGTTTCAGTCATAACTGCTCCAATAGTCCCGTGGTTGCTGTTCATCTTACCCATGGTCCCTTTGATCTGAGTTGCAGAACTTTTCATATCTTTAATGGTAGACTTAAAGTCTAATTTGTTTAAAGAATCTTTAAAATCAGTCATTTTTTGAAGCAGTGGGGTTAGCTGCTGTTGAGTTTGATCTAATTGATCTGTTAACGACACAATGTTTCCTGATACAACATTGGCATTCTGCTGCGCTTCATATAGCATTTTATTTATGGTATAGGAACTGACTTTCATATTCCGCTTGATATTTTCATAGCGAATAGAATCTTCCTGGTCCGAAAATTCTTTGAAATCAACAACGGTAGAATCCAAATTAAGAAGGACAGGCCCGGAATGAAATTCCATTTCCTCCGTAATACTTTTTTCCGTCAAAGCGGTCAATTCTCGGCCAGTGGGATATACTTCACTGTTAGGCTTAAGATCTAGCAAGATCATTTTTCCACCAAGCAGATCACTGGATTGCAATATGGCAGTTGTTCCATCTCCAACCTGTATCTTATTTTCAACCACAATTGTAACCTTAATTTTATTTAGATCACCATCTTGTTGAAGTTCTAGATTTTTCACTTTCCCTACAGCCAATCCGTTTACTACAACTGGATTTGAAAGGGTCAAACCATTGATGTCATTATACATCATATAGTAAGTATTAACACTCGAAAAAAGGGATGCGCCTTTGTAATAGCTAAAACCAACAAAGCATAACACTCCCAGGAGCGCGACGATAATAGCTTTTTTTAGTGGTTTAGACATAGTTTAAATTATTTCATCACTCTATTAAACTAGATTAGTGAAGACCGTCAAATGCTTCTTTTTGAAAACAGATACGAGCCACTCTTTCTAGGAGTAGATGTTCTAAATAGTTGTTTTAGGGATGAAACCTTTTATCGTCCCAATGTGGATCCTTCTTCTTAAGTTTTTTTCCTAATGGGGCCAAAAACTCGTTTGGAGAGGTGTGAAAATGTGTTATTAGTAAATTGAGATTGGCGAGGTTAACAACCAAACTGTCATATGCCTGCTTATTATTTAATAGCATACCTACGGTGCCTTGATCACTATTGATTTTAGTCAACATACTGTCGATTCCTTTGACCGACTTATCTACGTTTCGCAGTGTATTATCAAAATTTAATGTATTCAAAGAATCACCAAAACGACTCATCTTTTGAATCAAAGGAGAAAGCTGCTTTTCCGTTTCTCTCAATTGAGCAGACAATGCGATTAAGTTTCCAGCCATCAAGTTTGTGTTCTGACGACTTTCATTACTCATTCTACGAACAATTAAAGACGTTGATTCCATGTTTTTAACAATTGCTTTAAAACTAGCTTTGTCATCTGCATCGATAAACCCCTTCACTTTTGTTATGGTGGAATCCACGTTTTCAAGCAGCGGAACCGCACGTTCTTTTAACTCTTCCGTGATACTTTTTTCGGTGGTAGCGGTCAAATCATTTCCAGAGGGATAAATTTCTTTATTAGGTCCTAGTTTTAATAAGATCATTTTTCCTCCAAGTAAATCACTGGATTTTAAAATAGCTGTGGTTCCATCACCTACTTCAATTTGATCTTGCACAGTGATTGTAACTCGAATGTTATTCTTCTTACCATCCTGTAATAACTCTAGGTTTTTTACTTTTCCAACCGATAGCCCGTTCACGACCACTGGATTGGATATGGTTAGTCCATTCACATTGTCGTACGTTAAGTAATACGTGTTAACAGTTGAAATGAAAGAAGATCCTTTTAAAAAATTAAAACCGAAATAAAGCATGATTCCTGCTAAGACGGTCAATAAGCCTACTTTTAATTCCTTTGACATGCGAATGCGTTTTCTTTCCTTGTTTGTTGTTTCCTTTTCCTAATGAATCATAATAATCAGATCAAAGCCTAGATTACTATTCATCTTTTGATTCAATATCTTCCTTATAATCTCGAATCGCTCTAAAAATTCCAGAAGCCATATATGTTCGATTTACTTCGTCGTTCAAATATTTCTCTTCATTGCGGTTGGTTAAAAAGCCTAATTCAACCAGTACACTTGGCATATATGATTTCCAAAGTACCCACAATCCCTTCTGCTTCACCCCTCTACTATGTCTCCCAACTCGAGACGTAAATTGGTTCTCTATTTTGGTGGCCAAGTTAATACTATTTTCGCTATAAGCCTTCTGATAATTGGCAATAAGTATCTGCATCATCGGAGAGCTACGATCAAATCCATTTTCAACGTCGTAGTTTTCATATGTCTCTTCATAGTCGTTTTCAAGAAGAATTACATTGTTCTCTCTTTTTGCTACTTCATCGAAGTTTTTTGTTGTACCAGTGGAATTATGAATACCCATTGTATATGTTTCCGTTCCATATGCAGCAGAAGAGGCAGAATTACAATGAATAGATATAAATAAGTCAGCTTTCTTATTATTTGCAATCTCAGCCCGATCATTTAACTTAACGAATGTGTCCGTCTTTCTAGTATAAATAACTTCCACATCAGGTAGATTCTCTTCCAATATACGACCTAATTCTAATGCTACGGCCAAAGCAACTTCTGCTTCTGTGGATGATTTGCCATTGCAACCAGGATCAGTACCTCCATGTCCAGCATCTATTACAATACTTTTAATGGTTGCACGTTTCTCTCCGGATGGAACAAACGAACCGGCCAATAAGCAAAACCCAAATAATAACGAAACGATAATCTTTCTCATCTTTTTTAGTTAAATAAGGTTTTAATCAGATAAATTTGTACAAAAAAACAAAAAAATACAATAAACTGAAACAGTTAGACCACATTTTGAGGCTTTTTATTCTGCTGTCCGCAGTTTGTATTTCTATTGCTGCAAATGCGCAAAGCGATACAAATTCCGTCGCTAAAACGCTGGATTCAAGCAATTTTGCCTTGAAAGATACCATCAAAAAACCGATTTCAAACGATTCTATAAAAAAAACTGTCCCTGTAAGCAAAAACAGTAGTATCGAATCCACAATCAATTATTCTGCCAAAGACTCGATTCGAGTAGATGTTATTCGTCAGAAAGTACACATTTATGGCCAAGCACATGTGGATTATGGAGAAATCACTTTAGATGCAGCTTATATTGAAATTGATTGGTCCAAAAATTTATTATCCGCAAAAGGTAGAATAGATAGTTCCGGGAACTATGTGGAACGACCCAAGTTTAAGCAAGGTGGAGAAGGAGGTGAAGTTGATTCAATGGCTTTTAATTTCCAAACACAACGGGGATTAATTCATGGAGTTGTAACAGAACAAGGGGGTGGTTATATTCAAGGTGAAACCGTGAAGAAGAATAAAGATGGAGAGATGTATATCCATAATGCCACTTACTCTACCTGCAATTTAGAAAATCCGCATTTTTATATCAAAGCGGATAAAATGAAAATGGTCCCTGAAAAATTGGTAGTAAGTGGACCTTTTCATATAGTATTAAGTGATATCCCTACTCCAATTGGATTCATTTTTGGATTGTTTCCGATACCAAAGGAAAATAGTTCTGGGATTATTCAACCTTCCATTCGTACACAGGCAACAAAAGGAGTCGGATTATCTAAAGGAGGATATTATTGGGCCGTAAATGATTATTTAGGGGTTAGAATGGTAGGAGATATCTTCGCAAATGGATCTTGGCGGGCAGAATTATCCGCAAAGTATAATGCACGTTATCGTTTTCAAGGAGATTTTGCGATCGGATTAAGTAACATTTTTAATGGGTTCAATGACGAAGATAAACCTGAAAAAAATAGTTATATGATTCGCTGGAAGCACACAGAAACATCTAAAAAGAATAGTTCCTTTTCTGCGAATGTTCAAATGCAATCGGCTAATTATATTCAAAATAACTCAGTAAACTTTAATCGAATCCTTAAAACGGATTTCTCTTCTAATATAAGGTATACCAAACGATTTGGAAAATCCCCGTTTAGCATGTCTATGAATATGAGTCAAAATCAAAATGCGCAAGGGAAAATGAATTTTAGGGTGCCAGATGTAAACCTAAACATGACGAGAAGACAACCGTTTAAGCGTTATAGAGGGGTAGGGTCAGAGTACATAAAGAATTTTGCAGTTAATTATAACGGCGTGTTTAAAAACTCTTTTTCCAATATTGTTACTCCGGTATATGGAGAATCATTAAGTGGATTGACGAATATTTTAGGGAGCACAGATACACCAGATACCATTGCATTTTCATTGAACAATTTACCGAATTTGGTATTTGAGAATGGGAAGTATGGCTACAAGCATTCTACAACCATACAGAATAACTTTAAAGCCTTGAAGTATTTCACCGTTAATCCAAATTTGAGTTACGAAGAAATATACTATGATAAAAAATTGGACTATGAATGGGTTGAAAGTCAGGACTCCATTCAGGTAAACACAATTGATGGTATGAATCGTGTTTACAATTATAGCATGGGTGTTAATCTTAATACGGTGTTGTATAGTTTTTTTGCAATTAAGGGAAAACGGATTCCAAAAATTCGAAATATGATGAGGCCACAGATAGGGTACCGTTATCGTCCAGATTTTAGCGATCCTCGTTTTGATTACTATCAAAGCGTGGTGGTTGATACCCAAAGTACAGAGCAAAGCCTTTCTAGATATAACAACTTTTCTTTTACCACACCGGGATCAGGTAATCAAAACTTACTGACTTGGTCTTTGGCGAACAATATTGAAATAAAATTTCCAGCGAAGAACGACAGTGCGAAAACGCCTAAACCATTTCGATTATTAAACTTTAATCTCGCGTCCAACTATAACTTTACTGCTGATTCCTTAAAAGCGGCACCACTATCTGTAAGTGCAAATACAAAAATTAAAGGATTTGATATTAACTATAGTTCCAACCATAGTTTTTATGAAATGGTAAGTGTGGATAGTCAACAAGTGACGATCAATCAATATTATGGTTTGGACCATGAATTTTGGCAACCACTACGTACTACTCGTGCAAACTTCACAGTAGGTACAAGCTTTAATCCAGCTGCACGAAAGAAAAAATTACCAACGGATGAAGAAGAGGCGGAACTTACACCTTCACAGCAAGCGGAGTTGGACTACATAGCTGCCAATCCTGGAGAATACATTGACTTCAACATTCCATGGAACATACGATTGAACTATAACTTATCGTGGTCAAAACCTAATTTAGAACCGGCAACGATATCGCAAGCAATTCGTGGAAGTGGAAATTTAAGTTTATCCAAAAAATGGAAGGTGACGTTTAGTTCAACATACAATATGCAGGAAAAAACATTGGCGGCCACTAATATTGGTATTGTGCGAGATTTACATTGCTGGGAAATGAGTTTTGATTGGATTCCAACTGGCCGTTTCCAAAGTATTCAGTTTACCATCAGAGCAAAATCAGCACTGCTACAAGCGCTAGAATATACACACGCTCCGCAGCATTATTTGTACTAGTCGAGCTATCACTAGATTGGCTAAAACTAGTTAAAGTGTGAGATTGTATTTACCTGATTTAGTTGGTGCTTTCTTCCGCTTTCACTGTCAATTGACCACATGCGGCATCAATATCCTTTCCGCGACTTCTTCGAACATTAACAACAAGGTTTTTAGAATCCAAATGATTTACGAACGCCTCAAAATTAGATTTGGTGGCATTTTTTAGATCATTAAATGAGATTGGATTGTACTCAATGATATTGACCTTAGTCGGAAATTGTTTTGCAAACTGATATAATTCTTCCGCATCTGCGATTGTATCGTTGAAATCGTCGAATACAATGTATTCCAAAGTAATACGAGTTCCAGTTTTTTCGTGAAAGTATTTCAAGGCTTCTACCAATACTTCCAAAGAATTGGAGTCATTGATAGGCATCATTTTACTACGCTTTTCATCATTGGCGGCATGGAGCGATAGCGCGAGATTAAATCGAACTTCATCATCTCCTAGTTTTCGGATCATTTTGGCGATGCCTGCTGTAGAAACGGTAATTCTACGTGGAGACATGCCCAATCCTTTAGGAGAAGTGATATGATCAATAGATTGAAGTACATTTTTATAATTCAATAGAGGTTCTCCCATCCCCATATATACAATATTGGATAAGGTTTGTCCATATTCTTCTTCCGCTTGACGCTTAATTTCAGCTACCTGATTATAAATTTCACCCGCAGTAAGATTTCTTTTCAAGTCCATGTATCCAGTTGCGCAAAATTTGCAACTTAAGGAACAGCCTGATTGTGAAGAAACACACGCTGTGATCCTTGATTTACTTGGAATCAAAACCCCTTCGATCAATTCTCCATCATGTAATTTGAAACGAGTTTTAATAGTGCGATCCTTACTATGCTGTTGCGTATCTATTTCAAGTGTATTGAAATGGAAATGCGCTTTCAACTTTTCACGTGTTTCATGAGAAAGGTTGGTCATTTCGTCAAAGTCATCTGTCGATTTTGCCCAAAGCCACTCATATACTTGTTTTGCGCGAAATTTCTTTTCACCAATTTCCTCAAAAAAAGAGATCATTTGATCCTGACTTAAGGTGCGAATATCTTTTTTCTGTGTGCTCATGGCAAGGAATGGCTTAAATCTGAGTTGTTAGTAAGAAGTACAAAGGTATTAAAAGAATGTTGGAATAGGGCAGAAGCGTACAATGATTTAACGAGTCAAAATGCGGTTACTTAATTTTGTTTTGAACTTCTTCTGGCATTCGGACCAGCTTTCGAGCCTTATAATCGAAGCACAACATTCCCGTTTTAGCGTTTGCCACGGGTTGTTCATTTTGATTGATAATCATATAAACCAAATCAAATCCCACTTTATGAAAATCATTGGCTTGTACATATACCTGAAGTTCATCGCCATAAAATGATTCTCCTTTGTATTCAATAGCACTATCTGCCATGATCATACTTGTGCCTCCAAAATCCATTTCCGAATAGCCAAAATGTTTTAAGTACTTCATTCTTGCTTCATGCATTATGGATAGGATGGCATCATTGCCAACATGTCCGCCATAATTAACATCCTGAATACGAACAGGAATCTTGGTTGAAAAATTAAATTGTTCCGGAAGTGATATTTTAATACGAGCCATATTAGGGAAGTATGATTAGTTTTATTTTTAACTTTACAATCTTTCATTCATGAAAACGATCAATGAATTCAGACGCAAAACTAATAAAAACTAAGGACGGAAGCGACACCATTTTTCTTCCGCAATTAAATGAGCATTATCATTCGATCCATGGAGCCCTTCAGGAATCGCAACATGTGTACATCAAAAGTGGGCTGGATTATTTTGTAGAGCAAAATCCAGAGGCAAAAGAAGTACATGTGTTTGAAGTAGGGATGGGGACAGGTCTAAATGTACTTTTAACCATCTATTGGGCACTTGAGAAGGGGGTTAAGGTATATTTCACTACAATTGAACCGCATCCGTTGGATTGGGAGTTGTTGAAAGATTATAACTTTGGATTGATGAAAGAAGAGCCTAATTTCAATGCCTATTTAAGTGAGATTCATCAAATTTCGATGGATGAAAGTATTGGACTACATGAATTTTTCGATTTTAAGAAAATGAAAATTGGCCTAGAAGATATTGGAAAACAACTGGATAAATCATCGTTTGACGTAGTCTACTTTGATGCCTTTGCACCTAATAAACAAGAGGAGATGTGGAGTGCGGGCAACTTTAAGAACATATTTACCGTCTTAAAACAAAGAGGGCTGCTGGTTACCTATTGTGCACAAGGAAAAGTACGTAGGACCATGCAAGAAGTAGGTTTTGAAGTTCAACGTATTGAAGGACCGCCAGGAAAAAGGGAAATGTTGAGAGCAATTAAACCTTGACGTTCGGGGTCCGAATATCTGAGAGTATTGCGTATTACATTGCATGCTTTCGATAATTATTAAACCGGATATGAATAGAAATTAACTAGTTATCGTTTGGGACGGGTTACCTATGAATTAAGTTTGCATTCGCTTAATTTTGGTTTAACTGTGCGTTATCTTTGAAGAAGAAAACAACTTAAAAGAATGGATTGTTATGGGCAGATATAAGATTTTAATTCCAATCCTTGTAATGTCGTATTTAGCTGTCAGTCAAGGACAAGCACAGTCTATGTACGGAACTCAAATTGGTCTGACGTACTACGATTTACCAAGTAATCTTTCCGGGTTTAATCGAACGGTTTACAATGAAGATGATCAGTCCGTATCAGTAACATGGAACCAATCCATTACCGCACTACCTAATCCTACGTTTGAAAGAGGAGCAGGATATAATCACTTTTTGAATGGTACATGGCAGTTTGGTACGGAAGGAGCTTGTCGGGTGGATAACGGATGTACACAGGAGTATTCTGGATGGCCCGAAATCGTAAATTTTCCCAAGAAGGACGTCACGCTTTATGGAATTCATTATACGGACGTTTCCCATGAAATAATTATTGCTTCTACTGAAGCCTTAAAAAAAGTAGATAGAACGTATCGTGCAACGGGAGCCTGGAGCCCCGCACAAAAGCTGTTAATTGATCAGGATATTTGTGGGCTATCATCTTCCGGCTGGCACCCAAGAGTAGTGAGATCTGGAGACAAATACATACATATGGTTGCGATTGATATATCTGATAATCCGGGTATAAACCCTAATTGTCAGCCGCATTCTGCACTCGTTTCTCCCATTTTATATTATCGATCTTCCGATAAAGGAAGATCCTGGGATATAGTTCAATATGTGTTGCCTGGTCTTAAAGGTACAGAACTCTTTGCACCAAACTCCAGTTTGTGGGATCAATATGCAATTTCGGCAAACGGTAGTACGGTTGCCATAATGGCAGGAGGGAGAAACAATCCATGGGTAATGTGGAAATCAGAAGATAATGGGGATTCCTGGGATGAGCCATTAATGGTGCATCAGGTTAACCCCTTAAAACCAGATTCAGTGGAACCTTGGTGGGGATCATCTTATTTTAAAGTCTCCGATGGGTCTTTTGATGTAGTGGTCGACGATAATGGATTTGTGCACTGCTTTAGTGGAATAATGAATCAAAACAGCAATTCTGCAAAAGTAGGTTCAGGTATTTGGTATTGGAGTGATAAGCATGAGGATATGTGTTATCCGACCCAAATTGCACACTTGGTAGACTATAAAGATAGCAATGGAAATTTACATGCATCTCCAATACACTTTGGTGAATCTGGATATGATCCGAGAGATTATATGGCACACAAGGTATCAAACTATCCTACCGGTAGAGTTTCGATGCCTACAGCTTCGGTGGACGATCAAGGTAATTTGTATGTGGTGTATTCTGCGGATGTAGAAGGAACCCATTATAACGGAAATTCTCCACAAGACATAGATGCGGTTTGTATGAAGGACCTTTATATGGTTTGGTCAAATGATGGAGGAATAACCTGGTCCAAAGAAATAAATGTAGCGGATGAGATTGCAGGGTATAATGACGGGTCTGGCGGTACAGCGATAGAAGAAGAGGTTTTTCCCGATTCACCTCAGAAAATTGGAAGTGATCAAATTCTACATGTTACGTGGAACATGGATTATAAAGCAGGAAGCGATGTAATAGAGGGCAACGGAGAATATTCCCAGCAATTTATCACATACTATGGAATTGATCTTACGGCCTTGACAATGCAGGTGGGAACAACCATTCAATTGAACCCGAATCAAGCCTCTGTATTTTTGAATGAGTTAAATTTTTCGTTTGGTGATACGGCTTTAATTTCAACGGATGAGGCGATGTTTAATATGAAGCCATACGTTCCGTTTTATCAGTATATATACGATTCATTGGGAGTAAAGATTGACTCGTTAGATTTAAACTTTCAAACGGATTCGATATTTGTAGTATTGGATAGTAGTTCCACGTTTATTGAGGTTGAAGTGGATTTTTTGAATGCATGTTCAAATCTTGACACGCTGGTTAATTTAAACGTAGTCAATGGTACACCAAAGGCAATCATTGATCCTGACACTATCTTTGCTTGTGAAGGAGATTTGATATCGCTATTTGGTTATGGAAGTGGTGATTTACTACAGAACTACCAATATCAATGGATCGGAGGAGCAAATTCTCAGTCTTTTGATGTGGTGGCCACTACAGACACTATGTATTTCTTTTCCGTTGGAGCGGCAGCCATGGATTCAATAGTGATACAGGTAAGTACGTTACCGGTTGCAGATGCAGGACCACCCGTTACTCTTGTGCAGGAAACGTGGTGTTCGGGAAATATCCCCACTTATGCGGATATAGGGAATAACCAGCCAAATGCGAACTACTCATACGAATGGACCCCGTATTATGGATATGTTAATTCATTTTATACAATTCCAAATCCAACTGTCGAACCGTGGTTTACAACAAAATATACTGTGACCGTTACCGATAATACCTCTGGATGTAAATCCAGCGATGATGTGATGGTGGATGTTTTACTTTGTCCAACCGGAGTTGAAGATGATGAACCTGCAGTCGACGTTTCTGTTTTCCCCAATCCTGCGAATAATTTAATAAACGTAAGCCTGGGAATTAATGGTCCTGTTTCAAACGGAAGCTATAAATTGTTTGACTCCAAAGGAGCAACAATAAGGAATGAAAAATTGAATGCAACCAATTTTGAAATTAATACAAGTTCCATGGCAGAAGGATTATATCAATTAAGGATTGTTCTGAACGATGATATAATAAACAAAAAAATTATATTGATTCATTGATCCAACTCTGGGTTGTTCATTTGAATTCAGACCGAATTATATTCTGTGAAAAAATAAATAATAATATGAACGAAAATTCTGTTTGCAAGGCGTCTATTCGGAGTAGCTTACTTATGTTTTTGGGAATTGCGATGAATACATTTTGTGTTATGGCTCAATCACCCTATGGAACACAAGTTGGATTAACCTACTATGATGTGCCAAGCAATTATTCAGGTTTTAATCGAATTGTGTATAACGAAGATGATCAATCGGTATCCGTTACATGGATTCAATCGATTACCCCGTTAGCACAACCGACGTTTGAATTAGGAGCTGGTTATAATCATTATACAGGAGGTAACTGGCTTTATGGGATGGAAGGCGCTTGCAGAGTAAATAATGGCTGCACAGAGGAATATAGCTCCAATCCCGAGATGATAAATTTCCCAATTGAATATACTTTTTTTGATGGATCAACCTCGACAGAAGTAGGACGGGAATTGTTGATTAGTGATGCAGGAGGACTAAAAGTAACCAGCAGAAGTGACCGAGGATCTGGGAATTGGTTTACGAGCGATTTATTTGTAGATCAAGATGTCTGCAATCAATTTACACTTGGGTCACGTCCTCGAGCCGTATCCCAAGGGAATCATTTTATTCATCTCATCGCTTCGCAAAATGAAACTGTCTCACAAGGTAATCCGCCATGTTTGCCTTACAGTTTATTGAAAACTCCATTTTTCTATTATCGATCATCGAATCAAGGATACACATGGGACATTAAAAATATATTGCTTCCCGGGATGGAGGATACTACGTTATTTAAGCCAGATTTTAATTTTATAGACCGATATGCAATTTCAGTAAATAATGATGTGGTTGCGATTATTGCGGGAGGCTTTACGAATCCAGTTGTGATGTGGAAATCCAACAATAGAGGTATTACTTGGGATGAACCGAAAATCGTTTATGATATTGAAAACGGTTTTAAAACAAATCGGGATACCCTGAATGATTCAACTGTATCAAAAGCAATGGCGGATGGTTCATTTGATATTGTAGTTGATAACAACGGTTCAGTCCATTGTTTCTATGGGCAAATAACGGGATGGTTTGATACAAAAAGTCATGCATTGAAAAAGACAAGCCGTATGAATAACACAGGAATCTACTATTGGTCTGACAAATATGAAGATCTGTGTGAACCTGTAAAAATAGCCGATGTCCTAGATGTATTTGATGCGGACGGGCTTCGTCATTCTGTAGCCAAAAGATGGTTGGATACAGGATATGATCCATATGATTTTAAGAATAATTCAGGAAACAACGAAGGGCATTTATTTGGAGTAGGATTGGCATCGATGCCGTCTGTATCACTAGATGATAGTGGCCAACTATTTGTAGTATACTCTGCAGAAGTAGAGGGGACAATGTATACCGATAATCATTCTTATCTAGATTCAGTCCGTGTACGCGATAATTACCTTGTTTGGTCAAATGATGGAGGACAAACGTGGTCGAAAGAATTAAATATCAGTTCGGAATTGGCAGCCTATGATGATGGAACAAGTGGTACAGGAATTGAAGATGATATTTTTCCCTGTGTGCCTCAAAGAATAGGTTCTGACCGGCTGCTGCACATCATGTGGAATCAAGACTATATACCGGGTTCTCAGAGATTTTGGGATAATTCGAGCACATTCTATTCACTTCAATACATTAGTTATTTTCCAATTGATGTATCCACGCTAACAATGGATGTAGGACTTAACATTGATTTTCAACAGAATATGGCTTCGATTAAGATTTCAGAAACAGATTATAACTTAGGAGATACAGCACTTATTACTACAAATGCAGGGAATTTGAACTTTAGTCCTTATGTGCCATTTTTTCAATATTACTACGACACGTCTGGAGTTTTATTGGATTCAATTGATTTAAATAACTCAAACGATTCAATTTGGTACGTGGTTGACAGCACCTCTTCTTCCATTCTTAATTTGGAAATAGCATTTCATAATGCGTGCGCAAATAAAGATGCATTGCTCAATTTAAACATAGTTAATGGGGCTAAACAGGCTATAATTGAAGACGATACCATTCAGATTTGCCAAGGCAATTCGATCGAGTTGTTTGGTTATGGGAGCGGCGACTCAATTCATAATTATTCGTACGAATGGATTGGATTGAATTCAGGACAGTCAACATTCGTTACTCCTGTGATGAATCAGTCTTATTATTTCACCATTGGAAATGGAGTGTTAGATTCAATTTTCATTAATGTAAATACATTGCCAGTTGCATATGCGGGACCTTCTGCCACAATTTATGAAGAAATTTGGTGCTCCGGAAGCGGAAATTACGAGGTTCAGATAGGTGCTCTACCAACAGATTCCGGTTATACATATGCTTGGACTCCATATATAGGAACAAATCTGTTGGAATTGAATCAGTCATTTATGACGGTAAGACCACCTTTTACGGAAACCTATGCGATTGTTGTAACTGATTTAGAGACGGGGTGCGTAGATACAGATAGTGTTGAAATAACCGTTGTTGAATGTGAATTAGGTCAGAAAGAAGTGCATCAAAATAGATTGAATATTTACCCCCAATCCAGCAAATGAATTAATTTCAATCCAATTAGAATTATCAAATCAAAGTAGGGGATGGACATATCAATTATTCAGTTCCAATGGGTCGATCGTAGATCAAGGCGACGGTAATGTGAATTACCTTGAAATCGAAACAACGTCTTTAGCAGAAGGTATTTATTTGCTGAGACTAAACACAGAAGCGCATTCTTTTGATGAAAAAATAGTGGTTGTTCATTAACAATTTCAAAAACACGGGCAACCTTTTAAATATTGCTGCCGTCTTATATATAGAAGTTGTTCAAAAAACTTCCCAATATCTTTTGATAAAGTTCAAAGCTTAGTAACAGTTAGACGTAAGTGATTACAAAAGCACACTTGTTGGTTGACGAACAAACAAGTAGTTGAAATCTTAATAATGTAATGACATGCGAATTGAAACCTTCGCATGTACAAATCTTTTTAGGGTATGTAGTTGTATATGCAGCCAAGTTCAATATCACAATAAAACAACTACAGTATGAAAAAAATATTACTTACGGGAGCATCTCTGCTTTCGTTATTATTTGGTGCAAACGCACAAAGTCCGTATGGAATTCAAGTAGGATTAAGTTATTATGACTTGCCAAGTAACGCTTCAAGCGCAAATCGAATTGTTTATAATCCAGATGATCAATCCATATCAGCTACTTGGATTCAATCTATTACAGCACTCCAGCAGCCGACGTTCGAAAGAGGAGCCGGTTACAATCACTATAAAAATGGGAGCTGGCAATTTGGTTATTTAGGAACGGATGGCAATGGAAATCCAAGTTATGAAGGTCACTGCAGAGTAAATAATGGATGTACACAAGAATATTCAGGATGGCCCGAAATCATTAACTTTCCAAAAGAAGATCTAGTAGCAGGAGGAATAACCTACACGGATGTATCCAAAGAAATTTTACTAACACATTCGAGCGGACTAAAACATACATCACGCTATTATAGAAGTACTGGATTATGGGATCCTACACAAAAGCTACTTTTTGATCAAGATTATTGTGAAGCTAGTTCAGAAGGGCTTTGGCCAAGAGCGGTCAGTCAAGGAACGAAATATATTCATATGATTGCGATCAATCGGAGGGATGCTTTTATGCCAGGTGAAACCGCACCTTGTGAGCCATATACAAGTGTGGATCGACCTTTTTTATATTATCGGTCATCCGATAAAGGAGAAACCTGGGATGTACAAAATAGAGTATTACCAGGAATGGAAGATACGACCTTTTTTAAACGAGGAGCAGGAGATAGTTACGCAATCGCAGCTAACAAAGATGTAGTTGCGGTGGTTGCGGGTGGCTTTGATATTCCATGGGTTATGTGGAAATCTAGAGATAAAGGATTGACTTGGGAATATACAATTATTCGAGATTTCGATCCTGGAGTGATTGATGTTGATGGAACCTTTAATACAGGAGAATCTATGAAAAATGTTTCCGACGGAGCCCATTCAATTGTTATTGATGACAATGGTACGGTTCATTGTTTTACAGGAATCATGGTTGCGGCCGTGGATACCATAACAGGAGAATTTGCAGGTTCTGCTACATTTGGAAATAATGGTGTTTGGTATTGGAACGATGATATGCAAGACATGTGTGAGCCGGCTATAATTGCAGAAGTAGTAGATTCTATACGATGCTTCTGGAAATCTTCATGCCAATCCAATTTACTCAGATCAACCAAATTATGAACCTTTTGACTACATGTCTAGCAACGACGCAGGGTATTTCGCCAGTTCAACAACGATGCCAAACGCAGCAGTAGATGCAAATGGGAATATTTATATGGTTTACTCTTCTGATGTAGAGGGTACGTTTTATGGAGCAGCAGATGCAACAGATCCAGATGCGATACCTACACGTGATATCTATATGGTTTGGTCCGAATGATGGAGGTAACACATGGTCCAGAGAAATTAATGTGGCAGGTGAAATTGCCAATCAAGATGATGGTTCATCTGGAACCGGAATAGAAGAAGATGTGTATCCATCGGTAGCACATTATGTTGGCACAGATCGGGTATTGCATATGCTATGGAATATGGATTACAAGCCAGGATCAGAATGTACAATTAGATGTTCCTGAGTTTTCACAACAATATATTACATACTACGGAATTGACGTGTCCACATTAATTATGGATGCAAAGACCATGGTTACAGCAACTCCTAATACAATTGCGATGGTATCTGATACGATTATTTCGGGAGCGGATGTATTTAACTTGGAGGTAAACAGATGGATATTATTCGATATTATCTCCAATGGTGTCATATGTGGATTCAACGTATGATTCTACATGGTGTGTAGAATGTGATTCAAGTATGATTGCGAGTATGGATTCTATATGGTGTACTGGGTGTGGAGCTGGAGGAATAGATACGTTGGTAGGGATAGATACTGTTTATCAAGATACGTTGGTCTCCGTTGCATTGGTTTTAACTGATTTGAACGCAGATGGCGATAATACATATTGTTTCGGATGTAATCAGGCGGGAGCGTATGCCATTCAAGCGGTGTATGGAAATGCATGTCCAGATCCTGAGGCATTGTTTAATGTTTATTGTTCTGGAGCCACAATGTCCGTTTCGATTATGGTTGATGACACATTGGTAGGAGACTCCTTATTTATATGTGCTGGAGATCAGGTGGATTTAAGTGGATTTAGTTATGGTGGTGATGGATCGTATGCTGTTCAATGGGATACAGGAGTAGGCGTATTGTCGTCAACAAATGAATTGATTATAGCTCCTTCTCAGACTACAAAAGTTGTTTTTTATTCAGATGATCAGGCAGGAGAAATGGCAAGTGATTCAGTAGTAATCGTCGTTTGGCAGAAACCAACAGGCCAGGATGCCGGATTAGATCAAACATTGCTAATCGAATTTCCAGATAATTGCAGACCATTTGCACAATTAGGACCTGCCTCAAATGATCCTAATTCTTCATATTCATGGACACCAGTAATTGGAATGACTTATGATGATGCGCAAACTTCAAATCCAACGGTTTTACCAACGGAAACCACAACTTATACATTGGAGGTGACTGATATGAATCAGTGTAAATCAACGGATATAGTAACAATAACGGTAACCGGGCACTGTATTGCAGGATTGAATCAGCTATTGAAAGGAGGGAGTGAAGATGTAGAAATGGAAATTTATCCGAATCCAGCAACGAGCAGCTTTACGATTACTGTGGACGAATTGATCCAAAACGTCGTGATTTACAATGTAATTGGATCGAAAGTGTATGAATCAACTTCTTTTGGACAAAAATCGCTGACCATATCGACAAATTCTGAAAAGTTTAATCCAGGCGTATATCTTGTGCAAGTATGGACTAAAGGAGGAATGAAGTCCAATCAATTGGTGATTCGAGATTAATTTATTGAGTTAATAATTAATAAGAATATCCTTGTTAATATAATCCAATGGTGATTTTCACCATTGGATTATATATTTTTTTTAGGTCAGGCAACCTTTTTTAATTCAATTCAGTCATAACCTTTGGAATGGCCGGAATTGTAAGTCCGAGGTTTGAAAAGAATTAATATCTTTCTTCTATATAAAAATTAAAGTATTTACATTTGTCCATTAAGTTTGAAATTTCTAATAAAATAAATGAGTATGAAAAAGTTATTACTATTAGGAACAGTGCTTGCAACAACGATTTTGGGTGTTCAGGCCCAGAGTCCATACGGAACCCAGGTGGGTTTAACGTATTATGATTTGCCAAGTAATGTTTCAGGTGTTAATAGGGTCGTATATAATGAAGACGATCAATCGGTATCCGTAACATGGATCCAATCTATTACAGCATTGGCGCAACCAACCTTTGAAAGAGGAGCAGGATACAACCACATGAGTGGAGGTGTTTGGCAATTCGGTACAGATGGTGCTTGTCGTGTAAACAATGCTTGTACACAAGAATATTCAGGATGGCCTGAAATTATTAACTTCCCTAAGCAAGATGTTACGTTAAATGGAGTTACCTATACGGACGTAAGTACGGAGGTGATTTTAGCTCACTCTGATGGATTGAAAACAATTTCTAGAGGGTATAGAGCTGCAGGTAACTGGGATCCAGTTCAAAAAATCTTGGTTGATCAGGATTACTGTGCTGCTGGTTCTCAAGGAACTTGGCCAAGAGCGGTAAGTCAAGGAGACAAGTATATTCACGCGATTGCTACGCAAGTAGGAACTGATTTAGGTGCTACATTAACATGTGGTGTACATTCTTCAGTAGATCGTCCATTTCTTTACTACAGATCTTCAGATCAGGGACAGACTTGGGATATCCAAAATGCTGTTTTGACAGGATTGGAAGATACTACTTTCTATACTGCTGGTAGAGGAGATGAGTATGCTATTGCTGCAAATGGTGATGTTGTTGCTGTTATTGCAGGTGGAAACGATGAGCCTTGGGTTATGTGGAAATCACGTGATAAAGGATTAACTTGGGATTACACAATCATTAGAGATTGGGATCCTAAAGTAGTATTCCAAAAAGGATTCTTCAACACAGGTGAAGATGGAAAAGAAACTTCTGATGGTTCGCATGCTGTTGTAATTGACGACAATGGTGTTGTTCACTGTTTTACTGGTGTGGTTATCAACGCTGTTGATCCTGTAACTGGTGAGTGGACTGGTCAAGCTACTTTTGGAAACTCTGGTATTTGGTATTGGAATGATGACATGACTGATTTCTGTGAGCCTGCTTATATTGCAGATGCAGTAGATTACGGTTCGTTAGATGGTAGTGGTAACTTTGTACCTCACGCTTCTCCAAAATATGCTTCTGTTGATAGTGATTGGGATGCATTTGATGCAATGGCTCCAGAAAACGGAGGTTACTTTGCAAGTTCTACAACAATGCCTAGTGCTTCTGTAGATGCAAATGGAAACATTTACTTAACGTATTCTTCAGATGTTGAAGGAACTGCTTATGGAGCTTCAACTCCTTCTGATGCAGCTGCAATTCCATTTAAAGATATTTTCATGGTTTGGTCTAATGACGGTGGAGTTACATGGTCTAAAGAATTGAACCTTGCTTCTGATTTAGCTGGTTACGATGATGGTTCTGGAGGATCTGGAATTGAGGAAGATGTATTCCCAACTGTAGCACACAAAGTAGGAACAGATCGTATCCTTCACGTAATGTGGAACATGGATTATAAGCCAGGTTCTGATGTACGAGATGATAACGGAGAATTTTCTCAGCAGTACTTATCGTACTATGGTGTTGATTTAAGTACCTTAACTATGGATGCTGGTGTAACAGTAACTGCTACTCCAAATACAATTTCTGCTATTGCTGATACTTCAATGGCAACAGGTGGAGAATATGTAGCTGACATTGCTGAAGGTTTTTATGCAACTATGAATCCTTATACTGCCTACAATGTTCCTGACACTGCATGGTGTTTAGAATGTGATTCAAGTACTATTGCTAGTATTGATTCAATCTGGTGTATTGGATGTGGAGCTGGTGGAATTGATACTCTTTCTGGTTTAGATACAGCTTATACGGATACTGTTTCTTCTATTGGAGCAATGGATTTGAATGCTGGAACTGATAGCTTATTTAGCATCACTTCTGATGTGTCTGGAGTTTATTCATTCACTGCTGTTTATGGAAATGCTTGTGCTGATCCATCTACAACATTCACATTGACTTCTACAGGTGGTGCAGTTACAGCTAATGTAATTGACGATTCAATAGTTACAATTTGTGCTGGTGAAAGTGTAACCCTTACGGGTGTTGCTGGTGGTGGAAGTGGTACTTATTCTCTTTTATGGGATGATGCCGGTGCTTCTACAACAAGTTCAATTACAGTTACTCCTGCTACAACAACAACTTATATATTTGATGTAGACGGAGGTGCAGCTCAAGATTCTGTGCAGGTTGTTGTAAACGCATTGCCTGCTGCAGTAGATGCAGGTGCAGATGTAACATTGACTTTAGAATTGGATGCAAACAACGAGTGTACTACACCGTTTACAGCACTTGGTAACGCTGGTAGTGCAGGATTCTCTTACTTATGGTCTCCACAAGTAGGTATGACTGCAGATGACGCAATGACTGCTGATCCTACTGTTCTTCCAACGGTAACAACTACATATACTTTAACTACAACTGAAGACGCTACAGGATGTGTTTCTAGCGATCAAATTGTAGTGACTGTAACTGGGAACTGTGTTCCTGTAGGAGTTATTGAAGATTTGAAATTTGAATTGGCTGTATACCCTAACCCAGCGAAAAACATGGTAAATGTGGAAGTTGGAAATGCGGTAATCAATGCAGTAACTGTTTACAACAATCTTGGTGCAATTGTATCTAAGGAAGTTGTTTCTGGTAAAACATTACACCAAATCAATACAACTAATTACAGCAATGGAATTTACTACATCTACGTTCAAACGAACGAAGGTGAAACAACTAAGCAAATTTCTATCGTTGACTAAGTAACAATATAAGTTATTCAGAATTCAAACTTCACTAGTTGTTTGGAGATCGAAAAACTACTTATTACTAATTTAAAACCGCTAACCGTAAAGGTTAGCGGTTTTTTTTTGCCTATTCAAAACGAATTAAATGGATCTATAAATTGAAGAAGTGAAAAGCCCTTCGAATCGTTTGAATAATGAAAAAACGGTATGAGCTCTTAGAGAATAAGAAATATCAAAGTGGGATGTCGGTGA
This sequence comes from Cytophagales bacterium, assembly GCA_965277185.1. Classification (GTDB taxonomy): domain Bacteria; phylum Bacteroidota; class Bacteroidia; order Cytophagales; family JAHDFW01; genus JAHDFW01. The sequence continues at coordinate 104,270 of CBDICC010000027.1, read as the reverse complement.
GCGACTTTAGCCTTCTAAATGAAGCTATGAACCAATATTGACAAGAAGTAATAAGGCTGGATAAGAGAGGTGTCCATTTGATTATTTTTAGATCAATTGATTGAATTGAATCCATGACTTACTTATCTTCTATTGTTGTTCGAACTGAAAGATCTTAGATGGAGTAATGCAATAATCCAAAGCGATATCAAACTCATTTAAATCATCGATTATAAAAGCTTCGGAGAAAAAGGAAACACCAACTTTCTTTGCATCTGGTCTGCATTTTTTAAAAAAACGGTCATAAAACCCTTTCCCATATCCAACACGATGTCCTTGTTGGTTAAATCCAAGAAGTGGAGTAATGATTAAATCAATATCCTTTTCTGGGGTTACACGATCTGTAGTAGGAACGGAAATACCCCATTGATCTGTGTGAAAGACAGAAGTGCTGTTGAACGGTACGTGCTCCAGTTCTTGTGATTCATAATTTACGCGGGAGCTAACCATTGAAACATCTTTGTAATGCTCTAAAAGGCCGTTGATGATGGGCCAAGCATCTACCTCCTTACGCTCGAGTATCGGAAGAAAGGAATGAATGGTTTTAGAGTTTAAGTCTTTTAAAAAGTTGAAGAAATTCACTGAAATTTGCAAACTTAACGAAGATACATCGTCAGACGAAAGCTTAGATCGCTCCGCTAGCATTTGGGTTCGGATTTCTTTTTTCGTCATCTTTTGATAAAACTCTATTTACATATCAACAAAAGAAATCGACAACATTGAACCAGAAGTCGAGTCTCTGATTTTGTTAATGTTATATTCATTCAATTCATTCCACAATGTCGCGCACGATTTCGTGAATGGCATTGCATGAAGTTAAATTAATAAATAAAATGATTCCAAGAGTTAATCTTGATATAATATTTTATACTCAATTTTGAAAGGATCACAGATCGAAACCACCTCGTCAACAAAATTGGGATTGTTAATCAAAAAATTTAAAACATTGTCCGTTCGTTCCTGAGGAGCACCATTCGGAAATGCAAACTCTTTAATGGTATCTAACTGTCGAATAGCTGTTTCATTGACAGAGTCGAAGTATTTGTTGATTTTACCTTCTACTTTCTTGAATTGGTTCAAGGTGTTCTGCTTTTGAGCCTCGATTTGACGCTTTGTGCCTTCTTCTGGTATCTTATCTCCTAATTTTGAAAACACGGCCTCTAATCCTCTCTTTGCTTCATCTAGAATTGCATCAGAATTAGAGTTTGCATCATTGATTTGCTTTTTTAATTCTTGATACGGTCGAAATAGATCTTCCGTTGTTAGACCGAGCTTGTCTGCCTTCTTCTGCATCCCTTTGGTCATGTACAAAATAAAATCGCGCGGAACGAGTATAGGAAAATCAATGTTGAAATGATCGAAGGTCGTTTTTAGCTGAAGCCAATAATGTGTTTCTCCTGGTCCGCCAACATAAGCAAGATTCGGTAAGATGCATTCTTGGTAAACTGGACGTAATATTACATTTGGACTAAATTTTTCTGGAGAATCGTCTACAAGTTGTAGCAGTTCCGATTCAGAAAAACGAAGTTCAGTATTTAAAACAATAAATTGGTTTTCTTCTTTAATTATGCGTTTACGAACTCCGTTATCGAGATAAAAGAGATTGATCTCACGGGCATTTACTTGAGCTTTATAGCCCGCTTCTTGCAGTGATTCACTGGTTTTGTTAACTGCTTCAAAAGATGGATGATTGAGTAATTCTTCTTTAATGACGGGTCCAAAGATAGATTTAAGACTTTTTGAGTCTGAGTCTAAGCAAATGACACCATATTTTTCGAAGAGCGTATTAACGATCATCATCGTTGCCTTGGAAAGTGAATTCCCTTTGGCATACGCTTTTTGAAACAATTCAGGAAGATCTGGAATGTCAGAGAATAATTCAGACATTCCATCACTGAGCATTCTACCAACTGCACCTTGTTGTTCGGTTTGCCATATATGCTTCTTTTTGAATAGTCTAAAATGTTGAATTTCTTCAAAATCATGATCTTCCGAAGCCATCCAATATATAGGGACAATATGTTTGTCAGGATGGGCATCATTTAGCTGTTTGGCAAGTTGAATGATGCTGCCAATTTTATATATGAAATAGAGAGGGCCAGTGAAAAGATTAAGCTGATGACCTGTGGTTACAGTAAATGTATTAGCATCCTTAAGCTTCTGAATGTTGGAAAGAACTTCGGGTGAAGGGCTAATTCCATTGGATTCATATTGCTTCTCAAAATGTTCACTCAAAATGTTTCGTTTATTTTGATCAAACGATTTTTTTGATAAATATTGGTTGAAGCCATCTAAGGTAGGAGCGAGGCCATAAAAGTCGGTTAATTTGGGAGATTGCGAAACGTAATCTTGAATTATACCGGAAAATAAGTTACTTTTTTTAAGCGTTATTGTGGCTACATTCATGTGGAATGTTCGATTTTAGTTCTGTGTTCGTTCTAATTTAATAAGTATGACTTTGTTCAATCCATTCGAATCTAATTTAATCTTAACAGAGCAATGATAACCGTGAACAATTGTTTGTTCAAAAGCCAATAATTATTTTTCTATTTCTCCGAAAAGATCAAAATCAGTTGCGTCTGTTATTTTAACCATGGCAAAATCACCGATTCGCGCGTAATTTGAATCAGCAAGAACCAATACTTCGTTGTCCACTTCTGGTGAGTCAAATTCAGTTCTTCCTACAAAATAACCGTTTTCTATTCGATCAAATAATACCTTATAGGTTTGACCAATTCGATTACTATTGTGTTCCAAGGAAATTTCTTGTTGCACATTCATAACCAAATCCAATCGTTCCTCCTTAACATCTTCCGGTACGTTATCGTTCATCGTTCCAGAATGTGTGTTTTCCTCATGCGAATAAGTGAACACACCCAATCGTTCAAACTTCATATCTTTTACGAATTGAAGCATTTCTTCGAACTCTTCTTCTGTTTCACCTGGATGTCCAGCTATTAGTGTGGTTCGGATGGCGATATTTGGTACTATTTTCCGTACAGAATTGATTAATTGTTCTGTTTTATCCCGATCGATGCCCCGTCGCATTCTTTTGAGCATTTCGGACGATCCGTGTTGCAGCGGAATATCGAGATAGTTACAAATGTTTGAATGCTTGTTCATTACTTCAAATACATCCATTGGAAATCCGGAAGGGTAGGCATATTGTAGTCGAATCCATTCAATCCCTTCCACCTTTGCCAAGTTGTCTAATAATTCAGCCAGATTTCGTTTTTTATAAATATCTAGACCGTAGTAGGTAAGATCTTGTGCAATTAAGATAAGTTCCTTTGTTCCATTGGTAGCTAAGTATTGAGCTTCTTTTACCAAATCTTCCATTGGTTTAGAAACGTGTTTACCCCGCATTAATGGAATGGCACAAAAAGAACAAGGACGATCACATCCTTCTGCTATTTTTAAATACGCATAGTGACCAGGTGTGGAAACATAACGTTCTCCAATTAATTCATGCTTATAATCAGCTTCCAACTCTTCCAATAAATTGGGAAGGTCTAAGGTTCCGAAAAAAGAATCAACCTGAGGAATTTCATTGATTAAATCTTCCTTATATCGCTCAGAAAGACATCCTGTTACGTATAACTTGTCAATTTCACCTTGATCTTTTGCTTCAGCGTATCGTAGAATAGTATCAATAGATTCCTGTTTGGCATTATCAATAAACCCACAGGTGTTGACGACCACAATATTGGCATCGTCTTCTAAGCTTTCATGTGTAGTATCAATTTTATTGGCGTGTAACTGACCAATCAATACTTCTGAATCAACCGTGTTTTTAGAACAACCTAAGGTGACAACATTCACTTTATTGGTTTGGGAGGGATTGCGTTTCGTTTTCACGTTAAAGAATAATAAATATGTTATACTAGGAAGACAATGTGTGGAGAAACTCAATTTTAAGTTTCTCAAGTATTAGATTGGAAAGTATTGTATTCGAGATTGAGAATTAAATAAAAGCAAATAACGAAAATTGAACATCAAGTTATTTTGTTCCAGCAAATAAAGAATCTACAAATTCTTCCTTATTAAAAGCTTGTAAATCTTCTGCTTGTTCTCCAACACCGATGTATTTTACAGGAATGCTGAATTGGTCGGATATTCCAATGACAACTCCTCCTTTAGCAGTACCATCCAATTTGGTTATAGCTAAGGAACTGACATCCGTTGCTTTTGTAAATTCTTGCGCTTGAATAAAGGCATTTTGTCCAGTACTCCCGTCTAAGACCAACATGATTTCATGAGGAGTATCGTCGATCACTTTGCTCATAACTCGCTTAATTTTAGAGAGTTCGTTCATTAAGTTGATCTTGGTGTGTAGTCTTCCAGCAGTATCTATAATAGCAATGTCAGCATTTATTTCAATAGCTTTTTTGACTGTATCAAATGCAACTGAGGCTGGATCCGTATTCATGCCATGTGAAACAACGGGAGTGTTAGTACGTTCTCCCCAGATCTTTAATTGATCCACAGCGGCGGCACGAAATGTATCTGCTGCACCGAGAACTACTGATTTTCCCATTTTTTGAAATTGGTAGGCAAGTTTTCCAATGGTCGTAGTTTTACCTACACCATTTACCCCGACTACTAATAATATATATGGCTTTTTATCCTCTGGTAATTCAAATCCACGGAGCGTATCAACTTCGTTTTCAGATAAGAGTCGAGCGATTTCCTCTTTTAGAATAGAATTAAGTTCGTCTACTCCAAAATATTTGTCCTTGGAAACACGTTCTTCGATTCGCTCTATAATCTTTACGGTAGTACTAACGCCTACATCAGAAGAAATAAGCACCTCTTCCAAATCATCCAATACCTCTGCATCTACTTTAGATTTACCTACTACGGCGCGTCCAATTTTCGAGAAGAGACTTTCTTTAGACTTTTCCAGTCCTTTATCGAGAGTCTCTTTTTTCTCTTTAGAAAAGATATTGAATAATCCCATATTGCTAAAAATAAAAAAAGTCCTGTAAAAAAGGACTTTTAATGAATACTATATTTGGTTGAAAGGGTTTCCTTCAAGGCCGAATTAAGAAGCCAAGTGTTCTTTTACCTTATCAACCTCTACCATTTCGGATCTAAATGTGTACGCACCTGTCTTTGGAGACTTGATGGACTTTATCACTTTTACCCAGTTTCTTTTACCCGTTTGAAGGGTTGCTACCGCTTTCTTTGCCATTTTACTTTATTTCTTTATGAACTGTAACTTTATTTAGAATTGGATTATATTTCTTAATCTCCAATCTGTCAGGACTATTTTTCTTGTTCTTGGTGGTGATGTACCGGGACGTACCTGGCTTACCACTGTCTTTGTGCTCGGTGCACTCCAAAATTACCTGAACTCTATTCCCTTTTCTAGCCATTTCTAATTTATTCTGATTTTGAGCCTGCAAATATAAAAGAGTCCCTTTAAATAACCTAAAAAATATCTTCTTTTATTTAATTAATTCCGTCAGGACAATCTTATTCGCTATAAAGAGGCTTTTCGCCTGTATTTCAATAGCTTGGAGGTCTTGTGACGGAGTAGTAAAAGAGGTGTTTTTAAGGACTCTTATTGAATTTATTGTGTCATTCGATCGATAGCTTACAAAGCATGTGTGCAGAGTTTGCATGAAAAAAGCAACGGAGCCAGAAGTATAAGTGTTTAACTCTTTGCGACGTTGCTTAAAAATGCTTCTACCCACATTTAGATTCGAAATGAACCAATAGGTATTAATTTAACTAAATGTGACGAAAAGAATTCGCCAACTTAAAATATGCTAAATTGAATTAATTAAGAATGTTTCCGTTCTCTCTTGCTTTCTTCAAGACAGCTGAAATTCCATTCTTGTTAATTGTTCTCATAGCTGAAGTAGATACTTTTAAAGTGATCCACTTATCTTCTTCAGGAATGTAAAAACGCTTTTTTTGCAAGTTAGGCAAAAATCTACGTCTTGTCTTATTGTTCGCGTGCGAAACATTGTTTCCCGTTCTTGGTTTTTTACCTGTGATCTGACAAACTCTAGCCATGATATTTATAATTAATTATTCTCGATTTTCAAAATTGGAACGCAAATTTCGCAGTAATTTTAATATAATCAAATAAAAAGGACATTAATTACTTTTAGAAAGCATTGTTTTCTTTCTTGAACGAGTGTGCGACCGTTTGAACAATGATTTTAAGGTCTAAAACAAATGACCAATTTTCGATATACATTACATCAAACTTAATCCTTCCAGCCATTTGATTCGATTCCTTGGTCTCCCCACGATATCCTTTTACCTGTGCTAACCCAGTTATTCCAGGCTTAATAAAATGTCGAACCATGTATTTATCAATGATCTTGGAATATTCTTCTGTATGTTTCAGCATATGGGGACGAGGACCTACTACAGACATGCTACCTAGTAAGACATTGATGAATTGAGGTAATTCGTCCAGACTGGTTTTTCGCATGAATGCACCTAATTTTGTGATTCGAGCGTCTCCTCTGAAAGCTTGTTGATTGTCTGCGTTTTCATTTACGGCCATAGATCGAAACTTGAAACACCAGAAATTCTCGTTATTGATACCTGACCTTTTTTGTTTGAATAAAACAGGACCTTTGGATGAAAGTTTTACTGCAATAGCTAAAATAGGAAATAACCAACTGCCTATGAAAACGAGCACAAGGCTAGAAAACAGAATGTCAAAGACTCGCTTGATAATTTTATTGTGAAATTCATCTAACGGAATATTCCGAAATAATAAAACGGGAATATGTTGGAAGAAGTCAATTCGTAATTTTTTATGCAGAAACCCTCGAACATCGGGTAATATTTTAATTCGAATGAGATTATTATCAGCAAATTCAACTAATTCACTGATTTGATCCGTAGTAAGGTCTGGTACAGAACAAAAGATTTCATTAATGTCATTTTCTTTACAAAAAGCCATTACCTCATCCACCTTTCCTGTTATAAAAGAGTCGGTTCGATTATCATCGAAATACCCCATAAGTTTATAGCCAAATCCCTGGTCTCCTTCAAGCGTTTGTTTAATTTCTCGTGAGATTTCACCCAATCCTACGATCACCGTTCTTCGATAATTATAACCTTGTTTTCGATATTTTCGAATACTAAAAAGAACAATCAAACGATATGCGATTACCAATATAATTAAGAAGGAATACGCATACAGTAAGTGTTCCCTTGAGTAGTAATAAGCTTTTCTAAACACGAAAAAACCAGCAATTAACAAAATATGAAAGCCAAACAGCTTAAGCAGATTGATTACGATATTTTCGTTGGTCGTAATTCGATATATTTCGTAGCTCCGAAGAACATAAGTAGCTATAATCCAAGCCAGATTAAAGATGATTAAGAGCAAGAAGTAACGATCTGCATGTTCTGGTGGAAGTTGCTCAGTGTTAAGTGATAGCGATCCGAATTTTAGCGAATGTCCTAGTAGAAAACATAGGTTAAGTAGCATCAAATCACCTGTGAGGTGGATGTACTTTATGGTTCGATTATAGTAGCCCGGTATCATTTTGAATCTGCAAAAATAATGGTTTATGCCTTTTTCTTATATTTTTTTCGAATAGAATACATTAATTGTATGATTAATCTAACTTTGCCCTATTGCTGAATCAATCAGAAAAGGAACCTGAGCCGTAAAGAATCAATGAAAATCACGTTTAATTCGCCTTATATCACAGGAAAAGAAACCGAGTATATACTGGATGCAGTTCAGTCCGGTCATATCTCTGGCAATGGTAAATACACAAAGACTTGTCAACGTTTTTTTGAACAACGATATGGAATCAAGAAAGCATTGATGACCACATCATGTACGGATGGGTTGGAAATGTGTGCCATGCTCTTGGATATAAAATCAGGAGATGAAGTAATTGTTCCTTCGTATACTTTCGTGTCATCGGCACTTGCATTTGTACGGGAAGGAGCCAAAATTATTTTTGCAGATTCGAAACCTACACACCCTAATTTGGATGTGACTGAGTTAGAATCCTTGATTAGTGAGAAAACAAAAGCCATTGTTGTAGTACATTACGGTGGTGTAGCCTGTCAAATGAATGAAATAATGGCGTTGGCAGAGAAATATGGAATTTATGTGGTGGAAGATGCTGCACAGGCAATTGATGCTACTTATTTTGAACGACCGTTGGGTACAATTGGGGATTTGGCAACTTTTTCATTTCATGAAACGAAAAATGTTCAATGCGGAGAAGGAGGGATGCTGGCGATTAATAATGAGAAATTTGTAGAACGAGCAGAGGTTCTGTGGGAAAAAGGAACCGACCGGACAAAATTTTTCAGAGGAGAGATAGATAAGTATGGTTGGGTAGATACAGGTTCATCTTTTCTACCTTCAGAATTAAATGCAGCCTTTTTATACGCACAATTAGAACAAATAGATGACATTCAAGAACAACGCGTTCGACTGTGGAATCAATATTATGAAGCGTTAGAGCCTTTGGAGAGGGCGTCGAAATTTCAGCTAATGGAAATGCCGGAATTTGCGTCACAAAATGCGCATATGTTCTATTTGATTTGTGCTTCTCAAACGGAACGTAACGCGTTATTAACCAGTTTTAAGGATGCTGGAATTCGGGCAACGTTTCACTATCAATGTTTGCATAAGAGTACATATTACTTAGACACACTCCAAACTGGAGAGTCAGAGCGTTCGCTGCCACATGCAGAAATGTTTAGTAGCTGTTTAATTCGACTTCCATTGTACTATACCTTGACATATAACGATCAAAAAGAGGTAATAGAGGTAATTAAGTCCTTTTATCAGTAAGATCGAAAAGATTTTTGGGTCAAAAAAGTGAGGTGAATAAAGAAGTTAAGTTTGTTCAACTCATAGTTTGTTCCCGATATAAGACGAAATGACGGAAAAACCTTTATTTTTGCAAAAAATTCACATTCTATGCTTGATTTAAATAATAAGTCAGTTTTAATCACCGGAGGGACAGGTTCTTTTGGAAAAACGTTCACACGATTGATTTTTAGCCGTTTTCCGGACATTAAGAGATTGGTTATTTTTTCCCGAGATGAGCAAAAGCATTTTCAAATGGGGATGGAATTTCCAGAAGATGAGTATCGAGCGATTCGATATTTTGTAGGAGATGTCAGAGATCAAGCCAGATTGGTACGAGCATTTGAAGGAATTGATATCGTAATTCATGCAGCAGCCATGAAGCACGTACACATTGCGGAATACAACCCAATGGAATGTGTTAAAACAAATGTTTTGGGAGCTGAAAATGTGATCAACGCGGCATTTGCAGCCAATGTAAAAACAGTAGTAGCGCTTTCAACAGATAAGGCCGCTGCGCCAATTAACCTTTACGGTGCGACAAAATTAACATCTGATAAATTATTTTTGGCGGCAAATAACATTCGAGGGGAACGTGATATTCGTTTTTCAGTAGTACGATATGGGAATGTAATGGGATCTAATGGATCTGTAATGCCATTCTTCTTGAAAAAACGAGCAGAAGGTGTATTGCCCATTACGGACAAGCGAATGACCCGTTTCAATATCTCTTTACAGGATGGATGTGAAATGGTATTTTATGCAATTGATCAAGCTTGGGGCGGAGAAATATTTGTTCCAAAAATACCTTCTTATCGGATTGTAGATGTAGCGGAGGCCATAGGTCCTGAATGCAAACAAGAAGAAGTAGGAATTCGTCCAGGTGAAAAATTACATGAGGAAATGATTACTGTTTCAGATTCATTTACAACTTATGATTTAGGGAAATATTATGCGATTTTACCTCAACGACCACCGTTTAAATTGGATAAATATATAGCACACTTTGACGCAAAACCAGTGGAGCAAGGGTTTAGCTATAACTCAGGAGATAATGATCAGTGGGTATTGGTTCCAGAGTTGAAAGCGTTGATTAAAGAATACGTAGATCCTACATTTGAGGGGTAACGTATAAATTTATATAAAGCTGAGATGCGGAGCGCAATTCGCGCTATATCAGGTTATCTCATTTAATTATTGTTTATAATTCACTCAAACAGAAAACGGCATGGGGATTCCATATGGTAGGCAAGAAATTACACAGGAGGATATTTCGGCCGTTGTAGAAGTTTTAAAAGGAGATTTTCTAACACAAGGCCCTACAATTGCTTCATTTGAAAAGGATTTTGCAGAATTTGTTGGATGCAAATATGCCATAGCCGTGTCGAACGGAACGGCTGCTTTGCATTTGGGAGCGATAGCTTTAAAAGTTGAAAAAGGTACTAAGGTCATTACCAGTCCAATCACATTTGCGGCTTCATCTAATAGCATATTGTATTGTGGAGGAGATGTGGAGTTTGTAGATATTGATTTATCAACGGGCTTGATGGATTTAAATAAATTGAAGTTGAAATTGGAAGGAGCGCCGGCAGGAACGTATGCAGGAGTAATTCCAGTTGATTTCGCTGGAAATCCAATTCAATCTGAGCAATTGAGAACGATTGCAGACCAGCATGGATTATGGATCATGGAAGATGCATGTCATGCTCCGGGAGGTTACTTTGTAGATTCCAAAGGGAGTAAGGAGTTTTGCGGAGCAGGACAATATTCAAATTTGACTGTATTTTCGTTTCATCCTGTGAAACACATTGCTTGTGGGGAAGGAGGAATGATTACCACCAATGACGAATCCTTGTACCAAAAATTAGAAATGCTTCGAACGCATGGGATTACTAAGCGACCGGATTTGTTGGAACAGAACGATGGAGGATGGTACTATGAAATGCATGAATTGGGTTATAATTATCGATTGACTGATATTCAAGCCGCATTAGGAATTGAGCAATTAAAGAAGCAAGAAGCAGGGCTTAAAAGAAGAAGACAAATTGCACAAGTGTATAACACTGCATTTGGCGAAGCAAAGATAAAATCCCTAGATACATCTGTAGAAGGGCATGCCTTTCATTTGTATGTAATCTTGGTAGAAGATCGCAAAGGATTATATGAACATCTTAGGTCTAAGGAAATTTATGCACAGGTACATTATATTCCCGTCCATTTGCAACCATATTATGCGAAATTAGGATGGAGTAAAGGCGATTTCCCGAATGCGGAAGCATATTATGGTGAATGTTTGAGTTTACCAATGTTTCCTTCACTTTCAGACAAAGAGCAACAATTTGTAATTGATTGCGTTTTGGAATTTGTTCAGCAGTAGAACCAATGTGATTTGGGAATGTTCGGGTCCAAAAAAGAATAAAGACTAATAAGGTAAGTATGCTATGTATTATTCCGGCAAGAGGAGGAAGTAAGCGAATCCCAAGAAAAAATATTCGACCGTTTCTGGGTAAACCAATTATTGCCTATTCTATAGAAGCGGCTAAGAAATCAGGATTATTTACAGAAATAATGGTTTCCACTGATGATGCGGAGATTGCAGAGGTTGCCAAACAATATGGGGCCCAAGTTCCATTTTTTCGTTCGGGAAACACGGCGGATGATTACGCCACATTGAATGATGTATTCATGGAGGTGAAGAATCAATATTTGTCGATCAATCAATCGTTTGATTATTCTTGCATGATATTAGCGACCTCTCCTTTAATTCAATCAGAATTACTTAGCGAAGCGTTGGAATTGTTAAAAAAATCTGATTTTGATTCCGTACGACCAGTGGTACGATTTGATTATCCGATTCAGAGAGCATTAAAGTTGTCGGAATCGGGAGCTGTAGGTTTTATAAACGAAGCGCATGCAAAAACACGTTCTCAAGATTTGGAGCCTGCTTTTCACGATGCGGGGATGTTTTATTTTGTGAAAGGAAATGCGCAAATGTCTGTTGGAAATAAAGGTGCTTTTGAAATGGATAGCCGCTTAATTCAAGATATTGATACAGAAGAAGATTGGAAAATGGCAGAAATGAAATATCAATTATTAATGAATTGAATTGAACTGAATTAAATTTATGCAAACAGGAGGAGTATATGCCGTTCGATTAGCTAAACCTAATGATTATGAGGCGTACTATGGAATCCGCGCTGAAGAATCCAATCTTTTTTGGACAGGATATGAAAAAGCACCGGATTATGAAGGTTTTAGGGGGTGGTATTTAGGTAGATTAGATGATTCAGATCGCCTCTTGTATTTGATGTTCAAATCAATAAAGGGGGAATGTATGGGGTCATTAAATATTGATTGGAACCGTGAGAAACGGCTGGTCGCTATTGGTTATTCCATTAAATCCGAGTTTGAAAATAAAGGTTTAGGAACCTACTTAGTTAAACAAGCTCTTGAATTGATCGAAGAACAAATTAAGGAAAATAAGTCTTACCAGAATGCGACAGAGGTAATTGCGTGGATCAACGAGCATAATAAAGCGTCTCAACGCGTGGCCGATAAATGTGGATTTAAGCAATCGGACGGAAGTGAATTGCGAATCCGTTTTGGAAAGCAAGAAAGGTATTACAGATACCGTTATGGTTTATTAGATTCATAAACCGTTAAATTAATTAATTATCATATTAATTATTGAGGGCAAATTAAGGCTTATTAAGAATGGTATACTTTAAAGTAGATGCAAATTCGAAAATTGGAAGCGGTCATTTAAATCGTTGCCGCATTATTTCAAAAGAATTGGAACGAAGAAGTATCTCATATTGCTTTCTATTTTCTTCTACCCCGGCAAATGTCATTGATGGCATTAATCTTTCGTCGGATCAATATGAAACGGTAGATGCCGACGGCGATTTTTTACAAAACGTATCTAAAAATAGCTTTCTGGTTATTGATAGTGATGCGATTCAGTTTTCAAGGCCATTATTTTACGATAAATGCAAAGCTAAAAATATCAAAACGATGGTTATGACGGTAAACGATGAGCCGGTGTATCATTGTGATCTGTTGTTGAATCAAAATATTTTGGCTTTTGGACAAGACTATAAAACAGCATCGTTTGCTAAAACCTTATTAGGACCAGAGTATTTTATTCTCCAAGATAAGTTTCGGGTCGAAAATATACCTTCGAAGGAATCCCGCAAAGAAGGGAATTCGGTCTTGGTATGTTTTGGAGGTGCGGATCCAAGCAATATTACAGGATTGATATTGGAAAGCTTGGAAGGCTTGGAGGATATTGTGACGAGAGCTGTAGTAGTTGTGGGAGGATTAAATCCTCATGTGGAAGAACTCAAAAAGCAAGTAGCGGCACTGAATTCAAAGATGGAAATTGAATTGTTGGTGAACGTAAGAAACATGGAATCCTTAATGGAAACGGTAGATTTTGGAATCGTGTCCTGTGGTCTAACGTTTTGGGAAATGGCGGTTCTTCAAGTTCCTGCTTTTTGCCTTGCAGCGTCTGAAAGAGAAAAGGAATCCGCGATCTATTTGGATTCAGAAAATTACACTCAATATCTTGGTAGTTTTGATCAGCCACCGGTTGTAGGTGATATGGTAGAGAAAATACAACACACTGTGCGCAATGGGATTGAAAATACTATCTTTGTGACCAAATTAAATCACCAGATTAATGTAAATGGCGTGGAAAAAGTCGTGGACGAAGTGGTGAACTTATTAGAATCGAATTGAAAAGTTGAATGCAAAAGAAAGTACTGATCATTGGAGCAGGGGTAGAACAAGTTCCGGCTATCGAGATATCTAAGGAGCTAGGATATCAGGTGATTACAAGTGATTTTAATCCTAATGCGCCGGGGATGGCATTGGCGAACGAGTCATTTGTAGTTAGTACGAATGATCAAGAAGGCAATTTACGGCTTGCGAAAGAACAGGGAATTGATGGAGTATTTACGGTTTGTTCTGAAACGGCTGTTCCGGTTGTTGGATATGTATGCGATCAATTAAACTTACCTGGTTTATCGCTAGATACGGCTATTAAATCTACTAATAAAGGAGCAATGCGAGCGGCAATGGAACAAGGTAATGTTCCGATGCCTCAACGTGACTTTATCGCTTCGTTGAAAGAAGCGGAAGCTTTTACGAATCGATTTGATGGACCTTGGGTATTAAAACCTAGTGATTCTAGTGGTCAACGAGGAACGAATGTAATTGCAGATCTAAGTCGATTGGAATGGGCATTTAACGAAGCAAAACAATTTTCTACAGATGACATGGTCTTGATTGACCAGTTTATTGAAGGACCTGAGATCAACGTAACTGCGATTGTGAAAGAAGGAGAAGTAAGTATCTTATCACTTGCAGATCGCGTTACCTTACCTAAACCTCATTTTGGGATTGCGGTATTGCATATTGCTCCGGCAAGTATCTCTTCGGACCAAGCAAAGGATGTAATAGAAGTAGCAAAAGGAGCAGTAAAGGCTATTGGTCTAAGAAATGGAATTGCTTATCCGCAAATAATAGTTACTGAAAATGGAGCAAGGTTGATTGAAATTGCAGCAAGAATGCCAGGAGGCTATAACCGTGAAATGGCAATGAACTTGAGTGGCATAGATATGATCAAAGCACAAATCTTGTTATCGATGGGAGCTGACTTTGAGGTGGATGATTTACGTGAGAATAAAGTGTATAAGGCAAGTGGGGTTAAATTATTGACAAGTGTCAATTATCCTGAATTAAGTGGGAAAGAATTGATTGAAATTCGAGGGAAAGAGGAGGCGTTGGAAGTAAATGGAATTCAAAGTTGTCATTTTCACATTCATTCAGGGGATATAATCCCTGATTTACAAAATAGTGTAGGACGATTTGCGGCAATAATAGGAGGAGGAAATGATCGAAATGATCTTATTAACTCCCTAGAAGAGGCTAAAGAGGCATTGAAGATTGACGTTAAGTAACGAAATATGAATAATAGCGAGATGGTTCCAGAATTGATCGATACTAAATATGGATATAAAGAGGTAAAGGATAAACCTTCACCGGAAGAATTGCAAGCGTATTACACGGAGAAATACTATGGGACCGATCGAAAATTCAATAAGTATCAAAAGGAATATGGGCAAGCGGAGCGCACCTTTTTGCAGAACCGATTGAAACGAAAATGTCAGATTCTAGAACGTATGGCTGGCATGGAATTGAAAGGTAAACGTGCCTTGGACATTGGTTGTGGAGAAGGATGGGCATTAGATTTCTTTCTAAATATGGGGATGGAAGTGAAAGGGCTAGAGTTTAGTTTGAATGCGGTCAATGAAATAAACCCACAAGTTGCAAAGTGTGTACAGGAAGGGGATGTGTTTAAAAACCTAGACAAGCTACTTGCGTCAAAAGAGAAGTATGATGTGATATTGATGGATAATGTATTGGAACATGTATTAGATCCGGAGTATTTTGTCTTGGAATTGAAAAACATATTAACTCCTTCGGGAGTATTGATTGTTGAAGTGCCAAATGATTTTTCAAAATTGCAATCATATTTAATGAACGAGAATAAAATCGATCGCGAATTTTGGATTGCATATCCGGATCACCTTTCGTATTTCAATTACAAGGGATTAAAGAATATCTTCGTTGAAAACGGATGGAATGCATTGGATATTTCCTGTGATTTTCCAATTGATATGCATTTGCTTAATGAAAATACAAACTATGTTCAGGATAAGTCAAAAGGCAAATCCGTACATTTTGCCCGAGTAGAGTGGGAAAATTTATTAGATGAGATTTCGGTAGAGAAGGCAAATCAGTTGTTTTCTATTTATGCTGAAATGGGACTAGGAAGAAACTTGATTGGCTATTTTACAGTAAGCTAATTTAACGTTCTTAAGAACGAACCGTAGGAGCACAAGATTGGATTGGATAGGATTTGTAAAGAATATATATGAACAACGCAGAATTTAAAATTAACAAATCATGGGTAGGAGATAACCACCCTGTATATATTATAGCTGAGTTGTCGGCGAACCATGAGCAAAATTTAGACTTAGCCGTACGTCACATCCAAGCGATGAAAGATACCGGTGCAGATGCCGTGAAATTGCAAACTTTCAGTCCAGATTCGATGGCGTTGGATAGTGATAAGCCTTGGTTTAAAACACGTGAAGATAGTCTGTGGGCAGGAATGCGTTTGCATGAACTATATGAACAAGGATATACTCCACGAGAATGGCATGCGAAATTGCAGCAGATTACGTTGGATTTTGGAATGGATTTTTTCTCTTCTCCGTTTGATCCATCTGCAGTAGATTTTTTGGAAACATTGAACGTTCCGGCATATAAGATTGCGTCACCTGAAATTACGGATATTCCGTTGATAAAACGTGTTGCTCAAACAGGAAAACCAGTGATCTTTTCAACAGGAATAGCAACAAAGGAGGATGTAGAGCTTGCGCTGAAAACGTGCAAAGACGAAGGAAATACGCAATGTGCAGTATTGAAATGTACCACTGCATACCCAACTCCTTATGGAGATTTGAATCTATTGAATATTCCACGATTAAGAAATGATTTTGACGTTGTAGCGGGATTGTCAGACCATTCATTGGGAATAGAAGTACCAGTTACCGCAGTTTCATTAGGCGCCAAGATTATTGAAAAACACTTTATTTTGGATCGAAACGGGAATGGTCTGGATCGAGCGTTTTCATTGGAGCCGCATGAATTTAAGGATATGGTAACGGCTGTGCGTCATGCAGAAGATGCGTTGGGATCTGATACATATGATTTGCCAAAATCTGCTATAGCCCGCTTTAAACCGGGCCGATCTCTTTTTGCAATTGAAGATATTAAGGAAGGAGCCGCATTCACAGTGGAAAATGTACGATCACTTCGACCAGGTATCGGAATGCATCCAAAAGAATTTGAAAAGGTATTGAGTAAAACGGCCTCGATGGATATAGAAAAAGGAGCCCCTCTTTCATTTGACATGGTCGATGGATTGAATGCTTAATCCTATCTATGGATTGAACATTTATGATTTGATTTAGAAGAGAAGAACATCATGCTCAAAAAGCTTACCCCATTTCTTAATTTATCTATAAAAGGAGCATCTCTTTTGTCTCGGTTTGTATTGCTGTTTTTCATGGGCAAGTTTTTACTAGTCGAGGACCTAGGAATCTATGGAATCTTAAGTATTACCGTCACATTGGCTGTTATGGTGATCGGAGTTGACTTTTATAGATCCAGTTCACGTGAAATTGTGGGTGCTACTTCAGATAGACAGATTACGATTCTTTGGAATCAACTCGTTTTTTACGGAATGATGTATTTGCTATTTGCTCCATTCCTTTTGATCCTCTTTTATTCGGGGATGATTGATTTTGAATTTATTGGTTGGTTTTATGCTGTACTCATTGCAGAACATCTTTCGATGGAGTTGTTTCGTGCCTTCACGGTACTGAAACACCCGGTTTTTGCGAATGTTTTATTGTTTTTAAAATCAGGTTTTTGGTCGATCATATTGTTGTTTTTATGGGTGGTTTTAGAAATAGAATTATACACTGTGAAAAACATCATGTTTTTTTGGTTAATAGGGAATGGGATGGCTGTATTGGCAGGTATGATCCATTTATTCGTTCAATATCGAGGTTCTACCGTTGGTAAAATTGACATGAAATGGATCAAAAAAGCCACGTCTACTTCATTGTTGTTGCTTGGATCAACATTAGCATACAAAGTGATTGAATTTTCAGATCGCTATATGATCGATTTTATGATGACTAAAAAAGATGTGGGATATTATACCTTCTTTTATCAAATCTCTGGTGTGATTCACATGGCTATAGTAACAGCTGTGTTATTAGTGCTTTATCCTTACTTATTGGAATACGCAGATAAAAAAGATTGGAAGAAATTTTTTAGTATCCGGAAAAAGATGGGGATTCAAACGATTGGAGCAACAGTATTGTTTGCCATACTTCTAATAGTTCTGATCAAACCTATTTTGTTCTATTTGGGAAAAGAAGATTTTTACAATTATTTGGATGCATTTTACTTTTTGATTCTGGCGAATGTAATTCTGAACCTTTCGTACTTGTATCACTATGTACTTTTCAGTTTTAAGCAAGATCGATTAATGTTGTATATTACGCTTTTTGGTGCAGGATTGAATATTGTGCTTAACTATATTTTCATTAGTTCGATGGGCGTTAAAGGAGCCGCAATAGGATCGGCATGTAGTTTTTTTGTTATTGGGTTGTTAAAGTTTATTTATGCGAGAAAAGTTCAAAGGGAACTGGTGGAACTCAAATGATCTCCATAACTTTTTTAAAGAAGTAGGTACTAAGCGTGTAAATGTTTTTATCTGCCACAACGGATTTCACGGTTTAATTGCCGAGCGAATTGTAGAAGAACACTTTAGCAAGGACGAAAAGGCAGTACACGTAATTTTGATCAACGATGTTTATGGGTTGCAAAATCCTGATCTGTTCGATTTGAAACTTTCCATTCCAGGAGGAATTAAGCGAATCACGTATTTTCGACAGATAAAAAGGCTTTTTCATTTATTAGGGGAAAGTGGTTTAGAAATTTCCTTTAACATACCTCATATTGGAGGCTTGTTGCCGTACTACGTATATGATCAGTTAAAACCGAAATACTCAAATCTAGAGTTAAATCTTTTTTATGAAGGAGTATTGTATTTCACGAACTACGACTATAAAGATACGATAGGATTGAGCGATAAAGATTTGCGTCGTAGAAAACTCTTTTCAAGACTCTTTAATTTTAAATACAAACAGGTTGGAGATATCTGTCCTACGCTCTCTGAACGAATTAATGGGGTTTATTCTTTATTTCCAGAGTTTACGAAAGGATATGATGGAACGCAACGTTTTAAATTGATAACCCTTGGAAAACAAAAGCTAAAACCTGCAAATATTGAAAAGAAGGTTATTATTTTGGGACAAAGATTGAAATCATTGAATGACAGTCAATTGAAGTCGATGTATCGAATCATGCTGGAGGATTTGAATGATTTTAAAGGAAAGATATTTTACAAAAGACATCCTTCTGATGAGAGTGGATTGTTTGAACAGACTGCGGAAGAGATTAATCTGAGTTATGAAGTGATTCGATCCGTTGAACCAGTGGAATTGTTGATTGAATCTCAACAACCAACACATATTGTATCGATGCTTTCTTCCAGCTTAATAAATTTGAAAGCCGCATTTGGAGATGATTTAGAATTGATAAGTTATGTACCATTGGTGCCCGGTCATCCAATTGAAAACGTGTATAAACGTATTACGGAAGTGTTCATTAAGATAGGTGTTAAAACGGTTGATTGCCCTTGTTAGATAAGTTGATTTCATATCGTCCGTGTTTAATAATTCTTATAGGAATTACTAGTATCATTCTGGTTACTGCTACGTACTTTGGTTTAGAAGGATTGCTACAACAAACTGTTTCCTGGGATAAAACGAAGATTCTTACCTATATTTCACTTGCATTATTTTTAATGTTTTGTAGTGTTGGATTGTGGAAGGAACAATACTATTTCCTTCTTCTACCATTTATTTTAATCGCATTTCCATCGCCTGTGAATGACTTGTTTCCCGGAACATATTTGGGATTTAGCCATGAACGCGGCAATGCATTGTTTCCTTTTATTACCCATATCGATTTTTACTTATTCTTGGGAGTTGTAAAAAATGCCTTATCAAATAAAAAATGGAAATTGATGTCTTCAGGTTGGATTGTTTTGGTTGGGATAAGTATGGGGATTTCCATCGTGTGGCATTTTGCAAAGAGTTCGTTGAATGAAGTGGAGTTGCTTCATCTTTTAATCGCAGGACTATTTCAATATCGATTTTTAATCCTTTTGTTTCTTTTAGTAGGTTCGACACAATCAATATTGAAATATGGGCAACAAATTATTACAGGTTTTGCAATCTCAATCATATTTCTAGTAATAGAGGCGACTGTAAATACTCTTCTGGCCGGTCAATTAAGATTGGTAAGTGGGACATTAAGTTTGAATACTTTTGCTAATATTTTAGGGCAAATGATCGTAATGATGATCCTATTTTACAAACCTCACAGGCGTATAGAATACACATTAAGAGGGGGAGCCATATTTTTGGGAACGGTTGGTGTTGTACTTACACAAACCAGAATGGCACTGTTAATTTTTATTTTAATGCTTTTGTTGGTAACGTTTATTACGAAAATCAAGCAAAAGTGGTTTGCCTCTTTTGGAGCTATTGTTATAGTTTTTATGCTAATAGTGGGCTATGTAGAAATGGCTGAAAAATTACCCAAACGTTTTAATTTCGTAGAACTCAGCAGTAAATTTAGTGGTGTTGATTTTAGTTCTGGATTTCAGGATGCATTTGATCTTGAATTAAACGCTGAAACATCATCGCTAATTACTAGGATTAGTTTGTTTCAATCTTCCTTCAATATGATCGAAGAACAACCTTATGTTGGAATTGGAGTTGGCAGATGGAATTATTTAAAACAAGATTATGGGTTTGAGATTCCAGTTTTGATTGATGCGCATAATGGTTATCTAGCTATTTTATCGCAATATGGTCTTTTCGGTATTCCACTACTGATTTTTATTTATTTCCTGCCGCTATTTTATTATTATAAATTGAGAAATACAGAAACACCCCTAAAGTATCTGGCTTTTATTAATTTTGGCATGGCATTTTGTGAATTGTCCAATGCAGGAATTATGAAATATCAAGTTTTTGCCTTGCTTACATTTAATACCATTGTGTTGATCAAGCTAAATCTGGAGAAGAATAATACAGGCCAAGAGGAGGGTTTAAAGTTGGAACAAGACAACGCTCGAATAGTTAGTTAGAAAAAAACGGATAAAGATGAAAATTGGAATTCTGGGTACGAGAGGTATTCCAAACCACTACGGAGGGTTTGAACAATTCGCAGAAAACTTAAGTGTTTTTCTGGCGAATAAAGGACATGAAGTATATGTTTATAATTCTCACACCCATCCATACCAGGAAAAAACCTTTCAAGGTGTTCATATTATTCATTGTCATGATCCAGAGGATAAAGTAGGTACGGCAGGACAATTTTTATATGATTTTAACTGTATTTGGGATAGTCGAAAACGATCTTTTGACATATTGTTACAATTGGGCTATACAAGCAGCTCTATATCTCATAGGTTCCTTCCGTCAAAACCGCTTATTGTTACGAACATGGACGGACAGGAGTGGAGAAGATCAAAATTTAGCAGATCTGTTCAACGATTTTTGATGTGGGCCGAAAAATTGGCGGTCAAAAGCAGCGATGTATTAGTGGCAGATTCATTGGGGATTCAAGCATATCTAAAAGAAAAATACAGTGTTTCGTCCCGTTTCATTGCGTACGGGGCGAATGTAGTGGATGCATTTGATTTAAATACATTAGCTGAGTACGGACTGCAAAAGCATGATTTTGACATGTTAATTGCACGTTTAGAACCTGAAAACAGCATTGAAACAATTTTGGATGGAGTGGTTCAAGCAGATTCGACAAAGCCTTTTCTCGTAATAGGAAATCACAAAACTGAATACGGTGAATATTTAAAACAAAAGTATCTTGCTTTTGGTGCCGATCGAATTCGCTTTTTAGGTGGGATTTATGATTTGAAAAAGCTCAATGATCTACGTTATTTTTCAAATTTATATTTTCATGGACATACCGTTGGAGGAACCAATCCATCTTTATTGGAAGCGATGTCATCCAAAGCATTAATTTGTGCAAACGATAATGTGTTTAATAAATCTGTGCTTCAAGACGCAGCTTACTACTTCAAGTCAACTGATGATATTGCCAAATTGCTTATGGAAGTAGTAAACATTGATAAAGAATCAGAAACGAGCACGGAGAGTGCGATGATTCGAAAAGCAATTAACAGAATTAAAGAGGAGTATACTTGGGAGAAAATTAATAATACGTACGAAAACCTGTTCATAGAAAAATGTCCTTCATCCCGGAAAGAGTAGTCGCACAAAGTGTTAAAATAAGGCATTACTTGTTATTGTTAGCGGTAGCATTGCTTCCTTTTTCAATCGCTGGAGTGAATGTTTCAATTATTCTTGCCACTGTAATTACATTAATCTTAAGTATTGAAGCAGGATCAGCCACACTTCGGAGTATTGTTAAAAACCCTGTTGTAATTCTATTGTTTCTCTATTATTTACTACTTGGGATAGGTTTGTTGTACTCCCAAAATGTAGATCGTGGGTTCAAAATTTTGGAAGGATATTTAATCTTTCCAACAATAATAGTACTCTTTGGGAGCGGCATATCGACAGCGTCTGCATCAGAATCCGAAACGTCTAAGCAAAACCGAAATTATAGTATTGTATTTGTTACTTCTATAACACTTGCAACAGTTTACTGTCTGGGATGGGCTTTTTACAATAATATATTAGAAAGAGGATTATTTGGAGGTTTTAATCACTGGTTCTTCACATACAAATTGCTAGTCAAGCCTCTTCATTTTCAACCAATCTATTTTGCAATGTATGTATTGGTTGCTATGTGTTTAATCGTAGATTTATTACGAAATAAAACGATTGGTAAATATGTTTTAGTCTTAAATGGTCTATTCTTATTGGGCTTTTTGATTCTTCTTTCTGCAAGAACTCAAATAGCTCTGTTCCTTGGATTATTTGGTTTAGGAGTAATTCTTTATTTTTTTAAAGAAGGAAAGAAGGCATTCATGAAACTCTTTGTACTCATCGTATTAATAGGAATTGTGGGCTTTGGAATGTCTCAAAACAAAATTGTTAGCCAGCGTTTTACAGAACTTTTTGAGAAGGATCAAAGTAAGGTTCATTTTGCAGGCACCTCGGTTCGAATGCAAAAATGGGAATCCTCCATAACCTTAATTAGTCAAAATTTATGGTATGGCGTGGGCACGGGTGACGATGAAACGGAGTTGATTAACCAATTTATAAAAGATGATTTTTCATTGGGAGTGCAACGAAAATATAATTCTCATAACCAGTTTTTAACAGTTTTAATTCGGCATGGCATCATAGGATTCTTAATATTTGGATCCATGTTGTTCTTTTTGCTGCGAATAGGACTAAAGGAGAAAAACTGGATTATGATATTCATTCTGTTGGTAAGCATAGGATCTATGTTTACCGAATCTATTTTGGAAAGAAATAAAGGAATGATGCTTTTTTGCTTTTTTTCACTTTTATTTGCAGATCATAGAAGGCCCTTAATTAATCAAAAGTAGATGGAACGTGTATCTGGACAAGATTTTGCAAACAATCTCATAACCATAATCAAAAATAGAATTTGGGTTCTTATTGTATTGCTATTGTTGATATTGGGAGCCTCCGTAACCCTATAT
This sequence comes from Cytophagales bacterium, assembly GCA_965277185.1. Taxonomy (GTDB): domain Bacteria; phylum Bacteroidota; class Bacteroidia; order Cytophagales; family JAHDFW01; genus JAHDFW01. Next base: position 81,033 of record CBDICC010000027.1, on the reverse strand, counting down.
CTTAAAGCAAGGCCCTATTATACATCAAAAGCTCTTTATCTGTGTAAACTGGTTAAAAGCGTAGAAGGGGTATATTTAGTCAACAATGTGCAAGATGAAATAAATGCTGGAAATTGGAAATCGCTTGCACAGCAGTTTAGTATCTCGGTAAAACAAATGCAAATGATTAAATCCATTTCAGGAAAAAAAATGCAACATAGTACGGAGGGAGTTGAAATAGAGTTATCGGTATATGATGTCACACAAATGGAGACAATCGAAGCAGGTTTGACGCGCTATTTGAATTTGAACAAAGAAGTAAGAAGAGTAAAAGAACTAAACGATCTGAAATTAGAACATACCATTCAAGATTTTGAACGCAATCTACTTTACTTAGATAGTCTAAAAAGTATTCCATTGGGGAATAGTTCTCAAAGTGGAATTGAATTTGATGTGGCTAAATATGCAGAGGTGCATGCATTGATTAGTGAGAATAAGCGTAAATATGAATTTCAGAAGGGAAGTAATGAAGGTTTTTTTCAGATAACAAGTTTTTCTCAATCTGCTAAAGCTAAAGCTGGACCTTCGTTGAAATTGTATATTCTAGTAGGGCTTTTAGCTTGGTTGATCTTAGGGACTATAATTGTCGTTGGATTGGAGTTACGATCAGGATATGTAGCCAGCACCAAGCAAGCTTAAAAAACATTTTAATATCTCTGAATTCAAACAGAGATGCTTGCTTAAAATCACTGAGTTGGATTGAACGAGTATCTTACAAAACATAGCTTAAACAAGCATAGATGGACTGGGAATCATATTGGAATAAAAAGATTCAAGCAGAAGGTAATTTGTCCAGTCAGGTTCAACGAACACAAGACAACAAAGAACTTCGCCTAGATCAAATACAAAGCTACCTGGATCATGTACGTCAATGTATAAAGGATGCAGGAAAAGAACAATTGATTGATTTATGTTGTGGAAATGGAATGTTAACCAGTTCGTTTGCACAAGATTACAATGAAATAAAAGGAGTAGACTTTTCAAAATCGCTTATTGAAATAGCCAAACAAAATTTTGAAAATGAGAAGGTGCATTTTGAATACACCAATGTATTAAAGATGAATTCATCTTCCTTTAAATCAGCAGATGTAGTGTTGTTGCTTTTTGCATTTCAATATTTTGTTAAAAAAGAGGGGACAGCATTAATTGATAAGGTACAATCTACGTTAGAACCTGGAGCAATGTTTTTTATTGGTGATATCCCTGATAAATCCCGACAATATGTATTTGCTGGAAAAGGCTTAAACAAATGGAAGTACAAAATCAAATATGGATTGGGATTGGATCAAACAGGTAATTTTTGGTCTGCGAATGATTTAGATAAAATTTGTAAAGATCTGAATCTGGTTGGAAGAAAAATTGAACAACCTTCACATCTACCATATGCACACTATCGTTTTGATTATTTAATTACAAAAAAATAGTATATCAGGAGGTATATTATATTTTTGTATTGCGATGCAAATGGGAATACACTATTTCTTATTTTGCAGAAAAGGCGAATAAATCTCGATTTATTCGTTTGGGGGCTATCAAGATAAATTCATTAACAAGATAAAGATATGAAAATCGAAAATGCAAAATTTGCCACAAAGGCAATTCATGCAGGCGTGGATCCGGATCCTGCAACAGGTGCAATAATGACGCCTATATATCAAACATCTACTTATGTTCAAACACATCCAGGAGGACATAAAGGTTATGAATACTCACGATCTCAAAATCCAACACGAACTGCGTTGGAGAAGAGTTTGGCCACTTTAGAAAACGGAAAACATGGGTTTTGTTTTGGAAGTGGATTGGCGGCAATTGATGCCATTCTTAAAACAATGGAGCCCGGTGATGAAGTGATATCCATTAATGATTTGTACGGAGGATCATATCGTTTGTTTGATAAGGTTTACAAAAAGTTTGGAATAAAATTCCATTTTGTAGATATGACCAATCCTGAAAATATAGAACCTTTAATCAACGATAATACCAAGCTCATTTGGATAGAAACACCTACAAATCCAATGATGACAATTGTTGATATAGAGGAAATAGCAAACATTGCTAAAAAACACAAGTTACTATTAGGAGTAGACAATACGTTTGCCTCTCCGTATTTACAAAACCCAATAGATCTTGGTGCGGACATTGTAATGCATTCCGTAACCAAATACTTGGGTGGACATTCAGATGTAGTGATGGGAGCCCTAATATGTACTGATGATGATTTAGCAGAGAAAATTTATTTTGCTCAATATGCTTCAGGCGCTGTTCCTGGTCCTCAAGATTGCTTTTTGGTATTAAGAGGAATCAAAACGTTGCATTTGAGAGTGCAGAGAACTTGTGAAAATGGAGCAATTATCGCCAAGTTTTTGCGTGTCCATGAAAAAGTAGATAAAGTATACTGGCCTGGTTTTGAGGATCATCCAAATCATGATGTAGCAAAACGACAAATGCGTGATTTTGGCGGTATGATCTCTTTTACGCTTAAAGGTAACAAATATGAGGATGCTGAAAAGATCTTATCTTCTACAAAAGTTTTTGCGCTTGCAGAGTCTTTAGGAGGAGTAGAGTCACTAACAAATCATCCGGCTTCAATGACGCACGCTTCCATTCCAAAAGAAGAACGTGATAAACTAGGGATCAGTGAGACATTGATTCGATTAAGTGTAGGAATAGAGGATGTTGAAGATTTGAAAGCAGATTTGATTCAAGCACTGGATTTTTAGTTGTCCACTTTGTAAATGCATAAAAAAAGCCCGCTATGTGTAACGAATCGTTTCATAGCGGGCTTTTTAGTTTTTGGTCAGAACTTCAATTCATCAGTTAGGATTTTGATTCATCTTTTTTTCGAAGATGATCCCATCCTTGTGCGGTAATTTCCTTCACATTATTTTGTTTGGTAATCATATGAACACCTTCTTTTTTCTCCGCCATAAAGCCAATAATAGAGATTTCAGGGTGATTTTCTATTTTGTCGTAATCTTCTTGCTTAACGGTAAACAGAAGTTCGTAATCTTCGCCACCATTCAAAGCACAGGTAATAGGATCAATTTTGAATATATCCACACCGGCATTAAAGGTTTCATTGGCAATAGGAATTTTGTCTTCATACAATTGTGCTCCAAGATTTGATTCATTGCATAAATGTAAAATTTCGGAAGCCAATCCATCTGAAATGTCTATCATCGAAGTAGGCACAATTTTTAATTCATCTAGTTCAAAAATAGCGTCCGTTCGTGCCTCTGGTCGCAGTTGACGTTGCAATAAATATTTATGAGCATCTAACTGTGGTTGCATCCGATCATTTTCTAAAAACGCTTCTTTTTCACGTTCTAAAAGATGTAATCCAAGGAAGGCAGCTCCTAAATCGCCTGTAACACAAACTAAATCTCCTTTGGAAGCGGTCCCTCTATAGGCGATTTTATCTTTCTTGACATTTCCGATTACTGTTACGGAAATCATTAAACCAGCCCTTGAGGAGGAGGTGTCTCCACCAACCAAATCTACTTTGTAATTTTCACAGGCACTATTCATTCCCTCATATATTTCTTCTAAAGCAGGAACGGTAAATCTAGAACTTACGGCAATGCTTACTAATACCTGAGCAGGAATTCCATTCATGGCAGCAATGTCAGAAATAGCAGTAGACAATGCTTTGTATCCTAGGTGTTTAAGAGGTACGTAGCGCAGGTCAAAATGAATCCCTTCTACCATTGCATCGGTGGAAATAATACTATATTCCTCGTCATTTTTTTCAATGACGGTACAATCGTCACCTATTCCTTTAATCGTTGAAGGGAGGTACTGCTGCACATTTTTTGTCAGTAAATTGATTAAACCAAACTCTCCAAGTTGCTCAACTGAAGTTGTTTTATCATCCGAATTTGAATCCATGTATTGATCTGATTGTAACTATTTTATGTAATCGACGTACAAAGATACAGATTGTATTGTATAATAAAGAGTTAAGAAAGGTACAATTTGCATAGGGGGAGCGACCTTATGAAAATTAAATGTGGAGTATAGAGAAGGCAAAATTTAATTGACATGAAAAAAGTAATAGCATTGTTAGTTCTTGCAGGAGCGATCGGAATGTATTCGTGTAGAAAAAAACCGGATTGCCAGACGAGGGCAGGTAAACAAAAGAAGAAGTATTATAATTCCGTGCAATATCAGTAGTTATTAAATCGGTATTTCAAAATTTTAAGTAAGTTAGGGGTTCAATTGAATCCCTTTTTTTTGTGCTATGAAACGTGTATTAACAGTAGTAGGAACCCGTCCTAATTTTATAAAAATAACCCAATTTCATCACGCTTTTGCAGCAAGAGGTGTAGATCATTATATGGTTCATACTGGGCAGCATTTTGACACTAATATGAGTGCTGTTTTTTTTGATCAACTTCAAATTCCAAAGCCCGACTTTCAATTTGAACCTGACACAAGTTCTACTGTAACGCAGCAGGCTGAAATAATGAAAGGAATTGAGAAAGTGATTAATGAGGTTCAACCTGATTTAGTTTGTGTAGTAGGAGATGTGAATTCGACCTTCTCTGCCGCATTTACAGCATATAAAATGGGAATTAAAGTGGCGCATATTGAAAGTGGGTTGCGAAGCTTTGATCGCGGTATGCCGGAGGAGGTTAATCGAATATTAACAGATGAGATAACGGATTATTTCTTTGTTACCGAGCAAAGTGGATTGGATCACCTTAAGGATGCAGGCAAAAAGGCAGAACAAGTGTTTTTTGTAGGAAACACTATGATCGATACACTTTTCGCCTTTCAAAAAGAAATTGAGGCCTGCGCCATTATGCAGGAATTAAACGTGGAAAAGAGTGGGTTTTGTCTCGTTACGATGCATCGGCCAGCCACAGTAGACGTAAAAGAAGAATTAGAAAAAGTATTAACGATTTTTAATCGCGTCACAAAGAATTTAAAAATTGTATTTCCAATTCATCCCAGAACACGAAAAAACCTGGAAAAACATGGATTGATGAATGAAATTGAAGCAAATGAAAATATTATTTTGGCACCACCTATCGGGTACCTGGAGTTTCAAAACCTGGTTAAAAACGCCGCGTTTTGCTTGACCGATAGTGGAGGGATTCAAGAGGAAACCACTTATTTACGAGTCCCTTGTATTACACTACGTCCAAATACGGAAAGACCAAGCACAATTGAATTAGGGACAAATACATTACTTAATTTGGAGGTAGATAAGGTATTGGAAACAATCGATTCCATATTGAATGGCACGTATAAAAAAGGTAGTGTTCCTCCATTATGGGATGGAAAAGCTTCGTGGAGAATTGCTGAAGCAATAAAAAACTTGTAAAATGTTAAATTTTAATTGTTCCAATTAGTTTGATTTCGGAATTGAAATAGAAAATGCCTATTATTGTGTTGTAATGCACTCAAGCACTCAAGTTGCTTTCTCATCGATCAAGATCGTGTATAATAGCAATTTGGTCAAAACAACAAATAGGGTGTGATATAAGGTGAAATATTGATAAAAAGAATATTAAGTAAGAAAGAGGATGTTATCAAAGAAAATGGAAAAAGCGTTGAATAAACAAATTCAACTAGAAGCGGAAAGCTCGTTCGCATATTTAGCAATGGCCTCTTGGGCTGATTCAAGTGGATTTGCCAACAGTGCTCGATTTTTATTTGCTCAATCGGCAGAAGAACGAGATCATATGTTGAGATTATTCACCTATATTAATGATGCAGGGGGGAGAGCGTTGGCGCCCAATGTAGTTTCACATAATGATGATTACAAATCGTTAGAAGCACTTTTTAAGGACACTTTAAAAAGGGAGCAAATGGTTACTAAAGCGATTAATCAGTTGGTGGACCTTTGTTTGAAAGAATTAGATCACTCTACACACAATTTCCTTCAATGGTATGTAGCAGAGCAGCACGAGGAAGAAAAATCCATGCGTACAATTTTAGATTTGTTTAAGATTATTGGATCGGATGGAAAAGGACTTTATCATATTGATAAAGAAATTGGTGCTATGATAGGAGCAGAAGCCGAACCAGAAACAGGTCAGATATAACGATATAAAATTTATCTGAAGTCGGATGTAAGGTTTATTTGAAATTCTTGCATCGAAAGAATAATAAGAACGATCAATTGCGTCATTTAAAATGCAATTGATCGTTTTTTTTTATGCTAGTTAATGAAGGTAGCGTGATTTACCTTAAGGAGTCAGTAAAGAGAACGTACTCAGTTTGTTCATTGGATCTTTGATGCTTCCTAAATATTGTTATTTCTTCTTTCCGAAAAGAAAGTTCACTCCAATATCAAAATCCAATGATTGATTTTTGATGTTACCACTTTTGATGGCGAGCAAACCTTGTTCGTATAGCACATCAAATCCAAACGAAACTCGATCACTGATAGCGTAGTCAATTCCACCACCATAGGTCAATCCAAAGTCGAAGTTGTTATAACCTGTGAAAGCCGCTTCATTTACTTGTACCTCATTACCATCCCCATCTAAGTAGAATGCTTTATTCTGAACTAGAAATGCGAAATACGGGCCAAAATTGATGTCAAATTTAAGTTTTCTTCCAAATCCAATATGTAAAAACGCAGGAATATCAAAGTAATCTAAATTCTGAGTGATATTTTGAAGAGATGGGGTTTGTCCTCCTAATCCGTCTGGTGTATTAATTTCATAATTATTTAAGACCCAACCTTTGTTTTCAAAGTCAATATCGGTTTTAAGAGAAACTACTTTGCTGAAATGATAAATTACGGTCATTCCATAAAGCCGCCCAATTCTTGGATCAATATTGTTGTGATCAAAACCTTGTACGTTGGTGAGGTTGACCCCTCCATTCAATCCAATTTCCCATCGATAATTATCATGACCGCTTGATTTAGGTTTCGGCTTGGCGTTATCTTGTGCAATTCCAACAAAAGGGATGCTTAATATAAGAGCCAGAATAATAGGACGAATTGTGTTTTTCATAACTTCTAGTTAACAAGGGTGATTTTAATTTCAACTACAATTATACAAAAAGAATTGAATTTGAAGCTCCTCTAAGTAAGGCTATCTTGTTTATGGTAGATATTAAGCCCTTTTAATTGGCAGCATGAAATTATTAACTTACATTAATTGAAGAGAAATAAGAACGAAATTTGAAGGTATCTGAGTAATCTATACTTTTTGATATTTGAAATTCACTAAAATAGTTTTTACCAGTTATCAGATAAAGTTTACCACTTATGTTGACAATCGTACCATTCACAAGGTTATCGTGTTTGCATTTGGCTATTGCTGAATATGCTTGTAATTTTATAGAATATATTATAAGCATTAAATCGAAATACATAGGAAGAGCATAAATCGGATGTTAAACAACAAACAAAAAGATAATCATCGTTATTTGAAACATATATTAATAATAGTGTCTCTTGTTTTTGGTGAATGTCATTTTTTATTTGCTCAAAATGTAGAGCCCTGGAATTCAAAATTCATCGTAAGTGCGAATGGTTTTTCTGATACGGTATGGTTTGGTTGTGACAGTCTTGGTGCATTTGGATTTCAAAGTGGATTAGATTTGTTGGACGATTCAGGAAATACAGCTCCATTGCGGATCATTTCATTCGATTCGATAATACAAATTGATAGTGCAACATCACAATGCGGTAATTTGATCAGAAACACCATTGGATTTGACGAGAACCCATTGGGAACTGTTCAACAAGGCTATTATCCGAATGTATATAATACGGAATTTAAGTTTTTCATCCTTATGGATACAGCAACGGTGGGTGCAGGAGATTCGGTAGGATTGTCGTGGGATGCTACTGACTTTGACTTTAGTTCGGATCTTTTTAATTTATCTTATGCTAGTATAACCAGTGAAAACGGTTTTTTTGGATCTGTTGGATCTGGATTGGATTGGTACTGGTTGGTCGATGATTATAGTTCTTCAGATCCAAAAGAATTCAATGATAGTAGCGTTACGGTCATTGTTCAAAGTCCAGTAAGTGTGTGCGCTGATCAGTATGCCAATTATCCGTTTATTTCTGAATTTCGACTTAATGTGACGTTCAATTTATACGATACAACTTCCTATATACAATCTATTGATGCAAAGGAAAAATTGGGAACATTGGTTTATCCTAATCCCTTTGATAATGAATTACTAATCCAATTTGATGAAACAAAAGAAAGATCTGTAGTGATTTCAGATATTACTGGAAAAACGATCTTACAAACGGAAGTCTTACAATCTGATCGAATAAAGCTAGATATACCTCCATTGACGAATGGAGTATATTTTTTACAAATATACGATGCAAACAATACGTTGATGGGAATTAAGAAAATCCATCGAAATCGTTAATTTAAACAATTACGTTCAACTAAATTTATATCAAAATGAAAATGTTAATACGTGGGGTAGTTATGCTATCCTTGCTTTTGCCTACATGGGTAATTGGGCAAAATAATTGTGGTGTCGAGCATATAGCCAGCTACAATGGAACTAATAAGTCTCCGGAGGATTCGAGGTTTGGAGGGGCATTCACCCCTCGTGGCAAGATGAGGATGTTGATTATTTGTGCAGGTTTTACCAACGATGCAAATACAACAAGTGGTGCGAATGATTTTTGGCCTAATGATGATGGTTCAGGTTCTGGAGCTGGTAATTCATTGCCAAATTATGATGATGTACTTTATCCAGACTATACCGGTTTTCAGCAATCTAATACGGATAATTCATTGTCGAATTTTTATTATCAAATGAGTGAGCATAGCTCAAGTCCATTTCAGCTTGTGTACGACGTATTCCCGGTAAGAGTGAATGTAGAGGTAACACCAGCGGATATGGCTTTGTTAGCTTCACAGGGGAAACATGCCGTATATCGGGCATTGACCAAGAAAGTGATGGATAAAATCCAGGCTGAATATGTTGACTTATATGATTGGAGCAGAGTAGATCAACGAAAAAACAACCCTAATTATGAAGAAGACAATAGTTTTCCTGCAGCAGCAGATGGAATAGTAGATTATGCATTGATTTCTTGGCGTTTTGACGATGCCAATGATCCAATTGGAACAACTGGGTTAGCAGGAGTATCTGCTAATGGTATAGCAAGCACGAATATTAACTATGAATTTACGAAGGGAAACGGAGATAAATACAAAATTCAAAGTTCCTCTGGGTTTTCATTGTACACAGGAATGCACGATGCAAGTTTTCAAAAAGAATATTTCTTACATGAACTAGCACACCAATTTTATGGATGTCCACACAATTTTGCAGCCAACAATACACACGGAGCACATTTTACAACAAACTACGGTTGGGGAATGTTGACTGAAGATTTAAAACAAATTTATTGTGCAAATTCCTTTGAACGTTGGTACGTAGGTTGGATTGAAATAAAAAATGATCTAAAAGGAACGGTTGCTGAAAACGGCACCTATGTATTAGGAGATTACGTAACTACGGGTGATGCAATACGTATTGAAATACCCCATACCGGTGGGAACCAATATCTCTGGCTGGAAAATCATCAAGGAGTAGATGCAACATTTGATAATAGATTAAGATATTACGGAACTGGAGCTAATGGGTTTACAGCAGCACCTAGAGGGTTACTTGCATTTAAAGAGCAAAGTCGAAGTACACGGATACATACCAATGTGCCAGGTGCTTTTTCTAATCCAAACGGAATGCAGGTATTATCTGCTGCTGGAAGACATGATTATGTAAGCGTAAATAATTCAGTAGTATCGGCAAGCCATTATTTTAATGCAGGTACTGTGGAGCTAACTAAAAAGAAGCCAAATCCGTTATCCGGAACCACTTTAACTACCAAAACAAGAATTGACTATGATGGCTCGGGTCCAGATGGGAACATTACATATAATGCAGGTGGAAACGGTGGATACAACGAAAGTATTAAACCTTTGATTTTAGATGGCAACAATATCTTTGACATTTTAGGTACGAACATTGGCTTTCAGCCTGGTGAAAAAATTGGTCTTGGAGAAAAAGCAGTTGTCACCAATTATCAGACATATAATAAAAACGATGATAAAGTATCTCCAATATACCTTAATGGGATCAGCATAGAAGTGACATCGGTTAATAGTTCAACACATGAAATGACTCTTGAAATTAAATTCAATGATACTGAAGTAGGGGAGGATACCAGATATACAGGCGAAATTATAGTACAAGATGTGCCAGGGGCAGCTCTTGACCTTGATTTAAATGTAGGTAATGGAGTTATATTGGAAATCGATAAAAGTGAAACGGCAAACAAAAGATTGGAACTTGGAACAGGTTCTGGAGATTTTGTTAGACCGACGGTAATGACCATTTCTGATGGCGCATACATGCATATGGAACCTTTATCGGAGGTGAAAGTTATGAATGGAAGCACGTTGAAATTGAATGCTAATTCTACACTAGAAGTACATGATAACTCCGTTCTAACGGTTCAGGCAGGTAGTAAATTAATTGTAGAAAACGACGCGCAAATTCTAGTCCATCATGACGGATTAATAGTAATAGAGGAAGGAGCAGAACTTATTTTGAAAAATAGTAATGTGCTGAAAGGACTACGAATTGGTCAAAACTCTACTGTATATCAAAGTGCAGAATTAAGAGTTTATGGTAAACTGAAAGTAGAAGATAATGCAGTGTTAACCAATGGAGGAGACGGTTTTATTTCTTTTTATGATAATGGAAATATGGAATTTGGAGCCAACACAACCATGGAGTTAACTGGTAAAGGACGTAATGATGAAGTACTTCATGTAGGGACAGATGTGCAGTTAAGGTTGGACGCCAATCAAACTAGAATTTTAGATTGTAAAATAGGTTTTCATGATGGTGCAGAGTTGATTTTGAATCAGTACAATAGAGCAGTCAACATAGATGAAACTTATTCATTCAACAATGTGACGTTTGCACCTGACAACCATAATTTCAAAAACAATAAGGTGAAAGGATATGCACTAGGTGGATTAGAAATCTGGCATTCTTCTTTTTATGAAATGGGTGCCGGTTTGGAATTATACAGTTGCCAAGACGCAATTAATATTTACAACACTTCATTTGACGAATGTGAAAAAGGAATCTATGCAATTGGTTCTTTTGCAATGAATTTTACGGAAAGCAATTTTACAAATTGTAGTACAGGTATAGAATCTCATAGTGGGACTGAATTAAATTTTGATGAGTGTTATTTAGGATACAATACAATCGGACTACATTTGCTAAATACGTTTTACACTTATATGGACAATCATACGGTGGTACATGGTAATGATCACGGAATTTTGGGAGGATATAGTCATGTGTTCCTTAGGGGAAGAACGGAGTTTACCTATAATAAAATAGGAGTAGAATTAAATGGTAATTACTTCAACAATTCCCTATTGTCAATGGGAGACAATTATTCATGTGCTTGGATGCTTAATAATAATTTAGCGATTAAAGGAAGAGATTTATATTTAAATATTGATGCAGTAAGTAACGTACCTTATAATTGCCAAGACTGCAAACCAATTCCTAACCGATTTGAGGTTGCAGAGGTAAACGGTCAGATTGCGAGTCTGTGTTATACGCTTACCGCTCCACAAGAAATAATGGCACGTGGTAATTACTGGGACATTGGTAATCCTAATCCTAGACTACGAGCGAGAGTGTGTACTTCTACCGGAGGAAACGGCGGAGGAGATCCGGACCGAGTAGAGGTTAATATGGATCGTAAGATACAGGCTAAAGCTGCGGATGATGGATTAGGGAATGTGTATTATGTACCTGTTGACTACAAGTTAGGTCAATGTTTTAGAAGACCTGAATTTGGTTGTGGATGTCCGTCTAATCCTGGAGAAGAACATAAAATTCGTAAGCCGGATGTGAGAGATATTCTTTATGGAGTATGTAGCGATTTGAAAGTGTCAGATGGAATGGGTATGAAGGATAAGTTTCAGTCTAGTTATTTAGATTTTTCAAGCAAGCAATACAATCTTGCAATGCCGGAATTGGACAAAGTAGCAAGAATATCGTATAAAGATCCAAATAATAAATTGGATATGAGATGCGAGCATTTAATTCGAATTGCCGAGATCTTATCTTCCAAATATGACTCTCCTTTTATTGATGTTGCTAAACAAGGAGAAGAAGGGCAAGAAGCAGGTTTAGAGAAGGCAAAACTGCCAATAACAATTGAATCAGGGTCGCATATTTCAACAATTGGTTTAAGTATTCAAGACAAAAGTCAATTGAGTAAAGATGAGGCAAATGCCAACAACAGTCTTGTAGTGTATAATATGCTTGGAAATAAAGTAGTTGAAATGTTTAATGTTTCTTCTGACGGAGCCAAGATTAATATGACAGGAGCACCTAGTGGAGCCTATGTTGTTAAGTATTTCGATGGAGTTAATATTTCGTCAAGCAGATTTATTATTCAAAAATAGAACAGTTCTTTATTTGGCAAAATCTGAATAAATAAAATATTCTAACTTCTTTAATACATAAAAAGGGTGCTAAAATTAGTTTTAGCACCCTTTTGTTATTTTGATTGAATGAGCCTAAATAAATTGATATCTAGAATCTCATTCCTATGATTTTCGAATTGTTTTGGGTGAAGTTAATCCGCCAAAATGATAAATTTATCCAAAGATACCCTCTCTAATTTTTTGAAAAAATCCTTTCTCAGATTTACCAGGTGAAGGAGTGAAATGATCGCTTTCACGCATCGTTTCCAGCATTTCTTTTTCTTCTTTGCTTAGGGTACGTGGAGTCCATACGTTAATGTGAATTAATTGATCTCCCGTTCCGTATCCATTCAGATCCTTAATTCCTTTTCCACGTAATCGAAGTACTTTTCCACTTTGAGTCCCAGCTGGAATGGTGATTTTAGCCTTTCCTGTGATTGTAGGAACTTCCATAGATGTTCCTAACGCTGCATCGGGGAAACTTACAAATAAGTCATATAAGATGTTATTCCCATCACGCTGTAAGTCATTATCTTCTTTTTCTTCGATTAAGATGATTAAATCTCCTGCAGCTCCACCACGTAATGCAGCGTTTCCTTTGCCGCTCATGCTCAACTGCATTCCATCTTCTACTCCGGCAGGAATGTTTACATCTATGGTCTCTTCCATATGTTCTACACCCGTACCATCACAAGAAGTACATTTAGATCGAATTTGTTCTCCTTGCCCATTACAAGTAGGACATGTACTACTTGAAACCATTTGTCCAAGGGGAGTATTAACCGCTCGTTTAACTTGTCCAGCTCCGCCACATGTTCCACACTGACTCACGTCAGTACCGTTCTTTGCTCCATTACCGCCACAATCGTTGCAGCCCGTTTGCCTTTTTACCTTAATTTTCTTTTCAACTCCTTCTGCTATTTCTTTTAGCGTTAAAGCCAACTTGATTCGAAGATTTGTTCCTTTACGAACCCCTCTACGACCTCCGCCACCTCCAAAGAAACTGCTAAATCCGCCGCCACCGCCGCCGCCAAAGATGTCTCCAAATTGAGAGAAAATATCATCCATGTTCATGCCGCCGCCGCCGCCAAATCCAGCGCCAGAACCTCCCATACCCGCATGACCAAATTGATCATATCGTGCTTTCTTGTTGGCATCACTTAGCACTTCGTATGCTTCTGCTGCCTCCTTGAACTTTTCCTCCGCCTCTTTGTTATCCGGATTTTTATCAGGGTGAAATTGGATAGCAACCTTTCGGTAAGCCTTTTTCACCTCCTGCTCCGTTGCTCCTTTGCTTACGCCAAGCACTTCATAATAATCTCTTTTTGCCATCTTAATTATGGTATGGTATTGTGTGTGTTCATTATTAAACTCATTTGGTCCATTTCAACTGAAATTTTACGAAACGAGTAAATAAATATTTCTATGCAATTATACAGTTAGAGCTGTAAATCTTTTATCTCAATTAAGATCCGATTACAACTTTCGCATATCGAATGATTTTTTCATTCAAGTAATAGCCTTTTTCTATTTCATCCATTACTTTTCCTTTCAATTTTTCTTCAGGAGCAGGAGCCTTAGTTATCGCTTCATGTATTTCTGGGTTTAAATCCTGTCCAACCGAAGATTCCATCGGCTTCAAACCTTTACTTTCTAGTATCCCCTTAAATTTGTTGAAAATCAATTCTACTCCTTCATTTACCGATTTTACATCGTCTGCTTTTTGCATCTGATCCATACCTCGTTCAAAATCATCGATTACAGGAACCAATGCTTTCATTAGTCCTTCTGTGGCCGTACCCATTAATTCAATGCGCTCTTTGGCAGTACGTTTACGATAATTATCAAATTCGGAGAATAAACGAAGATATTTGTCTTTCATTTCGGCAAGTTCTTGCTCTACCGAATTGGTTTCTTCCTCCTCAACGGTAGAATTGTCAGCATCGCTGTCTTCACTGTTGTCAGTTTGACCGTTTTCTTTGGTTTCTTGAGTTTCCTGCTCATTCAAAACCTCTTCTTCTTGTTTTTTGTCTTCTTTTGCCATATTCATTACAGATTCTGATTAGTTACTTCAAAATAACTGCCAACTTGGGTTTGATGTCAATATGACAGCCAGATACGCGTTGTACAGTATTGAATCTGAACCATTTTTTGCAATTAATTGTATTCGGCCTGATAATAATTTCTATTTTTGATTGATTTAAACGATCAAAATCAACGGTTTAATTAGTATAGTATAACAACATAGAATGAATAAGATTCAAATAGTATTTATAGCGGCATTGTTCGCACTGACGACAGTAAGTTGTAATAAACAAGATACGGATGGTAAAGGTGATGCAGGTAACAACTCAGAAAGTGTACCAGGAAAAGTTGTAATGACCGGTAAGTTTTCAAATGCAGCTGGACAAAAAATAAAGTTGTCTTACATGTTTGATGTATTTACCCGAAAAGATTCTGTATTAGCCAAGGATTCTGTAAATGATCAGGGAGAATTTAGCATTTCATTTGAGCTTTCTACACCGGTTTTTGCAACGTTCCAATGTGGAGGAGAATACACATCCATGTATGTAACTCCGGGTGATAGTCTGAATATTGTGTTGGACGCGAATGCATTTGATAGTACAATTACTTATTCCGGAAATGGGGCCAATGCAAATAATTATCTTGCGCGTAAGCAGGAAGAAACCGTTGGGACACGGGAAGAAATCCGGTTATATCATGGTCGGCAGGAGGCAGCATTTGTTGCAGCAATGGATTCATTGATGGACGCTCGAAAAGATTTTTTATACGCCTTTGGTATTGAGAATACAAATTTTGTGGAACTAGCTGAGAAGAAAATATCATATTCTTATGGTTCTTCCATGGTAAATTACGAATCCTATAATCAATATGCGTTAAAATGGAAAGGAGAAGAAGAACCAGAGAAATTGATGCTTTCCGAGGGGTTTTTAACTAAAGTGGATGGATTGTATAATGCAGATCAGAGTGCCTTGAACGATGAGGACTATGTGAGTTTTGTAACCAGTTATATCTATTTCAAAATGGATCGAATAGAAGATGAATCCAAATACGATTGGGAAAAGAAAAGCGGATATTACGCAACAATTTTAGGTGATCAAAAGGTAACAGAATTTATGCTTGCCAATGACTTGCAAGATGAAGTGAGTTATAGCGGAGCCAATGATGGAAATTTGGCAGCATTTGACAGTTTTAAAAGTCAGTTTGATGGGAGTATGTATCTGCCTGTGATTCAGAAAAACTTAACCAAGTGGGATCACTTAAGAAAAGGAAAGCCAGCGCCAACCTTTGCCTATGCGGATAAAGAGGGGAATACAATTGCCTTAGAAGATTTGAAAGGAAAATATGTGTACATAGATGTCTGGGCAACTTGGTGTGGACCTTGCATGCAAGAAGCACCACACTATCAGGAATTAGCAGAAGATTTTAAAGGGAAAGACGTGGTATTTCTTGGAGTTTCGATTGACGATGATGAAGAAGCTTGGATGAAGTATTTAGTTAAAAAGAAACCATCTTCAACGCAAGTATATGCCAATGGTGCTTGGGCAAGTGATATTGTTAAAAATTATAATATTGCGGGAATTCCACGGTTTATTTTAATTGATAAAGAAGGGAATGTATTAGAGGCAAGTGCATCAAGACCGTCAGGAGAAATTAGAGCACAATTGGAAGGCTTATTAAGCGAACCATCTTAAGTAAATACAAATTTACGTTCGTAGTGAAGTTTTGAATTGAAAGAATTTGGAGTGTTACCAATCCGAATTCTTTCATTCTTGCTTTAGTAATTCGATGTCTTCTATAAGTCGTCTCATTTGCAAAGGGAGGGTGCCAGAATAAACACCTCGAATCCGCATTTTTTTATCCAATAATACCACGTTCTCGGTATGTAGAAAGTCGTTTTCGAGCGTAACACTTTTTCCAAATCCTTCATCTGCAAAATACGAACCTCTCGCGAGAGTGTAGATTTCTTTCTTCGTTCCAGTAAGTAAATGCCAATTAGGGGCTGTAATGCCATTGCGCTCAGCATAAGCTTTCATAACGGAGACAGAATCCATCCACGGAGTTACGGAATGTGATAAAAAAGCCACTCCGTCATCACCATTATATGTCTCTTGAAGTATTTGCATATTACCCATCATTTTTGGGCAAATCCCCGGACAGATAGTGAAAAAGAAATTTGCAACTACAATTTTACCTCTAACCGATTGATTCGAAATGAATCTTCCATGTTGATTTTGCAGAGAAAAAAAACCAACCCGATGGATACTATCGTATTTCGGATCACTTTTTTTAATCCATTCTGGAGAAAATTCAGGCGTATTGTAAAAGGGAAGTGGGATAGATTCTTCAGAAGTAATTTCTTCTGGATTAGAAAGAGACACATTTAAATCTGATTTCGAGTTGTTGGGTCGATCCTCGCATGAAAAGAACACGGTTGTTATTGCTAGAAGAACGACAAAAGGTAGAATTCGAAGCTTGCTTTCAGGATTTTTTATTTCGTTTTTTCCTACCATTTAATACGCTCTTTATCCGTTTCAACGGGGTCACAACGCTTTAGCCCTGCCAATCCATATTTTTTACCGTTTTCCCGAATTACATAATTGGATCGAATTTTCCCATCTGGCCTATAAACTTTTTGACTCCCAAACTCATGCCCATCTTTGTAATTTTGGTCTTGAAAAATCAATCCGCTTGCATGCCAGGTTTTGTGATTACCTTCACTTTTTCCAGCAGCAAAAAAATATTGATACTTCATTACACCATTTGTATGCCAACCGGTGTGCGTTCCATGTTTTTTGCCATGAACAAAAGGCCGAATATAACGTTTCTGACCATCTTCATAATAAGATAGAGCGTTTCCTTCTTGGAATCCATCGAAATAACCTTTGTCGGTATTGACTTGATTATTTGTAAAGTATTTTAAGATATGGCCAGAGTACGGCTGATGTTTGTAAAGCGTAATTCCTTTTTTTGTCCGTGATAAGTTAGAGTCACCTTCTAAAACTATCGTGGAAGGCACAGAGTCAGCATAGGACACAAGCGTATCTGTAATGAATGTTTCTGATGTTACGGAGTCATTTGAAGTTTTACTGCTCAACAATTCAATATCCTTTTGCTTGTTCTCAGATGAGCAAGCCCAGCCCAAAAAGCATAATGGAAGCAAATATGAAATGATGTTGGATTGCGAAAACATTAGATGAAATCGTTTGATTAAGTACGCGCAAACGTCAGTTTTGATTTTGGAAACGATAAGCAATAATCATGAAAAAAGCGTGTGATCCCATGACAACACGCCTTCTCTAAATTTTATTTTAATTTTAATATAAAGTCGTTATCTGATTAATTTAGAACTGTTTTTAAGCTAATCTCTGACTAGTTCGTTACAGTTCCAGCAGTACCATAGTATTGTCCTCCATTAATCCATGGAAGATCATCTGTTATATGATAATGATAAATGCCGTTTGGAAATTCAGCTGTAGCACTAGTATGCCCATGATAGTCATCTAGATCATCATTCGTAAGTTTTGTTCCATTTTCATAAGGTCCGTACACCGGATGCCCATCTAATAACAATCCAAGAAAAGCATCATTTCCTAAGGTAGATGTTAAGTACACAGGTTCGGTGTGATTATGATAGATATCGGCACCGTTTGGATGTCCTTCATATTGATCAAAGGTCCATAATTCGTCTAATATGTCATCTCCAGGAGCGGCTTCCTGATTGAAAAACACAACTCCATTTGCCGCCACACCCATGGGACCAAAATCAGTAGCTGCTTTGGTACTAGCTTCTTCAGGATATCTTGGAATTGTAAAAGTGAAATTTTGAGTTCCAATGGAATTGGGGTTTTGTTTAAAATCGGGATCAGATTCAGTATACGCTTCGTATAAAGCATGGGAGGTAGGATAATACATACTTTTATGATCAGGTTCACCGGTGGATGTTATGGTGATGTTATTGTCATCAAAACTGAATGTGGTCGCACTTGAATAAAATTTACTTTCCAATACACTCAAATCAGGTGTTGTATTGTTTTCATAAAGACAACTCACATCGTCTTTTTTAGCCTCACTGTCATAATTGGTTGCAGTCGCATCCGTACAGCCTTTTTTGCCGCAAGAATACGAAATTGCTACACTTGCAGACAACAAGAGTACATAGTAAATTGATTTTTTCATGGTAGATAAGAAGTAAAGTGAAATACGATAATCCAATAGGATAAACCTAGTTAAAGTTCAGGGCTAAAACAAATGATCTTGTAGAATACAATATTCAAATTTGTTACACAACCATTGCCGTACAGTTACAAAACAAATGAATCTGATTTAACCCTACTATACTAATAGCGAAATAAGTCCCCATAAAAATTCTAAAGAGAACGGGATTTAAGGAATGGCCCAGTTAAATTGATTCAACTCTTTGTCCAGTGTTTTAGCGTTGCCATTCGTAAAAGTATCTAATAGTTTCCAAAAGCCTGCTCCATGATTCTTTTCAATGGTGTGAGCCAATTCATGTAAAATGACATAATCACGAAGATGTTCTGGCAACTTCATGAGGTTTAAATTCAAATTAATATTATTAGTACTACTGCAACTGCCCCAACGAGATTTTTGGTTTTTAACGGTGATTCGATTGCACTCTAGATTATAGATGTCAGCAAAATAGCGTGTACGTGCAGGAAGATGTTCTTTTGCTTCCTTTCGATACAGTTTCTCAAATAGCTCTTTAAAATAAAGTTGATTCCCTTCACTCTCAAATGGAATAGTAAATGGGATGGCTACGTAAATTTGGTCCCCTTTTCGTTTTATTTCATAATCTAAAATAGCTTCGATTACTACATGTATGGTGTGCCGAAAAGTTTTATATGGGAAATGGGAGAGGGTGTATTTTGTTTGTTCCTCTATTTTCTGCATCGCAGAAAGGTTTTTTATAATCCATCCCCGTCGTTTTTCAATCGCGTGATAGGCTTCTGCATAAGGACAATAGGCCGGAATCGTTACGATTAGGCCCTTGTTTGGGACAACTCGTAATTTTACATAACGAGCAGATTTATGCTTTTTTATGGTGACGAGTCCTATGTCCTGAATATGTACAACCTTCTGCAATGATCCGATATTATCTTATTAAAACAATGTAAATGGATTAAGAGTAATTAATACCACAAAATTACGATAATATTTTTAGTTTTAAGCAATGAAAAAGTTAAGGAAGAGCATGCTGAACCCCATAATTTTTCTAATTGTTTTATGGAGTATAAAATGGTGGGAAAATGCATCAAATTTAAAATTGGTGGGATGGGGAATATATCCAAGAGATTTTTCAGGGTTGAAAGGGGTTATTACGTGGGTTTTTATTCACGGCGATGACTCGCATTTATTCTCCAATACCTTTCCATTACTCATTCTGGGAAGCGCACTCTATTATTTTTATGATAAATTGGCCAACAAAGTCTTGTTGATCATCTATTTGTTTACAGGTGTAATGGTCTGGATCATTGGGAATCCAGCCTTCCATATTGGAGCCAGCGGAATTATTTATGGCATATTTAGTTTTCTGTTTTTTGGAGGTATTTTTCGAAAGGATAAAATTTCTATAGCAATTTCGTTATTGGTTACAGTTTTCTATGGGAGTATGATATGGGGGATTTTTCCAGCGCAAAAAGGAGTATCTTGGGAAGGACATTCCATGGGGTTTTTAGCAGGCCTGATTGCGGCAGTTATGTATCGAAAACAGTATCTATTGAAGTCAAAAACAGTGGGAGAAGTGAAAGATTATCGAGATCCAGATTGGAATATTGACCTTAAATTGGATGGAGGACTTTATCAAGCAGCCAGTTCAGTTGTAATGATTCGACCAAAGCATTTTGGGTTTAATCCACAAACAGCGGAATCTAATGCATTTCAACAATCTCATGAACTTCTATACGATCGGAACCTAAATACGCTTGCATTAAAAGAATTTGATTCTTTTGTGAATGTATTACGCTCACATGGTATACAAATCTATGTCTTTGAAGATCAAGTACACGAAGAACTACCAGATGCAATCTTTCCAAATAACTGGATTTCAATGCATCATGGGGGAGAGTTGGTATACTATCCAATGCTTACTGAGAACCGGAGAAGTGAACGTAGGGAAGATGTAATAGATATCCTTATTCATGGGCAAAATTTTCTAAAAACACGTACGATTGATCTTACCTCGAACGAAAAAGAAAATAAAATTTTGGAAGGAACGGGAAGTATGGTACTGGATCATAATTACCGGGTAGCATTTGCTAATCTTTCGCCAAGAACCGATCGGGTAGTTTTTGAAGAATGGTGTACGAAGTTAAAATATCATCCAGTCTCATTCGAAGCGAAAGATGAATCAGGTAACGATATTTATCATACCAACGTTTTATTAAGTGTGGGAGAGGGCTTTGTAGTGATCTGTTGGGATGCATTACCAGATCAAAAGCAGCAAAAATTTTTGAAACGAGTTTTTGATGCAACTGGTAAAACGGTTATTCCAATCTCAATGAATCAAATGAATAACTTTTGTGGGAATATTCTTCAATTGAATAATCCACGGAATGAAAAGTTAATCGCGATGTCGACAAGAGCATTTGATAATTTTCTGCCGGAGCAAAAACAAGTATTATCAAGATTTGGCAAATTGATTCATTCGGATTTAGCCACCGTAGAAAATTTTGGAGGAGGTAGTGCAAGATGCATGTTAGCAGAGGTGTTTTTACCTAAAGTGAATGTACGTTAAATAAATTCAGACGTACCATTAGTTCTGAAACAGGAAGATGAATGGTTATATACTTGTTAACAATCTTTCATAGGACAACCTAAAGACTTTTTCTTCATCTTGCGCTTCCCCATTGCTTGCTTTCTTTTATCCACTGCACTGTTTCCAGATTTCCCTGAAGTACAAGATGTGAACATTAAGGTAGTACCACTTAACAAGATTACCACCAACGAATAAATAATAGATTTTTTCATAGTACTACTTCGACTCTTCCTTCCTTAACGCAAATTTAAGCATTATTCAATTCAAATACGGTAATTTCAGGACTAATTCCAACTCTCCCAGGATATCCTAGAAACCCAAGTCCTCGATTGACATACAAATGTTGCGTACCCTTTTTGTATAAACCTGCCCACTCTTTATAAACGTATTTTACTGGACTCCATTTTATAACACCTGGTATTTCTATACCAAATTGCATGCCATGTGTGTGACCGGAAAGGGTAAGATCGATATCTTGAAACTTTTTTATTACTTCTTCCCCCCAATGCGAAGGGTCATGTGACATCAATATTTTAACTGAATCAGATTCTATATTGTCATAAGCTTTGGAAAGATCACCATACTTTGGGAATCGGGCTTTAGCTCCCCAATTTTGGATTCCGATTAATGAAATGAATGCTCCATCTTTTTCGATTTTCACATGTTCATCGATCAATACTTTCCAACCCATTTCGGACTGAATTTGAATCAAACTGTTTAAGTTTTCTTTTTTTGCGTCAGGCGATGGCCATTCTACATAATCTCCATAATCATGATTTCCTAAAACAGAATAGACTCCATGTGTCGCTTTAATTTTAGAAAGCGTTTCTACAAAAGGCTTCGTTTCAGTGGAACGATCATTTACTAAATCTCCAGTGAAAAGGACCAAATCAGGTTTTTGCGCATTGATTAATTCAACAGCTTTTTCCAATGGACGCTCTGAGGCAAAACTCCCTACGTGTAAATCAGAAATTTGAACAATTTTAAAGCCGTTAAAACTGTTGGGAAGTTTTGGGAACGTAATAGGTTGAGCAATGACATTATAATTGAATGCACCTCTCAGAATACCATAAATAAAGGTTCCGGCCATTGTTCCTCCGGCAACCAATGCTAGCTGGCCAAAAAACGCACTTCTAGAAGAATCGTATTTTTCAGAACCCGAAGCTTTTCCATAAATCCAACGGATGCCGCGCCAAATATCTTCACCAAACAATAAAGTGACCACTAAGATTTTTGCGAAGTAGAGCATTACAAAAATGCCCATGAAATAATTGTAAAACCAGCGCGGAAGAGAACCTCTTTCGGTAAATATTCCAATCCCCAAAATAATCAAAGTAATAATTGTCAAACTCCAAAAAGCGATGGATACGAAACGTCTTAAGCCAGGAGTTGAGGTTGTAAGTGCTGATTTTAATCCTTGAAAAACATAGAAATCAAAGACAACAAATAATCCAGTTAGAACGATGAACCATATAAATTTTCCCATTGTGCGTGTTTGTTAAATAATGTTGTTGCTTAAACTTAAGCCTTATTTTCTTGTCTGAAATTGAATTGTTTAAAACATTAGACAAAACAGAACTGTTGATTATTATATCAATCTATAAGGACGTCTTTGCTTGGTTTTGATGCAATGTGAAGTTGCGAACAACGATCAGATGTGCGAAAATACGACCTTATTTGTTTAGACGATTAATTCTAGCCAATATTTTACCGTTTACTGATTTTCTTTTTACGTCGAATAATTGAATGGAATCGAAGTTGTGAAATTGCACATTTTTTGGTACTTTTGCAGCCAAATTAAAGAGCTATAATATGGATTTTTCAGTATCTGAAAATCAAGACATGATTGCCCAAATGATCCGGGATTTTGGCGATCGAGAAATACGTCCTAAAATGATGGAGTGGGACGAATCACAAGAGTTTCCAATTTCAGTTTTTAAGAAATTAGGAGAATTGGGTTTAATGGGAGTGTTGGTTCCTGAACAATATGGAGGATCTGGTATGGGCTATCAGGAATACGTAACCGTAGTTTCTGAAATCTCCAAGATATGTGGGTCCATTGGACTTTCAGTTGCGGCACATAATTCATTATGTACCGGACACATTCTTCAACATGGAAATGAAGCTCAAAAACAAAAGTATTTACCAAAGCTAGCTACTGCCGAGTGGATTGGAGCTTGGGGATTGACGGAGCCAAATACAGGATCTGATGCTGGAAACATGAAGACTACAGCTGTATTGGACGGAGATCATTATGTGCTTAATGGAGCTAAAAACTTTATTACACATGGTAAGTCAGGAAATGTGGCCGTGATCATCGCACGAACTGGAGAGATTGGAGATTCTCATGGTATGACCGCCTTTATTATCGAGAAAGGAACACCTGGTTTTTCAGCTGGAAGAAAAGAAGATAAATTGGGAATGCGTGCTTCGGAAACAACGGAGTTGATTTTCGATAATTGCCGAGTGCATAAAGACCAAGTGATTGGTGAAGTAGGAGAGGGATTTGTACAATCTTTAAAAGTTTTGGATGGAGGTCGAATTTCAATTGCGTCATTAGCATTAGGAATTGGCATGGGAGCTTTTGATGCAGCTTTGGCATATTCAAAAGAGCGACACCAATTTAATAAACCAATTTCATCGTTTCAAGGAATTTCCTTTAAGTTGGCAGATATGGCTACTGAGATAGAAACATCAAGGTTGCTTACATTCAGAGCAGCGGAAATGAAGGATCGTGGAGAAAATGTTAATGTTGAGTCTGCAATGGCAAAATATCATGCCTCAGAGATGTCTGTGACAGTTTCAACAGAAGCAGTTCAGATATTTGGAGGGTATGGATATACGAAAGATTATCCAGCGGAGAAGTATTATCGAGACTCTAAATTATGTACAATTGGAGAAGGAACTTCCGAGATTCAGAAAATGGTTATAGCAAGAAAGATATTGAAGTAATAAATTTTAGTGTTTTTTTACTTTAAATATTTATTTCTTAGAATATTTCTAGTACATTTGCACTCCCAAAAAGAATTTAAGATGATTAGTGTAAAAATTAAGGATAACGAAAACGTAGACAGAGCACTTAAGCGATTCAAGAAGAAATTTGAACGAGCAAAAATCTTAAAAGAATTGAAAGCACGTACTTTTTACGTGAAAGATTCTGTTAAGAGAAGAAAGCAAGTTCAAAAAGCAGCTTACAAACAGTCTGTTAGAGATCGTTTGGCATAATTAGCTGACTTACAGTTAATTAATTGTTTTCGAATTGACACATTAACCAATGTGGCATTGGATGGATTTACATAAAGTAAACCATCGATTTTGATCGAATGTACCCGGAATTGCTTTATTAATTTAAGTAGCGACGGTTAAAAGATATTATATTAATACAAGCACATTTTAAATGTACTTGGACTTGGAAAGACCTGATAACTAAATGTTGTTAGGTCTTTTTTTATTTTACTATCTAAAGGGTCTGCAATGGAGAAATTAAAAAATTGTAGCAAAGTTAGATTGTGTTAGAGACAAACGTAGATTACGGTTCAGGCGTGAATGTTCTGGATTGAAGAAGGTGTTTTTAATGGATGAGCTTTCGATTTCATGAGTGAAATAGTGTGATATGCATGGGCAATACACGATTATTCTTCGTTGGATGAAAAGATCTCTAAGGTTTAATTATGAATATAAATTTCAGAATTAAGGTATTCCTTAACTAAGAAATAATGAATGAATTACGTAAGGCTTGTATTGAAGAAGGGGAGGTAATGACCGATTAATTCTAGTATAAATCCTATCGTGACATTTTAAACCAGCCTTTAAATGTTTGTAATTCGTCCTCAGGTTTGAGACGATAAAATTCAACATCTGCAACGTAGTAATACATTCCGTCGGGATAAGCTTTTCCATTTTTGTCTAGCCCTCCCCATTGGATAAGGGGATTGTCTGTTTCAAAAATCTTACGACCCCAACGATTAAATACTTTGAATTGGACACTTTTTACAAATCGCGTGGGTAAAATTGGAATGAACAGTTGATTGTCTGAATCTCCGTTTGGTGTGAAAATGTTAGGCAATACATACCGAGGACAATTATCTACACAAATGGTATCAGATGGCTCGCTTAAATTTCCAGTGATGTCTTTAGCAATCACATAATAGCAACCCGCAAGAGAGTTGGTCTTGGTATGGCTAAATGTGCTGTCAGCAACGGATTGTAAGAGAGTGAGACTGTCTCCTTCATGCGCGGCATACCAAACATCATATTCAGAAATATCATCTACGCAAAGGGGCGGTGAAACCACGGGGTCAAAGGAAAGTATATTTGTGTACGGAATTCCGCTTTCACAATCTGAAGAAACTGAAAATTCAGGCGGACAAGGAGGTGTTTCATCTCTAGGGGTAGCACAAACGATTTGTGAGTTGTTAATTGAAATACTATCCATGATTCCATTACAATACGATCCAACCGTTGAAATGTAGTAGCACAATGTATCATCAATCGTTAATCCATCATGTTCATAGTGCTGGTCTGAATCAAATAACACAAATACGCTATCTAATAAATTAAGAGGAAGCGTTGTGTCGGTGCCGTTTCGTACATAAACATAGTGTTGATTTCCTCCATTATGCCATGGAACGTCCGCTTCCCAATCCAAATTTATTTGGTTGCTCGCTCCTGTAGGAGTTAAGAATACAGAAGAAGCAACATCGCTTTCAATTGTGTTTTGATAAATGACTTTGTAATAATATTGACTGTCAACGGTGTTTAAAGCATTATTTGTTGTAGAAAGCGTTGAGAATGTTCCTAAATCCACATAGCTGACAATGCTATCCGTACTTCGCCATAAATGTAAATCACCTATAACAAATGGTGAAGAAGTATCTAGTGGAGCATTCCATGATATAAAGATTTCACCGTTCGTGTTATTTGTTTTGGTTATCGAAACTTCTTTAATGAAAGGATATTGAGAACCAGCAATGGCGCAAACTTCATCCGAAATTAATCCTTTACCAAATTCAGGACTAGGAAACTCTACCTGCAATACATAACAATAATTCTGCGCTTTCGACACGGTTGTATCTTCGAAAGAAGTTTGGTTAGCATCGACACTTCCTACGAATTCGTAGCCTAATTCAACAGGAGTTGATCCCGAGCAGATATCAAATGTAATATTGCCTTCACATCCTTTTCGATAAATATTGATGGCAGAGGCATTTGAACAGTTGTAAGAAGCCCAGTCTAGTCTTAAACCTACGGGATTCGAAATTTCGGATATTGTAATGCCTTGAACTTTAGGGCCAACCACCGTTATGTTCCAGGTTCGGATATCTACTAAACTTGGGTTTTTACTTGGAGCATCATTCGCCTTTAAAATTACTTGAAAGGGATTTTGTCGGATGTCTTGGCAAGTAGGAGTCCAATGAAAAACACCCGCTCTAAGACCTCCACCAACAACCGTATCAGTGAATGTCGCCGGAGGAATAATCCCAGAATATGCTTCTAAATCTAAGATGTCAAAATCAGGATCCGTAGCGAAAATCAACCCATCTAATCTAGTACCAGCAATAACACATGTGTCACTTGGAAGTATGAGTTCAGGTTTGTTGTTGTTATTGTCTACAATAGTTATTTGCATATCTCGATGGATGTAACCAATTATACTTCCGTTTCTCCATTCGTAAATTCGATAAGCGATGTTGTAAATTCCAGGAACCAAAGGGACATTCCATTCCAGATTTCCAAGTATGCTATCCAATTCAATTTCATCTGTTCCAGGATTAACAAGGCCCGGATCGGAATAGTTAATAACCAACGTATTAACATCGCTCATTGGGATGCTCATTTCATACGATAGGCTGTCTCCGTCGGCATCGAACGCACCAGGGTTATAGTTGTAAATTTGGCCAACAGCTCCATCATCTATAGGAGGAACCAAAAGTGTAGGTGTAGTATTTAAGCCTATGCCTGGATCTAAAACAATAAATGTTTCCAGATAAAAAGCGGTATTTATAGAGGCATCCATATTAAGAACGCTACCAACCCTGTTTTCATCTCTAAAACTTATCGTAATTGTCCCAACGTTGAATGTTTTTGTATAAATATAGGTAGAACGAAGTACATCATTGCCAAGGCTCAATGTGTCTGAAAAGTGATTGGTTTTGCTCCAGCCATCTGAGGTGAAAATGGTAGCTGAGTCTACGGCAATACCTGAGCTACTTTTGGTATATACAACGAGCGTAATTTCATAGGTAAAAGATGAACTGGAAATTCGTTCGGCCGTTATTTCTCCTGCTCGAATATGTGAAGCATCACTGTTCCTTGCAATGAAAATAAATAAAAATGTAACCAGAAGTAATAATTTTCGCATGAAATAGTTCAATCGTATACTGTTGTAAAGTTACGAATATATTTAGTAAAGAACGTTGTAAAGGTTATTACATTGTTTTTGAAAGAAAAAATCTTTATTGAGTTGTTGCAATGTTAATGATTTTGGTAGTACTTTTATTAAACAATTGAAGACGGAAAATAATTCTTTTTTTTTAAAAGAAATAAATGTCATTAATTGTGGGGTAATTTTGATTAGTCTGAAGAATAGAGATATGGAAATTGTAACGCTTGGAGCAGGTTGTTTTTGGTGTGTTGAAGCCGTGTTTGCGGATTTAAAAGGGGTGCTGGAGGTGAAATCAGGCTATATGGGAGGATTTATAAATAATCCAACGTATGAGCAAGTATGTACGGGTAAAACGGGGCATGCTGAAGTGGCTCAAATAACCTATGATTCTTCTCAATTGAATTTTGAAAGCTTGTTGGAAGTCTTTTTTAAAACGCATGATCCTACTACGTTAAATCAGCAAGGAGATGATACGGGCGATCAATATCGATCCGTAATTTTTTATCATTCCGAAACTCAAAGAGAAATTGCGGCGCGTATTATTGAACAATTAAATGCAGAAAAGGTGTACCCAAACCCAATTGTAACCGAACTAACTGCAGCTTCTAGTTATTTTCCTGCAGAAGAGTATCATCAAAACTTTTTAGCGAATAATCCTGAAAATGCCTATTGCCAAATGGTCATTCAGCCAAAGGTGGATAAGTTTAAAAACGTGTTTAAATATTATTTGAAATAGCTAAATATATAGTTGGATGTTGTGAATTGATGTCGATGGATAATTAATCTTATCCAACAATGATGAAGTATACACCTTTGATTCGCAGGTAATTCTGTCTACTATCCCTTATTCTTAGTGAAATTTTTTAAAACAAGTAAAGGCTCTTAGCCTATTAAGTGGCTGGACATTGAATTATGATTCCTTCTTTTTGTATTTTGCAATCATGAAGAATTTTAATACAGACTTACTTAGTGACGGAGCCATTAAAACACTGGAACAAGAGCGATTTGGAAGAGCGCATTTTATCAAAGCTACCGCAGCGATGATCGTTAGTCAGTGTTCAAAGGTGAATAGAAAGAAAAAAGAGGAAGTAAGAAATGTAGAAGAAAATCTTGTAATTGGTTTGTATGGAGAATGGGGCTATGGGAAATCAAGTGTAATCAATATTTTAGATAGTGAAATACAAGAAAAAGGATTTAAAACGGCCCACTTTAATCCTTGGATGTATGAAACTAAAGATCAATTAATTGTTGATTTATTTAAAACAATTGTTCAGAATTCAGGATTGAAAGACCTAGTAGACCGGAATAAAGCAATTGAATTGTTAGAAAAGCTAAAACCCATGATGGGTCTAAATAAATACGGCAAAGCAGGAAATGACACGCTAATTAATTTTCTTGAAAATGAAGAGCCGAATGCCTTTTATTGTAAGCAAGAGCTAAATAAGTTCTTTCTAAATACAGCCAATCCATTAATCATATTTATAGACGATATTGATCGTTTGGATAGATATGAATTGCAGGCACTATTTAAAACGGTGCGACTCCTTGCAGATTTCGAACATGTAGTATACGTTTTGGCATTTGATTTTGAGATGGTAGCTCAATCGATAAAGGAAAATTATGCAGATGGTAGAATTGAAGATGGAAAAGCTTTTATTGAGAAGATCGTTCAGGTTCCATTGAGAATTCCTGAAATAACCTCAGATAAATTGGTCGCTTTTGCTAAACATTTACTGAAAGAAGTTGACCCTGAGGCTAAAATAGATACAGTCGGTAGCAAACTAATTGAATTTTATTATAAGACGTCTCGAGATATTGTTCGATTTATTAATGCGTACAAGTTCTCATATTATATGTTCCAAGAAGAAATAGGAAGTAGTGCATTGATCAATATGGAGTTAATAAGATTGAAGGCACATGATTTATTTCAGGCTATGAAAATTTATTACAAGGCAATGTCTTCTGCTGATCCTGATGATTACTTTGTTAGAAAACAGAAACAGTATTATGAGTTACACGCAAAGGATTATTTACGTGAAGATGGCAGCTTTAATAATTCAAATATTTTGTTTTCGAAGGGGCAAGAGTTTTTTAAGGATATGACAGGATGCCTAAGTTTTAGTTCTGTGAAATTTCAAATAGGGAATAACAAAGTAAGTTTGTCGAGGTACGAAAATATGACGCAGGCAAATGGCAAAACATTCCGCAATCCCAACATTGTTAAAAGATATATGGTGGCATTTGACGAAGGTAGCAAAGAAGTAGCCTAGGTTAAATGACGCATCTTAATTCATGGAAGAAGTGATTGTCTTCATGATTGCCATTTAGACAATTAATGGCAAATTAGATTATCGCGTTTACGATACACGGTGAGGATTACTTCCAAGCCTCAATAGACCAATCATCCAATGGATCTTCATCTTTTCGTTGTTCTTTGTAGCAATCATCCAATATTTTGAAAAAATGATTGTTGTCTGAGTAGTTTTTAAGGATTTCTTTTACTTGAAATTTTTGAGAAGAAGAAAGCATGATTCCTCCTTCATCAAGACAATCTGATAGCCCAATGACATTTTTTTCTACTTCTTTTTGCAAACTCAAAAGCTGATCAATACAACCCTGTGTTTTAGCTTGTAATTCAGATATAGGCATCCCTGCTTCATTGAACTTAAAATTTTGATTATCAGACATAATGATTGATTCGGTTTAGGTCAATTAGTTGCGTCAAGTTGGATCAATTAAAATGTTAAAATCAACTTCAATTGAAAGAACCTAACAGGTTTCACGGCTAAAAAGTAAGAAAATTCGAACTAATTAAGGTTAAATTCCGTACAAAACTTTATGTAAGAGATATATTAATAGTAATATGTGAACAGGGTGTGTTCGAAAGATAGGATGAAAATCTTAGATTAACTTAAGTTAATTTAGGTAGACATTGATTGTTGGAATTAAAGAAAGATGGGATATGCATGTTATTGGATTTACAGCGCTCGTAGGGGCAGGTTGGTATAGTGAAGTTCAGGAGGAAGTGAGCTATGAGGAATTTATTGCGAAATGCAAATTTAGCGGAATCGCTTCAGGAGAAGAAGGAGAAGAAGAAGAGGAGGAGTTCGATGAAGAAAGTACCGAAAACTTAATTTATACCTGGGATGACATTCAAGTAGTAGCGTATGACGATGAAATAGGCGTTATGGAATTTCATTTTGATGAACCCAAATTATACTTGGAAGTTCCTCCAGTGCTTCGAAACGGAGCAAATTTTAAGTCGAGCATTCAGTTAGTGATTAAAGAAGGAAACTAAGTAAGTGTAAATATAGTGATCAATGATGCAAAAATAAACGTGTACTCATTTACTAATAAGTAGATACTTAGAAGGAGTGAACCAATAAAGTTTGGTTCAAGTCAAAATAAAAATATGCGATCTTATTTAGGAGGATTAGATTACTCGTGGTTTATTTCATGAAGTACACCTTCATTGATGCCAAACATGTCTCTTAATTGATCCTTTTTATGACCTTTCATAATCATAATCATATAATCCTTTAATTCAATTTTAGTATCATCATCAGGTAACTTCATCAGTTTTCGACTGCCATTTTGATTCTTGGCAAGACCAATTAGTAATATGTTGTGATTCTTTTTCAAATATTCGAAAGCTTCTCCACAAGTTTTATTATGAAATTTACTGGATTCGAGCACTTGATATTGCTGAATATCATGATCATCCTCTAGTTGCGCACTTGTAATAAGATCGGAGGAATATTCGGCTACGTCTGGTTCAAAAATGTAACTGGCAATTAATTTGGAAGCGATTTCATTTTTAGAAAGTACAAATGTAACACCAAGTCCTTCAAACGTTTCACGTAAATCGGCATCATCCAATGTTACAATATATTGTACATCTGGAAATAGCTTTTTAAGATTTAGAACAGAAATTAACTTGTCTGTGTCTGCACCTACATTTACAAAGGTAATGTAACTGTCGGTAATATTTACCCGGTCCAGATTTTCAATGTTTTTGTAATCTGAAAAAAGAACGAAGATGTCTTTTTTACCAAATTCGTTGTAAATATTATCTACATCTTCCATTTTATCACAGACAATTGCGATACGGTTTTCAGAGCTAAGCAATTGCTTTATTACTGATCTTGCAAAATCATTCCACCCAACAATTACAGCATGGTTTTTGAAATTTGTTCCTGAGTATCCCATTTTACGTTTGTGATTTAGTTCGAAGAAGTATTCTGAAATTTTACCAAATAAAGTACCTAATAATCCTAGGCTTGATAATATAAATATGAGCCCAATGATTTTACCAAGTGCGGTAACGGGATAAAAATCTCCATAACCAACTGTAGTTATGGTAACAACTAGATACCATAATGCGTCGCTAAAATCCTTTATATTACTATCGGGATGGTGCGATTCAAAATAATATAGAAGAAACAAGCTGAGGAATAAACTTGCTGCGGAGATCCCTATGTATTTGAGTCGTTTCAATTAAATGTACTTTAATGTATTGTAACGTACGTATCTCGAACAAAATGTTCAAACGTACGATACTTAAGTTTATGCAAAAATAGGGAATGGTATGGATTACTACCTATTCCTGTTTATTTTTTTAATGCTTTAATACGTTGAATCAATGTCGGATGAGAATAATTTAAGAATACATCGATCCAGTGAGGCATTAAATTGGAATAATTGGTTTTACTTAATTTTTTAAGTGAAGAAATCAACGCATCCTCATTGTGCGTCTGTTTTGCATAGGCATCCGCTTCATATTCATTTTTTCGAGAAAAAATGTTCATTATTACGCCCACTACAGACGAAATAGGAGCAAAGAGCATACTGAATACAATTAAGTTTATATGCAGCGCAAGATGTTTTACGCCAAAGGCAAGGGACAAATCCTTACTAAATAAGAAAAGAGAGGAAATGAATAAAATTGCTCCTACCTGTAAAACGCTAAAAATTAACCCTTTTACGATATGTTTCTTCTTGTAATGCCCGGCCTCATGTGCTAATACGGCAACAATTTCGTCGGGTGTCAATTCTTGAATTAACGTATCGTACAACACGATTTTCTTTTGCTTCCCAAAACCACTAAAATAAGCATTTGATTTGGTCGATCGCTTCGATCCATCGATTACAAAGATGTTTTCAATGGGAAAATCAACTTCCTCACTGTAATCAAGAATTGCATCTTTTAATTCACCTTCTTCAAGAGGAGTGAGTTTGTTAAATAATGGAACAAAAACGGAAGTATATAGTAAATTTAATGCCAGGATAATTATGGAGATAACACCCCAAAATACATACCAGTAATCTTCTTTTAATACGTTCAATAGCCAGAATAGAAGAAAAAGAACTGCACCTCCCAAAAGCGCCGAAATTAAATAGGACTTCAGTTTGTCCTTGAAGAATAGTCCATAGGTCATTTTATTAAAACCAAAGCGTTCTTCAATTCCAAATTGGACATAAAGTTGCATTGGAAGGTTAAAAATATCTGAAGCAAAAAATAATATTCCAAAATACCAAACTCCTTTCAATTCAGGATAAACACCACTTTGTTCTATGTAGCTATCCAAAATAGCAAACCCATCAAAAAATATAAATAAAACAGTCGAAATTAGACCTATACTTCCTGAAATTATGGAGAAATTGGCATTAGTTAAAATATAACGAATGGAAGCTTCATATTTATCTTCGTCGTAAACATCTTTAACCTCTTCTGGTAACGGTTTCGAAGTGTTACCAGAGCTTAACATAGAAATCACCAGATTGAAGATGAAAGACAACCCCAAAATGGAAATAACTGTCATTTTGATGTACTCGGGACTCATGGCAAATCGACTTAATTTTCACAAATAAACTAACATATATTCATATTTCTGTTATTTTTGAAATTATTATGTGGAGAGGATTTTTATTGATAAGTTTTGCTGTTTTTACTCAAGTAGTTTCAGCTCAAACAATGTTGAATTTTCAACAATGTTTGGATCAAGCATTTGAAAACAATATTCAATTAAAACAAGCACAGCAGCAATTGCTCCTGGTAGAAATAAATAGAAACCAAACCAAATATAATCTATTACCCACGTTCAACGGACAAGTTTCTGTTTCCAATAGCTTTGGGAAGAGTATTGATCCATCTACGAATTTATTTGTGACCAATGGAGTTCAAGCTACTAATTTGTCACTTAGTAGCAGTCTTCCCTTGTTTGCGGGGATGCAACGTTGGAAATCTATTAAGCAATCAAATGTAGATGTGATCAAATCAGGGTATGATTTGGAGAAGTCTAGAAATGACGTTGCGTTGTTAGTTGCATCCTCATATCTTCAGCTATTATTAAATAAGGAAGTGAAGAAAGCTTCGCTTAATCGTTTAGAATTATTAAAAGAACAAGTTGCCACGACCGAAAAAATGGTCGAAGCAGGCAGGCTACCGGAATCTAATTTATTGGATATTAAGGCGCAATTGGGAGCAGAACAGTTTTCTTTAGCAAATTCAGAAACACAGTTGGAAATGTCAAGGTTGCAATTGGCCCAATTGATGGGGATGACAGAATACAAAAATCTTGAAATTAAAACACCAAATATCGTTATCAATGACTCCATTAAGATCAATACAACGGAAGCACAAATTATTGAAGCGGCTATGTTGCGATTTCCACAGATTAAAAGTGCAGAAAAGAGTATTGTAAGTAACGAAATAGGCTTGCAAATTTCGAAAGCACGTTATGCACCTTCGCTAAACTTAACGGGTGTGGCATTTACACAAGGAACAAGTTCGTTGTCGGATGCTGGATTTACATATAGAGATCAATTCGAACAGTTTTTCCGAAGCCAAGTTTCTATAGGATTGAATATCCCATTGTTAAACAATTTTTCCGTGCGAAATGGAGTTAAATCCTCCCGGATTCAATTAGAAATAGCAAAGTTGACATATGAAAATACACAAAACCAGCTAGAAAATGATGTGCAAAAGGCCTATTTAGATGTGCAAAGTGCTCATAAAAATTATCAAGCCGCCCTTGCTCAATTTGAAACAATGAGTCTTGCGTTGAACAATGCAAAAGTACGTTATGAAAATAGCATGCTTAGCGGAACGGACTATAGAGTTTCCATTACAAATAAAACCAAAGCGGAATCGGATTTGATTCAGGCAAAATACCGTTATATATTTAACACCAAGATTCTTGATTTTTATCTTGGAAACGACATAAAGTTCTAGATGAAGATGAATTTCAAACATACATACAACCACAGGTTATTATACTTTACTGTCGTTTCGACTCTTTTTTTATTGGTGTCGTGTGGAAAGAGTAAATCCTACAAAGTAGATTACGGATACACAACAAAAGGGGATATAATTGAAAAAGTGAGTGTTTCAGGTAAAATTCATCCTGAAATAGAAGTGAAAATAAGTCCGGATGTATCGGGAGAAATAATAGAACTTAATGTGGAAGAGGGAGATTCTGTTTCTGCAGGGATGTTGTTATTGAAGATTAAGCCAGATAATTACAAATCATTGTATGATATGTCTGTTGCTTCGGTTAATTCGTCAAGAGCGGCATTGGCTCAGGCCCAATCCAGATTGTCACAGGCAAAAGCCAATCACATTAAAACGGAATTGGAATACAATCGAACAAAAAAACTGTTAGACCAAAAAGTAGTTTCGCAGTCAGACTTTGAAACGGTTGAAGCACAATTTAAAGTGAGTTTAGAAGAAATAGCATCGGCCAAGCAAAGTATTCGCTCTGCCGAATTTAATATTCAAAGTTCGGTGGCTCAAATGAATGATGCGCAGGAGAATTTAAATAAAACCACCATTTATGCACCTTCATCTGGTGTAGTATCTAAACTGAATGTAGAAAAAGGGGAGCGAGTAGTAGGAACATCACAAATGGCCGGTACCGAATTAATGAGGATCGCAAACCTTCGTAACATGGAAATAAGGGTGGATGTGAATGAGAATGATATAGTACGAGTGTCAAAAGGAGATACCGCAATTATTGAAGTAGATTCCTATTCCGATAAAGTGTTTAAAGGAGTAGTGACGGCAATCGCTAATACGGCAAAAGATGCAGTAAATATTGAATCCGTAACAGAATTTGAAGTGAAGGTTCGAATCTTAGCAAGCTCCTATAAATCACTGATTAAAGAGGGACAAAATACATATCCTTTTCGCCCTGGGATGACGGCATCTGTGGATATTATTACCAACGTTCAGAAAGCGATTATGAAAGTACCGTTAGCAGCAGTGACAACAAGAGAAAAAGGAGATACTACAAACGAAGTAGTTTTTGTGATTGAGGATAACATGGTTCGTGAGCAGAAAGTGGTAACAGGGATTAGTGATTTTGATTTCTTGGAAGTTAAAAGCGGAATGGTGGATAGTCAAATGGTTGTCACTGGCTCGTATAAATATGTGTCTCGAGTATTAAAAGACGGAGATCGAGTAGAGCTTAAAGAAAAAGGAGATGATAAGGAGGAAACAAGTGTGGGATTCTCTTTTGGTAAATAAAATAAATTAGTAGTTTGTTAATTGATTAGGGAGATACTACTTGGATGAATGAAGGATAACACGATTCAAAATATTGCTGTAATTGGAGGCGGGAGCTGGGCTACTGCTTTGGTTAAAATTATTTCCGAAAATTCCGATGTGAAAATTAATTGGTGGCAACGAAATGAAGAATCGGTGCAACATATTCGAACGTTCAAGCGTAATCCTAAATATTTAAGTGACGTCCAGATTGACTTGGCAAAAGTAAACCCTACATCTGATCTTTCTCTGGTTTTACGAGACGTTGATATGGTTGTTTTAGTAGTTCCAGCTGCTTTTTTACTGGAGACGTTAGAAAATATTACAGCAGAAGATTTAAAGGATAAAATAGTAGTTTCTGCCGTTAAAGGAATGGTGCCAAAGCAAAATATTCTTTTTACGGATTATTTAATAACGGAATATCAAGTTCCAAAAGAAATGATAAGTGTGATTGCGGGACCTTGTCATGCGGAAGAAGTGGCAATGGAACGCATGTCGTACCTAACAATTGGAGCTGATAAAGAAGAAACGGGAGATAAAGTGGCTAAACTTTTATCGTGTCGATACGTAAATGCAAATGTTCTTTGCGATATAACGGGGATAGAGTACTGTGCAATTATAAAAAATGTGGTTTCTATTGCTTGCGGTATTGCACATGGCCTTAACTATGGAGATAATTTCCAAGCCGTTTTGGTATCTAACGCCATGATGGAAATAGAGCGATTTATAAAGCATATTGAAAATAAAAACAGAGACTACGTTCAGACCGCCTATTTAGGAGACCTTTTGGTTACCGCTTATTCTCAGTTTAGCAGAAACCGGACTTTTGGGAACATGGTTGGAAGAGGGTATTCGGTACGTTCCGCAAAAGTAGAAATGAACATGGTTGCAGAAGGGTACTACGCAACACAAAATATCTATGAAATCATGCAAGGGATGGAAGTAGAAATGCCTGTGGTAAGTGCAACTTTTCGTATCTTATATGAAAAAGTGTCTCCCCGTTTGGAGTTTCAACTCCTCTGTGGAATATTGAAGTAATTGGGTTTAAGAATTGAATCTGAATCAAGCATTCGTTAATTTCTAAACTTAATTTAGCATTCACTACACATTGATGATATTCGAATATCATCAAGGATTTCTAAATCCGATTCACTTTTCAGGTTTGAAAGCAAAATTTAAATTACTAACTTACGCTGCATCATAAATTAGGTGAACACGATTGTTCATTCTAATCTTTAAAATGAAACAGCGACCAGCTAAATATCGATATTTTGGTGTTTTATCACTTCATTTAATACTTGCGTGTACGCTCGTATTATCATGTTTGAATACGTCATTGGCTGGTAATAAGGCAACCCAAAAAGAAGCAGCTAAATTAAGAATTAAAGGACAGAACCAGTTTAAGAATAAGCAATACGCCGATGCTTATAAGACGTTTGCTCAAGAAATGAACATTCGGAAAAAACTGAAGGATACGGAAGGAGAGGCTTTGGCGACCATCTATGCAGCTTCAGCCCTGCAAAAGCAAAAGAAATACACCAAATCGATTCGCTATTTGAAGAATGCCCTAAATATGGGGTTGGAGGTGGAAAATAACAATATAGTTGGTACATGTTACGGAATGCTTGCAACTGCTTGTAGGGAAACCGGAGAAGATAAAAACGCAGTAAAGTACTACACTAATTTTAAAAACTATGAAGATCACGTAGAGAACAAACAATTAAAAAAGGAGTTACATGCGAGTGAACAATCAATGCAAGAAATAGAGGAAGCATTGGAACAAACGGAAAATGATTTAGAAGAAACGGAGCAAGAATTGGAGGAGACAGAGGTTGTGGCCAGAAATCGTAAGATGAAATTGGAATTGGTAGAAAGGCAGCAACAATTAAATGAAGCACAGTTGGCAAATGAAGAAATTGAGAAAAAGAAATTGGCTGTGGAGACTCAAAATCTTAAAATTGAAGCCCAAAATCGTCAAATCATTATCTTTTCCTTGATTGGAGGAATTGTTTTAATACTTGGATTATTGTTTGTCGTAATTAGAGGGCTGAGGCAAAAGAAACGAGATAGTGCCATTATTGAAGAACAGCAGGAGAAAATCTTGTCAAGTATCACTTATGCCGCGAAAATCCAGCAGGCGATGTTACCGAAAAAAGAATGGGTAAAGGAGCATATTCCAGATTATTTTGTGTTTTACAAGCCTGTAAATAAAGTAAGTGGGGATTTTTATTTCTTTTCGGACGAAGGTGAATCAGGAGGAGTGTATTTGGCAGCGGTAGATTGTACCGGACATGGAGTACCGGGCGCATTAATGTCTATGATTGCCAATAATAGTTTAAATGAAATTGTGCGAAGTGGGGTGCAGGACGTTTCATTAATCTTGGATCAATTGCATCATCGGATTGTGAGAGCCTTGAAACAGCATGAGACGCATAATAGGGATGGAGTTGATATCGCCATGTGCAGAATAGATTTAGAAAAGCAGGAAATTGAATTTGCAGGTGCTCGAAATCCATTGATTTATATTCAAGACGGAGTACATCAAATTGTTCCAGGGACGAAGCGACCAATCGGAGGGGTGTTTAAAAAGAAACTAAAGGAGTTTAATAAAGAAGTCTTGAACGTAGAAAAGCCAACGATGTTTTATATGTTTTCAGATGGATTTGCGGATCAATTTGGAGGCCAAGACGGACGTAAGTACTATTCGCGCAACTTGTTTACTCTTTTTGAAGAAATTCATGACCAACCGTCAGAAACGCAACGAGATATTTTAGAAGAACGGTTGGAAGAATGGCAAGGAGATTTCGAATCCATTGATGACGTATGTATTGTTGGATTTCGTTTGCCGGGAAAAGAAAGTACAAGTTAAGGTGAAAAAACAAATCAGGGTTGGGGCCTCCAGTCTAAGTGAACCATAAGGAAGTTATGAATATCGACTGGAAGCACTGTTTTTGTTGTTAGAAGTATGTATGATTAATTACCAACCCTGATGATTGCCTAGGTAGGGACTTAGCTACCCACATTGTATAGAAGAAATAGAATAGCAAACCTGTTGATATATTTCCTTCTGCGTTGAACTTAAAAAGTCATGTTAGATGACGACTTACGACCTGTATTTAAGCTTTTCCTTCAAATGTTGTAGAAGTGCCTAAATCAAGTGTAGGTTTAATTTCCTCTCGTCTACGTTTACTTATGCGTTTTCCTCGGAAGAATAACAATAAGTTTAGAAATAACATAACCCCTAAAAAGATAGCAAATCCACCGATTTTAAAACTCAGAGCTTCAAGAGTATGTTGTGTCGTAAGTACGTCCTTACTTATTTTTAATATAAGAAGAGCCCATCCAATATTAAAAAGATAGAAGCCAACTTCAAAGAGTCGATTGGTAGCCAAAGCAATTTCTTGCCGGCCATTGAAGATATCCATCATAAATGTTTTACCACTTTTAAATAAGTTCCGTGCTACAAAGATGGTAAGCGCAATGACGATGGGAATATAAATCAAATAAGCTTTTACAATAAGCATATTTTCTTCGGTTGGGAGTTGTTCAAGATTTTCCATAATGGTTAAATTTAGTTTGTGAATATAATTGAAATTGTAATCGTATTTAAAGTCTTGTATTACGTGAATGGTGTTTTTTATCAATGGTTCTAGCCAACAAATACATCCAAGTCAAGTTGATATAATGGACGCCTGCGATGATCAAAATGATAATAGATAGCTTGATGGATAGAATAGATATAATCTGAGTGTAACTATCTATTTGTACGCCAATTTTTAATTGAATTAGTACGTAGCCAAGATTTAGTAAATAGTAGGCGATAAGCAATATCCTATTTACGTTGTGTACAAACGATAGGTCTTCTGGAAAAAGTACAGAAAGATATACTTTGCCAGTATTATATAAAACATGCCCTACTTTTAGGATGGTGGCAAAAGCTATTATTGCGTATATCAGATATGTTAATATTGTACTGTTCATACTATTTGTATGTTTAAAACTTTCAGGAATATTTGAAAGATTGCTTTAAAAAAATAGTGCCTAATTGTTTTAGACACTTTGCTATTCATAGTTTAGTTATTACGTTATGTAAGTAGTTTGATGATGTTTTTTTGGAACCAATTACGATCTTCTCGCAATAGTGTTTCCAGCATTTTATCAACCCTTGTTGTAAATTGGTCAAGGTCTTCGATCATTGTTTTGAATTGCTCAATTTTTTCCTTGTCCTCTTCACTGCCTTCTACATCCTTCATATTTGCAAGTATAGACATTACAGGTTCTAATTCGCGTCTTCTGCGTTCTCGAATGATTTGAATAGCTACCTTCCAAATATCTTTTCCTGCAGTGAAATAATCCTTACGATCTCCAGAAATAATTTCTTTTTGAACCAATCCCCAATCAACTAACGCACGAATATTCATGTTCGCATTTCCTCTGGAAATATTTAATTCATCCATTACATCTTCTGTACAAACCGGTCTTTCAGAGATTAAGAGTAGAGCATGGATTTGGGCCATGGTTTTATTAATTCCCCAATTTGAACCCAAGCTTCCCCAGGTATTTACAAATTTTTCGCGTGCATCAGGATAATTCATATCCAAATGTAAACGAAATTTCTAAACTTTCAAAAATAATTGAAAGTAAATTTATCGAATAATGTTGTTCTTCCGAAAATTGTTTAAACAAATAAAATTATTACTTTGTAGAATCTTTGTATCCAATATGTTTGGGTACATTAAACGAAACTTATAAATATATATAACTATGGAGAAGCCAAATGTTGCTCAGAAAGCACCTTATGTAATGGAAGTAGAACCTGGTAAAAAGGCCTGGTGTGCTTGTGGATTAAGTTCGAATCAACCATTTTGTGATGGTGCACATCGTGGAACGAATTTCGCACCAATTATAGAAGATGTAACAGAAAAGAAAACAATTGCCTGGTGTGGTTGTAAACAATCTGGAAATGGACCTTTTTGTGATGGTTCTCATTCTAAATTATAGAAAGAATATCGCATCTTAATTTCTTAAGCCCGTTTTGAAAGGCAGTTTCTTTGAATCATTACCTTAGATGTTATTTAAAGATTAATTCAAAGCGTTATAAAATGGAAAAGCTCCGATTACTCGGAGCTTTTCTTTCTTTCTAACTTAACAAATGATGATGCATTATATCGCATCGTTTAACTAAATCGGAAGTGTATAGGAAGGTATGTTTTTGATTAAACAACCTTTCTTCCTACACCAATTTTAATTCGATCTACTAAGAGATACATTACCGGAACAATAATTAATGTTAGGAATGTAGCAAACGTGATCCCAAAGATTATCGTCCATGACATTGGACCCCAGAACATCACATTGTCTCCTCCAACCCAAATATTTGGTTCATAGGATTCAAAAAGTCCATAAAAGTCAATATTAAAACCGATTGCCAAAGGAACTAATCCTAAGACTGTGGTGATCGCCGTAAGAAGTACTGGTCGAAGTCTGGTTTTCCCAGCTTCCACAATTGCTTTTCTAATTTCCTCAATGGAAAGCGTAGCGTCTTCATCCTCTTTTTCATGAAGCATTCGCTGTTTCGTAAGATCTGTATAATCTAATAATACAATAGCGTTATTTACG
This sequence comes from Cytophagales bacterium, assembly GCA_965277185.1. Classification (GTDB taxonomy): domain Bacteria; phylum Bacteroidota; class Bacteroidia; order Cytophagales; family JAHDFW01; genus JAHDFW01. The sequence continues at coordinate 39,172 of CBDICC010000027.1, read as the reverse complement.
ACAATTCCCGCAAGCGAAATAATACCGATCATTGTCATGATTACGATAAAGTCCATCTGGAAGATCACTAACCCAAGGAATACTCCAATCGTACTTAACAATACCGAGAACAGAATAATTACGGGTGCAGAAACTTTGTTAAACTGTGCAACGATAATTAAAAAGATCATAAATACAGCAAGCACAAGAGCAGTTCCTAAGAACGCCATTTCTTCTTGTTGTTTTTCTTGTTCACCAGTAAACTTCACTTCATACCCATTTGGCACAGCATATTTCTCTGCAATAAGTGCTTTAAGTTGATCGTTCACTTCTGTTGCATTGAATCCATCGAGAACGTTTGAATAAAGTGTCACCACACGATCCAAGTCTTTTCTACGAACGGATCCATAACTGGAACTCATTCGTGCTTTGGCTACAGAAGATATCGGTACTCTATGAATTTTTCCAGTGTTTTGATTTCTGAAAATGATGTTTTTATTCAACATCGCATCTTTGTTGTAGCGATATTCATCTTGCAATCGCATTATAATCGGATAATCATCTTCTCCTTCTTTGTACTTGCTTATTTCTTTACCGAAAATAGAAGTTCTTAGTTCAGAGGCAATTTGACCAGAAGATAAGCCCAAGCGTCGAGCTTTGGTTCGATCGATATCAAATATCAATTCAGGTTTCCCTAATTCCATATCAGATTTCAGGTTTTCAATCCCTTCAATTCCAGATTTTTGGATGATTTTCTTAAGTTCGTCAGAGATGGAAATTAATTGTTCATATTCCAATCCTCTCACTTCTATGTTAATTGGTTTACCAGCAGGAGGACCGGCATTGTCTTTATCAACGGTAATTGAAACGCCAGGGTAATTTCCAATATCGGCTCTCATTTCATTCATAATGTCACCTGTCATTATTTCATTACCATCTGCATCCCGTCTAAACTCCATTTCAACAAAGTTGACCTGGATACGAGCTTTATGCGGAGTTGCTCCACCGCCGGCGCTATTTGGATCATTTGGATCAGATGTACCTTCACCTACTTGAGCGATTACGGATACCACATATTCATCATATGGTTCCAAAATTTTAAGAACCTGATCCTCTAGACCTAGAGTAAATTCATTTACCTCATTAATATCCGTACCAATTGGATGCTCAATAAAGATGTTTAAGTATTTAGGCTGATTTTCAGGAAAGAACAAAACTTTAGGACTAAAGACTCCTAATAAAGCAATTGACAATACAAGTAGCAGAATAGTCCCAAAGAAAAATAGAATTGTTCGGCTTCCTTTTAAGGCATATTCAAGAATCTTTTCGTACAGATTTTCCAACCATGGAAGAAATGAATTCTGAAATTTTCGCGCAATTGGATCAAGAACAAAAATGTTAAGAAGGATAAATCCGCAAATAAAAATTAAAAGGTTTCCGATTACTGTCAACGAAGATTCTTTGACAACAAATCCGAGCACTGCAAATCCGATCCCAAAGGCAACAATCACCCCATTAATAATCACGGTCTTCATGTTGATTTTTGTATCTTCCTCCGTGCTGATTTTCATAAATAATGCGGTAGCCACAGGATTGATAACCAATGCTACAAACAAGGAAGACCCAAGCACAACCATTAACGTAACAGGTAAATAGACCATGAATTCACCCATCATTCCAGGCCAAAATGCCAAAGGTAAAAAGGCTGCAAGGGTAGTAGCAGTAGAGGCAATAATTGGCCAAGCTACTTCTCCCACCGCCTCTTTGGCGGCGCCTAAAGGCGTATAACCCTCGCTCATATATCGATATATATTCTCGACGACGACTATGCCATTATCCACCAGCATTCCCAGGGCCATTATGAGACCAAACAATACCATCATGTTAATGGTATATCCTAATCCACTTAATATCATAAAGGAGATCAACATGGACATAGGTATTGCTAGCCCAACAAAAAGTGCATTACGAAGTCCAAGGAAGAATAGAAGTACCAATACAACTAGAATTACACCAGAATAAATGGAGTTTTCTAGATTGGCAACTTGAGTTCGTGTTTGATCCGATTGATCATTAGTAATCGTGATCACAAGGTTTTTAGGAAAGACATCTTTTTTAGCCTTTTCAATGATCTCGGTAATTTGATCAGAGGCAGCCAGTAGATTTTCTCCACTCCGTTTAACTACATCCAACATAACTACAGGCTGTTTTTTCAATCGAGCATAACTTGTACCTTCTTCAAAATCAAATTCTACGATAGCAATATCCCGGATGTACACGAGTTTTTGGTTTTCACTTTTGATAACAATATCTTTAATTTGATCTGGAGTGTCAAATTCACCAACTACACGAACAGTCCTTCTTAAGCCATTTTCTAGAATGTTACCACCTGAAATCGTCACATTTTCATTTCCAATCGCTTTTTCAATATCTCTAAAAGTGATATCAAGTGATTCCATTTTGTGCAAATCCATATGGATCTTTACCTCCTTGTCTTGAACCCCTCGAATTTCAACCTTGGAAATTTCATTCAATTGCTCAAATTCATCTTCCAAATATTCCCCGTATTTGTTTAGTTCCTCAATACTGAAATCTCCCGAAAGATTTACATTCATAATTGGGAATTCCGCAAAATTCAGTTCAAAAATATTCGGATCTTGATCTAGATCACTAGGTAAATCTTTTTTCACCTTATCTACAGCGTCTTTTACATCCAAAAGTGCCTCGTCCACATCAATATCGGATTCAAATTGAACGATGATCGTAGAATAATCCTGTATAGAAGTAGATTTAATTTCATCTACACCTGAAATTGAATTCAATTCTTTTTCTATCGGTCGTGTAACTAAATTCTCCATATCAAGGGGAGAGTTACCTGGATAGGCAGTTCCTATATAGATTGTAGGCATCGAGACTTCCGGGAACGCCGCTTTTGGCATATTTATATATGCCATAAATCCCAGAACTAACACAATAAAGGTTAATACTCCAACCGTGGTCCGATTACCAACGGCGAGCGTGGTAAGCGAAAATTCCTTTTTAATTTTATCTTTTGACTCCATATTCTTGAGAATAAGATGTTAAATTTTATTTCATCCTAATTAGATCAGATCAAAGCAAATGGAGCTTGTTGATCTATTAGGTTATTTGTTTTGTTCGTATTACTTTATTAATTAGTCGAAACTAATTCTTCATTTACCAAGGATTTAAATCCTTTGACAATCAATTTGGTACCTGCTTTAAGGCCGGATATAACTTCTATATTACCTTCGAAGGATTCTCCAGTTTGAATGCGTGTTTTGATTGCTTTATTTCCTTCTTGAACAAATACAAAAGAGCCATTCAAATCATCTTGAACTGTCGTAGCTGGAACTACAATTGTCTCTTTAGAAGCGTAATCGTTCAATTTGATTATAGTTAACAAATTGGGCTTAAACATGCCATTTTGTTCAGCCAAATCAATTTTCAATTTAAACGTTCGATTATTAGCGTTGATGAAATTTCCAGTTTGAACGATTTTACCTTTAACCAATTTGTCTAGGTTGGGGAAGCTAACAGCGACCTCATCGTTTTCTTTTACTTTACCTAATAATGCTTCAGAGACATCCGCTGAAACAAATACCTTATCTAAATTTACAATTCGTACAATAGGCATTTGAGGACTTGCCATCTCACCAATTTTAGGTAAGATTTCGTCTATAATACCAGAAATTGGAGCCACTACATTATATTTAGCCAATTGACTGTTAAGTGTATTAAGTTTCTTTTCTAGGGACTCTTTTTGGTTCTTAGCCTCTAGGAATTGCATTTCTGTTCCTACACCTTTGTCATTTAGCTTTTTCTGCTTGTTGAAAACCGTGGTCACAAACTCCAAGCTTTTTCTTAGCTCTTCAATGTTTTTCCGAAGAATACTGGCATCAATCGTTGCGATAACATCGCCTCTCGAAACACGCTGTCCTTCACGAACCTTGATTGAAGTAATTCTACCTGAAGCTTCTGGTTGTGCAAGGATGTTTTTCGAAGCTTCTACTACACCATGAATTTCAACATAGTGGTTGAAATCCGTTTTGCCTAATTCCATTACTTCTATTGAAGTAGTTTTGATAGTAGTAGTACTTGTGTCAAGTGCTGCAATTTCAGTTTCTAATTTAGCTATTTTAGCTTTTAATTCAACTTGCTTGGCCTTTACTTCTTGTAGGGCCTTCTTTTTTGCAGCTAGATCTTCTTCTCCACATCCGGTAAGTAACAACAGACCGAACGCTGTAATGATCAATGTAGTTATGCTATTTTTCATTTCTGTGTCTATTAATTAGATTGATTAGGTATTGTATAGTAATTTCTTACGTGTTGTTTAAGTATGTATTTATATATATGTCTTTCCTGAATTAGGGAGTTTAATTTCCCAAGATCAAGTCCAATTCGATTTTAGAAACCATTGCATCGTACAAGGCGTTGTAATAATCAGCCTGAGCAGTTTTTAAATCAGTTTGTGCGGTTAGAACCTCAAAATTGGAAGCCATCCCTTCATCGTATTTTAGTTTTGCTGAGTTATAAACTTCTTGTGCCAATTGTTTATTTTCCTCTCGAATTTTCAGTACATCCAATTGATCTTTAAGATTGTTGGAATATTGCTTGTACTGCATATCAAGAGATTGTTCTAGAAAAGATAGGTTGTTCTCAGTTTTGGTAAGTTCAATTTTGGCCTGATCAATTCGGAACTTTCGCTGACCTGAACTGAAAATAGGAACATTTAACTTCAACCCGACCATTTGATATCGAGTATAGTCTCCAAAATTAAAATTGTCTCCAAAATTGTTGGATCCATAATTTATTCCTCCATTATAGAAAGCAGCCAAAGATGGTAAAATCCGAATTTTTTCATTTTTAAGATTTAAGGTATTTAAATCTTTTTGGATCCCCAACAATTGATAATCCGCGTTCCCCTCAAAACTGGTACCTCCACTTGCAGGTGCTTCAATCTTGATCGTTTCCAATTTATCCGTTAAATCAAGCGATTCACTTTGTGGTAATCCCATTTGGAATTTTAATAAACTAACTGTTAAGCTTTTTAGGCTTTTTAATTTTTGAATCTCAACTTTCAAATTGTTTAAGTTCACGGTAGTTCGCTTGACATCCAATGCTTCCGCCAATCCTGTTTCCTTTAATATTTCTGTGTCTTTCAAAAGCTGATCAAGTAATTTTTCATTTTCTTCTACTTGTTTTACTCTTTCGTTGGTAATCAAAACCATATAATATGCCTTGCTTACATCAGAAGTAACTTGTTTTTTTGTTTTGGAAACGGTGCTAATGAATAAATCTTTATACGTCTTGGCAGCCTTTAGTCCTATAATGTATGAGCCATCAAAAATTAATTGAGTGGCGGTAACGCTCATGTTGGAACTGTTATTGGTCCCAAATTGAACAGGGAAAGACTCTCCAGCGGGTATAGTAGGATTGAAAAAAGGTCCAGGTTCATTCGGAAAAAATTGTTGCTGAACATCCAAGTTGTGAATCAAATCCCATTTACCACTAATTTGTGGAAGTCCAACAGCTCGGGTTTCACCAACTTTTGCCTTGGAGCTCTTTACATCCAATTCTGCATTTTTCACAGAATTATGATTTGTTAACGCGTATTCAATGCATTGTTGTAAACTATATGCATTTTGAGCTTTCAAGCTGAATCCAGCAAGAATCGTAACTGCTATTGCAAGTGTGCGTATCATGTTTATTGTTTAAGTTTTTTGTGGTAATCGTTTGCTAGCTGGTGTCCTTCTATTGTGGTAATTCCCAGCATAAAATGTTCTAATAAAATAATATGTAATTCACCGATATTGTAATCCTGTGAAGAGAAAATCTCTTCGTTAAAACACATTTTCATTTCTTCAATTCGAAGCTTGGCTAAAATTCCTATGTTAATATCTTCTCGATATAAACCGGCTGCAATGCCACGTTCCAAATTATCCACTAATAATTTAACAACGAATTCGTTCTCATGCTCCTCAATAATATCCCATGCTTTTTTATAATATTTTTGCAAATCATATACAAGGGAAGGATTCATTCCTTTGAATTGTTTCCTTATAATATCCATGGTCATAAATAGCTCATGAATCGCATTATCTGCTTTTTCAGCACACAACACGCATTCTTCTTCTGAAAGTTTCATGCTATACCGCGTGATCGTTTCTACCAATTCATCTTTTTTAGTGAAATATTTATATAATGTTTTCTTAGAAATGCCTAAATGACGTGCGATATCGTCCATAGTAACACTCTTTGCCCCATACTGGTAAAATAGTTGATGTGATTCCAGTATTATCTGCTCTTTTAACTCCATATGGAAGCAAAACTATGGAAACTTTTTTTATTCCCAAAGTTTCCGAAGGTTATTTTTTATTTTTTACTTCTTAAATTGTTAGAATTACCTCTAAATTCGAACTCGAATCAAATTGAATAATAGAACATACAAGAATAGAGGCAATTGAATCCCGTTAATAGAAACACTTTTTTCATCAAAGAGCATGCTGGTTTATTGAAGGCATCCAATAATTACGATATTTTGGATCCGGAATCAGAGCAACTTATTATGCAATGCAGGGAGTTGAGTATGCCCTTTTTGGCGCGGATACTACGCTTTACTCAGTATAAGCGATTCACGCCGTTCCATGTGCACATTCTGACTGATCAGGATAAACCGGTCTTAAGTGTGAAGAGAGGTATCACTTTAGTTGGATCAAAGGTAGTTGTGATGGATAGTGAGGATCGACCAATTGGGATGTTTAAACAGAAACTTTTTTCCTTTACCAGTACATTTGATGTGTTAGATATGGAAGGAAATGTGATTTGTCAATTGAAGGGGAAATGGACTCAATGGGATTTTAAATTCATAAAAGATAATATTGAATTTGCACACGTTTCTAAAAAGTGGGGAGGAATGGCTAGGGAAATATTTACTTCTGCAGACAATTATATGTTGCACATCAATGAAGCCGTTCCTAAAAATGATCCAATGCGATTAATGATTCTTGCCGCAGTAGTTTGTATTGATATGGTATTGAAGGAATAAGTAGGCAACTAAAGAGTAGGAGAGGGGAGAACCGTTTAATTCCCGGAAATTCTTAGTAAGCAAAGCATTGGTCTGAATTAAGAGTTAGCAGGTTTGGAGGATGTACTTTTCGTAGTGGAAGAAGGATCACCTAAAGGAATTACAAGTCCAATATTTATTAATAATATATTATCATTATCGTTGGGGTTCGCTAATCTTGACATGTTATCCAGATAATCAGTTCCTGTATTCATCCATTTGAAATTAAATTGAGCTCCAATATCATTTTTAAGTGTATAGATGAATCCTGCTTGGACCGGAAACATGGTTTTTGTTAATTCATATTCTTCTGTATCTAATCTTGTTTGATTAGAAATAGAATGAATTTCGTTTTTGTATTGATCAAAAGGTTTAAACTGAAAAACGCCAAAACCGACGCCCAAATAGGATTTAAAATGCTGCGTGTTTACAATGTAATAGTTTAGAGAATAGTTGACGGCCATATATCGTGTTTGGACAAAATATAAAGGAGTATAATTAAATCCTGAATAAACGTCGTTAGATGTTTGAGCAACTACCATTCCCGCGGCAAAATTAAAGATCGATTGTATTTTTTTTCCTTTATTTTGAATCAAGGAAACTTCAAACCCGGATGTAAATTTTTCATAATTGGACAAATCACCTTTATAGGATGAAAGGGAAGGCCCGATGGATATGTAACGGCCTGTGGAGCTAGTATTACTCAAAGTATCTATTGGTTGAGCGAAGCTGCTAACACTAATGAAGCCGAAGCCAAGAGATAATAAGGTCAAGCGGATTAGATAATTCAGAGGGCGCATAACATACATACCATTATTAATTTATCATGAAGACATTGTCGCTTACATGCAGGTGTTGCGTGCTAATGATTAGTCTATAGGACCCTAAAATAAAAAATCCCGTCTTAACAACGGGATTTTTAAAAAGTTATTTTGCAAATTGACTTGTTAAAGCCATTTATGACTGCTTTGCTCTATAGAGTACTAAAATCAAATGTGTCGATAAAACTAGTGTCAAAATTACCTGATTTAAATACTTCGTCATCCATCAGTTTTAAATGAAATGGAATGGTCGTTTTAACACCTTCAATAATAAATTCACCTAAAGCACGCTTCATTTTTACGATTGCTTCATCTCTAGTTTGAGCGCTCACGATTAATTTAGCGATCATTGAATCATAATTAGGAGGGATTGTATAACCAGCATAAACATGTGTATCTACTCGAATCCCGTGTCCTCCAGGAATATGAAGATTTGTAATCTTACCTGGTGAAGGTCTGAAATCCTTTTTTGGATCTTCAGCATTAATTCGACATTCGATAGCACAAAGTTTTGGTAAGTAATTTGATCCAGAAATTTTGACTCCAGAAGCTACTTTAATTTGCTCCTTAATTAAATCATAATCAATTACCTCTTCCGTTACAGGGTGCTCTACTTGAATTCGAGTGTTCATTTCCATGAAGAAAAAGTCACCATGTTTATCAACCAAGAATTCTACCGTGCCAGCCCCTTCATATTTGATGGCTTCTGCACCTTTAATAGCTGCAATCCCCATGCGATCTCTTAAATCCGGATTCAAGACTGGAGAAGGTGTTTCTTCTAGTAATTTTTGATGACGTCGTTGAATGGAACAATCACGTTCAGATAGATGACAAGCTTTACCAGCACTATCTCCTACAACTTGAATTTCAACATGTCGTGGATTTTCAACGAATTTTTCCAGATACATACCATCATTTCCAAAAGCAGCTTTTGATTCTTGACGAGCTGAATCCCAGGCAGCCTGAAATTCTTCATCTTTGTTGATAATACGCATCCCTCTTCCACCACCTCCAGCAGTTGCCTTAATGATGACAGGATACTTAATTTTATTAGCAAGTTTAATTCCTTCCTTAACGGATGATAATAATCCTTCAGATCCAGGAATAGTTGGAACACCTGCTTCTTTCATTGTGGCCTTAGCAGTAGCTTTGTCACCCATTCGGTTGATCATATCAGCACTGGCTCCAATAAATTTAATATCATTTTCTTCGCAAATTCGTGAGAATTCAGCGTTTTCAGATAAAAAACCATACCCAGGGTGAATCGCATCAGCATTGGTTATTTCCGCTGCGGATAAAATTCGAGTCATATCTAAATAGGACTCGGAACTTGGGGGAGGTCCTAAACAAACAGCCTCATCTGCAAATTTAACATGCAAACTTTCTTTGTCAGCTGTGGAATAAACCGCCACGGTCTTTATACCCATCTCCTTGCAGGTACGAATTATTCTTAAGGCGATTTCACCTCGGTTAGCAATAAGTATTTTCTTAAACATTCGTTTAAATTTTAACTGCAAACAGATGCTTGCAATGCTCTAATTAAGAATTCAAGCTTATTTTGAAATTAATTTCCGGTATTTACATTCAAAAAGACCCATGCAACTTAACTAAACTGAAAGAAATTAACTGTCAGTTTAGAAGCTGGATTTTTAGAATGGTTAACTTTTAAATTAAGAAGGATCAACTAAGAATAGAGGCTGATCGTATTCGATTGGTGAACTATCATCCACTAAAACTTTAACAATCTTACCACTGATCTCGCTTTCAATTTCATTGAATAACTTCATTGCTTCTACCATGCAAACGACTTTCCCTGGCTCCACTGAATCTCCTACATTTACGAAGTTGTCAGATTCTGGATTAGGCTTTCTATAGAAAGTTCCAATCATTGGAGATTTAACTTCTATCAAATTGGATGCCGGTGCGTCATTATCCGCTGCTGCAGGCGGTGCTGCTGCAGTGGTTGCTATCGGCGCAGCCGATACTGGCGCGGCCATGATAGGAGCAGGAGCTGCCACAACTGGACTAGCGCTTACTTGTATTTCTTTTTCTGCTTCTCTCTTTACAGAGATTTTGAAGTCATTGGTTTCAACGTTTACTTCATTCAATCCTGATTTTGAAATAAAGTCGATTAGTTCCTGTATGTCTTTTGGTTTCATAACTTCAGATTATTTTTATCAATTAAGTTGGTGAACTTATAAAATATTTTTTAGTCTAACTAAGATTAAATAAACAGATTAACTTTTAACCCTTTCAGAGTAAGATCTGGTTCGGGTATCAATTTTAATTGTCTCTCCCTGATCAATAAAAAGAGGAACTTGAATATTTGCTCCAGTTTCCATTTCAGCAGGTTTGGTTGCATTCGTAGCAGTATCACCTTTTATTCCAGGCTCACTATATACAATTTCTAATTCTACAAAAGCGGGTAATGAACAGGTTAGGGGCGTTTCTTGTTCCGCATGGATTAAGATTTCTACTTCCTGACCTTCCTTCATCAAATCAGCATTCTCAACCATTGTACCTTCAAGCATTATTTGCTCATAGTTGTTGGAATCCATGAAATGATACCCCATATCATCTTTATATAAAAATTGATGCTTACGATTTTCAACACGCGCAGTTTCAATTTTATGACCGGATGTAAAGGTGTTATCAATAACCTTTCCTGTTTTTATGTTTTTAAGCTTTGTTCGTACAAATGCGGGACCTTTACCAGGTTTTACATGTTGAAATTCAACAATCACATATAATCCGTGATTATATTCCAAAACAAGTCCATTTCTAAAGTCAGATGTAGATGCCATAGTTTAAAATATATAATTTGATAAGGTTAGTGCTATAATTTCATTTAAATCAAGGCATAAGCCTCTGGCAATTTCATTCTAATAAATTAGAACTGCCATTAAATCCATTATCCTAATTTAGTTTGAATCGTATGCCCATTTTAGGTAAATCGCACCCCAGGTAAATCCTCCACCAAAGGCAGCCAATATTAAATTATCGCCTTTTTTAAGCTTGGACTCATAGTCCCATAAACATAAAGGGATTGTTCCGCTAGTAGTATTACCGTAACGATGAATATTGAGCATTACTTTGTCGCTATCGAGCCCCATACGATTAGCGGTGGCATCGATGATTCGTTTATTGGCCTGATGTGGTACAAGGTAAGCTACATCGTCCGCAGTAAGTTGGTTTCGCTGCATAATCTCGTATGAAACATCGGCCATGTTTTTAACGGCAAATTTAAATACGTGTACTCCTTCCTGATAAACAAAATGTTCTCTTGCATCAATAGTGGCATGAGAAGGTGGTTTTCGACTTCCTCCCGCTTTTTGATGTAAATGTTTTTCTCCAGAACCATCAGATCGTAAAATATGGTCTTGAATTCCAAGTCCATCTTCATTTGGTTCAAGCATTATTGCTCCACAACCATCTCCGAAAATAATACAAGTGGTCCGATCTGTATAATCAATGATAGACGACATTTTGTCTCCGCCAACCACAATTACTTTTTTATATTTTCCACTCTCAATGTATTGAGAAGCAGTTACTACTGAATATAAAAAACCAGAGCAAGCAGCCTGAATGTCAAAGCTAAATGCATTATCAATGCCACAAGCATTGGTAATTATATTTGCTGTTGCAGGGAAAAGCATGTCTGGTGTAGTGGTAGCACATATCAATAAATCAATATCCTCCGGTTTTGTATTTGTTTTGGCGAGCAAGCTATTTACAGCTTCGATCCCCATTACAGACGTTCCTTTATCTTCCCCTTTCAAGATATGTCTGGTCTCAATACCAGTTCGGGTCATTATCCATTCGTTGGTAGTATCTACCAATTTTTCCAAATCGTCATTAGTAAGCACGTCTGGTGGTAAATAACCTGCAACTCCTGTAATCGCAGCATTAATTTTAGACATATTGAATAGCTTCTTTTATTTTCTTATGAATTTCATTTTTGGCTTGATTGTAATTCATTACAATCATATTTTTGATCGCAAGAGGAGACGATGCTCCATGTCCAATCATAACATTACCGTTAATTCCTAATATGGGACTACCACCTACTTGTTCGTAGTTAAACATATCGAAGAATGGATCTGTAACTCCTCTTTTGCTGGTAATATCATAAAATGATTCAGCAAGTTTGAGAATTACGTTTCCGGTAAAACCATCACACACAATCACATCAGCTTTTCCATTGAAGCAATCTCTTCCTTCAATGTTACCGATGAAATTAATGTTTTTATTAAGTTTTAGCAGTTGATAAGCAGCTTGGGTTGCAGGGGTTCCTTTTTGTTCCTCCTCTCCCAAATTCATTAAACCAATTTTTGGGTTTTTAATTCCAAAAGTATGTTCAGCATGAATAGAGCCAATTTGACCAAACTGAGCGAGCACATCTGGTTTACAATCTGCGTTAGCACCTGCATCCAATAGGAGGGTGTATTTACCAGTTCGCTCATTAGGCATAAACGTAGCAATTCCAGGTCGAATAATTCCTTCGATTGCTTTTACTGTAAACATAGATCCGACCAGCATTGCACCAGTATTACCGGCACTCGAAAAACCATCGATTGCACCACTTTTCAATAAACCAAAACCAACCGCAATGCTTGATTTAGGCTTTTGAGAGAAGGCTTTTGCAGGATGTTCATCCATGCCAATTACACCTTCACTTGGTACGAGATCAAGTCGATCGGAACTATTAGTTTTGGCAATTTCTTCTTTCAACAAACCTTCTTCTCCAACGACACTTAAAGTGACATCAGATGGAAGTTCATCCAAAGCTAAAAGTGCTCCCTGAACCGTTGATTGAGGCGAATGATCGCCTCCCATTGCATCTAATAATAGTCTCATTTACAGACTAATAATTAAACTGCAATCTCTTTCTCAATAGCTTGTTGACCTCTGTAGTGACCACAATCTGAACAAACTCTGTGGTACTGTATTGTTGCGCCGCAGTTAGAACATTCAGCAACAGTTTGAGTTGTTGCTTTAAAGTGAGTTCTACGCTTATCACGTCTTGTTTTCGAAATTTTTCGTTTTGGATGTGCCATGTTATCCTACTTTATTAACTGATTTGTAATATTCTATTTTATAAATTAATAATCGTTTTGTCTTTCAATATAAATGATGATCGACAATCTAATTATTTTTGTTTTCCTTTTAATTTTAGAAGTTCCTTCCATCTAGGATCAATTTCTCCCTGATTTTCCTTGGAATCTTCTTTTTCTTCAGAATCTTCTTCATCTGTGGTGAAGAAAAAATCTTCTTCTTCGTCAAAATCTGGATGAATTTTCTTCGCTGGTATACCTAAAGTTACGAATTCAAATAGCAATTGTGCTATATTAAACTCCTGCAAACCTGATGGAATTTGAATTAATTCATCATTCAACTCTAAATATTCTTCTCCAAATTTTAAAAAGACCTTACGTTCAAAATCTACGGCGTAATCAAACTGCTTCAGGCTTCTGTCGCAAGTCAATAGTACTTTTCCATCAAAATTAAACGTCAATTCGATTAGGGCATCTCCCTTAATCAACTCTAAATTGGTCTTAATTAATCCCTTCTCAATTAAATCCTGCTCAAAAAATGAAAAAAAAGAATCATCAATAACATAATTGAAATGATGGTTACCATATTCCAACCGCATTAAATTGATATTAAAATCCCTTTTCTCTTTCATCCCCTTTTGAATTCAACGCGCAAAGTTAGCAAGATTGAAATAAATAAATAATAAAAATTGATAAGATTTTAATTTACACTAGAGCGATGTTTCAATATGTCCAATGCTTTAAACATTGCATGCTTCATAGATCGTGCGTTTGCTACGTTTTTTCCCGCAATATCAAATGCCGTTCCATGATCTGGTGAGGTGCGTATTGCTCCAAGACCAGAAGTGTAATTTACTCCAGTTTCAAATTCCATTAATTTGAATGGGATTAATACTTGGTCATGATACATACCCAAGATCCCGTCAAATTTTTCAAAGTCACCACTCCCAAAAAAACCATCCGGTCCATAAGGTCCAAAAGCTAAAATGCCTCTGTCTTTTAATTCCTGAATGGCTGGTATTATTTCTTTTTCTTCTTCATGCCCAAATAATCCATTATCTCCGGCATGTGGATTTAATCCAAGGATCGCAAGACGAGGTTTTTCAATCCCCATGTCTTGTGATAGCATTTTACTTAACCCTTTCGCTGAGCGAATAATTCGATCTTTTTTAACAGTATCAGAAATCTCTTTGAATGCCACATGCCCAGACAAGGCGGCAACCGTCAATTTTTCACCGGTCAGCACCATCAATCCATCTGGCTTATCAAACTCTTTCATTAAATATTCTGTATGACCAGGGAAATTAAATTCTTCCGATTGAATATTTTTTTTATTAATTGGAGCTGTTACCAACGCGTTGATTGAGTTTTCTTTTAAATCTTTTACGGCAGCCTTTAGTGATGAAAAGGCGCAATCACCGGATTCCCTAGTAGCTGTTCCAGGATTGATTTGATGGTCCTCATTCCAGCAATTAATGACATTAATTTTACCTATCTTAATGTCCTTAATGTCATTAATTCGATTGAAATTAAGCCCTTCCAAGTTTAAAATCTTTACATACTGACTTAATATACCCTGTGATCCGTAGACGACAGGTGTACACCACTTTAAAAACATGCTGTTACTAAGTGTTTTTAAAGTGATTTCTGGTCCGATCCCATTGAAATCGCCTATTGTAATGCCTATTATAGGCTTTTGATTATCCATTGCTTAACTTTTTTACAAAGTCATAAATTAAACGTACTCCAACACCGGTACCGTTTTTCCCTCTATACTTGTCTTCTTTATCTAGAAAGGCAGGAGCTGCAATATCTAAGTGCATCCATGGGTAATCCGTAAAAGTTTCTAGAAATTTACCTGCAGTAATTGCACCAGCATTTGGTTCTCCCAAGTTTCGAATGTCAGCTATATCTGATTCTAAAGATGATTTGTACTCATCCCATAAAGGAAATTCAACTAACCGTTCATAGGTAGCATTCCCGGAATCTTTCAAGTTTCCTTTTATTTGTTCACTCGCGGTTCCCATCATTACAGTAGCTTCTTTTCCAATTGCGCGCATAGCGGATCCGGTCAATGTTGCTACATCAATTACCAAATGTGGGTTATATTGTTTTGCATAAGTAAGAGCATCCGCAAGGACCAATCGTCCTTCTGCATCTGTATTCCAAACTTCTACTGTGCTACCATTATACATGGTCAAAACATCTCCTGGTGCGTACGCATCTCCTCCTGGTCGATTGTCCGTTGCTGGGATCAATGTAATAACGTGGTATGGAAGTTTATTCTTTGCAATTGCAATAATAGCACCCGCAACAGCGGCCGACCCGCCCATGTCACATTTCATGATATCCATTGAGTGCGGAGTTGGTTTCAAACTCAATCCCCCCGTATCATACACAACACCTTTACCTACTAAAACCAAGGGTTGAGAATTAACCGCATTAGACGGCTTGTATTCCATAATGTTAAATGTAGGGGGAACAAGACTTCCACGATTTACCGCTAGTAAACCACCCATTTTAAGTTCTTTGATTTTATCAAAGTCCAAGCAAGTGTAAGATATGCCGTTTTCAGTACACTGACGCTCCAATTCTTCACTGTATTTAACCGCATTCAAATAAGATTGAGGCTCATTCACCATGTCACGCGCAAAAAACAATGCTTGACTAAGATTCGAAATTTCTTCTGCTCCGGCTTTGTCTCCGTTTACAAAAGATAATGTCATATCGAGATTATTCGAATTCTCTGTTTTATACTTTACAAAGTCGTAGGAGCTAAGAGTAAGACCTTCCGAAACAAAAATTTCTGCACCGGCATTCCCAACTATTTGTAGAGATTTAATTTGTTGACTTTTACACAATCCATGAATTTTGTAGCCTAACAATCTTAACGCCTCTGCATTTTTGTATTCTGTTTTTTCTTCTGGAATCAGTCCAATAATGACAAATCGATTGTATTGATTGATAGCTAAAGGGAAATTTTCATCTTCTTTAGATTCTACAAATTTTAATTCATCTGGACTCAATTCATTCGAAAGAACCTTTAGTTCATCGTTTCCTTTGCCAATTAAGAAGGCAACCGATCGATTCGGTTCCAACTGATCAAGATTGTTTATGTAGGGTTTATTCATGAAATTTGTACTTTTACGTGACGCAAAGATAAAAGAATATAGCAAATCTAATAGCATGAAATCGGTAAGACCAAAAAAATATCTCGGCCAACATTTTTTGAATGATTTGAACATCGCTGAAAAAATTGTAAATGCCTTAGAAGTTCCTCCAAATTGTGAGGACATTTTAGAGATCGGACCAGGAATGGGCGTACTAACCAATTTTCTAGTAGAAAAGAAAATGGGGACCATTCATGTTGTAGAAATAGATCAGGAATCTCGCACCTATTTGAAGGAGCATCTGCCAGTTTTAGAAGATAGAATATATCCAGATGATTTTTTAAAGATGGATTTAGCAAGCCGTTTCAGTTCAAATTATTCGATAATTGGCAATTTCCCATATAATATATCAAGCCAAATATATTTTAAGGTTCTTGAGAATAGAGATCAAATCCCCACAGTTGTAGGAATGATTCAACGAGAGGTGGCTCAGCGAATCTGTTCGAAAGAAGGTTCCAAAGTATATGGGATATTAAGTGTTTTGCTGCAAGCATTTTATGATGTAGAGTATTTGTTTGATGTAAGTCCAGAAGTATTTACACCTCCTCCAAAAGTTTGGTCGGGAGTGATAAGACTAAAAAGGAATAGTAGAACAGAGTTAGGATGTAGTGAGAAATTGTTTTTTAGAACGGTGAAACTTGCGTTTCAAACCAGAAGAAAGACCTTGCGAAATGCATTAAAAAGTTTAGCTTTGCCTAAAGAAATCACATCGGATTCGATATTTGATAAACGTGCGGAACAATTAAATGTGGAGCAGTTTATTCGACTCACTAATTTAACGGATCACAATGCAGCAGTTTGAAATTACAAGAGATTATCTGGATCAATTCCAGAGTGCAGTTTCAAATAAAGATGAATCATTAATTCTTTCTTTAACAGAGGGATTACATGTTGCTGATATTAGCCAAGTACTTGAAAATCTTGATTCGCAAGAATCTAAATTTGTTTTTGAAATTTTAAGTCAGGAAATAGGTGCGGAAATCATCTCCAGTTTAGATGAGCAATTTAGAGATTTTCTTAAAGTTTTTTCATCTCAGGAGTTATCGTCATATCTTGTTTTTATTGATTCTGATGACGCGGTAGATATTCTTCAGGAATTACCAATTCAGACAAGGGAGGAAGTAATCAACATTCTAAGTGCTGTTGATTCAGAGAAATCAGCCTATATAAAGGAACTTCTGCGATACGAAGAGGATACAGCAGGAGGTTTAATGGCGAAGGAATTGGTAAAAGTTGATATCAATGAAACCGTAAAAGATTGCATTGATCGTATTCGAGCCAATGCAGATAATCTAAAGAAGTTATTTACGGTTTACGTCGTGGATAATGAAAATGTACTCTTAGGTAGAGTTTCGCTGCGAAAATTACTCTTGGCGGTGAACGAAGAAAAGATAGGAGACATTTATATCAGTAAGGTTTTTTCCGTTCAGACTTATATGGATGAGGAAGAGGTGGCTGATATGATGCAAAAATATGATTTAGAAGTAATACCCGTAGTAGATGTATATGGTCGCTTGCAGGGACGGATTACCATTGATGATATTGTTGATGTCATTACGGAACAAGCTGAGATTGATCAACAATTGATGTCCGGTATTTCTTCGGATATTGAAGAGGATAGTTCAGTGTATCGATTAACAAGGGCACGTTTGCCGTGGCTTTTGATTGGAATTCTCGGAGGATTATTAGGGGCGTTTATGATTCGGTTTTATAATGAGGACCTTGTAATGATCCCAGCGATGGCATCTTTTATTCCTTTGATTATGGCAACAGGTGGTAATGTAGGGATTCAATCCTCCACATTGGTAGTTCAAAGTCTGGCCTCTAAAAACTTGGTAAATGATAATAATTTTGAGCGATTATGGAAAGGCTTACTTGTAGCATTGGTGAATGGAGTAATCATTGGAGGATTGGTGTTTGTTGGGAACCTATTAATAGGTAGTGATTTGAAACTATGCTTTGTAGTATCAATAGCTCTTTTCTTTGTTGTGTTATTAGCGTCGTTTATGGGGACAATTACTCCTCTAGTGCTAGATAGGTTCGGTATTAATCCAGCTTTGGCTTCTGGACCATTTATTACCACAAGTATTGACTTGATTGGGATAGGTGTATATTTCTTGATTGCTCATCAACTGTTTAGTATGTAATCCAAATGTGTTGATCAAACACCTTTATTCGTATTTATTTCAAATCAACTTTAAGAGATCTATCTAACATATAAAGGAAACTGTATAATATGTAGGATCTTCTAAAATCTTAATGCCATGTTTAGTTTAATAGATAATGAGACTCCTTATACTAAAAAGACCCTTGAGAAAAATAATATCATATCACATATTTAGAATAATATGCGGGCTTTAATAGCAGATGATGTACATGAGGCATTGTTTACGTATCTGGAAAAAGTAAACATTGTAATAGATTATAAACCCTCGATTGATAAAAATCAAATAGAGGATTGTATTGGTGATTACGACATCTTAATCTTAAGAAGCAAAATCCAGGTAACCAGAGCTCTATTGCTAAAAGCACGAAGATTGAAAATCATTGGGCGTTGTGGGGCCGGAATGGATAACATAGATTTGGAGGCAACAGAGGAAATGGGAATTACTACATTTTCTGCTAATGAAGGTAATCGTGATTCCGTAGCAGAACATGTAATGGGATTGATCCTTGGTTTACTTCATCGAATAGCAATATCCAACATTGAAATACAAAACTTTCAGTGGAACAGAGAAAAAAATCGGGGGATGGAACTAAATACGAAAACTGTGGGTTTGGTAGGGTATGGTCATATGGGTACGGCCGTTGCGAAAAGATTGTCTTCCTTTGGGTGTGAAGTATTCGCGTTCGATAAATACAAAAAGAATTATTCAGATGAGTATGTGAAAGAAGTAGACATGGAATATCTTTTTCAAAACGTAGATATTTTATCTCTTCATATCCCATTAACCAGCGAAACAAAATTTCTGGTAAACGATTTGTTTTTAGAACGATTTAAAAAACCAATCATGCTTATTAATAGTTCTAGAGGAGGAGTAGTTGATTTAAATATGGCATGGAATAAATTAAAGGCGGGAAAAATATTTGCAATGGGGTTAGATGTTTTAGAAAATGAAAATCTCTCCACATATAATGAAAAAGAAATTGCGTTGTTGAAAAATCTCAATTCGGCTGATAATGTGATTCTTACGCCACATGTTGCAGGATGGTCTAAGGAATCATATAAAAAGTTAAGTGAGATTCTAGGTGGAAAGATTCAAAAGTGGATAATAAAAAAGTAACCTTTTTTTGCCATTGTTATTACAATATTCCTACTTTTAGGGCTTGATTTGATAGGTGTCGAAATTTGTTATAAAATATTTTAGGACTCAGGCAACCTTTTGAAGGTGCGCAAGGTCTTAATATGCGAGGGTTTGTAAGGAAAAGAAAATTAAAGTTTTAGTATGAGAAAGTTAACATCTGTTTTTGTAATTGCCATGCTTATGGCAGGAGCTGCTTTAGCACAACAATCCGGTAAAATCCGGGGGTTGGTGAAAAATGCAGGCAGCAAGGAGACAATTCCTTTTGTAAACGTGGTGGCATTTCAGAATGGTATACAAAAGAAGGGTACAACCACTGATTTTGACGGAGCATTTATCTTATCTGGTTTAAAACCAGGGAAGTATGATGTTAAGTTTACATGTTTAGGTTTCGCGCCAAAACAAGTAAATGGTATTAATGTAGCGCCAGGGGCATCTGTTAAGGTGAACATGAACTTACAAAGTACCGATGAAGAAATCGAAGTAGTTGAGGTGGTAATACATGTTGAACCTCTTATTAGAGATGGAGGAACATCAGGTGGAGCCATTGCAGGTGACGATTTAAAGAAAATGGGTACCAGATCTGTAAATGATGCGGTAAACTTAGTAGGGGGTACTGTAAGTGCTGATGACGGACAGACACCTAGTATTAAAGGAACACGTGCATCAGGTACTGCTATATATATAAACGGAGTAAAACAAATTGGAAGCGCGAACTTACCTACATCAGCTTATGAACGAGTGGATGTAATTACAGGTGGAGTACCAGCTCAATTTGGAGATGTAGTTGGAGGTATTGTAAATATTACGACTAAAGGAGCTTCTAGTAAGTTTTTTGGTGGTTTTGAATATGAAACTGGCCGTCCTTTTGATCAATGGAATTGGGATATTGCTCAGTTGAGTGTTTCTGGGCCATTAATTCAAGATACCGCAAGGGATGAAAAAGGAAATGTAATTAAAGATGGAGAAGGAAACCCACTGAAAGATACGAAGTTAGGATACTTTGCAGCAATACAGTATACTGGTTCTAAGGACCCTCGACCTTCACCAATTGGAATTACTCAGGTTAGAGATGACGTTTTAGCGGACTTATTGGAATTTCCTTTGGAACCAACTGCAAACGGGTATTCGTTTAAAGCACAAAATTTAACAGCAGATGATTTTGTTTCTTCTAAGGTAAGACCGAATGTAGCGGCAAACAATGTTGCATTTAATGGAGCGTTGGATTATCAGCCAAACGAATCTACCATAATTTCTTTAGGAGGTTCTTATACATACGATCGTAGAAATGGGTATACCGGTTTAGGAGAGAGCTCATATATTTACCGATACAGTTTGTTAAACTATAATAGTAATCCACTATATAGAAATAACAATTACAATATTTACGCTCGTTTGAGAAAGTCTTTAGATGACGGAAAGCAATCAGATGATAGTACTACTTCCGCTATTACAAATGCATACTACCAAGTGCAAGTGGATTATTCAAGAAGTTTAACTTCTACGATGGATCCAAACCACAGAGAGAATGTATTTAACTATGGTCATATTGGGCAATTAACAACAAATTACGAATCAAGAACGGTAGGAGATGATGGTTTCAGTAATGCGGGAGATTATAGCCAGGCAATGTCCATGGATGGAACAAACACCGTAGAAGAAGCAGGAGTTTATTACACTGATTTAGGAAATGGAATGGCTCAGTTGGTTCAATATGATGGAGATACTACATTTGATAATTTATATCAAGTTTCTTTGCAAGATGCAAATGCAGGTGTTTATATGCAGGATGATATCACTGCATACGGAGTTGATTATACTCCATCGGCTTACAACCCATATGCTTCTAATGTACTTTCACACTACTTTAGTTTAGAGGATGCAATTGGATTTGATGTGTCAAACACTCAATTGTTAGAACAAAGAGGTTTGTATACAAACGGACAACGTTCTCCATTTATTGCAGGATTATGGTATGCACCAGGAAGAGCATATGGAGGTTACGGATTAAATGACAATTCTCAAATTAGAGTTTCAGCATTGGCTTCTGCCGAGGTAAATAAGAAACATCAGTTGACATTTGGTTTTGAATATGAGCAAAGAGATCAAAGAAGTTACAATGTAAATGCATTAGGACTTTGGGGATTAGCTAGATCTCAAGTGAATTCTGCATTTACGAATCAGGATCAAAGTATTAATTGGGATTACACTTCGCCAATTGATTCAGAAGTTGTTGCTGGTAAAAAATATTACTCGTTCGATAAAATTGTTGATCCAAGTACTCAACAAGCATTTGATAGAAACTTAAGAGCGAACTTGGGAATTGACGATCAAACGTTTATTGATTTTGATGCGATTGATCCTGAAAACTTCTCTATTGATATGTTTGATGCAAACGATCTATGGCAGTTTAATGGAGGTTTGGTTGATTACCTAGGTTATGATTATACAGGAAAGAGATTGAAAAACAATTCAATTGCATTTGAGGATTATTTCCTTGATTCAGTAAATCGTCCTCAAACAGGATTTAATCCGATTTATGCAGCGTTCTTCTTGGAAGATCGATTTGAAATTGAAGATTTAGTAATTCGATTCGGTGTACGTGTAGATCGATATGATGCAAACCAGCGTGTATTGAAGGATCAGTTTAGTACGGTAGATTTAAGTCTAGTTGGAGAAACAAACATGGCACAGTTTAGTGATGGTGAAGGAGGAAACTTCGTAACTCCAGGAGTTGTTCAAGATGACTGGGCTGTATATGTAGACCAAACAGCAGATAACTACGATCCATCAAAAGCTAATCAAGGAGATTATACAGTTCTTGGTTTCCGAGACGGACAAAATTGGTATGATGCAGATGGAAATTCAGTTCCAAATCCTACTTTCTTTAACGATGGATCTTCTGTATTGTATCCTTGGTATCAGTTTGTATCTACATTGGACGAAACAGAAAGAGGTTTATATGAAGATAACAATATTACACTTGATGCATTTGAGGATTATAAGCCTCAGTTAAATGTAATGCCTAGATTGTCATTCTCGTTTCCTATATCACAAGAGGCTGGTTTCTATGCACACTATGATGTATTAACGCAGCGACCTTATGCAGGTAACATTATTACACCAAGTGATTATTTCTTCTTAAGACAGAGACAATTCTTGAATAACGCAAACTTACGTCCAGTTAAAAAGATTAACTATCAGTTAGGATTCCAGCAGAAGTTGACAGATTATTCTGCACTTACTTTGGAAGCATTCTATAATGAAACAAGAGATGAAATTGCATTTACTCGAATTAACAATGCTTTTCCGAATGCATATTCGACCTTTAAAAACCTTGATTTTGGTACTTCAAAAGGTTTAGTAGTTTCATTTGATCTTCGTAGAAAGAAGAATTTCAGAGCAAGTATAGCATATACATTGCAGTTTGCTGAAGGAACGGGATCAAGTAGTAGTACGGCACAAGCGTTGATTCAGGCTAACTTTGATAACTTGAAAGTTCCATTTCCATTGGCGTTTGACCAAAGACATGCTCTTAAAACAAACATGGATTACCGATTTGGAAAGGTTTATCCTAAAGTGAAGGGAGGTGATGATGATGAAGAGGCAGAAGAAGAAGCAACAGGTGCAGATGGTGAAGGTAACGGACCGGCTCAAGATAAATTGGCTTGGTGGAGTAACATGGGAGCGAATCTTACTTTGATCGCAGGATCAGGAACTCCATATTCTAAAAATGCAAGTACGCAGTCTGAAGTATTATTAGGTGTTGCAGCTCAATCTAAGTTGTCAGGAAGTCCTAACGGATCTCGTTTGCCTTGGAATTTCAGAGCGACATTACGTGTAGATAAAGATATTCGAATTCGCAAAGCACAAGATGCTTCTGAAGGAGTTGAAAAGAAGGAAGACAAGTATATTAACGTGTACATATTTGCTCAGAATTTATTTAACAACAAAAACATTTTGGGTGTGTACAGAAACACTGGACAGCCAGATGATGATGGATACTTAATTACAGCTCCAGATTTAAATCAGTCAGAAATTGATTTGTATAATGTTGCTTTGGCAAATCCTAGTAACATAAGTCTTCCTCGTAGAGTGAGAATAGGAGTTCAGTACAGTTTCTAAGAATAGTAGAAATAATATTGAATAGGGTATAAAAATCATACAATAATAATTAAGAAGAGAATTATTGATATCATGAATAGATCACAGTTAAGAACGGTAAATCTTATTATTGCAGCATTGTTGCTGTTTAACGTCTCGTTTGGTAGAGAAAACGTAGATGTAGACGGCACTAGTAGCAGCGGTGGAACTGAGACAGGTACGACAACCACAGGAGGGAATAAAACACCTACGAATTGTTTGTTGGGGTCAAGTAAAATAGAATTGGACATCAACAATGTGCGTGCGCTTATGCTAAACGCAGGTGACATGTGGTGGGATCAAGGGGGTACAAGTAATGCCCGATATGAGATTCCTAAGGTTGATGACCCAACTAAAGTGAAAAAACATTCACTTTTTGCTGGAGCCATTTGGATTGGAGGAGTAGATCCGACAAACAATGTACTTGTAACTGCAGAAACATATAGACAAGGGGGATCACAATCCTTTTTCCCTGGACCTATTGTAGATGAAGCAGTCTTGGATATTTCGGCAGAAGAATGTGTTGAATGGGATCGTCATTTCAAAGTTGACAGAGACGTAATTGATAAATTTGTGTCTGACTTTGAAGATGGAGCGATTACTGATGTAGACCAAATTCCAGAAGAAATTCTTCTTTGGGCTGCAAAGAACAATCCGTATTTGGCAGGAGACATTACTACATTGGATAGAACATTAGCGCCATTTGTTGATATAAATGGAGATGATGTATATGATCCAATGGCAGGAGATTACCCAAATATATTGGGAGATCAAGCTGTTTGGTGGATATTGAATGATGTAGGTGGAGATAAAAACCTTGGTGACGGTACAGTTACGGATGCAATTGGTTTAGAAATTAGCACAATGGCCTTCGCTTTTGCAACGGATAACTTAATTAACAATCAGACCTTTTATAAGAACATTGTTGAGAATAAAGGAAGTGTGATATTACAGAACACTTACCTTGGACAGTGGGTTGATGCTGATTTAGGTAACTTTGATGATGATTATGTAGGATGTGACGTTGCTCGTGGATTGGGTATTTGTTATAATGGTAAGCCGGTAGATGAAGGATTTAGAGGATATGGTGAGAATCCTCCTGCAGTAGGAGTTGATTTCTTCCGTGGACCATTAGCAGATGACAACGATGGAATAGATAATGACCATGATTGCGAAGTTGATGAAGAGGGAGAAACAATTGTAATGTCAAAGTTTATGTATTACAATAACAACAGTAGCCTTGTAAATGGTAATCCAAATCGTAAAATTGATTATTATAATTATTTACGAAATATTTGGAGAGATGGACAAATCATTACTTATGATGGAGGAAACGGTTTAGATCAAAATGCTTCTTCAGCAAATTACATGTTCCCTTTTGACACGGATATCCAAACAGGATGGGGATTTGGTGGAAATTGTGCGAACCCTTCTACTGGTGGAGAAAACGTATACTGGGATGAAAATACTGCAGGAAATGATCCAGCGGATAGAAGATTTTTACAGAGTGCAGGACCATTTACTCTACAGCCAGGAGCAGTGAATGAAGTTACTATTGGAGTAGTTTGGTGTCGTGCAGGAAGTGGAGGACCAACAGGTTCTTTGTCTTGCTTGAAAATTGCGGATGATATGGCGCAGGCTTTATTTGATCGTGATTTTGAAATCTTGAATGGACCAAATGCACCAGATCTTAAAGTTGTTGAATTGGATCAGGAGGTTGTTTTAACGATGATTCCAGATACATTTACAATTGATGGAGCTGAGTTCAATACAGAATCATACGAGGAAGTTGATAAAAAATTACAATCGCTTGGAGCAGTTGATCCTAAATATAGATTCCAAGGGTATAAAATTTATCAATTGTCTGGACCTGATGTATCAGTTGCAGAGATCGAAAATGTAGATCGAGCAAGACTTATCGCTCAATGTGATGAAGCGGATGGTGTTTCAAAATTAATTAACACGATCAACGATCCAGATTTAGAAGCGTTTGTTCCTGAATTGGCGATCAACGGTAGTGATGATGGAATCTTCCATACATTGAATATTAAGCAAGATGCTTTTACATCAGCGACGCTTGTAAACTATCAGACATATTATTTCATGGCTATTGCTTATGGATACAATTTGGATGAGAAAAATGACATTGTTAATTCAGATGGACAACAATATCTACCTGGTAGAAAGAATGTACAAACTTATGCGGCGATGCCTCATAAAGTAGACTTTAGAAACGGAGGAACTGTATTGAATGCGGAATATGGATCAGGTTTAGATGTTACACGAGTAAGTGGAGTTGGAAATGGAGGTAACAATCTTGCATTGACAGATGAAGCTGAAACGGAGATCTTGACTAATTACTCTATGGATCAGCCTATATATGATGGAAGTGGAGCTCCTGTTTATGTGAAAGTATATGATCCTATTAGTGTACAGAACGGAGATTTTAGATTGAAATTATTTTCTCGATTGGTGTATACAGCTGATTCAGTAAGTGCATTGTTTGCTGTTGGAGATACTATCCAGGCATTACAGAGTAGCATTAATTTGCCAATTTTCCAGGAACAAGGAGATTCAGCATATATCTCAAAAGTAGGAGATTTGCCACAAACTGCAGGGCGAGCTGTAATTAGAGAAATTCTTGAGGTTGAAAATATTGATTATGAAGTAATTGTATTTGATACGGGAGCAATTGGTAATGAGCGTAGATTCGATACAAGTGCTACGTTTAGAGTTGCTAAAATAGAGATGTTGAACAGTTATGATGGAGGAACGTTTATGTTTGATTATAAACGTATTCAAGAATCTTCAACTGTGGATGATGGAGGTAACACTACTGCGGAGTTTGTAAGATATGATTATCTACCTTATACTTTCCAAAATGAAGCCAACACGTCTATTCAAGCAGAAGCATTTGAATTCGAATTAAATGATTACTGGGAATTGTATGATCTTACTAATCAAACAACAATTGATTCGACGAATACAATTAGAGGAGACAAGAGAGTATCAGAATTTAATGAGCAAATCTTACCAGAATATGGTATCGCTCTTGAATTGGATGGTGTAAAAGATCCTTTGTTTAGAGTAATTGAAAATACCGATAATGGATTTTTAAGTGCAGAGATCGTTTATGGTGCAAACGGGACAGGAAATGCTTGGATAGGAGAGCCTGAGTTGGATGACAACGAAAGCGATGATTACGATCCTTGGATGGCTTTATATAGAGATGTACCAATCGATGAAACTACTATTGATCCAGCAGGTATTTACAGACAAGTATTAGGTGGTTCTTGGACAACTTATGCTTTGGTAAAAACAATACCAGCTGTAGAAGGAGCTGCTTATATTCAAGGAAAAGAATTAAGTAAAATTTATAACTTAGGTAATGTGGATATCGTAATTACCGAAGATCAAAGCAAGTGGTCGAAGTGTATTGTTCTCCAGTTTGATAAATCAGGAGTATCTCCATCAACAGGATTACTTAGAAGCCCAGTGAAAAATGGTTCTAACCAAACTGGAATTGGTGACTTCCCAGGTTATGCAATTGATTTAGACAGAGGAGTTCGATTAAACATTATGTTCTCAGAATCGGCAACAGAAGACACTGTGAATGGAAATGATCTAAGTTGGGATCCGACTAAGGATGCAAATGGATCACGTAGTTATATTTATGTAACAGATACAAAGTATGACGAAGGAGCAAATTATACAGCTCTATTTGATTCAATTGAAGCTAATACTACACCTGGTACGGTGAATGCTCGAAATGGATATTCTAATGCAATATTCTCAGACTTTACATGGGTAGGTAATATTAAGGTGAGTAAATCATCTGGATTTATGGCATCTGATGTAACGAGAATCAAGCTTCGAGTGAACAAGCAGTATAGAGCAGGAGCTGATAATTTGGAACCTGAGTATGAATTTAGTACTAGTGGAGTTTTAGCAGAGACAAATAATTTAAGTCTTGCTGACAGTGTATTGTCTTTGGTAAGAATGGTACCGAATCCATATTACGCATATTCAAATTACGAGTCATTTCAGTTTGATAACCGAGTGAAAATGACCAACCTTCCTCAAGTTTGTACAATACGAATCTTTAACTCAAATGGAGAATTGATTAGAGTATATGACAAATCAAGTGATGCAACATTCATTGATTGGGATTTAAGAAATCAAACTGGTATTCCGATTGCTGGAGGTGTATACTTTGTACACATAATGGCACCTGAATTGAATAGTGAGGTTGTAGTGAAATGGTTTGGGATTTTAAGACCATTTGATTTAGATACATTCTAGGTTTAGCTTTTAAAAGTTAAACTTACCATCGTGGAAAACTCATTGAGAATTGGGAACAAGCGATAAAATTTAAGACATTGATTATACAGTAGTAGTAAAATAACTATGATGATGAAATATAGTAAAATAAAATTGTTGACATTGGCGGTTCTGACATCTCTATCTTCCTTCGCAGGAAATGATGATAAAAGAGGCCAGGCTGGGGCAACTGAGCTTCTTATGAATCCTTGGGTGAAGAGCGCAGGATGGACAGGTGGAAGCTTAGCAGGAATAACTGGAACAGAAGCAATGCGCTTTAATGTAGCAGGTATTGCTGAAACAGAAAATATGGAGGTGACCTTTGCTAATACCCAATGGTATTTAGGTTCTGGAATTTCTAGTTATGCATTTGGATATACCCAAAAAGCTGGTGATAGTGCCGCTTTTGGAATTAGCCTTATGTCTATGAATTTTGGTGACTTCATTGAAACGACAAGCGATCTTCCTGAGGGAACTGGAGTAACTTTTAAACCACAGTTTTTTAATTTAGGGCTATCTTATGCAAAGCAGTTTTCTGATAATGTGAACGGTGGAGTACTTGTAAGAATTGTTAGTGAGTCGGTATCCAATGTAAGTGCTTCGGGAATTGCTATTGATGCTGGTGTGCAGTATCGAGGTGGTGAAAAGGATCGATTTAAGTTTGGTGTATCGTTGAGAAATGTAGGTAGTAAACTGCAGTTTTCCGGAGATGGACTATCTTATCGTGGAGCTGTTCAGTCTGGGTTTCAGTACAATCAAACGTTGCAACAACGTTCCGAGAAGTTTGAAATGCCTTCTACATTGAATATTTCAGCTAGTTATGATGTGAAATCTACCTTAGCAAGTGTAATGACTTTGGGAGGTACTTTTAACTCGAACTCGTATACGTATGACAGATTACAATTTGGAGGACAATATGCATACCGTAAAAAATTCTTTTTGCGAGCTGGATATGAATATTACACAGGAGTTTTAAGTGGAGGAATCGAGAACACTTCATTAAATTCAGGAATTACTGCTGGAGTAGGTGTTGAAGTACCTTTGAGTAGTTCATTGGACGAAGACAAAAAATTGACAAACAGTGCAATCGGTTTCGATTACTCGTTTAGAACAAGTCAATTCTTTGGAGGAACTCATGGATTGAGTGTAACAATGAAGTTGTAAGAAAAATATTTTAAGAACAATATGAAGAACGGGCTAACGTCCGTTCTTTTTCTATTTTATAAGAATTGGACTATGGGAAAGCCGGTTTATTTAACGAAGCAAGGACACAAGAATCTTAAAGAAGAATTAGAAGATTTGAAGTCCAGAGGAAGACGTGAAATTTCAGCAGCAATAGGAGAAGCGCGTGATAAAGGAGATTTAAGCGAAAATGCTGAATATGATGCTGCAAAAGATGCGCAAGGACATATGGAATTGAAGATTTCCAAATTGGAAACTAAAATAGCTAACGCTAAGATTATCGAAGATTCTGATGAAGAACATACTGAGATAAAGTTACTGTCCAATGTGGTAATAAAAAATGTACAAAACGGGAAGGAATTTAAGTACGGTATTGTTCCGGAAGAGGAATCTGACTTGGCTTCTGGTAAAATTTCTGCAAGTTCACCGATAGGAAAAGGATTAATGGGAAAAAAACCAGGTGATGTAGTAGAAATTCAAATTCCTGCAGGTAAGATTGAATTTGAAGTAATTTCAATTTCAAAATAAGTAGCGAACAGCGATATTAATTTAGGGTGTGGTCGCGTCGTTTTAAGTTCAACTAAAGATTAACTTAAACTAACGTGATACCCTAAATCACTTATTAATTTCAAACATCTATAATATGGCATCTATTTTTACAAAGATTATTAACGGAGAAATACCATGTCATAAGATTGCGGAGTCTGAATGTTGTTTAGCCTTTTTGGATATTAATCCATTAATCACTGGCCATACCTTGGTCATTCCTAAGAAGGAAGTAGATTACCTGTTTGATTTGGATGATGCCCTTTATACTGAACTTAATTTGTTTGCTAAAAAGGTGGCAACTGGATTGAAGGAAGCAATTCCTTGCCTTCGTATTGGAACAGCAGTAATCGGAATAGAAGTTCCCCATGCACACATTCACTTGATCCCAATGAACACAATGAATGATGTCAATTTCTCAAGGCCAAAGATGAACCCATCACAAGAGGCATTGGCTTTTACAGCCGAACAAATTCGAAGTAAAATAAAATAAAATAAAACGGATCATCACATCTAAAGATCAATTAGCGAAAATAACTAGCAGATTGATGGAAGGTGTATAGATCATTGAACTCGAATCTTTTATAGACAGACTTTTCTATATTATAAGAAAACGGTAGTTATAGAACTTGATATTATACTGTTTTACTCCGACAAGTTGAAAGAACCCGTTAAGTTTGATAAAGATCTAATTTCTCAAATGAGTTGTCTTATTTAATTTGAATATGGTATTGGAAGTCAGTTCTTATAAATAACACATCCCTAAAAATTCAAACTCACTACTTTTAATCAAATCTTCGTATCTAAGCCTTTTTCGTCTTATGATACTGCGTAGGTAGAATAACTATATTTTTACCAGACAGAGGCAACCATATGTCTTTTATATATGTCTTAGTAATAGAGAAGGGAAGTTCAACCTAATTGTATGAAAGCCATATCCAACGTGCACTCGGATAATTTCATATCTACCTTTTCTAATTTATAGTATTAATTCAAAAGTAGTTTTGAATAGAGGCATCTAAACTTAAAAAGATGTTATCCTTTTAAAATAAGTAGTGATTTTATCACAGGATTAAGTACGCCCTATGGTGTCTTAAATGCTCAAAATAACCATTGAATTAATGCAAGTTTAATATGATCGAATCGCACGATCAATTCACAGTTTGAAGTATTTAATTTATTAATCTTTTTTTATATGGTAAAAAATAAGAATACAACGGTTAAGGATTTTGTTAAGAGGAGCAGAAATATAGCAATATTGGGCATTTTAGTTTTTCTATTGTTCAGTATCAGTGCAAGTGGACGAGAGAATGTAGGAGAAACTTCCGACAATGGAAGTACAGGAGCAGGGGGACAAACAAAAGCACCTGTGAATTGTTTAATGGGGTCCAGCAAAAAGGAATTAAATATTAACAATGTACGAGCTGTTTTACTAAATGGCGGAGACATGTGGTGGGATCAGGGAGGAACAAGCAATGCACGATATGAGATTCCGAAGATAGATGATCCAACGAAAATTAAGAAACATTCTTTATTTGCCGGTGCAATATGGATTGGAGGTGTCGATAACAGTGGGAATGTTTTAGTAACGGCTCAAACTTACAGAAGTGGAGGAGAACAATCTTATTTCCCCGGACCCATAGTGGATGCTTCGAATGTCAATATTTCTGCTGAAGAATGTGGTGAGTGGGATAAACACTTTATCATAGATCGACAAACCGTGGATCAGTTCAGACAAGATTTTATGGACGGAAAAATCACTTCTGAGGAAGACGTTCCAGAGGATATCTTGTTGTGGCCAGGAAGAAATAACCCGTATTTACAAGGCGAAATGACTACGCTTGATATGCCATTAGCTCCATATATTAATGAAGGAGGAACGGACGAACAATATGATCCTATGGATGGAGATTATCCGGATTTTTTGGGAGATCAAGCAATTTGGTGGATAATGAATGATGTAGGTGGACCTAAAAGCTTTGGAGATGCTACGATAACAGATGCAATTGGTCTTGAAATTTCAACAATGGCATTTGCCTTTGCGACAAATGACCAAATTAACAATATGACGTTTAATAAGAATATTATTAAAAATAAGGGAAGTAAAACATTGTTGAATACTTATATAGGTCAATGGGTAGATCCTGATTTGGGGAATTTTGATGATGATTTTGTTGGATGTGATGTATCGAGAGGGTTAGGAATTTGTTATAACGGAAAAACCGTAGATGCAGGTTTTCGAGGATATGGAGAAAACCCTCCGGCGGTAGGGGTTGATTTTTTTAGAGGCCCCATTGCAGATGAAAATGACGGGATTGATAATGATCATGATTGTGTAATAGATGAGTTAGGAGAAACTATTGTAATGAGTAATTTTTTATATTACAATAACACGAGCGGTTTGCAAAGTGGAAATCCGAACCGTAAAGTTGATTTTTACAACTATTTGCAAAATATATGGAGAGATGGGAGTAAAGTTACTTATGATGGTCAATTTGGTATGGATCAATCTTTCCCTCAAGCGAATTACATGTATCCTGGTGTATCTGATTTAGAAACTGGCTGGGGCTTTGGAGGTACATGTTCTACTCCAATTCAAGATGAGGTTAAGAACTTTGAGTGGAGTGAAAATACAGCGGGGAATGAGCCTGCGGATCGTCGATTCTTGCAAAGTGCGGGCCCATTTACATTAAAGCCAGGAGCGGTGAATGAAGTGACTGTAGGGGTTGTTTGGTGTAGATCCGGGAGTGGAGGACCAACAGGGTCACTTACGTGCTTGAAAATAGCTGATGATAAGGCTCAAACGTTGTTCGATAGAGATTTTAAAATATTAAATGGACCAGATGCACCGAATATTGATATAGTAGAGTTGGATCAAGAGTTAGTATTGGCGATTAATCCAAGAACGATATTTATTGATGGAGAAGCTTATGACACAGAAACTTATTTCGAATTAGATCGTAAGTTGGAAGCGCTTGCTGCGCAAGATCCTTATTTTAGATTTCAGGGCTATAAAGTATATCAGTTATCAGCGTCAGATGTGACGGTGTCCGACATTGAAAACCCAGATCTTGCAAGATTGATCGCGCAATGTGATGTGAGCGATGGCATATCTAAGTTGATTAATACTTCGTTTGATCCGGATATAGAAACGTTTATTCCAGAGTTAAAGATAATTGGAAACGATGATGGACTATTTCATACACTACATTTAACGCAAGATGCTTTTACTTCTGAGCGATTGGTGAATTTTAAGAAGTATCATTATTTGGTACTTGCATATGCATCGAATGTAGACTCCAAAAACGATATTGTTGCTTCTGATGGACAGCAATATTTACTGGGAAGGAAGAATGTGAAGGTTTCTGAAGGAATGCCACACAAAACGGAAAACAGATCAAATGGAACCATCCTAAATGCGACTTATGGTTCAGGAATAGATGTAGAAAAGGTACATGGAGTAGGTAATGGCGGAAAAGGACTTCAATTAACGGCTGATTCAGAACAAAAAATATATGATGTTTTTACAGTTGAAAAACCAGAATATGTTGGTGGTAACGCACCTGTAAATGTGAAAGTATATGATCCAATAAATGTACAGTTGGGTGAATTTAAGTTGAAATTGTTTTCCCGATTGGTTCTACCTATGAATTCTATAACCAGCTCTTATGAAGTAGGTGATATCATTGAAGCTGAGGAGATCCGGACTACGGATTTACCAAATTATTCACTAATTGGAGATCCAGAATTGCAATGTGTGCCTGGAGATCAACCTCAGATCGCAGGTGTCGCGGAGATTGTAGAAATTTATGAGTCTGAATCCATAGATTATGAACTTGAAAGTTATGATCGATCGGTATTATTGGATCCTTTAGTAACCAATCCTATAAAAGGGAAATTTATTAAGGAAAATAAAAATGGAGAATTTATAGTATTCAAAGTACGAATGTTGAATGATTATGAATATGGAACATTTATGTTCGATTATAAAAGATTGGAACCAAGCGAAAGTTTTGATCCAAACAATAATCTGACTCAAATTATTCCTTCGTTTTCCGGATATCGCTATTTTCCATACACTGTCCATAAGCAAGGATTCGATTCAGATACTGTGACTGTATTTGATTACACGTCTAATGACTTGTGGGAGTTATACGATCTAACAAAGGACGATACCATTGATGGACAAAAACGTATCTCAGAATTTAATGAGCAGATTTTGCCGGAATATGGAATAGCACTGGAACTTTCGGGAACACATGATCCATTATATAGGGTATTAAACAATCCACAGAATGGTTTTATTTCTGCGGAGATAGAATATGGAATTGATGGAGAAGGAACTGCTTGGCTAGAGGCTCCTGAACTAGAAGATAATACCAATGCGTCCTATGATCCATGGATGGAATTAATCCCACCAAATCCTGATTATTCAGATATAGATCCTGCTGGAACTTATCGCAATGTTATGGATGGAAGTTGGAGCTCATATAGTTTGGTCAAAACAGTTACGGGCAATATTTCAGGTGCATCTTATATTAAAGGCAAGGAAAAGAATAAAATTTATGATTTGTCTAATATAGATGTGGTTTTAGATGCGTCCAGGCCTTCTAAATGCGTAGTGTTACAATTTGATAAGCAAGGAGGAGTATCGAGTGACGTACTAGTAAAAAGTCAAACAGGAGATGGAATGGGGGAATTTCCCGGGTATGCGATTGATATAGATCGAGGAATTCGGTTGAATTTGTTTTTTAGTGAATCTAAATTGGAAGATCCGGAGTTGGGAGACAATCTTATTTGGGATTTGACCGATAAGAAAAATGGAACAAGGAGCTATATTTATGTAACAAATACCTTGTACGACGAAGGTGCAAATTATAGCCAACTATTTGATGAGATTCGAACGGACAATAGCTTAACCGGCATTCAACGAATTAATACTTATGCGAATAGTATATTTAAAGATATAACCTGGGTAGGTAATTTGAAAGTTAAGCAAACATCTAAGTTTATGGCTTCGGATGTTACAAGAATTAGATTGCGTGTTAACAAACAATATCGTTCTGACATTACAGAAAGTCAGCCGGAATATGAATTTAATACTTCTGGAGTTCTAGCAGAAATAGAGAATATTTCATTGGCAGATAGTGTGTTGCAATGCATTCGAATGGTGCCAAATCCTTATTTCGCCTATTCTGAGTATGAATCCTTCCAATTTGACAACCGAGTGAAGATTACTAATTTGCCACAGGTATGTACCATTCGAATTTTCAATACAAATGGAGAGATCGTTCGTGTTTATAGAAAGTCAAGTGATGTTACTTTTATAGACTGGGATTTGAAAAATGAAATAGGGATTCCTATATCGGGAGGAGCTTACTTTGCACATATTAAAGCACCAGAATTAGGTGGTGAAATTGTAGTGAAATGGTTTGGTGTGGTACGCCAATTTGATATTGATACGTTCTAGTTCGTCGATGCGGAAGGGTAATCGAAAAAACTAAGTGTTATTTCTAGGTAAGTCTGGATGTCTCAAAACATCAAAGCTTGCCTAGATTTCACTTTCAATTTATTATTTAATCCGATCTTTGTTTTTGTCGGCAAACTTTTCCCAGCTTTTATATGATTTACCAGGAGTTTGTTGTTGCCCTTGAAAAAGATGACAATAAGCGGTAGCAAGAGCATCTGTGGCATCAAAATGGGTGTAATTTAACTTTGTCCCTGCGAATGATTCAACCATAATAGCCACACGTTCTTTGTCTGCATTACCATTTCCAGTCACTGCGCTTTTAATCTTTTTTGGAGCATATTCGAATACAGGAAGACCATGTTGAATGGCGGAGGCAATTGCAACTCCTTGAGCTCTACCTAATTTTAACATTGATTGGACGTTTTTACCAAAGAAAGGAGCTTCAATTGCTACTTCGGTAGGTTTATAATCTTCTATTACCGAACCGACGGATTTATAAATTTCCTGAAGTTTATCGTAATGAGAGGTAAGCTTCTTAAAGTTGAAAACTCCATATTGTAGGATTTTTGTTTTCTTATCCTGTACCTCTATTAACCCAAAACCCATTACATTTGTACCAGGATCCAAACCAAGAATAATATTCGATTTTTTAGCGCTCAACGATCAAAATTAAAGGATACAAAGGTAATACTTGATGTGATATTAAAGATTACTTTGGTATTTATTGTTCTTTATTTCTTAAAGATTAAACTAACGGACTTGCCTATTTCTTCAAAAGTCCTCAAAAATGCTTTCGTTGAAAGTAATTGGAGTTTACTTTTTCTGGTTTTAATATTGGTAACGGTGAACTGGGGACTCGAAGGTCGTAAATGGCAGTTGTTGTTACGAAACATTGAAGAAACAACCTGGTTTCAAGCATTTAAAGTAGTACTAATGGGCCTCGTCGTTGGCTTTGTAACTCCTGCTAAAATCGGTGATATTTCATTTCGCTATCTTAGCGTTTCTGAATCAAATAGAAAGCATGTTATTGGTGCAGCAATGTTGAGTAGATGGGCTCAGTTGATAATTACATTGCTGATTGGAACAATTGGGGCTCTGTTTTTTCTTTTAAGAATACCAAAAGTGGTAGAGCATATTCCAGTCAATAATTCATTGGAGGGGATGTGGATGATAGCCTTGTTTTTAATGGCCGTGGTCATTTGTTTTGCTATGTTTTTTAATCTGAAATATTTGATAACTTTATTTCCTATAAAAAGACTGCAGCAATACGTTGAAATACTCGGAATGTATTCACGGATGCAATTGGGACATATCTTAACCATTGCACTTTTTAGATATGCTGTCTTTACACTTCAATATGTGTTGATTTTGAATGCTTTTTCAATAGAATTGAGCATTGAGATTGTAATAGTAAGTGTAATGGTTATTTTTCTCATAAAATCCATTATTCCATTTTTTAATGTGTTTGGAGGGTTGGGATTACGAGAGGCAATTGCTTTGATGGTGTTTGGTATGATTGGAGATTTTCGTCTTACGGTTTTAGTAGGGAGCACTTCACTTTGGGTATTAAATATTTTGTTGCCATCCGTTGTGGGATTATTATTTTTTATTTCTAAAAAACAAATAAGATAATATGATGTCGGTCTCATTAAGTAACTTTAGACGTTCCGTAATTAGTTTTTCGATTTAATTTATTTTTATCTATTCATTTATTTGAAACCATATTACAATTGTCGTTCGGGTTTTGCACCTTGATTTATTCGTTACTATTAGTTTCGGCATGGATTGGTTGGATTAAAATTCAAAAAACAAATAATCAATCTAAAACTGGTCAAGTAGAGAATGAATTGGTAAAGGATGCACCTTTTATATCGGTAGTGATTGTGGTCCGAAATGAAGCCAAGAACATTATTAACTTACTTGCGGATCTTGAAGGGCAAGTTGTATCGAAGAAAAATTTTGAAGTAATAATTGTTGACGATCATTCAACTGATCGTACAGTTAAATTAATTGAAGAGTATTCAACGAATCTTGAAGTTGAGATTCTCAGGTTGGATGGGGAGTTGACAGGAAAAAAAGCGGGAGTAAATTTAGCGGTTAATAAAGCCAGAGGAGCTTGGGTTTTACAAACGGATGGAGATTGTAGAGTAGGTATAAATTGGGTAAAAACATTTCAAAAACGGATTGAGCAAGAAGGTCAACAATGTGATTTTTTATCTGGCCCAGTAACTTATTTTGACAGAGGTAATCTTTTTAATGCATTGCAACAGTTTGAGTTTTTAGCATTGATAGGCATAGGTGGCGCTTCTATACAAATGGGTTTTCCGAATATGGCAAATGGGGCAAATATGGCATATCGAGTAAGCACGTTCCTAGATGTTGAAGGGTATAAGAATAATGAACACATTGCTTCTGGAGATGATGAGTTTTTGCTGGCTAAAATAGCTAGAAGGAACAAAGAATCAATAAGGTTTATAAAGGATGAAAATGCTATTGTAAGCACCTCTGCTGTTTTAGACTTTTCGGCTTTTATATCTCAACGTAAACGATGGGCGGGAAAATGGAAGGCACATAAGGTCTCTACTTCGGTATTAATTCCTATTTTTCTTTTTTTGTATTATGGACTCATACTAGGAATGAGTTTTTCTGCTGGTATGGGTAATATCCAAACGAACTGGTTTGTTTTAGGAATCTTATTGAAAACGGCGGCAGAAGTTTTATTTCTTCAATCTGTATTTACTTTTTTTAACCAACAAAGGTTATTGCTATTGATCCCATTGATCCAGGTATTATATCCTTTATATACAATTACGGTTGGATTACTATCATTTCAAAAAACATATGAATGGAAAGGACGGAAATTGAGTTA
This sequence comes from Cytophagales bacterium, assembly GCA_965277185.1. Taxonomy (GTDB): domain Bacteria; phylum Bacteroidota; class Bacteroidia; order Cytophagales; family JAHDFW01; genus JAHDFW01. The sequence goes on along the minus strand of CBDICC010000027.1, from coordinate 1,232 downwards.
ACTGAAAATGAGTTTCAAATTTTGGATGAATTAGTGTTCACAAATCATTGTAACGAATTGAGGAAAAAGGTGCTAATGGAAGACAGTGAGATGAGAATAGCAATCATTCATCTTTTAGAATTGAAATTTATTAATATTTGTTATCCAAGTCCCGACGAACAAATAGAATTTGAAATTGATAATTTTGACAAATTCTATTTAGAATCCTATTATCTTGCAACCAAAATGGGACTACAATTCTTATTTGCATAATTAATAAATTAATTGATTTAATCTTTGGGCGGTTCATTACATAGCGATAAAACAGGTTTAGGTAATGCTTTGGGTATTCAGGCGCTTACAGAGCAGGAAATAAAGAATCAAGGAGATCGAGATTCAGCAAGGTCCCCTGGATACTATGTGAAGAAACGATTACGGAAAAATCGTCCTGCAATGTTTGGTTTGATTTGTATTGGCTTTGCAGTGATTGTTGCGATTCTGGGTTATCATATTATGCCGGATAATACACGTCGTGCAAACGATGGAGATGCATCTATTCAAAAACTTCCAGCTGGTTCTAAAAGACTAATTGTAAAAATTGTAAAGAATCAGGATGTGCCTGCGCAATCTTTCTGGGCTAAGATTTTTCAAGGCAGAGAGCGACCTTATACAATCTTGCCAGTAGATAGTGTTAAAGTGGAAGGAAGAGAGGTCATAGCCTATTATGTAAAAGCGCAAAGTATATTACATAAAGGTAGAAGCAGCAAAAAGGATCCAGTTAAAACCTTGTCCTTGCTAAATGTCGTAAAGGCACATCAGACAGGCGAACATATTGGAGATCAAATTACAAATGAAAATCAGGAATTTGCATTTGTAAATTCAAAAGGAGTGAGTGAGAAAACTTCTCTAAAGCAATTGAAAGAGGAGTTTTGGGAAAATAATGTGGAAGAACGAATGTTCTGGCTTGGAACAGATAAATCAGGTAGGGATATTTTAAGCATGTTGATTTTAGGTACAAGGGTTTCACTTGGAATTGGATTTGTAGCCATGGTAATTTCCATCTCATTGGGAGTTGTTATGGGGGCATTGGCTGGATTTTTTGGAGGAAAGGTGGACGCCATAATACAATGGTTGATAACCGTTGTTTGGTCTATTCCAGGAATTATGTTAGTGATTGCTTTGAGTTTAGCATTGGCCAGTAGGGGCATTTGGGTGGCGTTTGTTGCAGTAGGATTTATTATGTGGGTAGATGT
>CBDICC010000026.1:0-83262 GCA_965277185.1 Cytophagales bacterium | reverse complement strand
TCATTTGATCCATTTAATGGATGCTTATATTGATTCAGTAGAATTGGTAAATGTGATTTATGAAGATGACCCGAATGATCTAAAAGAAGGCGTTGAAACAAAACGAGCCTCATTGAGTTGGCACTTAACCGATGTAGAAAAACAAAATATAGCAGATGCGGTGGGCAATAAACGAAATATTAGGTCACTTAATAAAATAGAACTAATTTTGAGCAACCAAGTTCGGGTGCTTAATGATCAATAGAATATCCTCATTCCTTCTTGTACTAATCGTCTGCAATGCCACAAATCTGTGGGCACAATTAGATATTAATCGGGCGCTTCTCCGTAAGAATAATCAATTGATTCACGATAGCATTCAATTTGATAAATTCAATGTAACCACGGTAGATTTAAGTTCAGATCTAAAAATAAAACTGAACAAATTAAAACAAATTCGGAAGGCTTTGGAATTGTTGAAAGCCAATAAGGAAGGGGCACACTTTCTTACTTTGGAAACGATTTCTCAAACCAAAATTAAAAATACCACCACCCAAAAGACATTTGGTCTTGAAGTGCAATCTGCCGGGATAAAAGTACCGAGGATCATGGGGTTGATCCCTCAAATTGAACCGTATTCATTTTATAAAGATCACATTCATATTGCTGGAGGTAAATACTTAAATCCACTTTATAATCCTGGTTTTTACAATATTGAGAAGACGATCAAAGATGGAGTTATACTTGTTTCCTTTTTGCCAAAACGTAAGCGGAAATATTTACTCTCCGGATCACTAAAATTGGATTCAATTTCTGGTCAACTTATGTACTTTAATGGATTTACCTCGAAAGGAATCAATTTACAGATAGAATATTGGGCTAAGAAGGTGAATGAAACGTTGTTTCCGGATCGTCTTAAAACAACCATCGTCGTAGGAAAGAAATCGGATGTGGTAATGAATTCGCAGTCAGAATTTGTCAATTACATCAGGTTAAAGGATAAATTAAAAGATCGGAACGTCATTATTAATAACGATGATCTTCTTAAAAATGACCATGAACGAATTGACTCATTTCATCTTGATTCATCCTATGGGAAACATTATGAAGTAACTCAGAGATTGTTTAATTCCCTTCATGATAAGGAGAAAACGCAGCGATTGTATGATGATTTGTTCCAAATAAAAGAAGGGAAGTTTCCCATCTATTTTATGAACCTACGGTTGAATAAATTACTCAATTTTAATCCGTACGAAGGCCTGAGACCTGGATTAGGATTGGAAACAAATTCTCGATTAAGTAAATGGATTTCAGTTGGCGGATATATTGGATATGGATTTAAGGATAAAACATGGAAGGCATCAAGTAAAATCCATTTTACGTTGGATAAGCAATCGAAAACAAGCTTACAGATTGCAGCTAAAGATGATCTATACGAACCGGGGGAATATCGATTTCCATTTAGTTCCAAGCCATTTGGAAATGAAGGCTATAGAAAATTTGGATTGAGCAATATAGAAAGGGATCAGGGGTCTCAAATTGAGTTGAGCACACAGTATTTTCGATGGATTTTGCTCAATGTGAAGACAGAGAATGGTCGGATAGAACCCTTTTTTGATTACAATTATATTCCGTTAACAGGCGTGTCCGCTTTTTTTTATTCAAAAACATCGTTTACAGCGCGCATTACGCCTCGGGAAAAGTTTCTTAAAACGTATAAAAATTATATTTCATTAGGATCAAAGTATCCCATTTTTTGGATCAACTATGAACTAGGGAATATTGATGCCATAGAATATCATAAATTTAATTTTAAAGCAGAAAAGAAATTTAGGTTTGTCGCCTTTGGAGATTTCACAATGAATGTATTAGCTGGATTTGTAAACAAGGATGTTCCCTACCCTTTCTTATATAATTTACATGGTAGTTATCGACCAGGAACACCCATTATTAATAATTCTTTTATGACTATGAGGTATAATGAATTTATCGCGCAGAAATACGTAGTACTTCATGTAAATCATAATTTTGGAAAAATTCATACTGGGAATAATACATTTAATCCTGAGCCAATTTTACTTCATAACATGGGAATTGGAACGTTAGACAATGCCGAAAATCATGAACATGTAAACAATGTGAGCATTGAAAAAGGCTATTTCGAATCTGGATTTTACCTGAAAAATCTAATAACGGTTCAGCATGTAGTAGGTCAAACCGGAATTGGAGCTGGGATGTTGTATCGTTATGGCCCCAAAGCACTCCCAAACCCAGGAACCAACGTTGTGGTCAAATTTTCCGTAAACATCGAAATTTAAAACCGACTCTTTAATTTAATTTATTGGATTGACTTAAAATGAACAAAACAACTTTGCTTTTGAACGTTTGTTTTATAATTTAATAAATAGTTTTATTATAGTCCACTATTTTTATTTAAGGAAAAATAGGTATTAATGCTGTTTTGTGCAACTTAATTCAGTTAAGTCCGTAAAATATATTGTAACCCAGTTCAATTTTCTTATTCAACTAAAACTAACTTAAATACACGAACGATGAACAAGATTTATGATCAGGGGCGGATGGTTCCAGGAATCATTAGCTCCATAATTTTAACATTCACAATTCCTCTTTACATTTTGGTAATCCCTCATTTAGGGAAGTATACTTTGATTGCATTGATTTGCATTTCTGTTGCTTTAATACTGCTTGTATCCTTTGTAAAGGTTCAATTTGAACTTAATGTGGAGAAAAATGAATTTAGGCGGAGAAGGTCGTTTTTTGGAATCAACTTTGGCTCTTATCAATCATTGAATCATTATGACTCCTTAGTAGTACGTTCCTCCGGACTTAAATTTAAGTACAATCAGGTCATTGGAAAGCATGAAAATCTAGGATATAATCCAAGTTGTACACCTTTATACCGAACGTGGATTTTGGAAGCGGTGCAATCTGAAACAGGTAAAAGCAAATTGTTATTCACAGGAAATAAGAAGGTAGTGATGGAACTCGCATCTACCATCGGGGAAGCAAATAATAACTTGACCTTATATCAAGATCGTTTAGGATTCGAATATAAAAAGCAGTTTAATACATTTAACGGTCAGATTACCTTCTTCAATCAACCCCTTGATTTAGAAAGTTAGCGGTTGTTTTTCTCTGAAAGGAAGGAACATATTGAAGCAACTTATTTAAGTGCAACAAGCGATCAAAGTTCCATTTATTATTCAAGCAAAAAACGAACTATCTAACTATTTAATTTAAATCAATTATGAAAAAAACATACAAACAAGGGCGCACCGTTTCTGGAATGATTTTAAGCCTGTATTGCATCATCGCACTCCTTGTTGTGATGATAAGTTCTGAAAGGATCCAATACGGGAAAGAAGAAACCATTCATCTTAATTATGTTGCCGTAATCGCTGCAATAGTAATCTTTATCACTTTATTTTCTCTACGAACTAAGCTGATTTTAAATTTTAAGGAAGGTACATTTCGGAATGTACAATCCATTTTAGGAATTTCCATTGGTTCAACCCATTCTTTAAAGTCCTATCAAGCTATGGTGTTAAGACTAGATGTGCAGCAATATCAAAACGATGGCACGCTTCGAATGTTTTTGTTTGTACCTTCAGTTAAAATCAAAAAAAGTGCTTTTGTGGTGGAATTATATGATTCAAACAATGATGTATCCCATGCTGTGTTTTATGGTAAAAGGAATGAAGCAACTTCTATAGCGATTGATATAGCCCGATATTTCCCATCAATTAAGGCCTATAAAGATCGAATTAAACCAGGAAATGAGTTTGATTTTGCCAAGTTGAAGAGGAAGTAAGTTTAACTGTCCCTCGGTTTCTCAGTTTCTCAGTTCTTCGGTTTTTCAGTTCTTCAGTTCCTCTGTTCTTCGGTTCTTCAGTTTCTAATTTTTCTTCCTTAACTAGCAACTGAATAACAGATCAACTGAATAACTCTTTTTTACAATTCTTCAGTTCCTCAGTTCCTCAGTTCCTCTGTTCTTCGGTTCTTCAGTTTCTAATTTTTCTTCCCTAACTAGCAACTGAATAACGGATCAACTGAATAACTCTCAACTGGACTAAAAACCTCAAATACTATATATATATACTTACCTACTAGCACTAATGAATATAATGACGAAAAAGACATATGATGAAGGACGAACGGTGACAGGCGGAGCATTTAGAATTCTGATCGCACTTATGTTAATTGCATCATTTATTGCATTTATGGTATTGAAGATTTATGAATTTTCCGACTACGGACCTTGGATTTTGGTAGTAGACGCTATCATAATTGCGTATCTGCTTTTGTTGCGATCTAAACTTGTAATTGATTTTGAGAATAAAACGTTTAAAACAGCTACCTCCTTATTTGGAATTTTGGTTGGATCTATTAAATCTATGAAAGAGTATGATTTAATGATTATGCGATTGGATGTGCAACAATACAATGCGTACATGATGATTATTCCGATACCTCCAAGAAATATGAAACGAACCAATTTTGTAGTAGAGTTACACAATTCAAATTCGAAAAGGTCTGAATTGTTATATCATGGATCACGTAATATGGCCACCGAAATAGCGATAGATATTAGCAATCATTTCCCACAATTAAGGACCTTTAAATACGGTTTTAAATCTAATCAGGCATTTGATTTTACCAAATTGAAGAAGAAAGACTAAAGATTAAAAGAATAAAAAAAGATATTTACAATTTAAATTTATAGATGAAAAAAACATTTTCACAAGGCGGAACGATTCCGCAAATGATTCTAATTTCACTTGCAGTTGCCGGGATGGCATTGGTTATGGTAACAACCAAAAGAACCTATGCGGTTGGAGGAGATATGATTCAGCATCCAAACTATTACGTAATAGCATCCGTAAGTTCTGTATTTGCGGTAATGATTTTGCTACGTTCTAAGTTGATCTTGAATTTCAAGGACGGTTCGTTTCGACCTGTTACATCGTTTCTTTGGATCCCTTTCGGGAAGAAATTTTATTTCTCCGATTATGATGCGTTCGTTATGAAAGTAGACGTTCAACAATTCAGAGTAAAAGGAAGAAAAAGATCAGCTTATCTCTACATGCCCGGGTTTGCTTCTCGTAAAACGAACCAAGTGATAGAGCTCTATAGCAAGGAAAAGGATGAAATCTATTCGTTATATCAAGGAAAAAAGAACGTTGTTACGGCCATTGCGTTAGAATTGGCTCAAAATTGCCCCGAACTTAAATCATATAAGGAGCATATTAAGCCTGGAAATGAGTTTGATTTTACCAAGTTGAAGAGGAAGTAAGTTCGTTTAGAGTTCCTCGGTTCTTCGGTTTCCGGCTATTTTACCTTAACTAGCAACTGAATAACAGAACAACCGAATAACCGATCAACTGAATAACAGAACAACCGAATAACAGAACAACTGATCAACTGAATAACTGATCAACTGACTAACTGAATAACCGAACAACTGACTAACTGAATAACTGAATAAACTGGCAACTCAATATCAGAATAACTATCTTTGCCAATACTCGATAAAATCTCTATTTTAAAAGATTACAAGACCAATAACACATGAAGAATAATCTCCGAAAACTGGGAATCGTAATATTAGTCATTGGTTCATTAATCAATTCAACGACAACCGTTGCGCAAACTCCCGCCCGCTACCCTTCCGAATTAGGTGCTTGGTATATGCTTTTTACTCAAAGTCGCATTTCCGATAAATTTAGTATTCACGCCGAAGCGCAACATCGATTACACAAAACAGCAGACACAAAGCAACAATTATTACTTCGGACCGCATTGAATTATCACGTGGATAAAAACGTAATGGTCACTGCTGGGTATGGAAATATTCATTCTTGGTTTTATACCCAAGATACATTAAGCAATGAGATTAGCCCAAACGCATTTCCAACAGTAGAAAATCGAATTTATCAACAATTAGTTCTTAAGCATAAATACAAAAAGTGGAATTTTGGACACAGATACAGATTGGAACAACGATGGGTAAATGACGGTTCTGGAAATGGGTCCAAGTTTCTAAATCGAGCACGTTATTTCTTTCAGGTAGATATTCCTATATTAACCTTGAAAAACAGTGAGCCCGTATTAACAGATAATGTCGTGCCTACATTTAAGCAACAACTTTATTATTCTTTCTACGATGAAATCTTCTTAAACATTTCGGACAGTCCATTCAGTCAAAATCGATTCTTTCATGCCATTGGATTTAAATTTAGCCCTGCGGTAACAGCCAAAATTGGGTATTTATACAACTTCACAGGAGTAGATTATAATAGGTTGCAGTTTGGATTGTGGTTGAAACCTGATTTTAGAAACAAACAATAATCAGAAGCCAAAATTCAAGTATTAGGAATCAAAACTCAAATAGCTGATAGAGGTTCTTTCTCCTCTAAAACTTCCCCCTTCTCATTAATAATAAACTGTCGTTCGTTCTGGAATACAGTGGCTTTTCCTTTTTCAAAATCAAACGCAGCATCGTATTTACAGGGGATTACGAGTGTGCCGGTTGTGTCAAGAAAACCGACCTTGCCGGATTTATTTTTATAACGGGCGAAACCACTATTAAAGTCAAATCCGTAAAAATTACTATAACCTCCTCCTATTCTCCCAAAAATAGAATTTCGTCCACCTGAGCTGAATTTATAATACGGGTAATTCTTAGTTACTTTTGTTAGTACTTGTTGAACGGAATCAATTTTATAATAAGCAAAGGAGCCTGCAGAGGGTTTTGCGATTCGAATCATACCATTTTGTCCAATACCAATTTCATCCATATTTTTATATAAACTTGTTTTGTCCAGCTTATAAATGTCATATCGCTTTGGCTGTTTTTTACTACGTCTGGAAGTGAAAATTAATCCTTTATGAATGGATAAAGTACTGTACAATGGCTCAAGTATTGTTTCACCTTGAATAGTCATTAATCCACTTCTTTGTCCACCTGAGACCGAATGAATCAACTTGATCATTACGTAATCCGCTCCAAGACGCGCTTCGTAATCTATGTTTTCGTATCCTTTGCTTATCTTTTTACCATTTTGATCTAACAAAAATTCCATGTACCCCCGTTTTTCTCCATTTTCTCTTCCAACATAATTGTTTCGTGAGATTTGCGATATATAATCAAAAGGATCACCAAGTTGCTTCGTCTCCAAATTGAAAATTCGTTCCAGGTCACTAGTATCTTCTAATATAGCATATCCATTTTTTTCATACATACGCACAACGGGGAAACCTGGACTTAATTCATGTCCAAGCGTATCTAAAACATAAATTAACCCCTCTGATGTCGCAGTGGTAAAAGCCTCTATATCGAATGGAGAAAAAGTTTTTATTCGATCATAGGGTTTTGAAACAGAATCTCCTTTTGAATTAATGAAAAATTCTTTCCCATTTAGTTCGACTATAGCTAACCCGTTTCGAAATGCCTGTACCTTATCATATTTGCAAGGAATGATAATGTCATTGCAGTAATTTTTAAATCCTTTCAGATCAGTTGTTTGATCAGTTGTCTGATAAAGTTCCTTCTTCGTGCATTTTTGTTTACTACTACTTGTACCACAAGAAACCAAGAGTAAATAGAATGAAAGGGATACGACAATTTGAAAAGTGTATTTCATAGTACGGTAATTGATCTAAATGGAATAACTAAATACAGATAAATAAAATTAAAAGAAATCAGTCAAAATGCAAGAGAAAGGAATAAGCTAGTTTCAAGATTGTTTTTATCAAAAAGGTATCCAAAGTCATTTCATTGTGATAGAACGAGGTATAATATAATTGTATATTAAATTCCGCATAGTATAATGTTCGTTTTCAAACACTGTGTTAGATATCGTAGTAAAAGAACAACACCTTTGTAGTTAAATGTGAATATTTATAAATATAATTTTGATCTGTATAATTATTAATGTTAATTGACTATTGATATAAATAAACACACGTATATTAACTTAAAAACTATTTAAAATTATGAAAAAACAATTAGTCGGATTCATCGTAGTAGCTATGATGACCATTGGAACAGTAGCAGCTCAAAATGTGGTAGGATCAGGTTGCGTTGGTGACTGTGGAAATGCTAGTAACACAAGTTTTGTTGCACATGGAAACCCTAATAAAACAATTGATTATGTGATCACACCAACGGTGAATAATCTTTGCATAAGTGATGATGCATTTGTAACAATCACCTTTCCAAATTCTATTGATATCGCAATTTTTGGAAACCTTTCTAAAGGACCAGTTGTATTTACCGTTCCTGCTGGACAAGAATTGGTAAATATTGATGTAACTCTTAGAAGTGCGAATAATGGTATCGTTTGTGTTCAACTTGGAAGAGTGGAATACGAAGTTCGAAGAGTAAAATAAGTAAGAGAACTATTTTGTTGATGCAGGAATAACCAATTCTTCTATCAATAAGAAAAGTCTTAAAGCCCTTTAAAATCCTGTAGTAAGGATTTTAAAGGGCTTTTTGTTGTAATCCCCTTTCGTGTAAGCGTCTTTGTGGAGTTTAGAAAAGAGAAAATATATTTGAGAATTAATTATAATGCATTAGCTTTGTAACACAAAGTACTTTTAATGTTTTCTTAACGAATGAACCTAATTAAGCACATAACAACTGAAATTAAATAATCTAAATATATTTTTTGCCTATATACTTTGTATTTCAAAGTACTTTATAAAATGTAAATCATGAACAAACTACAAACCCCACAGCTTCTTCTAAAACAGATTAGAATATTAATAAGCGTATTCATACTTCTACTCCTATTAAGCGGAATAACGGCCTTTCCATTGGAAACAGAGCTAAATTTTCTGACAGGACTTATAGAGAATCGTTTTGACGGAATACTCTATGATTGGATAATGAGTGTCAATGAAGGCATTCAACAACTAAATATTCATTTTCCATTTATGTCCTACGGAACGGATTGGCTTGCGTTTGCACATATCATAATTGCCCTCTTTTTTGTAGGGGTTTATAATGACCCCGTTCGTAATATTTGGACAATCAAAACCGGCATGATTGCTTGTGTATTGGTATTTCCCTTAGCCTTTATTGCAGGTCCAATTCGTGGAATCCCACTTGAATGGATCTTAATAGACTGTAGCTTTGGGGTATTTGGATTGATTCCATTAGGGTTTGTGTATGCTAAAATTCGAAAACTACAGGAGTTATCTGACGAAGCGACTATTCAGCCCCTTGAAATGGAACCTAATGATTCCACAAATTCGAAATTATCTGCAATCTAATCGTCCTCGATTTAACAGCATTAGCCAATTCTAATCTAACAAACACAATAAAAATCTTATGAAATCTACCGTTTTTACCCCCGAATTAAATAAAAAAATCATTTGGCTTGTCATTTTTAGTATAGCCATGGCCTTTTTAGAAACAGCTGTAGTGGTGTATTTAAGGGATATGTACTATCCTGATGGATTTGGTTTTCCCCTAAGACCTATAAGTTCAATGATTGCCAAAGTTGAATTTTGGAGAGAAATTGCCACCATTATAATGTTAGTGGGGATTGGAATTGCGACTGGAAAGACGGCTGCTCAGCGTTTTGCGTTTTTTCTGTTGTCTTTTGCTATTTGGGATATATTCTACTATGTTTTTCTTTATGTAATATTAGGTTGGCCTTCTTCCCTATTTACATGGGATATCTTGTTTTTAGTACCTGTTCCATGGTTTGGTCCAGTGATTGCGCCAGTAATCATTTCCTGTTTTATGATTGTATATGCCTTTGTCATTGTTTACTTTAATAGTTTATTTAATTGGAAAGAATGGACACTGTCTATTCTAGGATCCGCGGTAGTAATCTTATCCTGGACGCTGGACTATTTATTATTTAGCTCTAATTATACGACCGCTGATGCATTGACTTTGTCTACCCATAAAGGAAAATTTGCGTTGTTGGCAGCACTTAATTACATTCCAACAGATTATGATTGGTATATTTTTCTGATTGGAATTGGACTCTTGGTTTTAGCCCTGTTTCTGTTTGTTTGGCGCAATATGAAAAAGTATTGAAAACGATATGGAAATGATATTTGGCATTCTAATTTTTGATTTCAAATAAGGCTGTCAATTCTTCATATGTAAAAGCGATCTTTTTTGTATCTTCGCGTAAAATTGAAAAGAACGTTTTTATGATTCAGGAAGCTCCTTATAAACCCAAGAATAAAATACGAATTGTAACCGCAGCATCTTTGTTTGACGGACATGACGCAGCGATTAATATTATGCGTCGGATTATTCAGTCAACTGGTGCGGAAGTAATTCACTTGGGACATGATAGAAGTGTCGAAGAAGTGGTTAATTGTGCAATTCAAGAAGATGCGCAAGCCATTGCGATGACGTCGTATCAAGGTGGACATACAGAGTATTTGAAGTACATGTATGATTTACTTCAGGAAAAAGGAGCATCTCAAATCAAGATCTTTGCTGGAGGAGGTGGAACGATTCTACCTTCTGAAATTGAAGATTTACAAGCATATGGTATTACGCGTATCTATCATCCGGATGATGGCCGTGCAATGGGATTGCAAGGAATGATCAACGACATGATGGAGAAATGCGATTTTCCAACGGGTGAAAACTTGAATGGTGAAGTAGAGCATTTGAAAGATAAATTTGCTCCGGCGATTGCGAAATTAATTTCAGCAGCAGAGAACTATCCAGAAGAAAGTCGAGCTGAACTTGAAAAAGTACATGCACTTTCAAAAGCGTTCTCTACTCCTATTTTAGGGATCACAGGTACCGGTGGTGCTGGAAAATCTTCGATGGTAGATGAGTTGGTTCGTCGTTTTTTAATTGACTTTCCTGAAAAAACGTTGGCCATTGTATCCGTTGATCCTTCTAAAAAAAGGACAGGTGGAGCATTACTTGGAGATCGAATTCGCATGAACTCCATTCGCAACCCTCGAGTGTTTATGCGTTCATTGGCTACCAGACAATCAAATTTGGCCTTATCCAAACACGTTCAAGAGGCTTTAGATATTTTAAAAGCGGCTAACTATGATTTGATTATTCTGGAAACTTCTGGGATTGGTCAGTCAGATACGGAGATTCTAGATCACTCAGATGCTTCGTTGTACATTATGACGCCTGAATTTGGAGCAGCAACTCAATTAGAAAAAATCGACATGTTGGATTTCGCTGATTTAGTGGCGATCAACAAGTTTGATAAGCGAGGAGCATTGGACGCATTGCGAGATGTGAAAAAGCAATACAAACGAAATCATAACCTTTGGGAAGCGCATGACGATGAAATTCCAGTGTATGGAACAATCGCCTCTCAATTCAATGATCCGGGCACAAATACGCTGTATAAGGCCATTATGGACAAAGTGGTGGAGAAAACCGGCGCTGAATTGAAATCAAGCTTTGAAATAAGTGCAGAGCAAAGTGAGAAAATCTTTGTAATTCCACCTAAGCGTGTACGTTACCTTTCTGAAATCGCAGATAATAACCGTGGTTACGATGAAATGGCAAAGAAACAATCCGATATAGCGGATCAGCTTTATGGATTAAATCAAGCCATCAAACTATTTGGAGGAGATGACATGTTGACTTCAGACGCAAATGCTGGTGAAGAAAAGTCTTCGGATGAATTGCGAATGCTAATCACTAAATTCAACGATGTTCATAAGGATTTAAACCCACATTATTGGGATATAATAACGAATTGGGAAAACAAAAAGAGCCTTTACAAAGCTCCAGAATATAAATTTAAAGTAAGAGATAAGGAATTGAGTATCAAAACCCATTCTGAATCGCTTTCGCATCAGCAAATCCCTAAAATTGCCCTTCCGAAATACCGAAGCTGGGGTGATTTATTGAATTGGACCTTGCAAGAAAATGTACCAGGAGAATTTCCATATACTGCTGGATTATTCCCTTTCAAACGAGAAGGAGAAGATCCAACTAGAATGTTTGCAGGTGAAGGAGGTCCGGAACGAACCAATCGTCGTTTTCACTATGTAAGTCTAGGAATGCCTGCAAAACGACTTTCTACTGCGTTTGATTCTGTGACTTTATATGGAAATGATCCAAATCATAGACCTGATATTTACGGTAAAATTGGAAATGCAGGTGTATCAATTTGTTGCTTGGATGATGCCAAAAAATTGTATTCAGGATTTGAATTAACCAATCCGAAAACATCTGTTTCCATGACCATTAACGGTCCAGCACCGATGTTGTTGAGTTTCTTCATGAACACAGCCATTGATCAGGAATGTGAAAAATTCATCAAAGAAAACAAACTTGAAAGTAAGGTTGAAGCAGTAAAGAAGGCCAAATATGAAGATCAGAATATTGCAAGACCAAACTATCAAGGAGATATTCCAGAAGGAAACGATGGTTTAGGGTTAATGTTACTGGGTGTAACTGGTGACGAAGTACTTGATTTGGAGACCTATAATATGATCAAGTATGAAACCATTGCGAAAGTTAGAGGTACGGTACAAGCCGATATCTTAAAAGAAGATCAGGCACAAAACACATGTATTTTCTCTACAGAGTTTGCGTTAAGGTTGATGGGAGATGTGCAGGAATATTTCATTGATAAGAACGTTCGTAACTTCTATTCCGTGTCGATTTCGGGTTATCATATAGCTGAAGCGGGTGCAAATCCAATTACACAACTTGCTCTTACACTGTCAAATGGATTTACTTATGTAGAGTATTACTTGAGTAGAGGGATGGACATCAATAAGTTTGGTCCAAACCTATCATTCTTCTTCTCCAATGGAATTGATCCGGAATATGCAGTGATTGGACGAGTGGCACGTAGAATCTGGTCTAAAGCCTTAAAAGAAAAGTACGGAGCAAATCCTCGTGCTCAAATGTTGAAATACCATATTCAAACATCTGGTAGATCATTGCATGCACAAGAAATTGACTTTAACGACATTAGAACTACATTACAGGCGCTATACGCAATTTATGACAACTGTAATTCATTGCATACTAATGCATACGACGAAGCCATTACAACGCCTACAGAAGAGTCTGTACGCCGAGCTATGGCCATTCAGTTGATTATCAACCGAGAGTTAGGATTGGCTAAAAACGAAAACCCACTTCAGGGGTCGTTCATTATTGAAGAATTAACCGATTTGGTTGAGGAAGCGGTTCTTTTGGAATTCGAAAGCATTACGGAACGTGGAGGAGTATTAGGTGCAATGGAAACGATGTACCAACGTTCAAAAATTCAAGAAGAGAGTTTGTATTATGAAACCTTAAAACACAACGGAGAATACCCTATAATCGGGGTAAATACGTTTTTAAGTTCTAAAGGCTCTCCTACTATTGTTCCAGACGAGGTAATCCGTGCTACCGAAGAAGAAAAGCAATATCAGATTGAAATGTTGAATTCATTGCATGACAGTAAAGAGGATTTATCGAGTGTTCAATTAGAAGCAATTCAAAAGATTGCAGTGACTAATGGAAACATCTTTGAAGCCTTGATGGAAGCCGGAAAACATTGTTCACTTGGTCAGATTACCAATGCCTTGTTTGAAGTTGGTGGACAGTATAGAAGGAATATGTAGGATTATATTCATTAGCTTTGACTTAAATAAATACAATCTATTGCAACACTATAGAATTAACCGATTTAGAAAAGGAACGCTCTTATTGTGCGTTCTTTTTTGTTTATGCAGCTGTTTAAATTCATATGGAAAAGGGAATGAACCCACAGAAGAATTTATTAAAGAAAAAATCAATGGATATTTCGAAGCGTTAAACAGCAGGAATATAACAAGCTTTAAACAAACTTTAGCAGATGTTTCGTCCAAACAACCAGACATGGTTGATGGACAGTTTAAGTTACTGACATCAAGAAAAGGACTTGGCACAATTAAGTATTTTGGACAAGAAATAGACTCAATTAATGAATCAAAGACAATTTCGGAATATTCGTTTGTAAAAGTATATGTAAAAGTACAGGATCGAATTTTAGTGCCCTCAAATAAAAATGATTACCAATTAGTGAGAAAACTAAATGGAGCCCATAACGAGAGTACCGTAATGGGATTTGATCCGGATGAATTACATCCATCTGTTTTCCATGGATTACGTTATTATCAAAAAGAAGAATCAGGTAACTTCTATTCTTCCTCTGGAACCATTCAATTTTTGTTTTATAAAAGAAAAAAAGAGTCAAAGTGGAATGTCATTACCTATTCAGATCAGGTATTCCCCCTTTTTTCAAAGATGATTCCGCTCAAAGTATTTATGGAATATGAGTCTTTAAGTATTAAAAAGCCTGCTCGGACAATTTCGGATTTAAAAAAGTATGGAGAATCATTGGTGCAAGACTTGCTAAAAATGAATCAAAAGGACGAAATGCGTTCTTATTTTGATTTAAAATCAAGACCATATACCGTAAGAAAGTATTCAGAATACGACGATGATCCATCTTCATTTTTTTATTATTTGCATATTGATTTAAAAGCTAGGGATGAAACGATTAATACAATGCTGGCAGTTCGAAAGAACTTTAAATCTATAGACCAGCTGGTTTCAATAAATATAGCCATAGTTCGAAAGAGCCCATATATTCTGGTAACCTACAAAAATGGGACACGAAATGCATTCTTTGAAATTGCCGTGGATTCAACAAAGAATGGCTTTGATTTACAGCGTGTAAAAGAAGAGGTTTTTGCCCAAGAATTTGTAGCGATCATTTACCAAGATTTGCTAGAATATGAATCCGCACGCATTCCAAATAGGAAGAGAGGTGCTTATTTTACGAAAGAAGAAATTGCCAACATTAAAGCCCAGACCAATTACAAGAAATTCGTTAAGAATCGTCCATATTACGCCTTTAGTAAGTCCAAAGTAAATTTATTGGGTAAGAAAATAAATGAAGACTCTCTTAAAGGGCCTTTGTGGGTTAATAGTGATTACGAAGGAAAGTGTAAAGGATTAAAAGTCCAGATTACTAAGCCATATTTAAGCAATGGAAAAGGCTCTTTTGATGTGTTGGATGGTTCTGGAAATGTGCTCTTAACATTTAAAGAGGTTAATTTTAGGCTGGCATTTGGAGATTTTAAAGAAGGAGTAGCCACCTTTAAAATCATTGATAAATCAGGTAAAATCCATTATGATCAGCAACGCTATGGACTCATCAATACCCAAGGAGAAATAGAAGTTCCGCCTTCTTATAAAGAATATTATAAAGTAAAAACTTCCACAAAAAAAGGACTAGTAGATATTTCAGGTAGTAGGCTCCCTGAGTTTTCCAATGGCTATGCTGTGTTGTACGATCAGGACAATGGTTTTGGTTGTGTAGATAGAGATTTAAACTTTCAATATGAGTTAAAACTAACGCTGAGTCCAACGATTATTGGTCCTGCCAATGCATTTGGTTATCGACAATTTACAAAGCAAATCTTGGATCCAAATGGGAAGATAATTAAAGATGTGGGACAGAAAAAGCGCCTGATGCGCTTTCCAGAGCTAAGTGAAGGGTTTATGGAATCAGATAATAAATCAAGCGAAATAAAATTTTACGACGGTAAAGGCGCATTGGTGTTGGAATTGCCTAAGCAAGATTCTATTTACGTTTATACCTATAAATGGAATACTAATGTTGGCGTACTCTCCTATCGAATTCCAAAATATTATGCAAAATTCTTTCGGTGGGAGGAATTTTATAAGGATCTGCTTACCAAAAGGTTGTATTCGTTTAATGGTTCTCCCATGACAGATTGGTTGAGTCCAGAATTCAATTTTGACATGGATGAATTTGTATATTATGATAATAATTGGTTTTCTGAACGAATAACGAGTTCGTTGTATAATATGGAAGGAAAAAACGTTTATTCATGTGATAGTTGTATGATTACGAACCAGTTTAGTAGTAAAGGTTCCATCAAAGCGTGGGATATTGAAGAAAATAATAAGACCTCTTCTTTAAGGCATATTACCCGTTATGGCGTGGATGTCTCCTCTGAAATAATTGGATCACGTCAACATTTGATGAACTTTAATTTAAGAGACAAGAACGTCTGGATTAAGAATCTGAAATTAAATTTTAATGAGCAGGATGTTTTGAAAATGTACAATCAATTATTCTTAAAGAAGTAACCTGCGTAGATATGAAGGCTAAAATCACAAAATATCTGTTAGGCGAACTATCAGAGTCTTCTCGCGCGATGCCTGAACAGAAATCCCATTTAGAATCCGCCAACAATCAATGGATGGAAGAAAGCAAAGAAGAGCAAGTAGATGATCTTTGCGTGATCGGGATTCGGGTTTGAATTTCCTCCCCCTTGCATTTAGAAAGTCATTTCGACTATGGGAGAAATACTTTGTTTTAGGAATCAGAAACTCAAAAGGCATTTCTAAACGAGAAAAATCACATATTTTTAATATTGTACCGCTTAGATAGAAAGTTAAATATTAAACCCTGGTCAAGATAAAATTTAGTATTCCATCATAATTAGAAAGTCATTTCGACTACAGGAGAAATACTTTGTTTTAGGAACCAGAAGCTCAAAAGGCATTTCTAACGTGAAAAATCACATATTTTTAATATTGTACCGCTTAGATAGAAAGTTAAATATTAAACCGTAGTCAAGATAAAATTTAGTATTCCCTCATAATTAGAAAGTCATTTCGACTATAGGAGAAATACTTTGTTTTAGAACCCAGAAGCGAAAAGGCACTTTCAAACGAGAAAAATCACATATTTTTAATATTGTACCGCTTAGATAGAAAGTTAAATATTAAACCGTAGTCAAGATGAAATTTAGTATCTTGAATACATCAACGAAAACGACCACATCAAAACTAAACTAGGAATTGTAAGCTAGACACAGTACTTCTTAGAACTGAACTATAAGCCAAGTATTTATAACAAAATCAAGAATGTTTAGAGCCTAATCAAGACACAGTAACCTTGTCCTCCCTCCTCCCGTACACCATATTATATGGGACGAGGATCAGGCAATAACATCGAACTTCAAAATTGGCGCTTTGGATACCTTGATAGGTTATCCGAAATTTTTCAAAGCCAATCTTATCTATCCAACTGTGATGACTATTTACCCAATCGGTTAGAACGAAATCGACTGGAAGATTGGATTCATCGCATTAAAACCAAATCAAAAGGAACCAAATACTTTGCAATCGTCAATGAAAATGAAGTGATTGGAGGTCTTAATATTTCATTTAAACAACGTGCGTGGCATAACAACGCAGAAATCGGCTATTTTGTTTCAGAACAATATTGGAAATCAGGCGCCGTAACCAGTGCTTTGCACCAAGGTTTGGAGTATGTTTTTTCAAACTATAGTAAAGTAAATCGAATTATCGCGCAATCATACGAAGGAGAAAAAGAAACGCAATATCCACTGGTTAACAACGGATTTTCCCACGACGCTACCCTGCCCAACTATATTCTAAAAGATGATGAATTGATTGATTGCCATATCTTCTCCCTATTAAGAACACAATTTGTCAAATAAGGCGTAGTCAAAACAAATTATGGTGTACAAAAAAAGCGAAATCTCCTTACGGAAACTTCGCTTTCTCTTGCTATATTATAGATTAATATAATCTTTTAAAGAATCAGATAAACTAGTCAATCACGATAGATTCAATAGCCGTTCCTTCTTTTACCAAGTCAATCACTTCAACCCCATTTACTACTTTTCCAAAGCAAGTATGGTTTCCGTCCAAATGAGATGTATTATCTCTACTGTGACAAACGAAAAATTGAGATCCACCAGTATTTCGTCCTGCATGCGCCATAGAAAGTACTCCTCGATCATGATATTGTAATTCACCATCTAATTCACAATCGATAGAGTAACCTGGGCCACCAGCTCCGGTACCATCAGGACATCCACCTTGAATTACAAAATTAGGAAGCACTCTGTGAAAGTTTAATCCATTATAAAATCCCTCAGTTGCCAATTTCACAAAGTTTTCAACCGTTTTAGGCGCATCATTGTCATATAACTCTACTTCCATTGTTCCAACAGAAGTATTGATTTTAGCTTTTGTCATTTTATTAATATTTATTTATAGTTTTGTATTGTTTTAATGTAAGAGCGGCAAATTTACTTAAATTCTGAATTTAAAATGGGTTGGAACACCATAAATAAAAGAATTGCATCTAATAGTTTCTGTTTTATCGATTTAAAGGATTTACAGACATTGTTAAAAACAGTGCTAGCGCTCTTTGCGGTCCTTTTCTTGTGCACAACAACCTTTTCTCAAAGCAATAAAAAATTAATTAAGAAAGGGAATCAGTACTTTGAGTTGCAAAATTATCCCAAAGCGTTAAGTTTTTACGAGAAAGTATCAGTCAATGATGTGGATGATATCGAGTTTATTGTACGTTTTGGACAATCGTTTTTATACTCCGGAGATTATGATAAAGCGGTAAAATTCCTCGGAAAAGCCGTAGAAATGAATGAATCTCCTGAGGCAACCCATTATTTATCCTATGCACGCGCATTGCACCGCAATAATCAATTTGATAAAGCCATTGAGCAATATGTGTTGTGGGGAAATAAAAGCAAAGAAGCCGTTACAGCCAGACGATACGTGCAAGAATGCCGTATAGCTAAAATGATGATCAATAATGGAACCGAAGTTAAAATTAGACCGATCAAAGGAAATGTAAATACGGAATTCCCAGACGCTTCTCCCAAAATTAATGCAGATGGCTCACGCTTATTTTTTGCATCTAGGCGACCGAATAAAGCAAGCAAAAAGAATCATGAAGATGGATTGCCTTTTATCCAGATCTATTCAGCTTCAAAAAGAACCAAATGGAAAAATGTAAAACCACTTCAAGCACCTATTAATACAGAAGGATTTAATACGTTGGCGGGAATTTCAGGAAACGGACGCTATTTGTTTCTATATAAAAGTGAAAATGGAGGAGACCTTTATATATCAAAAAATAACCGTGGAAAGTGGTCTATACCAGAACCTTTACCAGATTATATAAATACAAGTTATCATGAATCTTCTGCGTCGCTAAGTCCGGATGGCAAAACCCTTTATTACATTCATGGAAAAGAAGGAAACTACGATATGTACACTTCTACAAGAAGTCGAAAAGGAGTTTGGTCCAAACCAAAAGCACTTGAATTTCTAAATACCACGTTGAATGAAGCCTCTCCTTTTATTCATGCCGATGGCAAAACCCTTTATTTTAGTTCTCAAGGACATCAAACGATGGGCGGATATGATATATTTCGATCTGTCAAATTATCAGATGGATCTTGGAGCAAACCAGAGAATCTAGGATATCCTATAAATACGGCTTCGGATGAAGTGGATTTTGTATTGGCTGCAAATGGCACCACAGGATATTATGCTCGGCATTGGAATAAAGGAAAAGGATACAATGATATATATGAGTTAGAATTGGCTAAATCACTGGCAAATCTTACACTGTATAAGGGCAAGGTAACAGATCCGAAAGGGAATCCTTTATGTGCAGATATTACCTTGATGAATTACAGTGATTCCACAATTTTTGATCAATTTAAATCAAATTGTGAAACGGGAGAATTTGTGGCTACCCTACCCTCTGGACCAAATTACGGCATCATAATCGAACAAAACTTGTATATATTTTATTCCGATAATATTCAATTTGGAGAAGCAACAGGTTATCATGAACGAGATACGACAATAGTACTTCAGGAAGTAAAAAAGGATGCTAAACTCATTCTGCGTAATGTGCATTTTGAAAAAGACGGTATTGAAATTACGAAGGCAGCGAAATTTGAATTAGATCGATTGGTAGAATTGATGAAAGCCAACGAAACCATTCAGATTGAAATTACAGGTCATACAGACAATACAGGTAAAGCAGGATTAAATTTGTTACTTTCTCAAAAGCGAGTCAATAATATCTCAAGGTATTTGAAAATACAAAACATTGGAACTTCCAGAATCAAAGCAAGAGGAAAAGGAGACCGAATGCCAATCGCAGATAATTCCACAAAAGAAGGACGCAGGCAAAATACCCGGATCGAAATTCGAATCTTGTAATAAGTTTCAATAAAATGAATGAACCTACAAGTTAATTAATTAAGAACGATGCAATTATTCTATGCTCCTGACATAGCTGAAACCAACGCCCTACCATTTGAGGAGGCACAACATTGTTTCAAAGTATTGCGAAAAAAAGTCGGGGACGAAATTCAAGTTATTAACGGAAAAGGAGGATCATTTACTTGTGAAATAACCAATGATCATCCCAAGAAAAATGAAATTAAGATTCTAAACAGTTCGATTGATGAACAACGAGCATCTCAGTATGTGCACATTGCCATTGCTCCTACGAAGAATTTAGATCGAATCGAATGGTTTGTTGAAAAAGCAACTGAAATTGGAATAGATGAAATCTCATTTTTGCTTTGTAAACATTCAGAGCGCAAAGTGTTAAAAATGGAACGTCTTCTGAAAAAAGCGGTGAGTGCGATGAAACAGTCAGGCAAATTATTTTTACCGAAACTTAATGAGCTGCAATCCTATGCCAGTTTTGTGAATGAATGCAACAATGAAGATAAACTAATCGCTCATTTAAGGGACGATACCGTTTCGATTGAAGCATTTAAAGAACAACAAAATATTTGTATTTTGATCGGTCCGGAAGGTGATTTTTCAGTCGATGAAATTAATCTAGCGAGTCAACAAAAGTTTCAATCAGTGACCCTTGGAAGTAGTCGATTACGAACAGAAACAGCAGGAATTGTGGCTGCAGTACATTTTTCGATATAAATTTTAATGGAATAATTTCTCAGTTGAAATTGTTCTAATATTACATATACAATACAATACATGAACTTACTTAAACATAAAATTATGAAAAAGAGCTTTATACTTCAACTGGCTATCGTAATAGTTGGTGTTTTCTTTTTGACCAGTTGTGGGTCTGAATCTAGCAGCGATTCAGAAACTTCTTCGAATGACGTGGAGTCAGAAAATTCAACTGAAACTTCAGCAGAAGCAAGTAATGCCAAAGAAACAGCCGTATGTATTTGGGAGGAATTAAGTGTGAAAGCATCTCCAGAAGACAAAGGAAAATACGTGACAGCCATTTATTTAGGTGAAATCGTTGAATATTTAGGTGAAACAAAGGTAGATGAAGCTTCTTCAAAGAAACGGGAGTACATGAAAGTGAAGTTAAGTGATGGAACTGAGGGATGGGTACAATCGAGTCTAATGCAGCAAAATGTAGAACGATACGTGGTTAAAAACAATACGAAAGTGTATAAACGGCCAGATTTATTAACAGTAACTGAGGATGAATTTAGTCGAATGGACTTTGTGGTGGTTTTAGAAAGTCAAAGTGATTGGTATAAAATCAAGGGAAAGCCAGCTGGAGAAACATGGTTTAAAGAAGGATGGGTACAACCTACACAATTATCAGATTTAGAGGAAGATTTGAATGTTTCCATTATGACAAAAAGAGCTCTATCGATCAAGGATAAAAATAAGAGAGAAGAAGCATTAAATGGAATTATTGCAAACGAGGCGTTCACAGAATCTGTCTTTATCAAAGACGTGAAAAACATGTTAATTCCGGCGCCGGAGAGATTCGCGACAGGAAATAATCAAGCAATAATGGAAAAATTTGTCTTGGGAATGGATTTATATACACCTTCAGAAGCTAATTCCAGCATTATGGTTGGCGAACGGAAATTAACCATGATGACAGAAGGAATTAATGGCATTTTATATTATCACGAATTACTTAAACGAATTGATGAGGTAGTTGCATCTGGGACACGACGTGTATGGGATGATAAATATGCTATTTTAACTGATTTAGGATCTATTTCACCCGTATTAGACCGCCCTAAAGTTCATGGGGAAATGGATTATATTAATCCAGATTTCATAAACTGGACAGCAAACAATATGATCCCTGATCCTGAATCCCAAATTGCAGGTGTCAGCATGCAAACAATTTATACAAATGTGTACAGCTACTTTTTTAGAATGATGGTAAGGGGATATTATTATACAACCAACAATTTAGACATCGAAAAAGAAAGTCAGGCTTATTTAGGCGCATTTCAGAATGAGGATTTATTCAATGGACCAAGCTACATTTATGGAAAATATAAAAACTCGTTCATAGATCTAGATGAAGAACAAAATTACGTCTACAATAACGAACCAATCAGCGATTCATATGTAATCGGATTTTGGTTAAGAAGAAATATAGATGGTTCCAAAGATCAAGTTTGGCAAGCCCTCCGAATGGGAATGCAACTTTACGATCAAAACTGGATGGAAGAAGAGACAAATAAATGGAATTAATCCAAAAGGAGTCCTTCAGATATAAAACATTCTAAGTTCCCCGACTTGTTCGGGGAACTTTTATTAAAACCTTTTATTCAATAGTTACCCAACAATTTCAAAAGGTATTCCCTAACGTTATCAAGGAAAAACAACCATCGCCTTCGCCATGGCCAATTCCTGCTGCTCCTGATCCAATTCTAATTCAATGTTATTTTCAAGACAATACCCAATCAGGTTTTCTGTAGCGATATTTCCTACCAATTTATCCTCAGCAAGCGGGCAACCACCAAATCCTTTTAATGCACCATCAAATCTTCGGCAACCAGCATCGTAAGCTGAACTGATTTTTTCATGCCAAGACAATGGGTTTGAATGCATATGAGCACCAAATTCAATCGAAGGAAATGCTGGAATCAACGTAGAAAATAGTGGAGAAATGTTTTCAGGAGTTGATACGCCAATAGTATCTGAAAGAGCTATGATTGGAATCTGAATAGTATCTAATTTTTGAACCAGCTCCCCTACTATCTCTGGACTGTAAGGCTCATTATAAGGATTTCCAAATCCCATCGAAATATACACTACTAGTTGTTTGTTATGCGCTATGCACAATTCTTGTATTTGTTGGATCGTAACAAGCGCGTCTGAAATGCTTTTGTTGGTGTTTCGTTGTTGAAATTGCTCTGAAGCCGAAAGAGGAAAGCCTAAATATTGAATCTCATCAAATTTACATGCGTCTTGAGCACCTCTCAAATTAGCAATAATGGCTAATAACTTAGTGTTGGTTTCATCCAAATTTAACTTACCCAGCACCTCAGCAGTATCCCTTAATTGTGGAATCGCTTTAGGAGAGACAAAACTGCCAAAATCCAATGTGTCAAAACCTACTTGTAATAATGTATTTAAATAGTCCGCTTTCGTATCTGTTGGGATAAAATCATGCAATCCTTGCATCGCATCGCGTGGACATTCTGTTATTTTCATGAAGTTAGGCATGTTGGAAATGAATTAGTTGTGAGTTTGTCGAATGATTTTTTGTACTTTTGCATAAAACTAATCAATATGAATCGCTTTTTCAACATTCTCTTCGCCTTGGTTCTTTTAGGATTTCTATATTCCTGTACACCACCATTATACATTCCAAATACAACCAACGTACCTGTGTTGAAAAAACAGGGAGACCTCCATATGTCTTATACAGCCGGTACGAATGGACATGATTTGCAAGGAGCCTTTGCCGTTTCGGATAAAGTTGGATTAATGGTAAATACGAGTTTTGCCAACGAAAAAAGTTCCAATACAACCACTTATCATAAGCATTCTTTTGTGGAAGCTGGTGCAGGAACCAATGTTATTCTGAACAAAGGATATGTGAAAAGTGATAAAGACCTAGCATTTATGTTTACAGGATATGGTGGAGCTGGTATAGGCAAATCGTCTGGTTTAGTATCTTATGCAAATGTATTTGACCCAGATATCACCTATAACAGCACCGTACAAGGCAACTATTTTCGAATTTTCGGTCAACCAGCAATTGGATTAACCCATAAAAACGTGGATTTCTTTTTTGCCTACCGCGTTTCATTTGTGAACGTCTATGCATTGGATCTTGGTGCTGACAATGCCATTCAAGGGCAGCCTTATAACATCTTTCATGAACCAACTTTTACCTTGAGACTCGGATCTAAAAACGTAAAGTTTTTTGGTCAGGGAGGTCTTTCATTAGGTCAAAATCCTGAAAGAGATATATCTTTTAGACAAAGACCCGTGATCTTTGTTATAGGAATACACTTAAATTTCAATACAAAAAAGGGAAGTGTGTTAAAAGAAATGCCAGCCGAAGCCCCTCCAGTTGATTTATAAAAGTTTATGATTTAGTAAAATGACTTTGGCTTACCTTATTAAATTAGGTGAAACAAAATTCATCAAGTAATGTTAAACTACAGAACCGAGAAATCGAAGAATTGTAAAAAATAGTTATTCAGTTGATCCGTTATTCAGTTGCTAGTTAAGGAAGAAAAATTAGAAACTGAGGAACTGAAGAATTGTGTGAAAAAGTTATTCAGTTGATCCGTTATTCAGTTGCTAGTTAAGAAAGTATAATTAGAAACCGAAAAACTGAGAAACTGAAGAACTGAAGAACCGAGAAACTGAGAAACTGAGAAACCAAAGAATTGTAAAAAAGAGTTATTCAGTTGATCCGTTATTCAGTTGCTAGTTAAGGAAGAAAAATTAGAAACGGAAGAACTGAAGAATTGTGTGAAAAAGTTATTCAGTTGATCCGTTATTCAGTTGCTAGTTAAGGAAGAAAAATTAGAAACTGAGGAACTGAGAAACCGAAAAACTGAAGAACCGAAGAACCGAAGAACTGAAGAACCGAAAAACTGAGGAACTGAGAAATTGAAAAACTGAAGAACCGAAAAACCGAAAAACTGAGAAACCGAAAAACCGAAGAACCGAAGAACCGAAGAACCGAAAAACCGAAAAACTGAGGAACTGAAGAACCGAGAAACTGAAGAACTGAGAAACCGAAAAACCGAAAAACAATTATATCAGCCAGCAGACGGGAAAGCAAGCATATCCCCTATTCCTACCGTAAACAACCAACATCCGAACACTGCATGTTCAACTGATGCAAGAAAAAGAGAGCGACTCTTTTTATAGGTAGTAGCAAACAACAATCCTCCGATAAAAGTGATACCTAAAACAAGTTCATTTTTCAACATTAAATGAGCTAGTGAAAACAAAAGTGCATTTAGAATAATAAAAAAAGTACTCCCGTATCGTTCAAATAGTTTTTCATATCGTTTAAAGAAGTATGCACGATACATTAATTCCTGAGGATATACTGAAAGGAATGAATAAACAAATAATATTCCCAGCCATAAGAATGGCTTTTTAAGCATCACTGCAAAAAGTTTAGAAGCATCATAAAACCAGACAAAGATCAAACTGGAAATAATAATAACCCCAAAACGAATGGCAAATGTTTTTAAAGACCAACCATTCCCTTTTGAAAATAAGTTGGCTTTTTTTAACCATCCTTGTCGATACATTACAATTAAACAATACACAAATCCGCTTACAACCAGTATTGGTTTAATGAAATTTGGAATAATGTCCAATGCCAGAAGAATCGGGATAACGATAAATAAAAATGCAAATTCAAAATAGAGACCGCCGTTTGATGTTTTCATATAGATAGAATCTTGTTGTTAACGAGTAAATTAGGTATTGACAAACCTCAATATTTCTTTAAGCGCCTCTTCTTGTGATTTTTCGGAAAGGTTGATCCATTCAAAAGCCAGATCTCTTTTAAACCAAGTCATTTGCCTTTTAGAATAACGTCTACTATTGCGTTTTAATAATCGAATGCATTCATCCAAATCATATTTCTCATCAATAAATTCAAAAATTTCCTGATATCCAACGGTTTGCAAAGCGTTTAAACCTTTACGAGGATAAAGACTTTTTGCTTCATCTATAAGACCCTGTTTAAGCATTAAATCCATTCGAAGATTGATTCGTTCGTATAATTGAGCTCGCTCCATTTCCAAACCAATCTTTACAATCTCAAAGGGACGTTTCTGCACAGAATTTACACGATACGAACTGAAGGCATTGCCAGTCCCTCTAATTACTTCAAGTGCACGAATTACCCGTTGAGGATTTTGCTGATCAACCATTTCAAAATATGGAAAATCTTTGGCTTTCAATTCATCCAAAAGAACATTCAAACCAGATTGTTCATAGGTAGAATTTAGTACCGTTCGGATGGAAGGATCGATTGCCGGAATTGGATCAAATCCTTCACAGACTGCTTTCACATATAATCCAGATCCTCCTACCATAATTACATTATCATCCTTTAAATGGAGTTTTTTAATGGTTTTTAGAGCTTCTTTTTCAAAGTCGTTTGCGTTAAAAGGTTCGTCAATATGATGTGAATTGACAAAGTAATGCGGAGCTGCAGCAAGTTCATCTGCATCTGGTTTAGCCGTTCCAATGGTCATTTCCTTATAAAACTGCCTCGAATCGCATGAAATAATCGAGCAATTCAATTGCTGAGCCGCCTGAATTGCTAAATTTGTTTTACCAACGGCCGTTGGGCCTGCGATGACTAAAAGTTTTTTCACGTTGCTAAAATAGGTATTACCCGTTGATTTGATTCGAATTTGTTCTGAAATAAAAAATACGAACAGACTAAAGTTTACATTGAATTTTCTGTTTAATGATGTAATGAAAATAAATTACACGTTTACAGATAATCCTGATGAAGCACATATTATCTACGGTAATAAAGAATCGAAAGCACACAAAAGCATTCAAATCCCTAATGTTGGATTGTTAGGAGAAACAAAGATCCGAGAGGTTTCAACTTCTTGGTCAACGATACAAGACGATGCTGATTCCGTTTCTATCCTACTTCTTGATTCCCAGAATTCGAGCGATCAACACAAATTTGATCTATTCAGTGCTATCTTTTATTTGATTAGTCGCTATGAAGAGTACAATTCTCATGAAAAGGATGATCATGGTCGTTATAAAGCATCTAATAGTGTCCTATCTAAGGCAAATTTAAATCTTACTCCTGTAATTGATCAATGGGCGAAGTATTTTAAAAAACAACTCACTGAAGCAGATAAAACACTGGTCTTTGGAGAAAGGAATTTTGAATTCATTCCGACCTACGATATTGATCAAATGTATTGTTATCGTGGAAAAGGCTTTTTACGTTCTATGGGAGGCTATCTCAGAGATGTACTCTATTTTAGAGTAATGGAAGTCTATCAGCGGGTTTTTGTGCTTAGTGGAATAATAAAAGATCCTTATGACGTATTTGAATATATAGACAAACAACATCAAAGTGTAGGGGCAAAAGCATACTATTTCTTCCTTTCGTCTCTCCAAACTACTAAGTATGACAAGAATGTTAATCCATTCAATAAACTATTCAAAAAGAAAGTTTTTGAGATTAGTCAATATGGCGAAATAGGAATTCATCCTTCCTATTTTAGCCTAAAAAATGACAATCTAAAACAAGAAATAAGAGCCTTAAAAAGTTGTTTACCGACACAATTACCTCCGATTACTACAAGTAGACAACATTATTTACGACTTACCTTTCCTGAAACCTACCAAGATTTGATGGAAGCTGGAGTTGAAAAAGATTTTAGTCTTGGCTATGCAGAGCAACCAGGTTTTAGATCAGGAACCTGCACTCCTCATTGTTTTTTCGATTTATCTACAAATGAGTCTTCCTCACTTCGATTAATCCCGCTAAATTTAATGGAAGTATCCTTAATCCAATATTTAAAACTTAAACCAAAGGAAGGATTGGCATTAGCTATTGATTTAATTGATCAAATAGCGCGTTATAACGGAACTTTTAGCTTGCTTTGGCACAATAGCTCGTTGACCAATGAAAATGAATTTTTTGGATGGAAAAGTGTTTACGAAAAGTTGATTAAGCATGCCGGAAGTAAACTTTAACATAATAGAACGTCATGAAATTGACGATTCAAAATGGAACAAATGCGTTACCAGCTCGAGTAATTTGATCTATGGATTAAGTTGGTATCTGGACGTTTCAGCAGATAATTGGAAAGGATTGGTGTTTGGAGATTACGAGGCTGTTTTTCCGTTGACACATCGAAGGAAATATAAAATTGCGTACCTCTATCAACCGTTTTTCACACAGCAATTAGGCTTGTTTTGTACGAATGCGGCTAATTATAAAACCTATTATAATGCGGCTATACCATTTCTTAAAAAACAATATAAGCACATCTCCATTCAATTAAATCATTATTCTACGACCTATTCAGAAGTGAATACGGCTCCAAATTTTGAACTCACATTGAATGCTTCAATTGATGAGCTCCGCAAACAATATAATTCGCAGACAAAACGTAATCTAAAAAAAGCCCAAAAAGCAGATTTGGTTGTGGTCGATAACCTTTTATCACACGATGTAATTGAACTATTCAAAAATTCCAAAGGGAAAGAAGTAGAAGAAGTAAAACGGAAGGATTATGATCGCTTTGAATTGATTTGTCAAGCAGTATCATCTCAAGGAAAGATTCGATGTCTGTCGGTATTAAAATCAGGACAATTGATTGCTGGTGCAATTTTCTTTTATTCATCGAACCGATTCTCCATGGTAATGCTGGCTTCAAATGAAGAAGCAAAACAAACGGCAGCCTCTACCCTTTTAATCGATCATATGATTGAACAATATGCCGGTTCGGACCATGTTTTTGATTTTGAAGGCTCAAGAATCCCTTCTTTAGCTCGATTTTATAAAGGTTTTGGGGCTCAGAACAATCCTTACGGGATTTTTAGATACAGTTTGATCCCATTCAAAAATTAATTTATACCTTTAAGTCTAGGATTTCATCAATTGATGGACTACAAAATAAAGGAGAAAACAGCTTTAACAGTGAGTTTGTTTATTTGCTTATAGTAGTATTTAGATAGGTATAGTTAGTTGGGAGTATTAATGAGTGATTCAAATAAGACAAAGGAAGAATTATTAAAGGAACTAGCATCTGTAAAGCAAGAGAACAGCCGCTTAAAAGGCTTAAGTAAAGCATACACAGATTCTTTTTTGGAATATATTGATGAACCAGGTTTATTGGATACCATCATTGAGTATTCAACCGACTTTATGTGCATTCATGATGAAAAAGGAAAAATTCTAGCGCTAAATAAGGCTTCACAGCTTTTAATCCAGAAACATGGAGCGGATCAAACCGCCGGAGAATTAGGTAACTTTTTTGATGAAAAGAGACAAGAAGAATACAACGATTATTTAAAAGAATTAAAGGAAGAAGGATTTTCACAAGGATACTTTAAAGTAAAACAAGCTAAATCTTCACAAATGGTACTTCTGAAATATAGAAGCCATCTTGTATCCAAAAAGTATGCTTTAGTGGTTGCAAATGACGTGACTGCGGAATTTATTGCGACTAAAAAATTAGAACAATCTGAGCAAACATATTACGAACTTTTTGATAGCGGTTCGGATCTAATGTTCATTTTTGATCAAAAAGGGGTTTATAAAAATGTGAACCAAGCTGTATTAGATCGATTTGGAATAGAAAAATCAAATTTTATCGGTCGGAAAGGTGAACTATTTGACTTTGCTGGGGCATTAGATCGCAAAAGTTTAGATAAACGTCTTACCCAGCTATGGACTAACCGTACTCCAATCAGTTTTGAAATTACCACGACCGAAGAGGATAAGTCTATTCATTATTACTTAATGAAACTTCGTATAGGGCATTATTTCGGCGAAGAAGTATTGGTTGTCAATCTATTGGAACTCACAGATCAATATGGAATCAGAGCTGCATTGGAAAAAAGCGAAACGGAGAAAACAGAAATACTGGAATCTATTAATGAAGTTATTTACAAAGTAAAGTATGATATAAAGGCCCCTGCAATAAGAGAAACGTTGTTTATCAGTAAAAGTATTGAGAAAATAACCGGGTATTCCCCTGAAGAATTAAAAGATCAAAAATTATTTCAAAGTATCCTACATCCTAAGGATATGGTCAAATTGGGAAATCAAAGTGAGTTGTTAGATCCAAAAGGGAAAGGAATTAGAGAGTATCGGGTGAAAAAGAAGGGATCTGAAGAGTACATATGGCTTCAAGATCGATTTCAAAATAAACTCTCTGAGGATAAAAAATTCTTACTGCAGTTTGGAGTCTCTAGAGATATAACCAAACGAATTGAACAAGAATCCAATCTGGTTAACAGTGAAAAAACATTTAGGGATTTATTCAATAAGAGTGCTGAAATGATTTACATCCAGAACATGGAAGGCAAAATCATTGATGTAAACCAATTGGTAATAGAAACATATAAATACCCAAAGGAATTTATTTTGGGTAAAACGCCAGCCGTTTTTGGAGTACCAGGTCGAAATGACATGAAGCTGTTTAAGAAAAACTTTAAACGAGCTAAAAAAGGTGACTCCGTTTCATTTGAATGGTGGGCTCAGAAGAAAGATGGAGAGGTCTTTCCAAAAGAAGTTAGTTTCCGAAAAGGAGAATTTTTTGGGCAAGAAGTGATCATTGCGATTAGCCGTGATATTTCTCAACGAAAAAAGAATGAGCAAGGATTGATGGAAAATGAGGAAAAGTTTAGAATGCTTTTCGACACAGCCAATGATGCTATTTTCATCATGGATCAGGATATGTTTATTGATTGCAACGAGAAAACATTAGAAATGTTTAAGTGCAAGCGAGAAGATATAATCGGTCATCCTCCGTACGAGTTTTCGCCAAAATATCAACCTGACAGACAAAAGTCAGACGAAAAGGCAATGAACAAGATTGGAGCTGCCTTGGAAGGAGAACCACAATTCTTTTACTGGAAACATATTACAAAACGTGGTACCCCATTTGATGCGGAAGTAAGTTTAAATACCTTCGAACTGAGGGGGAAGATTTACATTCAAGCAATTGTTCGAGATATTACTGAACGTATAAAATCCGAAAATGCGATTTTAGAAAGTGAAACAAAGTTCAAATCAATCGCGGATAACTCCCCTGTTTTGATTCGAATGACGAATTCAAATAATAAAAGTTATTTTTTCAGTAAACAATGGTACAACTATACTGGAAAACCTTTTAAAAATTCATCTGGAACAAAATGGATGTCTCAAATTCACAAAGCGGATATTGAATTAGTAGAACAAACGTTTGATCATGCCCTTCAAAAACAACTCAAATACGAAATATCCTATAGGTTACAAAGACCAGATGGAACTTTCGGTTGGGTATTGGAAACAGGGATTCCAAATTTAGATTACAAGAACAATAAATTTAAAGGATACATAACCGCTAGTTTGGACATTACGCAGCGTAAGAAAGCGGAACAAATGGCTCAGGAGGCAAAAGCGAAAGAAGAATCGGAATTACTGTTTAGAAAAACGCTTGATAATATAAGTCTCTCTGCTATTTCAATCAATGCGGAAGGTCAAATGGTTTATTGTAACAATCACTTTATTAGAAAAACAGGTTATGAGGCCAACCAAATCATAGGTCATAATTACTTCGACCTTTTTTTACCAGAAGACGAGCGAAAACTAAGAGTAAAAGAATACGATAATGCCCTTCGGTCTCAAAACTTAGATACTCAACTAGAAACAAGTGTAATAACCAAACATGGCGATGTACGATTGTTTAATTGGAGTAACATCTTTGTATATGACAACAAAAATAAAATTGTAGGTGTTACAAGCATTGGAGAAGATATTACTTCTAAGAAATTGGTGTTGAATGAACTAATCGAAAGTAAGAATCGATTACAAGATCTGTTTGACAATGCCAATGAAATCATGCAAAGCGTGGATCCAGATGGGAATTTCATATTTGTCAACAAAGCATGGTTGGATACATTTGGTTATTCCAAACTAGAAATACGTGAACTTAATGTATTTGATGTTATTCATCCTGATGAAGTAGATCATTGTAAAAAAATGATGCAAGAGGTTTGGGACGGCAAAGGGAAATCAGTCAATTTACAGACCAGATTTATGACAAAGCAAGGAGACGTCGTTTACTTGAAAGGAAGTTCTAATTCAAACCATCAATTAGATACGATTGTAACTACCAGAAGTATATTTTTGGACGTTACGAAGGATAAAAAAGCGGAACTTACCAAAGAAGTTTACAACAATATCTCAGGAGCCATCGTACGAGCAAAAACCTTGGATGACTTATATGAGGCAATCCATATGGAGTTAAAGAAGATCCTTCCTGTAAATAATTTTTATATTGCTTTAATTAATGACGATGGAAAGAAGATATCTTTTCCTTTCTATAGAGATGAAAATAAGGAGGAAATAGTAACAATAATGGACCGTAAGTTCAATCGTGGTCTTACAGAATACATTATTAGTAGTAAAAAAGAGGCATATTTGACGAAGGATAAAATCATGACCTTTTCATCAAAGGAGCAAGTTCAAATTGTGGGTATTATACCTGAAGTTTGGATGGGAGCTCCACTGATTGTCGATGATAAAGTAATTGGAATAATTGCGTTGCAGGAATATCAATCTTCGCATAACTTGAAGAAATCCGATTTACAAACTTTAAGATTTATTTCTAATCAAATAGCTCAAGCAATTAATAAAGTACAAACAGAAGCTAAATTACAAGCGAATGAAACTAAATTTCGAAGTATTTTTGAGTCCTTTCAAGACATTTATTATCAAACATCCATAAGTGGTGACATTAATTTAGTATCCCCTTCTTGTTATAAAATATTTGGATACACTACTGAAGAAATTCAGCATGGTAAGGTGCAAGAACTATATGCGAACCCATCTGATCGAGAGGGACTTCTAGCATTGTTGATGGATCATTCGTTTGTAGAAAACTTTGAAACACGAGTCAAACATAAAAGTGGAGACGTATTAGACGTATTAATCAATGCCAAAATCATTAAAAATGATCAGCATGTAATCACCGGTACTGAAGGGGTAATTCGTGATATTACTCAAATCAAAAAAGCACAATTAAAAGTGTTACAAAGTGAGAAGGAATTCAGATCTATTTTTGAATCATTGCATGATTTGTTTTTTAGAATTGATTTAGTAGGCGTTGTCACGATGATCAGTCCGTCCGTAAAAGAGGTTTTAGGATATGATGTATCGGAAATCGTTGGGATGGATTCAAGATCCATTTACGTAGATTCAAAAGACATAAGAGAATTTGAACGTCAAATTGCAGAAAATAAGTCTGTAGATAACTTCGACGCGACCTTTTGGAGAAAAGATAAATCAATTATACACGTCCATGTGAATGCCCATTTATTGAGAGACGAACATGGAAAGGCCATTGCCATTGAAGGGATGATCAGGGATATTACCCGATTAAAAGAATCCGAAAAAGGACTTAAACTCTTCGAAAATATCATTCAAAACAACTGGGAAGCAGTTGTGTTTGCAGATATGCAAGGTGACATTCAATTTGTAAACGAATCTGCCAATTTGATGTACGGCTACCGTAGAAACGAATTGATTGGAATGAATGTGGACGTATTTAACAGTCGTCTGACCTTGCACACAGAGGAAATCGTGGAAGCCATTATGACCAAAGGCGGATGGTCTGGAGAATTGAAACAGAAGCGGAAAAAAGGTCAGATTTTTGATGCATTACTTTCTGTTCAGTTAGTATATGATGAAGATGGAGTGCCAATCGGTTTAGCATCGAACAGCAAAGATATTACGGATCGAAAGAAAGCAGAACAAGAATTGATTCAAGCGAGAGACTTAGCGGAGGAATCATTAAGAGTAAAGGAATTATTTTTGGCAAATATGAGCCATGAACTTCGTACGCCAATGAATGGAATCATTGGAACCAGTGAATTACTGATGCATTCTCAACTAAATCAAGATCAACATGATTATGCCGATACGATTAAAAAATCTTCCCTTGTTTTGTTGAATATTCTTAATGACATATTGGATTTATCAAAAATCGAAAGTGGAAAATTTAAAATCTATCCAGAAGCCAATGATATTAAAATCACATTAGATAAAATATACAATCTATTTGATACCCAGGCGAAGAACAAGAAAATTAAACTAGTACTGGATTTACCAGAAAAACTACCCGGTACACTTCTATATGATGAAACCAGACTAATTCAGATATTGTCTAATTTGGCCTCTAACGCAATTAAATTTACAAGTATTGGTTCGGTCGTAATTCAGTTAGAATTATTAAAAAATAAAAATAAGCGTAAAGAGCTTCGGCTAAAAGTAATAGATACCGGAGTTGGAATTAGAGAGGTGGATAAAGAAAACCTGTTTAAACAATTCTCACAACTCGATAGTACTCGAACCAAGAAGCATAAAGGAACCGGTCTTGGGTTGGCTATAGCAAAACAATTGTGCGAACTAATGGGAGGCACGATTGGCGTAGAATCTAAAGTCGGTATGGGAAGTACATTCTGGTTTACAATGAATGTAGAAGACACCAAATTGAGTCCTCAGAACACCCTATCCTACCTCTCTCCGATGCATGAGAAAGCAAATTTTACGGGGATCAATGTATTGCTTGTCGATGATAATTCGACCAATTTGAAAGTGGGAACAAAAATTCTAGAATCTTTTGGATGTCAAGTAATTATGGCAGTGGATGGGAAAAGTGCAATTGAGAAAACGGAGACTCATACGTTTGATATTATTTTTATGGATATTCAAATGCCTGTGATGGATGGAGTTACCGCGATGAATAAAATTAGGAAAAGCAAATCATATAACAAGATTCCGATCATTGCAATGACTGCTTACGCAATGAAGGGGGATAAAGATCGATTCTTAAATGAAGGATTTGACGGATACGTACCCAAACCAATTACCATTAGTGAAATAGAATTAAGTTTACGGAATTGGTTTAGCGAAATTCCAGAACAACTTGATAAAAATCAACATAATTTCATTCCTGAAAAAGTGATTTCTAAGGATGAAGCGCAAGATGATTCACTCCGTTTCAATTCGAAAGTAGTGCAACAATTGATTGATATTGGAGGGAAAGAGATGATTCTGGACGTTTATGCCGAATTTGACGTGGAAACAGATCGATTGTTGATGGAATCGGAAGCGGCAATGAAAGAAAAAAAATACGAGATATTATCAAGTCATTTTCATACAATTAAAGGAGCGGCAGGAACAATTGGTTTGACGTTAATCTCTGAAATGGCGCAAGTACTTGAAAAGGAGTTAAAAACAAACTCTACGCAAAATTTAAAATCAAAAATCAAAAAAATACAATTGGAATTTGCTAACTTTAAGCTCAAGTATCGAGATTATATTAATAATAATTATTAATTTAGTACAATGAAGAAAATACTAATAGCGGAGGATAGTTCAGTAATTCAAAACCTAACGACTAAAATATTGAAGTTTCAGAACTATGAAGTTTCAAATGCTAAGAATGGTCAGGTTGTCTTGGATATGTTGGATTCCGATGCATATGATGCTATTTTAATGGATATTAACATGCCTGTAATGGACGGGATGGAATGCACACGTAACATTAGAGCGTTATCGGATTCTGCAAAAGCCAGCACACCAATTATTGTAATTACAGGTAATGCCCAAAATTATTCTAAAAAGGATTTTGAAGAGGTTGGAATTAATGCCTATTTACAAAAACCACTTGATTTTGATTTGTTAGTTGAAACCGTTAAAAAATGGACTGTTTAGGTTTCTTTAAGCCATTAACTAACCATATCAAATAAAGATTAATCCTTCCTATATAGTTTCAACAGATCTAAATTTGTTGTTTATATCTACTTAATTAATACCGGAAGTAGCTTCTGAATTTATATCAACATAGCTTCACTCCTTCTTTAGTTTAACTATTTGGTATTCAACTTTCTGAATGAGCAATCTACTTCCTTAAAAAAGAATATTTATATTTATCTAGCTCCTATTTGATCCGTAATTTGAAGTCATGTCCGTAAAATATACAAAATCGTTTCTAACCAAACTGGAATCAATATTTGCCGAATCTGATTATGTATTGCGTTATGAAAAGGGGAATTTTAAAGCTGGATTTTGCCTACTGAAGGATCAAAAGATCATTATTGTAAATAAATATTTCACTACGGAAGGTAAAATAACCTGTTTGGTAGATTTAATTAAAACGGTTCAACTTGATCCGACCAATTTCACTGAGAAGAGCCAAGAGATTTTTTCTCAAATTCAGCAAACAAAATTATCGCTTTAGTTCGATATTAGATTAGATCTGACATAACATGAAGTTAACCTTTTTAGGTACAGGAACGTCACAGGGAGTACCTGTCATTGCATGTGATTGCGATGTGTGTAAATCCCTTGATTTTAGAGATAAACGATTACGTTCGTCCGTATACATCGAGTTGGAAGATTTAAAGCTGGTAATAGATACTGGTCCTGATTTTCGCCAACAAATGTTGGTTAATCAAATTCAAAAAGTCGATGCCGTTCTATTCACACACGAACATAAAGACCACATAGCGGGCTTAGATGATGTGAGAGCATACAATTTTAAGTATGAAATGGATATGCCCATTTATGCAACGGAACGGGTGCTGAAGCAAATAAAATCAGAATATCATTATATTTTCGCGGATAACCCCTACCCAGGAATCCCTCGAATTGTAGCCAACCCAATAACGTTAGAGCCATTTTCAATTGGAAAAAACAAAATTCATCCCATAGAAGTGATGCACCATAAACTTCCGGTTACGGCCTTTAGAATTAAAGACTTAGCCTATGTAACCGATGCCAATTTTATAAGTGATGAGGAAAAGAAGAAACTCCAAAATTTAGACGTGCTCATTCTTAATGCCCTTAGAATCGATAAACATATTTCTCATTACAACTTAGAAGAAGCGCTAGAATTGGTAAAGGAGTTAAAACCAAAGAAAACTTATTTTACTCATATAAGTCATTATTTAGGTCAACATGCTAAAATAGATGCCAAACTACCATCGAATGTGTTTTTAGCCTATGACGGCTTCTCTATGGATTTTTAAGATACATTATCTAGATCTATTCTACCCGTAAACCTACCTGATTGAATATTAGCAATTTAAGATGCTACTCCAAATTTAAGCTTTTGAACACCGTATAAACCATTTGATCGTCTGTATATACGTTTAATCTTAGTTTCAAGTTTCCTCGAACTCCCTTTGGAATATAAATGTTTACGGTTTGCCCCGTTTTTCGGTATAAAGCAAAGATTCCATCATCATACAGGACCCATTCAAACCTTTGAAACGACTTTTCTGGTACCTCAGAAACAGAGTGTGCAGTAAATTCATAATTCATTCCTTCCAAATAAGGATTATTAGAATTTAGTATTTTAAACAAAGGGCTATTTTGTTCTTTTAATCGTCGATTATTGTAATAATCAGTATACCCTAATGATTGTTGATACCCATTGAAAGAATCACTATAGGTTGATGTACATATGTAATTGAATAGTAGAATATTAAAATTTGAGTCAATCTCCAATATTTCCTTTTTTAATTCGGAAATAAATACGTTATATGCGGATTGTACTTGGTACAAATAAGGTTTGGCAAAATAATGTTTTAAGTTACCATATGTATTGAAATTCATTACCCAACTTCGGATTTCTTGATCTGTTTTATGAGCTTGAACAAAAGACAAAATCGCATTTCGAATAGAATCCTTTTTAACATTATCACTGGCATAATCAATAGAAGGGCTAAGATCAAAGCCTTGATCAACTACTAAATCCGTTTCAGAAGCAATTTGATATACGTTGTAGGAATAGAGATCCACTTTCTTACGAAAAATTGAATTGTACCCATGGGATTTTAATAGTTGAAAATCAGTAACTAACTGTTTTCTGGTTAAAGGTCTGTTACCTACGCGCCAGTTGTCATCTACGTTGTATTCTATACTAGAATAATCTGAACTAGAGGAATCCATGCTAAAGGCAGGGTGTTGTGTTCGTATCATATCACTAATTGCAGGCTGTAGCTCTTTTGACTGATTTAAACGAAGCTGATGTTCTTTTATGGTTTTTTGAGAAATGGACCAATCTATGGTTTTAGTGGTCTCCACTCCTTTTGGCCAATATTTATCGTTACTTGAATTGAAAAATACCACAGCTGCAATTTCAGGGTAATAAGTAGCTATATCAGTACAAGCGCTCGAAATCCAGTTGGTTTTATTCACCCCAAAGGAGGTTGATCCAAACTCGGCCAACATCACAGGCTTTTTAAGTTTTTGATTTAAATAAATATAGCGCTGATACATTTCTATGAATTCTTTTGACTCCGAAACATCTTTTATATCACCATAATTCAGCATAGTATATCCTACCCAATCCACGTATTCTTTTCCGGGAAAATGACTTAAATGATCATTCCAGGGATTCCATACCCAAATGAGTTGATCTGGATTCTTCTTCGCCAAATAAGTATGAACGTATTGCCATGCTAAAATATAATCCGAGTCTGAGGATTTGCTCCATGGATATTGAGGATTCCCCATTTCATGGGCAAAACGAATAAAAACAGGACCTTTAAGTTCATTAAGGCGATTAGAAAAATGATCTAAATAAAAATCAAATCGGCCTTCTATTATAGCTTCAAATATGCCTTGCTCCGCGTTTAACAGTGTATCATCCACATACTTCTCAAATGTACTCGCCCAAGGTTCCCAAGTAATCATTGGAATCATTCCCTCTTCAACTGCTTTTTCCAATTGTAGTCTAGGATATAGACTATCCGCATCGCCCCAAGCAACATAAAATGGTGCTAAATTGCCATTTTCAATTGATTGAGTTCGGTTTACAGTGTCAGAGTACGAATGATAAATTCCTGTAAGAAATTGATTCGTTTTTGGAGTTGCAGATCGAAAATCATATTCATTAAGTTCATTTGAATATGGATCATAGTTGGAATGAATAAAGGAATGATATCCCAAATAACCCAAGCAGAACAATGATAATAAGAGGGCAAGTGGAGAAATAGCTCGCACTATTAATTGATTAAAAAGTGTGAATAAGCTTCTTAGACTATTAAATAATCCATTCTTGGTATGGGACATCCATTTTCCTTGTGAAGAAACAATTACCCAAGTTAAGACGGTAATATTGAAGAAGGCAAATAGGCTCATCATAATCGAAAAGGGAGTTAAATCTCTGATCAATCCATAAAATACTGCCGTTGATGATATTCCTATCCAAATAATATTTGGTAAATGGACTTTGAACTCATTATCTTGATCATAGGATTTGATTGTCGGAATATACGGTACCTTTTTATTGAAGATAGTGTATATAAATCCTGCCAAATACCCATACCAAGAAGCCATAACTAAGAAACCACTTTTCCAAAATAATCGACGTTCATGATCTTCTAATAACCACTTCTTGGAATAAACACGAATCAAAAATGTCATTAAAACCATCGGCCCCACTCCTACAATGAATTGTTGAAGATTGGTTATTATCGGATAATCACTCATAATAAGTGATGCCACCGGTATGGAAAAGTCAATAAACGTGATCAAGCCTATCAAAAAGTACATACAGATGGTTAAGTAGTAGATTTTCTGCTTCAAAGAAATGCTTGAGAATATCGTTGGATAGACATTACGAAGAAGGTCAAAAGATCCTCGACTCCACTTTATTTGCTGTTTAATAAAGGCTGAAAACGAAGAAGGAACTTGGCCTTTTGCCACAATCTTTGGAAGATACTTTGATTTCCATCCTTTAGCATGCAACAACATTGAAGTATGCATATCTTCCGTTAAGCCAGCAGCATGCCCATTAATTGAATCTAATGCCGTTCTACGAAAGGTACAATTCGCTCCAATAGCTTGCACCGTCTCTTGCCCATTCATGCCCATCATCATTGGACCATAGAAGAAATACGTTTGTTCTGCTGCACCAGCAGCCACAAAACTATCGTCATGATTATGGTACGCTTGTACAACTTGAACAAACCCCAATTCCGGATCGTCAAAATGAGGTACAACTTCGTCTAAAAAATCTGGAAATGGAATATGATCAGGATCAAGTATTACACATAAATCCCCTGAGGTTTGAGATAAAGCATTGTTTATGTTACCAGCTTTAGCATCTGTACGATCAGTACGAAAGACAAACTGAATTTCATTGGATTGGCAAAAAGATTCCAAATCTTCATCTGGACCTTCACAACATAAGATGGTCTCATGCGGATAGGTAACTGATTTCATTGCCAGTAAAGTGCGTTTTACTAATTCCTTTGGTTCTCCAGGGCAATATGTAGTCAACATGTCGACCGAAGCAGAATTACCATCTATGGGCTTGTCTGTTGGTATGTTTATATTAAATAAGTAGTACCATTCAATAAGTACCCTTAAAACCTTGTAGGCAATGGATAAGGTCAGAAATAAGTATAAGATAGTGGAATAAGTTCGAATGGTTGTTCCATACC
This sequence comes from Cytophagales bacterium, assembly GCA_965277185.1. Lineage (GTDB taxonomy): Bacteria > Bacteroidota > Bacteroidia > Cytophagales > JAHDFW01 > JAHDFW01. Next base: position 42,971 of record CBDICC010000026.1, on the reverse strand, counting down.
AAATCCAAAAGGTAATTGCAGCCAACATCCCGATCGCGATCATAATACGCAAAAACAAATGTTGTTTTTTTGTAGGCTTTTTAATGGTTATGGCCATGAAATGCAGAGATTGTTTCGGATATTTACACGATCTAAACAAAAGTATAACATTTTAGGATTATTGAAACCGAATCTAGGTATATATCTTATCTGCACCATTTTACTCTGTCTGGCAGGCTGTTCCGAGTCAAATAAAGACGAACAAAGTTTGTTTGATAAATCGTTGGAGGGAGCTACCTATATAAAAGAGGTGAAAGAGGGAGCGTTTCAATTTATACGAAATGGAAAACCACACTATGTAAAAGGTGCTTGTTCTGCCAAAAATGTAGCTTTGTTGCATCGAATCGGGGCAAATTCCATTCGTACGTATGGAATGGATGATGCATTGACGACCTTAGATTCCGCTCAAAAGTATGAAATGAGTGTGACTTTGACATTATGGCTCCATCACACGGATTACTTCGATTATTCGGATAGTAATGTATGTAAACAATTATTCAAACTAATTGAATTACAAGTAAATCGATACAAAAAGCATCCTGCCTTATTAGCCTGGTGTATTGGAAACGAATTTCAATGGAATCAAAAACCTGATATTGCTGCTTATAAATTTTTAAATAAAGTGTCCCGCCGAATTCATGAGTTGGACCCAAATCATCCTACCACTACAGCCGTACCTGGTTATCCAAGATTTCATATTCCTGTAATTACTCGATACTGCTCTGATTTAGACTTTATTAGTTTTAATAAGTTTGGCCAGATTAATAGTATTCAAGAGAAGCGAAAAGATGTGGTCTGGGGATACGATGGACCTTATTTGATTTCTGAATTTGGAAATTATGGATATTGGGATCCTTATTTGGATCGAATGTGGAATATGACTGTAGAACCATCAGATTCCGTTAAATCGCAGCGTTTTATTAGCATTTTTAAAGAAATGAAAGAAGACAAATCCTTGCTCGGTTCCTATTCATTTTATTTTGGGAATAAGCAGGAATATACGCATACATGGTTTAGCCTCCTCGGGCCACAAGGAGAGAAAACACAAATGATTGAAGCCATAAACGATTATTGGGAAGGAAAACCATTTCATAATTTAGCCCCTAGAATTCACTCTTTTAGCTTAAATGGCATCGATTCGAATGAAGTAATTCATACGGAATCAAGTTACTCGGTAGATCTTAAGGTATCTGATCCTGAGTCAGATTCATTGCGATACGAATTTGAATGGATTCCAGAAAAAAGGATTCGTAAAAACTTAATAGATAAGGAATTAAAACCTACATCCTTAAATGTAACATTTACAACACAACGTAGTGATTTAGGTCTTGAACTTACGTTTACAGCTCCGAAATATGAAGGTCCGATGCGATTATTTGTGCATGTGCGAGATGGGAAGAATAATATCGCTTCTGCGAACCTCCCCCTTTTTGTACAACAGATAAAGCAGCCATAAATAAACAAACAATAGATAGCTCTACTCTACTTAAAATAAAAATCACCGCATTAGATTCGCCATGCTTTCTAAGGCAATAAAGCGAAAATCTAATGCAGTGATTAAAGATGTTTAAAGATGTTTCAATCAAACCTAAAGGCTGGATTCAAGCTGTTTTAAATTATCTTCTAATAAGAAACTTTTCTACATAAACCCTGTTTCCAGTAACGACTTTGTAAGTGTATAGGCCTTCAGACAATGTAGAAGTATTGTAATCAAATTTCACCATTCGATTTTTCCTTGCACTCCCCTCTTGAATTTGCCCAATAAACTTACCAGATATATCATAAAGCATCACTTTGTAATTTGCATCCTCAGGTATAATGAAACTAAAGTTTACATTACTGGCAGCAGGAACTGGCGATGTTTCCATGGTTACTCCATAACTTGAATTTAACTGACCGATCAATTCAAGTCCCAAACGAGCCTGATCTTTGTACCGTTTAATGTAATTGGTTTCTTCCTGCTCTACAAAATCAGATTTAGAGACGGACTTTAAGCTTTCCAATTGACGAGCTGTAAAAAATGTAGCATTCCCCTCTTCTATAAATGCTTGATTTCGATCATAATTTTTGCCAGCATGTATTCGAACTTTTTGTCGTTCAGAATCTGACGGACCATTCATCAAAGCAGACTGTAAATCTTCTCTTAACTGAATATTGTGGGCTTGTGAAGCCATTTTTTGCGCAGCGGATTGTTCTTCACCTGCACCGCAGTCGGTATTTAACCACTCGTTTAAATTAAGGTCATCCTGACCCCATGCATTTCCGGCAAGCAATATGGTAGCCAGAATAAATGAAAGTATAGTTAATTTTTTCATTGGTATCTATTTTAATGTTTTGTGTAATATATTAATGTCTTACTTGGTTTGCGACCATTTCAACTAGTCTAATTAGGCTGATATGTTCCATCAGACCATAATCTTCGCTGAATCTCAGGGCATTGATCCGTTCTGGTGGTACCAGTACTACTACATGATCTAAAGGGAATACCTGGTCGAACATTATACAAGAAGTTAAGTGCTGAACTGCTTTGGAACGTCGCACGAAACGTTTGACCTTCGGTCAACCATTCACGGGTATTACTTGCGCTGTGCATGATATTCGTTTGATTAAAGTCTTGCGTCAGGCTATTGATATGAAATAGGTAAAAGTCGTGGCCTAATTCATGAGACAAGAGCTCATTACCGGTATTCGATGCCATGGCAGCAAAATCACTTCCAATTTGACATGCCTGGCCCCGTCCAGTTCCACCATCAACGGTTTCTGTATAATAAATGTTGATTTGTCCTGCAACTTGGCCGATGTCATTTTGAATTCCTGTGCGTAATGCACAAGTAAAAGGATAATAGGTAGGCGCATCAGGGTCAGCAGTGGCATCAATAATATTTACATTACCAAATGTAACCCCAAGCCGTTCTGCTTTAAAATAATTAGCCGTAGTCAATACGTCATTCATTATTTTAGCTTCCTGTGCTGCAAAATCACCATTGGGGGCAAAAACAACCCATATCGTTAGATCAATAACATTTACATCATCAAAATCTACGGTAACCGTGTCCCGATCAGAAGTCCAAGGAATAGTAGTAATCAGTTGTACAGGTCGATCTTCGGTAAAAGCAATGATTTCATTATTAGCGCCTAAATCATAGTTGGTAACGGTTGTTGTTCCTCCAGAAAAAATGTAATCATCATCATTGGAATCAGAGTTCTTTTTAACTTTTCCATCAACGAGTATTCCGACATCAAATCCATTATCATTAGTTACGTTGACTACGTCTGCTTTTTTGCCGCCACCGCCATTTCCGCCGCCGCCATTTCCGTTTCCATTGCCTTGACCATATGTGGTCATAGCAACCATAAGTGAGAGTGCACAAAAGCTTGCGCACCTTCTCAATCCAGTCCAATTGACTGTTTGTTTGTTTGTTCTCATAATTTTTATATTATAGTTAATAAAAGAATGTGTTGATGTTAAAGTAAATAATAAATACCTTATAATGCAAGTAATTAAGTATAAGTTTTTATTTATATCAAGAAATACAACGGTTTCGATGTAAGTCACTTATGAACGGTGATCCCATAATACAGCAAACTAAATAAAGTCATTAAGTAGAAGTTAAGAGGATTGTGTGAATTAATTTGAATAAGAACATGTTACGCTCATATGAAAAAGATCACCTTCTTAATTATTGCCATTCTTTATTCGTTGTTGTATTGCAATGTGCAAGCCCAAATGCGCATTGATTCTTCTTTTGCTTTTCTAACGGATCCAGCTAAGAAATACTCCATATATCTCCCCTCTGATTATTCAGATACGATTCCTTCCAAAATGATGCTCGCTTTGCATCCATTGAATGTTACCCGATGGAATGCGGAGTCCTGGTGTGATACATTAATCGCTTTTGCAGATTCTAACAACTTGATTCTCCTTTGTCCTGATGGAGGCGCCGATGGTAAAATAGACGATCCTATTGATACAGCATTTACAACAGCCCTGCTAGATTCAGCTGAAAACTGGTACAATATAGACCATGAAAAGATTTTTGTTATGGGGTTTTCGTGGGGAGGTAAGACAACATATACCTATGGATTAAGACGTCCCAATCGATTTGCTGGATACATGCCTATTGGTGCTGCAGTCAGCGTATCTGAAATAGCAGAAATAGATACGAATGCCAATGGGAATCGTTTTTATGTAGTACATGGAGGTAGTGACTCACCCAATATTCGATTTACTCCCCTAACTTTTGCATTAGAAGCGAATCATGCATGCCTAGAATCTTTATTAATGGCGGGTGTCGGACATACCATTGATTTCCCCAACCGTAATCAGATCTTAACAGAAGCATTTCAATATTTGGATTCTGTTTCATGTTCCTATGTGTTGGATACAATAAATACCACGGACGGTATATTAGCTGATTTTAGAACAGATAAAAGGCTGATGCTATATCCAAGCATCCTCAAGGCAAACGAGGTGCTTACAATCGAAGTAACACAGTTCAATGATCAAAATGGAATACCTAAAGCATTGCAAATAGTCAACAACCAAGGAAGAGTTGTTCAAAGTAGCACAATGCTTATTCCTAATAACGGTTTGGTAAAGTTGAAATTAAATTCATTACCATCGGGAATTTATTATTTACGATTATCAGGTTACCAAAAGTCCTTTATTGTACGTTAATCTACATTTTCCACCTCAATGTTGGTTTAGTAATCCCTATTACGACTCTTTGAAAAGAACGAAATATTAATTATTTTCCAATATCTTTAAAATATTGAAAGCCCTTGTCCGTCTACTAATACAGAGTGACAAATGGAGCAGACAATAGACATAACGCAAATCATTAAACTTGCACCGGGAAAACAAGGTACATTGACCGAACAAAGCGAACAAGATCGTAAAATAGAAGAAACCTTTCAAAAGGAAGGAAACAGACTTCGCAACTTTATTCGGACCCGCGTACCTAATGAAATCGAGGCAGAAGATATCCTGCAAGACGTGTTCTTCCAATTGATAGAAACATATCGTTTCATGAAACCGGTGGAGAAAGTAAGTTCATGGTTGTTTACAGTTGCCAGAAATAAGATTACGGATATGTTTCGAAAGAAAAAACCGGAATTAATCGAATCAAAAATACGATACGATGATGACGATGAAACATCCCTGTCTTTACTGGATTTGATTGTAGCACCTGATGCAAGTCCAGAAGGAGAATTAATGCAAAATGCAGTAATGGAAGAGTTGGAAAATGCATTATCAGAACTTCCAGAAGAACAACGATATGTGTTTCTAGAGCACGAAATTGAAGGGAAATCATTTAAGGAAATTGCGCAAAACACTGGGGTGACGGTCAACACGCTGATCTCGAGAAAGCGATATGCAATACTTTACCTAAGAGAACGTCTGGAGTCAATTTATTTGGAATTCATCAACGATTAACACTATTTATTTCGATTCAATCTAATCTAATGAAACAAAACTTAGCAATAAGATGAATAGATTATTTCATTTAAGCCATTCTCCGATAATTTGTTGTCCGCGGCAATAGATAAATTGGTAAGAGCAAGTGACAAATGAGAAAGAAGGAACCGTTGATAAAATAACACAAGATTATACTTGATTAGAATAGATCATAAAAACGAAATTAAAATGAAACACGATAGAATAAAAAATAAAGTCCAAAGTTCGGTTCCTAAGGCAGTTAAGTTCTTTTTCATCGCACTTTTGGTTATAGCCGGTATCCTTTTATTTACCTATGTGGTGATGCTTCTTTGGAATTGGTTGATGCCCTTTATATTTGATTTACCACCCCTAACCTATTTACAAGCTGGAGGAGTACTCGTACTTAGCAAAATCTTGTTTGGAGGTTTTGGAAAAGGCAACAAAAAATCATGTTGTTGTAATTCTGGCCGTAAAGGTTGGAGTGAAAAAATGAAGGCGCGTTGGGGTAATATGAGCAAAGAGGAAAAAGAAGCGTTTAAACAGAAATATAAAGATCGAAGCTCAGGATTTGGTAAATGTGGTCCTGATTCCAATGATGATTTTGAAGAATTAGAAATGGAAGCAGATGCAAATTCGAATACAAAAACAGAGGATGGGAATGGTAGCACTTCTACAAAAGCGAATACCACGCCCGATGCTGAAACGAAGGAGCCTTAGTTTAAAATAAGGAGAAAGAGTAGTAATGTAGTAGGTACAAGAATTAGAGTTATATACTGGTATTTTAATAATTTAAGTCCAACTGATTAAAATCAGATTATTTAACTAAAGTATTAAATTAGTCGAAGTGCATTACCTTACATTTTCTTTATGTAGGCATCACATTAATCAATAAATAGGGTCACCTCCAGTTAGAATCCAATGCGATTTCTTTTATATTGGAGGTGACTTCTTTTTTATATCAATATTCAAATTCGAATACAATACAATAGTTTTCATAGCCTTTGAATGAATTTAAATAAACAAGTCCTATGCGATCAGTTAGGCTTCTCTCCCACTTCTTAAGTAAATTATAAGAAAGCAGTTTGTGAATTAAATATATTCGTTTACATTTGCAAGTAGACTGGTTGGTATAAATAAGAAATGAACCTAAAACACGACAAAGAGACAATCATTGCAGCAGGACAGAAATTGTTCCGGGCGCAAGGGTATAATGCAACTGGGATTCAGCAGATCCTAAAACAAGCAAATGTTTCGAAGGGGTCCTTTTATAACTATTTTGATACTAAAGAAGATTTTGCTCAAGAAGTAGTGAATTTATACGGTTCTCGAATGAGTCATTACATTGATGGGTATTTACAGGATGCAACACACTCTCCTATCAATCGTCTTAAAAACTTGTATAATTCAATTATTGAGCATGCAGTGAAGGAAGATTGTAAAGTGGGTTGTTTACTGTATAACTTCTCCTTTGAAATTGCAGGACATAGTGATAAAATTGCCGCAGAATCGCTTAGACACTTCAACAACTGGATTGATCTTATTGAATTATGCTTACAACAAGCAGCAGAACAAGGAGAAATTAGAACAGATTTAGACCCTCGAAAATTGGCTGAATTCATACATACGCTCATGAATGGATCCTTTGGACGAATTAAAATGGAACGTTCTACAAGGCCAGTAAAAGAATCCATTAATATAGCCTTTAAATTAATTGAAGCAAATTGAATAGCCCGCTGGGCCAATGCATAAAAAAATTTATCATAATTGAAATAGACCAGTTTGTTTACTTGAAATACTTAATTGAGAATACGCACAAAAACCACAAACTATATCAATCTAAATAAGAACCAAGAACCTATAATTACGAACATATGAAAACACTTAAATCAATCACCACACTTATTGCTTTTGCCACAATATTATCTACCCTATTATGGAGTTGCAGTCCTGTAGATATTCGTACTAGAACAATCAAAAAGGAAGGTCTTACTAAAATGAATCTAGAAAAAGGTGAAAAACTTATGGAATCAGCCCGCCAAAAACAAGGCATGGATCAACTTTCAAAGAATAACGTATATGAAGCTGACCTGTCAGATAAATGGAAAGGAATGATGGGACGAATGGCGAAATTATGGCCCAATGCCAAACAACAACTTAATATGAAGTTTGCAGTCGGTACATTTGATAGCAACGTAACCTTTACGGATGGTAAAAAGAATGGAAATCGGGCAGGATTGCAGAGTTGGAGTTATTACGAGCAACCTAAAGGAGAATCATTAGAATTCAAACCCAAAGCAAACAAAAACTTTCAATTTGGATTAGCCGCATTTCAATACTTCTTTGAATTGGTGGATCGACTATATAAAGCGCCAATAAAGGCCTATGCAGGAGAAACATCATTTAATGGACAAACGTATGATTTGGTACTAATTACTTGGGGGGAATTAAAAGCACATAAGGAAGCTGATCAGTATTTAGCATACATTAATCAATCTACCGGTTTAATGGATTATTGCACTTATACAATTAGAGATCCTTACATGAAAATGCCTGGGATTGGTCAAATGTATGGAACCATTCAATTTGCTGATTTGAAAGTATATAATGGTGTGCAAATCCCAATGACTCAATACATATATGCTTTTGGACCAAAGAAGAATACCAAGAAATACCTCCACAAATTAACGGTTAAATCGTTCAAATTTGATGGATTTAATATCAAAACACTCTATCCAAAAGAAGGCCTTCAGAAAATCGGCGACAACAAACTGGCAAAAAACTAATGACAAAATAGTGTTTATTTTAATGTGTAGATTACCGTGAAGTAAGGTGATCAAATCAAATTGAATAAATCAAATGTCGATTTAAACTTAATGGATTTTCGGTCTGCAAGATCATTTAATGAATCTGAAGCAGACCGAAAGTCCTTTAAATAGGATAATTCCTAAATTTAATTCAGGACAACCTTCTTACTAAATCGCATAGTTGAATCTTGCATAATGACATGTATTACATAAATACCTGGGCTTAAATCTATCAGGCTCATAGCATGCGAATTTCCATCAATTCCTTCATTCCTCAATAATTGTCCGGAAGTATTAAATACCTGTATTTCACCCGTGCCTCTCCCCTTTTTTAGTGTCAAATTTAAGGTTCGATTGGAAATAATAAGCTGAGGAATCTCCAGTTGCGTTTCAGCAATTGCGGTTGTATTTTGAAGTGGGGTCAATGCACCTTCATTACACCATTGTTCCATATTGGATTTAAGTCCGTTAGGTATTGATAATACACTGGCAACGTATTCTTTTCCATCCACAACTGGTTGTCCATGTGCGTCTAAAAAGGTAGAATCAAAGTTAAATGAGGTGCTTCCTCCTCCCTGTGGAGCAATTTCTACATAACTTTTTACTTGTTTAGCCGAATCAATCGTAAAATTAGCCAGATGTGCTTGATCAATCAAAATTACTCGGTGGAACATTGTACTATCCTTATCACCAGCTGCAAAATCAATGGAAACCCTAAAATCGCTGGCATTTCCGTTGTTTCCAACGTCTTCTAAAAAGGCGCAAGCATTAAATTGACTATTCAATAAAGCTCCTGGCGCAAGAATGGCAATCGAATCTCCAGCTAAAATAGGCACATTTGGACAATCTTGATAGGCAAAATCATGTATTAGAATCGAATCATACTTAGAATTGATGGACGCTCTAGCCCAGCCATAACCATAGGTTACCGAATCCATCTTGATTCGAAGTCCCATATACTTCATGTTTACTCCTTTCCAGGGACCCATGTGCTGTATTCTGGTGTTACTATTGGTTTTATAGTATACGTATCCTCCAAAGTAGGCTGATTTAGAAAATGAGCCAGAAGAACTAATAAGATCACCTTTCTCTAGTTTTTGTACTGCACTAAACGAATAATAGGAATTACTTGAGTTAGAAACTTGAATATAGGAAGTGAGCATGTCATTATCAGATAACCCCAATGCTGAAAATATTCTATTTTTGACAATTGTTGAGGTTGAAATACTTGAATATTGGTTTACATGTAATCGATGATCAAATATTCCGTCTTGGTTTAAGTCAATTTGAAATACATCTCCATCGTTCATCAAAGAAGAATCTGGATCAATGTCGGTATATAGGAGTTTAGCTTCTGCAATAGATGTTCCTAAAGCAGCTAGTGCTAACAAACTGTAGTTTCGAAGTTTTAAATGCATTGTGTTGAACGTTAGAATTTACCCTTAATATAGTTGAATATATAATCTTTATGGATTTAAAATGACAAATATTGTACCAGTTGTCGTGACTCAACACACTAGACGATTTTCAGCCATAAATTGAAGACTATAACCTGATAAAAACGGAGAAACGTGATTTTAAGTATTGAAGTTCTTTAAAATACCAGTAAAGCATCTTATCGTAGATTTAAAATGCATTTCTGAACGCTAATTTAAACTAATTAGTAGAAAAGAATCAGGATGTAAATGGATTACAACCACAAGCCTCTTTTCTAATACCGATACCGATAAAAATAAATGGCTTCATTTTGATCTTGCTCCAGAAAGAAGAGATAATCTTGATTTAAGCGATATGGTCCCCAACGTCTTTTAAATGTGGTATGGATGATGTTTTGTGAATGTAAAGAAGGTTGAAAAGTTCGAATGGTAATTAGGTTATTGCGGTCAAAAGTGGCCATTCGAAGGTCATTGGCTTGGTTGGTCCAGAGTGCGTTGCGCATAAGAGAATATCCTATTGAAAAGGTAGTTAAATCACGCATTGAGAAATCTTCGGAAGCAAATTGCGTAGATTGGATTGGAATATCTTCGTTTCCAGAAAGATTATAGAAATAAGGTAAAATTTCAAAGGTTGTATAGAATTGATGATTCCATCTAAATGTGTAACACGTACTAAAATCGTAATTATAGAGCTTATCTGTAAATAATGTAGGCATACGAATAGGGAAAACTGAATCTTGCTCCCAATTTTGTTGTGCGTTTAATCGATATTTAACATGCATTGGTAGACGTTCTGGGAAAGAAGCACATGCAAAGCGAAAAATCAAACAGTTGGAATCTTGCACGGCAAAATGATTTTGCAAATCCAAGTAGCAATCTTTACAATTGCTAACGTCAAGTTTCGAAAATATTGGATTGATGGATTGAAGGTTAAGATTAAAATCCAATTTCAGAACAAACTTAGCATAGGCATTGTTTTTCCGCTCAAAGCTACCTTCTTTATAAATAAAGAAAGGATGTTTCAAATTCAGCACCACATAAATATGTGAAGACGTCAATGAATAAGATTCAAAAACAAACGATTCGAATGGTTCCCTTAATGCCAGGATCGAATCACGTTGATTCAAAACAAAAGCAATGGTTTGAGGATGCTTGGCATAATACGATCGATACAATGAGGGGATTTGATTTGAATTGAGTTCGAAAAAGCCCTTACAAACACCATTCATAGTGTTATACAGCAATAAATTCCCATAGAGTTTATCAAAAACGAATAAGGAGGAATCATTTAATACTTCAAAACTGCTATTTTTATGAAGAGTGTAATTCGATTCATCCAACAATACCGAATCCATCGACTCAGGTTGAAGTAAGTTTTTATGGTCATGTAGGATGCGGTCAGCACGCTCGATAAAAGAAAAATAAGATTCCCTTCGAATCAGTTTGTTTTTATGAACTACTAATACCACATGATCATACTCCGGGTTTAATAGATTATACAATTCATCGTTTACAATAATGTCTTTTCCCTTAGCTGGAATTTTAAGTACGTCGGATAGAAACTGAAACCGTTCTTTATTGCGTATTCCTTCGATCAAAAAGATTGGGATGGATCCAAGTTGAGTACTTCTCTTATAAGCAGTAGAATACAATTCAAGACTTCTTAAGCAACTTTTGCTATTTATCGCCAAGATCACAAGTGTATCCGAAGGCAAAGTTTGAATTTTGAAATCTGATAAAGTGCGCGGAATCAATTCTTGGACCTTCCCTCCTTCTTGTGCAACTAATGTCCACGTATTCAACGTAATAAATCCAGTGAGTAGAATTAATTTATATGGAATTATCTTCAAAATGGAGAAGGGAAATTGTTTTCGCATGGAATGTAATTAATATAGAATGGAAGTTAATTGAGGATATAAGGAGCTTTATAATATTATCTTTTGGTCTTCGGATAAGTGTAAAATCATCTTAATTTAAATCGTAAAATTTCAGACACAACACTAAAGCGAGAACAAGTTCCCCTGCTCCCGCTTAGTTGTGATCCATTTATTCAAAGTTTTGCAATCACTTTTTGATGCAGCAATCATCCTAAGAATCTGCCTAAAACCATTAGTTCAAAATAAATAGGTAGCAATTCGATTCGACATTAAGTCGGTTGGTGTATCGATTTGTATCATTGTATCGCATAAAAATGCGTTGGATTGAATGATCGAATGCATTTAATTCCCATTTCCTATTGGAATTACATCAACAGATCTTAATACGATTTTTGCTATTTTGAATAAAGACGGATTACATTGATTTTAAGTATACCAAGCTCCTATCTTGTAGCAGGTGCAGGTCGACTTAAAGCACAAAGTGTATTGTTTTCATTTGCGCATACAATTAAGATAAAACCGGTAAGGTTATTTGTAGATCTCGAAGCTGGACCACAATCCATTACAAATCCTTTTGGTACTTCACTTCCTGAGCAACCTACTGCTAGTAAACCCAGACCGTTATTATTGTTATGAGAAAGCCCAAAATATCTTCCTTTGGATACGGGCATTTGAACCGGTTCTTCAAATTCAAAAATCTTTGCTTTTCCTTGATTTCCAATAGTTCGAAGCCCAGTTACCTCTGTCATTTGACCTCCATCATTTAGGATGACCTGCTGACCATTTGCATTAAACGTGGCAAAAAATAATCCTACGCACGCAATAGTTAAAATAAAATTTACTTTCATGATGTTTTAAAGTTTAATTATACATAATTGTTTATACAAATGTAAAATATTATTTACAATAATTATAGATTATTATCTATTTATTTGAAATAAACTGACATGATATCACATTTAGTTTACAATTAAGTCCATTTTATACACTATAGTCAATAGTAAATTGTCTAATCCTAATCTAAGAAACACATGGAATTCTTAGATATAGAATAATATAGGGTACAGATAAATGAAAAAGTATAATACTATTTTGAGCCTTATACGGAATCGTAGAACCTATTATTATGTTATAAAATAATCAACGGAAAGCTATTGGAGTGCTTTTGAACACGCATCCTAATTGGATAAGAAGTATGGTAATTAAAAGAAAAGCCCGTGAAAAATAGAATAAAATCGAATATTCCATTTAAATCACGGGCTTTATCCCCTGTGTTAGTAAGTGGTAAGGTTACTGACTTAAGCTGTATTTATTTTTCATTATATAATTGACATGGATGAATCGGGCAAATTGATTGAAATCAAATCTTAAGTTATTTAGCTAAAACCTTAAATTCAGTTCTTCTATTGGCCTGCCTTCCTTCATCTGTTTCATTGTCTGCGATTGGCAAGGCTTCTCCATATCCTTTTCCTACCAAACGGACCTTATCTATCCCTTTACCTATTAAGTAATCTACAACGGACTTTGCGCGCCTTTCAGAAAGAGATTGGTTACTTGCATCGGATCCAACATTATCCGTATGACCACTAATTTCAATTTTAATGGATTTTTCCTTTTCCATAAAATCCACAATACGTTCCAATTCTAGTGTAGATTCGTTGCTTAGGTCAGCCGAACCCGTTTGAAAGAATATATTATTTAATACAATTGATTTACCAACTTCAATACGTTTTAGCTTAATATTTTTTGTAATGATAGAAGACGCATTGTCTTTAGGAATATTAAAATTTTCAGAATGAAATAGGTATCCTTTCTTACTAATCGCAATGGCATAGTTATTACCTGCAGGAATTACCACAACATATTTACCCGTTTTTGAATTACTTTTAAAATCTTGGATTCGTTCATTGAGCGTAAGATTCTGCATTTCTACTGTGGTCCCTATTGGTTCTCCTGTAGCCTCATCGGTGATAATACCAATAACCGTGGTAACGGCTGATGCAGCAACGCTTTCAGCTACCTTTTCTTCCTCCACAACAACTGCCATAGCAACAACCTTAGCAGTATCTCCAACTATTGGCTCAGGCTTAGGTTTTGGCTTTGGTACTAGATGCACCACGTAAAAGTCAAAATCGCCTTGTCCTCCTTCCTTTTCAGAGTGATAATAGGCTCGTGTCCCTAATGCATTCAGAAAAAAGCCATTGTCGGCTCCTCGGGTGTTAATTGGGTAGCCTACATTTACAGGTTCGCTCCATTTACCTTTTTCATCTTTTACCGTCTTAAAAATATCATAATCACCTACACCTGCATGTCCTTGAGAAGAAAAATAGAGGGTTTTTCCATCTGGATGAATAAAAGGAGAACCTTCATCATATTCTGTATTAACAGGTTTCCCCAAGTTTTTGGCTTTTTTCCATTTCCCGCTTCGTTTTCGCGTAGAATAAAATATATCCGCATCTTCCGGGTTTTTCGGATCTCTTCTGGAAATGAAAAAGACTGTATTTCCGTCTGAAGAAATAGTTGGTTGTGTTTCCCAGTAAATATCTTCACAGAAAGGTAATTTTTCCGCTTTACTCCATTTATCTCCTCCTTCGATATTGCTTTGATACAAGTTTCCATCTCCTTTCGCTCCACTCTGATAAAAATAGATGCTTTGACCATCTGCTGATAACGTAGGCAGTCCTTCATGACCGGCTGAGTTAATAGACGAACCTAGGTTTTTAGCTTTTGTCCAATTTCCACTGGAATCTTTCAAACAAAACCAAAAATCCTCTGTGTTGTCCCCATTTTTATTTTTGAATCCTCCATCTCGAATCGAAGTAAATAAGAACATCGATTCATCTGCGGTTACTGCACCAAAATAATCCGATCCTGCAGAGTTTACATTTTTCCCCATATTCTCAATTTCTACTTTCAGTGGAGACTCCATTAATTTTGCGCGCATAGGTTCATCTCGAATTTCACGCGTAGCCCATTGTATATTATAACTGATGATACGGTGGTTTTTCGCTTCCAATTTCTTGGAAGTATTTTTCAATGCATTTTCAAACGCTTCTAATCCATCACTATAATGTTCTAATCGCATAGCAGCTAAGCCGGCAGCGTTATAACTTAGGTTTTTATTTAGGTCCAAATATTTACCAGCTCTGCTATAGTATAAATGCGTTTTTTCGTCATTTTTAGCTTCTTCGTAATACTTACTAAGATATTTCAACGATGATGCTTCTTTTTGATCGAGCTTTTGAATCATTTCATAAATCGTAACCAAATAGTTTACTTTCCCAGCCGATTTATATTTTACGGATGCTGGAATGAGTGCTTTACTTTTGGAAACATTCAACTTATTATAGTATTCAATCATCTCTTTTTCATTCGCAGACGAAGAGCTAGAAATAGCCTTAGCTAATTGCTCATGAGCCTTACCATTGTCCGGTTTGAAAGTTAGTAGTTCCTTAAGAGCAGGAATGGCAGCGGGATAATCACGTTTGTTCATCGCAATTTTCGCCTTTTTTTTGGCCTCCTTGTAACTTTGCGCGTGTACATCTTGGGTTAAGCTAAAAAAAACACATGATACCAGGATGGGAAGAAAGTAAATCAATCTTAATTGCATAAACGAGTCTTTTGGATTTAGTAAAAATTAAAGTTTAGTTTTTCTAGCTGTCTTTCATTCAAATTGAATCGAATTGAATCAACAAGTAGCTAAATTAACAATGTGATTAAAAATATCAATGCCTTAAATCGAATTAAGCACTTTTTATACGAAAAATACGTAATATGACGTATCAAATATTTAAAATTTGGGCATAAAAAAAGCCCCGAATTAATTTCGGAGCTTCTTAAATGTCAATATTTTGTTTCGTTTCTTGTTTACTTTTGTCTGTTTTGCTTACTTTTTTACCTGGTCAACGATTGCTTTAAAAGTCTCAGGATTGTTCATAGCCAAATCGGCAAGAACTTTACGATTGATTTCGATTCCCTTCTGACTTAAACCATGCATGAATTTCGAGTAAGACAAATCATACTCTCGTACACCAGCGTTAATACGCTGAATCCATAACGCTCTAAACGCTCTTTTCTTTTGTTTACGGTCACGGTAGGCATACACCATTCCTTTTTCAACAGCGTTCTTCGCTACCGTCCATACATTTTTTCTTCTTCCGAAATAGCCTTTGGCTTGTTTCAGAACCTTTTTTCTCCTAGCTCTTTTTGCTACTGAATTTACTGATCTTGGCATTTTCTTTTTCTTTAGGGTATTTTGGCGACTTCAAATCAAAGTTCTTAGTACCAAAAACCGCATTAAACAATTGTTTTTACTTAAGTCTAAGCATTAGTTTAACGTTGTTCATATCACTTTCGTGTACCAACGTTGCTTTTGTAAGATTTCTCTTTTGCTTAGTCTCTTTCTTAGTCAAAATATGACTTTTAAAAGCGTGCTTACGTTTAATTTTACCTGTTCCGGTTAATTTAAATCGTTTTTTAGCACTTCCTTTTGTTTTTACCTTTGGCATAATTTATTTTTTAGGTGAAACAAATATTGACATTCTTCTACCTTCCAATTTTGGAAGTTGTTCTATTTTTCCGTGTTCTTCCAAAGCTTGAGCGAATTTTAATAACAACAATTCGCCACGTTCTTTAAACATAATGGTTCGTCCTCTAAACTGAACCCATGCTTTTACCTTAGCTCCGGACTCCAAAAAACCGAGCGCATGTTTCAATTTAAAATTGAAATCATGTTCATCAGTATTTGGACCAAACCGAATCTCTTTTACTACAACCTTCTGAGATTTGGCTTTTATTTCCTTTTGTTTTTTCTTCTGTTCGTACTTAAACTTTGAGTAATCTATGATTTTACAAACGGGAGGAACGGCTTTCGGAGAAATCTCCACCAAATCCAACTCCATCTCTTGTGCCATACGCAACGCTTGCTGAATCGAAACAATGTCCGAATCAACTCCTTCACCGATTACACGAACTTCCTGCACGGTGATTTTACCATTAACCTTATAAGGCTCTTCCTTACGAGCGTACCTACGAGGATTTTTTTTTCTAATTTTTGCTATGACTACTTTGTTTTAGTGTGAAAAATCAAATTTCTGCAAATATCGGGATTTTTTTCCCTACCTACCAACAAAAACACGGTAAATTATACTTTAGAGACTTCTTTAAAGTGCTCAATATACTCTTTTATTGTCATGGTTCCGATGTCTCCTTCGCCATGTCTTCGAATTGAAACAGTACCATCAGCCATCTCTTTTTCGCCCACTATGAGCATGAAAGGGATTTTTTTAACTTCTGCGTCCCGAATTTTTCTTCCCATTTTTTCGCTCCGATGGTCCACAAATCCGTAAATTTCTGCATCTTCCATTTGAGCATAAACTTCGTTGGCATAAGCCTCATATTTTTCCGAAACTGGTAAAACTGCCACTTGTTCCGGGCTCAACCATAGCGGAAAATCTCCAGCACAGTGCTCAATTAACACGGCAATAAATCGTTCCAAAGAACCAAATGGAGCTCGGTGAATCATTACCGGTCGATGCTTAGCATTATCGGCGCCAACATACTCCAATTCAAAGCGATTTGGAAGATTGTAGTCAACCTGAATTGTTCCCAATTGCCAGTTTCTACCTAAAGCATCCTTAACCATGAAATCCAATTTAGGACCATAGAAAGCAGCTTCTCCTAATACAGTTACGGTATCAAGTCCTTTTTCTTTACATGATTCGATGATCGCACTTTCTGCTTTTGCCCATGATTCGTCATCCCCAATGTACTTATCTTTATCTTCAGGATCACGAAGTGAGATTTGAGCTACATAATTCTCAAATCCAAGCGCCGTAAACACATATAGAACAAGATCAATTACTTTAATAAACTCATCTTTCACCTGATCATCCGTACAAAAGATGTGAGAATCATCCTGAGTAAACCCTCTTACTCGAGTCAAACCGTGTAATTCCCCACTCTGCTCATAACGATAAACCGTACCAAATTCCGCTAATCGAAGCGGTAAATCTTTATAGGATTTTGGACGAACTTTATATATTTCACAGTGATGTGGACAGTTCATTGGCTTGAGCATGTACTCTTCACCTTCATTAGGTGTGCCAATAGGTTGAAACGAATCCTTACCATATTTTGCCCAGTGACCTGAAGTTTCATATAATTCTTTGCTTCCAATATGAGGCGTGATAACTGGAACATATCCAGCTTTAAGTTGCGCCTTTTTCATGAAGTCAACCAGACGCTCTCTTAATATAGTACCTTTAGGAAGCCATAATGGAAGACCCATTCCTACTTTTTCGGAAAAGGCAAAAAGATCTAACTCTTTACCTAATTTACGATGATCTCTCTTTTTAGCTTCTTCAAGAATTTCTAAATAGTGCTTTAATTCCTTTTGTTTAGGGAATGACACCCCATAAATCCGGGTTAATTGCTTACGATCTGTATCACCTCTCCAATACGCACCAGCAACATTCATTAATTTTAGTGCTTTTATCGTGCCTGTATTTGGGATATGTGGTCCACGACATAAATCTGTAAATTCTCCTTGTTGATAGAATGTAATAGTTCCATCGGCTAGATCTTTGATCAAATCCAATTTATATTCATCTCCTTTTTCCGTAAAAAAACGAGTGGCATCTGCTTTCGATACTTCCGTTCGAACATATTCATTTTTTTGGCGAGCTAATTCCATCATCTTTTCCTCCACTTTTGGGAAGTCATCTGAGGAAAATTCAACATCCCCAAAATCTACATCATAATAGAATCCGGTATCAATCGCTGGTCCAATTCCAAATTTAGCTCCAGGATATAATGCTTCTAGTGCTTCAGCTAATAAATGCGCAGATGAATGCCAGAATGTGTTTTTACCTTCGGTATCATTCCACGTAAGAATAGATATTTCCGAATCCTCTGTTAGAGGTCTTGAAAGATCCCAAACTTCGTTTCCTACTTTGATAGACAGGGCTACTCGTCCCAATCCTTCACTAATGCCGTTGGCAATGTCCATACCAGTAACCCCGCTTTCATATGGTTTAACGGTTCCGTCTGGCAATGTAATATTGATCATTTTCATATTGTATTATTGTTTGCCTTCCTGCTACAACTCAGGAAGAAGCGCGAAAATAGTCTTTTTTTAGAAAAATTATCTTTAAATTATTCAAAAAGACTGCTGTGAACTTCCATTGGATTAGAGATTCCAGGAAAACGAATCATTGAAGTTTAAATTCTGAAATGGAAGTTTTTTATTTAGGTTAGAGAATATAAGCTAACATTCTCTGAACGAACTGATTGGATTTTCTCATTCGAAATACGTTTCAATTCAGAAAACAAATTAATTGGAAATTAACCTCCTCTTATATATTATTTACTATATTTATCGTCTTTAAAGGGACTAAACAATACCCTGTTTGTTGCAGTATATGGAATACGATTCGGAAGAATATTTAAATTATGTGGTTGGATTAGACCACGAGATCGAAAAAAGGGATCAACTCTTTGTCTATAAAGGGTATGTCGATCAGGAAGTAACTAAGTTTTTTGCCAATCAGGTAAAGGATAGGTTGGATGAAGAAGGTATGGAATATCTTCTGGCTAATCGCGTGTACCATATTATGGTCGAATGCTTTCAGAATATCATACGTCATTCGGCTGGTCCAAAGTATAAGGAAGATGAAATATCTGGGATTCGAGGATATATGTCTGTAAGTAGACATGTTATTGATTCGGATGACGAACTTTATGTTGTGACGACAGGTAACGCCATTCAGTACGAAAACGTGGAGCCCTTAAAAGCATGGTTGGATAAAATCAATGACTTGGACCAAGATGGATTAAAGCAACTGTATAAAACCATTTTACGGGAAAATAAATTGAATAATAGCGGTGGTGCTGGACTTGGATTCGTCGATATGAAAAAACGTACCAAGAATAAAATTGATTACCACATTGCTCCAATGAAAAATGGACATTACTATTTGGTCCTTAGTGTACGAATCAAAACAATTTAGAGTTCAGCTCTCAATACTCCATTTAGATTAAAACCACCAACTATTTTTGACCTCATTACCAGAAAAATCGTATCGTATAATTCACCAGTGAGTTGATCGGTGCTTAGTTTGGTTTGTTACAACTCCTTCTAGTTTTTTGTAGAGTCATCAGTAAGATAACGATAGATAAGATGTGCGGTATTTTTAGAAGCTTCTAATTCACTAAACAAGTTTTTTTGCATCTCTTCATACCCCTTCAATACTTTTGTTTTTGTACTTTCATCCAACAATAAGTTTAGTTCATGTCTCAATCTTTTTGGATTGTACTGATCTTGAATTAATTCTGTAACGATCTGTTTTTCAGCAATCAAATTAACCAATGATATGTGTTTTACTTTGATTACCATTCTACCAATCCAATAGGAAATGATGCTCGTTTTATAACAAACCACTTGAGGAACATTGAAAATGGCAGTTTCCAACGTAGCTGTTCCTGATGTAACCATAGCCAATTCCGCTAAACTTAATAGGTCATAAGTCTGGTTATAGACAATTTTTACATTTGCACGATTTTCGAAATGCTCATAGAATTCTTTAGGTAGGTTAGATACTGCTGCAACCACAAATTGATATTCTGGAAATGATGGCAATAAGCTAAGCATGTATATCAACATTTTTTCAATTTCTCCTTTCCTACTTCCCGGCAACACTGCAATGATTGGCTTGGATTCTAAATTATTTTCATGAATAAAATTTTCATTCAATTTAAATGCCCGTATCGCATCAAAAACTGGATTTCCAACAAAGTCTATTTTGTAATTATACTTTTGGTAAAAAGACTTTTCAAAAGGCAATATACAGTACATATGATTTACGTACTTTTTCACCTTTTCTACTCTTTTTGTATTCCATGCCCATATTTTAGGAGATATATAATAATGTACTTGGATTCCATTTTCTTTGCAAAACTTTGCGATCCGCATATTGAAACCTGCAAAATCGATTAAAATTATTGCATCTGGTTTGTTTTCCAGAATATCACGTTTGATTTTAGCCATGGTTTTAATCACCACGCGTAAATGCAAAAGGACTTCTACGAATCCCATAAAAGAAATTGATGAATAATGCTGAGCGAGGTTGTCATGGCCTCCTTCTTCCTGCATCATATCTCCACCCATAAATCGAAATTGCGCCGATTGATCGAGTTCTTTTAACTCCTTAATTAAGTTAGCTCCATGTAAATCTCCGGAGCGCTCTCCTGCTATAAGGTAATACTTCATTTATTCTTTAAAATGATATTTAATTAGTGCTGCATTAAATTCAATACTGCGGTTATAAACCTTTTATTGAATCAAAAACAAACGGATAATTCACATTTAGTCTAATTAATCTTAACTAGTTCCTCTTTTTATTTTTCGCCATAATACTCTACGAAATTTCGAGGAGTTTCATAAAGAGTAATCCGATGAAGTTGCCCTCTATTATCTGAAATCACAGGAATTTCATCACATATTTGCTTCCAAAATTCGGTTGCAATTACTTCAGCAGTAGTCATTTTTCCTTTCATGAATTCTACATCAATATTTAGATTTTTATGATCTACTTTGTCTGTAATCCGCTCCTTAATCAACTTACTTAATTGCTTCAAATCAATCAAAAATCCTGTTTCAGGGTCAACTTCTCCCCTAACGCATACTTCTAATTCATAATTGTGTCCATGCCAGTTCTCGTTTGCACATAATCCAAAAACCTCTTTGTTTTTCTCCTCTGACCAATTTTTATTGTACAATTTATGTGCTGCATTAAAATGCTCCTTTCGAATCACGTATATCATTTGTGTGGGTAGGTATGAATTAGTTAAATCAAAATTAAGTATTGGTCGATCATTATTCAAAGGAATAATTGTTCTTCAAAAGCAAATATACAAAGAAAGGTACACCAAAAAAGGAAGTAATGATCCCAATCGGTAAACCGACTGGAGGATGTACCCATTTGCTTATCACATCACAAGCCATAATAAACAATCCGCCAGTGGCTACGCAAGCGATTATATTCCATTTGTTTGTGACTCCATTTATAGCTCGAATTACATGTGGAATCATCAGTCCTACAAAACCAATTGCCCCAACCAATGTTACGGCAACGGATGCTAATAGAACAGAACTGAATAATGTTAGGCGATTAAAGAGTTTTACATTTAACCCAATATCTTGTGCTCGATCACGTCCCAATAACAACGTATTAATATGACGTGAAAGTAGCCCAAATAATACAGTCATAAAGATCAAAAGGGCGAATGTCCAAGGGATGTGTTGCCATTTAGCTTGTTCAAAGCTTCCCATTACCCAAAAAACGATCGTAC
Source organism: Cytophagales bacterium (assembly GCA_965277185.1). GTDB lineage: Bacteria > Bacteroidota > Bacteroidia > Cytophagales > JAHDFW01 > JAHDFW01. Next base: position 21,025 of record CBDICC010000026.1, on the reverse strand, counting down.
GCAATTTAGTGGCGTCTTGAACTTGAAATGCAATAAAGGCCGTTATAGCCGTCAAAAGTGAACTCATTGCCACTCCTCCCAACAACATTTTTGATCCAGATACAAATCCATTTCTTCGAGCTATATTGACAACGAGTAAGGTTGCAATTAATGCAAAAACAAAAGCAAGCAACGCTGGCATATAGATTCCGAATAAAACCAAAGGAAAAAAGCCCGCAAAGACTAAGTTTGCCCCTAAAGAAGCGGCAGAAGAAGTACCTAATATATAAGGCTCTGCCAATGGATTGTTAATCGTTAATTGCATTAAATACCCACTCAATGCAAGCATACCTCCTATTATAAACGTCAGCAATACACGAGGCATTCGTAAATTCAAAATGACACTATGCGTTAGGTTCTCCGAGTTATAAGCGAAAATTGTGTCAAATAAATCTTTCCAATTCGATTTCATAGACCCCATGCTTATTCCCGCCGTGAAAATGGTCAGAAACAGGATGAAGAATAAAAGTATGAAAAGGAGTTTTCGGATCATATTAAATGAAAGTAGTGTTTTATAGCTTCACTTCGCTTATATTTTCTTTAGTAGCCATTTTTGCAATGCGCTGCAATTCCGCAAGTGATTCAGGAATCCTAGGATTAGGTCGACTCATTAGATCATCTGATACTTTATAAACTTGTTTCGTTTTATATGCGTTAATATTCTTTAACATTGGATAAATGGTAAAAAAGGTACTGTCCATCATTTCAAAGGAACCTCCCAATAATACATCTGGATTAAGTGTGAGAATATATTCACTGTTAAGTTCGGGATACGGAGAAGATAGAACCTCCTTTACTGCGTTTTGATGTCCTATTAAGCGTAATTTCTCCGAGAATAACGTGTTTTGGCCAAATACATATATGGGGGAAACCGATGCCAATGCAAGAAATGAACGACTGTCTTCTTTCGTTGTTGGATTCGAATTTTTAAAACCATCAATTGCCAATTGAAGTTTCATGACTTCTTCCTTCGATTTTTCAACATTGCCGGATACTGCCCCTATTTTATTCATTGCGAAGATCACACTATCTATAGAAGTGGTTTTTAATACATATACGGTAAGTCCGAGTTCTCTTAAGCGAAGAATGTCAGGTGCACTGTTGATGCCGTCTAATGCAAAAATAACGTCCGGATTCAATTGAAGTAAGGCTTCAAAATCGATCGGATAATTATTAACTATTTTTTTTGATAAAATAGAAGATGGATAGTCACAGTTTTGAGTCCGACCAATGATTTGTGAATCAGGACAAATTGTGGCCAACATTTCTGTAACGCTTGGTGCTAAGCCAATAAATCGATTGCGTTGCGATGAAACTTGAACGGTGGATCCCTGATCATCTATAAATTGAATATTCTCCGCTTCATTTACTTGGTCTTTCACCATCGATTCTGTTCCGGAGCAATTCCAAAACAAGAATAAACAAGCAAAAGCATTGAATATGTAGGTTATTTTTCTGTAGCGATTCAAAAGATTTGTAATTTCGTGCAAAAATAGTAAAAACAATGATAGTAGTAACGGGTGCAGCTGGATTTATAGGAAGTTGTTTGGTGGAAAAATTAAATCAACAAGGTCATCAGGATTTGTGGTTGGTTGACGACTTTTCTAGCGAAAAAAAGATGGCTAACTATAAAGACAAGCAATTCAAGGCTAAAATTGATCGATCAGAGTTGTTTTCATTTTTGGATGAAAACCCCAATAAAGTTGATTTTGTGTTCCATCTTGGAGCTAGAACCGATACAACAGAGTTTGATCAATCTATTTTTGATGAATTAAACCTAAACTATTCGATTACGCTATTTCAGTACTGTACGGAGAACAATATTCCGTTTGTTTATGCTTCTTCTGCAGCAACATATGGGAGTGGTGAATTTGGTTATGATGATGATACAACGCTTATTAATCAATTACAACCGTTGAATCCTTATGGGGAATCAAAAAACGAATTTGATAAATGGTTATTGAATCAAGAACGTACCCCTCCTTTTTACGCTGGATTGAAGTTTTTTAATGTGTATGGTCCAAACGAATACCATAAGGGACGAATGGCCTCCGTTATTTTACATGCGTTTAGGCAAATTAAGGAAACAGAAGCAATGAAATTGTTTCGATCACACAATTCAGATTTCAGAGATGGAGAGCAAATGCGGGATTTTGTCTATGTTAAAGACGTAGTGAACGTGCTATATTTCTTATTTCAGAATGCAGAAAACAAAGAATCCGGTATTTTTAATTTGGGATCAGGTACAGCCAGAACCTTTTTAGATTTGGTGAAAGCTGTGTTTGAAGCCTTAAATAAGGAACCTCAAATTGGATTTATAGACACGCCGGAAGATATTCGGGATACGTATCAATATTTTACAGAAGCGAAAATGAAGCGATTGACTGACTTAGGATATACGACCCCCTTTACTTCTTTAGAAGAAGGAGTTCAGGAATATGTAGCGGAGTATTTGATGCAGGATAAATATTATTAGATCCTTGATTGTTATCCTTTCTATAAAATTATCACAAACCAAAGTCCAATTAAGATATGAAAATTAGTTTACCTCTAACCTGCCCTAGCCCTTCCGGTTGGATTGATGTGGTCATGAACGACTTTAATGCATTTTTGATTGATCATGCTGATTGTGAACGGAAAGCATCAGCAATGATGATGGGATTAATAGCAAAATACCCAAACAGAACGAAGATAATACCACAGTTAATTGAAACGGCAATTGAAGAATTGGAACATTTTCGCGATGTATATCAATTGCTTGAACAGCGTGGACTTCGAATGCCAGATAAAATGGATAAAGATCCCTATGTAGCTGAGTTGCTGAAAGGTTGTCGGCATACACCAGACGCACGATTTATGGATCGCGTATTATTAGGTTCGGTTGTAGAAAATAGAGGTGCTGAACGTTTTAAATTAGTTTATCACGCATTGGAGCCAGGTGAATTAAAAAACTTTTATCACCGACTTTGGGCTTCCGAAGCAAAACATGGAGAGCTCTTTGTACATCTGGTTTTGAATTATTTTCCTGAAAATGAGGTGTATACAAGGTTGGATGAGTTAAATCAGCTGGAAGGTGAATTAATAAATAACCTCGAATTGCGTCCTGCCTTGCATTAAAGACTTAATATTATTCAGATTAATTTGTTTTAAATACTTTGTAGATTGGCTATATTGCCTAAAGAATGATGGATAAAATAGAAAGTGGAAGTTTGCTCGTTTCGATGCCTTTTTTGGGAGATCCGAACTTTGAGCGAAGTGTAATTTTAATATGTGAGCATAATGATGATGGATCTTTTGGCTTGATTTTAAACCAAAAATCGAGCTTTAACCTTTCTGATTTCGAACTCTTTGAAGATGATTTGTACGATGATAAGGTGTTTCAAGGTGGTCCAGTACAAAACAATACGATCCACTTTATTCATGGCTACGATACCCTGGAAAATTCAGTACAAGTAAGAGACCACATCTATTGGGGAGGAGATTTTGAGAATCTGAAGGCAAGAGTAGAAAATAATGAAGTCGAGACGACCAATATTAGGTTTTACTTGGGTTATTCCGGATGGTCAGAAGGACAACTTCAGGAGGAAATCGACAGAAAATCCTGGGCGGTTTTCAACGGATACTCAAAAAACTTGTTTCGAATTGAGCATGAACAACTTTGGAAAGAAATCTTAATTGAAATGGGTGGAGAATATGCGCGCTTTGCAAATTTCCCGATTGACCCAGGATTAAATTAAGTAGATTCTATATTTCAATTCCATTCAATCAACATTATTCCTCTGTTTCGTTCTTTAATCTTATCTATTGAAATAATTGGCACTATTTTCTCCTTATTTCGAATCGAGTCATTATTTGTAAATCATTATATGAGTTTCATTATACATTTATTTAAAACTTACACTGTGCGTATCTATTCTATTCTAATCATGATGCTCATTGCTACATTATCCGTTTATGGACAGCATGAAAACGATAAAGTCGAGCCTTCGTATCAAGATGAAATTAAAGCACATCAGAAGCAATTAAATAAGGAATTTAAAGATAAGGAGGAAACACCCTTAACTAAGCCTGACCGTAGAAAGTTTAAGAAGTTAGATTTCTATCCTATTGACTCTAATTATTGCGTTAAGGCTCGATTTATTAAAGCTGAAAATGAAAAACCGTTTGAGATGAAAACTACTACTGATCGAAAACCAGTGTATGAGCGGTATGGAACCTTAATCTTTACAATAAATTCAAAGCCATGTACATTACAGGTTTATCAAAGTCATAAATTAAGGGAAATGGAGAAATACAAAGATCATTTGTTCCTTCCTTTTAAGGATTTAAGCTGTGCCAAGGAAAGTTATGGTGGAGGTCGCTTTCTGGACCTTCAAATTCCTACAGATTCCACACTTATTGTGGACTTTAACTTGGCTTATAATCCTTATTGTGCCTACAACCATAAATACTCCTGTCCTATTGTACCTTCAGAAAATTCATTAAACGTGGAGATTCTTGCTGGAGTAAAGGCATTTTCAGGAGGTCATGATGAACATTAGAGACATTGTGAATCGTATTTTCCTATCTTTTGTACACAATAGATATAACAAATAAAAGTTTCAATATGCAAAACGAAATCTCTTCTAAAAACCCAATTCGATTTTCAATCATTTTCATTGTTGGTTTTTCAACCTTGCTTCTCCTTGCTCCGGCAACTAATGCTCAAAATCCAAGGCGTGATTATACGAAGATTTATACGTTTAGATCTAAGGTAGATGGTGTCGAAAAATACGGCTATAAATTTGGAGATAGCGTATTTGTAAAACCAACGTACACCAAAGCCTTCAACTTTTTCAATGGTGCTGCATACGTCGAAACTAAAACACACTTTGGTCATCTTACCTTCAATTTGGAAGAAAAAATGGTTCCTAAGTACAAGAAATTCAAATTAGATCAGGTACCAGCTGACTTAGATTTGGACTTGTCAGGATTGAAAACCAAAGATGTGGGATACTTTTTTGAAACCTATTCCAATTTCAAATATTCAGGTTGGAAAATGGAAAACCTGTTTTTATTTGGATTAGAATCGATCCGAAAAATTGGTTTGGTATATGCGGATTATCCTTCTCAATACGGTAAGACGTTCTCTGGGGAAGGACTATTGGTCGCGAGAAGTATATATAGTTTTGGTGAACCTGAAGTGGAGGGTTGGTTGCGGAAGAATGTATACTCGACCATATTAAGTAGTCCTGGTTTGAGGAAAATTGCTTGGGATTATTTAAAACCTTATGTGAAAAAAAGTGTCTACTCCATGCCTCCGGTATACATCGAAAAATATAAAGACATTGGTTCCCATGTTGTAGATTACATATCAGAATATGATGAAAAGGCTGTAATCCAACATTTGCAAGAGAACGAACCTGATTTTGCGTACGTCGATCATAAAGGTAGACGCAATGAATATAGAAAAGTAACTTCATTTGTTGACCGAACAATTGTATTGCATAAATACATGAATGCAAAAGAGGCACGAAAATGGATACAAACAATTTATGATGATGTATTTGGAAATAATTAAGACTAAAATGTACGATAAGAGTTTTCACTTTCTATCCACACTGTTCGTATTACTGCTTTTAATTAGTATCTCTGAACCGGTTCAATCGCAAACAACCGAAACATTAGAATTAAAAAAAGAGGAGGAATCCGGTTTAAACTACCTTTCATCCATAAAAAGTAAAGAAAGTGTAAATGTTATTTTGATCCACGGTTTTCGAAGCAATGAAAAAGATTTAACCGGGTTGAAATCGAATTTTCCAGAGGCAAATTTTTTCACTTTACGCGCTCCTAATGAACACAAAAATGGTGGTTACACTTGGTATGACATCAAATTTAATAGAGACGGTTCCCGAACTAGAGATATCCAACAAGGATTAGAAAGTGTAGATCAGATTGTTTTATTCATCAAATCGATTCGTAAAACATATACAGGTAAGATTGTATTAGGTGGATTTAGTCAAGGAGCTATTCTATCCCTAAAATTAGCGATGATTCATCCTGAAATTTTGGATGGTATTATATGTTTTTCCGGAATGCCTTTGGAAAAAGGAATGCAAGCAAACCCAGCATTAAAAGATGATTATAAGCGATTAAAGGCATTCTATGGACATGGTACAAATGACAATGTCTTACCTATTTCAGACGGTAGGAAATGTAAAGCAATATTAGAATATGCTGGAATACCTACTGAGTACAAAGAGTATCCAATAAAACATCAGATCAGTAAAACGGAATTAGAAGATGTTTCACAGTGGTTTCTAAATTCGTTTTTATAAAAAATGAATTAGAAATCAGCCAACTTTATATCCGAATTGAATTGTTAAATTGGTACTACCTTTAACTTATTGAAAATTTAATCTTTTCCAGGAAGAATCACAACTAAAAGTTCTGGTGGTCTTTTTCTTGTAATTAGAATGTAAGTTACTCCATCTCCAACAACAAATGTTGGCTTATGCCTTGCACTTACAACTTCACCGGTGGTATTATCTTTAATTTTCATTTTACCGGTACCAACTTCTACATCAATTATGGTTCCTTTTTTTGGATTAATTCCGTTCCCACCAGGACCAGCATTAACTTGAAAGATTAAAAGCAAACCTGTTATTAAAACTAATATTTTCTTCATAATTCAATCTTAAACCTTTGATAAACAATCTAGTGCAAAGTTAGGTATTTTTTTTCAGCACTTGAGGATAATTTGTGGTATATTTAGAGTATCTATGAAAAGTACAATGCATCGAATAGGTCTTTTTTGCTTCGCTATGACACTTTTTGTCTTCACATCGAAGGGCTCATTGGATACAAATGGTTTTAATTATTATCTTCAGCAAACCCATCTTTTTTTATCAAATTCTCCGGATAGTACATATAAATATTGCGAGTTAGCATACGGTCTTGCTGCCAATTCACAAGATTCATCGCTAATTTCTAAAGCGATGAGATATCAAGCAGAATATCATGTCTCGATCAATAAGTTTCCAACGGCGATAGGTATATTACATAAAGCAATCCAGATAGATTTCAACCATAAGAATGAAAGAGGTCTTGCCTCGGATTATAATAGAATTGGAGCTGTCTACTTTAGAAAAGGAGATTTTGAAAATGCGGAGGAATACTTCAACCAGTCTTATATTCTTTATCAAAGACTTAAGGATTTAAATAACCAAGCATTGGTTTTAACGAATATAGGCTCATTAAATGCACAAAAACTCAAGTATTTGCGTGCTATTGAATGCTATCAGAAAAGTGAAAAAGTTTACATCGAAATGAGTGATAGTAATAATCTGGCTGCTACACATTTCAACATTGCAAGTTGCTATTTTAAACTTGACACATTGAATAAGTTCGATAGTTCCAGTGTGCACTATCAATTAGCATATGAGATTTATGCCAAAATTAATAACAACGTTGGTGTTGGGAAATGTTTACTAGGATTGGGTGAGGTTGCTCAAGGACACAAGTTATTTAAGGAAGCTGAGAACCACTTCCTTGAAGCATTAAGGAGATTTAGGCAATCTAAGTCTCTAATTAACGTTCGGATATGTTATGCATATTTATCTGATTTATTTTTAGAAAGAAACGACCATAAAGCCGCTTATAATTGGTTAGAGCGTTATTACGAATTAGATGATTCTCTTTTTGGTCAAGAAGTTGAAGCCCATATTTCCGAATTGGAAATCAAATATAGAACGGAACAAAATGAACGAAAGATCGCGGAACAAAACCTGGAGATATTAGGTCAAAAATCAGAATTGGGTGTGAAAAATGGTATTGGAATTGCTCTAATGGTTGCGGTATTGCTATTAATAATTATAGCGATTATAGTGACATTACGTTATAGAGAGAAAATAGCGGCTAACCAAATTATTTCTGTTCAAAAAACCACGCTACAATTACAAAATCAACGCTTTACTGATAGTATTAGCTACGCGAAAAACATTCAAAAAGCACTTCTGCCTTCCCATGCTTACATTCGTTCTCTTTTAGGAGACTATTTCTTACTCTACAAACCGAAAGACATTGTTAGTGGTGATTTTTACTGGATTCATGAACATGCAGGTAAGATTATTTTTGCTTTAGCGGATTGCACGGGTCATGGTGTACCAGGAGCTTTTATGAGTATGTTAGGAAATTCCCTTTTAAACGAAATTGTAATAACTGGTAAGACCATCGATCCAAAGGAAATACTTAACCAACTTCGAGTAAAAATCACATATGCATTGCAACAAAAAGAAGATAGCCTATTGCATTATGATGGAATGGACATTAGTTTGGGTGTATTGGATTCTGAAACAGGAGAATTGACCTATGCGGGTGCCTTCTCCCCTCTTTATATTGTAACTGAGCATACAGATTATTACGAAAAAGAACATTCGGAATGTGCTGTTTTTACTTCTTCAAAAATGCCTGGAATTGGTCTAATAGAAGTGAAAGGAAACCCGCAACCTGTCGGGAAATATTATACCTATGAAAAACCATTTACAGATAAAACCTTTACGTTGCAGCAAAATGACATGATTTATCTTTTTACAGATGGAATTGTCGATCAAATTGGTGGTTCAGAAAACAGTAAATTCATGATCCCTCCGTTTAGAGAACTTTTACTCACACTTTCGCAAGAATCAACAGATGTCCAGCATAGCAAAATCTTAGACATAATGGATAAGTGGATTCAGGATGGAAACCGAAAGCAAATGGATGATATTTCAATGCTTGGAGTTCGCTTTAAAAGATAAATAACTAAACGCCCTAGTTGTGTTGATTTTCACAATGTAGTAAGCTGTTTTAAACTTTTTAATGCCTTTTGATGTTTACCTAACAAACTTCTATAAAAGTAGGTTAGATTGATCATTATAAATCTTATTACATAAATTTCATTTTCAGATCAGTCATGTTTTCTTTCAAAATCTTTCAGTCATTTATTTACTATTTTCTTGTTTTTATTATGATTACATCTTCTCAGGAAACTCAAGCACAGGATCAAGAAGAATCGAATTCTGATACACTTATTTACGTAGGAGATCCGATGTGTTCATGGTGTTATGGTTTTGCACCTCAAGTTGAAAAACTAAAAGCGTACTGTGTCGATAATCAAATCACTTTCAAATTAGTGTTAGGAGGTTTAAGACCAAATGGGACCGAAACAATGGCTGATTTAAGTTCCTTCCTCACCGGTCACTGGGAAGAAGTACATAAAAGAACCAATCAGCCTTTTAAATATGATATTTTAAAGGAGTCGGATTTTGTGTACAATACGGAGCCATCTTGCCGAGCAGTAGCAACGGTTGGAATCATTAATCCTGAAGTAGAACTGGCGTTTTTTGTTGCAGTACAAAAGGCCTTTTACAATGAAGGTAAACATACCGATGACATCAATACGTATTTGGAAATAGCGAGGGATCTTAAAATAGATACAAACGAATTTGAGCGGATCTATAATTCAAAGCAAGCAATAGATGCTACAAAAGATGACTTTGCAGCCGCTGCACAAATGGGGATCCGAGGTTTTCCAAGTGTAGCCTTATTCCATTCTGGAAAAGGATATTTACTTTCAAATGGACATGAAAAAGCTGAAAATATTATTAAACAATTAGAAAAAACGAGAGTTAGAGCGAAATAGATAAGCCTATTATTCTAAAAAGGATTCAATTTCATCCATCTTTTCTTCGGTATAAGCCCCAGATGTCATATGAATGATGTTTCCTTCTGAATCCAGCACTATAAAATAAGGAACTTGCTTATCAACCAATCGTAATTGTTCTTTATAAGTTTTTAGTTGGCCTTTGTAAAACAAAATGTAATCATGCAATCGAGCATCTACGTTCTTTACGGCTTTTTTTCTTGCGATAGAAGTAGCAGCAGCATTGACACCTGTAAACATTGGTATAAAATAGATATTTACATCGTGTGCCATCACGTTAAACACATTTTTTGAAAGTTTTGGTTGTATGAATTTTTGAAATGCAGGTTCATACCATCCATTAAGGTCGTGTTCTGCTTTTTTACTGTAAGCAAGTGCTATCAAAGTGGATTTCCCTTTGGTATCTTTAGGAATATTAACGGTTTTATTACTCACTGTTACTCCTTCTAATTCCGGAAAAGCAACCGTATCGGCTTGTTGAGCAAACATAAAACAAGTCATAAATACGTTCAAAAACAGAACGAAACTTAACCGCATTAATATTTGGATATTTTTATTCGATTTGATCATAAGGGAAATATTAAATTGATTAAAACTCAATTATAGAAGTCAAATTTAGAAATTTTGTTTTGTATCAGGTCGATGTATTAAAAAAAATACTCAATCTGAACACTATTCGCATTCAAGTTGTTTGAGTAGATATAAAGTACAAAAAGTAAATATTTTTTTATCTTCGAATTGAGAAGAAATCAATTTAGATTCGTTTCTATTGTAAAACCTGTAAATAGTGAATACTAAGCTAAGGACAAGTTTTATGCCATAAAGAATCAATGAATTTAAATTACGTGAAAAATTAGCACTTCTAAGGTTATGTACGCTATTAGCACAGAACAAGAAAAGGAAATAGAAAAGAAAATCGATGAGTTAAGTTCGAAAACAGGATGTGCTCTCACCATTTGTTCTGTACGAAGTTCAACACGCTATACCCATATTTTATGGATCGTACCTGCAATTATCGGAGTTTTAACTGCGTTTTTCATATCACTTGCTTCATACAAAACAATTTGGCCCTCCTACACGGAGATTTTCCTTGTCCTAGCAATTCAAATAGGTATAATGGCAGGTACATTTCTTGCATTAAAACTGAGTCCTGCGCTCTGCTTGGTATTTATACCTAAACGAAAGCAATTAGAGCAGATTCAGAGCAAAAGTAAAATGACGTTCATGGATCGTAAAATCTATGAAACAAAGAATCGAATGGGGATCCTGATTTACATTAGCATATTAGAAAAATCTGTTCAAGTTCAAACCGATAGCGGAGTTCAAATGAATACGGGTGAGTCAGATTGGAATCCAATTATATCTTTATTAGAAACTCAATTACAGAACGAAAATATCTATCCTCATTTTATAAATTGCATTGAATCAGTGGTAGAAATGTTGAAGAAGCGAGGTTTTCGTCCAGGAAGCAACTTGTCAAAACATGTTATTCAAAGCAGCTAATATTGCTAAGGATGGAGCTATTTATTTTCATCAGTCATAAGCTCTTTATATTGATGGTAAAATTCAGTATTAACTTCAATTTTCGTACTAATTTCCAATATTTTGGCTGTTTTTGATCGCTCAAAAAATAATTCCAGTGACTTATCTAGTTTTGCTCTGGTATCCACAAGTTCATATTCTAATCCAAATTCTGAAGCCAGATGACTTGCTGAACTTTTTTGATCTGTCACAAAAAAGGTGTCTACTTCTTTTTGATCAGAAGGGCCATTAATTAACTTAAATATGCCTCCCCCATTATTATTAAGTAATATTATTCGAAGATTGGCAGGAACGTAATTATTCCAAAATGCATTTCGATCATAGAAAAATGCTACATCCCCTGTTAAGAGCACGTTTAAAGAATCATGTTGAATGGCATAACCAACTGCAGTACTTGTACTGCCGTCAATCCCGCTTGTACCTCTATTGGAATAAATTTCAATATCCTTATTCGTTCCTATAATAGAAGCGTAGCGAATGCTCATTGAATTGGCAAGGTGTAAAACGGTTTTCTCATGAATCGTTTTGAGTACTGAATCGACCGAAACGAATTCGTTCAATTCTTTTGTAGCAAATAATCTTTTTTAAACGATTGTTTACATCCGCTTGCTCCAAACGCCAAAAGTCCAAATAGTCAGCGCTATGTATTGAAAAATCATAGTCAGCAAGCTCTGACAAAAAACTAATGGGTGAAGTTCGAATGATTTTTGTAACAGATTGATACGTATCCATTACATCCGTTCCCTCTTGAATATGCCAATGTTCTGCAGGTTTATTTTTACGCAAAAATTGCTTCAAGGATTTCGATAAAACCATATCTCCAAAAGAGATTACCAAATCAGGTATTAAATCGTCATGTTTATTCAACATTATGCTATCGTGGCGCACAATGGCATTGGTACATCTATGTAAATTAGAAGTAATATCTGCAATAATGGGAAAGGGAATTTGTTCAATTCCTTTATGAAAGCGCCAACTTACATTTAACGTACCGGCAATCAATAATATGTTTTTACTGATATTAATCGTTTTACCAAGCACATTCCAATCCCGCAAGCGCATTACTTGATTTAGTTTTATATCTTCAATTATACGTGTTTCCTTATTGAAGCTGATTTCTTCCTTTAGATCTGCATCAGGATAAAAAGGTTCTCTGAAGGGAATATTAATATGTACTGGCCCTTTTGGATTGTTTTCTGAAATATTAATCGCTTCATTACTTATCCGATTGCAATGCCACAATTCATCTGGATGCGTTGGATTTGGAGGAAAAAGATAACTGCCTTTTACATGTTTTCCGTACAAATTTTCCTGATAAATCATTTGCCCATCTTGTTGCCCAATCCATTCGGGAGGACGATCTGCTGTAAGAACTAAAAGTGGAATCTTTTGAAAGAAAGCTTCTGCAACAGCCGGAGCAAAATTCATAGATGCAGTACCAGACGTACAAATTAAAACAACGGGTTTATTTGATTGTTTGGCCATTCCCATGGCGATAAATGCCGCACTTCTTTCATCGGAAATACTACGACAAGTTATGTTTGGATGTTTTGAAAACGTTAAAGTAAGCGGTGCATTACGAGAACCAGGACAAATGATGGCGTTTGTACCACCTTTGCGAGCAAAAACCTGGGCTAAATCTGCTATATGTTCAAAAATCATTCTTTTATACCGGTGAATTGTAGTAATATGTCGGGTTTGAAAATTAGTTTATGTCTAGTTCGCGCCGTGCTTCAATAAGTCATTATTTTATTTCAAAACTCCCCTTTCCAATAGTACTTCCTTCGCAAAAAATCTCTAGCTTGTATTTACCTTCTTTATAGTTTCCTCCTTTACTAAAAAAGAATTCAACCGTTTGATTGTCTCTACTATACAAAACTGCTTGTTTAGCACTAAATACTTTACCGTCCTCGGAAAAACTGTGTGAATTAGCTGATTGATCTAATAATGTTTTTCCTGACTCATCCATTAATTTCAAGAAAATCGGCTTCGTTTCTACTAATGCAACCTTATTAATGGCCAAATTAAATGTAATCTTAAGACGGGCTATTTTATCTCCCTTAAATGGTTGCTTAATTTTTTCCTTCTTTTTTTGATTAATATAGGAAACAACGATGTTCTGAGCTTCCAATGTAGAAGCGACCTTCACCTTTTCCTTAAGTTCCTCCTCAATAAATCGCATGGAATCTATTCTAGTAGATGCTTCAGCTTTATTCTGCTTCAATTCTTTATTTTCCGAAAAAAGGAATTTGTTTTCCTTCTTTAATCGTTCAATTTCCAAATCTTTTAAAACCAATAACTCTTTAAAGCCCTCCAGCTTATCCTTGCTATCATTATAGAGTCTCCAAGCTTTACCTGCATCATTTTTAAAACTGTTTTTCAATACAGTCATTTTCTTGAGCGCTGCTCGAAGTTCATCAATACCCTCGTGACTTTTAGAAAGCGAGTCATTGGTTGTTTCCAATAATTCATAATCCTTAATCCGTTTTTCGATTTCCATATACATAGAATCTACTTGCGATTGGGCTGTAAGCAATTCAGTAGTTGTAAACTTAAGCTGCTTCTTCTTATCAATTATTTCGTTGGTATTGTTTATATAAAAATAAACCATTACTCCATTCGTAAGAAGTAAGACCAGTATTACAGCAATTAATAAATATTTAAGTTTATTATTCTTCTCGGCTGGTTCAATGTCGTTGTGCATAAATTGTGTAATAATTCATGGCAAAGTTAATTTAATAGCCAATTTTTGCAATATCTAAAACCTAAAGATTTTATTTATGTTAGAAATCCCACTGTTAAAACATCAGAAATCGAATAATTTCTTTTTAATGGCTGGTCCCTGTGCCATTGAAGGAGAAGAGATTGCAATGGAAATAGCTGAAAAGTTAAGTAATATCTCTGATGAACTACAGATTCCTTTAATATTCAAAGGTTCATATAGAAAAGCAAATCGATCCAGATTGGATTCTTTTACAGGTATTGGAGATGAAAAAGCGCTAAAAATCCTTAAGAAAGTACGGGACACCTATAATATACCCGTTGTTACCGATATTCATGAACCGGAAGAAGCTGCAATGGCGGCAGAGTATGTAGATGTTTTACAGATTCCTGCTTTTTTATGTAGACAAACTAATTTATTGGTAGCTGCAGCTCAAACCGGAAAATACGTAAATGTAAAGAAAGGTCAATTTCTTTCGGGTGAAAGCATGCGATTTGCGGTGGATAAAATTGTGCAATCAGGCAACTCTAAGGTGATTTTAACAGATCGAGGGAACACATTTGGTTATTCAGACTTGGTAGTCGATTTTAGAAATATACCTGCAATGAAACAATGCGATGTACCCGTAGTAATGGATATAACGCATTCGTTGCAGCAGCCTAATCAAGGGAGTGGTATTACGGGAGGTCAACCAGCTTTAATAGAAACAATTGCAAAGGCAGCTGTAGCAGTTGGGAGCGATGGTCTTTTTATTGAAACACATACGGATCCATCAAGTGCGCTATCAGATGGAGCAAATATGCTTCCATTAGATCAATTGGATAGTTTATTGCGTAAATTGATACGAATTAGGGAGGCAATTGTGAAATAGCAATTATTATACATAATCTTTGTATAGTAAAATTAACTAGATATATTTGCGCACTGGTAAAACGCATAAAATTTTAACAATAATGATAAAGAAAACAGCTAAAACGATTGGAGTATTAATGCTTAGTGCTGCCATCTTTTCCGGATGTACGTTAGCTAAAATGCTGAAAATGGCTCAAGAGCAACAACTTAAAGTTACTCCTAGCCCTGTAGAGTTACACGGAGATAGTGTATCTTTCGAGATGTCGGCTTTACTTCCGATAAAAATGCTTAAAAAGAACTATTTGTATAATGTAGAACCATCTTACAAATATGGAGATCAAATAGAAAAGCTTGGAGCTATTACCTTCAAATTTGAGGATTTCGAAGGAAGCATGACCGAGCAACCATTAATTAAGAAAACATTTACATTTCCTTATTCTGCTGAAAAGCAAGGAGGAGATGTAGTAGTAAATTGTTCTGCTGCTAAAAGTACAGGTAAAGCGAAGTCTGCTCCTGAGCTTCCATTGGCAAAAGGAATTATCACTACTTCCCTATTAGTAAGAGCTGAAAACTATGTAGCTTATGCTGATCACGGATATAACAATCAGGAAGAATTGGAACCAACTAATGTTGAATTCTTCTTCGATAAAAGCAAGGCTAACCTTAAGTACTCTGAAATCAGAGGCGGTGAAGGAAAAAAGATGGCTGCATTTATTGCTGACAAAGTGTTGACAAGAACGGTAAACGTTGTAGGGATGCACTCTCCTGAAGGTACAGAAAAAATCAACACGGCATTAGCAGAAGATCGTCCTAAAGCGATTGAAGCTTATTACCGTAAAATGATGAAAAAGTATGACTACAAAACAATGGCTGATTCTATTAATTTTGTAGCTAAGCCAGTTGTTCAGGATTGGGCTGAATTTAAGAAAGCACTTGCTGCATCAGACAAATTAAGTGCTGATGAAAAATCAGAAATCACTAGTTCTATTGCAGGTGGTGGTTCATTTGTAGATCAGGAAAAGAGTTTAAGAAAACTTTCTTCATATAGAAAATTGGTTCGATACGTATATCCTGAATTACGAACTTCTAAAACAGAGATTCTTTCTGTTAAGCCTAAGAAAACAGATGCTGAAATGGCAACATTAGCTGGAATGATCTCTAAAGGAGAAGCTGGTATAGATACATTGAACGCTGAAGAATTAGGTTATGCTGCTACATTGACTCCAGATCTTGCAGAACGTGAAGCAATCTATAAAGCGCTAATTAAGAAAACTGAAAGCGCTTATGCTTACAACAACCTTGGAGCTGTACATTTAGAAATGGCTAAGAAAGAAGCTTCAAAAGATCAACGAATGAAGTATTTGGATATGGCTAAAGTTAGTCTTGACATTGCAATTAAGAAAGATGGATTGGGTGAAGCTCACAATAACCTTGCTGTAATCTACACTATGAAAGGTGATAAATTGAAAGCTTTGGAAAACTATCTTGCTGCTGCTAAAAAAGGCGGAGCTGCTGATTTCAACAAAGGATTGCGTGCAAACCTTGGAGCATCTCAAATTCGTCATGGAAAGTATGCTGATGCAAAAAGAAGTTTAGCTAAATCGTCTCAAACTCCTAATGCTTATTATAACCTTGGATTGGTTCAGTTATTGACAAACGATTACCAAACAGCTCTTAAAACATTCCCTAAAGCGGCAAAAGATGAAGCTTGGGCATTTTACTGCTCGGCAATTGCACATGCTCGTTTAGAAAACAAAGAAGGAATGAGTAAGGCATTAATGCAAGCAATCAAATTGGATAGCTCACTTAGAGAAAAAGCACTTAAGGATTTAGAATTTACTAAATTCAGCGCAGGAACAGCATTCAAAAATGCAATTAAATAAGTTGTTTTAACTAATGTAAGATTCGAATCTTAATCGATTCAACATCACATAAAATTAAATTAAAACCCTTCCTAACGGAAGGGTTTTTTTTATGCCTTTTAATTCTACTCCTATAAAATATAATACACTTGATTTTGACGATAGACAAGAATTAGTATATTTATAGTTCGTTTCAAAGATTGTTCGCTCAACTCCCAACCCTATGTCCGACATCGGCACTCCCCCATTCTATTCAAAACTCAAGTGGCTATTCTTGTCTATATTCTGTTTATTAAATGGAGGACTTTTTGCCCAAATACTTAACGCAGAAAAATTTTATCAACAAGTAGATAGTACAAACTCTATTAAAGGAGATTTAGATCTTGCTTTGAGTACGATAAAACAAACACATACGATTCATCGTTTTCATTCAAAATTAAATTTAACCAAACGAATTGGAAAGAGTGATCTTACTTTTGCAGGCAGTACTTATCTACTCATATCTCAAGGAGACAATCTAATTGATCGAAGTTTTGGTCATTTACGCTATCGAATTAATCCACATAAAAATTTAACCCCAGAATTGTTTTCTCAGTTTCAATGGGATGGAATTAGAGGATTGGAACGTCGATTGTTGCTTGGTGGAAATGCACGCTTTCGCATTTTTGAGAATGACGGTGGCGCGATGAATATGGGAATTGGAATAATGAATGAAAGAGAGGACTGGAATTACACCGGATCTTCCATTTCAGAAATCCGTGCAATTGATACCTTAATTAGTACGAACGTAATCAAATATAATTTTTACGTTGGTTCATATCGAAAAATCACCAAATCAGTAACGGCTGGTGTTACAGCTTATATGCAAGGGAAGTATACTGATCCATTAAATCCTAGAGTGGCAGGGATTGCCAACGTTGATTTTAAAATAAGTAGAAACTTGAGCTATTCTGTTGCGTTTGATTGGTTTTATGATAGCAAACCAGTTGTACCAATTCAAAATTTGTACTACACTATGAAAAATAAAATTGTTTTTCATTTTGCGCCTAAAAAATCAAAAGGACATGGTGGTAACGGGCACGGAGATAGTCATAGTAGTAGTCATAACTCTTCTCATGATTCACATAACAGCCATGATAAATCACACGATTCGCATGACACACACAGCGATCAGGATCAACATAGTACAGATTCACACGATTCTAATGATGCACATAGTGATAAAGACAATCATGATTCCAATTCAAATGCCCATACGCATACAGAACAACAACAAAAAAGTAATAGAGACTCGAATTCTAACCAATCAAAGGATAAAAAATTAGATGAAAAAATGATTAAACCACGTTCTTCTCCTACCACACAACCTAATCAGAAAAGTAAAGTAGGCCGTCCAAGAGGATAATTCCTTTTAATCTATAGGTAGCAAAAACTAGATAATGTAATCGTAAGAGCGTAATTGCTTACCAACCACTGGCCAATACATCAATTAAATGCATTGGTTTGATCGATTTTTCTTTTGCTTGAATATAACCTCCCAAGTGCATCAGACAAGATAGATCACTTGAAATCAGATAATCTGCTTCCGTAGCGAGCGCTTCTGTTACTTTTTGATCTCCCATGCCAATCGAAATTGGTTCAAATTTCACGGCAAAACTTCCTCCAAAGCCACAACAATCCGTACCCTTCTCCATTTCAACCAATTCTAATCCTTCTACATTAGACAATAGTTTACGTGGTTGGTCATAAATTCCATTTTCTCGACGAGCAGAGCATGAATCATGGTAAGTAGCCTTTCCGGATAAAGATGCACCTTCGATTTTCTCTACTTTTAGAATGTCAGTTACAAATTCAGCAAATTCATATACCTTTTTTGACAATTCTTGACAAGATTGAATATCCGTTGATTGCTTAAATAACTCTTTGTATCCGTGTTTAATCATTCCACCACAAGAAGCAGATGGAATCACGACATATTCTGAATCAGACTGAAGATCTGTAATACATTTTCTTGCAACTTCACGCGCATCGTCAAAATAACCAGAATTAAATGCTGGTTGACCACAACATGTTTGCTTTTCGTTATAATTAACTTCACATCCCAGTTTTCTTAAAATTTTGACCATATTCATCCCTGTATCAGGATATAATTGATCTATAAAACATGGAATAAAAATATCAACCTTCATAATGCAATTTCAATCTTTTCAGGTACATCTAAATTTCGCTCGTTCATACTGTATTTGTATGTATCAAGCCAAGGATGTGCGAATTTAAGCATTTTTGAAAGAATAAAAACGATTAAAAAAGAATCAAAATTTATTTGGTGACTACGGTTAACTCCTGACTATAAAGCCATTTAATAAGAAGTGCATCGTTGTGTGTGATATCACCTAAATAATACCCTTCACTGGATTCCAGGGCTATGGATTGATTGGCAGCTTCGATTTTCACCTTATCGCTGACATAATCCGAATGAATAAAAAAGACCTCCCCTTTTCTTTTTAAGATATAGCCTACATGAAAATCTAATCCAATTACATAAAGTCCATCTTTTAACTCTTTTTTTATCTGAGTAATAAAATTCTCGGTGCTTCCATTTAGATATGCTCGATACGTTCCATTTAACTGAGTAGATTTGATCTCATTTAATGCGGCTTGTTGTGCAAATCGATATCGATTCACATTGACTCCTGAATGTTTTAAGGTTGTTGAAACAAAATATCCACAGGCAATTTCCCCAGAATTAGGAGTGTTCGTATGTCCGTTAAAATCCCATTCCGTTCCATACCAATATGGGAAGATTTCATTGAGCATGAATTCCGTATATTCCACCCTTAGCAAATCTAATTGTGCTTTTTTAGCCTGTTCATCCAAATTAATCACATTGGAATACTTTTTCTTTAGCGCTCTACTTTTTTCATAAACCGTAGAATATAGCTTGTTTTCAAATGGTTTTACAACTATATCATAATCCGAAAAGTTGATTTGAATCTCTGCTGAAGCAGTAACTTCTTCAGGAATTGTAGAATCGGAAGATATCTTAAAGATCTTATCCGAGTTTGAGTTGGAAACGTTGATTGGAATTATTGGAGTGCTTGAGCTAGAGTAAGAAACGGCAACAAGTGTCAGAGTTGCAGAAAGCACTATCAACGATACTATTTTAAATATTTTCATTTTATTATGTCGCTTATATAGCTTCATAACGAATGAAATAATAAACGTTACATAATTCCGTTAAAGAAAATTTAGTCGATGTTGTTTCGAAGTCAATTTATGACTTAAACGGTAATTACAAATTTCGTTGAATACTTCCTTTGAAGTTTTCAAACATTCCATCCATTGTCGCTTCACATTTGGAAAGAAACTCTTCGTCCATCATTTCTTTAATTTTATCCACAGAACTTATTTTGTCGACAGGGATCGTATATGTTTGTTTAAAGGGACCTGATTCAACTTGAATAAGGAATTTATCATTGTAATTGAATACCGTGATTTTTAAAGCGGGATGAGGAATTTCACAAACTGTACGCATTAGAACGAATGTTTTTGGTTTATTAAAATAGGAAAATCAATCAATCAATCAATCAATTGAGCTTAGAATAGATAAATTGATTGTAATTATTCAATTTACAATATTGGAATCGTATAATGTCCAACAAAGGCATGACGTTCAAAGGATAGCATCCATACATGCAATAAACCTTTATTTTCGCTATCCCAATGAAATAACGGTCCATCAATTCCTACTTGGTGACTGTCAAGCCATTTCCCATCTTGATCAAGGATCAATCCATAATATGGGTTGTTTGATATTTTAGATTTAACCGCATCTGCATAGGATTCATAAAAGCTATGATTTGCAATTCCCATGGGCATTTTAAATCCATTGTTCATGTCATCAAATGCAAGTGTAGGAATCCGCGATTTCGAAATCCCTCCAAATACAACGTTCGTGATCCGTTCTCCTTTTTCATCTGTAAAATTCAATTCAAGTTCAAACAAATCACCCTGATCTGTATTTGCATTCTCCACATTTCTGTAAACTCCCCCTTCCAATTTTTTGAAACGACCTAATTGGGTGCTTCTTGGATCTTTTGTATTGTAAAAACCAGGGATTGTAAACGTGGAAAATTTAGTTTCATCGGTTAAGAAATCACTTATTTTGGTCGCGTTCTTAGGATAAACAATGTTTTTGAATTTTTTCAAACGCGCTCCTTTCTTAGGATAAAATGACTTTTGGTGATCAATAAACTTAGTAATGGGTTTTTCCGATTTTACGGTTCGCAACAGCTCCATGTTTATTTTTTCAGATGGAGGATCGAT
>CBDICC010000025.1:0-113728 GCA_965277185.1 Cytophagales bacterium | reverse complement strand
CATTGTGTCCAAGTCCCATGACAATACATCAATGTATGTGGATACAGTGATCAATTTTGCAAAATACCACATACATAAACATACTACATACATACTACATACTACATACACATACTACATACAGAATGAGTGATCACATTGTCTCTTACTGAACTCAGTTCAGGCGAGACAAAAAGGGGAAAGCTGATTTTAGTATTGAAGCTGCAACGTAATCTGATTTGCACAATACAGATCATCACTATTGCCACTAGCTCTACCCAACAAGGCTCAACAGCAAGGAAACTTAGTCTTTATTTTCAAAGGGAAAATTGACCAACCTGCAATGTACAATAGTTGAATGTTCTACTCCTACTCTGTTTTGCCTTACTCTGAAGACAAAATCTAGGAAGTCTGAAGGATCATCAGGCACGCCGTGGTCAGGCCACGCTATGTACTGCATCTGTAATACTTTCCGCTGCTCTCTTGTCTGAAATGAAATGGAATGAAAGCGTGAGTCAATGAATTCGGTAAAGTCATGGTTTAACCTTTTGATTTGGCCAAACGCATAGGCTTAAATTTTTGTACACAGAAATAAATGGAGGTTTCAAAACTAAACCACACTTGATAACTGGTGTTGTCAAATGCGAAGTTAAAAGAAACAGTTTTGGCAGAACTTTTGAGATAAATGTATTAGGGTATTTAAATAAACATATCTAGAGTTAAACAATACCCTGGGTCAATAAAGCTAAGAAAAAAATGTTTAATTATTCAAAGTGAGTCTTCTTTAATATTCATAGAGGCCACCCTACTAATGTTCATCAGTCTCATGAAGTGACAAAATTGTGACACATTCAATTTGGCCTTGTTCACACACTCATTCTGCATTGTTTTGAATTCAAAGGAAATTAGTATGTCATTTGATAGACAACTTACCTTGGTATGTGTAATAATAAAATCCCTATATGCAAATGAGGCAGTTTCTTCACAGGTCACACACGTGACCTCTAAGATAGGTGGGTAGACGATTTTCTGACCTAATTCTGGCCAGTATTTGTGACATTTCACCTACAAGATAAAAGAGTTATTGATCAGTTTAAGGTACAAGTATTATCTGAACTGAACACACCA
This sequence comes from Cytophagales bacterium, assembly GCA_965277185.1. Lineage (GTDB taxonomy): Bacteria > Bacteroidota > Bacteroidia > Cytophagales > JAHDFW01 > JAHDFW01. The sequence continues at coordinate 112,621 of CBDICC010000025.1, read as the reverse complement.
AAACCTCAAAGTCTGTAAATATGACAACAGTTAAATGCTGCAAGTTTTTATGAACGCCACAATTTATATGATATTTAAGGGGGGTGTGAACCCAAAATTTTGTGAAACTGTAACTTTCAAACTATTACTTTAGTAATGTATATAAAAGTATACATTTCTGGAATGGAAATGAGTCAGAGAATCAATTTTTGATATCAAATTTTACTAAAAATGATGATTTTTTTTTTAGAAAATGGCAAAAAAACACTTTTTTGGTCAAAATTTTTTGTGACAACCTAACAAAAATAGCTTTGAGTTAAAAATGCCCAAATTTCTGGAAAATCACGTAAAGACACATGTCTAGGAACAGATTTTTTGTTTTTTAACCTAATCTAATATTTTTCGAATTTTTGACAAAAAAGTGCAAAAAATGTGTTTTTCTTGAAAAAAATCAAAATTTTGGCTCTTTTTTCTTAATAATTCGAAAAATTTAAGATTAGGTGAAAAAACAAAAAAAAAAAACGTTCCTAGAGCTAAATATTCTCTACATGATAAAAGTAACAATTTAGATTTTCCGTGACTACTTTTCGAGTTATTTGGTTTGAAAAACTGCCAAAAAAAACCCTCCAAATTGAAAAGTAAAAAATCGCCGATTTAGTAAAAACAGTGACATTTTCCTTCATTTAATGCTATTATTGTTACCGATGCCATTGTTTCTTAACTTACAATGAGAGTATGTCTTACAAATAACTGATAAACATCTTTATACAATGTCAAATACAATATACATCTTCATTTTCTAGAGAAAAATGAACAAAAATGAAATTTAACCAATCGCAATTTTGGTCTTTGTTTACATTTTCAACATAATTTAGCGCTTTTTTCTTTGTGCAACTGCGCCTAAGTAAACAAGCAGCGCGTAAATAAATGTGCGCAACAGAATGCAGCGCGCGATGCCATTTTGCGACGCGACGGTCGCGCAATGTGGGTAGCGTGTAACCGCGCTAGATTTCCCGCCACCCAACCACGTGTCTTTTGTGAACTAAAAATTATGAAAATAGTCATTTTAATTTACCAAATTATACAGGAAAAGTTTGCCTACGGTGAATTATTTATGTTGGTAATGATAGGATACATATTCATCTTTAAAATGGTGAAAAAAAAATGAAAAATTCAGGTTTAGAAATAGTAGCTGGGTTAACACGTCCCTTAATACGTCAGCATCATGTTTCTGTATTTCAATGTGAATTTATGTTGCGTTATATTTACACAAATCTTTGAGGATAGAAAGGTTTACATACTGATACATGTAAATCAAAACATGCTGAACTTTTTATGACATTGTCTAGATTTTATTAACTCCATCAATACTGTTACTGTTATGATATCAACGTTTCTGTTTTACATTTGTTACACAGCTAAACAAACATCTGATGATGGAAAGTTGACCATAGTTGGTAGTTAAGAAGTAAATACCCGAAATGAAAGTTTAAGCAACAAAAGGAACTAAAAGAATCAAATATAAACGGGGGACACTATTGAGGATAGAAAGGTTTACATACTGTGGTTTTCTTCATCACAGACTAGTCAATCTGCTTTCTTTAAGTCTCACAGAAGCCCTTAACCCTAGTTCTCCGAAGGGGGGTTTTGTGTATTAGAAATACACATTGAAACCAAACAATCAAAACAGGTTGCAAATCATTAAGATGTTTCAAACACGTAACGCCATTATCATCAGTTAAGTGCATACAATTAGGTCTATATACCATGATTAATAAGACCTTTCGCCCCAAAGCAAACTTTTCAATTTTCCTGAGGATTGTCAGCTCTCCCCGGACAATCTAGATTTTAAAGCAGCAGTTTTGGAGTGTCTTTCAGTGAATATGTGATGACCAACCTAAAAAAGTTTGGATTGCCCTTTACTCATTGCACCCCATAAATAAGAAATGGAGCCAACCTGTGTAATGTGGTGCTGTTTTGCACCTCTACTTTAAAAAAAAAATGTTTTTCCAGCTAAAATATTTATATGATAAGAGGCTAATTTGCCATAACTTACCCTTCCTCTTTCCACATTAGTAGTTAACATAACTATTAATGTTGACTGTTGTTCCCATACCATGTACCAGAAATCTGAGCACGTGTTTGGTAATGGACCCTGGGCTGCTACATAATGATTCTCAATTTTGGACCTGGGAATCAACATCTGAGAGAACACCAAATAAACAAGAAATCAAAATTCACAATTTGGTTCTATCACATTTTTGAAAACTGGACACAAACATATCAAATGTGGTTCCAAATTGTATGTTAAGGAATTGAAACTACTAGCCTACTCAATACTGATATATCAAAAGTGAAATTGTTATACTTTCAGGTGGGTAATATGTAACCTATACTACAGGACATAGTAAGACAATGCTTTGGACATCTTATGTCAAGATAGCAATGGCCACTTGATTAGTTGATAGCATACATGATTATAATCTCTTCTTGCTGTCAATCAATCAGGTGGTTTGGGCTCTACATCAGAGGCCCAAATTATTGTCTTACCCTGCCCTTGCCTCAACACCTACAATCAACGATGTCACTTATGTTCTCTTCCAGGAATATATATATAAATGGTCAAAATATACATCTCAATTTGCAATTGAACCATTTGGACAGTTAATTTTGTGGAAAGCTATGTAAATCAACAACATATACACTTAACATATTATGATCTACTGCATGCCATTTACGTTTACAGTCCTGTGTACAACGCTGCCAAAACTATTTTCTATTCCATGACATAAAGTTCATTCAACTGCACAACAAAACTTCATAAATTCTTGAAACCAATTGCTTTGCAACAAGTTGCCTGTGTAGTAAGGAAATAAATTCTGTTTGTAAAGGAAATAAAGATCAGTTTCATGTCATTATTTGCATCAAAAGTGGATTTTTGTCTTTCTATTAACTGACCAAAACTAGAAAGTGGTAATGCTATTCCTGAACAAATACAGAAATTTGACTGCTTACCTTGATTAAATTTGCATTGATATAATCTCCATTTTCAGTTATTACAGTTGTATAAGAAATTTATGAAGGAAAAGGAGGCAATTGTAAGTGAAACAGCTAAGGAAGCCGCAATCCGTCAACAAATTAGATATGAAGTTGAAAAAAGTCAATTGTTAAAGGAAACCGAGCTTAATAAAGTTCAAGCAAAAAAGGATAAACGATTATTGATATATATTGGAATAGGGGTAATAGCGGCTCTTATTTTTGGCTTTTTAGTCTATATCAAATTTTCCAGATTGAGTCAATCAAGGAAATTAGCGGTTGATAATTTACAGTCAAGTAAAAGTGATTTAACCGCGATTGTTGCAGATAATAAAATGCGCTTTCAATACCGAGCGAATATATTGGAATCCTTGCAAAGTGTAGGAAATGCCAAAGATGAAGATATTCGAAAAGCCTTGAAAGGGGTAATTCTTGATTTGAAGCAGCAAATGCAAGTAGAAGAAAAACATAATGTTGTTCAGGATAACATAGAAATAATCAATGCAGATTTTGAACAAAAATTGAAAGAAGTCTATCCGGACCTTTCCATTACTGAAATAGAGATTTGTCAATTGATTAAACTGAATCTAAGTATTCAGGAAATTGCCAATATAAGAAAAACCAGTAGAGGAGCGATCAAAGCTTATCGGCACAGAATCAGAAAAAAAATGAATTTAGACGAAGAAGATTTGACGGAAGCAATCCAGAAAATCGGAAAATCGCATAATTAATTAAATTCCAAAAAGTGATATTACGATTCATGTATGCACTTTGTAACCTATTGTAACCACCCTACATCCCTTTGTAACCGGTAATATTAAACTACCCTTGTAACCTTCCGTAAGTTTGTTTTGTGCTTGAACGCTATCAAAGAAAATTGTCGTTCAAGCAATTATTCCAAAACAAAATAAAGGTTAGATGAAAAAGATCAGTTTGCTATTAATAATGTGGGTTTGCGTGCTATGTACAATTGCTCAACCAGTAGAAGCATTACCAGTTGTAGGACATTCCTATAGTGGTTCATTTGGATTCAATGTTACAGACGAAGTTTATTTGGATGAAGAAGGAAATTCTTATTTAGCGGGATGGTACTCAGGAACGGTAAACTTTGGAGATACAACCTATACCTCATGGGGGTGGAGTGAAGATGTTTTTATTCAAAAGAGAGATCCTGATTACAATATCCTTTGGACCAAAGCAATTGGAAGTTGGTCTTGGGACGTAGCTGGAGGTTTAACCGTTGACAAAGAAGGAAACGTGTTAATTACAGGAATCTTTCAAGCACCTTTAGATTTTGATCCAGGGAAAGATACATTTGAATTGTCAACCAATAGCGCCTTAGGATATGGCGAGGAAGAAGTTTATCTACTAAAATTAAATAAGGATGGAGAATTTATTTGGGCAAAATCCATTGGAGGAAATGATTATGACGAAGGTTGGGCAATAGCCACCGATGATCACTCAAATGTATATGTAGGAGGAAGTCATGCTGGTAAACTCTACGTATCTCCAGGTTCAAACTTGATCTTTAACGGTTCTAAGAATACGGACGGATTTCTGTTGAAATTTGACTCTGCTGGTACCTTATTATGGGCTAATCAAATATCGGGAAAAGGACAGAATGATATTAGTCAAATCGTATTAGATGAGGACGGAAATGTGTATGTCGGTGGTTACATGAGTGATACGCTGTATTATCAGATTGGGGGAGGCGCAACGCAAACATTAATCCCTCATTCAAATGTTGACGTATGCTTTTTAGAATACAGTTCGGATGGAGATTTATTATATGCAGGATCCATTGGAGGAACAGGAAGTGACTTCTTAAGAGGTATGGCCGTTTCCGATTCAAACCTTTATTTATCAATTCAAAACGCATCGACCTTATTGAATGTAGATTTGTTTAATGATACAAGTTTTATTTCTACCGACGGAGCTGCGTTTCTTGCAACATATGATCGTACTACAAAGGAATACAAACAAGGTTTTTCTCTTACTGGATGGCTTGGAGAAATACATATGGGAACCAACAGTAACTTGTATGTATCAGGTTCTTTTGGAGGATTTACAGGAAATTCGATTGACGTCGATCCATCCGCTGCAGTCTTCAATTTAACAACCACGAGCGTTGAACCATTTTTCGCTGTTTATAACGAATCTGGGGATTTACAATATGCCAAAACAATACGAGCAACTGGAATCCAGACGTTAAGAGAATTTTCAGTAAACCCCGCTACTAATACGATTCTTATGGGTGGCAATTTTACATCATCCGATTTTTGGATTGATACCTTCCAATTTGTAGGTGTAAATGGTACAAGTACATCTACCGCGTTTTCAGTTTTATTTTATGATTGTGAAGCAAAAGTGCATTTGTCACTAGATAGCTCATTGCTTAGTACAGAGGTGATAGGTGTTGATTCATACCAATGGGTGGACTGTGACAACAATAATATTAAAATGTTTGGAGAAAACGATCCGTCTTTTGATGTAGAAGCTCTAACTGGAAATTATGCTGTAATAACAGAACGATTTGGTTGTGAAATACAAAGTGAGTGCTATGAAGTGGAATCTACCAATGGAGTGATTGACGAAGAAGATTATGTAGAAAACCAAATTTTACTTTATCCAAATCCTGTTCAAAGGGATTTCAATGTCCAATTATCTGATCACACAACGATTGCAGGTATCCGAATTTATGGAAGTTCAGGAGAACTAATCAATGTGTCTACTAATACTTCTCAAGGACAAAATGCTTGGCAAATTTCGCTTAACACTTCATTAGCATCTGGGATGTATTTTCTACAGGTAGAGGCGAAAGATCATCAAATCTTGACAACCAGTTTTGTTGTCCGATAGATAGATTGATAGATAATTGATGCGTCCAAACCCTTCGATCGAACGGGATTTAGGCTCCGTTCAAAACAAAAAATGATAAGATGAAAACGATAATAAAAAATAGAGGAATGAAAATTATAACTGCAATGATCTTGGTATTGTGTTTAGCTAATATAAATTCAAATACGGCGTATGCTCAAGATACGGACAAGCATTTGGAATGGAGTTCTTCACTGCAAGGTAATGTCACCATAAGATATTTGGAGCATGATTCATTAGGTAATGAATACGTTCTTGGTACATTTTCAGGAGCTTTATCATTTCCGAATGACACTACGGTTGCAACACTTACATCAAATGGATCTCAGGATGTATTTATAGTAAAAATGGATGCAATTGGGAATCTGATATGGGCAAAAAATATTGGTGGTACTTCAACTGAATTTCCTACAGGTTTAGATGTTGATGATTCCATGAATGTTTATTTTACCGGAAACTTTACTTACACCATGGATGCAGATCCGAATGCTGGAGTTTATACATTACCAGACCCTTCGTCAAACTCCTCTTTTATTATAAAATTAGATATAAACGGTGATTTTTCTTGGGCAAATTCTTTTGGAAATACGGGTGCAGCTAGAGTCAATGATCTTGTAATCAGCTCAAATAATAAATTGTTCATCGTTGGAAGATATGCTGGAACGGCCACCGTTCGCTCTAGTTGGCCAGATATTGTTGTAGACACATCGAATGGTTCTTATGACGGTTTTGTGGCAAGTTTTGAAACAAGTAGCGGATTGTTCAATTGGAGTCAACATTATGGAAGTACGTTCTTTGACGAGTTCAAAGAAGTCCAGCTGGATGATCAGGGAAATATTTGCATTCAGGGACTAACCCAAGGTAGTTACGACTTAGATCCAGATTCTGGAGGAGTAATGATAAATGCGACAACACGAGATCTTCTAATATGTAAGATAGATACGACGGGAAGTTTATTTTGGGGATTTAGTATTGATCATTCTGTTGGTACTGAGACTATTACGGCAGAACAATACAGTCATGGTTATACGGCGGTTTTAATGAGAATGTCCGGAGGAGGAAATGCCGCTTTTCCTATGGACACGGGGATTTATCAATACCCGTTGATAACTACGAGTTCCAATTTCATTTTGGGTAAAGTGAATAATGCATCAGGAACATTTGATTGGATTCGGCCAATGGAGCTAGGGAACGCATATTTTATTGGAATTGATCTTGACCATAAGGACAACATTTATTTATATGGAGACTTATCCGATGATTGGGCAGATTTGGATCCAGGTAATGGAATATTTTCCATTGATTCATCCGAAGTACGAGGTTTTGTTTCAAAATTGGATAAGACGGGAAGTTTCATAAATGCTTATGTATGGAAAAACAGGTTAAATGCAATGGATGTTAACCTAGAGACCCTTTATACTGGGGTCTATATTCATAATGCTTTTGATGCAGATGCCTCCTATAACGAAACAACAATACCTTATTCCACGAATATGTTTGTTTTGCTTAAACATGGACCTTGTTTAAGTTCATCATATGACAGCATTACGGTATGTGATAGCTACGAAAAGTTCTTGGGTGGATCCTATACCGTAGACGGTAGTTATATAGACACTTTAATAAATACGAATGGTTGTGACTCAATGCTTTCATTTGATCTAACCGTTTTACACAGTTCATTTGATAGCTTAATCATAGAATCCTGTATTGAATATACCTCGCCATCAGGTAATTACATAAGAGATTATTCCGGAATTTTCTATGATACGATCACGAATGTAGTAGGTTGTGACAGCGTGCTGAAAATTGATTTAACCATTAAGCCAGTAGAAATGGGCATCGGTATTGACGGCAGCACACTAATAACAGAATATGAAGGAGATACCTATCAATGGTTAGATTGTGAAGATGGTTTATCACCAATAATCAATGCTACAGAAGCTCAGTTTGATCCACCTTCTACAGGGGAATATGCCGTTCAAATTGAGCAAGATGGATGTATCGATACGTCACTTTGCTATGCATCGGTAGTCATAAATTCAATAAACGAAGATTTAAATAATTCTCTACTTCAAGTTTATCCTAATCCATCCAATGGAACGATATTCTTAAGTTTCAACCAAGACCAACCAAATGTAGAGCTGCAAATAAAGAGTTTAGATGGCAGAATTCTATTCTCAAAAAGCGGTTTTTACAGTAATAAGCAAGCTTTAGATGTTCAATTACCTAAGGGGATCTATTTGTTAATGATCAAAATGGATAATGGAAAAATGGGCGTTGAAAAAATAATTATAAACTAGAATATACAATATAAAAACATGACTTATTCAATATATATAAAGAAAGATATGAGGAGATTGATATGGAAAAAGGCCACAAAACTAGCAGTTTTAATTGCGCTAGTCGTGTCTGGGGTAAGTTCAAGTCTAATGGCTCAAGACCTATTAGTGGATTTGGATACAAGGGTAGAAATGACAGGTGCAGGTAACGCAGGTGATTACGTAGCAGACTTTGAAGGCAACACCTATTTTTGGACATCGTTTTTTTCTACTATTACATTTGAATCAGATACAGGAACGGTAGCCTTGACTTCCGTTGGAAATGCCGATAATTGTTTGGCAAAAATAGATCGTAATGGGCATTTATTATGGGCAAAGCAGTTTGGTTCTACTTTGGCAGACAGAGTATGGAATGTTAAGATAGATAAGGACAATAATGTCTATCTGAGCGGAGAATATTCCGCTGATTTTGATGCGAATCCTGATGTCGGTAGTACTTATCAACTTAAGCATGATTCAACCAATAACAACGCAGATGGTTTTGTGATAAAACTAGATTCAGATGGCAATTTCATATGGGCGAACTCGATTACAGGGGAGTATGTCTTTGGATGGGATCTATCCGTTGTGGGAAAATCACATGTGTATATGTTAATCGAAAATCAAGCCACCTCAAAAATTAATACTTCCATGGGAGAAGTGGCTTCGCATGCATCCCAAGGTGGCACAGATGCATTATTGGTGTGTTTTGATGGAAATGGACAATATAAATGGTCGGACATTTATGGCGGAACGGATTTTGAATCAAGTTTGAAATTAGCTTCAGATGCAGCTGCGAATGTCTACATATCAATGCGAACAAGAGGTTATTATGATCTTGATCCTGGAGCTGGCGTTGACTCCGTAAATACATTAGGCGGTTTTGAACCAGTTATTTTTAAAGTAGATAGTAGTGGCGCATACCAACAAAAGTTGGAGATTGGAGGCCCAGGTTTTATAGATTTTACTCAGGCTTTGGCAGTAAGTGAAAGTGGAACAGTGTACACAATGATGTACCTCGAACCAACCAATTACCTGAAATTTCAAATGGATACAGGAGCTGTTCAATACACCAATTCAACATCCAGTGATATAGCTGTACTAATTGCTTTTAATGATCAATTCATTGCTAAATGGGTAAAGGAATTTGATCCAATTGGTTCATTTTATTATGAAAAAATGGAGGTTGATGGAGCGTATTTATATTTCAATGGATTTTTGTATGGGTCCAGTACCTATGATTTGGATCCAGGACTAGGTTCTTTTCTTATAGGTACATCAACTGAAAAAGCATCCTTATCCAAATTTGATACGAATGGAGTATTTATTGATGCCTATTTATGGGATGAAGCCCCTGATTTCAATGTATTAGAAGACACCATTTATTTACATGGTATTATCAATTCCACTTTTGATATAGATCCATCTGCAGCGGTTCATTTTTTAATTGACACCGCAGGATCAGGCAATGCACCGTTTTATTTAACGAAGTTAACTCCATGTGGCAGTAATGATTATACCAATGTAAGTGTGTGCGATTCATTTACGTTAAACTCAATTAAATATACAAGTACGGGAAGTTATTTGATCGATTCAGCATTGAATGTACATGGCTGTGATTCATTAGAACATTTAGAACTGACCATTTTGAAGAGTTCTTCATCCTTATTGAACCTTATTGAATGTTTTTCTTACGAATCACCTTCTGGGAAATATGTATGGGATGCTTCTGGAATTTATAACGATACAATTTCGAATAATGCAGGTTGCGACAGTATCATGCAGATAGATTTATTGATAAAAACAGTTGATACCTCTGTAACCCTTATTAAAACCACTTTATGGACTGATTCCAGCGGAGATGCATATCAATGGTTGGATTGCGATGACAATTTAACTTCGGTAGGTGGTGCTATTTCGGCTTCATATACGCCATTGGTTTCAGGTAAATATGCAGTTGAAATTGAATTGGATGGTTGCATTGATACCAGCGGTTGTTTTGAGATAACCGTGCTTACGGACGGGGTCTTAAAAGAATTGCTAGAAGCCGAACTTAAAGTTTATCCAAATCCGTCAAATGGAACCATAAACATAACTCTTGATGAAAAATTATTAGGGGCCCAAATCACCATGAAAACAATAGACGGAAGGATTATTTATCAATCTACGGGACAGAATAAACTTCATATTGAGCTAGGTGAAATCCTTTCTTCTGGGATGTATTTCTTGAGTGTTGAAACAAAAGATTACAGTGTGTTGAATCGTAAAATTATAGTGAAGTAAGTTGAAGTTAGATAGGGGACAACTTCAATAATAAATTAGAAAGAAGAGAATATAAAAACAGAAATGAAAAACGTCAAAAGAAAAATGAAATTGGGAGGGTTGCTGATCTTACTTATGTGGTTGAGCAACAAAAATGTGCTGGTTGGACAAGATTTATCTGTAGAGCGAAATTTCCAAGTTTGGGCAGATGGAACAACTTTCATTGGAGATTACACATCAGATTCACTAGGGAACTCCTATTTGTGGACATCCTTTACAAGTTTCATCAAATTTGAAGCTGATACTGGTACAATTACTTTTGCATCGGCAGGATCAAATGATCTGTGTCTAGCAAAATTTGATCCTACTGGTAAATTCCTGTGGGCTAAACAATTTGGTGCAGCTTCCTCAGATCGGGCCAAGTATATTTCAATAGATAAACATCAGAATGTTCTTATCTCCGGTACGTACGCTGCCGGGTTCGATGCTGATCCAGATACTTCCACGGTTTATAATTTGAATCATGTTGGATCAAATGAAGTGTTTTTAATAAAATTAGATTCGGAAGGCGATTTTCTTTGGGCAAATTCAATCAACTCCAGTAGTTCAGTTAGCATAAACAGCCAATCCTATGTAACCAATTCTAATATTTATGTGGCTTTGGATTATCAAGATACACCAAGTATTGAAACAAATTCTGGGACCACCACAGTAAGCACATCAAATGGATTAAGAGATGCTTTAGTGGTATGCTTTAACGCAAACGGTGAATATAAATGGGATCAAAATTTCGGAGGAACAAGCTCAGAATCACAGTTATTAATGAGAACAGATGCATCCTCAAATCTATTTATCTCAATGAGCACAAGTGGAACTTATGATCTGGATCCAGGTGCAGGAGTTGAATCTATAAATATTACAGGAAATGCGATGCCCATCCTATTTAAGTTGGATAGTACTGGTAGTTTTATTTGGAATATGACCATAACTGGTACGGGATTCTTTAATGTGTATTCAGATATTGAAATCGATGAAAATAACAATGTTATAGGTTTGATACATGTCTGGTCTGGAAATACGATAAACGTTCCATCAGGAACTGGTAATTTTGTATTTACAAGCACCTCTGCAAGCAGTATGTATGTCTTAATTAGTGTAGATAATCAAGGTGTTGCAAGTTGGTTAGTTTCGATGGAAGATGGTCCAAATGGTTACGATAATTTGGAAGTGGATGGAAAGGGTCATTATTATGTAGATGGCTTTTTAAATGGTCCATCTTATGATTTGGATCCAGGAGCTGGAACATATATGATTGAGAATACCACAACTACGGGCAATATTTCCAAATTCGATCTGAATGGGAACTTTATTGGAGCATACAACTGGTTTGGAAATAATCCGGATTACCACGTAGTGGAGGATAGCATCTACTTATTTGGAACCATTACCACCACTTTTGATATCGATCCGTCTTCTAATGTTGATTTATTAAATGATACCACCTTCGGAAATCCAATTTATATGGTCAAACTTACTCCATGTAGCTCTACAGATCGTATTACGGTCAGCGCATGTGATTCATTTAGCATAAGCAGTATAAATTATATTAATTCAGGAAGCTATGTACTCGATTCCTCTTTGAATGCTCAAGGTTGTGATTCTGTTGAATATTTGGATCTTACTATACTTAAAAGTAGCTGGGCTTATCCTAACCTTACAGAGTGTTTTTCTTATGAATCACCATCAGGAAAGTATGTATGGGATGTATCTGGAATTTATTACGATACAATTCCGAATAGTGTTGGTTGTGATAGTGTAATGCAAATAGATCTACTCATAAAGTCCGTTGATACTTCTATAACGGTCATTGAAACCACTTTACTGACAGATTCCAGCGGGGACGCATATCAATGGTTGGATTGTAACGATAACCTATCCTCTTTCAGCGATGCCTTTTATCCAACTTTTACCCCGTCGGTTTCTGGTCAATATGCTGTAGAAGTTGAATTAGATGGCTGCAAAGATACTAGTGGTTGTTTTGAGATAACCGTGCTTACAGACGGACTTTTAGAAAAATTGGATGAACCGGATCTTAATGTTTATCCTAATCCGTCGAATGGAATTATAAACATCGCACTTGATGAAAAATTGTTAGGAGCTCAAATCACTATAAAAACGGTAGAAGGTAGAACCGTTTATCAATATTCTGAACAAAACAAGCTTCACATTGAGGTAGATCAGATTTTTCCATCTGGTATGTATCTCATAAGTGTTGAAACGAAAGGATACAGCGTATTGAACCGTAAATTAATTGTAAGGTAATCGAATCCAAATATGAAAAATAGAATATTAACAATAGCCTTAATTATCCTTTGCAGTAATATTATTCAAACTGTGGATGGCCAGACTTTGGTTACCGAATGGGCACATACTTTTTTACAAGATACCTTGCCAAATGGAGTGGACTATTCTGATATATTTCCTTTCAATGATTACGATCAAGGTACAGGTATTGCAATAGATCAAGCCAATAATAATATTCAGGTAGGTTCATACAGTGGTACATTTTACAATGACACATCAGCTTTGATTGTGTTTGAAGAGACTTATTTTCAAGGATTTGTTCGAAAAAGAACTTCAGATGGTGATGTAATATGGACTAAATATATAAATGGCAACTTAAGAATAGAGCCTGCTGATATCGTAACAGATATTAATAATAATTTGTACATCTGTGGTTTCTTTATTGATTCTATCGATTTGGATCCTAGTCCAGCAAGTGTGATCGTCTCATCTGGATCAACGGGTAAAATAAAATCGTTTTTAATCAAACTGGATTCCAATGGTGATTTTGTATTTGGGAAAACTTGGGTCCAAGGTGGAGATATAAAACTTGTTCAAATTGAGCTAGGCAGTGGTGGAGATATCTATTTGGCAGGTTCATATTCTGGAAATACGGATGTAGATCCAGGCCCAGCCAGCATATTAGAATCTGCGGGATCAGGGACTACAGATGGATTAGTTCTTCGATTAAACGACAATGGCGAATATTTGGATCATTATGTATTAGATGGAACTCCGTCTGCAGCAATTATAGATTTTACCATTGATGACGATTCAAGCATCTATGTTGTCGGACAATTTACAGGAGCCAGCTACCTTAATCCAATAGATACTACTTTACAGCTAATTAGCACAGCTTTTTCGGATGGAATATTATTAAAACTTAATTCAAATTTAAATTATGCTTGGAGTCATCAATTTGCTAGTAATTCAGACGCGTATTATTCGAATGTAGTGGTGAAAAATGGAGAAATTGCAGTTTCTGTTTCGTTTTCAGCAAGTTCTACACAAATTTATGGAAATGATACGGTTGAAATTGAGAACCCTTATAACACGCTGTCTTTTGTAATTCAAAAATTTGACACTTCAGGAAATCATATTAAAACAAATGCCTACGCTCATGAATCTGGGAGCGGAGAAATTGAAACATTACAGTTTGATGAATATCAAAATTTGTATGCAATTGGCACTTTTGGTGGAGCAATTGACTTTAGTGCGGGTGCTGGAACAGACATAGATAGCGTAAGTAACATCCAAACTTTTATTCTTGTGTTGGATCAAGGCTATCAAAATGCTAAGCACTTTAGTTTGGATGGTGAATTTCTTAGTTACCGATCCGCTTTAGATAAGTTTGGAGCAATATATTTAAGTGGAGAATTTATTCAAACATTTAATGCAGGGATTGTCCAAGACTCATCTTTCATTTATAACGAAGGATGGGGAGGAGTATGGGAAGCACTTCTGGTTAAAATAGATGACCTGAATGAGTATTCCAGCATTTCGGAAGATGCATGTGATGGATATCTTTCACCTTCCGGTACTTATATTTGGAATGTTGGAGGGACATATAAAGATACAATTCCTTTAGTATCAGGTGGAGATTCTGTGCTAACTATTGTTCTAAACGTAATTTACACGACTCGTGATACATTTTCTTTAACTGTTTGCGATCAATATATTTCACCAAGTGGAAAATATAATTGGACTACAACTGGAATCTACTTTGACACGCTTTATAATGCTGCCGGCTGTGATACTGTCTTGGTTTATGATCTAACTATTAATGCAGCATTTGGTATGATTACCGAACTAGATTCAAATCTGCTTTCCATAGGAGATTGGGATTCGCATCAATGGTTAGATTGTGATGATAATTACAACAAAGTTTGGGGACAAAGAGATTCCATATTCACACCGGAAAGTTCTGGAAACTATGCCGTAGAAGTAACGTTTAATGGCTGTACAGATACTTCCACTTGTTATTATTATCAAGATGCTTTAGGAGTGGATGAAATGAAAGTAATGTCTTTTCAAATTTATCCAAACCCTTCGAACGGATCGTTTCATCTAAATTTTGAAGAAATATTGGTAAACGCTGAAGTGAAAATCTGGTCGGTAGTTGGAAGTATATTGTTTATGTATGAAGGACAAAAGGGTAAAGTTATTCCTATACAAACGAATCTGGCTTCGGGACTATATTTTGTTACGGTAACAAAAGCGAACGGCCAGCAAATGACACAGAAAATTTCAGTTAAGTAAAGGATCTCATTGAAATTCTATTTCTGCCTTAATTAATTCAAAAAAAAACATAATTAAATTATTCCCTAAAAGCATCCTTAATTGGCTTATATGCCATTTGTAACCTTTTATAACCACTCTAAAACCTGTTGTAACCGGTAATGTTTAACATCCATTACAACCTGTCGTAAGTTTGTTCAATGCTTACAACAACAAAGAAAGTTTTAGTCAAGTAACAGGCATACACAGAATTTAATAAAGAGGATTTAAAGAAATTATTTTCAATACAAATAAAGATATTTATTATGAACAGAATAAAAGAAGAATTTAGCACAAGGATGCAGGGAAAAGGAAAACTAATGTTTCTCTTTATTCTAAGC
Source organism: Cytophagales bacterium (assembly GCA_965277185.1). GTDB lineage: Bacteria > Bacteroidota > Bacteroidia > Cytophagales > JAHDFW01 > JAHDFW01. The sequence continues at coordinate 97,188 of CBDICC010000025.1, read as the reverse complement.
ACATTATTAATACTGGGAAAAGTACAAAGCCAAATATTGGTGTCCGATATTAAATCAGACACGGCCTCCTCTAATCCAAACAATCTGATTGAGTATAATGATTTACTGATCTTCACCGCAGATGATTCGGTAGCTGGAAATGAGTTATTTGCACACAACGGTGACAGTACATGGATGCTTTTGGATATCAATCCAGGAACTAATGGAAGTAGTCCCGAAAACATGTATATAGCAGGAGGGAAGCTCTTTTTTACGGCAGACGATGGGACAAATGGACGAGAAGTATGGAGTTATGATGGTCTTAATATACAAATGATTGGAGATATAAATACAGGTAGCTTAAGTAGCAGTGCCTTTAACTTTTTAGAATGGAATGGTGAATTGTTATTTATTGCGAAAACGGCTGCGGAAGGGAATGAATTACATCGATATAATTTATCATCAGGTGTTGAAGAATTGGTATCGGATTACAACCCGGGAGGAGCTCATGGGTTTACTGTTGGTTATCCTATCTATTCAGGAATAGTTGCTACGGACAGTGCGGTTTATATGACGGGTAAAAATGCAATGTATGGAGAAGAGGTATGTGTATATAAAGGTGATACGGTGAAACTTCTTGTGGATGACGATCCTGGAACTGCGAATTCGGATCCAGTTGATCTAGGAATTATCGCGGGAACTGCATATGTCTTTTCGAATAGTGTTTTTAAGCGAATAATTAACGATACATTGCTTCCAGTTGCAGGAGGTGCAGAATGGGGGCTTAATTATATTGTGATTGATGATAAGGCATATTCCAGATCGGGGCCGTTTACGCAAAATGAACCATGGGTTTTCGATGGCGATACATTTCGAGAAATTAAACAGATATATCAGGGCAGCAGTTTTTTTATGTCAAGTTGGGCACAATATTTTACTAAGCTAGGAGATGAAATTGTATTTAGTGCCAATGATGGTATTCATGGTATTGAACCATGGATTACGGATGCTGATACTGCCCGATTCTTGATGGATATTGAGGCTGGAGCAGGTGGTTCTAACATGGCTGTGTATACAGAAGATCAACAAATTTTCGAACACAAAGGAGAATTGTTTTTTGGGGCCTCTAGAACAGTTCCAAACGAAGGGTATGAACTTTGGAAAACGGATGGAATCAACACAAGTTTGGTAATGGATATCAATCCAGGAGCTTCAGATTCTGATCCTGAGAATTACGTTTCTTACAAGGGAGCACTATATTTCACGGCAAATGACAGTGTACACGGAATTGAACTTTGGAGAGTAGGTTGTGTTCAATCGTATACCTCTCAAGTAGTTAGTTCATGTGCTTTATTCACTACACCGAGTGGAAGTCACACCTGGGACAGTACGGGGCTTTATTTTGATACGCTGGTTTCTAGTTCTGGATGTGATAGTGTTGTTGAATATAATTTGACCATAAATAACCGTTACACCAATCAAATGATTACTAGCTGCGATGATTTCATTTCTCCAAGCGGGAAGTTTGCATGGAACAGTACAGGAATTTATTTTGATACAATCCCAGCAGCTTCTGGTTGTGATAGCATCATTGAGTTTGATTTGACGATAAACAGTGCAAGTGCAACGATTTCCGTAATAGATCAATCATTAGTTTCACAAAATTCTGGAGATACGTATCAATGGTTGGATTGCAATGACGATAATAGTTCGATCTCAGGGGAAATGGATTCTATATTTACACCATCATTATCAGGGGATTATGCTTTAGTTTTAGAGGCTCAAGGATGTGTAGATACAAGTTTATGTTTGAATATGACCATTGGCGGATTTGATGATTTGGATGTTGGAGCGGTTGATTTTCAAATCTTTCCTAATCCAAGTCAGGGGCAAATTCAACTCAATTTCACGAATCCATTAATCATTGAGAATATTCAAATATATAATTCACAAGGTCAACTGATCTATTCCCAAAATTCATCCTATAAATCAAGTTCTAAATCCATATTTATTGAAGGAAGTAGAGGGATTTACTGGGTGATTGCTACGGATTTGAGAGGTAATCAAAAGACAAGATCTTTTATTAAAAATTAGACCAAATTAATCATGAAAAAGATATTCTTTTCACTTTGGAGGGAGCTCTTGTTTGTCGTGGTATTTATCATAATATCGTTGTTATTAACTAACATGTATTTATCGTAAATTTCAAAACTAACATTAGTTGAAAAAGGCTCTTCCCGAAGTGATGTGGAGTCTCTTAGTCAATAAATCATGAATGGTGCAACGTGATTTTTATGGATAGCATTCCGGTATGAACCTCCAAATCGAACCTTGGACCAATTTCTAATCATTTCATAAAAACCACCATCTCCTGCAAATCGGGCACAAAAAGTTCGAACTCTCGGCGCATGGGTTCACAAAGTACTAAGCATCTTCAAGCAATTGGGGATGCTTTTTTGTTTTACGCAAGTTTAAGGTTACATGAGGAAGGACGAGAAGTTTACCCCGAACCGAGATACGAGGTCGGGGAGTCCTTCCTTATCTTTCCTTCCTCCGTTCTATTACATTACATTAAATTAAATTACCGTGGACAAAGCGAGTACATGTAAACATCAGCTAACGTTGATGTTTATATGCGCTGATTTTCTTGCGTAGTTCTTATTGATGGATTTGATTTATATTAATAGGATGCTTGTATCTCACAAATCCCATTCTTCAATTGACGCAGTTGAAAACTGCGACATTCTAGTTTCTTCTTTAGTATTAAACTTAAGCCAGTAAATAGGGATTGCAATTTCGGAACCGTTTGGTTGCTATATTATATAAATGAATGTTTCAAACTACCACTTTTTGTTCCGTATGACCATAATTGGGGTGGGTTATCAAAAAAATACTCCTTTCCTTTGTATTTAGATAATTGTAGGTAGCAATGTTACTTCAAAGAAGGTATATGTTGATGACACATTTGGATGAATTGAGGGGAGGTATATAAAAAGAGGCATGTCTATTAAAAATCTTTACAATAAACTAATGGTTGCAAATTGAAGAGATGTCATTGAAATGTGTTCAGATATGCTTTTGAGGCTGATTGATTCGTCTTTTGCAACAATATTAAAGTTATAGAATTGAAATCCCTAAATCTAGAAGCTATACAAGCCAAGATAAAAACGATGCCTAAATAGTATTAAAATCTGCAATAAATAATAACTAAGTAACAACATTGATAATAATAAAAAATCATGAAAAAACTAATTACTCTTATTTTCCCTGCGTTTCTAATTGTTTTAACAACTCATGCGCAGTATACACAATATGACATTGAGGATATCAACGGCGTAGACATTAACGGGAACCCTGATTCTCTAGGTGTTACATGCGAACTAAGAGGACTTGTAGGCTGCATGGACTTCAGAGGGGGCATGGGGTTAGATTTTGGTATAATAAACGGATCCAACACGGCTGGAATCCGTATTTTTACTTTTGCAGATCTTAATAGTTATGTTGTAACGGAGGGAGATTCATTGCATGTTTTTGGCACAGTCTCTCAGTATAACGGTTTTTTGCAATTTTCCCCTGACAGTATTGCTTTTATTTCTAGTGGAAATACGCTTTCAGCACCAGCGTTAGTTTCCTCCCTAGACGAGTCAACAGAAAATAGATTGATTTCACTACATAACGTTCATTTAGTTGATTCTACTGAATGGATTGGAATTGGATCAATTTTTAACGTTTTGGTAACTGATGGAGGAATTGATACAACTACCCTTTGGATTGATAAAGATGTAAGCTTGTTTAATTTTCCGGCTCCTGCTGGGTCATTTAATGTTGTTGGATTTGGTATTCAATATGACGCTTCTCCTCCATATACCGAGCATTATCGATTATCGGTTTGTAATATCTCAAGTTTGGTAAGTATATCAGATTCTGCTTGCGGAAGCTACACCTCTCCAAGTGGTAATCATGTTTGGACTAGCTCGAACATTTATGTAGATACAATAAATAACCTAAATGATTATGATACGATTATCACAGTAAATTTAACCATCAATGGACCAAATATATCCGTAACACAATCAGGAGCAATGTTAACCTCCGATGAATCAGGAGCAACTTACCAATGGTTGAATTGTCTTGATTGGGCACCGATTGCTGGTGAAACGAATCAATCATTTACAGCCTCGACCAATGGGGATTACGCTGTGATTATTAACAACAATGGATGCATAGATACTTCAACCTGCTATACTGTAACAGGAACTACAGGAATAATTGAAAATGATTTTGGCAATGAACTGCATCTTTACCCTAATCCAACAGATGGTAATTTCTCCATTGATTTAGCTGATAGCTATAGTGCAGTTACCATTACCATATCTGATTTAAATGGGAAGCTATTGCAATCAAAGATTTTCAATGAAAGTCAATTATTAAATTTAAACCTTACTGAACCTGCTGGAATCTATCTACTGAGAATTGAATCGGATACTAAGAACACCGTAATTCCATTGATGAAAAAATAAAACAATTTGAAAATTTTACGAATATAAAAATTGAAAAATCATGAAAAAAATAGCCAGATTATTAACGTTCGTTTTAACGATTACAACAATAACTGTATTTGGCCAAACGAATCTTCACTTTAATGGAATTGGATTCACTATAATTAATCAACCTTCTGCAAACGATTTTTATGTAGGTAGTGGTGATTTTACATGGCAGTGCTGGATTAGGACTTCGGATTCTGGTCCTTTTAAATCAGTAATTTCATCCTATACAAATTCCGGAGCAAAGTTCTTTTTTGGAGTTAGCACTGGTAAAGTGTGGGCGGCACCTGGTAATCAATCTGATGCAATTGGTACAACAATTATATCGGATGGTAATTGGCACTTTATTAGCGCAACAAGACGGTATGGTGAACTAATCGTTTACGTGGATGGTATTGCAGAGGATACAGTTTCAAACATGGCCTCAATCACGTCTAGTGTAGGTTTAGATATTGGTCGTATTAATGGGGAGGTTGATATGTTAACATTGTGGGATGATGCAAGAACACCAAGTGAAATTAATCAGGACATGAATGGATGTGGATATACAGGGAGTGAGCCTAATCTATTAGCATATTTCCCATTTGACGAAGGAACGGGAAATACAACATCAGATATTACAAATACATACCAGGCTAATTTTACGAATGGGTTAGATACAGTTTCAAATGTTTGGGGTATAGATGCCAAAGTTGCCACAAGTATTGATACCAGAACAGAATGCGCCCCATACACCTGGATAGATGGAAGTACATACACTGCAAACAATGACTCAGCTACTTTTAAGGTTGCTGGTGGTGGTGCAAATGGTTGTGATTCTTTAGTTATTCTTGATTTGACGATCAACAATTTAGGAACTGATACAAAAACAGAATGTAACGCTTACACATGGATTGACGGAAATACATACACTACGAGCAATAATGCAGCTACCTTTACCATTATTAGTGGAGCAGCAAACGGTTGTGATTCTTTAGTTACCCTTAATTTGACTATCATCAATTCAGCTACTGGAACTGATACAAAAACAGAATGTAATTCCTATTCATGGATTGACGGAAATACATACACTGCGAGTAATAACACAGCTACTTTTACCATTGATGGTGGAGCGGCAAACGGTTGTGATTCTTTAGTTACTCTTGATTTGACTATCAATAATGTTTCAGACGTTACTACATCGATTTCTGGAACAACAATTTCTGCTAATAACACGAATGCAAGTTATCGGTGGATAGATTGTGACAATAATAGTGAAGTAATAGCTAACGAAACAGGACAATCATTCTCAACATCGTCCAATGGAAATTATGCCGTTGAGTTAACGGAAAATGGATGTGTAGATACAACTACTTGTGTGGCAATTACAGCTGTAGGTGTTATTGAAAATAGTTTTGGAAATAATCTGCAAATTTATCCTAACCCAACTCATGGAAATTTTTCTATTGAGCTTGGTACTATTTTTGAAAACTTGGAAGTTTTAATTACTGATTTATCTGGGAAAGTGATTATTTCAAAAAACATCGCTCCTTCAAAAATTGTAAATCTTTCTATAGAAGAACCAGCAGGTATTTACATTGTTTCTATTAGAGCAGGTAATCAAAAAGCTGTTATTCGTTTGATTAAAGAATAAAACGATTTGCTAATAATGCATAAGCGGCATTAAAATAGCCGCAGTTGTTTTACATAAGTTTATGACTAGGGGAGTCAGGCATAAAAAAAGGAGCATCAAATCGAAATTCTTTTTTTATGCCTTTTATTTTTAGATAGTAATACTAGATTTGCAATGTTTGATAAAACGTCCTTAAAACCTTCATGATTTAATAATCCTTGCTTTTATTCTCAAGCTAATTCGGATGCTCAAAAGCTAAAAAAAGAGTGGCTGTTTTGAATTTGCAATCCAGAACTTAGCGTTATAAACATTTAATCATTAATTCTTATAATTAATGATATTCGTCATATCGCTTCGTCAAGTTGTAATGCGTAAAATATTAGTTAAAGCGTCACCGAATACAAAGTTCTGAGGTCCGAATATTTATATCTTGTGATATTGTTAGTTGATAAAAAATAAATAAACGAGTTGGTGCAGATTGACAATCGTTTATACCTCTAAATCAGCTTGCAACCTAAATAGTACCTCCTTATCATATCATCCAGCGTAATTTTTCTTAACAATAATCTATCCGTTTCTATCAAAGTTTTCATTTCATGACTTATAACGATTTGAGAATGCTGTTGTAACATAGTGCAGGGGGTTCTGCACTATGTACGTTGTTGAATGTTGTTTATTTTTTCATCGCTTTGCGCACTTTGAACATGATCGCAAGATTATTAAGGAAGGGGATGAAGCTATACGGTCCTTGAGCCTCCTCAGTGCGAGGAATTGGATGAACTTTGATGCTGGCGTCAATTGCAGCAATATAATCTACCATTTCGTCTCTTTCGTCGTCCGGAAGTCCACCACCAATGACGATAAAATCTATTGAGTCCGTTTCAATTATTTCCTTAACTCGATCTTTGGAGTTACAGGAAATGACGTTTCTGCCATATCTATCCCATTCTTCAACTAATATATCTAAAGTTGATTGTAATCTGCCTATTGCTAAAATTCTTGGTTCCATAATATTTTTAGTGTTTTCTTTAGTATTGTTTGATTTGTCTGCGGAGCACCCTACAAAGGTAGCCGCCAGAATAATAATAACAATGTATTTTGCCATGGATCATAACTTTTTAAATTCCATTTCTATTGGTTGTTCTAGTAATTTTGAAATAGGACATTTTGAGCCTATCGTCAATAACCTTTCAACTTGTGATTCGTCAGGACGTTTTTCAAACTTGACCGCTTTAACCATTTTTTTTGTTGTTTTTCCTTCGTGAAGAACATCTTCCAATTTAACATCTACATCAATATTTCCTACATCCCATCCCTTGTTATTAGCATACATTTTTATAGTGATTGCAGTACAAGAAGCTAAGGCTGATAATAAGTATTGAGCAGGATTTGGATAACGATCAGAACCACCCAGTGATTCAGGTTCATCCACTTTAATGGTGTGATTGGTAGTTTTTATTTCGACCAGAAAGTTTTCTTCACCAAGAGTTCCGTTGACATGTAAGGTATCTTTCATCATGATTTATCTATTTCGTTAAGGGTATAACTCAATGCACCCGATGGGCAATTATTGATTTGTGCTTTTAATTCTTCAGAAGAAGCATTTTCAATTTTCACCCATGGTCGTTCCTTTGGATTGTAGACGTCAGGTAATGTTCTGATGCATACACCAGCATGGATACATTTTGATTGATCCCAATGGATCGTTAAATCCTTATTTTTGTATTGTGTTTTCATTTGATTTTTTTTTTCGATTAACGATACACTGTATTTAGTTCTAAACAGTGTGCTACAAACTCGTTTATTTAGGTTGTAATAATGAGTTATAGGATTCCTTGTTGGCAAAGAATAAGAAGATATTCATTGCAGTAGCAACTAGAGCTCCTCCGATTCCAGCTGGCGCTAAGAATAGATGGAATAAAAATGCATTGAGCAATACAGGGAATAGTATAACCAATGCTAAAGGCTGGAACTTGTTGATCAATAGCATTATGCCTGCTACTATTTCAACAACAGCAACTGCTACCATTAAATAACCACTTTTGACCAATGCTCCCATAAACTCACCAGCTGCTTCTGGCATTGGAGGCGTGGGCATGAATTGAATAAATTTGTTTAATCCGAAGACCAGAACTATTAATCCTAATAGTATTCTGACAATAAGTTTTGCTTTTTTCATTTGTACTAACGTTTGATTTATGCAAAAGTCAGTACTTCTAGCTCACTATGCATTCACATAGATGAAGAAATGAATTTAATTCAATTCAATTCAATTCATTTCAATCTAATTCCCTTTCGCGAGGTTTCTTCGGATGGTACTAAGTGTTTGTGGCATGATACCTAAGTATGATGCAATCATTTTTTGAGATACCCGGTTTGGTAATTCGGGATATATTTCTAAAAAATAATGGTAACGGTCAACAGCAGGAGAGCCCATTAGCATAAGAATCCTACGCTGTAATTTTCCAAGGTTTCGAGACATCTTCTTAATGTTCTGGAGTAATTTTTCCTTTGGCAGGTCTGTTTCCTTTAGATACTCTTTCTTCAACAGTATTACTTCTGAGTCTTCGAGGCAATCAATAAATAACTGAGTTGGCTCATTAAACTCTACTGCATCAATGTCTCCAGTAATCCAACCTTCAGAGGCGAACATATAGATGTGTTCTTTTCCTTTGTTATCAATAATGTAGCTTCTTAGTAGGCCTTTTTTAACATAGATGGCATTCGCTTTTGACTGATTTATCCTTTGTATGAATTCGCCTTTTTTAAAATGCTTGATGTCAGAGTCAATATCGATATTTAGTATTTTTTCTAATTCGCTCATGTTAGTCTTTTTAAAGCTTACAACCTGTGTCTAATAGTAACGATTAATATTGTTTCGACTATGGATTTACTTCAAAATTAATGAATTTAGAGGATTTTCAACTCCTTTGAACTGATATTGACAACCTAAGTTCATATCCTCGTTGTTCATTTACGACTTATTCATTTCTTAAATTACTTTGTAATCTATACTTGTTCGGAGAAAATAGGTGACAGATTCGCTCTGCCATCCAATTATGAATATTCATAGTCTGTTATTTTAGTTTTGAAATGTATCAAAACCCTAGGGTTATAGAAACAACTTATTAAGCGCTCCGAACGCACTTAAATATTTTTTACAAACTGTGCAAAAACCTTCTTATGAAGTTCCATATCCATATCAGGTGAAAGCGCTACTCGTGCAATATATATAATCTTTGTCACCTTCTTTTGTTGTCCCTTGAGTAGATAAAAGCATGATTTGATGTATGATGTTATCTGCCTGTCTATCGATCGTAATATTGTCTTCGTTGTTCTACTGTTCGTGTGTGCTTGCTTAGCGGTTGTCTCAGAATTTTAGCACCAAGAGTCATACTCACTGTTGTGTCCGTTCCATACTTGACATCTAAAATTTGTATCGTTTGATCAACCATATAAGGATGCTGAAAATCTGATCTCCTGACTTTGATTTTGAGGTTGTTGACCGAATAGTAATACATCCAGTAAGTTATGATGTTCTGTCTTAGTTGCTCTTGTTCGGCTTCCGTTAGTTGGTAAATCTCGCCTTCAATTTTTGTCGGCTCAAAGTCGAGATTCAAATGCTGAACATATTTGTTATAATGTTCGTCAAATGATTCGGGTGTTAGCTTGCTAAATAAACAATTTACATTGCTGTTCTTCACTCTTAACCTTCCATTTTCTTTGGTTACCTCGAAAATAGATTTAGTGTTAGCACGTTCCTGTTCAGGATTCAGGTAAAAGATATCTGTTGGGTTGTCTTTTTGTGTTTTGAAGATGTTCATTTAGAAGTTGCGAAATGGCAGATAACGTTCTGTCTATGGAGCGTATCCCTAAGGATATGCACTTATACACTATGTTAGCGGTATGTTTAATAGTATTCGTAATAGTGTTTTGTTAATAGTCTGGTCAACACAGCTCGCTTATCTAAATCAATTGTATGATTAAACCGTCTTTCTTCAATTAAATTATCCTCATTGTCATAAGAGTAAAGCATTGTTCGCATCGGATCTCCATTTACTCCTATAATTGAGGACATTTTTAAATTGCCTTTTTCATCATAGTAATAATAATTTTGCATAGCAAGTAAGGTTGAGTCTCCACTACTATCATTGAATATATATTCTGTTAATTTTTGCCCCTTTTCATTGAACTTATAATTGTAAATCAAAAAATTCCTTCCGTTTATATACCAACTTTGGTAAATCAGAGAATCTCTTGTGTCATATTTATAATACCTTTTATACTCAGAGGTTATGCTATCTCCCTTGTATGAAGATTCTATTTGTTTATTTTTTAGACCATTTTTGTTGTAGTATCGTTTTTCAATGTAATTAACTTTAGAGGTGTCATCATAACTACATTCTTTAAGTGTTAATTGATCATTTTCATTATAAGTATAAGAGCATTTATTAATAGTTTGATCATGATATTGGGTGGATGAAATTAACCTTTTCATTTCATCGTATTCATAAAGTACCTGAGTCGGAATGGGCACTTCATTTCTGACTCCATTATTGTAGATAATACGGTGAGTCCTAATTGAAGTTCTTTCGATTATCAAATCATTCAAAAATTTCAGTGTGTCAGTTTCAATTTTTGGCTTGAATACATTGCCAATTCCTCTTTCTAATTTTAAAAGAGTGTCTCCATGGTATTTTTGAAAATTATGTTGATATAGAATGGTTGAATCAATAATATATTGTTTCATATCAATCATATTACCAGATGTATCAAAGGTTCGAATTACCTTTTCTTCAAAGACTAAATTTTCTGGGGAGAAAGAATCAGTAATATAAGAAATTGAAACGGAGCGCTTAACTTTTTTATTTATGGACATTCGAGGGACAACATTCGTTAATTCGTTTGAATGTTCTTCAGAGTCTTGGCACCCCCAAATTATAACAGCCATTAATATAAATCCCAATTGTTTCATCTTCATTACCGCTAACGTACGCGCAACGGTAACAGTTACCGTTATATCTATTAAGCGCTTATGCTAAATTAAGTAAATCCAGTGGGCTTTTTATTCCATTAAATTGACTTTTTGCGACATGAGTATATATTTCCGTAGTTTTACTGCTGTTATGTCTCAGTAATGTTTGTCAATATCGCAAATTTGTACCCTCTTTTAAGTAAATGAGTTGCAACCGCGTTCGCATTAAGCTTTAGCGGAGGCACAAACGGTGTCTGAATGGATGTGAAGATACTTTCTTTACAATTTTAGCATTCTGTGCTGCCTTTTTAACTATTTCATCAATACTCTCAGCGCTATATTTTCCTCCATTCTGACCTTCTATCAAGTATTCTTTCGGACAATCTTTATAATTATTACTGACCGCTCGTTCTCAAAAACCAATCTACATTTATCTCTTCATTTCCTTCATAAACGCGCTTATTTGTATGAAAATAATGAGTATTGAAATCAGTCAAGAGGTAGTTGGATTCCTGTATTTTGCAAGATCGTATATTTCAGCTATTGAGAGCCATATTTGAGTAAGGCATTAATTGTTTTAGAAAGGATTGTGTTTACGATGTGAGGTAGTTCTTTCAGAAAGGGATGTTGATTCAATTTGGTTGGTTTTTATGATAGAAATCAAAGGTGTTTTATGAATGAATCGGCATAGTTATAAATGATATAAATATAACGCCAACATTTCGTAATGGCATCTAAATTTACATTAAAACTGATTTTTACATTAAAAAAATATTTTGTTTATTGCTGACAAATGCCGTCAGTTGTGTAGAAAAAATATCAAAAGCATTGTCGACAATTAAGATTTACATTTTAAATAATAATAATTCAAAATGCACGTAAAAGGAACTGTAGTAAAGTCAATTAATGAATATGTAAAAAATAATTATAAAGATGAATACAAGTTATGGTTAAAGTCTTTATCACCTTCCTCACAGGAGATTTTTAGTAATCCAATTAACGTTTCACAACTCTACGATGTAGATGCTTCATTAATAGAGCCGAGTGGAAAAGTAGCTGCCATGTTTTTTAATAATAGAGAGGAAGCTTCCAGGGAGTTAGGAAGATATAGTGCAGAAACCGCGTTAAAAGGAGTTTATAAGGTGTTTGTACTTATTGCGACGCCGGCATATGTGATCTCTAAAGCTGGTAATATTATGAAAACATTATATACTGGATGTACTATGGAAGTGGTAGAGAAAGCTTCAAAATCCGTATCAGCAGAAGTAAAAAACTTACCTAAAAATGACTTAATTCTTGAGCAGAGAATTGCAGGGTGGATAGAAAAAGCATTGGAAATTACTGGTTGTGTAAATATTAACATATATATGCCTAAGCGCTCATCAAGAGGTCACGGAGTGACTAGGTATGATGTTACATGGGAATAATAAGCTTGGTCATTTTATCTATGAAACCACCAATTATTGGATTTAAACCTCATCGATCCTGCTGGAATCTAGCTACTGAAAATGGAATCAGATACTAAGAATACTGTAATTCCATTGATGAAAAAATAAATAAAACGATTTGTCCAGATAACAATAGATAGCAAAAAGTGAACCTGCTACATTTGATCGGACAGTAAGTTAAGCTTTAAAGGTTTAACTTTGTAAAAATGGAAAAAGAAAAAAGATGCTACATTTTATTTTGTAACAATCTTAAATTCAACACGTCGGTTTAGTTTTCTGGTTGCTTCTGACTGATTACTGGAAATTGGCCGTGAACCGCCATATCCGTTTCCACTAATTCTTTTCTTCGAGATTCCTTTTTCAATGAAGTATAGTCGTATGGTTTCTACCCGCTCTGAGGATAGTTTTAAATTGGCATTGGCACTTCCTTGGTTGTCCGTGTGTCCAAGTAATTCAATTTTTATATCAGGGTTCTCAGACAAAAACTTACTTAACATATCTAAAGCGTTAAAACTTTCTGGAAGCAATTCTGCTCTACTTTTTATAAATAAGACGTTTTCCATTTGGATGGTTTCCCCAAGACTTAAATATTGCAAGGCATCATCTTTCTCCATCGTTTTCGTCTCCGCTTTGGCAGGAGCCACCACTTTAGACGATATAGGAAGATAACCACTTGAAGAAACAACAACGCCGTAGGATTGATCGGGCTTTAGTTCGAGTACGTACTTACCTGTCAAACTATCCGAATTTGTAGTTTTTATAATTCCCTTACTATCCTGATATGAAATAACAGCAGCTAAGGGCATGTTAGAATTTTTATCAATTACTTTCCCTTCGATGTACGATGACGAATCATTTTTGATCAGAATGGGTTTTGGTTTTAGTAAAATTTGTCTCCTAGTAAACTCTTCGACATTGGTAGACCTAATTTTAATAGTGTCATAAACGTCGTAATATTGTGTATGAGACCCGTGAATTATATAAGAACGTTCGGAATTTAATAGAATTTCAAAACGTCCTTTTTTATCTACATTAACCTCTTTAGCCTCCAAAAAGCTATCCGCATCCCTGTAAGAAACGGTCGACACAACCGGTTCATTCGTTGTTCTATTCAAAACAAGGCCTTTTAATCGATACGTTCGTGGAGCAATGCCTTCCGCATATACATGTATTCTTTGATTCTGTATAGCGTCCGCTGAACTTATATTGATCCAAGTACTGATTTTTCCTCTTTTCTTTGGAGAGAAAGTTAAAGTTAGGTTTTTCGATTTGCCGGGTTTTAGTTTGAAATCTGTTTTACTCTTGATACTAAATTGAGATTTACCGGGATCAATGAAATCCATAGACATTATTGGTATCGTTTCTTGACTCGTGTTGGAGATTGCCTTCGCAATAACCGAGTCTTTACTTGAACCAACAGCAACTTTTCCCAAGTCGATCGTTTTATTTATTACGGTATACCCTGGCTGAATACCTTCCCCTTTTATTTTTTGTCGAATAGTTCCTGAGGGAGTGCTGATCACTATTTCTGCTCCATAAAATCCCGCTTTGGTTGGCATAAATTGAAATTCACAATCGATGCTCCCTTTTTTTATGACATTCAGTGGGGGAGGCTGGGAAATAACAGAAAATGCATCACTGTCATTTCCTGTGATGTACATGTTGGTAATTGGAATATCAATATCATATGTATTGCGTACAAAATCATTCATAACTTTATTGAGATTTCGCCCCACAAGCACTTTGCCTAAATCAAGATCTTTTGATTGTAACAAGGGCTTGATAATACTGAATGTATTATCAGACTGATCTTCCCCGGAATTGGGACCTTCAAAGTATTTCAATTTGTATACATTGAATTCGTTATCTGAACCAGAAAAAAAACCACTCGTATAACCTATGCAATACTGACCATCATCCGATAAACGGACAAATCGACTATGTTGCGGCACCGTATCAAGTACTTTTCCAGTTGAAATTTGAATGATTGAACTTATGCTGTCTTGTTTACATATGAGTAAATCGCCTTTCGCAGCCATTAGCCGCTGACTAAAACGATGGTGCATACCAAATGCATATTTTTCTCCTCGCTTAAAGCGATTTTTTAATTTTTTTGTTTTTAAATCATAAATCAAAATTTCATTTGGGTGATCCGTCAAAAGAACCAGGTATTTATTATCCCTGGTTAAAATAGCTTCTTCTACTTTTGCGTTGTTTTCAATTAACATAGCTACCGATTTCGAATTTATATCCCATACATATGTATGCTGCCTCGTGGCTCCAATTAAATACGTATCACTAAACTCATGCAAATATATACTCTCATGCAATTGAGGAAGAGTGTATATCGTTTTTCCGGTTAAGACATCAACTACGGTGTTCTTGCCGCTAAAAAATTGATAAAATGTTCGGGCTGTTTTATTTTTAGCCATACCAAACCTAGGCAACCTCTTTTTGATTATTGGTGCATCTTTAACTTTTTGGTGGGTTTTGGCATCATAGATTTCAGTGTATTTGTCAAATTCGTAAACAATAATATGTTTTCCATCTTCACTATACCTGGCATGGCAATAATTTCCCGGGCAGTAGATTTCATAAATTTCGTCCCCACTTTTTAAGTTGTAAATAGCAATTTCTCCATATCGCTCCGCAATAAATTCAGTATTGTCTGCATTAATAAATACCCGCTCACTTGAAACGTTCGACACACCATACATTTTTTCTTTTCTTTCATATATCTTTTCATTTTGATCCAAATTCGGCGAAAGATATGCATTGGCCTTTACGAGCATTTTATCTCCGGTGATATTGGGAATTTTCCAATCAAATTTTAAACCATTACATTGATTTATGATTGTATCCCATGGTTTTTCCATTATTTGAACTGAATTGCAACTGGATGAGATCATCCGGTATGGTTCCGGACCAGGTGATCGTAGTATCCATGCCTGTATAAAAAACTTCCCCTCCATTTGGATGGGTGATTTCTATTTCTAGTTGAGCATCTTCAGACATCCATCGTCTGGCTTGTATAATAAGAGGTTCACATTGATTGCTTTCAAATACAATATCCGTTTTTTCAATGGTCCTGGTATGAGCGGAGTGCTTTAAAACAAAAGTTTTTGATTCTCCCTTTTTTATCGTAATTGGAAATGAAGGGTTGACTAATGCAAATGAAGGGTGACTTATTTTTGCTGAAAGTAGTATGAAATCACCATGGTTGGCGGTGATTGTGAATGGTTTTTCTACTGGTTTTTGAGGATTGTCTTTTTTGAGATCAATAAACTTTTCTTCTACATAAAGCCCTAAGCGAGATTTTACAGGAACAACATAAGAGGCTTCATTATTGGTTAATAAAACAGAAGGCACAGAGACGGCTATCTTTTTTGCATGATCGCAACTAAGGTTGCTTTCCCATTCCATGATCCCCGGTTTTATTCCCTGTGATTCAAAAAAGATATGATTATATATTTGTTTTGCCTGTTCTTTGGTTCTTACTTTCTCAAAACATCTCCCATTGGTTTCCTTGGATATATTTCTTTAAAACACTAGAAGCACTCGTATTTATGGTGACACAATGGATTGTTATCCCTTCTGTTTTTGCCTGCGTAATAATTTCATTTTGTTTAGCCGTTCCCAAGCCGTCTGTTATGAAGATTATTACTTTATTATCTTTTCCACCCTTTGCCATAGCTAAAGCCCCAGTTAATGGTGTCCGGAAAGCAGCTTCATAATTTGTACCCCCATTTGGGGTTTAAATCATCAACTGTTTTGAGAAGCCGTTCCCGGTTCTGGGTGAAATCTGTATTGATATAATTATAGTCGTCAAAACTAGTAATGGCGCATTCGGAAATATCCAGAGGAAGTACATCTATAAAGGATTTAGTAGCCATTTTTGTCATTCTGATCCGTTCACCCATCATTGATCCGGATATGTCTATTGCAATCACAAACGAGGTTGGTTCCAGTTCCTTATATTCTGGATGCTTGACTCTAATGACTCGTTGTTCGTTGCCATTCTCCGATATCCGAGTTTCTTTTTTAGAAAAAGTAGTTAATTGTTTCCCTCTACTGCTGAAGGCATAAAAGTTTGCCTTAATAACTGGATAGTCATCAGAATTGATGTTAAAAAGAGAAAGTTGCTGAGCCTGCACAATTGACGCAAACAATATAAGTAGAACGCTAATGGGTGTTTTTTTCATAATATTTCTTACAGAAATCCTTCTGTTTTCACAATGAACCAGCGATGCAAGCTTTGATCAAAAGCAAGCACTCTACTTTTTAATTACAAGCGACTGTAATAGAATAGGGCACCAACATAAGTTTTTTAAGAATCTCGGCTTACTTTATTGGCAATAAATACTAATCCAGGGACCAGGACTAAATTTAAGACATAATTAAGTGTGTTAAAAGAGACTTAAATATTTTTTACAAATTCAGTAAAAACCTTCTTATGAAGTTCCATATCCATATCAGGTGAAAGCGCTACGCGCGCAATATAATCTTTGTCACCTTCTTTTGTTGTCCCTTGAGTAGATGTGGCTGGAATGGTCCAATAACATCCTTGTAATTGACCATAGCTTACGCAATACTTACTTTCATTCGGGATCTGTGTGATCATTAAATTAATTAATGTCAGATTTAACTCCCTTTTATAGTTTTCTCTTTCTTCATCAGAATTGCCTTTTGTAGGAAGATCCAGAGAAAATACAGATGGTGTAAATCCTTGTTCGGCTAATTCTTCTGAGACAAAATTAATTTTAGCTTCTGGTAACGTTTCATTGATGAAATTTACAAATTCCCGTGTATTCTTATAGGCATCACTGATTCGTTGAATCATAGAAGGCATTTGCTTGGCTAACAATTCATATTGAAGATTTGTAGCCTCATTATCGCATAATCCTAAATGTAAATCAATTTTGTCCATCAATGGTTCCGTCATTGTATTTCCAATACAGTAACCAGCCGTACATTTACCTCCGCTAGGAAATTTCGATCCACTTACATAGGAAATCGTTCGTACGGTAGAGAGAATTTCTCCTTCCCCTAAAAAGTGCACATTGGGGCAAAATGTTTGGTCTAAAATAAACACAGGATCAATGGCCTTTTCACCAGATGCCGTTTTTCGCTCTGCACTAAGGACTTCTTTAAGCTTTAAAAGCTCAGGAACTTCTACTCTTGGATTTGTTGGAATCTCTGCAATAATGTAAGGAATGGCATCCTCGCTTGCAATTTTGTTCAATACAAGATCAATGCTTTGAACCATATCGTTTCCGCCATCTACCGGTAAATCCATCACCTCTACGTTGTCAATACAAGCTGCAACGCGTCTTGCTTGGTCATTGGTGCCTCCATAGCAATTTGGAGGAACAATAAATTTAATGGCTTTCCCTGGGTGATTTTCTAGCGCATCATGCACAAGTCCCATCATAATGGCATATTGAATGGATAACCCACTCGAACCGGCCAATGCCTTTGTATTAGAACCTGTTATCTCTTTAATTGTAGCTAAAACAAGTGCCTTGTCAGCTTCTACATTCCCTTGTTGATCATTCACAAAAGAAGGGTCAATTAATGATTTAAGTGCAGTAAGACAATTAGCAGGCGTGATGGCAATGGTTTCTCTTCTTCTTACATGCTGAATTTCCGAAACATAAGATTCATTTGCTGTACCGTTCACCAATAAAATACTTCCTAATTGAGCATGTACATTGATAAAAAAGTCAATTTCGGAATCTAGTGGGGTAGATGCGAGATCAAAATGACAGATGTCTTCTTGTTCTGAGATGAAAATTGTACTCCCATTAAATGCAGGAATTTCTTCTAATTTCTCTACTTTTTTTAACTCAAAACTATATCCATATACATTTTTAAGTGATTCTGCATCAAATGAATGAGGCAGTTTACCTGTATAAACAATTCGGGTGTTTTTAGCATCTAATAAATTTTTTCTTAGAATGGCGAAAATAGGAATTGTCTGCGAGGAAAAACTGATTACACTTTCCGATTTTATAGAATTAGAATGTGCAATTGCCCATTCCAATACGCAAGATAAAGGATGACCTAATCGAATATAATCATATGCAGTAGGTAATTCATTTAATGAAAGTGATGTAGAATTATTATCATTAAATAAAGTTTCAAATTGTTCCAAAAATTGTGTTTTGGCCAATTGTTCATCATAAATGTCTAGTCTATGTGTAGTTAGATTTAACCAGCCATTAGGCATGTTTTCCAACACTTCTTTAACATAATTGCGTATTTTATTGTCCACCATATTATTCACCTTTAAATCTGACCGCAAATATATCAATTTGATATGTTTAAAAAACGTTAAAGAATATTTTGTCGAATAGTGGTTGTGGATTTTGAGATACTGACAGACAGGACCTATAAAGTATCATTGATTTAAAAGTAGGGTTTAATAAACTAGTTAATGGTGTTATGATCTGTGCTTATAAAGTTATATTAGAGCTTAATTATAATTATAGCTACTATTTTAGTTGATATTACTTGGTTATTTATGGGACGAGCAAGGGTAGATTATTTCTATTGCGATCAATTTAAATATCAAAGAGAAATATTTGATATATGAACTCTTGTTTCGTAAGTAACAGCTGGAGTACGTATCTGAAAATAGTTGTTTACGTCGTAAAAAGTGCTTTATGTTAAGCGTAAAGCCATTTTTTTTTAATTATATCTCGTATTTTGATGAGGATGAAAACTTCTCTTTGACGACGGTTTTAGTAGATTAAAAAATGAAATCAGGCAATCTAAATGTTGGCAATGTTAGCTTTTGTGAATTTGACGGAACATCTGTTCCTCTTTTTTCCTTGAAACAAGTCTTTGATGCTATATTACACATGAATATGCTCGAAGAAACAGATGGAAATATATGGTTGGCCTCGACGGAGGGAGTTTATATTTAAAACTATAAATCCGTATATCATTATCATCAAGACAACGGGGTCTGTTTGAAATAGAACTCAAATTTCATCCTATTTTTAGCGTGCTTTTATTTCTCGTTTCGTTCATATCATAGCTTCTCTTTTTATTGTATCGCTATTTCAGGACTAGACAAAAAATTAAGTAAAAAAGCCTGATATTAATTATCAAGCTTTTTAATAAAGTTGGTAAAAAATGAATGATGAAATATTATATTTCAAACGTTCCAACTGCTTTTTCACAACCTTCCCAATTCGTTTTTACATTCGATTCGTCAGAAAGGGAATCTTCCGGCGTTAATGAATCGGGATATCCACTCCATCCGGTTGCAGGACCAAAGAAATCACCAGGTTTGGCTGTTTCATCCATCGTACATCGAATAATTCCTGTTGCTCCGTCCTCTGGAGTTTGTGCTTCTTGCATGAAATCCGCATTGATATCCATTCCACCATCTAAAGAAGTAGTTAACTGTAAATTAGTAGCTGCTAATCCGGGATGAGCTAGTAGGGGAATTACATTCGAAATATTGGCTTCTTCTAATTTTTGTTTAAGTCCATAGGTAAACGTAGCATTAGCCAATTTAGTTTGGTGATAGCGTTCCCATCTAGGTCCCTGAAAACTTACATTTTCGGTTTCATTTCCATCTCCACCTAGTTTACCGCCGTTTTTCTCAAAATAGTCTGAAGCCAATGGACTTCCAAGTCGAGCCATAGAAGTATGATTTACAATACGTGCCTGCTCACTTTTTCTTAATAAGGGAAAAAGCTCTTTCGTAAGTAAGAAATGAGATAGGGCATTGGTTTGCATTTGAACATCATATCCATCTTCGGTAGCAACATCTTTAAGTGCCATTACGCCAGCGTTATTTACCAGCACATCAATAACTTCATAGGTCGATTTAATAGTGTCAACTGCATTTCTAACGCTTTCAAAGTTTTGCAAGTCACAATCAATTGCTTCAAAATCCGCATTTGGAACAGCTTCTTGCAATTGTTTTAAGCTATTTTGAGATCGCTCACTTTTACGATTCAAAAGGATCACAGACGCGCCTTTCTTAGCAACTTCACGTGCACATACGAATCCTGTTCCACTAGTGGTTCCTGTAACAGCGACGACTTTATTTGTCATATCTCTTCCATGATTATTTAAGACATCTGGAAGGTGTTTTGTTTCAATTGCCATGATATTATTTGTTTTATATTAAATGTTATTTTGTTTATGTTGAGTCAAAATTAATAGATCAATAGAGGTTGAAAATGCACATATTGCGAAGATATAACACGAAATGCGGTTACATGAACATCTTTTGCGGAAAGATACTTACCTTTTGATTTACGATGGCTTATAAACGAATAGCACGATATGATCATCTCCAACTGCATAGTCACATCCACGTCGATATATTTCTAAATAATTAGAGAAATCAACATCTCCTTCCATCATTCCAGAAATTAACCCATATACTAAATTGTTGTCTGAAGCGATGTTATATAATATTTCTTGAAGTGCATACTTGCGCTTATCATTCCAGGAATGATCTATTACGTAGTCACCCACTGCATCATAAAGGATGCTATGATTTTCACTTTCCATGGCTTTATAAAGCTTTTGTCGATCATGCACAACTACATATTTTTGATTATCAATTAATTGGATCAAACTAGAAGCATCATCAATGTTTGTTATGATTTTTCGTTTTTCTTTTAAATCATTATCAACCCAATGCTGGATCTCTCCCTTATCAGCAGGTTCGTCACTAAAAGTGCGTACAATGTTTTTATATAGTGAAGAATCAAAGTATTTCGTAATCTCTTTTATAAAACCGTCTAGTTCGGGAGTATATCTCTCCAGAAATGCTTCCATCAATAAAGTAGAAAAATGAAATTTGTCAAAATCATTTTTCCCTTCGCAATAGGCACACCAATCTTTTAGAAGTTCTTTGTCCAAATTTGCTTTATACATAGTGCCTGATTGTATTAGTTTATTTTTGAAGAATTACTTTAATACGATCACTGATAATCTCTTGATCATACATTAATTCAAATCTAATTAAGCCAATAAATTGATCGATGTCAAATGAATACATTATTTGTTGGTCCGTGTTGATGTAGTAATAAGTGATTGAATTTTCATATATATCATGTATATAATCAGCCTTTCCATATAAGGCTTCAAGATCCTTTAATGGATCAGAAAGTGCAATAGACATGTTTAATTGCTTCATTATATTTTGCGATATTTCTAATATTAAAGGATTTTTATTTGTTCCCCAATCAATGGATAAAACTACGTTGTTCTTGTTTTTAGCTTTTTTAAAAAGGATGATTTGAAAGCCTATAAGTTCCGCAATTCCATCAATACTGCCATATTGAAAGTCCTGATCAACAATGATCGATTTGTCAATGAAATCAAAATCGAATAAACTAATAGTGTCAATATTTATCGTTCGCTCTTGCGGTATCATTTTACTATCTTATAGAATAATCGAGCACTAAAAACGAAATTGTCAATTCCGTTTTTTTGTTGAAATTAGTGATTTTAGAATGAAAAACCATGGTACTTATGGTTATTAGAAAACAACTAAGTTCAAAGATTCTCGTTTACCGGAAAGCCTTCTAACGCCCAGTAATAACCATGCAGAATTACGAATCATACATTTTTCTTTTTTTCTTACTTGTATAAAGCATTAGAAAATTCGTCTAATAGCTAAATCCCAATGGATAATTAGAATATGAGAATTCATGTTTTTGTAAATTTTAGACTTGTTACTCTTCCTTTTTTTTTAATATTTGTTCCATGCGACCCAAGCATCTGAAGTTGAACCATTACATTATACGAATTGTACTGATTTTACAAATCATAGCCTTTTCCATTCATGCAAAAGGGACTAATCCTGCGCACTTTTATCTTGGTCAAAAGGATTTAATCAATACGAATATATATTCTTTAAAACATCATTCAGACGGGTTTCTATACGCTGCAACTAATTTTGGTTTATATAAATATCATCAAGGAAAATTTCGCTTAGTTCCATGGGGCGATGAACATCTGGGTACTTCTTTATTTAGTTTACAGACAGGGTTTGAGAACCATCTTTACGCGGTAAATTTGTCTGGTCAGGTATTTAGATTGGAGGCTGGAAAACTGAAATTGTTTGTACAAGTACCAAAAGAATTTATCTCCTCTGATGGAATTGAGATTACTTTTGATAGTGAAAACAACCTTATTTTGCGATCTTCAGTATGTGCCATTTTTAAAGTTGAAATTCAGGAATGGAAAGTGTTATTGGATAAAAATAATAACGTTCAAAAATTTAATGTCTATGATCCAAAAAATATACTTGTTGCATCTAATTTTAGCGGCTTAATTTCTAGCGTCCACAATGGAAAAGTTTCTAGTTTGCGTTTTACGGAAGAGTCCACACGTAATTTTAAAGAGGAACAATATCTACATCGATACCCATTCGTATATAAAAAGAATCCATTCTCCGTAAACCGAATAGGTTTAATCTATGATTACAAACTTCAACGTTCTACGTATTATGATTCTTTACAAGGAGCAATTTTTAAACAGTTAGATGAAAAAGAAATCTGGGTTTACGGGCAATCATTTGGAATTCATAAGCTTATGCTAAAAGAGAACGGTATAGAATGTTCGAAAAAGCTTTTTAAGAAAACCTTTATATCCGCAATTGAGAAAAAAGATGGTACGATATTCCTTGGAACCTTTGGTAAGGGGGTAATTGTGATCCCGGATATGAACTCAACAATGTATCTACCTAAAATAAATCATTTTGAGCACATCCAAATATTGAATGAACAGAAGTTTACAAGATCCGTAGAAACTAAATTGGTTGATTATGATTTTATTCTAGAAGATAAGAGTAAGATAAAGGTTTTATATGGAAGAGATTATATCTATTATCAAGACGGTGTAGATTTTCAACTGAATAACGATTTTCCAAGTTTGTTGTATCAAATTAAAACTAAGCCTTCGTCGAGAGTCGGGAATTTTGGCACATTGAAGCAGGCAATACCTATAAATGAAGGGGCCACGCTAATAGCCAGTTCTACTGGCGTTTTTAAAGTGGGAAATGGATTGGAACATATTTCTTGGTTAAGGAATGGTGGAGCTGAAAATTGGAGTAGCTTAAAAAAAGAACTATTTAGATGCAAGACTGTAGGTTATCATTCTAAATCAAAAACGCTCCTTTATGCTTCACAACAGGGCTTGTTTCTTTTGGATTCAAACCAAAATGAAAAGGAAGTGCTTTTTAATGAGAAGTGCATTATATGCGTGAATATCCTGTCAACGGAACAAGGCTTTATCTGCGCTACTCACGAAGATGGAATACTATTTATAGAGGAAGGAAAAGTGGTTCGGCAACTTTCAAAAAAGCAGGGATTAAAAGATAATTATGTACAACGCCTGCTTGTACATCATGATAAACTATTCATTTCCACAAGACGTGGTTTTCAAGTGCTGAATTTACGTACTTATAATTGGGAATTTTTAGGTAAGTATTCTCGCATAATTAATGGAGTAGTTATGGATATGAAGATCGCAGATAAAACGCTTTGGCTGGCATCGGGGGATAAGTTAATTACCATTCCAATGGAAAAAATAGAGCAGGCGCCAAAATATGATTTTAAAATAGGCAAGTTGATTCTTGGAACAGAAGTTCGATCTAGGAACGATTACGCCAATATTGAAACCTCCTATGATCAAGGCCATTTGAATGTGTTTTTTGACTTTAAAGGAATTTTATATGAAGAAGATGCAAAGATTGAATATAGATTAAACAGTACAAATTGGAAATCCATTCCAGCTACAACTGCAAATATAGAAAGGGAGGCACTTTCGCCAGGGAGCTACAAAATGGACGTTCGAATCAATTACTTTGGTCAATTTTCAAATGAACAAAGCATTTTTTTTCTAATAAAACCTCCTTTCTGGCAAACTTGGTGGTTTATCACACTGATTGTGTTAATTACAGCATTCTCCGTAGGATTTTTATATCGAAGACAAAATATAAAACAACAGATACAGCAAAAATTGATTACGGACCGATTGGATTCTGAATTGAAAGCGTTAAGGTCGCAAATGAATCCGCATTTCATCTTCAATTCATTGAACTCAATACAAGATTTGGTGATGCGTCAGGATGTGAAAAAAACGTATGATTACATTGTCCAATTTTCCAAATTGGTTAGAAATACGTTGAATTACTCCGGGATGGATTTTATTACAATAGATCAAGAAATAGACTTTCTAGAAGTATATCTTTCGTTGGAAAAACTCCGTTTTATGGAAGAATTTGAATATTCAATCTCGTATGAAGGAAATGAAAACGTGGAAGTTCCATCGTTATTAATTCAACCATTTCTTGAAAATGCCTTAGTACATGGATTAATGCATAAATCTGGCCTGAAAAAATTGAGTGTGGAATTTGATTTAAAAGAACACCTTGAATGTAGAATTATTGATAATGGAGTAGGGCGATCTCGTGCAAAAGAGATTTTAGAAAGACAAAGAGGAGATCATAAATCGTTTGCAATGGAAGCAATCCAGCAGCGATTGGCTTTACTTAATGAACAACTAGAAACTAAGAGTGCTCAATATGAAATAGTGGACTTAGTTGAAAACGACAAACCTTCTGGGACGATGGTTATTGTTCAGATCCCAATAAAAAAAGAAGAATGATGGTTTTTAGTTAGTTGGGAAAGTAAAACATGCAGTTCGGATACTAGAATTATGGTAACAATAAAATAAATGTAATCTTTAGATGATGAATAATCAATTGAAAGCGATAGTTATTGATGACGAATCTGCCGCCCGAAATGTATTGAAAAATTTACTCGACTGGAGTGAAGAATCTATTGTTGTAGTGGATGAAGCAGACCATTTGGTAAAAGGTGTAGAGATTATAAAAAAACACCAACCTGAAGTCGTATTTCTTGATGTTCAAATGCCCGATTATGCAGGCTATGAAATCGTACAATTCTTTGATCAAATTGATTTTGAAATCATATTTGTGACAGCCTTTGATCAGTATGCCATTAAAGCTTTTGAACTAAGTGCGTTGGATTATCTGGTAAAACCCATTGACCGAGACCGATTAGATCAAGCATTGTTAAAAGTGCGTAAAAGTGTTACTCAACGCAACTTAGCTGATAATTACAATGTTTTAAAAGAAGTTGTAGAGAAAAAAGAGGTGAAAAAAATTGTGATATCGGAAATTTACGAAGGACATATTCAGCAACGCCTTCTAATTATTAAAGATATTATTGCAGTTGAAGCGCAGCGGGCTTATTGCCTCATTTACTTGAAAAATTCTGACTCACTGTTGGTAAGTAAAAACCTAAAATCGTTTGAAGAACTTTTGCCGATCGGAGATCCCTTTATTCGAACGCATCGTTCATGGCTGGTCAATGCGACTTTAGTTGAACGAATAAACATAGGAACCGGAACGGTCGTTCTTTCCGATAATATTATTGCCAAGCTTACAAAAGCTAATATTTCCAATCTGGAAAAAGCCATGCAGCGCTAACGCTATCCGTTCGTAAAATACTATTGGTCTTTCGGAAAGTTGATTAGCTACAGTTTGCGATCGAGTCTATTTTTGTGGTAAATGAATTATTATAAATTTCTTCAACTAAAAAACGTTCTCGCCATGAAAAAACTTCTACTTGGTTTATCAATCCTAACTTGTTTAACAGGATATGCACAAAACTGGATTCAAACAGGTCCAAATTTCACTTCTAGCAAAGCTTCTTTAGCTATTGGAAACAATGATACTACATACATCGCTTATGAGGAATATGATGGAACAGATTGGAGACTTTCGGTCAAAAAATATAACGGCACCGATTGGGTTTATGTAGGGGATTCAATGATCTCAACAGGAGATTTAGATGGTACTTCATTTGAAATTAGCGCTGCTGGAGTTCTTTATGTAGCTTATACAGACGAAGCGAATAATAACCTATTAGTAATAAAAACATTCGATGGAACCAATTGGGTGGATGTAGGAAATCATGGTATTACCGCTGCATCGTACACACCGACCATTACTTTTGACAACAACGACGTACTTCATGTAGCGTTTGATCAAAACGGAACTTCTTTCGCTGATCCAGGTGGAGCAAATTTAATTAAGTACGACGGTACGAATTGGTCGATGATTGGAGCAGCCAAGTTTTGCGAGCATAGTTCAAGAAACCTTAAACTTGCTTTTGACGCTGCCAATGATCCACATATCTGTTATACAAACGGAGCATTCCTTCGTTCATGGAAGTATGATCCTGACAGTACTAAATGGGTAACTTATGCAGATGGTTTTGGTCAAATAACAGGTGACCAAGGTATTGACATCGGTTTTAGAAATAACGTGCTTTATCTTTTTCATGTGGACGGATTGAATGATAAAAAAGGATCTGTGAAACGATACATTAATGGTGCATGGGTTGACTTGGGCTCCGCAGGATTTACAGCGGATGAAATTTCAGGTGCTACAATGAAAATAGATGACCTTGGAAACGTATATGTGGCATATAGAGATGCTTCAGATGGAAATTACATGACCGTAATGAAGTTCAACGGTGTTTCTTGGAAAACACTTGGAAATGCAGGAGACGATAATTACGTTATTCCTTATGGAAGTAGAAAATGCATTGCACTGGATAGTTATGGAGATTTACATAGAGCTGATGGAGGTAATGGAACATCACAAGTAAGTAAATTTAATTGTTCCAATGAAACCTACAGTGATTCAATAAGTGCCGATAATGGGGTAATTACATCAGCAAACACCGCTGCTGCGAGATATCAATGGATGAACTGTTCAGATACAAGTTTAATTTCCGGTGCAACTTCCCGATCCTTTACCGCTACAGAAACAGGGAGTTACTTTGTTGTGATCAGCCATGGGAGTTGTACAGATACGTCTGCCTGTTTGGCGATTGATTCACTTCAAACGGGAATAGGAGTGGAAGAGAATGATTTCATTACTCTATTCCCAAATCCGGCAATAGAAATCTTAAACATTAAATCAAATCAATCCGTAATTGGAGTTTCTATTTTTAATGCTTTAGGTGAAGAAGTGGCCTATCATACCTCTTCCAAAGTTCCTGTAAGTTCATTAGAAAAAGGAATTTATTTGATTCGAATTCAAACTCGAAACGGCATTTTTAACAAGCGTTTTACCAAGATGTAAATTGATATTATAGAATCTAATTTAAGTTATATAATGCCTGAAAACCTTCCATTTTTTTGTTAATTCAAAAGAATGGAAGGTTTTTTTAATGAACGAAATTCATTGGGTTCCAGTCGACAAAATCACCATTTCTAAATTGTAAATCCAATATCAAATCCTCCTGCTATCACTGGAGTGACAGTAAGTAATGCAGGGTTTTTATATTTAATCCCCAAACCAGTATACCAATCCATGAAAATTCCATTTTTGAAAAAGAAATGTTGACCGAACAGAACTCTGCCCGCAACTACACTTTGTTGTTGAAATCCTGTTGACCCTCTAAAATCCAGTGAATATGCTTTCTGGCTTCGAAGCATTAGTTCGCCACTAACATAACTCTCACGGAATCGTTTTGGATTATCGGAGCTGGAAACAACCAATTTTAATCCCGTTCTACTTTCTGCTCCCCATTTAATATCCTCCCAGAATCCCGGTAAGTAGGTGTCTACATAACTGAAAGACTGTTTAATATAAAGGTCCTTCGTAATTCTTTGTTGAAATCCCAATCCAATTTTAGCATATGGTTCAAACAGGGCAGTAGGACGGGTATACAAAGTGAAATTTCCCGTCTTTGGATTTAGTTGAAGCAAGGTTTGTTCTTCGTTGGAATTGTTACTTGGAAGATTTTGTGCCCATGTGATGGAAGCAAAACAGATCGCAATGATAAATGGAATAGTTTGTTGAATCGTTTTCATGTCTTTTGAGTTTTGTTTCTACAAAGGTAGCGTACGACATGAGGCTATGTAAACGGTTAATCGATTCTAGAACGCCAAAAAATGCGATTTCTAATAAATAAGATGTGTTTGGACGAAGGATTTGCGATTTTCGCAAAAGGGAAGGATTTATTCCGTTTAAAAGGCATTATTTGCCAAAATTCAGGACCACAATAACGGAATTGTGAGGAATTAAATACTTGTTTAGATTAGTATGGTAGAATAGGAGACCTAGTATAGAAAAAGGCTGTCGTAGTTTTGTCTTCACATTGCTACGACAGCCTTACTTTAACTTTAATAAAAGTTATAACTGTTATTTGTTAATATGATCTATTTCTAATTCTTAATCTTTTCTTAAAAAAGAGGTATAGTTCAAGTTGTTTTGATCCGTCACTTTTACAAGATAAATTCCAGAAGAAAGCTCTGGCATATTTATAAGTGTCTTATTGCTGGATCCTTTGATGGTTTGAAGTAATTGACCCGTTGCATTGAAGATTGAAACTTCCTGAATAATCGTTCCACTTTCCAATTCAATTGCAAAATGACCATTGTTCGGATTTGGATAAATTTGCACTTTGTCTACGTTTAAAGATTCTGGGATGCTATAAGTACAAGCCGTTGGAAGCGATCCTCCTAAACTTGAAATAACACTCTCTAAACTTGTTTGCATTTCATCTTCACCTGGCAAAGGATGAGTACCCGGCAAGATATCGCTGCTTAAGATACACCACATTTCTTTATATTTTTCTAGTAGTGCGGCGTCTCCAACTGGATTCGTTCCGCTTAAATCAATATTACCTGCCCAAAATGAAGCTCGTGCAACGGTATTTTCCATTAATCCGAAACTGGAATTTTGAACAACATTTGCTCTGTGCATACAACCTCCATCTGGTTCATTGCAGTTCAGATTCCATACTTCAGCTGGCTCAATGACTGCATCACCTCCTTGCCAGTTATGTACCATGTTTTGTTCAGCTCTTGTAGAATCCATAAACCCATCACCAAGCAATAACCAAGTATCAAAACCAACCGCAGTTCCATTAACTTGACAATCATAAAAGTAGTTTTTACGGATATGATTTGTTTTTTTATACTGACTTCCGGTTAGATAAATAAGACCATTAGAAAAACCACCGTATTCAAAATGAGGACAAACATGAATATTTCTGAATGTATTATACTCAATCACGTTGTCTGCAAAATAGCAATGACGAGTGATGGTGTCTTCTTCAAAAAGCAACACAATATCAGGGTTCATTTCGTCCCAGTGCATTGTTTTGTTATGAATTGCTGCTCCTTCACGCCATAATTCTAATTCACCCATTACTGCGGTTCGAGCTCCAGACATGATAATCGCAGACATATAGATGTTTTCAAAGCGATTGTAGTCAATAAGATTATTCGAACTTTGATCTAGTAATACTCCTGGTGCATCCCATTTGATTTGACCTACTTTATTGAAGTAAGAATTCGTAATCGCATTGTTGTGATTGACATCCCCCCAACCAACTGCTCGTCCACTTATAGTAACACCAGTTCTACCTAAGTGCTCAAATGTACAATTGTCAACTTTGTTGTTCTGTGCATATCGGTCCATTCGGATTCCAGTTCCTCCAGATTTTCTAAATGTACAATTGGTAAAAGAACATCCAGTTGTATTACGTAGTCGTATAAGAGCGGTAGGTTTGTCTACAATATCCCAATCATGTTGAGTTGTAAAATCCGTTTGCAATAGTGGACGATAATCCCCACCAGTAAAGGCAATTCCGTTAAACGAAATATTAGCCACCGGACTGACTGTTCCTGTTGCTCCTTTAGCTCCCAAAACCTCATTGTCATCAATTCGAATTAACTCACTAAGTGCAGGAACATAGATATCGGATGTTCCAGAAAGTGGATATAAATATATTTTACCATCAATGCATGCCCATTCACCAGGTGAATCAATTCCAGCAATGGAATTCATTACCCAAGCTTCGGTACTCAAATCCGAAGTATCGGAGGTTCCAGGAAAAATATAAGGTCCTGTTTCTGTGTTTCCAGGTGCACCACCGTCATTTAATGAATAATGACCATACACTTCCATATTGATATATCGAGTAGAACTATTAACGTTGTCAATTTTTAATATTTGACAGTTCCAAGGCATCGCACGAGCTCGAAGATCGTATTGAGACGCTTTTGTCCAATCTGGAGCGCTAAAAGCGGAAGGAAACTTACAACGGGTTTTATTGATCTGATAGGGTAGTTCAAAATGTTCCGCTTCAGGCGATCCGTCAAAAGCTAATTCAGCTGGTCGAAACATAGCCGTTGCAGAACGTGACATCCAATCTTCGGATTTATCTTGTAAAAAACGAACCTGACCTGTTACACCAGTAGGAAGATCAGCGACCATTACATTCCCTGCATGAACCGTCCATCCTGTTACTTGTTTCAGTGAAGTGAATTCTGGTGTTGCACCAGTTGCAGCAACAAAAGAAGTATTTGCGTGACTATTATTCAATACTACCGTATTGTTGAACAAATACTCCCCTGATGCAAATTCTACGGTTACTGAACTACTGCTCAATGAAGCAGCTACATCAGCCGCTTTTTGAAAAGATTTCACAGGAGATCCAGCGTCGGTACCACTATTACTGTCGGAGCCACTGGGTGAAACAAATACCTGCTGTGCATTACTGAAATTCCCAAACAATGAAGTTGTTAGAACTAACAATGCTGTACCTAATCGCATTAGCCGTTTAGAATGGCGAAATACGTGCCCGGAGTTTTCACCGGAAATTTTAAAAAACGTAGTTGATTTATTCATGTGATCTAATAATTTGATTTAATACCAAATTCATCACATTAAACCTACTTCCCTTTTAATTTCCACGAACAGCCATTTTTTGGGTATAGAATAACAACCCATAATTAAGAGAACTCGACCGGATACAAAACGATCGAGTCGTATTTATAAAGCTCTAGAAAAATGGAAATGAAAAAGACTTGAATTTGGGCGCTTTGTGGCAATCAAAGAAAAAAGCAATAAAGTAGGAGATTCGAGCGGAAAAAGTACTGTTCAATGGTGTTTGTATAGATATACAAGAAAGAAAACCGCTTGTGTTTTAATAAGATAAGCGCAGGTTGGGCAAAAAAGAGGAGCGAAGGGAACTTTGGCGGTTTGTTTTAGTTGGTTTGAAGTGATCATCAATCATTAAGAAAGCCTCCATTGAAATACTTGTTATCGCCCATGAAAAATTATATTTCCGAGGCTTTCTAATGATCGATTTATTGTGTTAAATTACGTTAATGGATATTAATTTAAATTATTACTTAAGTGAACTGAATTATTAAAAATAAAGTAATCTAACAAATATGAATAAGGTAACTATTGTAGTTTAATTAGTGGTGCAGTAACTGTTTTACCAGATTTAAGTAAAATTCGTACGCTATATCGTCCGGCAGGTAAATTTGCCAGATCTACTTCTAGTGATGTTTTATTAAATAATGATTTCATATGCACGGTCTTCCCTTCATTCGATATGATTTCTAGGAACATTGGATTTTTAAGTTGATCCAGTTTTACGGCTACTTTTTCCGTGGTAGGATTTGGAAATATTTCAAATACGTTATTGTTTATTTTAGGTACATTAACCCCAAAATTGGTAGATCGATATACTTCATTACCGTTTAATTGAGTGAATAGGACAGAGGTATAGCCGATATCTGTAGCATTTGTCGTGAAAATATCTTGATTCACGCAAATAAAGTCAGCACACTTTCCTACTTCAATACTTCCTGTAATATCTTCCTGACGCATGGTGTAAGCCGCATTTATAGTATAGGCTTTCACAGCGGTGGCAACATCTGGTAATTGCTGTGGTGAACGTGTTAGCGCATTTTGCATTCCAATAAATGGATTTAACGAACTTACGTCCCAATCACTGCTTAACGTTACTCTTGCTCCGGCGTCATGAAATGATTTTAATGGAATCATATTATTACCTCGCGTTGGTCCAATCAAAAAGTCATTATCATGCCAAAAAGCTGGGTTAGAGAAATCTCCTGCAACCTGAATGTCAGCAGTGATATTTAGACTTGGAAATCGAGCAAAATCAGTTGGATCTACCATTTCTAAATGAGTAACCCGATGTCGAGCACCTATATCTCCATTGGTATTGCGAGCATTTTCGATTGCATTTACAGCTTCCGTAATTCCACGATCACCAATAGCGTGAATATGAAAGTCATAACCTACTGTCTCTAAAGATGTGATTAAATAGGTTAAACGGGCCTCATTCAAGTAACTTAGTCCTCTTGTGAAAGGCAAGCCGAGGTTATCGGTGTACGGATCATTCAAAGCCGCAGTAGCATTAATTGTAATACCATCAGAATACACTTTGATTTGATTGATTCGAAGCAAACTATCGCCTGGATCGTATAGGTTTGTAATTGTTTGGATTTGAGTGGTATCATTTTCTTCCGGATAAATCCAAGGGGCTAAATTAACCCGTACAGTCAATAAATTAGCATCATATATATCTTTCCAGATGGTATGATAATTTCGTTTCCAATAGGTTCTTCCTTCGCAAATGGACGTAATTCCATGCTGAGACAATAATGGAAGGCTGTAATTTACCAATCCATCATAATTCAAGTTATCAATGGTTGTATTAGACGCTAAAGCTGTTTGCAAAGCAATATCTCCTGCATTGTCCAATAAAATCCCGTTTGGATCACCATTTAAATCTTTTACTATATGTCCACCAGGTGGATCAGTAGAAGAAGCGGTAAATCCAAGCACTTGCAAGGCTTTTGAATTAACCCAAACGGAGTGAGCTGTTTCCTCAATCACCACCATGGGGTCATTTGGATAATAATCATCTAAAATATCTTTTGGATTTCGGGTAGCATCATATAATGTAAATATAGAGTGACCAGAGGCCATTAACCAACCATTTGTATTGGCAGTTAGACTACAAGCTTCCAACTCATATCCCAATTCTTCAGGGTCCACTTCCATGTTATCCAATAAGCAATCTCCTCCAACAGAAGAACCTGCTTCCAAAGGGTGCATATGTACATCATGTAAACCCGGTAAGATTAGCAATCCATTTAAATCTTCTACAATTGTACCGGATCCTATATGTACCGAAACACTGCTGTCAGCCCCTGCATAAATAAACTTACCATCTTTAATTGCGATTGCTTCTACAAATGGAGTAGCATCGTTGGCAGTATAAATTTTGGCATTTCTAAAAACTTTGTCTGCCTCTTGAGCAAGCATTATATGCTGTATTAAGATCAAAACAACCACAAGGAATATTGTGGGTATATGACTTTGGATGAAATTAAATTTGGTTGGTTTAATGTGATTCATAGGAGATGTATTCGTTAATAATGGTTCAAACTTAGAGTGTCGAATTGAGCCAAGCGGAATTAATTCCACGAAATGACCAATTTTGGGTATGGAAATAACGAGAATTAGCGTATTCCAATTTAGAATTTTGAGATATTTGCCTATCCATGTAAAACAATTTCGCCCATGAAAAAGTGCCTTTCAAAAAATAATGCAATCACTGCATTAATTTGTTTAACTCTTATAGTTTCCATTTGGCCTAAAAATACCTTTGCCCAAAACAACTCAAATACAGATAAAACATCCACAAACTTTGCTGATAAGGAGTTTTATCTAATTGATTCGCTGCAATTGGATAGCTTAAATGATGGAGATAAATACCTTTTGGACAGCTGTCTCCATGAATTTAAAAATCAAACACCTGATAGCAGTAGACTCAAAACGTACTTGTTTCTTATTAAAAATCTGACCGATTTGGATGTTGGTTTTAAATACAGCGTGTGGCTGGAAAATTATATAAATAAACGGCTTAGCGAAAACTTAACAGAAGGAGAAATTCGTTTCCTTAATCTAAGTTTAGTAGGGGCACTTATGAACAAAGGCGTCAAATTTGATAACGATGCAAATCCGGAAGCGGCCAAAGCCTATCACAAATGCTTGAAAATATATGAAGAGTTTGGTACAGATCTGGACGTATCTCAATCATTAAACAACCTTGGAGTGTATTATGCAAAGCTCAATAAAATTGATGACGCCATCCATTTTTATAGTAAAGCGTTGAAAGCTTCTGAAAATTTGGACAATGAAGGGGAGGCGAGTCTTCTAAATAATTTGGGACTGGCTTATCTTTCTCAAGAAAAGTATGATACGGCATTAACGTATTTAAAACAAGGTTTAGAAATACGAAAAAACTTAGAGCAACCAGGTGAAATATCTACGGTTTTGAACAGTTTGGGAGTGGTCTATACCCGGCTGGGGGATCTAAGAAGATCGGACTCCTGTTATCAAGGTTGTTTGACATTACTAGAAGAGATGGAGCAAACTTATCCTATTAAGATGAGAATGGCTCCTACACTACATAATTTAGCACGCCTGAAGCATAAGCTGGGAAAAATCAACGGAAAAGGTGGAGCGCTTGATCTTACGAATCGAAGCTTGAAAATTTCGAAAGAATTAGAAATTTTAGGAGGAATCGCAAGCAATGCAGGCTTTTTAAGCCAATTGTATGTAGAAGAAGAAATGTGGAAGGAAGCCTTAACAATGCATAAACTGCAAGATTCAATTCAGGCAAAATTTAATAGTCAGGAATTACGTGATGAATTAGCTGAACAAAAGGCGAAATATGAATATGAAAAAAGAAAGGAATTAGACGATGCAATTAGTCAAAAGGAATTTGCCAATCAAAAATTAAAATCAAATCAGCAGAGAACGCTAATATATTTGATTGGAGCAGGAATGGTGATCGCAATACTTACTATTGTAATAATTGTACGACGACTTCGACAAGTTAGGCAAAAACAAGAAATTGCAGCAAAACAAAGAGATGTAGCAGAAGCGATGCGCAGCATTTCAGAGCAAAAAGCCAGTGAATTATCACTGAAAGTTGAACATGAAAAATTAAGTTCAGAAATGGCGTTGTTGAAATCTCAAATCAGCCCTCATTTTTTGTTCAATACACTTAATAACATCTATTCATTGGCGTTTGTTAAGAGCGATGACGCACCTACAATGATCGCAGTATTGGCAGATGTATTGCGCTATTTGATCTATGAAAGTACAGTTGATCGAGTTATGCTTTCATCTGAAATTGAAATATTACAGAAATATCTAAAAATTCAGGAATTAAGAAGGATTCCTGGCGCAAATAACAGCAACCTTCAAATAATAGGAACACCAGAGCAAATAAAAGTTCCACCTCTTATTTTAATTACATTGGCTGAGAATGTGTTTAAACATGGGAGTATTATTTCAGAGGAAGATGGTTATGTTAATATAGAAGTTAAGATTGATGAAAATCAAGTGACATATTACCTCGAAAACTCCTATGTAAAAACCAAATCAGCACCAGGAATTGGATTGAAAAACATCCGTGGACAACTAGACTTGTTGTTTGGAGAATCGTATAAAATGGACATTAAAGAGGAAATTGACCAAGGAATCTTCAAGGTTAAGCTCGTTTTTAGCTCGAAATAAATCGAAAAATAGAATTTAGGATCCTCTAACTATTTTATCGATATAAAATACCTGTATCGGTACTGTGAAAACAACTTATTATGAAAAGCATTTTTAAATTATTGAACTTAAGTCAATTCAAGACATTTTGTGTTGTGACCTTGATTCTAGGAGGATGTTTGCAAGCACTGGGTCAGAAAGTTGCCGCAAGTAAAAATAATTCAACAGAAGAATATCTGGAATCCAACAAAAACCTCATCAATTCCCTGGAACGAGATAGTTTGAGTTTATTGGATGTTCGTATAATTGATAGTTTGCTAAACTTGTATCATTTATCAGAAACAGACTCTATAAAACTCTTTTATGTAACGGATATCATTGAGAATATTGAAAACAGAGATGTTGCGATGGAATACAATACATGGCTTGACAGAACGGTGGAAAGTAAGATTCAAAATTCTACGGACGAGCAATACAAAAAAATGCTTTTTGTAAAGAAAGCCTACGTTTTGATGGCCAGAGCGGAATATGATGCCTCGAAATTTGATCCAGAAGCAGCGGTAGAATTTACGAAAGCGCTTGAACTTTATAAAGCATACGGTACGGATTATGACGTAGCAAAAATATTATATGATATAAGTTCATATCAAAGTGCGCATCAAAAATATGAGGACGCTTTAAAATATTTAAAAGAAGGTTTAGTGCTTGCTGAGAAATGCGAAAATAACAAATTGATTTCCTGGATATTGGGATCAATGGGAACAATGTATGATCGTCTTCAGAAACCCGATTCTTCCATGCAATTTTATATTAGATCGTTGGAAGTTAAAAAGAAATTAGGAGATCCTTTATCATTATCCATTTCTTATATGAACATAGGTGCGACCTATTTGTACTCGGATAGATTTAAGTTGGCCGATAGTTGCTTTATATTAAGTTTGGAGCTGATAGATACTTTACCACAATTAAAGAAAGTGAAGGCACATAGAGCAGGTATATATCTTAACTGGGCAGATCTAAAAAATAAAACAGGGAAGATCTATGGTGAAAACGGAGCAATTGCTATGGGTGAAAAAGGCTTGGCAATTATGCAAGAATTGAAAATTGAAAGAGGAGTCCAATACATCGCCTCCGTGTTAACCCATATTTATACAAGTGAAAAAATTTGGGATAAGGCATATCAAATGGCGGAAATAAGAATAGAAATCCAAGCTAATCTAGAAAACGTAAAACTGCGGGATGCGATTGCAGAGCAAAGAGCTGATTACGAATACAAAAAACAAAAAGAATTGGATGATGCCCTAAGCCTGAAAAAATTGGCAAAAGAAGAATTAAAAGCTCAAAGACAGCGAATGATTATCTATCTCATCGGTGCTGGCATGGTCATCCTAATATTGATTTTGGTCATAATAGTGCGACGATTGCGCCAGGTAGGATTAAAACAGGAAATGGCAGCTAAACAGCGTGATGTAGCAGAAGCAATGCGGAAAATTTCAGATCAAAAAGCCAAAGAACTGTCACTTAAAATGGAGCATGAAAAACTCAGCTCCGAAATGGCGTTGTTGAAATCACAAATTAGCCCACACTTCTTATTTAATACACTTAACAATATTTATTCCCTAGCATTTGTAAAAAGTGATGATGCACCAACAATGATTGCCGTCCTTGCTGATGTCTTGAGGTATTTAATTTATGAAAGTACGGTTGACCGTGTGTTATTATCTTCTGAAATAGAAATATTGGAAAAGTACCTGAAAATTCAAGAATTGAGAAGAATACCCGGCGGAGCAAACAATACGGTAACGATAGTAGGTGATACTGAAAACACGAAAGTTCCTCCCTTAATTATGATCACATTAGCGGAAAATGTATTTAAACATGGAAGCATTATATCTGATGAGGATGGTTTTGTTAATATTGAAGTGAAAGTTGTGAATAATCATGTTTCCTATTATATTGAAAATTCATATATAAACAATCAAAAGAAACCAGGTATTGGATTGAAAAACATCCAGAATCAACTGGATTTGTTGTTTGGAGATGATTATACCTTGGAGATCAAAACGGATGATCAGGTATTCTCGGTTAATCTTGTTTTTAATACAGAAGAAGTAAGTAAATTAGCATAAAGTAAGCATTCGAAAATATGTATAAATGCCTAGTTGTTGATGATGAACCTCTTGCACGAGACTTAATGGTGAATTTTTTAGAGAAGACACCTCTAGTTTCACGTATAGATACTTGTCAATCGGCACTTGAAGCAGGACAAATGTTGAAAAACAACGAGTTTGATATTATTTTGTTGGATATCAATATGCCTGATTTGTCAGGGACAGATTTTGCGAAATCATTGTCGAATCCACCCAAAATTATATTTACCACTGCTTACAAAGAATATTCTCTAGATGGATTTGAAATTGGGGCGGTAGATTATCTATTAAAACCCATTACGTTTGATCGATTTTACAAAGCAATTAATAAAACGTTCAATTTATTGGAATTGGAAAAGGCCGCATCCGGTAATTTTAATGCTGGATCGGAGGAGGGAGGCGAAGCAGAAGATAATTTCCTAGTTATCAAATCAAAACACGAACTATTACGAATTGATATTCGGCAAATTCTGTACGTCGAGAGTTTGCACAAATATGTAAAAATCGTGACAGCTAAAGAAGAAGTCACCACGTTAATGGCACTTACTGCCTTTGAGAAAATGGTAGCTGATCGTCCTTTTTATCGATGCCATCGTTCCTTTATTGTAAATCTTACCAAAGTAGATAAAATATCAGGTAATTTCGCCATTTCTGGAACGCATGAAGTTCCCATAAGTAAACCTTCCAAAGCAGATTTTATCGATAAACTAGGGAAGTTAATTTAGGCCTTATTTCGCGTTTGGATAATCATTCACTTCCTTATTTTTCCGTACCCAAATAAGGGCTGTTCATGGATATTATTTTATAAAAATACTTTACATCTTGATTTTAGTTGTTAATCAAATAACTTAAAAATCAAGAACATGCGGTATTTAGCACCAAAAATTCTTTCAATGCTCTTTCTAAGCCTTTTTTGCACAAAAATTCGTGCCCAAGAATGGCAAGAAGTAGCAGAAATCTTACCTGCTCCTTATGTCCAAAATATGGAGCATCTAAATTTTGGCAGAGATGTAGATATAGATGGTGATTATGCCGTAGTCGGTGGAAATAATATCATTCATGTTTTGCACTATAGTATGGCGGATAGCATCTGGGAATACGAAGCGAAACTATGGGTTGCAAACAACAAATCAGATATTGGTTTTGGAAAGCACGTGGCAATTCACGGAAATACAATTGTTTGTGGAGCCGAAGATATTGGAAGCTGGAATCAAGGCGCAGCTTATGTCTTTGTAAAAAGTGGCGCTGAATGGGAAAACGGAACAGAAACGGCCATGTTAACCGCCTCAGATGATGATTGGTTAGACTTTTTAGGAAGTTCTGTTAGTGTTAATAGCGATTGTATTGTCTTAGGTGCTCCAGGTGAAGTATCAGTTTCATCATTAAATAGAATGGGATCAGTTTATGTCTATGAAAAACCAGTAGGGGGCTGGATTAGTTTAACAGAATCATACAAAATAATCTCTCCAACACCGGAGTTTGGGGAAGAATTTGGAATATCAACGGACCTATATGATAGTATCTTGGTAGTTGGAGCGTGGGGATCTGGTGATAGTTCTGGAGTGGCTTACGTTTATAACATGAACAGTCAAAGCCTTCTAGCTACATTAAGTGCATCAGATAGTGTGGCGTACGACATGTTTGGAGGAGACGTTGCCATTGACCAAAATCAAATTGTAGTTGGTGCAGCAGGTAAAAACATTAATGCAGGAGCCGCGTATGTATTTGAAAAACCAATCGGAGGTTGGGTGGATGCCTCTGAAGATGGAAAGTTAACATATTCACTAGGAGGAATTGATGATCAGTTCGGTTCGTCCGTTGCTATTTCAAACGGAGTGGTTGTTTGTGGAGCATTTGCAGTGGATGATAGTACCGGACAAGCATATGTGTTTGAACGACCAGTTGGAGGCTGGCAAGATGCTACTGAAAATGCTGTTTTATCCTATTCTGATCCTTCCAACGAAAATTGGTTTGGCTATTCTGTGGCTATAAATGATAATCAAATTTTGTCTTCAGCTTTATTTGAGGATGAACAAAATTTTGACGCTGGTGCCGTGTATAGTTATGTGCGAGCTGGCAATAATTGGAATAGCGCTACTGAAAATCACAAGATTTATCAAAATCTCATGGGAAATAGTTTAGATCACTTTGGTAATTCAGTGGCGATCGAAGGTGAGATATCTGTTATAGGAGTAGCAGCGGAAAACAATAGATCTGGCGCTGTTTATGTAAATAAATACGATGGATTAAATTGGATTAGAATCGCACGTTTAATGCCTTCAGACTCTTCAATAGACGCTGAATTTGGGTACTCAGTGGACATAGAAGGCGATGTAATCACTGTAGGTTCTAAAAAAGCACAGAATTTCGGAGTATCAACGGGATCTGTATACATATATGAAAAATCTGGATTGGAATGGACTTCCTCTACAGAAACAGCAAAACTTTCAGCTTCAATTGGAACAACAAATTTAGCTCTTGGCGTTTCAGTTTGTATTGATGGGGATGTAATCGTAGCAGGTGCGTCTGGTCATAATACGACTTTGGGGGCGGTATATGTATATGTGAAGCCCGGAGCAAATTGGACAAATATGACAGAAACGGCAATACTTACCTCAAGTTCAATGAACACACACAGTTTAGGCCGCTCCGTAAGCATACATAACAATATTATTGTTTCAGGTGCACCATTGACTAGGGTTCCGTTTTTGCCATCTGGCGCAGCATATATTTTTGAAAAACCGGTATCAGGTTGGCAAAACGCAACAGAAATAGCTGAATTCGCATCTCCAGATCCTGGTTTTTTTGAATCGTTTGGTCAATTCGTGGACGTTTATGATAGTACAGTGGTCATTTCAGAACCTGCTGATCAGTTTAATGATCCTAGTTACGGTTCTGTTTTTGTCGTGGAAAAAGTGGGAGGAACTTGGACTCAAATCGCACGTTGGCCAGGTACGATACTAAATAGTAATACCGGAATGGGACTTTCTATTTATAAAAACACAATTGCCGTAGCAATTGCTCCACCACCGGGACAAAGTAGTGGAAACATTGCGATTTATGAAAATGATGGCTCAGGGTGGACGGATTCAACTGAATCAACACTAATAGATGCCTCATATACGACGGTTCTGTCTGGATTTTCATTTAAACCGCTGGATTTATCAGATAATTATATAATAACTGGCGATCCAAATTTCACGGCAAATTGCATGGAGTCTGGCAGAGCAAAACTATTTCAAAAGACAAATCGTACTTATTTAGATGAGGTTTCTTGCGGACCATACACTGCAAGTTCTGGAGCTACTATTACCCAAAATGGTACATACCTGGACACGCTACTTGCTCAAAATGGCTTAGACAGTGTACTCGTACTAGAGCTTACTATTGGTCCATCCACATTGGACCTTTCCTCAGTTACTACAGACGAAAGTAACAGTGGAAACGACGGTTTAATCCAAGTATCTTCTGCATCTGGTTTATCAGGTTTAACATTCTCAATTGATGGGATGGCTTATCAAGATTCAGGAAGTTTTACCAATTTGACAGGAGGTAGTTATGTTGTTTACGCCATGGATACGATTGGTTGTCAAGATAGTATTGAAGTAGTACTGAATAGTCGAGTAGGAATTAGTTCCAATGGAAATATAAAAACAATAGTTTATCCCAATCCTTCAAGCGGGCAGCTTTTTATACAATCAGAAAAAACGCCATTAATGGTTGAGGTATTTGACATTGAAGGTTCATTAGTCTCGAAAAATGAAACAGCTGATCATAAGATGATGCTTCAATTAAAGCCGGGAATCTACTTTTTGAAAGTGACAACCTCCAATTTGGCCTATTCCGAATTTACGAAATTAATCGTAAAATAAAGCGGCAAAACATATCTGATAAATAATAAGTAAATATCTGTAATTCAGAATATTAACAAGTTATTTCGTGCAGAAGTAGAAGTAAGATAAGGTAAACGAACTCTAATCAAATATTCAACAATCGTCCCATGAATAAAATAAAGATCATATCGTTAATAGTACTCACTTTTCTAGTAGCTACCAGTCAGGCTCAATTAGGTAAAGTATGGTATTTTGGATTTAACTCAGGCATAGATTTTCGATCAGGAACTGCGGTACCCTTATCTGGTGGTCAAACACAGAATTTCGAAGGAAATACCGTCGTACTGGATAAAAATGACAGTTTACTTTTTTACTCAGATGGAAGGTATATTTGGAATAAAAATCACCAAACGATGCCAGATGGAGCAGGTTTAATGGGACATACAAGTAGTACAACATCCGGGTTGATAGTTCCTTTACCAGAAAGTGATAGTTTATTTTATTTATTCACTTCAACATCATTAACAGGAAGTATAACTTATAATGTGGTTGATATAACATTGGACAATGGGTTAGGCGATATTATTCCAGGCCAAAAAAATATAGTTATTGAAACTAACAGTTCTGAAAAACTTGCCGCAATTCAACATGCCAACAAAAAGGACTATTGGATTCTAACACACAATATGACTTCAAAGGAAATTCGTTCTTATTTGTTAACTTCGACAGGCTTAAGCCTTGCAAGTGTAAACAATTCCATCCCGATTTCTCTAAGCATAGCTGATCATGCGATAGGCCAA
The DNA here is from genome assembly GCA_965277185.1 of Cytophagales bacterium. GTDB lineage: Bacteria > Bacteroidota > Bacteroidia > Cytophagales > JAHDFW01 > JAHDFW01. The sequence goes on along the minus strand of CBDICC010000025.1, from coordinate 54,422 downwards.
ATTAAAGGGAACCTATCTGGTTCACAAATAGCGTTTGCTTGTTATGACAGCGATACCGCAATGGTTTACGAATTCGATAATTCAACTGGCCAATTAGGCAATAATATTGCTACACTATCCTCATTTAATAATGGTAGGGTATATGGAATTGAATTTTCACCAAATGAACAATTCCTTTATATCGCAGAAGGAACCAGCCCTTTCGGTAAATTATATCAATACGATTTAAACGCAGGAAGTTCGCAGGACATTGGAAATTCAAGGGTAGACGTCGACACACAAGTGCAAGCATTAAGAGGGTCTCTTCAATTAGCTCCAGATGGTAAAATATATTATTCAAGATGGAATCATAATACGATCGGTATAATAAATAGTCCCAACTTAGCTGGATTAGCATGTGATGCAAATATGTTCGGATTTGTAGTACCAGGAATGAGTCAAGGCGGTTTAGCTGCGCTCCCTAATAATGTTTTTAATCGATGCATGTTCATCTCAGATAAAATATGTCTTGGAAATTCGAATTCGTTCTTCTACGAAGCAGATGCGGTAGATTCCGTTCTATGGGATTTAGGAGATGGCACCACGTCAATGCTGGACTCCTTTAGTCATATTTATGCCGATACAGGTCAATACTTGATTGAATTAACCATGTACTCTTCAATTTTAGGTGAAAAAACATTAATAGATTCAATTCGAATCTATGATTCTCCGGATGTTGATCTAGGATCAAATATAACCCGTTGTACGGATACATCATTCGTATTGGTAGCAGGCGAAGCTGGTTTAAATCAAGAATACGAATGGAGTGACAATTCTACAGGATTAAGTTTAACTGTGAATCAACCTGGAACTTATTCGGTAACAGTAACAAATGAAGGAGGTTGTACGGCAGACGATGAAATGGAGTATATCATACCCAATTTACCATCTGTTGATTTAGGAAATGACACCACGATTTGCATTGCAGATACCATTGATATTTATGTGGAGGATCAAGACCTAGACTTGGTTTGGAACAATGGCTCTACTGAAAATATAATTGGCGTGGGCGCATCTGGAATTTACATTGTGCGATTAACCAAAGAAAACTGTACGGTGAGTGATACCATAGAAATTACTGTTTCAAGCGAAAATGGTTGTGAAATAAGTCTTGTATTACCAAATGTATTTTCGCCAAACGATGATAGTTTGAATGATTATTTCATACCCGTAGAGCAATCGCGAATAGCCATTGTTGAAACCACAGTATACAATCGATGGGGAAACCTTGTTTTTCGATCAGACGAAGATGAATTGCGTTGGGACGGCACATTAAATAACGAAGGAGATCATGCTCTTTCGGACGGCACCTATTTTTACAAAGTAAACTATGAAGACGAGGGAGGAAACCTTTATAGTCAAAAAGGACATGTCACGCTCGTACGATAAAAGGACAGTTTCCAAAATAATTAATACGAATAAAATGAAAAATCATTTACCAGGTAATGAAAATAAATTTAACTGCCTAGTGGTGGATGACGAACAATTGGGACAAGATATCATTGTGGCTTTTCTGAACCTTTTGCCTAGCATAGGGGACATTCTTCAATGTGGCTCAACGAAAAAGGCACGTGAAATATTAAACGAACAGCAAGTTGACATTTTGATTCTTGATATTAACATGCCAGAAGAGTCCGGAATTCAACTGGCAAGTTCTCTTCCAACCCAAAATCAACCTACAATTATATTTTGTACAGCACATTTCGATTATGTAGAGATATCAGAGTTCATTGGTGCGACCGATTATCTTGTAAAGCCAGTGAGAAGGGAGCGATTTAATACCGCAATTCAAAAAGCGATTGATCAAATAGAAAAAAATAAGTCTTCTTCGCTTAATTATCTCAATTAACAGAGGTGAACATCTCATACCCAAAATAGGCTTATTCATGGAATTTATTTCTCTGCGAGCACCGGATTAATCAATTTTAGAATAAGAAACTTAATGAAAGAATTATAATGAGAAACGATCGCCCAATATTCCCTATTTTATTTGTTTTAATTTGTCTTTTTGTAGGAGTAAAGTCAAATGGACAAAACGCGTATTATCACTTCAATAATGCAGACGCCAACGATTACGCAGGTAGCTATCACGCAACCACTACAACAGACATTTCGTATGTGACTGGAGCAAAAGATTATGCAGACGTAAAAGATACTACAGGTAAAATAATATTACCATCTGCATTGAGTGATTCCCTTTTCGCTCAAAACAGTTTAGATATTTCATTTGACATCAAATTTACAGCGGGTCAGCCCATCTGTATAATGACGGATCAATCTCCTATATCGTCTGCATTTTGGCAGAATCCAGGTTTTACCATTTATGCAACGATAGGTACGAGTGCAAATTTGATATTGGCTTATGCCGACAGTACTGCAAATGGTTCAGGATCAATTAATAATCTCACACTTGACCAATGGCATTCCGTCAGTGTTAGTATGGATCTAAATGCCAATTATTGGAAAATCATAGTGGATTCCACATCTAAGATAGGAACTTTTTTTAATGGATTTAATACAAATGAATTTCGAAATGCGGTTAAAACTGGAACGTTTACAATAGGAGGGTACGGAGGTAACAAGCCTTTTCCATGGTATGGCCAAATAGGAATCGATGAATTGAAATTTACGTTTCCTTCCTCCGCTTCTAGCAATGATGTTCGAAGTGCGTATCACTGGCTTTATCAGGATTTGATTGGAGCAGTTTCTCTTTCCGAAGCTCAAAAGCAAGCATATAATTCAACGATCCAATTGGGACTTCCGTTTTCAAATTACCAACAAGTGAAGGATTCATTATTTGCTTACACCGCAAAATATGAAGAATTAAACCCTCCATTATTTACACCAAATACCAGTAGTCATATTTTGGAAGACTCCATGGCCGTGCACGATCAAGTAGTATTATTTAGTCAAGGTCACGTCTTTGATACGGAATTCAACTCAACTAATATGGATAGTATTCATGGAGTGAAATTTGAATTTGGCGATTTATTTCCGGGTAGCGTAGCAGATACGGCTCCGCGTACAATTGGCGGGGTTGTAGAGGTAAATGGAACGTATAACATAGACATAGCAGCAGCTTATGGGATGCAGGAATTCGTTGTTCGACCAACAGGTTACTATTTGGCAGCAGGAGATACGGTTACGATTGAAGTGCCACTGGCTTGCGTAAATAAAGGTTTATCGGTAGTGGCGGGAGTACATTTCAGAAACCTGAACCCTGGAGCAATCAATCGACCAAGAGATATTTCTCTGGAGTATCCAATAACAAGCCTTAAAACGAAAATAGCGAATCCATACGGTGGAGGAATTTACATCAAAGTTCCTGACGGATCCAATTTGGGTTGGTTCAATGTAACGGTTAATCATGCTGTCAAAGCACCTTATTTTTCATGGAGAGCAGGAAAACATACAAACGTAGCCACCTGGCTGACTGATATACAAAATACCAATGCACCATGGGCAGATTTTGAATCAGACAAATACATGTTTACAATTCCGATTTCAAATGCATCAAAAGCACTGGCTCCAGACAAGATTATGGCACGATGGGATTCAATTATGGATGCTTTTCGATTTGCTGGAGGAAGACCGATCGATACAAGAATTCGAGCCGAATTCTACACAGCAGACCGTAAGTTAGTTACGCCAGCATACGGATCAGGCTATCCCACAGTAATTACTATTCCAGAACTAAATCATATAAATTCAAATTGGGATCCAGTCAATGTTTTACTGGATATTCCAAGTCCTATTCTAAGTCATGAAATGGGACATACGGCAATGCATCCAACAATGGAATATGACAGTGCTCATCCATGTGAATTCGAAGCAGAAACCATTGTGCATGTACCTATGGCGTATTTCAACGAAACTGTCTACAAAATGAGTCCCGATTCAGCTTTTGCACATAGTGGCGTAACGAATCAAGTAAATAATTTTGATCAGGGTGCATTTGATTGGATCATTACCGATAATTTTCGAAACAACATTCCAATGTCATACGACACCTCAGCCCCAATGGTGGATAAAGAACAATTGAAGTATCAGCATCGAGGATGGGCGAAGTATCTTGATCTTGCCCGTGCGTATTCTTGGGATACAGTTTCACAGGTTTTTGGCAAATATTATACGGCTGGAGTAGCTCAGAATAGCACGGTGACCTGCAATCCGGCATTTCAAAGCATTGCAGGTAGAGACGAATTTATACAATATTCATGTGATGTTACCGGCGAAAACGTTGCTCCATTATTCCATTTTTGGGGTGTAAACCCAACGGACAGTTTGGCAACACTACTAAGTCCACTTCCAAAAAGTCAACGCGTAAAAGAATTAATCGATCACTATTTTTGTAAGGTTGCTCCACAAAGTTTAGCAGATTATACAACCTATCACAATGCAATGTTTGCTAGGTTAGGTTATCAGCAGACAAGGTATACCAAGTATTTATCAGAGTTTGATGCAACTTATGTTTCAAAAATTAATGCTCAATTTGCCCTGATTTTAAATAAATATGGTCTTTATGGACCAACATCTCCAACAACTTTAACTATAAATGCAAGTGGTAATACAGCGATGCTTTCTTGGACTGACAACGCATCTTCTGAAACAGGTTTTGTCATTCGTCAAAAAATAACAGGAACTTCTGAATATACCATTATGGCGACGGTAGGGGCTAATGTTACCAGTTACACTACTCCGGTTCTTCCATTAGGATCATATGATTTTATGGTAACTTCCATCAATGTAGAAAACCTAGAATCAAATCATTGCGAGGCTATTACCGGCACCATTCTTTTAAGTAGCTGTACTACTCAAGATTCAATTTCAGTGAATGCATGTAACAATTATCTAACGCCTTCAGGTCTAACCTTAACTAGCTCTGGAATTTTTAAAGATACCTTAGTTGGAGCAGGCCAATTCGGATGTGACTCCATTATTACAATAAATTTAACCATTAGTCCCATCATTTATGATACCACGTATGTTGGGATCTGCGATAGCTTGATTTCCCCAAGCGGAAAATATATTTGGAAAACAACCGGAATTTACGCCGACACAATAGCAAATGGAATAGGCTGTGATTCCTTTTTTGTTGTTCATTTGACCATTGCTCCAACCATTAATTCATCTATCAATGAAACGGCGTGCGGGAGTTACAACTCACCGAGTGGGAAATACATTTGGAACACAACAGGTATCTATAAAGACACCTTACAAGCTGCTAATGGATGCTCTGATTCGATAATAACGGTTAACTTAACAGTAAATCCATACTTGTACGATACAACCTATGTCAACATGTGTGACAGTCTAGTTTCGCCAAGTGGAAAATATGTATGGAAAGCCTCTGGACAATACGCAGATACAGTTCTTAATATATTGGGCTGCGATACATTTGTTACGATTTTCTTAACCATAGCACCTTCGATTAATACAAACTTGAATGCTACTTCTTGTGGAAGTTATAATTCACCAAGTGGAAAATTCTTTTGGAACACAACAGGAATCTATAAAGATACTCTGCAAGCTTCTAATGGCTGTTCTGATTCGATAATCACCGTTAATCTTACCATTAATCCGTACGTCTATGATACAACCTATGCTACCGTATGTGACAGCCTTATATCTCCAAGTGGGAAATACGTTTGGAATGTATCAGGAACGTATGCGGACACATTGATTAGTGCAATCGGATGCGATACCTATTCTACCATATTTCTGACAGTTATGTCTCCCAATCTAGTAAGCATAAATGCAACAACCTGTGGAGGTTATACCTCTCCAAGTGGGAAATACACATGGAACACAACAGGAATCTATTTAGATACTATTTCAGGTCTAAATAGTTGTTCAGATTCGATTTTCACCATTAACCTAACTATCAATCCGTATGTATATGATACGACCTATGTGAACATGTGTGATAGTTTAGTTTCCCCCAGCGGGAAATATATTTGGACAGCCTCAGGAACGTATTCGGACACAGTTGTAAACGCAACCGGATGTGATACTTATTCGACTATTTTCTTAACGATTACGTCTCCGTCAATGGGATCCATCAATGAAACAACCTGTGGAAGCTATACATCTCCAAGTGGGAAATACACATGGAATATGTCAGGAATATATGAAGATACGTTGCAAGTATTGAATGGTTGTGCTGACTCAATCATTACAATCAACTTGACAATCAGCTCATATTTGTACGACACAACATATATAACCGCATGTGACAGCCTCGTTTCTCCAAGTGGAAAATATGTATGGAATGTATCTGGACAGTACGCGGACACATTGATTAATGCGGTAGGATGTGATACGTATTCGACTATTTTCTTAACAATTGCAGCTTCGGTAACTTCGAATATGAACGAGACATCATGTGGAAGCTATACATCTCCAAGTGGGAAATATAACTGGGATACTTCAGGGGTTTATGTCGACACGATTCCGACCATAAATGGCTGTTCCGATTCAATTATTACAATTAACCTAAATGTTCTTCAAGATCAATATTCAACCATTTTCGATACAGCTTGTGTCGATTATGAATCTCCAAGCGAAGCCTATGTTTGGACAACATCTGGAATCTATTTAGATACGTTAGAAGCTTCAAATGGATGTACCGATTCCATTATAACCATTCATTTGGAAATAGTAAATGAATTCAATCGAGTAGAGTATGATACCGCATGCTCGTTTTACATAACCGTGGAGGGAGATACATTATTTGACTCAGAAATTTACTCAGATACGCTCTTGAGTCAACGAGGTTGTGATTCCATTGTTGTAAGAAATATTGTGATTGGGGAAGAGCATCGAGATACCATTTTTGAAGATGGATGCGATGAATTTGAATCGGATCAAGGAACAATTTGGACCGCAAGCGGATTATATTCAGATACATTAATTGGCCAATACGGTTGTGATTCAATTGAAACAATAGACTTGATCATATTTAATTCAAATTTAGTATTCGTTTCGGATACGGTTTGTGATGCTTACACAAGTGCAAATGGAAACATATACACGCAATCAGGTATTTATTTTGATACTCTGGACAACATTATGGGGTGTGATAGTGTTATTGAACTCAATTTAACGATTCCGGTAAATCAAATAAGCATTAGCTGGGACGTGCTGAGTGCTAGTTTAGTAGCCAGTACCGATTCAATGGCTTCCTATCAATGGGTAGATTGCGACAACAATAATGAACCGATTACAGGAGCAACGAATTCGTCATTTATTCCAGAAAGTTCAGGAAATTATGCCGTGGAAGTATTAATGGACAATTGTTCTCTTATTTCCAATTGTGAAAACGTTATTATAGGCAATATAGCCTCTAAAATGGACCTTTTAGGATTTAAAATTGTACCAAATCCAACAGAAAGTGATGTTCGAGTTCAGTTGAGTGGCGATAAGCAATATGCTAATTTAAAAGTTCGGGTATTCAATGTACTGGGAGAGGAATTAATGCAAGTTCCAACGGTACATAGCAATTTCTTACAAATAACGTTACCACCAATTAGCGGATTATATTTCCTTCAAATTGAAGCAGAGAATGAATTGCTTGGAATAGGTAAAGTGATAAAAGAATAATTTAGTTATTCTTAAAAGAAATGTGCGGTTCTGGGCGGTTCCGTACATGTAGAATGTTGGGGGGCACAGGGTAATGCAGTGATAATTTGATTAGGTTGTTGCAATTATTCCCCCCACATTTCTAATCAAACTACTAAAAATCAGCCTAGATAATCGCTTTGATAAGCGGAAGTATTAAGTTAAATTGAATCACAAACCTGATTTTACGGATTTTTCGTAAGATTGAATTCAAATACAACATTCAGAATAAAAGAAACGTCCTCACCAACGCTTTGTCCATTCCACTTGCCCGTCATATAACCAATACCTTTTGCTAAATCGGTAAAAATAAGGTTTGGTTCCAATCGCAAAGCGCAATTTTCATTAAACGTATAAGTGGCATTATATCCTATAAGTAAATTAAGGTAGTTACTTCTTTTTGGATATGTTTCCGGTTGGCGTAAATAGTTTTCAAGACTATATCCTGGCCCGATATCCATTCCTGATTGGATTTTCTTCTGTTTCCACTTCTTGGTGAAAAGGGTATAAAACGTAGTTGAATTAACGTAACCATCTACCGTATCATTAGTCAACCAGTTATTACCGATCGCTCTGCTTTCCATATAATGCAGCTTTAACGATAAACCAACTCCATTCTCTTGGATGTAGGAAAAATTACTGGTAAAACTAACGGGCATGTCGAATGTAATATTGACATTGGGATCAAGATCTTCCTCTATAGGAAATTTCCCGGATCCCAACCCAATTCCAAAAGTGGTTTTCTGAGCCGAAATATTAGTGGATATTAGAACTGCAAGGATTAAAAATAGTCTGGTCATAAAAATTCGATTAGCAAGTAACGACGGAGTTAAGTGTGAATCCGTTTCGTATTTAAGTACAAAACTAAGTCCACGCTCACACAATTCCTTTGATATATATCAAAAAGCAATGATTATTTCTTTCGGATTCGACTCAACGTTTCCTGTGTGATTCCAAGATAGGATGCAATATGTCCGAGAGCCGCTTTTTGCAATAAATGGGGTTCTTGAATCAATAGTTTTTCATATCGCTCTTTGGCAGTATGAAATTGGAGTGAAAACAATCGTTCTTCCTGCCATTGATAATAGAATTCAGTGATTTTTCTTCCCAATCGTTCAATTCCATGAAAATCAGTATAAAGCTGTTGAAGATTGTCATAGTGAATGGAGTAGAGCGTGGTATCCTCTAATAGTTGAATACTTTCCAAACTCTTCTTTTGGCTAATAAAACTATAATAGGAGGTTAGTACTTGGTTTTCAAAAGCAAACCAAGTTGTAACTTCCTTACCGTCCTTATTAAAAAAAGCCCTAGCCGATCCTTTTTGTACAAAATATAGACGGTTACAATATTGTTGTTCTTTTATAAGAAAGGTTCCTTTTTTGTGTTGCTCCAATTGCAGGCCTTCAGACATTGCATTAAATTCTACTTCGGTAAGAGGTTGAAACTGATTAATGAAATTTAAAAAAAGATCCATAATTGAAGGGAACGAACGTATCGGTTTGATTCTTTGAGTTGTAAACCTAACAGGTTAAATTCCAATTTAAAAGAGGAAACAAGATAATATCATATCAATTTAATCCTTCCTAATAAAGACTAGACTTGTCCTAGATTTGAGGCGAAGCAGTTACGCATGCCAATGTGTTCAATTACAAAGCTCTCGGGTAAATTACATCAATTCTAAATCGATTGTTGAATCTCAATAATTCATTGTTTAACATTTTTTTTGTATGTTTAACCTATTCTTAACCTAAAGTAAAACAAACCTAATCGTTATCTACATAGCAAATTAATCATGGGATTATTCAAAAAAATATTTGGCGGCGGAAATCCAGAATCAGACAAGAATGTTGAAAAAGAAATTGAGCAAATTAAGTCTGGCGAAATCAATAAAGTGTATCCAGTATTAAAACCGGGTGATTGGGTTGGAATACAAGCAGGAGCACTTAAACAAACATTATTTGGTACGCAGGAGGAACCATCATTGGTCATTGCATATGGGTATGATGCCCCAACGAACTTCGTATTTCTAATGCCACAGGATTTGGAAGGCAAGGATCCAGCGGCTGTACTTCAGGAAGCAAACGATAATCTTGAAAATTACCCTCAGGAATTTGAAATGACGGACGATGAGCATGGGAAAATGCTTTTCGCATCAGGTCAAGACTTTAGCAGTGAAAAAATCTTATGTAAAAGTCACATGATGAAGGCACATGAGATGCTTGGATCAGAAGAATTGTTAGTCTCTATTCCTAGAAGAACGGTAATGACTGTGATAGGAAGAGATGCCGATGAAGCCAATATTGAAACATTCGTAAAAGTACATAAGTTTACATATGCGGATGATTCCTATGGAAACGCTCCAATTCTAAATGCCTTATTTATAGTAAAAGAGGGAGAAATTGAAGGCTTAATTCCAATGGACAAATAGGATGAAAAACCATCTAGAAAAGGGTGAATTACTTCTAGTAAGATGATAAAAAAGAGGGGAGAACGTTATATTTAACATCTCTAGAAGATGTATAAAAGTCGAAAGCCATTTGTAAGTCAATTAATTTGTAATGAAGCAATGATTCGAATGCAAGGCCATAGGTAAAACACAATCGTCTCTAAATCGAGATTAGTTAAAGTAAAGTATCTTCAAAGACTCGAAAGTCTGCACAATTTTCAGTTAATTTGCCGCTCGAATGGTTCAACTCAATTTGATTCCTTCGAATAGCCCTTGATGAAGAAAATTAAAAAATACAGTAAGTATGCGCTATTATCCATTCCCGCATTCTTGGTAGCATGCTTACTTTTACTTCATGTATCCTTCACTCAAAACCTGATCAAAGATGTCGGGCTATCATATCTCGAGAAAAACTATAAAATCAAAGTTGATATAGAGGATTTGTCTTTTTCCTTATTTACAGGAAAAACCAGTTTGGATAAAGTAAAAGTCTATCAACCCAATAAGAAAAAGGCCTTTGTGGCATTGGAGAATCTACAATGCGATATTTCAGTTAAAAGCCTGTTAAAAAGTGAAATTTACATTGAATCTGTTCTTTTAAAGGGGGTAGATGCTGAAATTAAGCAGAACACGGACAGCATTTGGACCTACGACTTTCTAATTAATGCCTTCGCCACTTCCGATACCGTATCCCAATCAATTGATACCTCTGAGTCTTCAATGCCGATAAGAATAGGCTCAATTGACCTTAAAGACATCAGCCTTGAATACATCACAGCTTTAACACAAGATTCTATAAATGCTTCGTTAAAAACCTTTTCTACCCATCTTAGGGGCAGCGACATTCAATCCAACATTACATTCGATTCGATAATGATAGATGGTATTGATATTGTAAGTTCGATTCAACCCTCCATAGATAATACCGAAGAAGACACCTATTCTTCGGATACTTTACCAAAAGTATCTTCCAATTTTTTAAGCATAACCAATACCACGGTCAATTATACCAATCGCAAAGACCTGCAATTAAACTCTGAATTCGGAACATTTTACATGACGAATGTAGCGTTGGATTTGAATCAAGCACTTTACAAAATTGGTTCATTTGGAATCATCAAACCAGAGATATTGATGGTTCAAATAACTGAAAAGGAAGAAAAACAAACAGAGGTTGATTCTACTGAAATTCAAAAGACTCAAGCAAATAAAGTAGACGAGGAGCCAATTCGCATAGATTTACCTGAGCTTAGTTTAGCACTGAAAAATATGAAAATCAGTGATGGGTCTATTCGAATCGTTCAGCAGGATTTAATGGGTAAAGAAAACTCAGAAATGAACTTTGAGCAGTTAGAATTAGATGTACCTAATTTGCATTTGAATCAAGATAAAATAGAATATGATCTAAATACATTTGAAACGAGATCAAATTTACTCGAGCAATCGATCCAAATTAGCTCGAAAGGCCTTATTTCCAATTCAACAACAGCTATTGAACATATTTCCATTGCAACAGGTAACTCTTACCTTATTTCAGCATTTTTAGGGCCAGGCATAATTGGAAAACCCTTGGATCCTTCATTGTTTAAGGACAAATCAGCCCATTTTACCATTAAAGATGCGAAACTATTCCCAAAGGAACTTCTAGCTGTTTTGGAGATGCCGGATTCAACTCTAGCTCTTCCAAGCAAAATGATGCTTAAACCCGTTCAAGCAAAAGCCAAAATAAGCATTAAGAATGATATTCTACAATGTGAGAATTTGATAGTTTTTCAAAAAGGCATGTTTCAAACCAATGTGAATGGTGTAATAAAAAATCCATTTAATCCTTCCAAAATGCAGTTTGACAAGTTAAACCATACAATGCAGTTAGATGCCGAAGGTTTGCTGGTATTAAACGAGTTAAGTACAGGATTTTTAAGTTTTAAAGACACATTTAATGTTCAATCAACTATAAATGGAACGATGGAGAATATGGATATTGTATCAGATATCATCGCTGATCAAAATCGCCTAACATTTCTCACTCGCTTACAACCGAGCAAAGAAGTATATGCATTAAATGGAACTTTAAAACTCCATGATTATGTTGCAAATTCATATCAAAAAGACCTCCCAAATAAAGTGCACGGCACGATAGATGTTTCAGGAAAAGGATTTGATGTCTTATCTGCTGAAATGAAGTATGACATTAATTTAGCGCAGTTTTATTGGAATAAACAGTCATTCTCCAAATTTCATACAAAAGGGGACCTAAAAAATGATCAATTCTCGGGTGAAGTGTCTATGGATGATGAAAAAGTCAACCTTCACCTCAATCTACTGGCTAATTCAATAACTAAGAATCCACATATAACGGTATCCGGATCCTTAAATCAGCTTAATCTGAATGCATTAGGATTTAACGAACAAATTCACAATCTAAAAACGACGATTAATGTAGATTTTGAAGGGAGTGAAGTGGATGAATTAAATGGAACATTGGCACTTAATAAGATTGCGTTAGTTACAAAAGACACTTCTTTTTTCTCACCATGCATTAATATTACATTCCGAAATACACGCATCGATTCGATAAGCACGACTCAAATTGATTTTGATTCCAAAAGATTAAGTGCACACTATAATGGGAATATTCCAATCACGAAATTTAGTGAGAAAATAAGCGAAACCATCATTAGTCACATTCCCGGAAATACAGATTCATTGGCTTATGATTACTTAATCAAGGAAGAAGGTAAAGCTAAACTAGATATTCGAATCAGAGATTTAACAGGAATAGCTCATGAATTTATCCCGGAAATTACAGAGATCGGTGACATTGATATTGATTTAAGTTATACTGGTAAAACCGGTGATATTCATTCAAATTTATCTTTAGAAAATGCTATATACGAAGGAGTTATATTGAGTCACCCGAAGTTGATGTTGAACTGTAGTTTAGATTCATTAGAAATGGAGTTTAAATTGGATTCAACAAATTACGATGAGTATACCATTCCTCAAACATACATTGACGTGCGATTTGAAAAAGACACAATTAAAACCTTATTGGATATTTGGAACAAGGCAGGTGTGCATCAGTTTCAATTGGCAACAAATCTATTCGAAAACAATACAAATCAGTGGACCATTGCATTACCTCAAAATAAGGTTTACGTAGGAGGAAAGCAGTGGGAAGTAAATCAAGGGAATTTTCTAGAATTATCAGAAGGCAAAACATGTGCGGGAAAAATAGAAGTACGTAATGGCCCAAAAGTCGTATTAATTAATGGGAATAAAGGATTTGATGGATCAACCAACTACAAAATCGATTTGGACGGCTTAGAACTAGCTAAAATAGGAGCTTCCTTATCAGAAGACTATAAAGAAATTAACGGAGCGTTACACACCAAATTAAACGCTTATGACGTGTTTGGTGACTTCACAACAGATGCAAACCTGGAAATTCTTAATTTATCCTATGGAAAAGATACCATCTGTGACATCCGATCTACACTAAGTCAAAATGCTAAAAAAGACTACATTGTTAATTTAAATGCTATTGGTGATGCAATCAATTTAAAAACATTAACTACCTATAGCGTAAATGACAGCCTTTTAAACTCGGACATTATCTTAAAGGAATTCGATGTAGCCTCGGTAGCACCATTTGCTACAGAATACTTAGATTCATTAAAAGGAAGTTTATCCGGCAAATTCAATGTAGCAGGACCAACGGAGGATATAAAAGTAAATGGGAATTTGATGTTAAATAACCTTTATACACACTCCATGTTATCAAATACAGCTTATTCCATTGATCAAGGACAATTAAGGATCAAGGATAATCAATTGAATATTAAAAAGCTGGAGTTAAAAGATGAACAAAACATGTCCGCCACGTTTTTTGGTAATTTGGACTTTAGAAATACCGATTCAATTCAGTATTTATTTAATATGAACTTGGATCATTTTACATTGCTCAATACGACTGGAGAAGACCCGGATCTTGAATATTTTGGATTGTTAAAGTCAACTTCAAACATTCAGATTCATGATGATGCAGGTAAATTAGCCATTGACGGGGTCATTAAGATTGATGAAGAAAGCGCCTTGCAAATGAGGTATTTAGATGCTCGTGACTACAATAGGCATGAAGGATTAATAAAATTCGTCAAAAGAGATAAGGCCTTAGATCAATTAAACGATGGGGCGGAAAAAATCGTCCAAGAATTGGAACAACAAATGGAAATAAATACCCGCTTGGAAATCAATCCGAAAGCGACCATGCAAATAATAATGGATCCGGTTGCAGGAGACTATTTATTGATTTCAGGATCCGGAAATTTGTTTTTCAGAACAGAGAAAAATGGGGTAATGACCCTCAATGGTACATATGAAGTAAAAGACGGATTGTATCGACTGTCTTTCTACAGTCTCGTTCAAAAGAAATTTAGCATCGTTCCAGGTAGTACATTAATTTGGACAGGAGATCCATTCAATCCCCGTTCGAAAATAACCTGTGCATACAAGATTAAAACGTCTCCAAAACCCTTATTACAAGGTGACGATGAAAATACCGCAAGTTCCAGATTGCCTTTTAACGTGTTGTTGCATATAAATGATCAAGTATTAAAACCAACAATTGATTATGATATTGAATTAGATGAGGATGCATCTTCCTCCAATCGAGCATCGATTGAAACAGCCCTTGAATTAATCAATCGACAACAAGATGAAGAAATCAAGCAAGTATTTTCATTACTTACACTAGGTAAATTTACAGCAAGAGAAAGTGGTAATGGAAACAGTTCCCTAAATTCATCCGCCTATAAAAGTGTAAGTGATATGCTTTCAAATCAATTGAATAATCTAAGTCAAAAATACATCAAGGATTTCAATGTAGACATGGATGTGGAATTGTCTGAAACTTCAAATCAAGCCCAACCATCCGCATCCGTCTCACTTAATTTTGAAAAGGGCTTTTTAGACAACAGAATCATTGTAGCAGCAGGAGGAGGGTTAGCCGATCCAAACGGACAAAGTTCCAATGATTTGTCCACGGATATTAACGTAACCTATCGACTTTCAGAAGATGGACGATTGAATTTAAGCGTATATCGGAAAGGAACATATGAAGGAGAAATAGAAGGAGACGTGATTAAAACAGGCATTACCTTTATTTTTCTTAAGAATTACGATAAGTTCAAAGAATTGCTTCAAAAGAATAAAACAGCCAAGGTGAAATGATCAGATGAGCAGGAGATTAGTCATCATATTATCCATTATAGGTGTATTGTACTTAATGAGTGCTTGTACTGCGCGTAAATTCATCGAATCAAATCAATACTACTTGGATGAATATGAAGTCGTATTGGAAACAGGAGTGTCGGGAGAGACTAAAAGCATAATGTATGAAGAGTTGGGAATTGTCTTAGACCAAGCACCCACGAAGAAAACAATCTTTGGAAGTAGGCCAAAAGCATGGTATTACCATAAATACAAAAATGACTCCACCGGTTTAAAACGATGGTTATTCAAACGTTTTGCTAAAAAGCCTACTTATCTTGAGGATGTTCCACTTCCAAAATATGAACAAAACCTAAGGCGTGTAATGGAAATCGATGGATTTTACCACGCTAACATTGAAACGAAAATCAAGTCTAAAAAGAAAAAAGCATCCATTACATTTAACATTACCAGTAATGAACCAACGCGAATTCACTCCTTCATTACAGATTTTAAAATACCGGATTTTAAAAGCATTGAAAACGATCTACTGGAAAACACACTTTTAAAGAAAGATGCCATTCTAAATTTGACTGATTTAGAGAATGAACGAGTGCGTATTACGGACGAATTGCATGATTTGGGCTATTTTTATTTTAGTTCAGATTATCTACTTTTTGAAGTAGATACTAGTAATAATTCAGGTGGGAAAGCAGAGATTTTTCTGACGATCAAAGATAATACACCTGCAGATGGATTAATTAAATATAAAACGGGTGAAATAAAGGTCTATTCAGACTTTCATTTAACAGATTCAGCAGATTACATATCAGCGGATGAAGAAGACGTCGAAGGCATAAAAATGATTTCTAAAGTGAAATCTCTCAAAAGCAAAGTATTGCGTAAATCCTTGCATTATCAAATAGAACAAGTGATTTCGCATACAAATCACCAGCATAGTTTAACCGATTTGGGAAACTTAGGATTGTATAAATTCATTAACGCGATTCCTGAGCAAAACATGAATGATACGGCTGTGGATGTGACTATTTATTTAACCCCGGAAGTCAGACATAGTTTAAAAGCAGAGATTAGTTTGGTTTCTAAATCGAATAACTTTACTGGTCCAGCAATTAGCATTTCGCATGTCAATAAAAATGCGTTTAGAGGAGGAGAGAAATTTTATAAAAGTGTGGTATTTGCTTATGAAACTCAATTAGGCGGAGCAAGGAGTGGATTGAATGCGTATGAAATCGGGATGGAATCACATTTAGATTTGCCAGGACATAAGTTGCCAATATTAGATTTAGAAAACCCGAATCTCAAGAAACCATTTTCCTCCGTTTCGGCTTCTTATAATTTTCAGAAACGAGTCAATCAATTTGCATTGAACAGCGTGAATCTATCATTTTACTACGATTGGCATTGGAAAAAAGAAGTAGCACATCGACTTGGACTCTTTAAATTAACGTATTTGAAAGTAGGGGATCTCTCCGTTGAATACCAGCAGCTAATTCAAACCAATCCATTCTTAGCAGCAAGTTTTAGTGATAATTTACTCCCAGAAATGGATTATGAATTCACTTACCGTCCTCAAAAGAAAGGTCATACGCCCTATTATTTTTACATGCACGCCAATCTAGCCGGAAACGTAGCTAATGGGGTTTTTAATGCCGTTAAATCAACTAATAATAGTGATCCCAATGCTTTATTTGGAGTCTCTATCACTCAATTTGCCCGACTATTATTGGAAGGACGTAAGTTCATACATCTAAAAAAAGATCAAATCGCAATTAGATGCATTGCAGGTGCAGGATATGCTTATGGTAATTCTACTTCCTTGCCTTATCAAAAACAATTTTTTGCTGGTGGTTCAAATAGCATCAGAGCATTCTCAAGTCGTTTGTTAGGTCCCGGATCGGTCGAACCTGGGAATGTGAGTTCAAGTAATAGTTTTTTAGATCAGACCGGAGATATGCATTTAGAACTTAATGCGGAATACAGATTGAAGCTTAACTCCATTATGGAACTGGCAGGTTTTGTAGATGCAGGAAACATTTGGTTATTAAGAGACGATGTACTTCGACCAGGAGGATTATTTAAGTTTGATACGTTCTATGAACAAATAGCAGTAGGAACAGGAATTGGGACCCGATTTGACTTCGATTTCTTCTTAATTCGATTCGATCTTGCGTTCCCACTTCACATACCATATAAAACAACCGGTTCTCGTTGGGTTGTAAAAAACATAAATCCCTTAAAATCAACTTGGCGAAAAAACAATCTAATCCTTAACATAGGGATTGGACATCCTTTTTAATGCTTGTTTCTAAAATTTAGTATCTGTAACTTAGTGGGGTTGTTGTTAATAAATAAAATACAAACAAGTTAAAACACAATCTTAACCAGAGATGGTATCTAAATTTCAAGCCAATCCAAATCAAGTGTATTTCGTTACCAAACGCACAATGTATCATGTGTTGAAAGGAACAGGAGGTATTCAAGTGGACTTTAAAAATTACTTTGATTGGAAGGATAAATTGATTTTTCTCGAAACCGGGCAATACATAAAGTTTCTTTCAGAGGGTTTTGAAGTTCGGAAGATCGAATTTGAAGATGAAGATTTGTTCAACAATTCAGAAGTTCGAGTATTATTCAAACATCTTATTTCACTAGGCTATATAAACTTCTCCGAATGTACCGACTGTCAACGATATCTAAATAATACGGTATTTTCCGAGCCTCAGCATATTATAGATGTTTCTTCTAAACATTGGTACTGGCAAAATCCATTTAATGCAAACAGTGACGAATACCATTTGATTTTTGATGTAAAGGAGCTGGTGGATCAACAATACAAAAATCACCTCAGTAATTCGGCATTAGTAAAATTAATGGGAGGTGATGGAGCAAATGCGTATTCGCTGATAACCGATAAAGTAGGGGTTTCAATTCGAAATCTATTAGGAAATAAACGCTTGACGGAATCCAAGAAAGAAATTGCCTTCTCGGGAAAATCAATCAAAGAAATCTCCTATGAATATGGATATAAAGACCCCGCTTATTTTAATAGAGTCTTTAAAAAACAAACCGGAACAACGCCCGTTGAATTCCGAGATAAATTGGAATTTTCAAATCAAGATACTTTTGCTCAAAACTTATTTGAATTAATCCGTGCACATCACAAATCCGATCGACAAGTAGCGTTCTATGCGGATAAACTGAAAATTTCATCCAAGTCCCTTTCAAATAAAGTAAAGGAAGAATTACAGGTGTCTATTGGGCAATTAATTCGACAGTTTTTAGTCAATACAAGTAAGGAAATGCTTAGTCAGGGTAATTCTGTAAAGGAAATTTCTCATGAACTTGGATTCGAAGAAGCCAATCATTTTTCTGCGTTTTTCAAGCATTACAGTGGGGAGTCTCCTACAAATTATATTACCAATCAAAAATAAAAAGTACCATTGATAGACCATTTTTTGTAGGTCTTTAACGCCCATATTGCGCCAAATTTGCATTGTTAATTATTTGTAAAACCAAAAACATTGTAAAAATGGACATCAAAGAAAATGTATTAAAAATGGACGACATGGTATCACAAGGAGATATCGTAAACGCAGTGAAAAATTATTTCGCAGACGAAGCAAATACTTCTGATTATGGAAAAGTGACGACCACCGGTAGAAACCAAATGGTAGAAAAAATGGAAGGTTTTGTTGGAGCAATTGCAAAAGTAAACGGGATCAAAAAACATCATTCCATTGTAGATGGAAACGTATCAGCATCTGAATTTACATTTGATTTTGATATGCAGGATGGAAGCAAGATCCATTGGCATGAAATTATCAGAAGAGTATGGGATTCAAACGGAAAAGTGATCAATGAGGAATATTTTGATGCACAAAACTAAATCCATTCTGATTCCCTGTCAATCAAATTAGTCAAAATTAAACGTACACACACACACATGCATGCTTGCAATATAAGCATGCTAAGAAACACGATTGATTTGATTGATTGGGATTACCTACTTACTTATCTAAGTAAATCCAATTCTATTATTTTTAATAAATCAAAAAAGAACACCAACCCAATCAATAAAGAACATAACACTATGAAACTTATAAAATATACAGCAGTATTAGCGATCGTAGCCCTTTTTAATACGAACATCTTAATTGCACAAGATAAGATGTCAAACAACATTGACAACAGCAATATTGCATTGTCAGGGTACAGTCCGGTATCTTATTTAGACCTAGGACTAGCTCAGAAAGGAGTGAAAGACTTTAAATCGGAATATGAAAAAGTGGTATATTATTTCACTTCCGCAGATCAAAAAACAGCATTTGATGCAAATCCTAAGAAATATATGCCACAGTACGGAGGATACTGCGCATTTGGAATTTATGCAGGTGCAAAATTTCGAGCGAATCCAAACAAGTTCATTGTAAAAGACGGAAAGTACTTTTTATTCTTGTACAATCTTGAATTAGACGCACAACAACTTTGGTTGAAAGAAAATAATCACTCCGGATTAACTAAAAAAGCCAATGATAATTGGAAAAAATTATCAACTACTTATAACTAAGAACGATGGAGAGAGAACCTTGTCAAAATTGCGCTTTGATTTTGAAGATAGACATGTATAGTCAATAACAATTTTTTAGCAAATTTTGATTGCAACCCGGATGAAGTTAACGCTTTATCTGGGTTGTTTTAGTTTGATTCCATTCAACAAGATTAGATTTAGTTGGAATCAGTAAAATTTCAATCGTCAAAATGCACACAATAAATCGAATTAAAACCATAGATGAAATGCAACAAATTATCAGATGAATGAATAAATATTAGCTTACATTTGTCGCAGCACAAAAATTAACAAAGTACATTGTTGGTCAGACTCAAATACTTCTTAATTGTAGCAGGACTGCTCAGTTTAACGTTCAACGAACTTCAAGCGCAGGATACCATTCAATTAACGCCTAAACGAGAGTTAAGAGGCGCTTGGATTGCTACGGTAACAAATATAGATTGGCCGTCTTCCGGAAGAACAAAACCCTCTAAGCAACGCAAAGAGTTAATTGAGATCTTGGATTTCCATCAAAAACATGGAATCAATGCCATTTTTTTGCAAGTACGTCCTACAGGAGACGCTTTTTATGATAGTGACACAGAACCTTGGTCGAAATGGTTGTCAGGAAAGCAGGGGAGAGCACCTAATCCATACTATGATCCATTACTTTTTGCAGTAGAAGAATGCCATAAAAGAGGAATGGAAATCCATGCATGGTTCAACCCATTCAGAATTTCTAATACACGTTCAGCCACACTTGCTGAAAATAATGTAGCACAAAAAAATCCATCTTGGCTTACAAATTATGGTGGATTGCAATACCTTGACCCAGGAATTCCAGGCGTTCGAAAATACATAACAAAAGTAATAGCAGAAGTTGCATCAAAATACGATGTGGATGGAGTTCATTTTGACGATTACTTTTATCCGTATCCAAACGATTCTATTGCCTTAAAAGATGCCAACACCTTTGTCAAATACAATCCAAAAGGATTAAAGAAGGATGAATGGAGAAGAGAAAATTTGAATATTTTCATTAAAAACTTAAGTGATACATTAAGTGAGATTAAGCCTCGATTGAAATTTGGAATAAGTCCATTTGGTATTTGGCGTAACAGAGGATTCGATGAATTAGGGTCAAAGACGAGAGGATTGAGTGCATACGATCATTTGTATTTAGACACTCGAAAATGGTTACAAGAAGGATGGTTAGACTACGTAGCTCCCCAAATTTATTGGAGCACAAAATACAAGCCTGCTAGATATGATATTGTAGCTCAATGGTGGTCTGACAATAATTTTGGAAGACACGTCTATGCAGGACAAGCAGTGTATAAAATAGAAAACAATAAAGATGAAAGTTGGAATGAAGCAGGCCAATTTCCTTCTCAAATTCGGATTAACAGGAGCATTCCAAATGTAAAAGGAAGTATTTTTTACAGCACGAAATATTTCAGAGAAAACCGTATGGGAACCAGTGATTCAATACGGATTCGATATTTTTCAAAGAAGAGTTTATTTCCGACAATGCCTTGGAAAGACTCAATTCCACCTGGAAGACCAAGATCTGTAAAAGTGAACTCATCCAAAAGTAAGAATAAAATTACTTGGAAAAAGTCCTTTACGGCACCCGATGGAGAAGATCCAGTTGGGTACGTCGTATATCGTTTTGCAGATACAGCACAAGTAGATATCGAAGATCCTAATGCGCTGTTAGCAATACTCGAAAAGGACCAGTTATTTTACGTAGATAAGAAAATTGAATCCGGGAAAGAATACCAATATTATGTAACGGCGCTGGATCGACTGCACAATGAATCTCTATTACCTTTTATCGTCAAGAATGTATATCCAAATTCCGACTTATACAAAGTCGCGGTAACCGAAAAAGGGAATGCCCAAATTTTCCGGAAAGTAGAAAATAAAATAGGTGAGGGTAGAACTCGGCTTATATTAAGGGGCTTAAGTCCAAATTTAATCAAGTCAACATTACGTGTTTCCATAGATGATCCTAATCAGATATTACAAGTTAAATGGCGGAAACAATCATTTGATACCATAAAATTCGAAACTGATTTAAAATTGTTAAAAGACTCCATTCGCTTAATTGGAAAACAGTTGTCGATAATCAACGATTCAACGGAAGTATTGAATTTAACCCAGCAAATGTTGATGAATAAGCAGTTAAGTATGGGAAGTGGAAACAGACCGGAACTATCGGTAGAACAATTGGAGAAAAGAGTGGCGTACTTTGAAGGTAAGTTTCTGAAATTAAAAAGTATAATCAGAGGATTACAGGACAAGAAGCAAAAAGCATTGAAAGGACTTGACCGATTGGAACAATCAATTATAAAGTTAAAAAAGAGAAAAAAGCCTCAAAGTAAAACTGCGGAGATATTGGTGCAAACAAATGAAGCAGGGCCAATAAGATTAGATCTTAGTTATATGGTAACAGAGGCAAAATGGAAAATTGGATATGATTTAAATTATGTAGACTCAGTACAACAAGCAGATTTAACCTATAAAACAAAAATTTGGCAAAAAACGGGAGAAGACTGGGAAGAAGTTCAAGTCAGTTTACATGGGAAGAATGGCGAAGTCATTGATGTAGAAGTGCCCGTTAATCTTGCCTCAGGAGAAAAGTCCGACTATTTCGTAGCCAAACGATCCATTTTACCGTTGAACTACACTATTGAATTACAGCCTGAAAAGAACAAACCAGCTCAATTAAATGGCTATCTAAAAAACTGGAGACAAGCTAATTTACACGCAGGAAAAGTCAACGTCTTTAATAATGGAATCTTCCTTCGAACGGTGAATTTAGACCTAGAAAACAAGCGGGACAGTATTGAATTTAAGTTAGATGACACCAAATTGATTTATGCCTATTTGGATGACATGAATAAGAAAAATTGGAAGTCGAAACTACTAGGAAGAGAAAGTAAAACCTACCGAATAGATTTATGCAACGGATCAACCAAAACAACAAATGTAAAGTTAGTACAAGGCCTTCCACAGATTCATGAAGGTAAATACAAGTTGACAGTCCACGGAGACTCCAAAAAAATGCGTAGTCCCAATGGAAAGCAACTCATTTGGAATCTTACATTAAATCCAGGGCAAAGTCAGGATTTGTATTATTCATATTCTATTCGTTCGCGTTGGTTAACCAAAAGTTCCAAAAAGAAAAAGAAGAAAAAAAAGAAGCGTAAAAGATAAATCAACGCTTCAAGCCCCAACCAAATATGTTCCCGCCAAAGTGCGAAGCCCTACCATTAGAAAAAAATCCTAAATAAAGAACAGAACATCCGAAGAACCTAATAACTGTAAAAAAAAGAGTTATTCAGTTGATCAGTTATTCAGTTGATAGTTAAGAAAGAAGAACCGAGAAACTGAAAAACCGAAGAACCGAGAAACCGAGTAACCGAAGAATTGTAAAAAATAGTTATTCAGTTGATAGTTAAGGAAGAAGAACTGAAAAACTGAGAAACCGAAAAACTGAGGAACTGAAAAACTGAAGAACTGAGTAACTGAGTAACTGAAGAACTGAGTAACCGAAGAACTGAAGAACCGAGAAACTGAAAAACCGAAAAACCGAAGAATTGTAAAAAACAGTTATTCAGTTGATCCGTTATTCAGTTGCTAGTTAAGGAAGAAAAATTAGAAACTGAGGAACTGAGGAACTGAGAAACCGAAAAACTGAAAAACTGAAGAACCGAAGAACTGAGGAACTGAAAACCCGAGGAACTGAAGAACCGAAGAACTGAGGAACCGAGTAACCGAAGAACTGAGTAACCGAAAAACCAAAGACACGCGTTTAACGAAGCGTAACGCGTGCAAGACATTCTAATGATTTAATATAATATAATAGAATGTATAATTTAATTTAATTTAATATTATCTAATCTAAAAAGTGCGAAACAACTCCGCTTCTCAATTTAGGCTCAAACCAAGTACATTTTGGAGGCATTACATTACCAGAATTAGCCACATCAATCAACTGCTGAATACTCACTGGATATACTGAAAAAGCAGCAGCCATTTCACCGCTATTAACACGTTTCTCTAATTCACCCATTCCTCTGATTCCTCCAACGAAATCAACTCGATCATTCGTTCTTGGATCATCGATGTCTAAGATCTCGGTAAGTATGTTATTTTGAAGAATAGCAGCATCAATACTGTTAACAGGATCATTGGCATCAAATGCATCGGCGTGAACCGTTAATTTATACCACTGATTATTCATGTACAATCCAAAATCACCCACTTTTGAAGGTTTAAACGTTTCATTTTCAGTTGAAACGTCAAACTTTTTATTCAAACTAGCAAGAAATTCGTCTTGTGTCAATCCATTCAAATCACAAACCACACGATTATAATCTATGATTTCTAATTGATTTGCAGGGAAATAAACGGTTAAGAAAAAATTGTATTCCTCGTCACCAGTATGATTTGGATTGTTTTCCTTTCGTTCTTTCCCAACTTTATAAGCAGAAGCGGCACGATGATGTCCATCTGCAATATAGGTATAAGGTACTTCGTCGTTAAAGATTCGAGTAATTTCAGCAATGTCCGCATCATTATCAACTACCCAAACAGTGTGTTGCACGCCATCTTCCGGAGTAAAATCATATTCAGGCTTTCCCTGAATCAAACGATCCACCAAAGAATCCATACTAGCAACCTCAGGATAAGTTGAAAATACAGGTCCTGAATGAATTCCACTTGTTTTCACATGATTAATTCGATCTTTTTCCTTCACAGGACGAGTATACTCATGTTTCTTAATAACATCATTTTCATAATCCTCTATGCTACCACAACAAATCAATCCTACTTGTGCATGACCATTCATGATTTGTCGATACAAATAATAATGATCCTTTTTATCCTGAACTAAAACACCATCAGCAACGAATTTTTGTACATTTTCATGCGCCTTTTCATATACAGCCATAGAGTGGACATCCACATCTTCAGGTAAATCAACTTCTGATCGAACCACATGCAAAAAAGAATACGGCTTGTCTTGAACTTCAATCCGAGCTTCAGCGGTATTAATAACGTCGTAAGGTCGGGAAGCTACTTCCTGTACTTTTTCTATAGTCGGTCTAAGTCCTTTAAATGGTTTTACGATAGCCATAGCTGATTTATAAATTTGAGGTGAATGGTTAAATACTCTTAATTATTGATCTCCAGCTAAATTCTATTCAATAATTGAATGCAAGCTTTTGAAATCTATAGACACAAATTAAACAGGAAATAACCAATATTCAAACGGAGCCGTACACTCTTTTATTTTTCAATGGATTCTTATGTACGAAAGTGTATTGTAATGAGCTGTTGTACCAGTACTTAATCAAATCGAAGCAGTACTTTTTGAATTTGAGCTTGCTGATTTTGATCATAGGAGGTTAGGCTATTCTGAAGTACTTTTTTAATTTCATTTTTAAGGTCCGTTGAGATTTCTGGAGTATGACTAATCACAACCAACAAATATTTTAGAACAAGAAGAGAGCGGGCAAATGATTTTTGACGCTCTTTTTGAGCAATATTCAAGTTAGATTCTATTTCCCCTGGGAAAATGCGATTAAGCATATCCAAATGATCCTCATAATCAGCGATAATGACACAATATTCTGTTAAAATTCCAGGAATGTTTTTAGAATCCAATTCCAAAAGAATAGACTTTTCTTCCTTTAAAACCATCTTCAACGCTTCGAATTCAGGTAGATAATAAGCTTCCGAAGCATCTGTACGTAAATGATTCACCACTTTTTGTCGCCGATCTTCCAGAATATTTTCAAAAAGAGTATAAGATTCATAGTTCTTCAAGCGGGTATGATTTTCAAAGAAATAGGATTGCAGTTTATCTGAACTTTTATTAGTCGTTCTAGGGCTCATCCAAAAATAACAATTGCAAGAACCACATTTTTTCAATTGCTCTATATCAGAATGTACGGCGATAAGATTATTTAATTGATCTGTAAACGCCGATATGTTTGCGTCGATCTCTTTAAAATCATACAATGCATTGCATTCAATGCAATTTATCATCTCCATAAGGCAGACTGGTTAATCTAAATAACTCGCTCAAACGATCAGTTCACTTTCAACATAAGGATGAAACATACCAATCAATTAGAAATTAAACTTACAAAATATATTACAATTTCATATAAAAGTCCATTATGATGGAATATTTAGAGTTAAACCGCCTTCCGTCTATTACAACCATAGGTTTCGTCTATTTACAACAATATATAATATAAAAGTTGATATCTTTATCACCATATATTTAAGGTCGAAGAATGCTTACAAAAAATGATTATCATCCCTTTTATCAAGGGTACGTTGATTTAGTTCCTTCACATGAAATTGTTTCAGAACTAAATGATTCCATGAATAAATTAATGGAGATTTATACAGGAATAAATGAATCCTGGGGTGATTATCGATATGCCGAGAATAAATGGACCGTGAAAGAAGTCTTGCAACATATTATCGATACCGAACGAGTTTTTGCGTATCGATCGATGTGTATTGCGCGGAAGGATCCAACCAATTTACCCGGATTTGACGAGAACACATATGCAGCAAATGTCGATTGCAGTGATCGGTTGCTTTCCGAAGTGTTAGAAGAGTTTGTGATAAACCGGAAATCAATCATCTTGCTTTTTAAAAGTTTTAAGCCTGAAACAATGGTATTAAGCGGCACAGCGAATGAGAGCAGTATAACAGTAGGTGCTATGGGAATAATTGTTTCTGGACATTCAACGCATCATCTCAACGTATTGCAAGAACGGTATCAAGCTGCTTTAAAAGCTTAATTGCGTTGAATTAACGTTTCAGTTTATAAGAAAGTTATAGCCAAGCCAGGTTTTTAATGAGATCTAGATGAAGTGATTACTACAACTCGACAGTCAAAACATAGGTAAGGATAATAGAGATTAGATTAGATTATTTAAAATAAGTAAATGAATAATTATTATAAAAGTCAATTACAGCAAAGAATAGGGAACAAAGTCGCAATGTTAATCGCATTCCTTTCCTTATTCGTATCAATCCAGAGCTTCGGACAAAACACCAAATACACCAAAGAAGATTATGGTAAAACAGAGGTCTACGTTAAAATGCGGGATGGGGTGAAATTGCATACGACTATTTACCAGCCTTTGACAAAAAGCAAAGCAAACAAGGAAAAGTTACCGGTACTAATATGTCGAACACCCTATAGTTGTGCCCCTTATGGAAAGGATGAAATGAAGAAAAGAATCTTTTATAATCCAGATATGGTAGCGGCAGGATATATTTTTGTGTATCAGGACGTACGAGGAAGATGGATGAGCGAAGGTGAATTTGAAAATACCAAACCGCCTTATTCGTTCTCAGACAAGAAAAAAACAGATGAAGTAACGGATTCATACGATACGTTTGAATGGCTTTCCAAAAACTTAAAAAACTACAATGGCAACATTGGAATTGTAGGTAATTCATATTTAGGATGGACTTCTTTAGTAGCCGGTGTTTGCGGACATCCGGATTTAAAAGCATCTATGCCAATGGCTCCAGTTACTAATTTCTTCTTTGAAGATTTTAATCGTTATGGTTTATTAGGGTTGAATTACTTACCAATATTAGACGCATTTGGAATCCAAAAAACAAAACCAACAACGGAATCTTGGTATGACATTGCTGGTAAAAAATTCAACATTGACTCCGAAAAGCATCTAACAGAAGACTATTATCAATTCTTTTTAGATCGATTGGCTTTAAAAAATATGGAAGACATTATTGATCCCAATAATTTCTTCTGGAAAAACATTAAAGGACATCCAAATTATGATGATTATCGCCAAAAACGCAACTGGATACAGTATTTAAACAAAACAACCTGTCAAACTTTAGTTGTAGGAGGACTGAATGATGAACAAAACCTTTTTGGAATCATCAATTCATTTAAAGAATTGAACAAAAATAGCCCCAAGGCGAATGTCAAATTTCATTTTGGACCATGGACTCACGGTCATCATAAGAAAAGAGATTCCCTATACTATTTAGGAAATGTATTCTACGGATATAATTTAAGTAAAAACTTCCAACAGAATGTCCAGTTACCATATTTTGAATACCATTTAAAAGGGCAGGGGAAGCCACTTGATTTTAAGGCTAAAGTTTTTGATACGGGAAAGAAAACTTGGAAGATCTTCCAAGAATATCCCTTTGCTGAAAATCAAACGAAGACCTATTATTTAAGAGAAAATGAATCCATGCAATCGGATATTGGGGCTTCACAAAAAGGGATTTCGTACGTTTCCAATCCTAGAAAACCGGTTCCATTTATTGAAGGAGATGATTTTAAGGTAATGGCGCCTAAACATTACTTTACAGATGATCAGCGATTTGCAGGAAAACGACCAGATGTGTTAACCTTCTCCACGGATGTATTAAAAGAAGATCTTACTGTATTAGGAGCGATTAAGGCGTATCTTAATTTTAGTACAGATCATACCGATGCAGATTTATATGTAAAAATCATAGACGTTTATCCGAAAGATCGAAGCCCAGAAAAGACCGATTTACCAAACGTGAAAATGAATGGATATCAACAAATGGTGCGTTGTGGTTATATCAGAGGCCGTTATCGTTCCGATTATACGAATCCGGCTCCATTAGTAGCAGGAGAAAAAACAATGATAGAAGTACCATTATTGGAACTTTCTCATACTTTTCAAAAAGGACATAAAATTATGATTCAGGTTCAAAGTTCTATGTTTCCACTATTTGATGTTAATCCACAAAAATATGTCAAAAGCATTTACGAAGCAGAAGTATCTGATTTTGAAAGTGCTATTCATACCATCTATTTTGATAGTAAAATAGTACTACCTGTAGTTGAAAATTAATATCTTGTCAATATATTAAGATTAAGCTATCACAGGTCAAAAATGTACATTTCTAGTAAATTATATAGCAATATCTACTCCTAACTTAAGAGTACCAAACCATAAATTAGAATGAAAATAGTTTCCACAAATCTTGCCATTCCAGGTTTTATTGAATGGAAAGGAAGTCAACGAGCTACCGGAATATTTAAACACAGTGTTGAAGGTCCATTGGAACTAACGAAAACAGGTGTGACCGGAGATTTTATTGCGGAAACAAAAGTACATGGAGGAGTTGAAATGGCTTGTTATCTCTATTCTTCAGATCACTATGATTTTTGGAAAACAAAGTACGCAAATTTCAAAGAAGAAGAATGGCATTGGGGAATGTTTGGGGAAAACCTAACAATTGAAGGATTTAAAGAGGATAAAATTCAGATTGGAGATCAATTGATCATTGGAGATAATGAGGTAATACTGGAAATATCCCAACCAAGAACACCTTGTTTTAAGCTAGGAGCTCGGTTTGGAACCCAGAAAATGATCAAAGATTTCTTAAATGCAGGATATTGTGGAGCTTATGTTCGTGTAATTAAAGAGGGGAGTGTGGTTCCAGGTGCGGAAGTTCAAATAAAACCCATTAATTCAGAATCAATCACACTTTCTGAAGCCTTTAGTTTATTAAAAAAAGATGCCAACGATGAGCCTTTAAGAGAAAAAGCAAAAAATCTTGAAATCTTATCAAATGGTTATAGAAAGAACCTGTAACCATTTCAACATTCAATAAACAATACATTTTCACTACAATACAATAAACATATTGTTGTTTGTAAAGAGCACAATTTATGGTACATTGAATCCCGTTAGAATAACTCCAGCGTTAATGAGTTGGGATCGGTTGCCTATGAAAATTGAAAGTACAAACAATACACCCTACGTTTGCTTTGATGTGGAGAATACCTATTTCGCATTAAAAGGAGAATCTCGTCCGGAGGATGTAAGAGGTTTTTATCAACCGATACTAGATGAAATTATAAGTTACTTTGAAGGTGTAGATAAAAGTAAAGATCAGGCTTCCATTTATTTAAAGTGTGATTTCATATTGGATTACTTTAATTCTTCCTCAGCGAAATACATTCTAGATTTTTTAGAAACATTTAAGAAAATTGAGAGCGAACACTCATTTATCACGCTAGCAGTAACATGGTTTTATCACGCTGAAGATCGAGAAATGATGGAAGCAGGACAAGAATTTGAGCAATTGATTAATGTACATTTTAAATATAAGACAGTTGAATAAAATTAATGACACTGTTTTGACGCAAAACGAACTTCGTTCAATCTAAATTTGTTCCAATTTGGAAACCCCTACGTTTACACTATTAACTAAGTCTTATCCATTTGCATTGTTACAAAACGTAATGCACATAAATCGATCTTGCCCTCTGAAAACCATCTTTTTATGGGTGACTCTCATTATAGTGGGATTTGGAAATATTAATTCGGTCTACAGTCAATTGGATGTCAAGAAGAACAATGAATACTATCTTGTAGATTCATTAAACGTATCCTCATTATCTAAATCGGACAAACGATTGTTAGACAGTTTACTTCCATTGTATCACGGCACCAAAGACGATTCAATGCGAATAGGAGTAATTGCTGATATTGCAAACAAATCTTGGGATGACCATGTATGGCCCAAATACAATCAATTAGCCTATGACGAAGCAAATCGACTAATTGAAATCCATCAAGGGGTTCAATTTTTTGTAGATGCAAAGGCCAACGCAATAAGCAATTTTGGTTTTCAGGAGTTTTATAAAGGAGATTATTTTGATGCATTGGTTCATTTTGAACAAGCCCTGATCTTGAAACGTGAATTGAGTGATTCTATTGGAATAACCAACGCCTACAACAATATGGGATCCGTATATGATGCATTAGGAAATACAGAAAAAGCACTTGAACTATTCGTGCAAGCTGAAAAAATAAATAAAGATTTAAATAAGTTAAGCGCTTATGCCAATGTATCGATGAACATTGCCAACATTCTAAATAATCAAGGTTTGACTCAAAAAGCCTATGAAAGATATAGAGAAATTCTTCAAATTAGACGAAAGGAGAGCGATTTATTTGGTATAAGTCATACGTCCCACATCATAGGAAATTACTATCTAAAGCAACAAGAGAAAGACAGTGCCTGGTATTACATCAATGCTTCATTAAAATCTTTTAAATCACTTCAGAATGAAAAATGGACCGCCAAAACATTGGATTTATTAGGGGATTATTATTACCAATATAAAAATTATGATTCAGCGATATATTATCTTTTACAGTCTAGAAAAATACTAGAGGAAAACAATTTTACAGCCCTTATGACGATTAACTACCTTAAACTAGGGAAAAACTATCGAAAGAAAAGAAACATGAATAAAGCATTTGAAGTAGCTCAAAAAGCGTATGACATCGCTAAAAGCATTAGTGCACTTGATCCTCAACAAGTGGCAGCCAAACAGTTATATATCGATTATGAATCGGTAGGAAAATTGGATAGTGCGTTAAAATATCACAAACTGTTTGTTGTGTTAAAAGATAGCTTACATAGTGAAAGTGTGAAGAAACAATTGTTTAACAACGAATTGAAAGAAGAATTTCGACGTAAACAATTAAAAATGAAGTTGGACAAGGAAAAAACGATGGAGCTAGCCGAACTCAACTCTCATCGACAAAAGGTAATCATCTACTTCCTCGCTTCAGGAGCGTTTCTGTTGATTCTATTCCTTTTATATGTATTAAACCGGTTTCGAGTCTCTCGAAAACAGCAACGTATTATTGGATCTCAGCGTTCAATATTGGAAAAACAAAATCGCAAAATTACGGATAGTATCACGTATGCAAAACGGATTTTACGTTCGATTACAGTTTCAAAAGAAGTCATTCAGCGAAGCTACCCAGATTCATTTATATTTTTTAAGCCAAAGGATGTTGTAAGCGGTGATTTTCATTGGGCCTTTGAGTTAAATGAGGAGGAAATTATCACAGTAGTTGCAGATTGTACCGGGCATGGAGTACCGGGAGCAATATTGAGTATTATTTGTTCTAACGCCTTAGACAGTGTTATTCGACTCAACGGAGTCAGTAGTCCTGAAAACATAATGCGCCAATTCAATCAAGAATTAATATTAAAATTGAATCGTGAAAAAGGAGTCAATACAAATAGAGATGGGGTAGAGTTGACCATTACTAAATACAATAAAAACACCAAAAAACTTCACTTATGCATGGTGGGTCACAAGGCACTTTATTTTAATCAAGAATTAAATGAAATGGTAGAGATTAGTGGCGATCGAATTCCACTAGCCGATCCAAAGTATTTAGATCGACAGGTCCATACATTGCATGAGTTGAACACGAATTCGAATGATGCTATCTACCTTTTTTCGGATGGATATGTCGATCAAAAAGGAGGACCAAATCGTAAAAAATATTACCTCAAAACCTTCGCTGATTTCATTCATAAACATGCAAATGAACCAATGGAAGCACAAAAAACAGCTTTATTCAATGAGTATAATCGTTGGAAGGGGGATGTAGAACAATACGACGATGTACTTGTAATTGGGGTCAAATTCTAATGAAATTCGATTAGAATTAATTTAATTCAATGCTTTGAATGCATATATAAATTCGTTTAATTAGTATTTAATTCAATTCGGCTCGTTAAAGAACAAATGTAGATAGGGTTGTTTATGGTATAAGCTTATGAGAATAGAACAATCTTTAAATACCCCTGAAATCTATCTGGATGAAGAGAACGACTATATTCTTTTCCAAGGTGAGTCTAAACCTGAAAACGTGCGTGACTTCTATGAACCTGTAATGACGTGGTTTGCAGAATATAATACTATTCTACAAGGAAGATCAGGGAAAACCTTAATTGAATGTGAGTTTAAGCTGAGTTATTTCAATTCATCCTCTGCAAAATACATTTTGGACGTGTTTGAAAAACTAGAAGAATTAGAAGAAGCCCACGCCAAAGTCAAAGTACATGTAAAATGGTATCACGATCCAATGGATGAGGATATGATCGAAGCAGGCCATGAATTTGAACATTTAACCAGTCTGAAGTTAGATTACATTCAAGCAAATCTATAAGAATTGTCAGAATCCGCCCTCAATAATTATTAACCTACCCACATACATCTTATATATAATACCTCCAATTTTTCCTCCAAAATTCTGGATTCCAAATAGAAATCCCAATATACAGACAGACATCGTCTGTTTGTTCAGCAAGTTCTTTCTATTGCTCAATAATAAGAATCTAATTGGCTTTCCACCTACTTGAATAGTGCGTGAATAAGGTGAGTAGAGTAAATGGGTATTACACAGCTTTAAATTGCTCAAAAAGCATTTTGCAATCGTTACAATAGTGAAAAGCTCGACATAGTGTAGGACCAAAAGTACTTCGGAGTTCGGTATTCTCACCCTCACAATGCGGACACGTAGCATATTGAATAAAATCAATTTCTTCCGGTGTTATATAGCGTTGGGGAGGAGCAAGGCCATGTTTTTTGATTCCTTCGAGACCTTTTTCTGTGATTTTATTGGTATTCCAAGGATCATCGAAGTTCATATCGACTTCGAAATGCTCCACGCCATACTTAGATAAGGTTTTTTCTACATCCGATTTCATAAAGTCCATTGCTGGACACCCTGTAAAGGTCGGAGTCATATTTACATATACCTTAGAATTGTCTTCTTCCCGAATTTCAATTTTGGTGATTACCCCAAGATCTAGTAGAGAAACCGTAGGGATTTCAGGATCAACCACTTCTTCAAGCATTTTATACAAATCTGCAACAGTAAATTTCATTTAAAATTCAGTTATTTAAATCAAGAGAATAAATGGATCGAGTTACAAATCAGAAAAATCAGAATACATAGAAAAAATGGATCCTACCATTCGACGGTAGGATCAATGCGGATCGTTTCACTCATTTCAGCTAACATTTGAGTTAAATGTTCGGTATGTTGATGCGTTCTACCTCCAGTTACAGGAGTAACATTCTCAGGAAGTTCTAACTTCGTTTCACTTAGGACCGCTTTAATTGCCTCGAGCCACTGTGCTTTCAAACTTTCTTCTCCAGTAAACGTATTAGAAGAGATTAAATCAGATTCATTTGGAGAGTTTTCAAAAATTCCCAACGCATAAGGAAACGCATAATTAAGCTGCGCTTGCATTCGATCAAACCCCTCGGTTGTGGACGAATTCCCAAGTTTCTTAATCCAAGAATTAGCGTGCATTACGTGATAACGAATTTCACCAATTACTTTTACTGAAAATTTAGCCAATGGCTCATACGAAGAGTTTTGTAATTGCTTGTATCGAAGAAACTCAGCATTATCAAATAGAAAATGACGTATCAAGCTAAAATCATATTCCCCAATTGGAAGTTCTGTAAGCTGGCAATTTCTAAATTGATCGGCGGAACGTAAAAAACCAAGTGTATCGGCATCTGCCTCACCTAGCTCATGAAGCATATCATATAGTGTGTTTGCATGCCCCAATTTGTCCTGTGCAATAGAAGAAAAAGCAAGATCCTCTTCTAATAAAGGTGCTAATCCGGTCCATTCGCCCATTCTATGACCAATTACCAGACTATCATCAGCCATTTTAAATAATAATTCTTTTACAGCTTCCATTGTGTTTATATCTTTTTACAACGTGTATAAATAAATTCATCTTGTGACGATTCGAAAAACACGTTCGTTGTGTATAGTTTAGTTTAGTATTATTGTATTGTTGATGATCGTTTTATTTTCCGGAAAGATGAGACACTTTGTAAGCCTCAATTTTGTGTTTCACCTTATAAACTACGGCATCTCGATATCGTTTTTCATCTAGCATACTCCAAATGGCAATATCTTCTTCATTTGATTTCCGAATTTTGGAAGCATCGACAATCCATAAGCTTACAGGAGATTCATCTGCTGAGAAAGCTTCTTTAGCCTTTTTAAATCCTTCTTTTAATGAATTGGCATCTACGCTTCCAGCATACTTTTGCTGCGCGCCGCGTTTAGCCTGATGAAAAACTTCAAATTTTCCACCTTCAACTGAATCCGTACCAGTCTCAAAACCGTTTTCCGGTAAATCATATACAGATTCTTTTACATAGGCATAATTAGAACTGAAAATTTCTTCAGAAGAAACTACCCAAAGTTCGGTACAGCTCAATCTTCTAGAATATTGCTCTTTAGCACTCATAAAAGCAATTTCCAGGTTAGGAGAATGCACAATTCCTACGTGCAATAACGGTCGTTTTTCTTTTAACCGTACAAAAACCTGATACGTTTCCAAATCATCCATTTGGGTCAATGGGCGAAAATCGGCATTGTCAGGATTGATGCCCAGTCGGGATACTCTTGGATCAAGTGATTCTATTTTCATAATATAGTAATGTCTTTTTTAATGGTATGTGAGTATATATGTCTGATCAATTTGACTTATGCCAAAGGAGTAACATATCGTGCTTCTGGTCTCAAAATTGCCTTTCGGATCCATTCAGAGTTATTTTCAACAGCTTTACGAACTGCCAAACGCTCCTTATTCAAAGGACCATCTCCATTAATTACACGTTTAAATTCTTCCCAATCCGGATCAGCAAATGCCCATACTCCAGTTTCTTCATTTTTTTTCAATTCCTCATCTGGAATATGCAAACCTAATTCCTGAATTTTAGGAACATACATATCTAAAAATTGATTTCGCATGTCATCATTCGTTCCCATTTTCACCTTCCATCTCATTAAAATTTCAGTGTGAACGCTCATTTTGTCTGGAGGTCCAAAGAAATGCATCAATGGTTTCCACCAACGAATCATTGCAGCTTGAACCATTTCACGTTGTTGATCTGTACCCGTTGCTAAATAAACAACGGCATCATGACCATATTTTAGATGAAAGGATTCCTCAATGCAAATCCGATCCAAAGCACGAGAGTAGGGGCCGTAGCTCCCTTTTGCATTTGCCGTTTGATTCACAATTGCTGCAGCATCAACCAACCATGCAATTACAGCAGAATCAGCCCATGTTAAAGCAGGATAATTAAAGATATTTGAGTATTTTGATTTCCCTGTGACCAAATCGTTGATCATTTCTTCTCGAGGTTTTCCTAACGTTTCTGCAGCAGAATACAACAATTGAGCATGTCCAATTTCATCCTGAACTTTCGCCAAAAGAGCTCGTTTTCTTCTAAATCCCGGTGCTCTAGTAATCCAAGTACCTTCCGGTAACGAACCAATAATTTCCGAATGCGCATGTTGCTCAATCATTCGGGTCAATTGCTTTCGATACAAAGCAGGCATCCAATCCTGAGCTTCAATTTTTCCACCCTTTTCAATCTTGTCTTCAAATT
This sequence comes from Cytophagales bacterium, assembly GCA_965277185.1. GTDB lineage: Bacteria > Bacteroidota > Bacteroidia > Cytophagales > JAHDFW01 > JAHDFW01. Next base: position 18,218 of record CBDICC010000025.1, on the reverse strand, counting down.
CAGCCAAGAGAATTGGATCCTCGTCTTCAACTTTTGTTCCAGTAACCTTTTCAAATGTATTTCCGCCTCCGTACATAATTTATTACTTTATTATTATTATAATTTTATCTAAATCTACTAAAATCCTACATTCTTAATCCTACATTCTTAATTCTGTATTCTTAATTCTGTATTCTCAATTCTACATTCTTAATTCTGTATTCTCAATTCTGTATTCTCATTCTCCCTTCCAAAAAAAAATCAAGAAATTCCCTTAATCAATATTTCTGAAAGGTTCGATGCAATCTCCTCAGGTGTCATTTTACCATCAGGTTGATACCAGTTATAAGTCCAATTCAACGATGATAATATAGTTAATACCGCAAAGTCAACATCTCGAACTTTAAACTCTCCATTTTCTACACCATATAATATATGCTTTCTAAACTCCTGCTCATACTGCCTTCTCATTTTTAAAAAGTCTTCATAATAAGGAGAACTAAGATGGCGCCATTCATTCAAAAATACGGCAACTGAATCTAAATTCGAACATATTACCAAAATATGAGAGTGAATTACAGCCTCCAAACGCGTTTTTGCACTTATATTATCCCTATCCAAGCCCTTTAAACCACTGAAAAATGCCTCCGCAGCATCAAAACATATTTTCTGAAGAATTTCTTCCTTTGATTTGATATGAGAGTATAGACTCGGGGCTTCTATTTCAAGCAATTTTGCCAAATCTCTCATAGAAGTTGCTAAATACCCTTTTTCCTTGAATAGATACGTTGCCGCATTATGTATCTGTTCTTTTCGGTTTGTCTTTTGTTCTTTTAGCATTGAATACAAATATACAAACTAACACTTGTTAGGCAAGTTTAAACAGGATTAATTCACTACGACTTCTCATCTAATCATGAAAAATCGAACATAACATTGGTATCATTTTGATTATGTAGTTTAATTTGTTACTTTAAGTTTCAATTCAGATTAACCTATAAGTTCCATTGAATGATGCACAAGCTCGTTCGTAAATTAAAAGTTCCTTTTTACACATTTGCATTTTTTGCAGTTGCAATATCCTTTACCAGTTGTCGTGAAAAAGGATGCACAGATGTACTTGCCATCAACTATAGTGAAACCGCTCGTAAGGATGATGGAAGTTGTATTTTTGATGAGATGCTAGGTGAAATCACAGTAGACATTAATGCCTCTAAAGTGCGAATTAGAACACGTGAAGCATTAGCCGGAAATTTAATTTGTGATGCGCTATTGGATTACGCAATGAACGTAGAAGGAAAGAACGTTGATTTTGCGATGGTAAATGGAGGAGGTATTCGATTTAACATAGAAAAAAGAGACAGTATCTTTAATGCTGGCATATGGAAAAAATCTATGGTGGAAGAATTAATCCCATTTGGAAATACAATAACGATCGTAACGTTAAGCGGAGAAGAGCTTATATCCGTTTTGGAACGTAGTGCTTCATCACTTCCAGGTGATGGCCCACAATTTCTTCAGTTTTCCAATCAAATGAACTTAACGATAGACACCACAAAAACAGCTCAAATCCTGGATGAAACCAATCCTGACTATCCAACAATTTCAATTAATGGTCAACGAGCGACAACAGTCTTGATTAGCGGGGTTTCCATTGATTCTACCGCTTCTTACAAAATTGTAACATCTAGTTTTATTGCGTCAGGGATGGACGGTTACGTTACATTAGGAAATTTAAGTTCAGAAGATAGAGAAGACTTTACAACTGATTTTGTAGAAGTCGTTTCTGATTACATTCGTCAAAATAGCCCGCTAACTCCCGTTTTGAATCAACGAATTGTTATCCAATAGATATTATTATAATATTACAAGGACTTTGTTCCATCAATTCATTGTATTGTACACTCTCACATATTTGTTTATTTAATTATTTATTGAAGAAGTAGTAATTCCAGATGAACTATTTATTTAGTAAGTAGTAACTGGGGTACTAATCTATTTCAAACCAAGAGTTGCTTAACGAGGATCTAAAACGTCTTTAAGAAAAGAAATAATGTTTCATTGAACATGAATAAATAGGGGAGTTAGTCTTAAGCAAACCGAAAGCGAATAGTCAGTTCGAAAAACAACTGTGAAAGATTCACCAAAAGAAATCCAAATTCAGAAACTAGGATTCAACACAAGTACAATTGTCTATCCTTTATTTTTCGCCTTTTCTAAATCAGCCTTCGCTTTCTCCAATTCAGATTTGACCTGAGCCATTTCTTCTCGGTTAGCGTTCAATTCTTTAACTGATTCTTGATATTTACGTGTAGCTTCTTCTTGGGTAGCAAGCATTTCTTCCTGATTCTGGCGCAACTCTTCATCCTGAGCCTGCAACGAATTGGTTAATTCTTTAGAATCAAGTAATAACTGCTGAGTCATTTCATTGTTTTTCACATTAGAAATGGAAGAAGCGATGATTTCACCAATTTTATTAGCAAATTCAATTTCATGCGGCTCAAATTGTTTAAAACTAGCCAATTCAATTACACCGTAAATTTCTTCGTTAATAGCTAATGGAACACAAATAACTGCTTTAGGAGTCGCCTCACCTAATCCGGAAGTGATTCTTATGTACTCCTCTGGAACTTCTGTAACTACAATGAACTTCTGTTCTAACCAACATTGACCAATTAAGCCTTCTCCTGGAACAATGATTTTATTTACCAATTTATCTCGATCATAAGCAAAACAGCCTGTCATTCTCAATAACGTCTCAAACCCATCATACTCAGATTCTTTTCGTTCATTTTTCTCAGCAATGTAAATTCCGCCTTGATTGATATTCATATAGTTTACGACTCCTCGTACCACATTGTATGATAATATATCCAGATTTTCGGCTTCGTTTCGAAGAATAGTAGAAATCTCAGTAAGTCCTTTAGTACTCCAGTTTCGTTTATTATCTTCATCGGAAACCATTTTAAGGCTATCACGCATGCTAAGCAAGGAGGTTCCAATTATATCATTTTCACCCAACTTATTGAACTTACTATCAAAATCGCCATCTCCAATCTTCAAAGCAAAAGTGGAGTAATTATTTAACCCGTCAATTAACTGATTGACCGCACTACCCATTTCTCCCACTTCATCTTTTGTTTTAATATCAACCTTTGGAGGAATTTCACCCTTCATTAATGAGTCAATAGATTTCTTCAAACGGTCAACATTACTTCGAATCACCTTTGTTGTGAAATAGGAGATAATTATAGCTATAATACCAACTGCAAGACATAAAATCCATATTAGATTTCCCAAACTTTGAAAAGAACCTTTCATATCGTCTCGGACCTCTATAGAATGAGCAATGTTGGTTTTATTAAAGATTTCCAATTCTTTGATAAGCCCATCTAGCTGACGATTAAGATCTGATTCTACGTAATGACTGACTTCATACATTTTATCTTCGTCATCGTAATCTTCAAACTGAGTAAGCTTATTCATTATGTTCACCTCAATCTCATCCATCGTAATTTCATACTTTTTCATAACCGCTTGAACCTTGTGCAGTTCATCGAGTTCCTCTAGAGAGTAATGAGTAGTATCATTATAAAGACGGGTAAGGCGTTGTTTAAAATGGTCGTAGCTAGATTCTTTTATCTTTTTTAACGCATCTCTATCATGTTGATTACTTCGTTGAAAAGCCCAACTCCCAGCATAAAGCTTCGTTTTGAAAATCAATAATTGAAAATCCGTAATAGCCTGTGCATTTGGCTCAACGTCTTTGGATAAATGCGTTATTTGGTCAATACCTGAGTTTAAGACAGAATAACTATATAAGTTACTAATTACAATAACCAATAGTACAGTAGCAAATCCAAGTGCTATGCGTTTTCCAATGGTTATCTTAAAAAAATCTTTCAACATATTGTTATATTACAAATCGCAATACTAGTTAATTTACGGAGCTTAATCCACCTTAATGGCTAAGTTAAGAAACTTTTTAGCCACTTTTATTCCCTGCACATTGATATTCCGTTCACTCAATTCAAATTTTTGTGAAGTTCCTTTCACTACAAAATTAACACAAGCTCCATTTTTTGCCAAATCCTTCCCATCTCCAATAATTAATACTCCTTTCCCTTTGAACCTTTGAATGATTTCAGGGAGTTTGGAAGAATAAGCGTTGGAAATATAAATCGCGTTGCACCGTCGCATTTGAGCTAAAGTTTGGAATTTAGTCACCACAATGTCGCGATTTCCATTTACTTTTTTTACCCTAGCCATCCGCACTAATTCATTGTGAATCGGACAATTACCTAAAACTCCAATGACAAAATCACCTTGCTTCATGGCAGCGGGCCATTCCATGTAACGAGTAAAATTATAGATATAAAGCGCCTTGAGCTTGTCCAAGTTCATGCTTTGCGCACCCAAGTTATAGGAAAAAAACAAGACCAAGGTCGCAACTGCAACTAATCTGCTCTTTATCAGGTTTTTCAAATTAAGATACTCGTTTAACATGTGTTTAATAGGTGCAATGTATGTAATATATGTTGTATAATCAACAAAAATTCTGCCAGAACCGCGATTCTGAAAATTCATCTTTCATCAAAGAATATTCATGAATGGAATTATTCCTTTTTAACCTTATAAGGCCTCGAATATTTTTACCTTAAAAGTTCCTTTTTGTATGAAGAAATTTGTACTTTTACCGCTTAGTCAACAAGATAAAAAACACCTTAATGAGCGAGGAAAATAAGAAGAATTATGGAGCGGATAGTATCCAGGCCCTTGAGGGAATGGAACACGTGCGAATGCGGCCTTCTATGTACATTGGTGATGTGGGAGTTCGAGGATTACATCACCTTGTTTACGAGGTAGTAGATAATTCCATTGATGAGGCGTTAGCGGGTCATTGTGACCATATTCATGTTTGGATAAATGAGGATAACTCTGTTACCGTAAAAGATAATGGTAGGGGTATTCCAGTTGATTTACATAAAAAAGAAGGAGTTTCCGCACTAGAGGTTGTAATGACCAAAATTGGTGCCGGAGGTAAATTTGATAAAGATTCATATAAGGTATCCGGTGGATTGCACGGTGTTGGGGTATCATGTGTAAACGCATTATCCGAAGAATTGCACGCCATTGTTTATCGTGATGGAAAAGTTTACGAACAAGAATATTCTAGAGGAAAAGCGGTTTATCCTGTAAAAGAAACGGGAACAACAGAAGAACGTGGAACTCAAGTTAGGTTTAAACCAGATTCTCAAATTTTTGAGCTCCGTGAATATAATTACTCAACCTTAGCCAATAGATTACGTGAACTCGCATACCTTAATAAAGGAATCGTAATTACCTTTATGGATAAGAGAGAAAAGGATGAGGAGGGGAATTTTGTTGGGGAAACATTTCATTCAGAGGAAGGTTTACCTGAATTCATTCGATATTTAGATGAAACAAGAGAAGCGTTAATCGAAGACGTAATTAGCGTTGAAGGAGAGAAAAACGGAGTTCCTGTAGAAGTAGCAATGATTTATAACTCTTCTTACTCTGAAAACATCTTTTCATATGTAAATAATATTAATACACATGAAGGTGGTACGCATTTAGCTGGTTTTCGTAGAGGTCTTACCAATACATTGAAAAAATGGGCTGAATCATCTGGATTGCTAGATAAGTTGAAATTTGAAATCGCAGGGGATGACTTTAGAGAAGGTTTAACTGCCATTGTTTCTGTTAAAGTTGCTGAACCTCAATTTGAAGGTCAGACTAAAACAAAATTAGGTAACCGAGAGGTAACAGCTCCTGTAAGTCAGGCTGTTAGTGAAATGGTGTATGAATATTTGGAAGAGCATCCAAAAGATGCCAGAGCCATTGTTCAGAAGGTTATATTAGCCGCACAAGCAAGACATGCAGCCCGAAAGGCGCGTGAAATGGTGCAAAGAAAATCTGTATTGGGTTCTACCTCAATGCCAGGTAAATTGGCAGATTGCTCAAGCAAAGTTGCTGAAGAATGTGAAATTTACCTAGTCGAGGGAGATTCGGCAGGTGGATCTGCAAAACAAGGAAGAGATCGTTTCTTCCAAGCCATTATGCCATTAAGAGGTAAGATTCTTAATGTAGAAAAAGCACAAGAACATCGAATTTTAGAAAATGAGGAAATCAAAAATATGATTACCGCATTGGGAATTCGATTCGGAACCGAAGACGATCAGCGAGCGCTGAATTTAGAAAAACTTCGTTACCATAAAATCGTAATTATGACGGATGCGGACGTTGATGGAAGTCACATTCGTACGTTATTGCTTACATTTTTCTTTAGATATATGAGAGAATTGGTAGACAAAGGATACCTATATATAGCGCAACCACCATTATATCTTCTTAAAAAAGGAAAAAAAGAGCGCTATTGCTGGAATGAAGAGCAACGAGAAACTATTATCCGTGAAATGGCCGGAGAAGGAGGTAAACTGGAAAGCGTAGGTATACAACGTTATAAAGGTTTAGGTGAGATGAACCCTGAACAATTATGGGAAACGACTATGGATCCAGAATTTCGTACTTTAAAGAAAGTAACGATAGAATCTGCTGTAGAAGCGGATCATCTATTTTCCATGTTAATGGGCGATGAAGTTCCACCTAGACGAGAGTTTATTGAGCAAAATGCGAAATATGCTAAAATTGATTTATAATCAGATATTTTAGATAAACACGCTTCAATTATTCATAAGTAAGAATTGATACTGCGCTTCGTACGGTTATGGCACAAAAAAAGTCGATATTAAATCAGGTTCGAAAAATCTTTACTGCCTATTTGGATAATAAAGGTTTGCGTAAAACGCCTGAACGGTTTGCCATTTTGGAAGAAATTTATTCTTACAAAGGACATTTTGATGTAGATCAACTCTATATTAAAATGAAAAACAAGAAATACCGAGTAAGTAGAGCAACCGTTTACAATACATTGGATCTTATGGTCGAATGTGATTTGGTGAGCAAACATCAATTTGGAAAAAATCTAGCTCAATATGAAAAATCGTTCGGATTCAATCAACACGATCATATTATTTGTACAGAATGCCACAAAGTAGTGGAATTTTGCGATCCTAGAGTGCATACGATTCAGGAAATGGTCGGAAAGCTTTTAAATTTCAATATCCTGCACCATTCCCTAAATTTATATGGAATATGTGGTGATTGTCAAGTAAAAGTGAGCCTTGAAACTCCAGGTGAAGAAGAAAAAAATAATACGGCATAGATTGACTCATCAAATGAATAATGAATCAGTAAGAACTAATTAAGAAAAAAGAAATTGGGAATTTTTGAATACGAAATAAGCAAAACTACGATCAACGAACCTGTACAATTAATAATGTCAGGAGACTTAATTGGAGAACAATTAGACGCTACTTTTATGGATGAAATAAATCAATTCGTAGAAGATGGGTATTTGAAATTAATCGTCGATCTCTCAGATCTGAAATTTATTAGTAGTAGTGGTATTGGCATCTTAATAACCATGCTGACTAAAGTTCGAAATAGAGGAGGAGAGATGGTATTGGTTAATCCTTCCGACAAACTTAATCAACTGTTGGCAATGACGAAATTGTTGGCAATCTTTAAAATTGAAAATACAGTAGAGTCAGCAGACTTACTACTGAAAGAATAGATCTTAAGTCTTATTAAGACATAAGGTTAAATGCATTATTTATATAGACAATATATTAATACTCAAATAATTTAACTTATCACCACTTTAAAATATAATTCGAAATGGCCGTAGATGTATTACTGGGTCTTCAATGGGGAGACGAAGGGAAAGGTAAAATTGTGGACCTTCTGGCACCTAATTACGATGTTGTAGCACGTTTTCAAGGAGGACCAAATGCGGGACATACCTTGGAATTTGATGGAATTAAGCATGTTTTACATCAAATTCCTTCAGGAATTTTTCGTGAAAACATCAAAAATTATATTGGCAACGGTGTAATTATTGATCCAATTGTTTTTTCGGAAGAATTGCGAAAATTAAGAGACCTAGGTCTGTCTAATTTAAACAACCTCTTTCTTTCAAATAAAGCGCATATCATTATTCCTTCGCACAAAATGTTGGATGCTGCTTATGAAAAGGAAAAAGGAAAAGCTAAAATCGGTTCCACTTTAAGAGGAATTGGTCCAACATATCAAGATAAAATAGCTCGTACAGGCTTAAGAATAGGAGACGTAGTTTCCGAAAACTTCAAATCAAAATATGAAGCCCTTCGTTCATGGCATTTAAAAATCTTAGATAGCTTGGATTTTGATCATTCTGAACTATCTGCGCGAGAAGAGAAATTTTTTGAAAGTGTAGAAGAACTTAAAACGTTAAACATCATTAACGGAGAATACTTTATCGAAGATCAAATTCGTTCTGGAAACAACATTTTAGCAGAAGGAGCTCAAGGTTCTCATTTAGATATTGACTTCGGAACATATCCATTTGTAACTTCTTCAAATACGACAGTTGCAGGTGCATGTACTGGGCTAGGAGTAGCTCCAAAACATATTAAAGACGTTTTTGGTGTGTTTAAAGCATATTGTACACGAGTAGGATCTGGTCCTTTTCCAACTGAATTGTTTGGAGAAGAAGGAGAAGAACTTAGAAAAGCTGGAAATGAATTCGGTGCTACCACAGGTAGACCAAGAAGATGTGGATGGTTAGATTTACCTTCTTTAAGACATAGTGTTTTCTTAAATGGGGTTACTAAATTGTACATCACCAAATCAGATATATTGGATGAGCTTGGCACGATAAATGTGTGTACAGACTATGATTTGAAGGACGGTAAAAGAACAAATCAAGTACCTTACGATATGGAAGATATTGCCTCAATGAATTTGAAAGCTTTCAATGGTTGGAATGAAACATTGCTTGCCAACAATACATATGACGCTTTACCTGAGACATTTAGAAACTACATAAACTTCATTGAAAATTACCTAGAAACACCAATTGCCATGGTGTCATTAGGACCAGGGAGAAATCAAAATATCGAAAAGGAAACAATATTAGCTTAACTATAGAGCAAAACGCTCTAAACAAAGTCAATAATACAGATTGAAGAAAATTGAATATGGGAAAGTGGATTTTTATTTTTGCATTGGGATTAATGATTGGAAGTTTCAGTACTGTCAATGCGCAGGAGACAGAAGAAACGACAACTGAAACAACAACATTTCCTGATTTACAAGTATATGATATGGAGGGTAATCCTGTGATGACCTCTGAAATTTATAAAAATGCGGAAGGACCGGTTGTCATTGATTTTTGGGCTACTTGGTGCAAGCCATGTTTACTTTCAATCAAACATATGCATGAGGAATACGGAGATTGGAAAGAGGCTACAAACGTTAAAATTGTGCTGATTTCTATTGATGATAAAGGAATGATCGACCGTATAAAGCATTTGGAAGAACTGAAAGGTTGGAAGTTTGAATTGTACGTAGATACAGACAAGGCTTTGATGAAGAACTTAGGCTTTAACCAAATTCCACAAACCTATTTAATAGGAAAAAACGGGGAAATTATCTGGCATGAGGAATTTGCTCCAGGAGAAGAAGGGAAACTGTATAAAGAAATAAAGCGGGCTGCGAAAAATAAAAAGTAAGGAATTAACTCGTTCTAGATACGATTTTCATAACGAAATCGTTGGAACGATAGATTACTGATTTTATATTTTTTATAGAATAGGTTCATACAACACGGTAAAGAAGCAAGATATTCACACATTTAATTAAATGAACTGCTCAAATAAGTCAAAAGAAAATTAATGTCATTTTTATTCCCTACATTCTTATTTGCGTTAATTAGTCTTGCTATTCCGATTATCATTCACCTTTTCAATCTGAGAAGGCCGAAAAAAGTGTTGTTTTCAAACCTGGAATTACTAAAAGAAGTTGAACAACAAACGACCAAAAAGTTAAAGGTAAGAAGTTGGTTAATTCTACTTAGTAGAATGTTATTTCTAGCCTTTTTAGTATTGGTTTTTTCGCAACCTATTATTCGTTCAAATGATAGCGTAAAACGCTCTCCAAAACCAGTTTATAGTATTTATATTGATAACTCATTAAGTATGAGTTTGCCTTACGATGCAGAACTAACACTTTTTCAAGGAGCATTAAAAGAATTGGATAAGTTAATTAGTGTATTACCTAGAAATTCAAAAATTCAAATATTAAACAACTCTTTTGGAGCGGGATCTATGATATTTCATGGGAAAGAGCAAGCTCGGGAGCGATTAACGGAAATGAATCTTTCCAGGCAATTTAGATCCAAAAATGAAATTTACGAAAGGCAATTAAATGCGTTAAAACGACATTCAGAGACGGATAAAACTGTCATTTGGCTGTCAGATTTTCAAAAATCCTTTTTCACTAGCCAATCTAAGTTGGAAATTGATACAAATGTTCAAAATTACCTGATACCTATTAGTGGAATACCTACTTCCAATGTTTTTGTAGACTCTGTACATCTAAATTCCCCATTTATTCGAAACGGAGAAATTCAAACCTTAGAAATTTGGTTGAAAAATTCAGGTTCCGAAGATCGATCCAATATTGCGCTTAAAATGCAATCCAAAAATGAACAAATCTCTACGCAGAATGTAGATTTATTGGCTGGAGAAACTAAAAAGATTGATTTGAGTTTTGTATTAAAAGAAGCAGGTTTACATCAATTAGAATTGAATATCAACGATAATATGGTCTCTTTTGATAATGACTTCACCTTTGTATTAAATGTAGGTGAAAAGATTTATGTAAAAGAAATAACAGACAACGCTACGTCTCCATTAGCTAAAATCTATGGCAATGAAGCCGTATTTAACTTCAATTCTTATTCATCGGATAATATCAATTATGCAGCTCTGGACGGCGCTAATCTAATTATTCTTAACGAGGTGAAAAAGATGTCCAACGCGTTAAAATCTAAGTTAACGGAATTTATGAAAGAGGGTGGAAGCGTGGTGGTCATACCGGATGCAAAAAATACAACCTTGCTAGATCAATTGGGTATTACCGCTCAAGCGAAGTCGGATTCAAACAAAGCAAGAGTGGTCGTACCAAAAATGGACAATCCTTTTTTCAAAGGCGTAATGGCCAAGTATGTAGAAAAAGCAAATATGCCTTTTGCTAGACCTGTTTTAAATTTGAGAAATTCGAAAACTTCCGTTTTAAAGTTAAATAATGGACTGGACTACTTATCGCAAGTTGAAAGTGGAAATGGAACTATGTTTATTTTCTCAAGTCCGTTTAGTGAAGGCTATAGCAATATTTATAAGCACTCATTGATTGTGCCGCTCTGTTATCGACTAGCAATGCTCACGTCCGAATCCAATCTAAATATAAGCTATCGAATTGGAGAGGAAAACGTAAAAGTAAAGTACGTTTCAACCAACAAGGAAAGTGTACTTTCAATGCATCAAAAAGAACAAAAGTTCATTCCTGGACAAAGAAGATCTTCAGGTTACACTTTGCTAAGCGTTCCTAATGAAGACCTAGAAAAAGGATTTTATCAAATAATGGATCAAGATACCTCCATTTCTACAATGGCGTTTAATTATCCTAAAACGGAATCATTAATTGATTTTGCTTCACTTCAGGAAATACAAGAAGAGCATCCTCAAATTAAAGTGATCAAACAGGAAGGGGAAATAAATTTTAGTGATACGTTTTCCGAACAAAATATTGGTGTAGCTTTGTGGAAATATTGTTTGATACTGAGTTTAGTATTTTTGGCAGTAGAAATATTTTTGATCAGATTACTATAGTTTTTTAGAGCAAATGGTAACTAGACAAACCTCAACACAAATACTTCAATCAAACAAAAATTCTTCATATCAATCGATTGTGATGCGTAATGAAGCAATTTCAGTAGCAACATAAAATCACAAACAGCGCATGAAATTACTGATTAAAAGCGTTAAAATTCTAGACAAAAATTCACCTCATCATCAAACCGTTGTGGACTTGGTTATCGAACATGGAACGATTACCAAAATAGGGGAATTCAACAATTTAGAAGGTTTTGAAACGCTTGAATATAATAATGCACATGCATCTATTGGATGGTTTGATATGCGTTCCTTTCTTGGCGAGCCAGGAAAAGAACATTTAGAAACACTTGATTCATTAGAAAAAGCATCGAGCAATGGAGGATTTACTGAAGCAGCGGTCCTTCCAAATACAGAACCGCCGGTACATTCGAGAGAAATGGTGGAAAATATTGTTTTAAAAACAAACCACAGGCTTCTGAAATTACATTCCTTTGCGGCTATTACTAGAAATTTTGATGGAAGTAACTTAACCGAAATGGTTGACTTAAAGAATGCTGGAGCAGTAGCATTTACGGATGTCAAACCAATAGAAAGTTCGAATACGTTACAATTAGCCCTTCAATACACACAGCCGTTTAATGGTATTGTGATCAATGTTCCCTTAGATCAAGCGATGAGCGCACATAAGATGGTGGGGGAAGGAGAAATCAGCACGCGACTTGGTTTACCCGGAATTCCGAAGGAAGCCGAGGAGCTTATGATCGATCGCGATTTAAATATTCTGCGTTACGCCAATGGTCGCCTACATTTTTCATTGGTTAATACCAAAAAGGGAATAGAAAAAATTAAAGCTGCCAAAGAGGAAGGACTCAATGTAACCTGTGATACAGCGGCTTATTATCTGCATCTAAATGATGAAAATTTAACCTCATTTGATTCCTCATACAAAGTATTCCCACCTTTACGGGAAGAATCAGATGTGGAAGCGTTGAAGAAAGCAGTGGAACTAGGAGTTATTGATGTAATCGTGAGTGGGCACGAACCATTAAATCCTGAACTGAAAGATTTAGAGTTTGACCGAGCAGAATACGGGATTAGTGGCCAAGACAATACATTTCAACTTCTAAATGAAGTCGTTGAACTGGACGTATTATTAGAGAAGATCGCATATGGTCCCAGAAAAATACTAGACTTGCCATGTCCAGTTATTAAAGAAGGAGAAAAAGCCAATATAACATTCTTTGATCCAGATCATTCACGGGTTTGGAATCGTTCAGATTTCAAATCAAAAGGTAAAAACAGTCCATTCATCGGCAAAGAATTAAAAGGGAAAGTCTACGGAGTAGTTCATAACAATCAATATCAATTCAATTCAGACAATGTTTAAGTTTGATATATATAATAAGACGGCAATAATAATGGGAGTAGTAGGAGCGCTACTTTGTTTGACATTTCTTATAATGTTATTTGCTTTTGCTCCAGCACCGTACTCAAATTTCTCATTTTCAGGAATTGCAATACCTATAACGGTAATTTTTCTTACAGGCATTTATTTTAGAGCTGTCAAAAGAGATTTACCGCTTACATTCACTCAATTAATTAGAATGGGGCTCTTAATGACCGTGGTATGTGTAACCTTATTTCTATTCCTGTACTTCGGATATATTAAGATGAACGAAGCAGCATTTATGGAGATATTCCAGAGTGAATACAAGGAAATGATGCTTCATTCGAAAGTATATGAAAGTGGAGCCTTAACAGACGATAAATTAGCTAAATCAATAGAAGAAATAAAACAAATGTCTCCATGGACCATCGTTTTTAAAGATTTTAAGCTTAAATTTTTGTTTGGCATTGCCTCCACGCTTATCATTGCAATAATATTAAGAAAATAGAGACAATTTCAAGCTAAATTAGACGTTGAAAAGGATTAAGAAGATTAATATTCACAACAATTAAGATCCACATATCTATCATCCACCACTTCATACCCAATCAGATTGAATAATCAAATAGACATATCAGTAGTAATTCCATTGCTGAACGAAGAGGAATCCATTCCTGAGTTGATCAGTTGGATTCAAAAGGTCATGAAAGAAAATAACTTCACCTATGAAGTATTATTAATAGATGATGGAAGTTCAGATGGTTCTTGGGCCATTATAGAAAAGTTGGGAGCAGCACATCCCTCAGAAATTAAAGGAATTAAATTCAACCGAAATTATGGGAAGTCTGCAGCATTAAATGTTGGATTCAAAAATACCCTTGGAGATGTAGTCATCACTATGGATGCCGATTTGCAAGATAGTCCAGATGAAATTCCAGATCTCTATAAAATGATCGTAGAAGACAAATATGATCTAGTTTCAGGATGGAAACAAAAACGTTATGACCCATTAACTAAAACCATTCCGACCAAATTATTTAACGGAGCTACCAGATTGATGTCTGGAGTGAAGTTAAACGATTTTAACTGTGGTCTAAAGGCATATAAAGGTACTGTGGTAAAGAATATCGAAGTGTATGGGGAAATGCACCGCTATATTCCATTTATTGCCAAATTTAATGGGTACGATAAAATAGGGGAAAAGGTAGTACAACACCAAGAACGTAAATATGGTGTAACAAAGTTTGGTCTAGAACGATTTGTATTTGGCTTTTTAGATCTTCTCTCTATTTCATTTACCTTAAGATTTAGAAGACGACCAATGCATTTCTTTGGATCATTGGGAAGCATCATGTTTTTAATAGGAAGTGGAATCTTTTCTTTTTTGTTTGTTAACAAGGTGTTTTTTAATACCGGAAGTCGATTGATTGCAGAGCGTACCGAGTTTTATCTCGCGTTAACCTCTATGATTATTGGTTCTCAATTGTTTTTAGCAGGTTACTTGGGAGAAATGATCTCGATTAATTCTCCTCGAAGAGACTCCTATAATATTGACCAACACCTAAATATAGATCAGGAGAAATAAGTCGATGAAGGAATATTGTAAAAAAAGTATTTTTTTTTACACTTCGTTATTGTCTTTTAAAATACTTTCCATAAATTTGCACTCCGTTTCGCGGATATGGTGAAACTGGTAGACACGCTAGACTTAGGATCTAGTGCCGCAAGGCGTGGGGGTTCGACTCCCTCTATCCGCACAAAATGAAAAAAGCTCTCGAAATAATTCAATCCAATTCTAAAAATTTGTTTGATTATCGAGAGCTATTTTTTTTAAGTAGTTGTTATTAAGTATAGTTATCAAATCAAATCGTTAAGTTTTGGATATAGCATTAAATAAAATCGACGAGACCCAAGGGTCAATAGTAGTAACCCTTAAAGAGGCAGATTACAAAGATCGAGTAGATTCCAAATTAAAAGATCATAGTAGAAAGGCAAGCATGAAGGGTTTTAGACCTGGAAAAGTGCCGATTGGGATGATCAAAAAGATGTATGGGAAAAGTGTTTTAATTGATGAAATCAACAACCTGTTGGGAGAGTCAGTGGACAAATACATCAATGACGAAAAACTAAAATTGGTTGGTCGTCCGTTACCTAACTTCGAAAATGCTGATCAGATCAATTGGGATGAACAAAAAGAGTTCGAATTCTCATATGATGTTGGTTTGATTCCTGATTTTAAAGTAGACGTAACTTCTAAAATCAAGGTAGATAAATATGTCATCAAAACAGACAAAGCTGCTGTGGATGATACAATTAATAATATTACCTCTCAGAATGCGGCTTCTCAGCCAGTAGATGAATCAAATGAAGGTGATTTTATTTCAGGGAAATTAGTGGGAGAAGGATTGGATAAGGACGTAATGGTTCCTACCAATCAAATCGTAAAAGAAAAAAAGAAATTCAACGGATTAAAAGCAGGAGACACGTTAGAATTCGATTTGCAAAAAGTATTTGATAAAGATGCTTCTAAAATCGGTTATTTAACTGGATTACAGCCTGAAGAAACCGCTGAATTGAAAGGGAAGTATACATTGACTGTAGAGTCAATTACACGTAGCATCCCAGCTGAATTGAATCAGGAATTATTTGATAAAACATTTGGTCCAGATACAGTTAAATCTGAAGAGGAGTTTCGTACAAAAATAGAAGAAACGATAGTTCAAAATTACGATCGGGAATCTGTAAATCTTGTGAATCGTGATTTGATTGAAAATCTAGTTAAGAAGTTTGATTTTGAGCTTTCTAAAGAATTTATTGAGAAGTTTATTCGAGCGAATAATGATAAACTTTCAGATAAAGAGATTGAAGAGTCTTTGGATAATTACATCCACGACTTGAAATGGTCTTTGATTCGAAATGAGATTAACAAAGACGAAAAAATAGATATTCCTCAGGAAATAGTAGTTGAATCTGCACGTCAACGTTTGATGGCACAATTCAATTTACAAACCGTTACTCCAGATTTGGAAGAACGTTTTGGTCCAATTGTAGACAACTACCTGCGTGAAAACAATGGTCAGAATTACATGAATGAATATGAGAACCTATTAACAGGGAAAATCTTAGATTCAGTACGTGAAAAAGTAACGATCAAGGAAAAGAAAGTATCTGTAGATGACTTCAACAAAGAAGTGGATAAAAGAAAGTAATAAATTGAGTTATGCTTCTTTAGCTTAACAACAAAATATAATTTAAAAAGCCTTTGTTCATTACATTGAATCAAAGGCTTTTTTTTGAAGAATAAAACGCTATTGGCTCTTCCTATTAGACGTTTAAATCAAATTATGTATATATAATATTTAGAGTTTTTACTTCGGCGATCATAACAAAAATTAAAAATTTATTTGTGGTCGTTTGAAAAAATTTCCTTCCATTTAATTTTCAAAGTCAACTATAAACAAAATCAATTATATTTGCCGGCGGTTTAATTAGAATGGGATATAACAGTTATTAAATGACGAAAAATAATAGGCTTAGAAGATTTTTAATACCCCTAATGTTAATTCTATCGAGTGCGATAATGGCAATAGCGTGGCTTGGGCATTTAAAATACAAAGAGGACTTAAGTTTTTTGATGGCAGCCCTCTTAGCTTGGCTACTTGTTTTACCTGAATATATTCTTAATGTTTCAGCAATACGATGGGGAGTAGGTGTGTATCAGCCCAGTGAAATGGCTGCAATGAACCTTTCGTCTGGAATTGTTTTCGTTGCTCTAGTTTCTCACTTCATATTAGGCGAAGAATTAACTATTCAAAAGTATATTGGTTTCGGAGTGATGATTATAGCAATGGTTTTAATTTCAGAACCTAAACCAGCTGAAAACAGCAATCAAAAGGATTCGTAGATATGGAAATATACCTAGTTCCCCTCATGCTTTTGGCTTCAAGCATCTTAATGTCCTTTGCTTGGATTGGTCATATAAAATATAGAAATAAAAGTTTCCTTATAGCTCTTATATTCAGTTGGTTATTGGTGCTACCTGAGTATCTCCTCAATGTTTCCGCAATACGATGGGGAATTGGAGTTTTTGAACCTAGTGAGATGGCAGCCATTAACTTGTCTACGGGAGTACTTTGTATTGCATTTATTTCAAAGATGTTTCTGGGTGAGAAGTTGAGTGCTCGTAAAGTTGTTGGTTTTGTTTTAATGATCATCAGTGTGATTTTGGTCGTACTCTAATGGGCTAAGTTTGCGATTACATAATATCATTAAGTACGCTTTGACTTACTTCACAATCAAATGAAATACAAAAAGTCTAGAAATAGGAATAGAGTGTGAATGTATCGACGTTAATTCAATTGTTTGGTATGATATTCATTCGAACTATCGGAATCGTACTTCACAGTTAGGGAGTAAAGACGCAATTTTCTCCCGATTAAATTGATCCATCTTATAATTACGTTTTAACGACAACTGGGATAACAGAGGCAAACGCATTAACGTTTCTGGCAAACTATTCAATAGATTCCCATCTAAATTAAGTTCGTTTAGAAAAGTGAGTTCATCAATAGAATAGGGGATTTCAGCAATCTGATTGTTGTTGAATGAAATGACAGTCAAATGAATCATTTGTGTAAGCGCTTCCGGAAACTCCTTGAATCCGTTATTATCAAGATATAACTTTTCAAGCGTTTTAAAAGAAACAAAATTGGCTGGCAGTTTTGAAATTCGATTCTTCTTTAAACTAAAGTGTTGGAGCGTTTTGAAATGTACCACAGATGTTGGAATAGATGCAATCTGATTGGTGTCCAAATCCAAGCTTATTAAATTCGTTAATTTCCATATCGAATCAGGGATTTCCTTTAACTGATTATTTTCAATTTGTAGATACTGCAATTCCTTCAGTTTATAGACACTTTTCGGTATTTTGGTAACATTGTTATGGTTCAATACCAATAGGCGCAAGGGAGCAATGTTACAAGCTAATTCAGGGAAGCCTCCTAAATCATTGTAACCTAAATATAAAAATTCCAACGCAGTTAGATTCGTTA
>CBDICC010000024.1:0-81046 GCA_965277185.1 Cytophagales bacterium | reverse complement strand
AATTGGATGATCGAAGAGGAACATCCGTATCGCTTATCAATATGGGATTAGCATTCAAACATTTAGCTAAGTATGATTCTGCGTTGTTAGTGACTTCTGAAGCGTTAATAATTGATCGAGAATTAAATTATAAAAATGGAGAAGCTAAATCCGTCAATAATTTATCAAGTATTTATAATGCGTATGGGACAATTTGAAAAAGCAAAGAAATACTCATTGGAATCAATGCAAATCTCTCAAAAATATGGATTGAACGAGCCCATAAAGAACGCAGCCCAGAATTTACATGAGATTTATGATACATTGGGAGAATACAAAAATGCTTATGAGATGTATAAGCGGTATGTTTTGCTAGCGGATAGTCTTGAAGGTATTGAATCACAACGTAGAACATTAAATAATGATTTTTCAATATAAATTCGAAAAACAAGCGTTGGAAGACAGTTTAAATCTAGCCAGTCAGCAACAAATTGCGCTGATTGAGCGAAGAAGTGAACGATATACATGGATAGGGCTATGTCTTTTCGCAGGAATAGGAGGAGCAGTGTATTTTAGAATCCGCTCGCTTTAAAGTGAAGAACGAGAAAAACATGCTGCTTCAGGAAATTAAGCTTTTAAAAGGGCAGTCCATAGTGAGAATCACCCCTAACCTGACGGATCAAGAAGTACATTTAGACAAGGAAAAAATTGAGTCTGAAATAAGCAAACCACTCAATCCTTCGGATTGGAAAATATTAAATGTTCTTTGCGAAAATCCAACCATCACTAACAGAGCAATTGCAGATGAGGTTGGACTAAGTATACAAGGAGTCAACTCTTCCTTGAAAAAAATGTATCAGCTTTTTGATTTGAAAAAACAAAAAGAAAATCAACGAATCGCAATGGTTGCTAAATGCATAAGATTATCTCAAGCACAAAGTGCTTAATATTCTTGATTCCATTCATAACCAACTTTTTTTTAATGTGTTAAAGGCTTTTTCACTAGGGTTAGTGAAGTTGTTTATATCCCAAAATCCGTACTTCGGCTTATAAATTAAATTATTAAGCCATGATAAAAAATAAATTTACCCTAATCAATTTCTGGGCAATTGTAGTGCCGTTTGCAGTATTTTTTCATTCAAAATCCAATGCTCAAACCACCATAGATTTTGATAATACTTCAGATCTTACCACCCATTTTACGCCAAGTTCTGGTGCAGTGTTTACAAATGTATCAGATGAAGGATTGCTAAACTCGGGATGCGTTCATGCTGTAGCAAATGAGGAAAATTGGATTTCGAAAGCAGGAGAACTTGCTGTGATTGGAAATCAATACACCGTTTCTGCATTTGTTCAACTTTATAGCTCCGGAGGACGACCTGGCATTGGATTTACAACTGATTCTTCAGGTACAATTGGATTGTGGGGACATCCAACGAATGGGTTAGGAATGTCCTTTCATGGCAATGGAGGTGAGTTTATCGATAATGGAAACTCTACGTTTGTTTTATGGAAGAATGATGTTGTAAATCTTAATTGGTACTATGTAGAGTTTACGATTGATTATAAAGACTCCAATTCATTTGACTTGCATTTCAGCCTATACAACGCAGATTCAACCGGTACCATTGGCACCTTGGATTCTTCGCATCATTTAAGTGATTTAAGTAATTCGAAAATGGATTCAGCTACGACGCTCTATCCTTATTTTTGTCACAATACCAATAGACTAAGAAGATTAGATGATTTTTCTTATGAAGTAACTAATCCATGTAATAAATCTGTATCTCCATCTGCATTAGTTTTATGCCCAGGCGGTCGAGGTAATATTACGATTGCTTCATCCACAATAGGTGTAGATTATTACCTAAGAAATGATAGTAGCAGTGCTATTGTCTCCGGACCAGTTGCCGGAAATGGAAGTTCTATTATATTGAAAACGGAATATTTATCCGATTCTACAACATACAATGTTTGGAGCACAACGGGCCTCACAGGAGCAATGGAATTCAACGGAACTAGCAAACAATATGTGAATTTAGGTGATAGTATAGATTTAGCGAATAAGTCTTTTACAATTGAACTTTGGGCTAGAGCGGATAGTACTGTTAACTTGCGACATTTTTTTAGTCATGGAAACAGAACAAACAACAATGGATTACATGCGCGAATACAAAGTAATTCATTGTTTATGGGATTTTGGGGAAATGACTTTACTTCATCCGGTACATTTCCAGTAGATTCGTTATGGCATCATTACGCTTTTTCCTTTGATACAGCGTCAAAGAAACGGACCATATATGCTGATGGAATTGCAGTTGCATCTCAAATATCTGGTAGTAATTATCTTGGCGCAGGTGAATTTCTTATAGGAGACTTTGTACAGGGTACCAACGGTGGTTACGGCTCTTGGATTGGAGGCATCGATAACTTTAGAATTTGGAACAATGCTCGAACGGACAGTGAAATTGTGAATAACATGAATTCGTGCTTGAAAGGGGACGAATCAGGTTTAATAGCGCTTTATCAATTTGAAGATGGGGCAGGAAGCAACTCCGTATCTGATCTAACAGGAAACGGGCATGATGGCGTACTGAACAATATTGATTCTACTTCAAACTGGATTTCTGGTGTTAGCTGTTTTATGTGTGATTCTTTTCAAATGTGGGATAAAGTAACGGTTACGTTAGATTCATCTAAATGTGCTCCTATTGGATCCATAGAAGATGATTTAGGAAATGGAATTCAGGTATTTCCTAATCCAAGTAATGGTATCTTTACGATCGAATCAAGAACAAGTCCAATTCAAAAGATATATTTGTTCAATTCAGTGGGGCAGGAAATTGAACATGTAATACATGATTTGAATACTATTGACTTATGTGAATTTCCTAATGGAATCTACTATCTCCATATTCAAACAATTAATAGAATAGAAAAAATAAAAATCGTGAAAGGGTAATTTTTGGGATTTAGTCTTTTAGATTCTTTTACTCCTACAATCGTATTTACACGATTGTAGGAGTTGTTTCTTAGATGTATTTTTTAAGAACAAACAAAACAAATTACCATGTCAAATCGGTATATTTACTCTCAAACCGTTGTTGGTGTTATCACCAACAATGTGTTTAAAGTCCATTAATGGGACCTTTTGACCTTTGGGAGAAATATGTTGTATTCGTTGTTAGGACAATATATTTCTCTCTGTCGTTCGAAATGACTTGCTAATTTGCATTTGAGCTAGCCTATTTGACCGTTCTTAATATTTCAAACCATTGTTCAAACCGTTGTTAAAGCTGTTGATCAAACCGTTGTTGGTGTTATCACCAACAATGTGTTTAAAGTCCATTAATGGGACCTTTTGACCTTTGGGAGAAATATGTTGTATTCGTTGTTAGGACAATATATTTCTCTCTGTCGTTCGAAATGACTTGCTAAATTGCATTTGAGCTAGCCTATTTGATCCTTCTTAATATTTCAAACCATTGTTCAAACCGTTGATCAAACCGTTGTTGGTGTTATCACCAACAATGTGTTTATAAAGCTACCATCGAACATTGACCATGATACTAGGTGTAAATCCCAATCCGTATTTGTTGATCCGTTGAGGTGGTTGAAAAGGTGAAAATCGTAATGCTTGACCTACGATAACCCGATTATTATATAAATTCTGGATAGCTAAGCCGATGTTTCCCTTCCACTTTGCAGATTTTGGCATAAATGAATAAACGATCGAAAGATCTAATTGATGATTGGAAGGAAGAAATCCTATATATTCGGGTACACTTGCTCCTCCATCTGGCGGTAAAGGGGGACCGTTAGGGCCTCCGTTTCCAGGATTCATTGGTGATAATCCTCCCGCATGTTGAGGTATTCCCACGGGTTTAATTTGGGTTGTAGGTAAGCCAGATTTGAAATTCCATCCAGCGCTAAACTTGATTTTTTTAAACTTGTAATTCGTCACAATGTTTAATACATGAGGTTGGGTGCGAAAATAGGTGAATTCAGCAGTGTCAAAGCGGGCAAGGCTATTTGTATAGCTGTAACTAATCCAACCTTCGAGGTTTTTGATTTTTTGTTTCATCAAGAGTTCAATTCCTGCATTTTGAAAACCACCATATATAAATGAGTTAGGGTCGTTTTTCATGAAATCAAAGGCTGTGATGTCAGCGATGTTTTTATAAAATACTTCGCAATCAATCAGTAAATTTTTTTTGTTAAAAACGGCTCCTATCATTCCCTGGTCACCCTTTACAACCTTAATCTCTTCTCCATCCGACAATCTCCAAATGAAATTATCTATGCCACCAATATTCGAAGTACGAGAACCTACTAATTGGTTAATGAATTGGTGATATCTCCCCGCACTGCTCTTTAAGGTGAGGTGTTTGTGGACAAATGCGTTTACCTGAAGTCTGGGTTCTGGATACCATTTTCCGGAGCGGTCGTAATAGTTTAGCCGCCCGCCTAACTTGAATTGGATAACTTTGTTGAGGTCAAAATAATCATAGTTGGCATAAACGGAGTGTACTCCAGCGTTTTCTATTATGTCGGTTGGAAGGGAGGAATCTGAGTCATCAAACATGTACGAAATTAAATCCTGTTGCGTCAAAACATATCCGCCCTCCAATGCGTGATTTTTATGTGCTTGCCATCTTGCATCCACCTGAAATCGGGAGTCTTTGATATTCATATTCGTTAATTCGTTTCCTAGATTATTGTCCATAGAATCCAAATCAACTCCGTTGAAAGATTGGTTAAAGGTAGATTGAGTAAAGCTGGCGTTGGTTTTGAAATTCGTACTCCATGCGCTTTTTAATTCAATATTTACACCATGATTGATCATGGATATGGAGTCGAAAAATTGATTTTTCTCTCTGCTAAAAACAGTATTAATATCAAATCGATTGTCTATGTTCATCCAACTTGCTGTGGCGGTATGCTTCTTGTTTATTTGATAGATAAGCTTCCCGTTCATATCCGAAAATGCATATTTGTATTCCGTATTTGAAAAGCCGCCTTCTCCATTCAATGCTGGACCAATTTCTGTTTCCTGAAATACTAGATTATTCACGGAATTAATTTTGGGCGTATTCCAGTGAAAGGGATACGAACTTCTGAATCCAAGCATAAGTCCTATTTTATTTTTCACCACTGGAATCACCGCTCCTCCACTAAAATATGTAGTTGCAATTCCAGCACTGTAATGTGCCGAATCGGGTACTTCAGAAACGGATCTAATATTAATTGCACCTCCTACACGACCTCCTTGTTCAGCTCCATAACTTCCATTTCGTTGAATCTTTACAGACTCCACTACATGCGGGTTGAACGGTGAAAAAGCACCAAAATAGTGCCCTTGGTGATAAATTGGAATGTTGTCGAAGTAAATTAAAGTTTTATCTGGGTCGGTTCCTCTAATTGATAAGTTTCCAGCCTTGTCGTTGGCACTATTTATTCCTGGCAAGGATTCAATAGAAGTATAAATGTCTGTTTCAGTTTCACCAGGAAGCAGTCCCGCATTCTGGAGTTTTATTTCGATATCTTGATCCTTATAGTTGTATAAAACGCCCGATGTGGTAAATATACTTACCAACACTTCATCAATCGCGAGGTTGGATTCTAGCAGGTTTAAGGAGCTAAATCCTACTTCATTTAATATTTGCAACGCGTATTTTTTTGTCTCAAAACCAATGAACTTTATGGAGACGGAATCACTTGAATTTAGTAGGCACATTAATTCGAAATTCCCATCAGGATCAGTTGTAGCATTTAGATTTTGAGACCCGATATAAATAATTGCTCCGGGCAATGGCGCTCCTTGATGATCGTTAATGGTCCCGCGAATCATTAAATTCCGACCTACTATCTTAGGTACTACGGTAATAATACTATCATTTATAAAGCGAAATCGGAAGGCACTATTACGTTCTAATTCTTGGAGTACTTTTTTTAAAGGCTTCTTTTTTGAAATGACATCTATTTTTATTCCATTGATTAAATCTGGATCATACGAAAAATCTACCTTATAAGAAGACTTCATCTGCTCCATTGCCTCTGAAAAAAGCATTCGATCTGATTGACCGAAGAGCCAATTTCCAGCACATAGGAAACATGCAATCGTAAGATAAACGCCTAGATGTTTCATTTTAAAAATGAATTATTGTTTAGGATGTAAAATGACGTTGGCGCCATTTTTTTCGCAACGAATAGAGAGCGGTTCAAAAATAATTTGGGTTGCGGTATCCCAGTTGTCTAAAGGAACTTTTCCCGAAAATTTTTGATTCGGATTGATGTTGCTGTAATCTATTTGATATCCAAATTGGATGGAAAGCACCGAAATTACCTCCACAATAGTAGCCTTCTCAAATACTTCATATGTAGCATTCCAATCTAATATCTTTGGATCAAATGTCGTTGAGTTTTGTTTGGAATCTGTTTGCATTCCTTTCGTAAGCAAATTTGTAACTCCATTTAAACTTGTTTCGACTTTCCCTTCAAAACATCGAACTCTTTGGTGATTTTTAGTTGTTAAAACCTGAAATTGTGTCCCTAAAACTTGGACGAAATTGTCATCGAATTGCACCTTGAATTCCCCTTTTTTTCGCACGTCGAAAAACACATTCCCTTGCACTTTTACTTCTCGATTTGATTCCCAATTGGATGGGTTGTATGCCATTTTGGAATTGCCACTTAAGATAATATGTGTACTGTCGGGTAATGTTATTTTCTTTATTTCGCCAGCTACGCATGTATGGGAAATGACAGAAAATTTGGAGATGTATAGATAAGAACTAAGTGAAATGAAAATTAAGACAGAAGCCGCAATGAGTAATTTTCGAAATATCGGAATAATATTGGTAGGCTCAGGTTCGGATTCTTCAACCATAGGTTTGCTTTCCAGAGATTCAAAAAAAGAATCAAAGTCTTCTTTCTTGTCCGGTGTTTCCCAAGCATCGACTTCCTGAATCATAGCTTCAAGCACTCGTTCATCTCCTGAACTTTGGAGTAGTACTTTTTCCTCCGGAGTGATTGTGCCGGAAAGCCATTTTTCATACAATATTTCTTTTTCTTCGTTTGTCATCACATATAGGATGCTTTAAAAAAATAATCCCCTATTTAAATTTTAAATAAATTTAATTCGTCTACGTCTTGTCTTAGTTTAAATAAACTTTGTTGCATTCTTTTTTCGATCGTTTTGATACTCACGCCCAGTAGTTCTGCAATTTCATTGTATGTAAACTTATCGATTCGATTCATTAAAAAAACCTCTCGTTGTTTATCAGGAAGTGCACTTATGGCATTTTCCAATTTCATTTTAAACTGAGATTCATCCAAAATGAAATCAGGTTGATCGCTTTTGTCATAGGCTTTTGGTGGAGAACGTTTAATGAAGGTGATTTTTACTTTCTCTTTCCGAATTTTCGTAATGAAAAGATTGTGTACCGTTGTAAATAAATAACTCTTTGCTTTCTCGTACTCTATTTCTTTGCAGCGCTCCCATAAAATAGTATATGCCTCCTGAGCAATATCATGGGCCTCGTCCATATCTCCATTTTTATAGTAAATAAAGTTGCGGAGGGCAGACATGTGCGCCTCATACAATTTTTTAAAATTGCTGGCCTTACAGATTGATATGGACTTGTCGTCTTGCACAGATTCAAAATTAATAAAAATAATGGAGTAGCGTAAATCTAGGCCCCCTTCGTTTTGTTCAATCCGCTTCCTTTGTGTCAATTGAATACAATACAATACAATAAAATAAAATAAGATTAAATAACCGTAGGGTATTTTTCAATCGTAGCGTCCAAAAGATAATTCCAATATTGGAAGCAATGCTAAGACTAAGAAAAATGTCCATGAAACGAATTTTATTTTTCGCGAGCCTACTACAATTAGTTTTTATACAGTTTGTCAACGCACAGAATATTGGTATTAATGAAAGTGGAGCCACGCCAGATGCAACAGCAATTTTAGATATAAATGCAACAGATAAAGGAATACTCATACCCAGAACGGATACTACTGCTGTAAATGGAGCAGGAACACCTTCCACCGGATTACTGATTTATCAGGCTTCGGATAATACCTTTTACTATTATAATACTACGAAGTGGATTCCCTTTATTACTTCCGAAACATTGATCAGTGATACGTTACCAGTCATAAAAGATGAAGATGGCGATACCTATGTCCATACGGAAGAAAATGCGGATGAAGATGCAGTACGAATTGGAATAAAAGGGACCGAGATGATGGCGATTGATAGTAATGGAATGTTGGTTTATGGGACTTATAGTGGAGGGACAGTGCCTGATTTAAATGATGGAACAAGAATGACATTTTACCCAGCGAATGCTTCTTTTAGAACAGGATATGTAAGTGGCACTCAATGGAATGATTCCTTAGTCGGAAACTATAGTGTTGCTTTTGGATTGGATAATATCTCTTCTGGAAAATACACATTAACTCAGGGTCGAGGGAATGTTGCATCTGGAGATGGAGATGTAGCGATAGGCTATCAAAGCGTTGCATCAGGAAGATATTCTTTTGCTGAGGGAGTTATCGCGGAGGCTACAGGATATGTCAGTTTTGCAGCAGGCTTTAGAACCGATGCTTCGGGAATTGGGAGTGTTGGAATGGGATATCGATCTCAAGCAAATGGTGATTATTCCTTTGCAACCAATTATCAAAGTTACGCAAATGGGAATAGCTCCTTTGCAGCAGGTTATCGAAATCTGGCATCGGGAGATTATTCGCTCGCGTTTGGGAGTCAAACGGAGGCAACTGAATTATATAGTTCCAGTTTTGGAGTAGAAACACTGGCAAATGGTAGGGCAACAGTCGTTTTTGGGCATGAGAATGTGGCTCATGACTTTGCGGAAATGGTTTTAGGACAATTTAACGAAACAAGTACAGGCGATAGTACAGGGTGGCAGAGTGCAAACAATATTTTTACGATTGGAAATGGAAGCAATAATACGAATCGGAGTAATTCATATCAAATTACAGCAGATGGGAATACGTATATAGGGGGTTCACTGTCTATTAATGGTTTGACAGATACCATAAGTTTCCCTACAACAGACGGTGCTGCTGGGCAAGTAATGACCAGTGATGGTTTGGGAACGTTAACTTGGGGAAATACGGTAACGGATACGCTTCCACTCATTGCAGATACAGATAGAGATACATATATCCATACTGAGGCAAATGCTGACGAAGATTATATTCGTTTTTTCACAGACTCCAATGAAGTAATGACCGCTGATAATGCAGGAAATATAGGAATCGGAATTAATACGCCTACTTCTACGTTGCACGTGTATATGGGGGATAACGGAGATGAGGTACTTGATCAATCGAGCGGAGGAGGAGCTACTAATTTTTCAAATGGTGTTACCAATAGATGGCAATCATTTACTGCGGGAAATGATGGGAATCTGTCGAAAGTATCATTGTATTTTAAAAACTGGGGAGGATATTCAAGGTCTATATCTATTTATGATGGAGAAGGAACTGGAGGATCGTTACTTTATGACGGAAGTGGAACTACGCTAACTACGGTTGGCAGTGGTTCTTGGTTAGAATGGCCGGTTTCAGGAGTAGAAATCACTGCTGGACAGCAATACACTATTTATCTCAATGAAAATTCAGGAGGTTTAACCTATAAAACAAGCAACAATTATGATGGAGGTAGAGCCGGATGGAATTCGAATCATGACGCAAGGTTTAGAGCATATGTAGAGGTTGCTAAAACAGGCTTTGCAGTAGATGATGCCGGTGTGCATATAAACAATTATATACTGCCTCAATTTGATGGAGACTCTGGGCAAGTGATTATTTCAGATGGTACGGGGAGTTTAAGTTGGACAGATCAAATTGTAGATACGGACACGGATGATCAATTTGTAGATACGTTTCAGTTAAGTGGAAACAATCTTGAACTGTCAATAGACGGTGATGGCGCAGCTAGGCAAATCGTTGATTTATCTGGTTATTTAGATGCCGATAATTTAGGGAATCATACGGCCACTACAAATATTCAGTTAAGTGGAAATTGGCTGTCAAGCGATGGAGATAGCGAAGGGATTTATGCAGATGTTACGGGGAATATTGGAATAGGACTAAGTACTCCGGAAGCATTCTTGGATATAACCGGATCGAATACGGCCAATGGACCAACCACGTCATTAATGCTTAGAAGTGGAAACGGAAGTACAACAACGGATAGCGAGCAGATTATTTTTGGATATAATGGCACTTCAAGCTATGGACATTCCATCAAAACGAGGCATAATGGAGGAGCGGAGACAAACAACGCAATTGATTTTTATTTGTGGGATCAAAGTACGGATGCGATCACTTCGGTTGGAACAAAACGCGTTTTGACACTTGATGGAACAGGTTATGTAGGGATTGGTACGGCTTCTCCCTCTTCTTTAACTGAAATCTCATCTGGAACGTCAGGCGATGCGTTGCTCACGATATCAGCAGATTCGGATAATAACGATGAAAATGATAATCCGGGGATTTTATTGTCGCAGGATGGAGGATCATTTGTTGGATATGTAGGTTTGGAAGGAGATGCAGGGGCCAGGTATACGAATACATTGGCTAACGCGATGCTAATTGCCGCAGAAGCTACAGTAATGCCTATCCAGTTTGCAACGAACAATGCGGTAGGAATGACACTTGATGGAGATGGTAAAGTAGGTATAGGCGTAACTGGTCCAACCGGAAAATTGACGATAAAAGACAGTTTAGAAAATGCCCTTACGATCAGAAGCCATACAGATAATTCCGAACATGCAGGACTGGCCTTTCAAAACACGGGAGGCTTTTATGCATGGAGTATTCACCGTGAAAATAGCGTAGATGATTTAGTGTTCAGAGGAGGACATAGCCAATCATCGATTTCTAATCTTGCCGAAGTAATGCGATTGAATCGATACGGTGTAGGAATAGTGGGAGGTACGTCTACAGCAACGAATGCATTGGAAGTTGGCACAAATGGAGACGGAACAATTGCGCGCGCTAATGCGTGGAATACGTTTTCAGATCGAAGATGGAAAACTAATTTTGCCACGATTCCTAATGCTTTAGATAAAATTGAGCATATTAACGGCTATTATTATAATTGGAAAAACCGACCGGACACTTCGATTCAAGTCGGAGTGATCGCACAGGAAATTGAAGTTGTTTTGCCACAAATCGTGTCAACGGACGAGAACGGGTATAAATCCGTGGATTATTCTAAATTGACAGCCTTGTTGATTCAAGCAGTAAAGGAACAACAAGTGCTGATTGAGGCATTGCAAGCAGACAATAAAAATAAAAATGAAGTGATTGGAGAATTAAGAAAACAAGTAGATACCAACACGGCTCAAATCGATCAGATTCATCGATTAATGCAGATGTTTGCGCAAGCTAAAGGGCAGTAAAATTGTGTTCATTATTTGTTTGATTAAAGTAGGAATAGAACATAATTGAAATCATCTTGCCCCAATGGTAGGGTATCCACGGCGTATTACGTTTTATATATGAAGTTATTTCGAAATGCTTAAACAACAACCTTGAAATATACTTTGTTTAGAATGAAAAGAAAGTATAGGTCGGTTGGGTAAGATGAAAATGTGAATTAATTCAAAATCAAATTTTAAATCAAAAGAAACAATTATGAAGATTAAAATTACTTTGTTAACGCTGTTTTTTACGGCAACTACCTTCCTTGCTTATGCGCAAGAACCTGTGCTGGATGAATGGATCCTTAATACAACAGGAAAAACATCTTCCTATTGGGAAAATGTGGCGGTTGGAATGGGATCTACACCGGTGTATGAATTTAGTACAAGTTCTACCTTAGCAGATGTACTAAGTGTATGTTATGACGATGATTATGTCTATATAGAATGTGAAGGAATGACCAATGATATGGGACAGTTTTCCAACCCCGGAGCACCTTCAGGTCAAGGATACAGTTTTAAGTTTCCAAGAAGTCCAGCTGCCGGCTCAGGAACAGACGAAGCACCCGAAACCTTTAACGTAGGAGTATTGCTTAATGGCGTACCTATATTTGCTTTAGGAGATGGTAAATCGTATGATTCTATTGCTGGAACAACGGGCCCTATGGGAGACGGATTGTGGGTTGGAGAAGCTTATTTTACAGAGGGAGAAACATTGGATACGGCATTTGCAGCGCATCCTCAGCAGCAAGGTGGCTATCACTCACATGCTACACCTTTTAGAATGTATGACGATCCTTCTACGGCACATTCGCCAATTGTAGGATATGCCAACGATGGGTTTCCGATTTATGGTCCATTTGGCTACTCGTCGGCAATGGATAATTCAAGTTCGATTTTACGAATGACATCTAGTTATCAACTGCGAAGCATAACTACCCGAACGATTTTACCCGATGGTACGACTTCATCTCCTGCTGGACCAGATGTAACAAATGGAGGAGCATATGACATTGGAGCATTTATACAAGATTATGAAT
This sequence comes from Cytophagales bacterium, assembly GCA_965277185.1. Classification (GTDB taxonomy): domain Bacteria; phylum Bacteroidota; class Bacteroidia; order Cytophagales; family JAHDFW01; genus JAHDFW01. Next base: position 68,562 of record CBDICC010000024.1, on the reverse strand, counting down.
ATGTGGATGCATCTGGAATATTAGACGAACACAATGGAAGACAATGTGTAACTCCGGAATATCCAAATGGAACCTATGCGTACTTTGTAACGGTGGATGCTGCGGGGACACCTGCTTTTCCATATTACATTGGGACTACCTTTTATGGGACTCCGATCGCTAATAACAATACCGGGACTGCCGTTATTCCTTCAAGTGGATTATCTTGTTTACCGGAAGACACAACAACTACAAACGGGATTCGAAAAAATGATTTTCTGTCCGCGAAGTTAGAAATTGGGCCTAATCCGAGTACTGGTGTAGTGAACATTGTTTTTCCAGAAGAAGCGAAAGGTAAGTTAGATATTAAAATCATTGATGTAAACGGAAGAATGGTGTATTCCAAATATATGGTAGATTCACGTGATAATCTGAGCCTTAATCTTCGGAGTTTAAGTCCTGGAATTTATAACGTTCGAATTTTAGGATACAACCAATTGTTTACTGGAAGAATCGTTAAAGAATAAGATTCTGTCTAGTTTAGTTTGTAGTTAACAATATTAAAGGTAGGAAAGGGGCTTGTTTGCATTGAGCAGCTTTCTTTCTTACTTTTATTTTAGATTGAATCAAATAAGACAAACAATCACATCCCATGATATGATTAAAACGGTGATTCATACACTTTTTTTTACGCTCTTATTGCTATTTGGAGTCGGGCATATCTCTGCTGCTCAATTGGATATAATTCTGAATCATCAATGGAACAATTCCAAACTCACTATCGTGGATGAGGAAAATAAACCGGATACGGATCAACCGATTGCGATTACCAATTTAAAATATTACATCGGTAAAATCGAAATTCAGTATGCTTCAGGAAAAGTAGTGAAGGATTCGATGTATCATCTAGTAGATGAAACTCAAATTGGAAGCAACAAAATCACATTAAGCAATATTCCTGCAGGAGAAATAAACCATATATCATTTACAATAGGAGTGGACAGTATGACCAATACAGAGGGGTTGATGTCGGGTGATTTAGATCCAATGAATGGAATGTATTGGGCCTGGAATTCTGGTTATATTAATTTTAAAGTTGAGGGTGTCTGCAAAAATGAGGAAGAACTAGTAGAATTTAAATACCATTTGGGTGGATTTCTGGCACCAAATCAAACCGCTCAGCAGCAAGGACTGAAAGTGAAGAAAACGATTAAAGAATCCGATACAAATGAGCAGATTGATATTCAGGTTAACTTGGATCAACTTATAAACCTCGAATTTATTCAATCTAAGTCAAAAATTCTATCCCCTTCTGCTTCGGCCAAGCAAATGGCGCAAAAATTACCTTCTATATTTAAATGGGTTCAATGAGAAACAAGTTCTTGGCTACCTTGGTCATTATAATGTGTCTGGGCATTGCTTCTTTTGTTGGGGCAGGCAAGGATCAATTCTTTACAGTACATAGTGTAAATGGAAGTGATACACTTGCCCTAAATATTCCCGAAGGCTGGCCAGAGCCTGTGTACGATTTCGAGAAAAATCCTTTGACCAAAAGTGGAATAAAATTGGGGAGAAAGCTGTTTTATGACAATAACCTTTCCAGAGATAGTAGTATTTCCTGTGCAAGTTGCCATTTAAGCTATACCAATTTCACTCACATTGATCATAAGTTAAGTCATGGTATAGAAGATCGAATCGGAGATCGGAATACACTGGCCATTATGAATCCCGCATGGCAACCTCACTTTATGTGGGATGGAGGCATTACAGGTCTAGATGTACAACCTTTGGCCCCCTTTACAGCGAAACATGAAATGGATATGGACATGAAGGAGTTGATTAAGCGATTGAAATCGACGGAAGAATATAAGCTGCTATTTAAAGAGGCGTTTGGAAAAAAAGCAAAAATTAGTGGGTATTATCTGTTTAGAGCCTTAAGTCAATTCATGTTAACGTTTACAACTTATAATTCCAAGTATGACAAAGTGATGCGAAAGGAGGGAGACATACGTTTTACAGAAAGAGAGCAAAAAGGTTTGAATACATTTCGTGAGAAGTGCGCAAGTTGTCATACAGAACCATTGTTTACGAATCATTCTTTTGAAAATAATGGATTATCGGTCAATGCAAAATTGAATGATATGGGGAGAATGAAGATTACCAATGATCCCAAAGATTCCCTGAAATTTCGAGTTCCTTCCTTACGAAACATCGAAGTTTCGTACCCATATATGCACGATGGTCGGTTTAGAAATCTTCAAATGGTTTTGGCTCATTATTCCAACGGAGTAGAAAATAGTGCCACGCTTTCGTCCGATTTAACCAATGGGATTGAATTGGTAGAGGATGAAAAACGAAACCTTGTAATCTTCCTTAAAACATTAACAGACGAAAAATATCTTAGAAATCCAGGTTTTGCCTACCCTAGGAATTAGGATGACCTGAATAGCAACAAACATCCTTCAGAGTCACTCGTTAGAGGAATCAGAGATTGATTATGCCCATGTTCCTTTTTTGTAATCTCTAGAATGAATTGCAAATACGTTTTTATAACGTTTATTTTGTTCCATTGAATAAGAGGGAGAAGATGGGGCTTCTGCGAAGGAATTTGTTTGATTTATTTCAGAATATAACCACGTTAATTTTCTTATCTGAGCAAAAAGCACGCTTTTTCTTATAAGATACTACACTATTATAACCTTTAGCCCAAACATAATTTTAAACGGAACAAATATGCTTGTTTATCGTTAGGAAACGATTCTATTGTTGTTTAGAGGAGGTCTTTCGAACTCTATAACCGGAATGAATTATTTTGATTGAGGCAATATTAATTGCGTTTTATAACAAGAATGTCAATACTTATTGTTATGTTTACAATATTGTTATTGTAATAACTACGCTATGTCCAACTTTAAATTACATAATTTAATACCTGTTGTAGTAGCTGTGCTATTGTTTAATTTTCAGAGTTATGCTACCGTTACACTTCCTGTAACGTTCGAATCTGGTTCTGTAGTGAATGGAGATTTCACCAATTTTGATGGAGGAACCGGGACTGTCATGGCAAACCCTCAAATAGGTGGAATCAATACCAGTGCTACCGTAGGACGAATGGTCCGAAACGGAGGACAAGTATGGGCCGGAGCTTATTTGACCAATACTTCAAATGTTGATTTCACTACTAATTTCATCATTTGTATGAAAGTGTATACGGACGCTCCTATAGGAACTAATGTGAGTTTCAAAATGGAGGGCTGTGGAGGAGGTTGTTCCAGAGAAATTGCCTCGGCCACGACAGTAACAGGAGAATGGGAAACGCTTTACTGGGATTTTTCGGGTGAACCAACAAATTACGATCGATTGGTGCTTTTATTTGACTTAGGAAACTTAGGAAATGGAACATCAACTTCTACCTTTCTTTTTGATGATATTGAACAAAAAAGCAGTATCCCGATTCCGTCTTGTTTAACTGCAATTGATGGCACATTTTGTCCCACTTCTACCGCAGATTTGGCAGTTGTCGATGGAGGAGGAGGTTACAATTGGTACGACGCTGAAACAGGAGGTACTAGAGTTGAAACGAACAGTGCGACTTTTACCACGCCACCTTTATCAGATACGGCAATTTATTATGTAGAAGATACGACCGGAAGTCCGATAACTAAAGGGCCAGTAGGACCTAGCATGAGTGGAGCCTCAAATCCAACTCTAGACGTTTCGACGTTCTTTACCTCCAATTTGAACAATGGTTTTTTGTATAGTGTGGACTTTATAGTGAAAGTCGTTGGAGGTCTTCCTGCAACATGTAGTTACACTGTGACTATATATAATTTAAGTAAAACTACTCAAACTTCGGTAACCCAATCGGTCCCAGGAACAGACAATTCATCCAACACATTTACTTTTCCCGCACCTTTTCCTTTATATGACGGAGATAGTTATCAGCTACGAATCGTATCTAATTCCGGACATCCTTGTTATTGTAGTTCACATCATTCAGGTGGAGACGTAATAACTGCTTTTCCTAATACGGACGATCCTGAACTTACCTTTACAAGTCATACCAATTCTGAATGGACCGGGTTCAATTTTGAAGTGGATGGAGATTTGGCAGTTATTTGTTCCAGAACTCCAGTAACAGCGACGATAAGTTGTCCAGCAGGTCCATGCCTCACAGCGGTTCATGATACGCTATGTCTTACTCCATCTAGTACAGCTTCACTTGCTGTGATCAACGGGGGAGGAACGTATAACTGGTACGCGGATTCATTGAGTAGTACCATATTAACAGGTGGAACAAATACAGTCTCATTCACAACGCCAAGTATTGGAACGACTACAAGCTATTGGGTTGAAGAAGGAGGTACTACAGTTACAGACAAAATAATTGGTCCTACAACTCATGCTTATTCCGTCGGGAATCCTGCTTGGTGGGGACGACAGGTGTTTACTTCCAATTTTGATGATGGAGCCACATTTAACGAAGTGACGCTTGTAAATAGAATCGCTGGAACATTGATTACCAGTTGCGACTGGGAAGTTTGCGTAACGAACCTTACACAGGATCCTGGTCACGTTTCAGAATCTTGTGCTTATGTGAATAATTTAACGGCAAACACGCCTGGATCTATTGGGGTGTTCGATTTTGCAGATGTATCTATGGACAGTGGAGATGTGATAGAAGTAGATTTTGTAAGTTTAGATGGGGCAGGAAGTGGTTGCTGTGTAACTCCGATCCATTTATCTACTTATACTCCTTATCCAAATACGAGTGACCCAGAAGTTACCTGGACAAGTCATCAAAATGGTGAAACAGGAACAGATGGCAATCGGTTTGTAGGGTATAATTATACGTTTTCAGGAACTTCAGGAGGTGGAACTTGTACGGGAGAACCAAGAACAGAAGTTATTGCGACAAACGGAAATTGTCCAATGGCTTTAGATTTAATGGATTTCTCGATTGCAGAAGTGAACGGGAATGCATTGTTGAAATGGAAAATGGGTCAGGATGAATTGATTGAGTTTTACGAAATATATAGAAGTAAAGATGGTGTACACTTTGATTATTTGGATCGAATTCAGGGTCAAAAAATGAATAAGGAATACGCTTTTACGGATTACAACCCTTTGTTAGATCAAAGTTATTATCGAATAGAGGCGGTAAGTAAAACAGATGTGTATGAAAGTGAAAATTTACCATTTTCCCTTGGTGATTTAAGTTCCATTGTAGTTTTTCCTAATCCAACGACTGGCAGAGTAATGCTTTCGGACGTTTTTAAAAATGAATCAACCCTTAAGATTCGTGTTTTAGATATTGCGGGTAGAGAATTATACAATTCTACGGACTTGGTATCTATTGGTTATTTTGAAAAAGAAATAAACATTGAGACTTATCCGATTGGGGTATATGTACTTGAATTATCGACGCAGTTTGAGTCGAAAAATTTGAAATTGTATAAAACTCAATAGTCTCATTCTTGGTAATTGGTCGTTGAACACAACAAAAAGAGTGCGGCTTGCTGTCTTTAATGATCGGATTAAAAATCCTTATTGTATCCAATTTCGGATTGCAAATCCGAAAAAGCACTAGAAATTTTGAAGGTTTGAGTGAAGGGTGAGAGTATGAAAGGATCAACGTTTTCAGTTTCTCGGTTTGCTGTCTTTAATGATCGGATTAAAAATCCTTATTGTATCCAATTTCGGATTGCAAATCCGAAAAAGCACTAGAAATTTTGAAGGTTTGAGTGAAGGGTGAGAGTATGAAAGGATCAACGTTTTCAGTTTCTCGGCTTGATGTCTTTAATGATCGGATTGAAAATCCTTATTGTATCCAATTTCGGATTGCAAATCCGAAAAAGCATTAGAAATTTTGAAGGTTTGAGTGAAGGGTGAGAGTATGAAAGGATCAACGTTTTCAGTTTCTTGGTTTGATGTCTTTAATGATCGGATTGAAAATCCTTATTGTATTCAATTTCGGATTGCAAATCCGAAAAAGCATTAGAAATTTTGAAGGTTTGAGTGAAGGGTGAGAGTATGAAAGGATCAACGTTTTCAGTTTCTTGGTTTGATGTCTTTAATGATCGGATTGAAAATCCTTATTGTATTCAATTTTGGATTGCAAATCCGAAAAAGCGCTACAAATTTTGAAGGTTTGAGTGAAGAGTTGGAGTATGAAAGGATCAACGTTTTCAGTTTCTTGGCTTGATGTCTTTAATGAACGGATTGAAAATCCTTATTGTATTCAATTTCGGATTTCAAATCCGAAAAAGCGCTACAAATTTTGAAGGTTTGAGTGAAGGGTTGGAGTATGAAAGGATCAATGTTTTCAGTTTCTCGGCTTGATGTTCTTATTGATCGGCTTGAAAATTCTTATTGTATTCAAATTCGGATTGCAAATCGGAAAAAGCGCTTATCACTGTTGTTTTGTATCTTGAGCAGAACAGGGGATGGTATAATCGTCTTGCTTCTGAAGCTATCGAATTAATGAAATTTTACCACGAGCGCTCTCAAAGTTTTCACCGACTCCTTCGATTACATAAAAGTAGGATCCAACAGGCAATTCTCCATCGCCAGTAGCATTATTGCCATCCCATGGAGTGTAATCGATCCCAGAAGATTCATAAACCAACGATCCCCAGCGATTAAATACTCGTATGCTTGACTCTGCATATTTCGAAAGACAACCAATGTTCCAAAGATCATTTACGCCATCTCCATCAGGGGTGAAAGCATCCGGAATTTGTTCTAAACAGGTTTCTGTTACGGATATTAATATGGTGTCTGTAGCCACACATCCTCTAGTGGAAATAATTTCTAAAATGTAAGCAGTAGTTTCATCAGGCATTGCACTTGTACTGGTCGTATCCATATCAATGATGCTTGTAGTATTTGGATCCCCAATCCACATGAAGGTGTAATTAGAATCTGTACCTCCAATAGATGAATTAAGCAAAACGGTGTCTCCGGATCGAATAGTGGTGTCACTTCCTAGTTCAACACTGATGACATTCGTTGCGAAATCTGCAATTGTAAAGTTAAGGGTGTCAAAAATCCCAGTAATCTCTGTTTCAAAAATTATTTGTACGTCTTCGGTTCCTTCCAATTGTGCGTCCTGATCAATGACGATATCAAAAACCGTGTCATGCTGATTGGGGGATAGATAAAACTCAGCAGGCAATGCATCTATGGTTGAGCTGAGCCCGTAATCCACTCCGTTTTGAGCCGTTCCTTGATAGTTAACCAACACCCTTAAACTATCCCCATTGTCCAATGAATCTTCTCTAAAGTAGTGAATCGAAACGTTTCCACAATCTTCATAATTGGATACAGAAGAAAGTTCACCAAGTACCCCAGTACAACTCACAAATACCGTATAATCAAATGTAACCTCTCCTAAACATTGATCTGGAATCGTAACCGAATATGTGGTGGTTTGAGAAGGAGAAAAAATAGGTGAAGGACTTGTTGTATCACTGATGGTTCCATCATTGGGTGTCCAGGCATATTGTTGATTTCCATAGACTTCCATTTCCCATAAAGAGTAGCCAGAAGCCGTTGCACGTTGTATTCCGTACATTCGGACATACCGTACAGCGTTTGCCGTAAAATGAATGATGTCTGTTCCACCATCACCTGCGGTTTCATGAAATTGATCGGTCCAGATTGTATTATCTACTGAAGTTTGAATTTTGTATTCAGAGCCATACGCGCTTTCCCAATATAAATAGACACTGTCTATATCTTTTGGAGAACCTAAATCAACAGAAACCCATTGGGGGTCCGAAGATTGACTGGTCCAGCTAGTAGCCATATTGCCGTCAAATGGTAAGTCTGATTCTGGAGCTCCAGATGAACCACTTTGATTACTGGAAGAATTAGAAGCTTGATTAAGTGCTAAATTAACGCTGGATAGAGAAGGTAAGGTTAGGGTTGTAGTTCCAGAACATATTGTATCATCTCTAATTCCTGCAGTCGTTTCAATATAAACCGAATTATTGGCAAATAGTCCACCAGTAGCAGACGTAAATCCCCAATAAACATATGGATCCCCTCCAAAAATGGCATTTTTAATGTCAATGGTATGAGTGAGTCGATTTACATTGTCAAAATCAACGGATATTACTTGGATTGCTGGATCATAAGTAATTTTGAAATCATGCCAAAGGCCATCCTCTGCATTGTTATTAGTGGAGATCATTTTCACTGGGCCGCTTAAGTTTACGGCATGATCGATGGACCCATTTTGATGTAATGCAATATGATCGAAAACGGGGTCGTTTGGAGCACCTCCCGTATTTTGATGTGTATCAAATTCCACACCTATGGATGCACCGGGTATATTTTCATAGCCTAATCCTCCTCCAGAAGATCCATTGACCAAACAATTGTTTTGCATCACAAAGGCAATTCCATCCGCTCCGGCCTCGCTATTTCCAAAATAGATTTTACCACTGATGGCAAACGTACTGTCTAGATGATGTTGCACTTTGTGCCAGATTGCACCAGACTGCCACGCCACTGATGGTGTTAGTTGAAATGAGTCTCCGGATATAACGGTAGCGTCGCCATTTATTTGAAACTGTCCAAATAATAGCGTGCTTTGCGTTATTAAAAATACGATGAAAATATGTTTGATGACTTTATATCCCACTGTTTTTGCGTCCATCTTGATCAATCCAAAGACTCGTTAATTATACTTATTTTATATACTTAATATACTATTCAAGAATAATGAATTCCACTCTTCTATTCAGCTGACGATCCTCTTCCGTTATGTTTTTGACGATTGGATGTCGCTCTCCCCAACCTACCGTTTTAAGTCTGTTTTTCTTGATTCCATGATCGGCTAGAATTGTTTTTATGCGTTTGGCTCGTGCCTCGGAAAGGTCATTATTAAATTGATTGGTTCCTTCACTACTTGTATGCCCTTCAATGGAGATGTTTATGTCCGGATTTTCTAGAAGAATGGTAGCTAACTTCTCCACAACCGGAAGCGAAACTTCCCTTAATGTATCTGTGGACACCAAGAAATAGAGATTTTCTAATTTAATTTTATCTCCAGCTTTATAAGGTTTCATCCAAACATTGATTTCCAACTCTGAGTCCGTGGCATCCAAAGCCGGTGTTTCTATTCGATCATGATGTTCATGGTACTTGGATTTTAAGATATTCATCACATATACCTTTCCTTTTTCCAGTTCCACCTCATACCGTCCCTTATGGTTGGATTTTACTTTGGTAATTTCATTTCCTTCTTCATCGCTAATACTCATTTCCAAAGCCATTGGACTTCCGTCTGCCGTGTCTCGAACCATCCCTTTTACCACAAACTCCTTAGATATTACCGGAGGGATCTCCTCTGTACTAGCTTCAAAAATATCCAAATCTTTCCCTTCTCGGGTACTTGAAAAATAGAATTTACCATTGTCAGAGGCTGAAAAATAACAATCCATTGCATCTGAATTTACGATGTCGCCCATGTTTACAGGCTCACTCCAATTGGTCCAACTATCATCCAAACGTTCACTATAATAAATATCAGCGTCACCATATCCATCTTTTCTTCCATTGGTAGAGAAGTATAAATACTTTTGATCTACACTAAGAAAAGGGCTCATTTCATAACCAGCCGTATTAATCTTAGCTCCTAGTGATTTTGGTTCCGACCATTTATCTCCTTTGTTGAAGGAAACATATAAATCTTCTTCGCCTTTCGTATCCTCCCCGGTGATAGAAATGATCATGACTTTTTCATCATGCGTGATGTAGAAATCATAAAAATTACCATCATACTTTAGCTTTGGAACGGAAATAACATTGGGCATGGTCCAAGAATGCTCTGAAACCTTTTTGGTAGAGGCAATTCCGTATTCTAGATCTTTAGTGGGTTGATAGGTGTTGAGCAGAAAAAAGTTACCATCTATTCCACTTCCTATAATAGAGTTATCCCATTCATTGTTTAACGTAACTTCTTTCTCAGCACTTTTCCATGTGCCGTCCGAAGTTTTAACGGATTCCCAAATGTCTTGATTGTGCGGTCGTTTATCGAATCCTGCATTTTCTTTATGTCCGGCTCGCGTAAAATACATTATGCTCCCGTCCTTATTTAATATTGGTTTTACCTCGTCGGATTTGCTATTGACTCCTTCTCCCAACCGAATCACCTTCGTGATTTTTGGAAGACCTTGAGCGTTTATTTCGGTTGATCCCATTACTAGTAATAACATGGTAAGAATCAACCCGCTTAAAACAGTGATCTTATTGAACATATTCTCTTTTAGTTTTATAGTGTACATGCGCTACGTTTCTCTTAAATTGAATTGTATTCTATTCTATTGTCTCGTGATGGTCTATTTACTTATTTAGTTTCACACCTAATACCACCTCATGGCCACCTGCACTGTATTGATTTAGGTGCGAAGTGTTTAAATCGTATGAATAACTTAATCGGATTAATTCACTTAGTTGATAGCCGGCCATTAGAGCAATGGCATCTTGACTCCTGTAGGTGATTCCTGCTATGTATTTCTTATAATCCATTCGCACATTAATATCATAGGTGAGAGGCGATTCTGCCACTGATTTTAAATATGCACTTGTGGTTAGTTTAAGTTCCTTTTCAGTAGTATATATATATCCCGCCATAATATTATGATGGGTTTTTAACGCTTGGACTGTAGCCGAATTGAAGCTAATCTTGTCTCCAAGAAGTTGACCTGTTGAATACCCTACAAAAAACTGATCGTGATATAAATACGCTCCTATATTTAAATCAAACATGGCGCGTTGGTTATTTTCAGTCGCAAAACGATCATAAGTTGCGTCAGTAGCGACTTCTAAATGGTTGCCACCTGCAAAAATCAAATTATTGTATCCAATGCTTGATCCTACTGCAAAATGCATGGTTTTAGATAAATCAAAATGCGCAGCATAACTTGCATTAATTCCACTTTTCTTAAAGTCTCCATAACTATCACTGGTGAAATATCCAGCCAAACCATGTTTCACTTTACTTCTTCCAGCTTCCTTTTGCGTAAAATGATAGTTGCTAGGATTAGAAGTTCTCAATGCTAAGGGTTGGTGGATCTTTTCGGTGGTTTTAACTATCCCTTTTTGGAGTCCGACATAAAATGTAGTAGGTTCTTCTCCGAATCCAGCCCATTGTTTTCGATAGCCGATTGTTCCATAGGCATCTTCCACTAATCCGGTGGTTGCCGGATTGAGCATGTATCGGTTTTCAAGAAATTGAGTGAATTGAGGAGTTTGTTGCCCATATGCAGTCAAAACAAACAAAAAGATCGAAAATGAGAGAATGTAGTTTTTCATGTTATCTGATGTATTCGTTGTATTAGCCTTATTTCCAGTTAATTACACCTTAATTCTAAGCTAATGTTCGTTAATGCTACCACAAAATAATTGTTTTTTTTTGAATGTAATTGTAAAATTTACAATATCTTTAAATTTCATTCATTTATTACACTTAAAATTATTTGTCTTGAAACGTTTAGAACTTGTTAAAATCATCTCTATTCAGGCTTTGCTACTTCTTTTGTTTAGTTGCTCTACAAACTCGATAAAAGAAAGGGCATCTCTGTTTAGTCAAAATATTGCGGTTAATGCGGGAATGAATCAAGGTGTGCAATCCAATTTTGGGAATGCACGTTTTCTCGGAGGCCCATCCAATAACTTTATGGATAAGACGGAGGCGGAATCAAATCTTCGTAAAAACGTATCTATTCGCGATGTTTTTGCTAAAAACATCACTTTCACCCAAAACAATGGACAATTGGAGCGCTTTTATGATATAAAAGGGTCTGATTTAGGAGCGATTGAATATTATTCTCGAAATTTTGGAGGAACAGCATACTTCATGAAGAAAGGGATTGGATTTGGTTTTACAAATGGTGAATTGGATGAAAAAGCAGGAGACCTAGAAGCGGAACATCACCTTAGTCGAAAAAACTATTACAAGTCGATTAACTTCAATTTAATTTTTGAAAACAGCAATGATAATGTGGAAATCTCTGCTTCAAATAAGCAAGTAGGGATCATTAATTATTTTAAAGGACCTGTAGAAGATCACATTACCAATATTGCTTCGTATGAAGTACTTACTTATAAAGGAATATATAATAATATTGATTTAACCTATTATCAAACAGATACGAAACTGAAGTATGACTATTTGGTTGAACCTAATGGAAATGTGGAGGACATATCCATGGACTATCAAGGGACAAAATCTGTGTCAATCAATGAGCAGGGAAAATTAGAAATTGAAACTGAATGGGGGATTTTAATTGATGATGCTCCATATAGCTATCAAATGATTGATGGTAAACAAGCGGAAGTAGATGTTAGGTATTCGATTAATCAAAATGGAAAAGTTGGATTCCAAGTAATGAAGGGATACGACAAAAGTAAACGTTTGGTTATTGATCCTCCAACCATGACATGGTGTTCATTTGCAGGACATACCACAGGAGATGGGTATTTAATGGATGTAGCTGTAGATGACGACGGAAACGTTTATGGTACCGGAAACTACAATTCAGGTTTTCCAACAAACAGTCAAACCACTTTTGAGTCAAACATTCATGGAGGTGAAGATCCATTTGTATTTAAGTTATCTGCAGATGGACAAACGATGATTTATGCAGGTTATGTAGGAGGAGACGGAGGTGTAGTAAACGAACGTGGTTGGGGAATCGATGTAAACGCCAATGGAGAAGCTTATATTACAGGACATGTAAGTGATGCATCCAGATTTCCATTTACGAATGGCGTAGTGCAAAATACGATTGGAGGAGGATTGGATATGTTTATAACTAAAATTAATGCAGCAGGAAGCGCCATCGAGTATTCCACTTTTTATGGAGGTTCGGGAGATGACCGTGCATATGGTATAGCAGTGGATAGTTTAGGAAATGCCTATGTAACGGGAACTACGAATTCCAGTTCTGGTTTTGCTATCGGGGCTGGTATTGAGCAAAGTACACTGGGAGGAGCAATGGATGCGTTTGTCTTAAAGCTAAATGCGGATGCAAGTGCGGTGGATTTTTGCACGTATATGGGAGGAACTTCCGATGATTTGGGAAGATCAATTGCGGTCAATAATTCAGGAATTTATATTACAGGAGCCACAGGTTCTAGTGCGTCCATTGCTAAGACGGGAGGATTTCAAACAAGTCTAGGTGGAGGTTCTGCGGATGCATTTATATGTAAGTTTAACAGTGATGGATCCCAGGCTTATGGTACTTATATAGGAGGATCAAACGAAGATAAAGGAGAAGATATTGCCATTAAAGAGAATGGCGAGGCGGTCATAGGTGGGTATACGAGATCTACTTTTTCGCAAGGCTTTCCTTCGGTGAATGCTGTTCAAGTGGATAATCAGGGGCTTAGAGATGCCTTTGTAGTACGATTGAATCCAGATGGAAGTACCGTGTTGAACGCTACCTTTATGGGGACTGCCCAAGAAGAATGTTTGCGGAATTCATCTCCATTTGTATTGGATCCGGCCCAAAAGTCATCAGGTGTAGATATAAGTTCTTCAGGACAAATAGCACTTGTACTTACGTCAGCAACGGCTGGATTGCCATTGGTAAATGCATTGGTTTCGAGTCCTCAAGGAGGAGATGTAGGATTAGGAGATTGCTATTTGTGCGTATTGTCCGAGGATGGAGATAGTATATTATTTTCAACTTATTTTGGAGGTACGGAGAATGACTATGCAACAGGAGGAGTGAAATTTTCGGGTGCAGACGTGTATATAGCGGGATCAAGTCATTCTACTTCTTTACCTACTACAGCTGGTGTTTTTCAACCCACACGTGCTGGAGGAGGAGATATGCCATTCGTAGTGAAATATTCTTGTTTGCAGTCGACCGTTATTGAAGACATTGAAGATACTACTTCATGCGAAAACTTTGTGTTTCCAGTGATTTTAGGGGAATTTTTAACCGGAGATGAAGCCTATTATATTGATGGAAGTGGCGCTGCGCTTAATGCAGGAGATTCTATTTTTGAATCGGATATTATTCACCTTGTAGACCCAGCGAATACTTGCGGCAATGAAATTAAGTTTTATGTTAGCATTGAAGAATGCAAGGATACGATCGTAGATACTACAGATCCGGTGGATCCAGTAGATCCTACCGATTCCTGTATTTTTGATATTCCAAATGCCTTTACACCGGATGGAGATCAAGTAAACGATGTATGGAACATCGCTTGCATTGATGAGTATCCAAACGCTGAAATAAGAGTGTTTAATCGATGGGGGAGTTTGGTACATCAAACAACGGGAAGTGCGTATGAAGCATGGACAGGAAATGATCTTCCAGTAGGGTCTTATTTTTACACCATCGAATTACATGATTCTGATGTTCAAGTGTTTAAAGGTAAAATAAGCTTGATTAGGTAGCAAGTCTACGAATGGAGTTTGGGAATCCATCACGAAGTGTAAAAAAGAGGAAATAGTGTAAAAAGATGATTTTTTTAGGCGTTTCGACGATCGGATAAATCTATTGTGTTCGCACTTTATATTACAATAGATACACCTCAAAAGGTTGAAATGACCCTCTGCGTTAAAGGTTTTGTAGTCCCTCTGTTCAAATGTGTTTTTAACAGGATTTAAGAACAACTAATTTCATTTAGTAATAGTGTCGAAGTGTATAGATTTTAAATCTTGACGTGCTGTTTATAGTTGAAATGTAGAATAGTTCGCTTCAAATCAGTATCTTCGATGAATCACAATCGTAAAAACCTATGAATAAAATTTACAAAAGTACATTGTCCTTAGTGGCAATATTAGTCACATCCTTTGCATTCGCACAATATGATACAGGAGATACAACTGCCTTGGGTGTAATTCGAGACAATAACTTTGGAGGCAGTTCCGCATTAGACTGGACTGGAACGGACCCTGGTACATGGGTCGGAGTGACTTGGGATAATTCAACTCCAAAAAGAGTAATTGAATTAGAATTAACAGAGTCAGGCGCTAGTAGTGGACCTCAAGAAAGGAACGATTGGCGAGTGGATACGTTTCCTTATAATAAATATTTATCTACTAGAACAGGGGTAGCCACCAATTTGACCGGAATCATAGATGTTTCTGCATTATCCATGTTAGAAGTATTAATGGTGAGAAGAAATAGTAGTGTGACAAATTTAAATATGACCGGTTTAGCGAACTTGAAATACGTTTTTGCTAGTCGGACGGCTGTAACAAGTTTAGACTTTTCAGGAATGACCAATTTGATAGAGGTACATACCAATAATTGTCCCAGTTTACAGAACATAGATTTCTCTGGTTGTACTAATTTAAAACGTGTATCATCCAAGAATACTGGTAATTTAACTTCTGTAAGTCTTTCAGGAGCGTCTAATTTGGTTCATTTATGTCTTCCAAATTCAGGTTTGAGCTCACTTGATTTAACAGGATTGACTAGTTTGTGGAGGTTGAAAATTAAAGATGTTGGATTTGTATCGGATTCAATTATCAACTTGGATGATTGTACAAACTTAAGATCGATATCAGCAGAAAGTAATAATCTAACCTCATTAAATTTAGCTCCAGGGGTGGACTTATTTAGAATCGGATTTCAGTTCAATCAGTTCACATCCATGGATTTCACACCTTATCCTAATTTATATAAAGTAGGGTTTGGCGACAATCCAATGACAGGTCATGTTGATCTAAGCAATAAGATTTTTTTAGAATCAGTTCGTTTTAAAAACACGAACATTAGTTCTATTGATTTATCCGGAGATACAACCCTTTCGAGGATTAAGGGAAGCGGAACGGAGCTTAGCACAATAGACTTCTCTGATCTTAAGAATCTTGATCGTGTTGGAATGAAAAATAATGGCATGTTAAAAGAAATTATTGGTGGATTGGATTTTACAGAATACATTAAAGTTCGATTGCAAAACAATGCCCTTCCAATTACTTTGGCAGCTCAATGGGGTAATCTGGTGGCAGCACCATCTATAGATGTTTCTGGACAATTCTCATACGATCAAGAAACAATTTTAGTTCCAGATTCAATTGATTTTAGTGCTGAGGATTCCGTAGAAATAAATGCTGCTATGGTATCTACTTCATTCGAATTGTTTGCTTTAGGAGGAGCTTCTCAAGGAACGAATACTACGGGAATATTCAATATGGCTATGGCAGATACAGGATGTTATTATGTGGAGTTGACTAATAGTGGAGTTACGGTAACATCTGATACAATTTGTGTAGTAGATGCAGGAGCAATAATTAATACCTCTATTGCATCAGCGAACTTCGGGACTGTTACAATTGGAGATTCTGCAGTACAAACGTTGACAGTGAGCAATGCTGGAAATATTGATTTAAATGTATCTAATATCACTTTGCCAGCAGGGTATTCGACTACAGGTGTTTCAGCTACTGTTGCAGGAGGAGCATCTACCACTTTTGATGTGACATTTAAGCCAACAATTGCTCAAACATATGCAGGTACGGTAAGTGTAGCAAGTGATGCACTTGCGAACGCAGGAAATAACACAGTAAACGTAACCGGAAAAGGAGATACGATTGCAGTGATAGGAATTAGCGAAGAAACCAAACAATTGGTTCGATTCTATCCAAATCCAACATCAGATGTGTTGTTTATTGAAGACAAAACTGGAAACATGAATGTGTTAAGTGTGTATTCAATCCAAGGTACATTGGTTAAAACATTGAGAATGACGTCAAATACGACTAGTGTTAGTGTGCGTGACCTTGAAAAAGGAATTTACTTCATCCGTTCCATAGATGGAAAAGTTAACCAAAAAATAATGAAGAATTAGGCGTAAGCAGACTTCGAAATACGATAGAAATCCCCTCGTTTATTTAATGTAAGTTAGATAGGCGAGGGGGTTTTTGATTTCGCATCCCTTGCATGGCAAGCGTTGGGTTAGGTGCACGTTTGTGTAAGACAAAAAGAAGAAAATAGGAGTGGAAAGAGGAGATTGTATCGCTTTAGAGTTTAAAAACAATTATTATGTGCTAATACTTCATAGTCTAATTAGCGAAAATGATGTGGCAGAATATATTTTTGTTATTGGAGGAGAGTCATTTAAAAGAGTACCTTCAAAATCAGAAATTGAATCTATCGGAATTTTAGGATTTAAATATCAAAATGATACAGCAGATTTGATGAATAGTACGATGAGAAGTAGACAAAAATATGATAAATCCACTTTTTATACAGGCGTAAAATATGATGTGCTCTTCATTTCAAAATCTGTCTTAGACGAAAAAAAACAAGAAATAAAGAAGGTAGCTTCAGTAAATTTAAATTCTGAATTTTATCCTTTGCCAAACTTTAGTTCGAAACCAACTAAATATAATGAACTGTGTGAAGTGATAATAAGTCGAATTAGGATGAAAGACCCCGAAACAATAAATTGGGATACTATTTACGATGCTTACCCACTACGAGAAGTTTTGGAAAATTAGAAGATAGTAGCGATCCGATGAGCGCGGTTATATTTAATAGATCCAACAATCAATCCGTATATGGTAACTGATCCTATATGGAAGCAAATCAGATAGTATTATGTCAAATTCAAAAGAAGAATTATTCGAAGGTATAAAAGATTTAGCCGTTTGGTAGTATGGCTAAACCTCTTTATTGAGTTTAAATAAGTAGATTTACATTTGATTTGATCGTAGGCATGTCTAATTAATCCACCCCTTATTTTTATTTGGTGGTTGTATGCAATCAGTCAAAATATTACCTTGAACAATACTCAAAATATGAATACAAATATGAACTTGGCCGTACTTATAGACGGCGACAATATTCCTTCTGCTCAAGTAAAAGAAATGATGGAGGAGATTGCAAAGTATGGAAACCCTACAATCAAGAGAATCTATGGGGATTGGACAAAACCTAATCTAACCAAATGGAAAAACCTGTTGCTAGAAAATGCCATTACCCCAATCCAACAATATGGATATACCACTGGCAAGAATGCAACGGATTCGGCGATGATAATTGATGCAATGGATATTCTGTACAGTGAGAAAGTCAACGGTTTCTGTTTAGTCTCAAGTGACAGCGATTTTACTCGCTTGGCGACTCGATTAAGAGAAGCGGGAATGCAAGTAATTGGCATTGGAGAAAAGAAAACTCCTAATCCATTTATTGTTGCTTGTGATAAATTCGTTTACATCGAAATTTTGAAAAATCAAGCTGAAAAGAAATCGGATGACAGTAAGGGGTCAGGAAAAACCAATGTAGACAAAATTACCCAAAAGGAGATTCATTTAATCGCTACAACCATATCAGATCTTTCGGACGAGGACGGCTGGGCTTTTCTTGGAGATGTCGGAAGTTTATTGCAAAAAAAACAACCCAATTTTGATTCCAGAAATTATGGATTTGAAAAGCTAACACGATTAATTAAATCAATTGATAACTTTGAGTTAGAACAAAGAGAAAACACCAAAAGTAGACACAAATTGATTTTTGTAAAGAATAAAGAAAAGCGTTCACCAAAATCTAAGAAGTGAAAAATACGTTTTTAGGACAAAATATGATTACTAAAAGCGGAGTGAAGAGATTAATCTAAATTTTCCGGGAGCAAGGTATGATTTCTCGATAAGTGAATAGGAGGAAATTGACGTATCTTACGTTTAAACGTTGGATTGATCATTGTGATTCAGCAATAATCAAACAATCGAACATCACTTTTTCTCCAATCTAAAAATCTGTTGTCCATAGTCGGGTGAAATTACTTGAATAATGTACAGTCCCCTCGCGACATTTTGGCCAAAACGAAGACTTCGCTCGCCTTGTGAAAAATAAATCAATCTACCGCTGACATCGAATATCCGAATCCAAGCATTTTCATCGACTTCAAATTGAATTTCCTTCTGAAAAATGTGATTGCCAATATAGATGTTTTGACCTTCACACTGAGAAGTTACAGGGTAGGATTGAAAAACATTTCCATCATGATCAAGCTCTACAAATCGATAGTACACGATTTTAGTTACGAAATTCTTATCCAAGTATGAATAGCTGGTATTACCGTCAAACGGAATTTCGACCACATCTTCAAAGTTTACAGCATCGAAGGAGCGTTGTAAGATAAAACGATCTACTTCTTCCGGATACGAAGTTTCCCAACGAAGCATCACGCCAGAATTCATGCATTCAGATTCAAATTGATATTCTTTAAATGGCAATACACAATTTACATTTATTGTGTAATCTAAATCTACAGAGCCATTACATGGGTCAGGAATTGCAACGGTATAAGTGGTCGTACTAGTCGGCGAAAACGTTGGTCCTTCACTGTAAATGTCACTTATGCTTCCATCATCTGGAGACCATAAATATTGAGGTGTACCATATACTTCGAATTCCCAGAGAGAAAAGCCATAGATCGTTGCTCGTTGAATTCCAAACATCCGTACAAAACTGACGTCCATGGCCGAGAATACGATTTTATCCGTTCCACCATCTCCTGCGGTTTCATGAAATTGATCGGTCCAGACAATTCCATCTACTGAGGTCTGAATTTTATATTCTGTAGCATAGGCACCTTCCCAATATAAATGAACACTATCAATATCAAGCGTGCCTCCCAAATCAATTTCTACCCATTGAGAATCTAAGAAATCGCTGGACCAACGGGTGCCAAAATTACCATCCACGGCTTCATCGGAGCGAGGAGGACCTGAACCACCACCTTCATTAGAGGAAGAGTTGGTTGTTTTCCCAAGGGCTAAATTCTCGCCTGAATAACGAGTTAAAGGACTTAAGGCATCAATCGTTATAGGTCCCGTGCAAATCGACGTATCTTGAAGAGCTAAAGTGGTAGAAGAGGTGTTTATTCGAACTCTATGCTCATTCGAAAAACCACCCGTAGCAGAGGTGAAGCCCCAATAAGCGTATGGGTCACTTGAAAAAATGGTATTCACAATGTCAATGGAATAGGTAAATCTTAGAACACCATCAAAGTATACTTCAATTTGGTTGGCAGAGGCATCATAAAACACTCTGAAATCATACCACAAACTGTCTTCTACATCCAATTTGGTATTGTGCATTTGAACCGGACCTAAAAGATTATTAGCATGAACATGATCTACATTTCCATCTCTATGGAGTGCAATATGATCATAGCTAGGGTCTGTGTTATCTTCTGCTCCAGTACCCATTATGTTTTGGTAGGTGTCAAATTCAACCCCTAAGCTTGCTCCAGTAATTCCACCATATCCTATCCCAGATCCAACACCACCTGCTGCTAAACAATTATTCTGTATTACAAAGACGATTCCGTCGGCACCAGGATCATCATTGCCAAAAAAGAATTGACCTTCCACATTGAGGTCTGTTGAGAAATCGTGCTGAAGCTTATACCAAATAGAACCATTTTGATTTGCAAGATCCTCTGTAAGTCTAAATTCACTTGAGCCTAAATCTAAAGCATTATTATTTACTTCAAATTGAGCCCTTAATGTTGTCAATGACAAACACAATAATAAAGTAGGGAAGAGGATTGTTTTATGTAGAATATAAGTCAATTATCTTATTTTCGATAGCACATGAAGATAGGAATTTACACTATTATATGCAAATGTATCGGGTTTGGAGAGTGTATTTATCTATCTGGATTATGCTTTTTATGGATTTTTATGAAAACATCCTCCCATGTTTTATCATAGTCTCCCGTTTGGCACCATGGGTCATTTCCAAAATCACTCCCTGCCAATATTTTATTAATTGCATCAACTAGATTTAACCCTATTAATTTCACTCCGCCCCAATCTTTCGTACCCGAATATTTAAAATAGATAGCCTCAGTTCCATTTTTTTGAGTGTCTTCTAGATCATAGAAATAATGACCGCCAGACATATCTAATCCAAAAGTAAATACATTTTTAAGTTCATCAGCTACTCCCAACTTTACAAATTGATTAGATGATATTTCCTTTAAACTCATGAAATTTAAAGATCGGCCTTTGCCTACAATACTAATCGAACCAACCTCCTTGAAAACCTGCTTATAAGTAGCACTTATAACATGTTTCAATTTAGATTCGATTTTGGTTAGATCCGCCGAACCATGTGGTATGAAAGCTTCGACAAATGGGGGTTCGTTCTTTTCTGAACCCTTCTGCTTCAAGCTATTTAATGTCCGTAATAATTCTTCCAAATGAGTATCGATTGACGCTGTTTGGTAAAGATAGCAACTTATTCAAGGATCCATTTAAAAGTTGTTTGTCCTTTTTACTGATTATGGTGGTATTAGGTATTTAGAAATTATTTAATCTTAGCGCCTAATTCAGATCCTAATTATGCCTGTTAATTAAAAGGAATGAAACGAGGTCGTAGTATTTGGAAAGGGCTGCTGTTTATGATTTAGAGCGGTTATTTAGTGGATTAAGTTTTAGATAATGAGCCTGATTACGTTTGCTTTTTAAAAAAATATGTATATTCACGTAGCGTGTAATTGTGAACATTGATTGAATTTCAAGTGATTTAACAATTATAAATATATAATCAAACAACAACTAAATATTAACAAATATGGGTTTTACAATAAAATTTGACACTTCAACCTCGGGTGTGTCTGGCGATTCGATTTTTGTTCAAATTGTTACTGCTGATGCAGGAGCATGGGATTTTTCAACCAATAGTTGGAATACAGATAAAAGCCTTTCTGAAGCACCTTCAAGCACTATAACGGCGATAGGTACAAGTGGAGTTACGCTTACAGATTTTACAGGTGGTGGAAAAATTTATATTAGTATAGGTAATCCTACCGATGCGACCTATTTGGGGGGAGGTAAGTATCGATCCGCCGTTTACAATTCACTCACATGGGGAGGTAAAAATGTGTTTGACAAAATTGAATTTGGAGGTGATGCCAATAGCATTGTGAATCAATCTGCAGTTACATTTTATTCATTACCATTACAGTTTGAAATTGCGGGTACTGGATCATCTGCAGGTTACATCAATTCAAGATCAGCTATCACTAGTGAATTGGCAAGCCTGATGAAATCATCTCCATGGAAGGATTTAATAGTGAAGTATGGTGATAGTGACAACACAATTGCAGCAATAAACCCGGCAGCAGGCTTTAAATCTGAATTTGGGCCGAATAGTACAATTTTAGACACAGCCATTGCTGCGGCATTACCTAAAGGCAAAACATTGTATGTAGGAACAAATAAGATTAATGGACAAACGGTTCAAGAGTTTACCACAGACGCAAAAACTGGAGCAATTACTTCTACTGATGGAGGGGATACGGCTAATATCGCTTTAGATTGTTTCACCACCTTTGCAGTATTTACGAATGCGCCATATGATCCGCAACCGGCAAGTGCAGGTATTTATAATCTATTTGGAGCTATTTCTGCCCAAATTTTAAGAGGATTGTCCTTTGAGAATAATGATCCAGCTTATTTTAAAGACTTAGCTAATTTCCCTTTCACCAATGATCCGTTTGCGAAGGTGTTGCACAATGCAAAAAACAGTAAAGACGGCTTAGCTTATGCAATGGGGTATGACGATACAGGTGCCGCTGATTTTTCAAGCTCTTTACCACGACCTGGTGGAGATGGTATAAATATTAAATTGGGCGATTGTTCAGATCTTAACACAATCTTAGGTTTATCTTAAATTTAAGAAGTGAATAGTTCATGGATGGTCAGGCTTGCAAAATAGCTTAACCATTTGTGCATATATATCTAATCTAGTTAATAGGTAAGGAGCTTAAGAAGAGACTCTTTACCTATTTTCTTTTTTTTTAATTATTAGTATCCGGTTACCAACGAATCTGAAAGGGGAATCGGTCCAAAATGGTAAGGTTTGTGTCTGAAAAATTGTTATTACTCAAGTAGAAATCGTTGGGTCAAATACATGAAATTTCATTAGTGTTATTTTTCTTGTTCCGGATTGGCCCAAAATGTGCTGCCTGGGATAGATAATGAATATTATGAATATCATTAATGGTATTTAAAACATTAGGCCGAATCATATCTGGTAATATGGCTACTTCGTATATTTCGTCAATACTGGTTTGATAGGTTATATTTTATGACGTCTGCTCCAAAGCAGAGAGTACAGATAATTACCAACGTTAATAACCGGCATACGAACGTGTTTCTGAGTTTTCGTATGCTTTTATTTGATGCAGTAGGTTACATTGATTTCATGACTTCCCGAACTGTACTTTCGAAGCGTTGAAGTGTTAAAGTCAAATGAATACCCAACATTCATTTGAGCATTAGGCATAAACCCAATTAATAGAATTACCGCATCACCGCTTCTATAACCAAGCCCTCCATAATACTTCTGGTTGAATTCCGCTTTGCAATTTATAGCAAACGAAGAAGGAGCCGCTTTTACATTTTTATAAATAAAAGAGGGCGAAATGGTCGTCTTGTCGTTTACCACTTTTTTATATCCAGCCATAAACGTATGATGTGTTAATAGAACAGGGGAAGATAGATTGGTTAAGGCAACTTTATCCCCTAATAATTGATTCGTACTGTATCCCACGTAATAATCTTTCCCATAAAGATAAACACCAATATTTACGTCAAACATGCCAAATTTTGCCCTTTCAGCTATGAAGTTTTGATAAGTACTTTCAGAAGCATCTTCTGGAGTTGCAATTGACTGGTCAAATTTAAAATTACTGAATCCTAAATTTAACCCTGCAGAAGCGGTTAAATTTTCGTTTATACCATAATGAGCAGCATAAGATAAACTTAAGATGTTTTTGGAAAAGGAACCGTAATTATCGGACATTAAATAACCTCCAACGCCATGTTTAATCTTTGCAAAAGAAGAATCGTTTTGCTCTATGTGATACGATTCGTTATGGCTTGTTCTTAATGCTAAGGGGTGGCGGTCGACCACGGACATTTTGATCCCTTTTTCAGCTCCAATAAAAAAGGTAGTAGGTGAATTTCCTAGCCCTAACCATTGATTACGGTAGCCTAAGTTTACGTTTAGATCTTCAGCGGCTCCAGTTGCAGCGGGGTTCATAACAAATAAACTTTGCTGATATTGACTAAACTGAGCTACTTGCTGTGCGACTACTGAACTGCAACTTAATACCATTGCAAACAGTAATCCTTTGTATAATTGCTTCATATTATTTTCAGTTAAAATAATTATTTAATCAATGTAATCGTGCCGTTGATGGGCTCTTCACCTTGAATTGTTAGTACATAATAATAAGATCCCATAGGAAGTGTTTCTCCATTGTCGTTCTTACCCGTCCAAGGAGTATAATTGATTCCACCTTCTGATTCATATACTGCCGTTCCCCATCTATTGTAAACGATCACAGTTGCATTGTTTTCGTTATCGAGACAAGTAATATTCCATGTGTCATTTTGCCCATTATCATCCGGAGTAAATGCAGAGGGAATGGAAAGTTCACAGTCATTTGTGACTACTATTCTGACCAAACTTGAGGAGTCGATGCATCCGTTTTCATTTTTTGCGATAAGTAGAAGGTCAAATTCTCCTAATTCAATATAGGTATAGGTAGGTGTTTCTAAATTACTTGTATCACCATTACCAAAATGCCATTCATAGGTCGTGGCATTTTCACTTGTGTTTACAATTGTTGTCTCAAATGGAACGTCTCCTTCGGTTGGCGTAGTAGTAAAAGATGCAACGAGGCCCTGCGTACTACAATCGCAGGAAACAAATGTCCCTGAAATAGATACAGGACAACCACTATTGTCGGTAATGTTTACAGAATAGGAATCTCCATCATTTAAACCTGAGATCGTAAATTGACCATTTTCCACGGACACTTTTGTGGTGTTTAGTGTTCCGCTTCCCGTATTTACAATGGTATATTCTCCTGAGAAGAATTTTAAATACCCGCCGGAAACACTTAAAGTTACTAAGCCATTATTGCATTCTGCCGTATCAACTTTAGCAATTATTGAATCCAAAAAGGTCACTTTTATAGGCGTTCCTAAGGCATAACATGTGTCGTCAATCCGTAAATCGGGACTTCCTGCTTTTAATGTAATTGGCACAATCCAATACGTCTGATTTGTTGCTCCGGGAAAATTAGCCACGGTTGATCCATCATTTATTAAAGATATAGACGATCCATAATCTATCACATCCGGTTCACCGGCTGTAGTAAACGCGCAGGCATCAGTAAAAGGGTCGGGAGTTAATCCAGGATCACAAGAGTAAATAAGATAGCCCATATCTGCATTTGCAAACAACGGATCGTTCGAAGGAAGGGTATATCCTGAAGAGGTAATGTCAAGTGTCGCATTCCTACATAATACGTGTTCATTTGCAGCAGGGGAGGATCCATCTCCATTGGAAATGCTAGAAGTTACATTGCCAGCATTGGCTGAGCAATTTGATGGAGAAACTACGATTCCAGCTTCTGCATGAATGGTGTAATTACAAACTTCCCCTCCATTTCCATCAACCATAATATAATAATCTTGTCCAACCGTAAGATTGGAAGCTAGAATGGTGCCATTGGTCATGATTTGTGGATTCCAGCAATTGGAAACAGGGTTGTATGTGTTACAATCCGATGTTTCGTAAATTACGATTTGAATTCCCTCTATTGATGCGCCGATACAATCATATACATAAACGTTAATTGCGGCTGCCGTTGAATCTGCAGTAAATTTATACCAGGAATTATTTTCTATAGAAGCGCAGAATTCGGTTCCGTCGGGATCATCTGCTGGGCTTGTGGTATAGGTGCTACTTGTGGTCCCGCAAAACCCATCGAGGTTATCTAATACGGTGGCAGATGAACAAAAGTCGCTTGCAATAGGATTCGTAGCTCCACAAGGTGGGGCACTACAATAGTTTCCAATACTAAAATCAAAATCATTGTCCCCAGAAGCACCATCTATTACAATGTAATACTCTGTGCCCGCAGTCAACGATTGATCATAAATGTATGCTGCTGGGTGCGGAGCACCTGTAGAATGAGAGGAACTTGTGATGCATGTACTAACTCCTGGGCATCCATCATAAAGAAATACTTCTATGTCGATGTTTCGGAGATCTTCAAGTGCAATGCTTACGCAAGTGTCATTGGCGGTAGCGGTGTATTTGTAAACAAAGTCCTCTCCGTTCCAACCGGACCCACCCGCACATGCATATGAAGTGTAGTTGTTTCCCATGTTTTCCGTCGTATTATTTTCGGATCGATAGGGGATCGAGGTGATGTCAAACGCTGTGGCGCATGCGGTTCCAGCGCAAATAGCGGCACACGATCCTCCGCAGTCGATATTCTCTTCGTCTCCATTTCTGATTCCATCAAAACAAGTGGGACAAACACCTCCTGTAATATTCAAATCGAACGTCATTGATTGTCCTCCAAATTCATCTTTAGAGACCACAATATAATAGGTTACTCCACCGGTTAAATTCACATCGGTTAAACCATTAGGATTGGAATTACTGGAGGCATGTAAAGGTTCCACTGTAATTAATCCTCCTCGTTGCATGACCATGCATGTTCCTCCAGCGCCAGGACAACCATCCATCAGAAACAGGCTTTCATAAGAAGTTGAAGCACTATTAAAATCAAATGTTACACACTCATCTACGGCAGGCGTATAGGTCATTACGTAGTCATCTCCCGTAATATAACTGCTATTTGCGCACACATCAGGTTCATTAAAGTTGTCACCGAAACCAGCCGTGCTCGCATTTGTTAAACTAAATGGAAGACTGATCACATTTGGATTTGAACAATCGCTACCCACTTGGGAAAAGGCATTGGATGAGATTAACAATACCAAACTAATAATTGTGAGAAGAGGCTTCATACTTCGAGTTAATTTAATTGGAGTGTAAGGTAAGATTAAATTTAGGTAGGATTCCATTGACGGAGCTACAAAAACTTCCAATTTGAGGGGTGAACACCCTGACTCTACCCGGACATTTTTATTCAAAAATGCAGTTTAAGTCGTTTAGGGCTATCCCAACTAAGAATAATTGGTTGATTTCTTGTAAATGGGCTTCCGAGAGGGTGAACCTATGATTTTCTGCGAAAACGAAAGGAAATGATGAAAGGATTGGTCGCCGATTTATATTATGTAAGACGAAATTTTACTGTTGTCTAAAAGAATAAATAGAGAATCTCCTTTGCAATAATTCAGTCTCGGGTTGTCTATACTTATGTTGGAACTAAAATTATCGACTTTGCATCTGTCAGGAATTGCTATTTTTTGCTAGATTGAACTTATTGTTCTAAAATAAGCTTTTGTAATAATGTTAAACAATATTCAAGATCATTTCCCAGGTCAATTTGAGCCTGAATTAATAAAGCAAATCGCGGTTAGTGGCACGATGAAATCAATTCGAACTGGTGAAGTAATTATGGAAATCGGGTCATATGTTAAAGGTATGCCCTTGGTTGTAAAAGGGGCAATCAAAATTTTAAGGGAGGATAAAGATGGGAATGAATTACTTCTGTACTTTTTAGAAAAAGGAGACACTTGTGCTATGACGTTGACTTGTTGTGTAGGCCAAAGTCGAAGTCAGGTACGGGCTATTGCCGAATTAGATACAGAAATCATCTTGCTTCCAATTCAGCATATGGAAGAGTGGTTGAAATATAAAACGTGGCGAGATTTTGTGTTCGAAAGCTATAATAGCAGGTTGTATGAAATGTTGGATGCGATTGATACGTTGGCTTTTATGAATATGCATGAGCGATTGTACAAATATCTTCAAAATAAGGCAATGATTCAGAAAGAAAAGATGCTGGTTGTTTCGCATCAGCAAATAGCCTATGATTTAAATACATCACGAGTAGTAATTTCACGATTGTTAAAGCAATTAGAAACGGAAGAGAAAGTAAAGCTACATCGTAATAGAATGGAAATATTATAATCTTTCTTGGATTTAAATTACGGCTCTACAGTCTTTATAAATAGATAGTTGAATACATCATATCATTAGATGGGTTTCGGGCAATTGTAAGAAGCTTTGTGGGGAGTATTGAAATTATATATTTATCTGTTTGTCAGTCGGTAATGAGATGTGTGAAGGACATAAGCGGTTATGTATTGATCTAGTTTTTTTGAAATAACGAATTTCTTGCTCTTCTCATCATTCCCATGTCAAGTCTTTAATTTTCTTGTGTAACAATTGTTGCTGAATGGCCATATTCAATAAGTGATCTTTGCAAGATATTTAGATCACAATAGAATAGACTATATGGATTTCATTCTCCAACCTTGGCCCTGGCATGTATCAGGAATAGGTATTGCTTTTGTAATGTTTTTATTAATAATGGATGGCAAAAGCTTCGGCATGTCATCTAATTTACGAACAATCTGTTCCATTGGGGGAGCAGATAAAATATCAGACTTCTTTTCCTTTGATTGGAAAGCGCAACGTTGGAACCTGATTGTGTTATGTGGGGCCATAATTGGAGGATATATTGCTTCTAATTTTTTAAGTGCAAATACGCCAATGGACCTCAATGAAAACACCCTAAAATCATTAAATGAAATGGGGTTTGCGGATGTAGGAAAAAGCATTGCTCCTAAAGCAATATTTGGACTGGATGCTGTACTCAGCTTAAAAGGTTTTGCCTTGTTGTTGGGAGGAGGTTTTTTAGTCGGATTTGGAGCACGCTATGCTGGTGGCTGTACATCTGGTCATGCGATTAGCGGATTGAGTAACTTACAAATTCCGTCATTACTAGCTGTAATTGGGTTTTTTATTGGAGGGATAATTATGACTCACTTTTTATTGCCACTGATATTCTAAAATAAGATGTATATGAAGAAATTTATTAAATACTTATCGATAGGAGTTCTTTTTGGAATTATCATGTTCAAATCGGAAGTGGTTTCTTGGTATCGAATCCATGAAATGTTTAGGTTCGAATCGTTTCATATGTACGGAATTATTGGGACAGCTGTATTATTAGGAATCATAATAATACAAGTGATTAAGCGATTTAAAATTAAAAGCCAACATGGCGAAGAGATTGTAATTGTACCTAAAAGCAAAGGCATAACCAGATATTTGGTAGGTGGAATTTTGTTCGGCCTTGGATGGGCGATATCCGGAGCATGTCCGGGTCCAATGTATGTATTGTTAGGAGCAGGGAACTTCTCTATTTTAATTGTAATTGGAGGAGCTCTGCTTGGAACATTGATTTATGGAATGCTAAAAAATAAGTTGCCACATTAATCAAATATAACTCTGGAATAAGGGAGAGAGAAACACACACCACAAGGATTAATATTCGAATCCAATTCAATCCAATCCAATCTATTTATGATTAAAAAGTTTATACCAAGCCTGGAGTGGATATCTAAATACAATAGAGCTACCTTTTTAAGTGACCTTCCTGCTGGATTAACAGTAGGAATTATGCTCATTCCACAAGGTATGGCATATGCTATGATCGCAGGTCTACCTGCGGTATATGGCTTATACGCTGCGTTAGTACCTCAGATTATTTATGCGATTTTAGGTACTTCGAGGCAGTTAGCTGTTGGACCCGTAGCAATGGATTCTCTTTTGGTAGCTTCTGGCTTAAGTGTCATTGCCGTAGCAGGCTCTGAAAACTATATTTTGCTGGCTATATTACTTGCCTTGTTAATGGGGGTAATGCAGTTTGTAATGGGGGTCTTTAGGTTAGGTTTTCTGGTTAGTTTCCTGTCTAAACCTGTAATTAGTGGCTTTACCTCTGCTGCAGCGCTTATTATTGGGTTAAATCAACTTAAATATTTAGTTGGTGTGGAGATAGCAAGGAGTAATCAAGTACATTTATTAATAATGGATGCAATTCCAAAACTCGTCCAAACCCATTGGTTAACACTAGGTATAGGTTTATTGGGGATTGTACTTATTTGGCTGACTAAAAAATATTTCAGAAAGCTTCCTGCCGCTTTAATTGTAGTAGTAGTTGGAACATTGTTGGTCACTTTTTTTGGATTAGAAGATTATGGCGTTAACGTCGTGGGCGATATTCCCAAGGGTTTTCCAGGGTTTAATGTCCCAAATCTCAAATCTGAATATTTAGTGGATTTGATGCCTATTGCCCTTACGTTATCTCTTATTGCGTTTATGGAAGCAATTTCTGTTGCCAAGGCGGTAGAACAACGACATAATGACTACAAAATTGATCCCAATCAAGAATTGATAGCTCTTGGATTAGCGAATGTAATCGGATCCTTATTTCAATCATATCCAACTACCGGTGGTTTTTCCAGAACTGCAGTAAATGATCAAGCAGGGGCAAAAACAGGAATTGCCGCGTTGATTAGTGCGTTTGTTGTTGGCTTAACATTGTTATTCTTAACACCATTATTCTACAATCTACCTAAAGCGGTTTTGGCTTCAATAATAATGATGGCTGTGTTCGGATTAATTGATTACAAATATCCTTTGCAGCTTTTCAAAAACCAAAAAGATCAACTTTTATTACTCCTCACTACTTTTACGATCACATTAACAATAGGTATTAAAGAGGGGATAATTGTTGGAATCGTATTCTCCATTTTGATTTACGTGTACAATGCAAGTAAAGCCTCCATTGCGGTGTTGGGGAAGGTTACATCCGGACAGTATAAAAGTATAAAAGAATCGAAAGAGGCGGAGACCACTCCGGAACAATTAATTTTGCGCATTGATTGCTCTTTGTTTTTTGCAAATAGTTCTGCTATTCGAACCTTGATAGACACATTCCTTGTTGACAAAAAAGCAAATTTAAACCATTTGATTCTTCATTTGGGGCCCGTAACGTATATTGATGTAACAGCAATTCAGATGCTCTACCAACTTAAAGAAGAGTTGGAGCAAAACGAAATAAAACTTTCATTAACCAACGTAAATGATCGTATTCGTCAGAGTTTGGAACAACATCTCGAAAAAGACCACCAAAGCTGTCCATATATTATAGAAACGATTGATGAAGCAATCAGCTAAGTTGAAACAGATGATGATCTGATTTGGCAGATACTAAGGATGGACGAAATTTGAATAACAAACAAGTTTCAAAGGGGTGGTTGGAGAAATGTATGAACTCCCCAACTTTAGTACGAATTAATCTATTAATTGTTTTTGATCAAGAAATGACGGCTAATGTAACAAAAGTAACTGTACAGGGTTCAAAATTGAAGTAGGTTTGAACTAGCTTATGATTTTAATAGATGTTGTGAAATTGAGATAGCGGTCAATTTCATTATAAATTAATACTATTTTAACATTCCGAGACGCACATTTTGGTAAAGGAATGTGGGAGATTAAACATAAATAACCGAAGAAGATGCAAATAGAACAGATATATACAGGGTGTTTAGCTCAGGGAGCCTACTACATAGAAAGTGAAGGAGAAGCGGCCATTATTGATCCACTTCGAGAAGTACAAACTTATATAGAGATGGCAGAGCACAGAAATGTGAAAATCAAATATATATTTGAAACGCATTTTCACGCAGACTTTGTGAGTGGTCATGTAACATTGTCAAAAAAAACGGGAGCTCCAATCATTTATGGACCAAACGCAAGCACCAGCTTTGAAAGTATTATTGCGGTTGATAATCAAAAATTTAAGGTGGGGAAAGTGACGATACAGGTATTGCATACACCTGGTCATACGATGGAAAGTACCACGTATTTGCTCTTGGATGAAAAAGGGAAAGAACACGCAATATTTAGCGGAGATACTTTGTTTCTTGGTGACGTTGGCCGTCCAGATTTGGCACAAAAAGCAGCAAGCATGACGCAAGAGGATCTTGCAGCTATGTTATTTGATAGTCTACGTAACAAGATTATGACGCTTCCTGATAAAACAATTGTTTATCCCGGTCACGGAGCAGGATCGGCATGTGGGAAAAATATGAGTAAGGAAACCGTTGGGAGCATTGGAGAACAAAAAGCCATCAACTATGCCTTGCGGGCAGATATGACAAAAGATGAGTTTGTCAAGGAGGTTACGGACGGTTTGCTACCACCTCCAGCGTATTTTCCATTAAATGTAAAGTTGAATAAAGAAGGTTACGAAGATATAGGAGTAGTTCTTGAAAAAGGTCAAACTGGATTGAATCCGGAGCTGTTTGAATCCGTGGCGAATGAGTCTGGAGCGATCGTATTAGACGTCCGACATCAAAATGAGTTTGCGGCAGGACATATTCCCAGATCCATTTTTATTGGAATCGACGGAGGATTTGCTCCATGGGTAGGCGCGTTGGTGCAAGACATTAAAACACCTATATTACTAATTACACCAACCGGAAGATTAGAAGAGACCATCACTCGACTTTCAAGAGTTGGTTTTGACAATATCTTAGGGTATTTGGAGGGCGGTTTTGAAGCGTGGAAACTCGAAGGGAGGGAAATAGATACGATTGAATCAATTACGGCAAAGGAGTTTGACTTAATAAAGAAAAGAAGCCTGATCAATGTTTATGATGTGAGAAAGAAAAGTGAGTTCCATTCGGAACACGTTTTAGATGCGATTAATATACCATTAGACAGTCTAAATAGTGAATTTGAAGAGTTTTATTCAGAAGGAACAAACTATATACATTGTGCGGGAGGTTATAGGTCGATGATTGCGAGTTCTATATTGAAATCCAGAGGGATTCATAATTTAGTTGATATAGCTGGCGGATTTGATGCAATTAAAAAATCTGAGACGCCCATTTCTGAATTTGTGTGTCCTTCCACGCTCTAGATGGAATGAAAAGTGCTTTTTGGACCATTTTTGTTGCTTTTTTTTCAATAATAGAAGCGGAGTAGTTTTGGTTGATTTAAAACAAAACAATACAAAATTGAATAGATTAGAATAGAAATCGATTCAATTCTATTTGGAAATAAAGTGTGTTGGAATTAAGTAGGGGATTAAGGAGCAAGCTCTTCGTCCGTCTTTATTAAAGCTCCGATAACTTCTGTTCTCAAGGATATTGTTTACACGTTGTAAGGTAAGGCGTGCGATAAGGTTTGAAGTGTAGAAATTCAGTTGGTTGCGGGAATAGATGATTTAATTTGATTGACGTTTTTTAAAAGGCATTTATTGTATCTGAACCAACCCAAATTGTCTGTCCGAAGCATTGTAAAGTGCAGATAAATAGAATCTAATGTCAATCAGAAGAAGTAGTTTGCTATTCCCGAGGAATCAGACTACAAAAGTATCATATCTCCTATGAAATTACGACATCAAAAAAAGGATTAAAAGCAAACGCATTTTTATTTATATAATTACTTTGGTATCGAAGTAGACCATTAAGAATAAAGAAACGCATACGTTATCTTCCTCAAATCCAAAATAGTTCATATCTTAAACTTCTAACATGGATAAGAACGTTCTCATCCTGATTAACAATGAATGCACCTAATATAATAACAAAGGAATCTGCATTGCTAAAATAGATTTATGAACATAGATAAAAGCATTGAAGAAGTTTTGGCAGTTGCCGAAGAAAAAAGACTCAAACGAAAAAAAGGTATTCGTTTGCTCTATTTAATCTGCTGGTCACTTTTTGCGATTGGTTTATACATCTACTTTTATGGAGATTTTTTGTTTGAGGGTAATTTCACATATCTACTCTACCTTTTCGGGTTAGCGTTCGCGCTTCTTACACCTATTGTATATCCAATAATAAAACCTGGTAAAATTTCGGGTAATTTAAAAGAACAGATAGTAATCCCAATAATTCTGGATCGATTTCCAGATATAACGTATAATCAGGATCAATTCATATCAAAATCTGAGTTCCTAAATTCAGGGTTGTATCCTAGTAGCGATCGCTATAGTGGAGAGGATTTTTTCATGGGACAATCAAAATTTGCTACCTACAAATTTTCTCAAATTTGTGCGGAGAATGTTCGAGAAAAATCAAATAGTGATGGATCCTCAAGACTACATATTACTACCGTTTTCAAGGGCATCTTTATGGTTGTGAAGCTTGATGTAAAGTTGCAATCAGAAACGTGCATTTACTCTTATGGAGGCAAAGGATTATTTTCAGGTTTTAGTAAGGTACAATTAGGTTATCGAGAATTTGACAACCTATTTGAAGCTTATACTAAAGACGAAGCGGAGGCTAAATTGATACTTACTAAAAAAATGATACAAGGTATTGTGAAATTGAGAGAAGACTTAGATAAAAGCATTTATATGGCCTTTAAAGGGTCTAATGTATATGTAGGGATTCGTTCGTCTGACAACTTTTTCGACATAGATACAGACGAAGAAATCAATGTAGAACAAATCAAGAGAATCATTCAAGAAATTGAGACCACAGTATGCATTCCTGACCAATTAGAATTGAATAAGAATGATTAATGGAGGATTTAGAGTTGGTTTTGAAGTTACAATTACCTTATTAAGTACAAACGAAGTCAATTGCAAACAACGATACCTGCTAACGCACCCTATCTCCTCAAAACATCATTTTTGTTACTGATTTTCTTTTTTATAGAATATATCGTTATTACTTTTATACATAAGTTGTGTGTAATAAAAAAGAATCCCAATGAAAGATATCTCTGGAATAGATGAAGATGGCAATCCTAAAAATGGACCTTTTAAGCTATTCTTCAAAAACGGCCTTGTTTCTTGTGAAGGTGAGTTCGACAACGGAAAGAAATCAGGAAAGTGGAAGTACTTTCTCAACAATGGCCAGATGCAATCTTCCGGTAGCTATAAGGACGGAAAGATCGTAGGTCAGTGGAAATGGTTCTTCAAGACAGGCGAACCGCGGGGGACGGGTGGTTTCGCCGATGAAGAGCAAAAGCATGGTGTATGGAAGCGATACCATGCCAATGGCCAACTCTGGGATGAAGGTCGCTTCGAACATGGCAAGAAGAAGGGCACTTGGAAAGTCTATGATGAGGCTGGCGAACTCCTAAAGACGCAAACATTCAAGTAGGTGGGGGTTCTCCGTATATCCGTACGCGTTGAAATCTTAAAATTTAATCCAAAAACGTCCGATGCGTAATGCATCAGGCGTTTTATGTATAGCTTTCATAAGCTAACTGTTTTAAGTGTTCCATAAGACACATGAACGGTCAATGAAATCAGAGATTTCTGACCGATAAAACAGCATGAGGTTACATGTTTGTGAATATTGCATTTTTTTAATTTCACACCAGCTGAACGTTTGGTCCGGTTGGATTCAAACAAAAAAAGCCCACACTTTCGTGTTGACTTTTCTATTTTTATTTGATCTCCTGCGCTAAGAGTTTGATTTTATTGCTATCTGATTTACAGGAGGAAGTTTTATGAAATGGCTAGAATTTAGCCCTGGTTTTGATTCGGTAATTTAATATAAAATTTAGATCGAAAATATCTAACCTTCGTCTCATAGCGAGACGAAGGTTAGATTTGGTCTTTTTTACTATTTAACCTCCAATACTAATAATATTATTGACTACTTTTTGGGCTGCTATGATCTGACTTTTTAATAACGCCTTGTAATTATCCTTATGTGGATTTGGATAATTTGCCAACAAATAGATAAAGAAAGGGTTTAATTTGGCCGTTATAATAAAGTGGTTATACAAAGCGTAATAACCGGCAAGTGCTTCTGCCGCAGCATAGTTATCCTTACTTTCAAGGGCAATCGGGACACCTTTATGAGTAGGGTTTACGCCAGGTTGAAGCATATTAGTTGTCGAAAAACCTAAATTAGTTAGCTGTTGAGGGTTTACGATATGTCTCAGTACAATTTCACTTCGATTCCAAGGCATTTGATCTTGCAAAAAGATACCCTCTGATGAACTTTGAACCAAACTAGCTCCTTCCATTATTGGAGTACCTATCGGTAACGGTGGATTAACTGAACTGCTAAAATTAACATAAGCAGATGGAGTTATCGGGCCATCAAAAAGATTATTGAATGTAGATGGATTTGGAATATGTCTAAGCACCCCATCCATATAAAGATATACGGCTCCATTATCCGTTTCATAATACAAATTAGAGTATTGAGATGGGGGGGTGAATTTATTGCTGGCTTGATTAATTATTTTTGTTGTTGATGTGACAATATGTGACCAGCTATCGCAAGACACTTGAAACCAAAGTTTTTGTACGGCATATTCCTTGCTCGTTGTTGCACTTAAGATATTTGTAATAACACCGTTAATTTCATCAGAAAAACTAGCCCAATCTGTTCTTATATTTTCTATTGGTACTTCAATTTGTTTCAGATCACTAATTACCATAGATGATGGTATAGTAAGTAAGGCTAGTGCTGCGCATTGTGCTTGATCCGCGCTCAAATCCCCTAAGTATGTATTAATCTGGTTTTGATGATTTGAGATGGAATTCTTCATGTCATTGACTTTATTTTCTCCCTCCACTATATTTGCAATACCAAGCCCTGCAAGCACTAAGGAAGCTCCTCCCGTAACAGGTGCCAGTAAAAAGCCAAAGATGGTTTCAGAAATAGATGAAGTTGAGTCTTCCCTTGCTTTTCGAATAGCATCTTGATCCTGACTAATTTGAACCTTAAGATTTGCAATTTCTGAATTTACGGTAGCAATTTCTGCTTTAATAGTAGCATCTTGTGCTTGCACTTTTGCAATGGTAAGCTCCATTTTTGAATGTATTTCATTCATAGTAGCCTCCCAATTCATTAATTCCATTTTGTAATTTGAATAACTGTTAGCTATTCCATTTACAGTTGAACTAAGATTTTTTAAGGCTATTATAAGTTCACTTTTTGCTTTTGGATTGGTCTTGGCCTGATCAAAAAGTTGATTAATATGGCTTTTTTCATTTGAAAATGCCTGACCACATTTCACCACTTCGTTTAAGGTGTCCAAGAACATTTTTGGGTAAAAA
The DNA here is from genome assembly GCA_965277185.1 of Cytophagales bacterium. Lineage (GTDB taxonomy): Bacteria > Bacteroidota > Bacteroidia > Cytophagales > JAHDFW01 > JAHDFW01. The sequence goes on along the minus strand of CBDICC010000024.1, from coordinate 31,758 downwards.
TGATCTCTCCACTCTTGGGCGAGCATTTTAGCATGGTTCAGTTCTTGTACAATAGGAGCATGCCATGGTGAATCTGATTTTGAAAGATAAGTTTGTACGATTCCTAGACTGGAAGCACTCACCGCTAAAGAATCGCCGTAAACACCCTGATGTTGTTTATCTATTTTTGTGTGATTTAGTGACATAATGTTTTTTGTTAAGTTTGACGTTAAGTAACGGTTGAGTGCGAAAGCACTCAACCGTCTAACTGGTAATTTATTTTGTAATATTTACTGTATGGTGAACTGGAGGTTTATATGCTGAGGTAAGTAATTTGTTAGCAGTTTTGGTAACATTCTTCCATAAATCTTGAGCAACCTGAATATCTAGTTCTTTGGAAAAATCAACAGGGTCACCTTCTTTAAGTTTCGCAACCTCTTTTTCAACATCTTCGATTTGATCTTTAAAGAATGTCCACATTGTTTTAACATCGCTTAGGTTTTTAGTAACAATGTCAATAGATGAAACCGTTTGTTCTGTAGCGGAATGGACAGATTTAAGTGCTACTATTCTCGCTTTATCCGTACCAATTTGTTTCTGATCTGCGCCAATTTGTTTAAAGTTTGTATTAATCGTTTTTTTAAGTGCAGCCCACTCTATGGATCCAGCAATAATACATGCTGCACCAGCAGTGGAGGCGATACCAGCAGTAAAAACTATTCCAACCACAAAAACTGCGATTCCTGCGCCAGTAAGACTTTCCTCTTTAATAAGTTTCTTATTTGCGTTATTAATCTCTGTGTTAAGGGTTTTTATGGCACTATTCATCGTCGTTATATTACTTTTTAGACCGGTCTCTGCATTCTGAATATTATCGGCGCCGGTGACTAATTTCGTATGGATAGCCTGCATTTTACCTCCCCAGGTAGTCATGTTACTTTCTGTTGTTTCAATGCTTGTAATTTCTGCAGCTAACTGGCCTTTAATAGCAGTTACCATTTCCATGATGGTTTTGTAGTTAGCGCTTCCTTTTTTTACAGTAGTTCCAATAGGTGCAAGGGCTAGAATGTCGGTTGTAGCCTGGTTGAAGAGCGTCCCATAACTAATCACACTATTAGGAATGCTAGCTGTCATATTCGGTGCAATACCTGGATAAGTTACTTTGTTGTATGTTCCGCCAATCCATTCAGTAGCCAATTTTTTCGCAACGTCAATATTTGCATTTAAAGCAATCATATCGCTGGAAGGTGTAGTTGGAAGTAGAAGAACAGTGTTTTGAATTGAATTACACGCATTTGAAACATAGTTTAGTGCGGTAAATGCGCCTATCGTTCTTTTATTAGATTTTGATTTGTTTGGGCTGGATTTTGCTGTTGTGTTTTTCATGATTTTTTATATTTAAGGTGGTTATTTAATTGTTTTCTATGATCTCTTTGACGCTTGATCATTCACTCATTATTGAGATAAATGCTTAAAAAAATAAGTCATCAAACGACCATATCATTTTACGAACTTCATCTCTGTTTATAAGCCGACTTTTTTATTAATGGTACCTGTTTTAAGGTTTAGTAACGCATTGGCTTCTTTCATAACCTCAGCCCATTCAGCTTGAGCCGATTGAATATTAAGTAGCGATTTGAAATCGATGGAAGAACCTTTTTCGGCCGCGTTCAATTTTTTTATAACATCATTCAAGTCCCCCTGTAAGCTGTTCCAAGAGGTCTCAAAAGTGTTTAGGTATTTGGTGGCGGTGGCAATAGATCCAACAACTAGATTGGTGGCTAGGGTAAGTCCTTGTAAAGCAACTATCAATTGTTGATCGGCTGTGATTTTTTTCTGATTCTCCTTAATCGCTTTGAAATTTTTCTTAATGTCCTGAAGAAGCAGAGCAAACTCTACGGTTCCTCCAATGAGCGATGCCGCACCTACAACCACAAGTTGACCTGAAACACCATCTGATTCGGGCATAAAAAGCACACCTACAATGATAAGTCCAGTACCAAGCATCATTGCAGACGCAGCGGCTATGGCTTCTTCCGTTTCAGCATCAATTTCCTTATGTAAGTTGGCTATTGCCGAGTTCATTGCCGTTATGTCCGCATGTAATTCTTTATTTACATTTTGAATATCATGCACACCATGTAGCATTGAACTATGATTGATCCGCATCTGATCACCCCAATTATTTAATGTAGATGACTCTGTGTTAATAGTTTTAATGATTTTATCTATAGAGTCCGACAAAGATTGAATCGCCAAAAGAGAGGTGTTATAATCATCAGTGCCTTTTTTAATAGTTCCACCATTTTTAGTAGCAAGGGCTAAAATATCATTTGTTGCCTGAGTAAAAGTGGTACCATAATTCACGATACTATTAGGTATATTCGCGGTTATTTCTGGTGCCAGGCCTAGAACGGGTTTAGATTTAATTAATCCGCCAGTCCATTCTGTTGAAATATCCTTCGCAGCTTGTAGTTTCGTTTTTAAGTCCGCTAATTCTTTCGCTTCCTCTTTCGGGATATCTAATACGGCGTTTTGAACGGCATTACAAGCATTGCTTACCACGGTTAAGGCCGCAAATCCAGAGGACATGCTTTGCTTGATATCGGTATCCTTTTTTTTCTGCTTCGTATTCCCAACATCTCCTTCGCTATCGGTCTTCAAAGACTTGTTTCTATCTAGGCTAGTAGATTCTTGATTAGTCATAGTATGTGAATTTTAATTTTCCCTACTCTTTTGAAATTATGATTTTCGGATTCCTCATCGCAATCAAAACAGATAGTAGCTACTCATCGAATATTTTGTTTTTTGATTACCTTACAAAGGTCAGATGAAACAGCGACTCTTTTTAGGTAGTAATTACCTGTACTTTTAAAACAGGTAGAATTACCTACGTTGTATTATTCCATATAAATTGTTGGACGATTCAGAGCGGTGGAGAGTAGTAGCCGCAAGAGGATAAAGTTTCCATTTTTTGAAGCAGGATTTGGAGGTGGGAATAAGCTTTTAAAATTTGACACGCTTCACCATAATTTAACTGTGCATCAGATTTTCGTTCTTATAATAATTTTTCAAATGGCTTTAGGAACCTTGCGCGTTTTTTGTTCTAATTGGAAGGCTGAATTGACAGGATTAGCCAATTTTTTGTATATTTTCGCAATTCAATTACGCCAATGATCTCATTTCAGGAAAGTATAGAACACATAAAGTTTCCTGAGAAGTTTACTTTCCCATTTGCTTACGATCCACATCCATTGGCTCAGTTAGCCTCCAAGGAGGCACAAGCGAAACTTCCGCTTAATGAAAATGAACTTGGGGGAAAGATGTATGGTGTTTTGGTGGTGCAAAACACACAAAATGAACTGGGGTATTTGGTTGCTTTTTCAGGTCAGGAAGCAGAAGTAATATCTTCCATTTCATTTGTTCCACCAATTTACAATCGATTAGCAAAAGACGATTTCTTCAAGCAAGGGGAAGCAGCTATTTTCCAGAAAAAGGAAGAAATAGAATCAATTGAAAATAGTACTGCTTATGTAAGCCTTCTTTCGGCATTGGAAAAAGCGGTAGCAAATTCTGAAATAGAAATCTTAGCGAAAAAGGAAGCCAACAAATTGGCCAAAGCTAAACGTGGAAAGCGCCGTGAGGTAGCAAAAAAAGAGCAGGATACAAATACGTTGAAAATCTTAGACAACGATAGTATTCGTGACCATTACAATTTGAAGCGCTTAAAAATATCCTGGAAAGAAAGAATAACATCACTTAAGACAAAGATAGAAGGATTTGAAGTTGACAAGCTCAAAAAAGAGCGTAAACGTTTGTCCGTTGCAATGCAAGAGAAACTCTTCGATCAGTATCAGTTTTTAAATTATAATGGTTTAAGTAAAACTTTGTTAGACCTATTTCCTGAGCGTCCCCCAGCTGGTGCAGGAGATTGTGCTGCTCCGAAACTATTGCAGTATGCGTTTAAACATCAACTTACTCCTGTGGTAATGGCAGAATTCTGGTGGGGAAAATCTCCTAAAGCGGAGTTACGCAAGCATCTTCATTATTACCCGGCTTGCGGTGGAAAATGTAGACCTATTCTTACTTACATGCTTGAGGGGATACCGATGGATGAAGATCCTGCTATAGCATATTCAAGTGAAAACCATGTAATTGACATCCTCTTTGAAGATGAACACATATCAATTATTCATAAACCAGAGGGCTTACTTTCCGTGCCTGCCAAGCACAATAGGGATTCAGTGCAAACGCGTATGAAAAAACGATACTGCAATGCGACGGGCCCATTAATTGCGCACCGCCTCGATAAGCATACTTCGGGGTTAATGATTATTGTTAAGTCAGATGAGGTTTACAAAAATATTCAAAACCAGTTTATCGAACGGACTATTCATAAGGAGTACACTGCTGTTGTGGAAGGTTCATTAAATGAAAAAGGAGGAACGATTAGCCTGCCACTTACCGTGGACCATAACAACCGCCCTAGACAAAAGGTCTGTTATGAGCATGGGAAAACTGCAACAACACACTGGAAAGTATTAAGTGAAGATAAGGACCAAACAAAAATTCGCTTCACTCCAGTAACCGGCCGTACACATCAGTTACGTGTACACGCTGCTCACCCAGCGGGATTAAATGCTCCTATCATTGGCGACCAGTTGTATGGCAACAAAAGCGAACGCCTTCTTTTACATGCCGCATTTATTTCATTTCGACACCCAATGACAGGCAAAGAAATGAGCTTTACTTCTCCTGCTCAGTTTTGATCTTACATACGCTAAAAATGAAAAAGGAATTACCACAAGGAAAGTTCTTTTTATTTGTGATCTAGGAAGGATTATTTGATGATCCTTCAATTAGCTCTGTAGTCTAAATAAAAGGCCACACTTTCGTGTTGATCTTTTATTTCCATTGGAATTTATTGTTGATTTAATATGATTCCTCTTTGGCATGAAGCTTGCAAACCCAAATAATAGGGGAAATCAATCTTGATAATAATGAAATATACAGCATGCCTTTTATTTGTTTTTATTCCTTTTATGGGCTTTTCTCAAAGCCCAGGTGGAATATCTACGAACATTCAACTTTGGTTAAAAGCAGATGATGGAGTTCTGAACTCAGGGTCAAGCGCAACGGATGGGCAAGCAGTAAATACCTGGCAAGACAAAACAACTGTAAGAACCAATGATGCAACAGATGCTAACTTAGCTCCTCCTTCTTTTCGAGACAATTCAGCGGATTATATCAATTACAATCCTGTGGTAGATTTTGATGGTGTAAATGATGGACTAGATTTTGGAAATGACTACATCTATTCTACTGGTACAGGAAGCCAAGACGGAATGACTTGGTTTGCAGTTGTAGAGCCAGATAATGCGCCTGTTGATAAAGACGTTCAACATATTATTGATTTTGGATCTATGGGGTCTAAGGGCTATGGCTTTAGATATGGACCTTCTATTTATGCAATGCACACTAGCTCTATAAACTCAGGAGCCGCTGGAAAAATTACGCACTCCTTTGGCACTAAAGCAAACCTTGTTAGGTTCACGGTTGATTTTAGCACAAATCAGACGATCAATGTTAACGGTGCTCCTGCAACGTTAACACATGCTATTGGAATAACAGCACTAAGTGCAGCCGAAATTTATGAAAACCCTACTCATTTAAATAATGCCGGTCCATTTACTGTTGGCCATCAATCTAAAGCTTCGTTTGTTAATAATGATAATGGAAGAAGACTCGACGGTAGCATAGCGGAACTGATAGGGTTTAGTGCCGATTTATCCGAAACTTCTGGAGCAGATATTTCTAGAATAGAAAGCTATTTATCTATCAAATATGGATTAACACGTGATAATTCTACAGGGACTACAGCAGGCGATTATTTCGAATCCTCTGGTTCTAACCTCTGGGACGCTTCACTTACGCCTTCATTTCATAATGATGTTATAGGTATTGGTAGAGATGATAATTCCGACTTAATACAAAATCAATCACACCAATTAGACGATAGCACCCGTATTTACTTATCTACACTTAATATCTCAAATAGTGGAAACACAGGTAGCTTTTCTACAAATAGTCAATTTTTATTAATGGGACACAATTCTGATGCATTGAAAAGTTTAGGTTCTTCAGAGTTTCCTTCGGCAATTGGGATATATAGCCGAATCGAAAGGGAATGGAAAATAACAAATACGAATTTTAACGGGAATTTTTCATTGGATATCACACTAAACACAAATCCTTTAACTGCATCAGATTTAAGACTTTTAGTTGACACAGATCATGACTTATCGGATGGAACGTTATATAATCCGACAATATCCGTTTCTGGCAATACCGTTACTATTTCAGGGTTGTCAAACACGGAAATCCCAATAAACTCTACGAGCTATTTTACCATAGTATCGATAGACAGTAATACTCCATTGCCTCTTGCACTTGTTGAATTCACCGCTATTCCAGTGAACAACAATTATGTGCAACTTGATTGGCAAACAGCCACAGAAGTCAACAATGATTATTTCACAATTGAGCGATCTCAAAATGCAACTAAATGGGAAGAAATCAAGACTATTGATGGGGGAGGGAATTCTTTATCTAATCTTAGTTACTCAGATGTAGACAATGAACCATACACTGGAAGTTCATATTATCGTATAAAACAAACCGATTTTGAAGGTCAATCTGAATATTCAGAGGTAATTGAAATAAATATTAATGATGTCGGAAGTACTCAAATAAATGTATATCCAAATCCGGCAACTGATCAAATTACAATAGAAGGAAGCAAAGATGAATTGGAAAGTATTACGGTCTACAATGCACTTGGTCAAGATGTTACTTCTATGGCTCAACAACAAGTGTTGGGTTATGGCTCTATCGTACTAATTCTTTTGTCTGCGCTTGGGGCAGGAATTTATTATGTAAAAACAAAAACGACTATTAAGAAGATCGTTAAGAAATAACGAACTTCTTACAGGATTTAATTACTCAACTTAAGCTGTTCCGGATTTACAATCCGGAACCTTTAAGCAAACAAGGATGAAATCACTTCGATACTTATTGAAGTTTTGAAAGGGTTGTAGCATGGAGTCTTGCGCATTGTAAATGCTTATAATAGTAAGTTCTGGATGGCAAATCCAGAACAGCTACTCTTTTTGAACTTTGGAAGATCTGAATTAGCTAGAAGTTAAAACAATGTTCTTGGTTTCGTGTCCGAGACACTACTACTACTCATTTATAAAACCTAAGTCCTACAAAAAGGAAGAATTAGGATAGCTGAGTGAACATTTAAACTATTTTTTGTGTTTAATGAGCCACTTGGATTATGAAGAGTTCAAGCGGTGTATTCGCTATTGTCCGTATATATCACAGCGTATCAAAAAAAAAAATAGTAATGGTTGAAAATCGAATAACCTTCGAATATCAGGGTATTGTCTTAATTGAAAAGATAAAAATTAGCACCCCATTAAAGTATGATGCAACTTTTCAAAACAGAGGTTGTTTTATCTATTTTAAAGAACGGGGACCAAAGCTACTTTCACCAGAAAACAATATACAATTGAAAGGGCAAGAAGCGGTTCTTCTTAAATGCGGGAGCCACTTTTTAGATATTATTAGTCAAACCAATAGCGAAGAAATTGAAGTGACAATAATTCATCTATATCCTGATTTATTAAAAAAACTATATATCAAGGAATTACCGGTTTTACTTAAAAAAAGAAGCAATAGTAGCCAAAGTCAAGTAGTTGCATCAAGTGATGTCATTTCCAATTTCATAGATTCTTTAGACTTCTATTTTCAAAATCCAACCCTAGTAAACGATGATCTTTTAGAACTAAAAATCAAAGAATTGATTTTACTTTTAGTACAATCCAAAAACATTAAATCAATACAAGAATTAGTCGTAGATCTTTATTCAACAAAAACGATCAATTTTAAAGAAATTATTAAGTTACACCTCTATTCAAACCTAAGTATCGATGAATTAGCTAGACTTTGCAATATGAGTTTATCATCATTTCAAAGAGTATTTAAGAAGGAATTTAATGATACTCCCAATAGTTATCTTAATGCTAAGAAGCTGGGAAAATCTACGGAGCTTCTTAGCATCACACATCTCTCTATAAGTGAAATTGCTTATGAGGTTGGATTCAATGATCCGTTGTACTTTACTCGATTTTTCAAAAACAATACAGGTGACTCTCCGACAAAATATCGCAGCAAAAATAGGAGTTGACCGATATGTCCATATAATCGTTTTTTTTCTCCATACCCCTTCTTTATTCTAGATATACCTTTGTTCTAACAAAATGACATCTGTGATTATACAGATGTTATTCAAGGTTTAAATTGTAATGATAAACTAAAAAAAAACAGAATGAAGAACGCATTTATCCTCCTTTTAGGGGTTGCTATTTCACATTCCTCTTTTGCTCAAAAAGAAGGAAGTAAACCCGAAAATTTAACAATTAATTTAGAACATATGGAAACTATCAAAAACAATGACAATCAAAGCTTCAATGAATATGAAGAGGTTTTAAAAGCGCTAACCCCTTATATTGAAAGCGCTCGCACAGGTGATGGAAAGTTAAGTCGATCGGTATTTTATGATCATGCACACATTGTAGGGTCGATTGGAGGTACGATGTACAATATGAGTGCAGACCAGTTTGGAGAAGCAGTTGAATCTGGCGGTCCATCTGAAAACGTTCAACATCAAATAGCATGGATAGATATTTCAGGTCCTGCTGCTGCCGCTAAAGTAGAATTCATAAACTGGAGTGGAGTACGATTCACTGATTTCTTTGTACTCTATAAGCAAGATGGAAAGTGGCTGATTAGTGGAAAAGTCTATAATTCTCATTCTCAGAACTAACAATTCTATATCCCAATTGCACTATACATACGACATGGTATGTATGAAATTGCGAAGTGAATAAGTAAGTGTAATCCCTCAAAGGGTTGCACTTTTTTATTTTCACTTCAGTTCAGTTTGAACCTAATTCGTTCCGGATTTGCAATCCGGAACCTTTAATTAGGAACTCAACGCATAAAAAAGCAACGAAGTGCATCAATGTTTTTTTTTGTGACCCGACGGGCTTATTAACAAACCCCCTGAAACCTCCATGTCAGATGAATTAAAGAAGTCGGAGCTGTATAGAGCTGCCTGAAATCCAATATTTCTCTTTGATTTTATTTAAATAAAAGGCTATTTGTAATTACTTATAAATGACAAGGATTGAGGCTGTGGAGAGTTGTCCTTATGTGTAATAGTTGTGCTTTACACCCAAACAAAACCGAAATGACATTAATACATCCAACTTGGTTGGAATTAAAACCGAATGAAAACAATGATGGGAATCAAGAATATTTCTCGGAATATTATGTCCGAATTTGTGAAACTAAATTTGAACTAGGAGAGTTTCCAAAAGAGGTTTATGAACAATGGATTCATCCACATCATAAAAACGATAAAACTTTACAAAATTATTCTTGGATTAATTTTGAACTAATTGAATTTGAATTAACTGCTTGGGATTTTGATTCGTTAAATAAACTTTACGTTATTGAGCGATTTCAACCATATGTAACTCAAAGAGCGAGTTTTAATAAAATTGAGGATTTCGGCTGTATAGATGAAGATATTGAATATTGGAAAATAAATGGAACGTGGAAAAACCCGCCAATTGTTTTAGATGTAAATTCTCTAGATATGGAATTTCCAAACTGGAGCGAACTACAGAAACCATTTCAACTTGTTGAAGGACATTCTAGGCTAGGATATTTGAAATCAATGAAAAACATAGAATCTAATGGAGATTTTAAATTGTCGAAAAAACATAAGATTTACTTAATGAGAAAAAGTACGAAAGCACAACAACGTATATAGCACATTAAAACGGGATATATACTAAAGGTTGCGGACATTTGAACTTGAAAAAAATCAAAATTAAAAAATTTTGCCAACGCTAAACCCATCACACAATTTAATAAATGAAGTAAAAGAATTGCTTCATCAGGCTCGTCAACAAACTCTTAGACAAGTCAACCATATTATGGTTTTGACCTATTTTGAAATAGGGAGAAAGATAGTGGAAGAAGAACAAGGTGGAAAGGAACGTGCTGAATATGGGAAAGGACTTTTAAAGGATTTGTCTAAAGCCTTAACTGAGGGGTTTGGAAAAGGATTTTCTGTAGATAATCTGCAAAACATGAGAACTTTTTATCAGGTCTATTCAAAATACGAGACAGTGTCTCGTAATTCTTCAAAATCAATTTCGGAGACAGTGTCTCCTATATTCAAATTGAGTTGGTCTCACTACATCAGACTAATGAGAATGGATGATGAAAATGAACGTAATTTTTATGAAATAGAATCTATTAATAGTAGTTGGAGTCTAAGGGAATTAAAAAGACAATATGATTCAGGATTATATTTAAGACTCTCATTAAGTAGAGATCAAGAAGGAATTAAACAATTAGCAGAAAAAGGACAGATAGTTGAAAAACCAAAAGATTCTGTAAAAGATCCGTATGTTTTAGAGTTTTTAGGTTTACCAGAAGAGAGTAAATATTCTGAAAGTGAATTGGAACAGAACATCATAGATAAACTAGAACACTTCTTATTAGAACTAGGTAAAGGATTCACTTTTGTAGGCAGACAAGTCAGATTTACTTTTGATGAGAAGCATTTTAGAATTGATTTGGTATTTTATAATCGAATACTTCAAAGTTTTGTACTTATAGATTTGAAAATTGGTGAAATTTCACACCAAGATTTAGGACAAATGCAGATGTATGTTAATTACTATGACAGGTTTGTAAAACTAGAACACGAAAACAAAACCATTGGTATTATTCTTTGTCAAGACAAGAATGAAACACTAGTAGAGATTACTTTACCAGAAAATAATGAACAGATTTTTGCTAGTAAATATCAAACAGTATTGCCCAGTAAAGAAGAGTTAAAGAAATTAATAGAAGATAAAGAATAAAGCACATAACAAGCTGTATACTGCATACCCTAGGGGATACGCACCATACACGAAACGTTACCAGCAAGCTATTTTGAAATATTTTACTTTTCACATACACGACACAGGTGCAATTCATGATTTTGAAGAGTACCCAAATCCTGAATCAACTTCTTTAGTTGGCTATCTATATGATGATGAAGAATTTAATTCACTAAATGATATTCTTCACTCAACGGAGGAGTTCATAGTAAATGAGAAATGTCTTCAGCTATTCAAAAAATGTAATATCCCTTCTTACAAGTTAACTCCGGTTAAAGTTAAGCGAAAAGAATTGCAGTTCGGATTATTCAAATCAAATAAGTCTTACCAATACACATTGTTACAATTTGATAAACTTAAAGATGTGGCCGCTTATGATTGGATTAATTATGAGAAAAGCAAAATTTCCGTAAAAAGAGGGACTGAAGAAATTGGATATTTGAAATCGAATCAAGAGCTTCAAAAATATAAGGCTATAAATGCAAGCTTGAAGGCTCAGATACTTAAAATTGAAACAATGAGTATGTCCGACGAAGAAATGGAGGCTAAAACAGAAGATTTAGTCGGTTATACTTGGGATTGCAATTCAATTGTATTCGATCAAGACATCTTTGATTCAACGATCGATATATTCCACATTTCGCAGTTTTCATGGGGAACTTATATTTCAGAAAGATTCATGAATTTATTGAAAGAAAATAAAATTACAAATATTGGCTTTGGCAGTACAATTAATGATCTAGGAGCAGTTTGGAAGCCTCATTTCCCAGAAATTACTTTTGAAAGAAATATTTGATTAGCCAGTGGGTAACACGCTCTATAGCACATAGCCCTTCCGTAGTAAACCGAAAGTTTCTTATTTCAAGATAGACCGGCAAACTTTCAGATTGCATTTCAGGCTATCGCAATTTAAAATCCTAAGCCGTTCCAGATTTACAATCCGGAACCTTTAATTAGGAACTCAGCGCATAAAAAAAGCAACGAAGTGCATCAATGTTTTTTTTGTAACTCAACGAGCTTATAATAAACCCTGAAACCTCCATATCATATGAATTAAATAAGTCGGAGCTGTATAGAGTTGACTGAAATCATATTTCTCTTTGATTTTATTTAAATAAAAGGCTATTTGTAATTACTTATAAATGACAAGGATTGAGGCTATAAGGGAGTTATCCTTATATGCAGTAGTTGTACTTAATTAGATGAAAGACGAATATTTTAAAATAGAATGGATTATAGACCTTATTTCAGAACAAGAACCTGAAAGAAAGGATTTAATTGAACAATTGAATAAAGTTGAAATCAAAAGCTGGGTTGGACAACCATACATTCATTTTGTAAGCGGACAGAATCCTAATCAAGAAGGTTCTGAATGGCAGTTTGAAGAAAACATTGTGCTTGAACACGAAACTGAAGGAACTATAGTTCTAGATATTTTGAAAGATGGTCGAGTTGGTGGAATAGAACAATTAAACCAAATCCCAAATTAGAAAAAATAGAATGAGTGAATCTTATATTCAATATGCAGGAGGTTATCAAAAGGATGACATAGATATTCAAGACATAACGAAAGCATTATCTGATTTGCCAAAGATGGATGACGAACACGGTGCTTTTTGGGTATCAATATTGACTGAGGATGAAAATGTCATCGAAGTTAATAAAGAATTACAACTATCATTTATTTTTGACGGTATAGAATCTAAGTATCAAGCCACAGACCTTAATGAGGTTAAGGACTTTTACAAATTGCTATTAACTAAAAATTTTGAGGAAATAAAGCAGAAAATAAAATAACGAAAGTACAACAATGGCTATACGTAATGCGGGTTTCCTGCTAAACGAATGGTCAGTAAAATTAATGAAGTCCGCCAATACTTTAATTTGGTGTTTAAAGTGAAAAAATTAAAAACAAAATATAAACTCTTGGCTACGTGCAAATTTGAAAACTCCGCTTTTCAAATCCCGCACTACGCATAGCCAAACCGTTAGCTACAATTAAAAAATAGAACATGGAAGAAAACACTTTGATAAATCAACATAACAATCCAGAAATAATAACAGAAGAAATGGAAACTGAAGAATATTATTCAGATGACGAAGAATTAAATCTGGCACCCGATGAACCAAAGAAAATCATTTGGCAAGCAAAAGACTTTAGTTTAAGAGAGTTTCAATCAATGAAGCAAGACGGTGATTTGGTATTACAGCCTGAATATCAAAGGAAATATGTTATGAACATTAAGATGGCAAGTCGATTGATTGAATCTATTCTTATTGATGTTCCAATACCCGTAGTTTACTTGGCTGAAGAAATGGATGGGACTTTTAGTGTTATAGATGGCCAACAAAGATTAACCTCATTTATTTCTTTTATTGAGGGTGTTTTTCCTAATAATCAGATATTTAATCTGAAGTCTTTAAGTGTATTAAAAGAATTAAACAATAAGTCATTTGCTGACTTAAGCAAAGCAGAACAAACTAAAATTAAAACTACCACAATACATACAATCTTAATCAAAAAAGAATCTCCTGATGACATCAAATTTGAGATTTTCGAAAGACTGAATACAGGCTCAGTTAAGCTAAACGAAGACGAGCTTAGAAATTCAGTATACAGAGGTAATTATATCAAATTATTAGCTGAATTAGAAGAGGATGCAGATTTTCACGCATTAGTGAGAAATGATAGATATAAGAATAGAATGATTTACAGAGGTATGTTCTTGAGATTCTTTGCCTTTTCAGAGAAGACATATCTTAATTATTCTGCTAGTATGAAACAATTCTTAAATAAAGAGCTTAGGGATAATCAACATATTCCAGAAACAAAATCTAATGAATACAGAAAAAGATTTAAACATTGTGTGGAGTTAGTGAAAATGACTTTTGGAGAAAATGCTTTTAGACGTTTCGTTGTTGACGAAAGTAAAGGTGTAAATGGACAATGGACAAATGGTATTAACACATCCCTTTTTGATGTGCAAATGTGTGGCTTCATTCACTACTCTAAACATGATATTGCTCCACATACCGACCGAATTCGAGAAGCAATGATTGACTTGATTTTGAATGATAGATTTTTTCAATCAATAGCCGTAAGAACGAATGATAAGGATCAAGTTCAATATAGATTTAAAATGTGGTTTCAAGCTTTAGATGATATTATTGGAAAAGTAGAAGACACGCAACGCACATTTAGTTACGAGACTAAAAAAACATTATTTAATCAGGACCCAAATTGCAAAATATGTGGTCAACAAATTATGATGATTGAAGATTCTGAAGTTGACCATATAATGCCATATTCGAAAGGGGGGAAAACAACAATAGACAATGCACAGCTTGCCCATAGATTTTGTAATCGGTCTAAAAGTGATTCATCAGAACAGTAGCTAACAAAACTCTAAACCATTCCGAATGTGAAATCCAGAACCTTCAACAAGGAACTCAGCGCATAAAAAGAACATCGACGCGAATCAATGTTCTTTTGTAACCCGACGGCTTATAACTAGCTTCAAGCTCTGAATTCCGTATCCAAAATAACTACGATACTTTGAACTTTTGGAACATCCGAATGATTTCAGAAACGCTACATCAACAATTCATTTTACTCAATTACGATCTTTTTAGTTAATAAACTATGGTCGCGCTTGATAACTTTAAGATAATAGATTCCAGCACTTAATGTCCTTCTTTCCAATGCAATCTTTCCGTTTCCAACTTGATCCCTGCTCCAAACTTCTTCCCCTAGCAAATTGAATAAAGTTAAATCCAACGGAATACCATCTGCAATACGAACATCTATGATTGCTCTTGATTCCATTGGGTTCGGATATACCTCTACCTCTACGTCGTTAACAATACTGTTCAATCCTGTTAGTTTACTGATTGTCGCAAAAACAAATGTGAAATTGCCCATTTGATCCGATACCTTCACACTATATGTTCCGGCACAAAGAGAATCTGCTGTGGAGGTTGATTGATTATTGGTATTTCCGTCCCATTGGTAGATATATGGAGGCACCCCTCCCGTTGGCGTAACAACCGCGGCTCCCAAACAGGTTCCATCATCATTGCTTAACACTTCCGTTGAAGCCAAAATCGTACTGGTTGAATCAGATTCCACCACAAATACTACTTCAGTTGAATCCCCGAAACTGTCGAAAATCATGACGGAATAATTACCTTCACACAGCGTAGAGGCATTGTTACTGTCAGATGTAATTACATTTCCACTCCATATAAAACTATACGGTTCCTGACCTCCTTCGATCAAGAGTGTTGCTAAACCATTGCAATTTCCTGGGATCGTATTGGTAATTAGTATCGCACTACTTAATTCCTTTCGAGCAGGCATCTCAGCTGTATTGGACCGGGTTGTATTATGCGTGTTGTTCCTCAATTGAGGAAAACAACCTCCGGGCTTAAGTACAGAAATATAATAGGTTAGGTCACTGTTAATTTGAGGTGTTAAGTCCGTATAAGAAGTAATATTGGAAGGGACTGAATCTAATATTTCCCAACCAGCGCTTGTGGTATATCTGTTAATGATATAGGTTCCAAATGCAAATCCTTCGTAGTGCTCCCAAATCAAATTGACCGCTCCTCCAAGTCCTAAGTTCATTGTAAGATGCATTGTTTTGTGAATTGCTCCATATTCGGCTTCTTCTCCACAAGAATTGACCGATCCAATTTTATAACGATAACTTCGAATACTAGGATTAGCAGAAGAATCAACCCAAATGGTAGATTCACTTGTATCCACAAATTGTACGAAACTATAGACACCACTAGCAACCGTTTCTCTATAGATGTTATAACCAATAATATCCGAATCTGTTGCAGGATTCCATCTTACGGCATTTGAATTTACAGAATCCTTTACATCCACAATACAAATTTCCGTCACCGTTGGCTTGTCATCCTGTAGAACTACAATCTGACTACCAATACAGCCAAAAGCATCTGTTGCAATTAGATTGTAGAAACCACCCGGTACATCAATAAGGTTTGACGTTGTATCTCCGTTGGACCAGTTATAAGAAACCGGTGCATTTGAAATGATTGAAGTAAAGATGCTTCCGTCTGTTGCACCACAAGGAACAGAATGAATGCTATCAATAATGATTTGTGGACCATTCGCATTGGATAATGCTATATTTATGGTGTCCACACATGAATTACCATCGGCAAGAGCCAAGGTATATACACCAGCCGTCAAATTTTCAATATCGGCAGAGAACGAACCTGTACTCCAATTATACGAGTAGTTAGGCGTTCCTCCACTTACCGTAATGTCAATGCTTCCATTTGCCTGACCACAGTTAGCCGTTTGAGCATTGTAATCGATATTTAATGGATCTGGGCCATCCACAAGATACGTAGCCGATTGAACACATCCAGAAGAATCAGTAACTTCTACCCAATAAGATCCTTTTGGCACATTTGCAAGATCTTCCGTTGTTGTACTATTACTCCATACGATGGAATACGGAGCGTTCCCACCAGAGATAGAAATATCTACAGACCCAGTAGAAGCTTCTCCGCAAACTACATCTGTGATTTGATTTAGGGTTATAGCCAATGTTCCGTTCGACGGAATGCTAAATGGAGTAACTTTTGTGCAATTGTTATCATCGATTACTTTAACGGCATGAATTCCTGCTCCCAGATTCTCAATATTTGTTAATGTATCCCCATTGGACCAGATATAGCTTAAATTTCCAGCGCCTCCATTCGCAAATACAAAAGCTGTTCCTCCAAATGCATCGCAAGGAGTGGAGGTACTTTGGACAGTAGCTATAATAGGCGTTGCAGCTTCTACTATCAAATTATCATCTTGTACATTACATCCTCTGGCATCTGTCAAATCAAGTTCGTACGTGCCTGGGCATAGATTGGTAAGGATTAAAGTCGAATCTCCGTTCGACCAGTTGTATACATAAGGAGGCATTCCATTTTGTGGAGTAATACTAAGCATTCCATCGCAAGCATCTACACAAGATTCATCTTCTACGCTAAGGTTAAATTGAAGCGGATCCGGATCCTGAATTGTAACATTTTTTACCCGGATGCATCCATTGTTATCCTGAAGAATTAAAGAGTAGATCCCTGAATACAAATTAGAAATATCTTCATTTCCCGATCCATTGCTCCAGCTAATCTGAAACGGAGTAACCCCTCCAATCAAGGTTAGATCCAATGCACCTGTTGCCGTTCCCGCACAAACAGGATTTGTTATCAGAACATCCATAATAATACTATCCGGATTTATTAAATGGATGCTATCCATGATTTCGCAACCCCGATTATCCGTTACAGTTACGGATTGGTAACCCGAAGCTAAAGCTGTTCCAACGGAAGTGGTTGAAGCCGAATTTTGCCAACTATATTGATAAGGCGTGGTACCTCCTGTTGTTATAACCTGTGCATGTCCATTATTATCATCATGACAAGTAATTCCTTGTGTATTTACAAAGTTTATCTGCATCGCTAGAGGTTCGATAACTTCGATACTATCTGAACCAATGCAACCTAGCGAATCAACTATAAAAACGTTATAAATACCAACCGAGAGTCCGGTAAGACTGTCGGCATTAATAGTGTCGTTCCATATAATAGAATAAGGTGAAGAGCCTCCAATAGGATTTACAAATGTTTTTCCATCTTCCAATCCAAAACAGCTTATGGAATCCACCGAGATGTTACTATTTATTTCAGTGAAAACGCCTAACGTAATATCTCTGGTTACGGAGCAACCAAGGGAATCAGATACTGTAACTTGATAGGTTTCGTAAGGAGCCATTCCTACTAATGTATCAGATGTAGTTCCCAATGAATCATTCCATAGAAACGTATACTGAACCGAAGATCCCCCGGTTGGTTGAGCAATAGCCATTCCATCATTTATTAAGGCAACGCAAGTAGCATTCGTACTGTCCATTCCTACTTTGATTTCTGTTGGGCTGGACAAATAAACGCTATCTTGCACCTCACAACCATTTAACGTTGATACTGTAACAACGTTCCAACCGGACACCAAGTCGGTTGGGTTCGGAACAACACTTTGCGATGGATTATCCCATAGGTAACCAAATGGACCTGCAATACCACTCACATTTACCAACGCTGACCCCGTTGCTTCACCATAACATTCTGGGTTTTCCGGATTAGTAATGGAAGTGAGTACTGGATAAGTATATATTTGACTAATTAACGTGTCATTTGATTGGTATATATCGTCATTCAATGTTACTACAGCTACAACATTATACAAGCCCGTAGTACTCATGTCAGCTGTTTGTGCAAAACTGTAGATTTCCTCTTCGGTGTTCAAAAGGGATGTTGGAACAAGCTCGTTGACCCATGTTAATCCACTATCAATGGAATAGCTTATCGTAAAACTATCAACATCCAGTCTTCCATAATTTCGAACCGCTATGGAAACAACTTCTGTAGAACCGTGCAGGCAACTATTAATTGGAGTTTCTATGCTTACTACACCCAAATCGTACTCATTTGGTAACGCGGCACCATATTCATAAGCTCCCATGTCTACTGTGGCTGTCAAATCATTGTTCCCATCCCAAATTCTTGCTTTTTCGTCGATGTCTAAGGCGCTGTTTACCTCACTATTATCTCCTGCATCTATGCATGAACTAGTAGATTTTAATCTAAAATCATCATTCAAAGCATCTTCAAAATCTGGATCAATAGAGGTGTTACCAAATGGGTCAATCGGATCTCCATTGGCATTGGTTGATACAGGTACGCCTGTAAAAGACTGGCCGGTAGTGACCGTTCCTCCAAAATGATTGGTGTTGAACATTTCTGAATTGCCTCCAAAATTGGCTCCAGGCATGATCGAATTATAAACTTTTATAAAAGAAGAGCCATTGATTGAAAAACTTTGATTTGAATTAAATGTGCTATTGCGAATGTCCCAACTTGCACCTGTAGTTCTAAAGGTTCCACTTCCATCGAATACACATTCATGGATGTTGTATTTTGCCCAACCATAACCGCTGGTTCCATTTCCACTAAACACATTCCCACCATTGTTGTAAAACTCAGAAGAATAAGTATTTACATGTAAACTTCGTCCAGTCAGATCAGGACCACTTCCATTATCACTAAAAACGCAATGATCAAAAGTGACGTAGGACCTAATATGAACGCTCGTATTGGTCAAATCAAGGTCTAAAGCTTTGGTGTTTCCAATAAATTGAGTGTAACTCGCAGTTAGGTCACATTCATTTGTAGAAATCCCTCTCAATCCGGTCCCATTATTACTAATCACACAAGAGTCTAACGTGTTATCCTTGCTAATTCCAGAATAATAAATTGCCGTTGTATTTCCATCAAGCGTGCAATGATTTAAAGTCACATGATTATGACTTCCATTTTCACGGATCGCCACCGAAGCATTTTCAACGACACAATAATTTAATTGAATGTTACCCTCTTCAATAATTCCAGTCCACATAGATGCAGTAGCACTAGTGAAAACGACTGAATCCGTTTTAGAACCTGAAATCACCGTATTGATAGGGATCGTAAAGGAAATTCCCGGATCAAATTCAAATCGCGCTCCAGGTAGAATATTTAATCCTGCTCCTGCAGTAGCGTTACATGTTACATGGTAGGTTCCCGGCCCATAAGTACCCGTTAGCGTTCCTCCAATGGTTAATGTCAATGTGGTATCAGCATACACTGAATCGGAGTATAAACTATTTCCAAGTAATGTTACTCCTCCCGGACAATACCCTCCTGTTTTTGAATAGAATACATCATAAACACCTTCTGTAACCAACCCTGCAAAAGCGCCTGCCGAATTGGTGTTGAAAGTGAACAAATCGGAGCCCGGTGCAATTTGCTGAAATTGTACCTCAACACCCGAGTGGTCGGTTTCTCCAGGAAGAAATGCATTCCCACTTACACTAATTGTTTGTCCAATGATATTTAGTATGTTCCAAAAGGCTACAAAATATAAAAGGGCAATTACTTTTTTGATTTTATCCAATATCATACCTTGCAAAGGTATCAAATTAACAGCTAAAAGTGTATTACAATGTGAAAAAATGGTTCAGGTTATCTCTGGTTATTTATTTGGTGTCTTTTTCTTATCTTTCTGAGGCTCAGTATGGGAAGCTGCCTCTTGTAAATTATTCAAGGGAAGATATGGGCCGAGCTCATAGTCAAAACAGGGCTGTGGCACAAACAGAGAATGGCCTAATCTATGTAGCCAATGTAAATCATGTATTGGAATATGATGGGAATACCTGGAGTAAAATTGAGCTTGTTGATGGGGCAAAATGCTATTATGTATTTGAATGGAATAATGAAGTATATGTTGGCGGGTACAACACATTTGGCAAACTCGTATCAACTGATAAAAATCAAAAGAAATACGTAGCGGTCAATTCAAATTTTAAGGATTTTGGAGAGGTTTGGAAAGTAGAAGCTTGGGAAGATGAAGTGTTTTTTATGTCCTCCAAAACTATTTTCGTATTCAATACTAAAGAACAAAAAATAACGCGTAGCATCGGCGCGAAAAAGCGATTTCGATCTGTCAGTATTCTTGATGGCGAATTAATTTATTTTGAGGATGAAATTGGACTTAAATCTGAATCGACCTCCGTTATATCTTCTACCGATTTTAAAATCTATAAAGTCCTGCGATGTCAAAATCGAACGTTCGTAGTAACTAGAAAGAATGGCGTATTTGAATTAATAGACAATCAGCTTCGTCCTTTTTATACCTATAAAGATGGAATTCAGGTGCTCTCTGCGGCGGTAAGCGCACAAAAACAAATTGCACTAGGAACTTATGGCAACGGAGTTTTTATGTTGGATTTAGATGGGAATGTTCAATACCGTGTCAACAAAAATTTGGGACTTCAGAACGATGTGATTCATCACCTTTATTTTGACAATTATCAAAACTTATGGATCTCTACAGACAACGGGGTTACGCAAGTGGAAACAAGCAGTCAATTTCGCACTTATGATGATTACGCAGGCATTACGGGTACGATTGAAGCTTCTGAGTATTTTGCTGGTCACTTGTTTGTGGCTAGCTCCACAGGATTATATGCTGCTTCGCTTCACAAAGGAAATAACTATCAATTTAAGGTGTTCTCGAATAAAAATTATTCCGCTTGGACTCTCAATAAAGTTTACTTCAGCGATGGGAAAAGCTATCTTCTAGTGTGCATGGATGATGGAGTTTATAAGGTGGATCAGGCACTTAATATGAACAAAATCTATGGTGGAGCGGTTTGGTCTACAACGCAAAGTACATCCGATTCCAGCACGATATTTGTGAATAAATTAAACGGCATTGAAGTATTAAATTATAAGGACGATGCAGTTTTTGAAGATGTAGGTAGCGTACAAGATTTTGAATTTGAAGTTCGGTTTTTGGAGGAATATGACCAAACGTTATGGGCCACTAATGATTCTAAACAGGTTTTCAATCTAAAGTCAAACGGTCAAGGATGGCTAAGCGCTTCGATCGTAGAATTAGACTCTTCTGTATTAGGAAAAAAAGAATCTTATATTCCAATTAAGGATTTCAAAAACAATCTAACCTTGTATGGGCCCACCGGAATTTACAATTTGAAAAAGGGTAGGATGGAGGCTAAAGAACAGTGGTTCGATCAAGAATTCAATCAAATTCACAGAATGCAATTCACTTCTAATCAAAATTGGATTGTTCGATATAATCTAAATGATCTATTTCGAACAGAGTCCAGATCCAATGATAGCGAAGCGAACGAGTCCAATTGGAAAGCTTATTCTTTGTTGAACGATCAAGTCATCCACACCATTACGGAAGACGTTTTTGGAAATATTTGGTTTGGAGGAACGAAGTCATTGATGAAATTAAATGCAGCATCGGTCTCGAAACCGCCGATCCCGAAGGTAAATATCCGAGGCTTTTACTTCAATAACGACAGCCTTGGACTGATGGTAAATGAAAAGCAGCATTTCAAAAAGGACATCAAGCATGGATTTAACTCGGTTCTGATTGAATTTTCCTCAGACTTTTCTGTGCATCCAGAAGCAAATCAATACAGCGTAAAAATGGAAGGGTTTGATAAAGATTGGAAAGCGTGGGATAAAAAAACCGAAGCAAACTACACCAATTTACACGAAGGGAGTTATACGTTTTTTGTTAAAACCAGAAATAAGTATGCTCAAGAATCTGAAATAAAGGAATTTTCGTTTGTAATTTCTGCTCCATGGTATCGGACATGGTGGGCTTATATCTTATACCTCCTGGCTGCTGTTTCTACCGTTTTCTTACTAGTTCGATGGCGAACTCAGGCGCTCATAAAATCAAATCAGCTGTTGGAAGAAACAGTAGCAGCTCGAACTAAAACCATAAAAGAAAAAAATGAAGAAATTTTAGCTTCAATAAATTACGCACAACGCATTCAAAAGGCGATGATGAGTGCCGATGATCATTGGGATAAGATTGGTTCTGATAAGTTTATTTTATTTCGTCCGCGAGATATTGTTAGTGGTGATTTTTATTGGGCTTCATTGCAGGATGGAATATCGTTATGGGCTGCGGCAGATTGTACTGGACATGGTGTTCCTGGGGCATTTATGAGCATGCTAGGAATCGGTTTTCTTAATGAAATAGTGAATGAACAAGGCATAACAGATCCAGCTAAAATATTATTTATCCTTAGAGAAAAAATCATCCAAAACATGGAACAAAAGGGGGCTGACATCCAACAAAAGGATGGTATGGATATCGCTCTATGCGCGCTCAACCATAAGGAACAAACCCTTACTTTCGCTGGAGCATACAATCCGTTGTTGCTCCTTACTAAGACACCAAGGGAAATCTCCAATTCGCGTACCATGGAGGACGATGGGAAGATATTATATGAATTAAAAGCCACCAAACAACCTATTGGTAAGCATCAGAATGATACAAAACCATTCGAATCAACGACGATTCAACTTTTATCAGGCGATTTACTCTACTCCTTTTCGGATGGTTATGCCGATCAGTTTGGAGGACCGAAAGGGAAAAAGTTTATGATCAAAAAGTTCAAGAAAATGCTTCTGGAAAATTTTGATTCCTCTATGGAGGCACAACATAAACTGCTCAATAGCACGTTTGAGGATTGGATGCAAGAAGGAGAAACGGAGCAAATTGACGACGTTTGCGTAATAGGGGTGAAAATATAAATCTACTTGTTATAACTTTATTTCAAAGATTCCGCCACTCTGATACATGTTCTATTCTGTTTTGTGTTAAGTAGGAGTTTTCTTCTTGAAGGCTCACGTCGCCTCAAGAAAATCAGCGCATAAAAAGGGCCAACGTAAGTTGATGTTTCTCAGTGAACTCTTGCAGCGGAGTTTAAAAAGGAGGTAGCACTAAGATTTGATTTCAAGCATTACAACTTAGCGCAGCGCTATTACGAATGTCATTAATTCTACATTCTGGATTGCACATCCAAAACAACGACGCTTCTTTTAGCTTTTGGAATATCCCATTTAGCTTGATAAGTAACTCTATCGTTTTTCAAAATGCTTTTTAATAAATTGTTGAGGTTCGTTATCCTTCAATTGTGTTCCAATACAAAACGTACGATTTAGATAAATGGCAGGTTCAACACCTAGATCAACGAGTTAGCCCGAAGCTCGGCTATTCTATCATTTAAACGATCCATTTGATTTTGTCGAGCTGCAATGAAACTGTTTTCTCGATTCGTTTTAGCACTTAGGTAGTATGCCGAACTTTTTGAGAAGAAGCGCCGTATCGTTTTGTAATCCCACGAATCTGCGTTGAGCAGTTGATCTCCTGTAAAAGTCCTAGTTCGAAGACAAATGCTTTTAGAATTGGAGGTCTTATTTGCGTTCAATGTGGTATTTACTAGATTAAGATAACCGTTAAAATTATAGGAGCCAAGCTTTCCATCACTCAGTTTAAAATCCATATTTTCGGGCTTCGTTTTAATGAAAGAGTTATTGACTGCCGAGATGGTATTTCTTAGTACAATGGTGTTTGAGAGCGCATTTTTAGAGCCGGTTGAGAAAAAGTAGGAGTCTTTGACAAGTAAGGTCTTGGATAAAAGATGTTCTTTATTTTCGGAACTCAATTTTACAAATACGCCACAATAATTCGTTTCGCCAAGACTTACATGATTATCATAAAGTCTAATTTGATTCCAGCCAATGTGTCCTCCCTTTTCTTCGGCGGCAAACAACAAGGATTCATTTACAACTAATCCATGAGCATCTATTCTTTCTATGGCTGCCGATTGGTCCGATGTATCCGATATGTTGATAGCGGCCCGCTCGTAATGGGTAAAAATACAATCTTCAATTTCGAGTTTTGTGCAAGAATTTACATCTATAGAAACATGGCTAAGCGTGCCCACGTGCTTCTTACCGATGCCTCCCAAACCGGCAACGAATGGGTCATTTGCTATATTCGGGTCAAAATCTTGGTAAAAAGAAAGCTTTCCATTGAAGAGGCATCGTTTAATCGTTACGTTGCCAACCTTTTCAGAGCCAGTTCTTTGTAACACAATGTCACCATCACGATTCGATCTTTCGAAGATGCAACCTTGAACTACTAGATCTCCGGTTGAATTGAAATTGATGCATTGCTTGCCGTTGTCATATCCAAACTTAAATTGACAGTCCACTAGTGTTAGATTGGTACGGCCGATGGGGTTCGAACCTACTCCAATGGCATCTGCAAAACTCCCTATGAACTTACAATTCATAATGTAGGCCGTCTGAAGCTCACCTTTATCCGATTTATGGTTGAAGGCGAGGAAAAGGGCTGAAGCTTCAATAAACGTAATTCCTTCCGCGATGAACTCACCTTTATCAAGTATTTTTAGGGCATTCCAGCTCGGTGTGTTGGAAACCCAAGTTCCCTTAGCTAAGACTGTGTTATGCGTAGCATTTTTAATTTCTTCTAGAACAACTCCTTCTTTGGATGTGTATTTATAAGAATACTTGGATATTAAATCGTACCCATCAGGTGTTTTATCTATTTCATCGATGGTCAATTGTCCTCTGTGGGTAATCCCACATTCTACGAAACTTGTTCTCAAAAAGTCCCCCTTTTTGAATTTGCCAGCATCTACCACTTTAATCGGGTCACCAGATTTTAAATCGATGCTCTCATGCACTTGCGTTTTTGCAAGGCCCATATGAATTATAGCATTGTGACCAACAAGGTTAAATCTAAACCCATTAAGTCTCACATCCATATTACCGTATAGTAACTTCAGGAAGTTAAAGCTAATACTGAGTGTCAGGTCAGTTTTTAATTTAATTTCTGGAATAGGATCGTTTTCATCTTTCACCAAATGAATTACTTCTGGGTGGAAAGGCGAATTTGACGGAGGAAATAGAATTTCATCAAATCCGTCATCGATATATTTTTGGAGTGTTGTAGAGAAGAGGGTCTTTCCATGTTCGGTAGTTGAAAAATCGGATTCTACTAATTGGTAAGTTGCCATAGGAGTGCGTTTTATAGGAAAGATTATGTTAGTTAAAGCTAGATTTTAGAATAACTACAGGTGCTTATTTCAACGTTTACTTGTATCGACTACTATTGCAATTGTAATTTACCTACTCCAAATATAGTAAACCCCAAGGTTATTCAGTCCTTTAAAACAACTATTTATTATGCATGAGTATATATGGTATTTGTGGTAGATTCTTATTTTTAGGTAGTGAAAGCTAATTCATTAGTTTTAAGGAATTAGATTTTGCACATTTCGTCCAATCCCTCCATACTCTCCTGACCAAAGATTATTGTCTTGATCAACCGTTAAATACAAAAAACCTGTGCCTCCTTGTTGATATTCTCCAGTAAGACCATCTGAACCATCCGTAATTTTCACCACAGCTGAAGCTCCGGAACCTATACATACCCATAAATGGCCATTTGTAAATTGAACATCACTTACAAAATCCGCTAACGAATTTACTGTCTTTAAATCTAGAATTTTAAACGTAGCTCCTTCGTCCTTACTTTGGCCAATTATTCCATCACGTGTACCAAACCAAATGGTGCCATTCGGATCTACATGAAGAACAGAAGCTTGTTGTGCTTCCGTCATTTCATTCTCAGAATTCGTGGTAAAAGTGGTTCCACCATCTTTACTTACATAGGCTTTACCACTCCTAGTTATTACCCAAAGGTTGTCTGCCTCATCGATATAGTGCGCAAGACCAACCTCAGACTGATACTCTGGCTTATTATTCACTATATCAAAATCATTACTTCCCACATATTTGGCATATACGCGATTATCACGAAGAACATAATGAGTCCCGTTCGATGCCATTAATGCACCAAGGATTGAAGTTTTACCATAGGTATATTTGGCAAACGTATTACCTTTATCCTTACTAACAAGCAACGCCCCACTGCTGGTAACAATGTATAATTCATCTTCATAGACGCTAACGCTAGAAAACCCCTCCGCCTCATCTGTGGTAACCTTGTATCGGGTGAGCGTACTACCGTCAACAGATCCTTTATAAAAACTATTGTCATCTCCAACTGCATAAAATGCATTTTCATCAAATACGATTGAATTGACTGCTTTTATTGTTCCAATCCATCCGTATTCCTCCAATTCGTAGGTGCTAATCAATTCTGCTTCATAGGAAGCAGATACTTCCTCCGCTTCAACTGTTTTCGGAGAAAAAAGACCTTGACTACACCCCATAAAAATTAAAGACGAAGCAAGGATAATAAGGTTTTTTTTCATTTTTTACACATTAACAAGTTTAGTATGAAAGATGTCTCTTTTAATCTGTTACAAACAAAAGCTGAATCCCAGCTAATTCAAATGTTAACACTAAGCACTTTCAAATCATACCTTCTAGATCAATTTGCCTGCAAAGATACTTAAAACTATATTTTCAGCAAATCCATCAACCGATGTTTCATTGATAAAAGTTGCTCCATCGCATTTCGAAACAGCCCCTCCTTGAGCAGTAAACCATATCTTTCAATAATCGACTCAAAATTGCGGGCTTTAGTCCTTAATGAAGTGTGAAAGTACGTTTTTAACAATGAAAGTTAAACGTCATAGAAACAATCAAAACAATGTTTATCATGAATTTATGTTAATTCAAAAACTTAAGTGTAATTAGTTACTATTTTTTCCAGGTTGCTATAATTCACTTAAAGTGATAAAGCCTCAATCTCGAAACTTCGGGATTTGGGCTTTTACTATTTATCAGTACTTGGTAAAAAAGGTTAATATTCTGCCTGCCTATATATAATTTAATACATCATGATCAAACAGAAAGTCTACCTTGAACTAAAAAGAAATAGAATAAACATAACGTACTTGTTCGTTGTGTTTTCCATTTCATTTATATCTTGCGATGTGTCAAAAGACATACGTTCTGATGATGCTAAAGATCACATCTCAAAAAAAGAAATAGAAAAAGGTAGAGCACTTCTTGTCGAAGTACAACAGAATTATTTAAGGGGCAAAAATTGGGACAGTTTAACACTAGGAAATTTTGTCCAGGAAGCCAATTGGTATGGGAAGAAAAAGATCTCCCATTGGGATACCGTACCACAATTATTTCAAATGAAAAGCACGTTAGGTTCCGATAACTGCGAAATGGAACTGCGAAATGGTCCAACCAAAGGTGCAAAATTCAAATTGAACAATGGCCTGCTATACCAGTTTGAGGGTAAAACATGGCTACAGATAGAAAATGCCTCTCTAAAAGAAAAAATGATCTTCAAAAATTATTGGTTTCAATTTCCATTTAGAATAGCGGAAGCAGAAATTATAAGCTACGCCGGAAAGGAAACTGTAGACTCAGTGGAATATGATTTGATTTTTGCCACTTGGGGGAAGGCATCTGCGAATAAGGAATTTGATCAATTCATGTTGTATGTTCATCCCGATAAGAAGCAGATTGAACATCTCTATTTTACGGTTAGAACTAAAAGTCAGATAGCCTCCTTATCTGCAAAATTCGATAACTTTAAAGAAGGCAATGGCTTCTATCTTCCTTATAGTATGTACGTAACTCTAGGAAAACCTTCTAATACGAAAATCCGAATGCACGAAAATCACTACAAATTCATTCATATATTGTGAAAAGTCCCGAACTTTCAATGAGATTAAATTAAAATTTCAACCAGAAACCTTATCTCAATTAGAATTATAACAAAACTATTGATCTCCCTAACCTGGTTAGGCTGTTGATAAACTAAATTATCCATGAACTTTGAAAAAAGTACAGACAATTTCTACGAAAAGGTAGTTTTATTTTTTTCAGTTCACTCCTTTTAGAATAATTTATTCTAAAGCATCCTTGTAATTTCTTGATACCGGAATTTTGTAGCCTCCGACCATTACATCGCTACCTGATTTACTTTCAATAAAGTTTCGGTTGATTACATAAGATCTGTGTACTCTAATAAATGAATCAGGCAATTCCTCCTCCAATTCCTTTAGCAATTTTCGCTGTACAATTTTTTCTTTCAATGTTTGTATTTCAACGTAAGACCGGTCTGATGTCACAAATACAATATCCGTCGGATTTATAGTTCGTTTTCCGTGCACGTCTTGAATTTCTATAAGAGCAGGAAGTTGATATTTTATAGCTTCTAATGCCGCTAAAACATCGTTTGGATTAAAGGGTTTGGTAAGGTACGTTTTAGGAGATAGGCGTGCGGCTGATTCTAATGTGCGCATGTCTTTGTTGGCAGTTAAGAACACAAATGGCTTATTATGCTTGTTGAGTTCTTCAGCAACTTGTAATCCCGTAAATTCGGTAGATAATAAAATATCTACCATAGCTACATCAAAATCCCAATCAGTTTCATTTATAAAACGATCACCACTTCGGAAAATGCCCTTGCAAACATAGCCCTTTCCTTCAATTAATTCCTTTAAATGTTTTGCTACAAAAAATTCGTCTTCTATAATTACTATGTTCATTTAGCTAATCTTCAAATTCAAAATAATATATCCCCTGTGTACTATCCATTCGATAGGCTGTACCATCTATGTGCTCCACCAATTCAGGAATTAATGCTGTTCCCAATCCCGTATTATTCACCTCATCCCAGGAGGAACCGTCTTTGTACATAAAACTGAACCGCTTCTCCTCTTGCTCAAGCAGAACTGTTACTTTGGTTGTGTCATTCAAACCATGTTCGATGGTATTCGATATCATTTCATTAAACATCAACCCAAAATAAATCACGCGTTCACTTCGAATGTTTATTGTTTCAACTTTGGCTTTTAACTCAAAGTTTTGCGTTGAAACTTCTTTATATAAAGAGACGATTTCTGTTAAATACCCAATAAGATCTACTTGTGGATTGTGAACATCTAGCGCCAGATGATTGTGCAAGGTGCTTATTGCCTTTATGTTTCCCGAGATCTTTTCTAATTCGTCTGTTCGTTTACCTGATTTTAATGCTTTAAATTCAAGCATAGATAAAATCATTTGAAGGTTGTTTTTTATTCTATGATTACTTTCCACTAGTAACATGTGGTAGTTTTCATTTGCCTTGTTCAGGTTTTCTGCAGTTGTGTTTAAAGATTTCTTCAATTTTCTTTCTCGAATCATAAAAAAAACAAATCCAAAAGAAACGAAACTAATAATAGTCAAAACCAAGATTAACTGCCTTGTTTTAGATTGTTCTTCTTTCAATTCGGTAGCTCTTACTTTAGCCAATGCCTTATTCATACGAGCCTCTTCTTCCGCCTCAGCCGTAGCATTTATTACACGATAGGCAGACATTTGATTCGAATGGGTTTCTTTCACCAATCTCATATGTTCGTAATATGTATAGGCTTTATAATCTAAATATTTTAGTGTATCATGAATCTCATTATAATGCATAGAATAACATCTATAAATATCCAGCTTTGTAGCGTGCCATTCTTTGCCTTCGATCTTCTCAAGTATGATTGGTCTTAAGGAGTCAGCTTTATCTTTTTCTGGCAACCAACAATACGCATTGAGCAAATGATTCAAAACAACTACCTCGTCTTCAAATTTTTCATTTTTCTTAAATATTTTTGCAGCTATTTCTAAGTGGTCAATTTTTTTTTCGAGATTAGCATCATGCGCCGGTAGCAATACTCCGAGTTGATTTCTAATGTCAGCTTCTATCAAAGGATAGTTAAAGTGCAGCGCAATATCAAGCGCTTTTGTCAGTAATGACCGCATAGTATCCAGTTGCAGCTTCTTTTCATGAGGCCAGTGTTCATAAAATATAGCGGACAATCGGGTTAGTTTTCGCGCTTCTAAATTCGGATAGGGTTTTGTGTTATTCAATCCGATCAATAGGTCGATCCCTTTTTGAAAGTCTTGTGTTTTACGATATAATTCGGCCTGTTCAATGGAAGCGTTTAGATAGGCAGAATCCAATTTTAATGTTAAAGCACAATTTCTGGCAGATGCGAGATGAGTGATCGCATCCGCATACAAAGATGCCTTGTTGTACACTTCATACAACGCATGCTCTTCATTGAACTTTTTTAAAGAACAAGAATCTTGAGCCGTAACGGTAAGAACGGCGATTAAATAGAAGAAAAACAAAACGATCCTCATTGTTCTAACTCTTTAAATACGCCTGTAAACTTTCTGATGACGTGCTTTTTGTTGCTAACTTCAAGCTTGGCATAAATATTTTTAATGTGATGCTTCACCGAGTTTATCGAAACAAACAGTTCATCTGCAATCTCTTTGTTTAGCTTACCTTCCGCCAATTTAGTAAATATTTCAGTTTCCTTCACGGTTAACACTTTTAGCAACGTTATTTTTCGATATTCAGGGTTTTTAATTTTAGATAAGCCCTTAGAATATTCAATCAATTGATGCCTCATTGTTCTATTTTCTTCGGCAAGTTGCTTGGCCTGATATGCGATGGCATACGTAAAAATTATCATTTCAAAAACGGAACCTACTTTAAAAGCATTCGAAGACGAATTCATCATAGGTATGGCAAAATAGGGGCTGATAAAAGCTTCATGCCCCAGAAGTAAAGGTACTCCATATGCCATTACAAAAATGCGTGCATAAACACTTTTTTCCCAGAGCAATGCAGCAGAGATTACAAAAATATCTAGCGCTACAATTAAAACAATATGCGAAGCAGCAAAAAAGTATTCATTTCTGGTTACAATAAAGATAGCACTGCATACATAGGCAAAAATTATGGTGCAAATAGCTGTTTTCCAACTCCTAGGCATCTCTTTATGCATTCTAAAATAACGTGCCGTAAAATAAACTCCTCCAATAGCTACGATTCCTGAAATAATAGACTCCAACACTTCATTAATCCCTGTTAATCCAAAAAACATAGCAGATAAACCGTCTTTATAAAAGGGCGTCATGACCATACCTATACAAACTAACATATAATATAAGTACGTTTTGTTTTGCAGATTAACATAAGAAAACAAGTTGAAAATCAATATAGCGAGCACCAGGCCATAATAAAGAGCCATAATAACGTATGCCTTAATTTCATTTGAATGATACGCTTCTATATCCGTTATTTCAACAGGTATTCGTGCTTCTAGTAAGCAATTCACTCTAAGGTAGTACAAGCGCTTTTTTGTATGAGCCTTTATTTTGTAGGTTACATATCGCTCCTTTTCTTTTTTGCGAACTTCCTTATTTCCTAAATATAGATTGGCTCTGGATACATGAGATTCTGGTATAGAAAGCATTCGATCATTAGAAGAAGAATCCA